>NZ_JYKS01000040.1 GCF_000935045.1 Pseudomonas sp. 10-1B
CGCTGAAGCGCCATCCCAATGAGGCAGCGTTTGAACGAATGACCAAACGCTTGAATGCCAATCCGGACATGATGCTGAGGCGGAAAAGTACTGTCGAGCATCCTTTCGGCAACTTGAAGCAGTGGGCACTGGGAACCGGGCGGTTCCTGCTGCGCCAAGTACAGGGAGCCAAAGCTGAGATGGCGCTGGCAGTGACCAGCTACAACCTGAAGCGAACCATCAACATCCTGGGAACCCGCAGGCTGCTGGATATGCTGGCCTGAGAGGTATCTCTCGGGTATCTGAGAATCTCAATCAGAGATCAGCCCTGGCGGGCTGATCTCTGATTTTGAGTTTTCACACAGCCTGCACAGGTAATGCGCCAGCCTCGAGGGCAGCGGGTTACCCGTCGAAATAGGGCTACGAAATGGGAATGGCCTTGCCGGCCACGTTCAAGAGCCGTTCAAGAGCCTGCCTTTTCCAGCGCGTTCAGCTCGTCTTCCACCTGTTGCATGCGCTGCTCGACCAAGGCCTGCACCTTCACGTCGCGGGCCGTCTCGCGCATCAGGGCTGTGAGCTTTTCGCTCAGGCGCTTGCCGTCCTCAGAGTTTTCCAGGGCACGGGCCTTGGCCGGGTCCTGGGTGGCAGCGACGATGGTGGCGAATTCGGCGTCGCTGAAGTTCTTCTCGCTGTACAGGCGGAACAGGTCCTGGCGTTGGTCCTCGACCGTCAGGTGCTTGCGCAATACATCCTGGATGGTGGCTTGCGACAGCTGCGGGTGCGTGCGGCCGAGCAGCTCGGCCATGCGTTCGATGTTATGCGTGTAGGCATCCTGCAGCGGCAGCTGGGCAAGGATCTGTTCTTCACGGGAGGGCTTCTGGTCGCAGGCGGCGAGGGCAGCAGTCAGCAACAGGGGCAACAGCAACTTGTGGAGGCGAGGCATGGCGTGGCCTGGTCGGGCAGTGAAGACTGCCGATTATAACGATGTCCGCCTGGCCACGACGAGCCCGGTGATTTGCCTTGAGCGGCACGCTGGGGTTTGCAGTCGTGGATGTGGAGCAAGATCCGGTCTGGCAGACCACGCACATGCAGCTGCGCTTGGGCTGAGTTGTAGGAAAGCGCCTACAACGGTGCTTTGCGCGTACTCTACACGTTCATTTCCATGGCGGAACGGCTTGCTTATTTTTCCCCGTGCACGATTAATTCATTGCATCGGGGGGAGATTCACGATGGCATACATGGCCCTGTATAAACTCAGGCTGCTGGACGAGTTCGACGACCGCACAGACTCGTGGACCCATGACGATTTCGAGAGCCGGTTGTTGGCCTTGTGGCGTGGGGCAAAGCGGCATCATGCCAGCGGTATCATCAAAGCGGCGCATAAGGAAAAGCTTTGGCCAAGGGCGGTGAAGCGCTATTTGCTGACCAGGTACCGGGCTTTTGGCCATGTCAGTTCGGAACTGGAGCGCGCGTTTGCCGAGGTGGCGGCGGCGATGAGTGTGCAGGAACGGATGGAGTGGGGGTTGTTGCCTACGGGTGGCCCGGTTGCCTGATGGATCGTGAGGCTGCAAAGCAGCCCCAATCCAGGCACGCGGTCTATCAGAACCCACCGGATATCGGCCACTCGACCGCCAGCCGTATCTGGTCCCCATCCAGCTCCGCCTGCGCCGTGTTCCCGCGGTGCACGTTATGCCTCAGCGAGAACGTGGTGCCCTTGGCCTTGTCACTCTGCACCACGTACCGCGCCTCAAGGTCGCGCTCCCAATGCTTGCCACCCTTGCCGTAGCCCAGGTACGCATACCCACCATTGGGGTCGACATGCGTGCCATCGATATCGAACCCGCGCACGTACAGCGCGGTCAGGTTCAACCCGGGCACACCGTAGGCGCCCATGTTCAGGTCATAGCGCGCCTGCCATGATTTTTCGTTAGGTGCGTTGAAATCCGACATCTGTACCGCGTTGGAAATGAAGATCGCGCCCCGCGTCACATAGTCGAATGGCGTGTTGCCGTCCACTTGCTGCCAGCCCAGGCTGAAGCCGTGTGGCCCTTGGTTGTAACGCGAGAGCAGGCTCCAGGTCGTATTGTCGATACGCCCGGACAGCGCCTTGCCGGTATCGGTGGTGCGGTACAGGTTGAGGTCGAGGCTGAGGCTACGGCGGTCATCCAGCGCATGGCTGAGGGTACTGCCCAGGTAGTGCTGGTTCCAGCTGTCTTCATAGCGCGAGGTGTACAGGCTGCCGCTGAAGGCTGCGTCAGGGTTCCACACCATGCCGGCCAGGTCGAAGCTGTTGCCCTGGCGGCCGTTGGAGTAGTTCACCACAAAACCCTGATCGTGGCTGGAGGCGTTGCGATCGGTGCTTTCGTTGAAGTGCCCGGCTACCAGCTTGAGGGTGTCCAACTCGTTGCTGGTGAGAAAAAAACCGGTGGCGGTCTCGGGCAGCAGGCGGCTGTCGGAGGAGCTGAACACGGGCGTCTTGACCCGTTGTTCACCGTAGGACAGCACAGTGTTGGATACGCGCAGCTTGAGCGCAGCGCCGCCCCGGCTGTATTCGTTTTTTGGCTGCCCGTCGTTATCGAGCCCGAGCAGCCGCGCCTTGCCGGCACGCCCACCGCCGCTGTCCAGTTGTACGCCCAGGTAGGCATGGGCATCGACCCCGACGCCGATCAGCCCCTGGGTGTAGCCAGACTGGAAGGTACCCATCAAGCCATAGGCCCATTCCTCGGCCTTGCCGTTGCGCTCGTTGCGCGGTTTGTAGGCATTGCGCGCGGCACTGTTGCGCCCGCCGTGCTTGTAATCGCGCTGGTCGAATACGCTGCGGTTGAGGATGCTCCAGCTGGCATCCTCGACAAAGCCGCTGCTTTGCGATTGGGCAGAGTCTGCGAGGGCGAGCGGCGCAAGCAGGGCGCTGGCGAGCAGCAGGGCGACAGGGCGCAACAGCATGGGCAGAACTTCCTGGGTCAGGTGGCGCGAAAGCGCAGGATGCGCGCGCCGTCGAAGGGGTCGGTGAGGTAGTGGGCGTGAACGCCAAAGGTGCTCAGCAGGCGCTCGGGGGTAAGTACCTCGAACGGTGTACCGAGGTCGACCAGGCGACCTTTGTCGAGCACTGCAAGCCGGTCGCAGGTGAGCGCCTGGTTGAGGTCGTGCAGGGCCACGAGGGTGGTCACTGGCAGGGCCTGCACTTGTTGCAGCAGGCTCAGCTGGTGCTGGATGTCCAGGTGGTTGGTCGGCTCGTCCAGCAGCAGCACCTGCGGGCGCTGGGCCAGGGCGCGGGCGATGTGCACGCGCTGGCGCTCGCCACCGGACAGCGAACCCCACAGGCGTGTACGCAGGTGCAAGGCATCGAGGTCGGCCAGCGCCTGCTCGACGATGGCACGGTCCTCCCGGGAGAATGGGGCCAGGGCCGACAGCCATGGGGTTCGGCCAAGGGCAACCGCGTCGAACACGCTGATCGCATCGAGGGTGTCGGCCTGTTGCTCGACCAGTGCCAAGGTCTGGGCGACACGGCGGCGGGGCATCTGTGCCAGTTGCTCGCCCATCAGTTGCACGCTGCCGCAGGCCGGCTTGCGCAGGCCTGCCAGCAACTTCAGCAGCGAGGATTTGCCAGAGCCGTTGGGGCCGACGATGCCCAGGGTTTCACCGGCAACGACGCTGAGGTCGATATCATTGAGCACGCAGTTGCCGGCCAGTTGCAGGCCAAGGCCATGGCAGCTCAGCGGTGCAATCTGTACAGCCGTCATGACTGTCATGGGCGACCCTGCCGGCTGACCAGAATCAGCGCGAACACCGGTGCCCCGATCAGAGCGGTGACCACGCCCACCGGGATCACCTGGCCGCTGATCAGTGTGCGCGAAAGGATGTCGGCGGCAATCAGGAACAACGCGCCGCCCAGCGCGCTGGCAGGCAGCAGACGGCTGTGCCCGGGGCCAAGCAGCAGGCGCAGGGCATGAGGAATGACCAGTCCGACGAAACCGATGGCGCCGACGATGGACACCATCACCGCTGTCACCAGCGCCGCACAACTGATCAGCAGCAACTGGGTACGTCGCACCGGAATGCCCAGCGAGGCCGCCGAATCGGCGCCGAAGGTGAATGCATCCAGCGCGCGGCGATGCCACAGGCATACCAGCAAACCGAACAACGCTACGGGCACAGCCAGCCACACTGAAGGCCAGCGCACGCCGCTGAGGTTACCAAGCAGCCAGAACAGGATGCCGCGTGCCTGCTCGGCGGTGGCCGACTTGGTGATCAGGAACGCCGTCAGGGCGTTGAAAAGTTGCGAGCCGGCGATTCCGGCCAGGATCACCTGGGCGTTGTTGCTGCTGGGGCCAGCAGCGCGGGCCAGCACCAGCACCAGGGCAAAAGCGGCGAGGGCGCCGATGAAGGCCCCGGCGGACATGCTCAAGGCCAGGCTGCCCAGCCCCAGCAGGCCGACCAGCACCGCGCCGGTCGAGGCACCGGCCGATAGCCCCAGCAAGTATGGCTCGGCCAAGGGGTTGCGCAGCAGTGCCTGCAGGATCACTCCACAGGTGGCCAGGCCGGCACCGCAGGCCGCCGCGACCAGGCTGCGAGTCAGGCGGTAGTTCCAGACGATGCCGGCGTCGATCGGGTCGACCGGGTAACCGGCCTGCCACAGGTGGTTGGCCAGCACCTGGCCAACCACGCTGGGCGACAGGTTGGTTTCGCCGATGGCAGTGCCGGCCAGCAGGGCCGCCAACAAGGTTGCCAGGGCAACCGCGATGCAGGGTAACAGGCGGGGCATCACTGGGCTGATTTATCGCTAGCGAAGGCTGCGGACAAGGTCTGCAGCCCGGTGAACAGGCGGATGCTGGCCTGCATGGCGTCGGCGTCGAGGATGATGATGCGATCGTGCTTCACCGCATCCATGTTGCGGGTTACCGGGTCGCTGCGCAGGAATTCCAGCTTTTTCTGGTAGTCGTCGGCGGGGAAGCGACGGCGGTCCATGCGGGCAATGATCAGCCAGGTCGGGTTGGCCTTGGCCAGGGTTTCCCAGCCTACGGTTGGCCACTCTTCGCTGGACTCGACCACGTTGCGCACGCCGAGGGTGCGCAGCATGAAGTCGGCGACACCCTGGCGGCCGGCTACATAGGGGTCGATGTCGATGTCGGCGCTGGAAAACCAGAACATTGCCGAGGTACCCGACAGGTCCTTGCCGGCCAGTTGCGCTCTGGCACTGTCCAGGCGGCCTTTCAGTTCGGCGTTCAGCGCTGCGCCGCGCGCCTGCACGTCGAAGATTTCAGCCAGCTGGCTGACACTCTTGTAAATGCTGTCTACCTGGAACGCCTGCAAGCGGGTGCCATCGGCTCCTACCAGGTTGTCCTTGCCTTCACAATCCGATGGCAGCAGGTAGGTGGGGATGTTCAACTCGTCGAACTGCTCGCGGGTGCCGACCACGCCCTGGGCGCCGACCATCCACTCGAACTGCACCGCCACCAGTTGTGGGCGTTTACCGACCACGGCCTCGAAGCTGGGGTCATTGTCGGCCAGGCGCGGCACCTTGGCGTTCACTGCCTGGTACTCGGGCAGCACGTTGTTGAACCACAGCGAAGTGCCTGCCAACTTGTCGCCCAGGCCCAACGCATAAAGCATCTCGGTGCCGGCCTGGCCGATGGTGACCGCGCGCTGCGGCGCCTGGGCGAAGGTTTGCGGCTTGCCGCAGTTGTCGACCGTCAGTGGGTAGTGGGTGGCGGCGGCCTGGGCCAGGCCAGTGAGGCCTAGGCCGGCGAGCAGGGTGGCGAAACGGGGCAGCATGCTGGGCGATCTCCTATCGGACAGTTCACGGAATGAACGCACGGACAGGCATCGCCGAGCCCCCGCTGGCGGCAGGGGCAACACTGATGGCCAATCCCGGACACCCCGCCGGTTGGTGAATGGGCCGGCAGGTCTCCTGACTGGTGCGTCATGGCCCGGCTCCGGCCTTCCCGGGCAGTTACACCCAGTGGCATCGATGGAGCAGGCTCGGCACTTACAGTTGCGGGGGCAGTTCCGTTTGGCCCGTATTGGCGGGCCTGGGATTCCCTATTAATTCCGTGGTGGAAACCGGCGGCCCGCATCTTAGACGCCTTCGGCTTCGAGCTTCAAGCTTCAAGCTTCAAGCTTCGAGCTTCGAGCTTCAAGCTGAGCGGTAGCGCCTAGGCATACGGTGCGCGGCTTGCAGCTTGTAGCTTGCAGCTAAAGATACTTCAGCCAGCGGATGTCGCGGCGGCGCTGCTTCAGCCTGGCGAACCAGCGCACCGGCAGGTACAGCGAAACCGCCAGCAGCACCGCGCCCAGCCATACCGCCGCAATGCCGTCGAAGCCGAAATAGTCGCCATGATTGAGGCCGAACAGCGCCACACTGGCCAGGTACAGCAGCTTCAGCACATACAAGTGCAGCAGGTAGAAGAACATTGGTGCCGCCCCGAACACCGCCAGGGCACTGATCCAGCGCGCCTGGCCGGCGCGTTCGAAGGCGCGCAGCAACAGCAGGCCGCAGCCCAGGGTCAGGGCCAGGAACAACAGCGACGGTGGGTATTTGGTGATATTGAAGAAACTCATCAGGGTTTGCGTGAAGGTGGGGTAGCCGCTCCACGGTGCTTCACCATACCCGTTGAACATACGCAGCACGACAAAACCCAGCAGCGCGAGCAACCCGGCCAGCAGCAGGCGGTGCTGGCGTTGCCCAGCTTCGCTGCTACGGGCGAACCAGGGGCCCAGGCCGTAGCCCAGGGCGATGACACCGATCCACGGCAGCACCGGGTAGGACGTGCGCAAACGCAGGGTTTCGGAAAACGCCAGCCAGCCGCGGTCATGCAGGATCGCCCATGGCACGTGAAGGGCCGATTCCACGCCAAAGTGCAGGCTGTCGAGCAGGTTGTGGCCGGCGATGATCACCGCACCCAGGGCCAGCAGCGTGGCGCGCGGCAGCCATACCAGCAGCGACAGGGCGATCATGCTGACGCCGATGGCCCAGATGACCTGTAGGTAGATCACGCTGGGCGGCAGCTGGAAGGTCCAGGCAAAGTTGACCAGTGTGAATTCCAGCACCACCAGGAACAGCCCGCGCTTGAACAGGAACGCCGAGACATCGCCACGGCCCTGGTACTTCTCGCCGTACAGCCAGGCCGACAGGCCGGTCAGCAGGACGAAAACCGGGGCACACAGGTGGGCCAAGGTGCGGCTGACGAACAGCGACGGCTCGGTAGTGTCGATGGCCATCGGGTCGCTGACCTGGCGGTGCAGGAAGAAAGTCTCGCGGACGTGGTCCAGGAGCATGAACAGGATCACCAGGCCGCGCAGGGCATCGATGCTCTGCAGGCGCTGGGTAAGCAGGCTGGGGGTGGTGCTGGCGCTTGTCATGGTGGGTCGCTGGTAAGAACTTATTTCAAATGAAACGTTATCTTATAACCTATTGGTGATGGATTGGTAGAGGTGATTGAGGGTTTGTGGGGGCAACTGTCTTGTATTGCCTGGACCGGCCTCATCGCCGGCAAGCCAGCTCCCACAGGTACTGCACAGGGCCAGAGGCCTATGCGGTCGAGGTGGGAGTAACTGCCTTGTATTGCCTGAACCGGCCTCATCGCCGGCAAGCCAGCTCCCACAGGTATTGCACAGGGCTTGAGGCCTATGCGGTCGAGATGTGAATAACTGCCTTGTATTGCCTGAACCGGCCTCATCGCCGGCAAGCCACACAGGTACTGCACAGGTTTCAGCCTAACGCTATCCCTGTGGGAGCGGCTTTAGCCGCGAACACCGGCAAAGCCGGTGCCATAAACTGCGCGGGACAAGCCCGCTCCCACAGAGGCCGCATCAGGGCTGACAAGTGTTTGCCACAAGATATGCAGCGCCTGTGAGATCGAGCGCCGCCCGCGCGGCGCATCGCGAGCTGGCGCTCGCTCCTAGTGTGCCCGGCATGGGCCAAAACCAGTCATCTGAGATTGATGACCAGACTGAGTGACGACAACTGTAGCGAAACGCAAGGTGGACGCCGTGAGACCAAGCTGAAAGAAGCGCGTAGCAAAGGTACGACCGCAGGAACACGAACAGGCAGTGAGGCAGGATGTGGGCGATAAGCGTTCTAGGAACCGCGAAATCCAACAGTCACCGAAAGACACATCAGGTAGAGCCTGGCGGCACGGACCGAAGGTTTTGGCACCTTACCCGGGGAGATCTCGAACGGGAAACCGGACGAGAAGTCAGCCGAGGCCGTAGTAGCGAAGAAGGATGGTAATGCGTCTGGAGCCAAGGGCCGAAGGATAGGCGATACGTCTCCAGTTTTTCGGATGGCAAGCAATTGCTCTTTGAACCAACGCCCTGTAGCCATGATTGACATGAACGGGGGGACCGGCTGGTGATAGCGAGGTGGATCCTCGTGAAGGTCCAGCAGGAAAGAGGTGCGGACATCCGGCGAGGCTGGAGAAAGCTGTGTCGAGCGTTATGAGCAGGATGTATGTGCGAATAACGCCATGGCGGTCACGCTGTGCTGTCCAACCGCCGGATGCGGAAAACCGCACGTCCGGTGGTGTGGGAGGGGTGACGGGCTTGTCCCGTCACCTCCACCCGATCGTTTGTTTCAGGCCAGTGCGGCCTGTGACAGGCGCGCGCGACCGCCTTGTTCGTACGACGCGATATCGAGCCATGCACCAAGGCGTTCGCGCGCAAATCCCATAGGAATAATTGGCCCGAAACGAACGTAGGAGCGAGCGCCAGCTCGCGATGCGCCGCGCGGGCGGCGCTCGATCTCACACACGCTGAAGATGCCGCGGCGAGCACTGGCAACCCTGATGCCCTTGCCAGAAACCATAGAATCTCCCACAGGTACTGCACAGGGCCAGAGGCCTATGCGGTCGAGGTGGGAGCGGGTTCACCCGCGAAGAGGCCGGACCTGCAAGAGGTGGTTAGCGCCCGCGTCGCCGCGAGACCCGCGCCTCGATATTCTTGCGCCCGATCAGCAACGGCGGCTTCTCTACCACCGGCTCATCCGCTAGCCACTTGTACATCACCAGGCAGTCCACCAGCCCCAGGCGGGCATGGCGATAGGCCTTGGGCAAGCGGCCAACCGTTTCGAAGCCCAGCTTGTGCCACAGTGCCACCGCCACTTCGTTGCTGGCCACCACCGAGTTGAACTGCAGGGCCAGAAAGCCTTCCTGGCGCGCCAGCTTCTGCGAGTGTTCGCACAGCACCCGCGCCACGCCGCGGCCGCGTGCCTGTTCGCAAACCATGTAGCCGCAATTGCCCACGTGCCCGCCAGGCCCGGCGGCATTGGCCTTGAGGTAGTACGAGGCCAGCAGCTCGCCGTCTTGCTCGGCCACCAGCGTGTGCAAGGGTAGCTCCAGCCACAGATGGCGAGCCTGTTCGAAGCTCAGGGCCGGGTCGAATGCGTAGGTTTCACGGGCCTGGACAATGGCCTGGAGGGTGGGCCAGAAGCGTTCGAAGTCTTCGGGCGTCATCGGGCGGATGTGGATCATGCTGGTTCCTGCAAGGGCTGGGGCGGCAAGTCTGGGTGGCGCGGCGCCGTCGCGCAAGGGCGGCGACACCGTTTGCCCTCAGCCGTTGGCCTTGCCCACCGCATCCATGGCCCGCGCCGAGTAGACCAAGGCTGCACCGGCATTCATCGCCACGGCCACGCCGAGGGCCTCGGCGATTTCCTCGCGGCTGGCACCGTGCTTGACGGCCTGCTGCGAATGCACGGCAATGCAGCCGTCACAGCGGGTGGTCACGGCCACGGCGAGGGAGATCAGCTCGCGGGTCTTGGCGTCCAGGTGGTTGGTCTTGGCCCCCGCACCGCTAGCGGTGATGTAGCCGGCCACGGTGTCGGGGGAGAGTTGCTTGAGATCGCCGATGCCGGCCATCAACTGCTTACGGTAGGCGTCCCAGTCCATCATGCTCATCGTCTTCACCTTGGGGAGGTTGCGAGTGGAGCTTTCAGGCTAGTCGAAGAGTGGCAAGTGTGAGGCTTGTACTTTGGGTCAGATATAGATGAACACCAGTACCAACGCCGCGACTACGACCCACTTCTCCAGGTAGTAACGCATGCGGTTGCGCTTCTTCAGCGCCTTGCCGCGCTCGCGGATCTTGTAGATGCGGGTGAACAGCCGGTTGATGCCACCGGTCTTGTCGCCGGCATCGTTGGGGGCGGCGGCAGCAGCCATGACGTTGCGGCTGAACCAGCGGTTGAACGCGGTTGCCCAGCGGTACTTGAGCGGGCGCTCGACGTCACAGAACAGGATGATGCGGTTGTGCTCGGTGGTGTTGGCCGCGTAGTGGATGTAGGTCTCGTCGAACACCACGCCCTCGCCATCGCGCCAGGAGTACTTCTCGCCGTCCACATCGATGTAGCAACCGTCGTCGTTGGGTGTGTCCAGGCCCAGGTGGTAGCGGTACGAACCGGCATACGGGTCACGATGGCGCACCAGCTTGGCGCCCGGCGGCAGGGTGGCGAACATGGCGGCCTTGACCGTGCCGATGCCTTGCAGCAACTCGGTGGTGCGTGGGCACAGGGTCATCGCCGATGGATGGCTTTCGCCGTACCACTTCAGGTAGAAGCGTTTCCAGCCAGTCTTGAAGAACGAATTGAAACCGACATCATCGTAATTGTCGGACTTCTTGATCTCGCCCACGTGCAGCAGCTGGCGGGCCTCCTCGCGGATTTCCTGCCAGTGGTCCTGCAGCGGCCGCAGTTCGGGGAAGGCCTCGACCGGCAGGTAAGGCTTGGCCGGGTGCTTGGAAAACAGGTACAGGAAGCTGTTGATCGGCGCCAGGAAGCTGGAGTGGTCGCCCAGCTGGCGGGTCAGCTTGTGGCGAACCCGACCGCGCAGGTGAACATAGGCGATCGAGAGGACGAAGAGCAGTACGAGTGCAATTTTCATGGACGTTTACTTGTCGAAAAATAGCCATGCGCCATGGCATAAGCGCGCCAGCATAAACAATCATGGGGGTAGTTTGTACTTATTGTTACGAAAGTACGGGGAGACTTAGGTGTAATGTCCTACAGCCTTGCGCAAACGTTTCATGTCCAGGAGTTCGTATGATTCAGGATCTACGCCCCAGCGGTAGCCCCTTCAAACGGCTGTTCTTCGCCTTGCCGGTCAGCGATGCCCAGCGCCGTGCCCTGGCCCAGTGGCGACGTAGCCTGAACCTGCGCAGCGGCAAGCCGGTGCCCGCCGCCAATTTCCATGTAACGCTATTGTTTCTCGGGGATGTGGATGCCCCCCAGGTGCCTGCGATCTGCGCTGCGGTCGACCAGTTGGCGTTGCCAGCGGTGGCGCTTCGGCTGGCGCTCGACCGTTTGCAGGTGTGGCAGCGGGCCAGCGCCCTGGTGCTGGAGCCGCAGCATACACCCCCGGCGCTGTTGCAACTGGTGTACGCCTTGCAGCAGGCGCTGCTGCCGTTGGGGGTGGAGGTGGCCAACCGCGAATATCGCCCGCACCTGACGCTGTCCAGGGATTACCGCGGCCAGCCGCCGGAGGCCAGCAGCGCGCCAGAGTTCTACCTCGGTGCCCGCCATTTCACCCTGTACGAGTCGCGCAAAGGCGCCTACTGGCCATTGGCGCAGTGGCCGCTACTCGGGTAGTGGCACGCCGATGCTGGACCTGCTACCAGGCCATTGCCTTGTCCCAGCCTTTCCAGAATAACCAGCGCCGCACTTCGCCATGCGCCCCGGTGCCGATCTGCCAGGCCGGCCGCTCGCTATCCAGGGCAATCACCGAAACAAACCCCGCATGACTCGCCGCCACCAGTGTGCGCCCGTCGGCACTGATATCCAGTGCGCTGATGGTCGACCCCAGGTAATGCTGCCAATGCTCCGTGCCGTCTTCGCCAAACGCCCGCAGGTAGCCATAGGCGTCGCCGACGATGTATTCACCTGCGCGTGCCACCCCGGCATACACCCGCGCGCCATCCTGCACCAGCGGGGTACGCGGGTCGTGGCTGTAGTAGTCGGTATCCAGCCCCGGCAGATCAGCCACCTTGACCCCAAGCGTGGCGCCGCTGTAGAAGTGGCAGGCATTGAGCAGCAACTGGTCACCTGCGCGGTTGAACAGCACGAAGTGCGGATACTCACTGCCTGGGCCGATTTCGGCCACCGGCCTGAGCTGGTCGTCCAGCACCAGGTGACGGCTGCCTTGTTCGCCCACCACGATCAACCGGCCATCCGCCGACACCGCGTCGTGCTCCATGCTCAGCCCCAGGTTGATGTCGTCCGGGTCGATGCCTTCGGCCAGTTCGTCGAGCACCCGTGCCTGGCGCGGCAGCAGGCGGGTCGCACCTTGGGTGGTCAGCAGGAAGATGCCTTCGGCGCTTACCAGCAGCACCCGCTGGCCATCCGGAAAGGGAATCAGCGTGGTAGGCGTGGGCGGCAGGTCGAACGGCTCGAACGGGTAACCCGGCGGCAACCCCTCCAGCCCCGTGGGCCACGCCAGGCGCAGCACCTGTGGGCCGCCCCAGCCATCCGTCACGCGCACGCCCTCGGCATTGGCCAGGGCGAAGTAGCGGCGGGCCGGGCAGCGGCCGAAGTGTTCGATACCTATCACCGGGGTTACCCCATGCCGGTCGATACGCACCACCTGGCCTTTGTCGTACGGCATGCCGATGCGAGCCAGCAGGCTGCCGTCGTCCAGCAGCAGGAGGTTGCCTATACCTTGGCCGTGTTCATCGAGCAACGGCAGCAAGGGCTGATGGGCAGGCGGCCAGGCCTCCCGAAAGGCCTGGCGCTGCTGGTCGTCGACGCCAGGGCGGTTGGCCGCCTGCAGGGCTTCCAGCCAGGCTTCGAGCAGGTGCTCGGTGGCCGCTGCCTGCGGCTCTTCGAGATTGTCCCAGCCTTGTGCGCAGCCCTGCGCGACGTAGTCGTTGACGGCCTGGGCATAGGCGATGACTGCCTGCTGCCACTGCTGCTGGGGGTGCTGCTTGTCCATGAGCGGATCGGGCTCCTCGTTGCACACGCGTTTCACACAAAGCGCGCATGGTACTCCTTCTGCCCGCCTTGCGGTTGTGAGGCCCCGGCTTGACGCGTACCATGCCGGGCATTCCTTCCAATAACAACGCGTGCGTCGACACCCCTGAGAGCGGGTGGCTGGCGTGTGCCCTGTTGCCTTGTCTGCGGAGAACCGGTTTTCCCCCATGAACGGACCCATACCCACCGACCTGCCGCCCACGGCAGGCAGCGGCAGTTGGCTGAGCGTCATAGCCCTGGCCCTGGCGGCCTTCATCTTCAACACCACCGAGTTCGTCCCGGTGGCGTTGCTCAGCGACATTGGCCGCAGCTTCGACATGGGCACCGCCCAGGTCGGCCTGATGCTGACCATCTACGCCTGGGTGGTGGCGCTGGCATCGCTGCCGATGATGCTGCTCACCCGCAACATCGAACGGCGGCGCTTGTTGCTGTTCGTGTTCCTGGTGTTCATCGTCAGTCACTTGCTGTCGTGGTTGTCGCAGAGCTTTGCCATGTTGCTGGTCAGCCGTATCGGTATTGCCCTGGCGCATGCGGTGTTCTGGGCCATCACCGCCTCGCTGGCGGTGCGTGTGGCGCCACCTGGCCAACAGGCCAAGGCGTTGGGCCTGCTGGCCACCGGTACTACCCTGGCCATGGTCCTGGGCATTCCGCTGGGCCGCGTGGTAGGCGAGGCGCTGGGCTGGCGCATCACCTTCCTGAGCATTGCCGGGGTGGCGTTGGCCACCATGCTGTGTTTGATGAAATCGCTGCCGCTGCTGCCCAGCCAGAACTCCGGTTCGCTGCGCAGCCTGCCGATCCTGTTCAAGCGCCCGGCGCTGGTCATTACCTATTTGCTGGTGACGCTGGTGATCACTGCACAGTTCACCGCCTACAGCTACATCGAGCCGTTCGCCCTACACGTGGCGCAGATTGGTGGTGAGCGCACCACGCTGTTGCTGCTGTTGTTCGGCGGCGCCGGGGTATTTGGTTCGTTGCTGTTCAGCCGTTACAGCGACCGCTTCCCGCATGGCTTCCTGGTGGGCTCGATCGGGGTGCTGGCGGCGTGCCTGCTGTTACTGCTGCCGCTGTCGGGCAACTTCTATGTGTTCGCTGCGCTGAGCATGTTCTGGGGCGTGGCGATTCTCAGCTTCAGCCTGTCGCTGCAGTCCAAGACCCTGAAGCTGGCGTCTGACGCTACCGACGTGGCCATGGCACTGTTCTCGGGCATCTATAACATTGGTATTGGCGGTGGTGCGCTGCTGGGCAGTATCGTCAGCAGCCAGATGGATGTTGCGGATATCGGCCTGGTGGGCGGTAGCGTGGCGGTGGTCGGGTTGCTGCTGGCTGTGGCCAGCACCCGGCGGTTCCGTGAGGCGTTGGGTGGGGTACCCGGGCATTCCTGAATGACTGTGCTGGCCTCTTCGCGGGTGAACCCGCTCCCACAGGTCCTGCATCATTCCTGAGATAGATGCAGTCCCTGTGGGAGCGGGTTCACCCGCGAAGAGGCCGGTATTGGCAGCACAACATCAAACCAGGACTGCTGTCCACGCAGACACCAGCAACACCCCAGCCAACATCTGGTTGAACACCCGCAACAACTGCGGTGCCTGCAACCAGCGCGCGCTACCCACTCCAAGCACCGCCCACGCGGCCATGCACGGCAGGGCGACCAGCCAGAACACCAGCGCCAACTGCCACACCGGCAATGACGGCGCAGCAAACACCCCGACCACCGCCACGGCCATCAACCACACTTTGGGGTTCACCACCTGCAATGAGGCGGCGCTGAATGCGCTGAAACCTTGCGCCGTGGTCCCCTGCAGCGGGGCGGCGGCACTGCGCAGCATCTTCCACGCCAGCCAGCTCAGCCACAGCACCCCGGCCCAGCTCATCAGCTGTTGGGCCAAAGGGTGGCGCAACAACAATTCTCCCAGCCCCAGGCCAACCAGCAGTACGATCGCCGCTGCCGCGCCACAGGCCGCCAAGATCGGCGCCAGGCTCGCGCGCAGACCCAGGCGGGCGCCATGGGTCAGGATCAACAGGTTGGTCGGCCCCGGGCTGATACTGGATACCAGGGCAAACAGAATGAAGGGCAACAACGACTGCGACATGGTCAAGGGCTCCGGACTAATCGAAGCACCATGCTCGCTGCCCGCAGGCACTCAGTCTGGAAGGTTTGAGCAGCGCTTGCGGTAGTCGGCCGGGGTCAACCGGTAGGCGCGGCGGAACCAGCGCCCCAGGTGGCTCTGGTCGGCAAAGCCCAGGGCCATGGCCACTTCGGCTGGCGTTTGGCCGTGGGCGAGCAGGCGCCGGGCCCGCGCCAGGCGCAACTGGATCAGGTAGGCATGCGGAGCAATGCCGAAAGCGGCCTTGAACGCACGGGTCAGGCGAAAGCGGTCGATGCCACAGGCCTGGGCCAAGTCTTCCAGGCCGATGTCGCGCTCCAGGTTGGCGTGCAGGTAGTCACGCGCGCGCTGCGCGGTCAGCGGCAGGCGCGGGTCGGGGTTGATGCGCCGGCGCCAGTGCAGGTGGCGGGTCAGGCAGGCGAGCAGGTCGTCCATGGCGGTTTGCCGGACGATCCGCAAGTCCTGGTCATGCACAGCGCGGAAGGCGAGGGCGGTGGCACGCGCCAGGCGTTCATCGTGGCACAAGGTATCGGCAAAGCTGGGCAGGCTGTCGCCCGGCGCCTGCTCGAACAGCGCTCGCAGTTGCTGGTCGAGCCACGTGGGCTCGAGGTACAGCGTCGAGTAGGTGAAGCCTTCTTCTGTGGGCGCCAGGCCATCGTGGATGTCGCCGGGTTCGAGCAAAAATACCTGCCCCGGCGTGCTGCGGTGGCGCACCCGCCGGCAATTGAACTGTTGCACGCCCTGTTCGGTCACGCCTACCAGAAAGCTGTCGTGCCAGTGCGGGTCATAGGCATGCCCGACAAAATGCGCCCGGACCGACTCGATGCCGGTGTCGGCGTCTTGCTTGAAGTCGATCCAGTTGCTCATCGCCGTGTGCCGTGGGGTAAATGACTACCTTAGCGTAACGCCGCGGCTCAGTCTGGAACGATTGTGCAGCCGTTGCTCAGTGCCCGGCTGCGCAGGGCTTCGAAGCGCTCGCGCAGCCACAGATGCAATTGCGCCACTGCAGGTGTGAGCTGCTTGCGATGCGGGCAAACCAGGGTGATCGGGGCAGGCTCGCCGAGGAATTCGGGCAGGACGATCTCCAGTTCACCGGCGGTAATGTTGGCGCTGACATCCAGCCATGATTTATAGACGATGCCTTCGCCTTGAATGGCCAGGCGGCGGATGACATCGGCGTCATCACTGACCAGCGGCCCGCGCACCTGCACGGTGCGGTTGCCCAACTGCCACTTGTCGTACACCCGACTGTGTTGCATGTACAGCAGGCAGGCGTGCTGCTGCAGGGCCTCGGGGGTGAGCGGGTGGCCGTGGCGGGCCAGATAGTCAGGTGAGGCGACCAGCACCCGGCGGTTCCAGTCGGCCAGCGGCAGGGCAATGTAGTTGGCGTCCTGGTTGAGGCCATAGCGGATGGCCACATCCACTGGGTCGCGGTTGAGGTCGGCAATCTGGTCGGACAGGAAGAAGCGCAACTGCAGTGCCGGGTGCTCGCGGCGAAAGGCACTCAGCCACGGCAGCAGCATGTTGCGGCCCATGTCGGACGGTGCCGACACCTGCAGGGTGCCGCGCAGGGTATTGGGGTTGCCATGCAGGTCCTGCTGACCCTGGCGCAGGCTCTCCAGCACATTCAGCGCGGTGGGCAGGTAGCGCTCCCCTTCGGCTGTCAGGCGCAGGCTGCGGGTGGTACGAGCGAACAGGCGCACATCCAGGTCGCGCTCCAGGCGCTTGATCGCGGCAGCCACCTGGCCCGGCAGCAAGCCTGCTTCATGGGCGGCGGCAGTGAAGCTGCCCAGCACGCTGCTTCGGGCGAACAGTTCGAGGTCGGCGATGCGCAGCATTTTCACTCCAGGGATGAAAGTGTTGCTGTATTGTGCCGGTTTTTCTTTTTTGCTGGAAAGATAAGATGCGCGGCAAATCCACTGTTCATTTCTGGAGTTGTTGCATGGATACCGTCTCGCTGGCCAAGCGCCGCTACACCACCAAAGCCTACGATGCCTCGCGCCGTATTCCCCAGGCCACTGTCGATGCCCTGCTCGAACAACTGCGCCATAGCCCGTCCTCGGTCAACTCCCAGCCCTGGCACTTCATCGTCGCCGACAGCGCCGAAGGCAAGGCCCGCGTGGCCAAGAGCACCATGGAGCGCTATGCCTACAACTCGTCGAAGATCCTCGATGCCTCGCACGTGATCGTGTTCTGCACCCGCACCGAGATGACCGAAGCGCACCTGAATGCGGTGCTCGATCAGGAGGCTGCCGATGGGCGTTTCCGTGACGAGCAGGCGCGTGCGGCGCAGAACCAGAGCCGCCGGCATTATGTGGACCTGCATCGTTTTGACCAGAAGGATGTGCAGCACTGGATGGAGAAACAGACCTACCTGGCGTTGGGGACAGCCTTGCTCGGCGCGGCGGCACACGGGCTGGATGCCACACCCATCGAGGGCTTTGACAGCAAGGTGCTCGATGCCGAACTGGGCTTGCGTGAGCGTGGGTTTACAAGTGTGGTGATTCTCTGCCTGGGGTATCGCAGTGAGACGGACTTCAACGCTGGCTTGAACAAGTCGCGGTTGCCAGCTTCGCAGGTGTTCACTTTCCTGTGAGATCCTGGGGCCGCTTTGCGGCCCATCGCGACGCGAGGCCGCTCCCACCTCTACCGCATAGGCCTCAAGCCCTGTGCAGTAGAGGTGGGAGCAGCTGTCTTGTATTGCCTGGGCCGGCCTCATCGCCGGCAAGCCAGCTCCCACAGGTATTGCGCAGGATTTGAGGTCAATGCGGGCGAGGTGGGAGCTGGCTTGCCGGCGATGAGGCCGGCCCAGGTATTTAACCCCGGACAGCCGCTTGTTCTAACGCGTGTTTACCACAGTGCTGCTGATGCCGCTGCCAGCACCCGGCCGAACACTTCAAGCGCCTTGTCTACTTCAGCTTCGGTGCTGAAACGGCCGATACTCAAGCGCACGCTGTTGCGTGCCTGGCGCTCGTCCAGCCCCAACGCCAGCAACACATGCGAGGCTGCATTGCTTGCCGAATTGCAGGCCGAAGTGGTCGACAATGCCAGTTCACTGGCCAGTGCCGCGCTATTGAAACCTTTGCTGTCGATGCACAGGTTCAGCGTATGGGGAATGCGTTGTGTGGCACAGCCATTGAGGGTGACACCGGGCAGGGCCAGCAAGCCTTCCCGCAGGCGCCTGGCCAGTTGTTCGAGACGCAGGTGTTCGCTGTCGCCGGGCTGCCCGGCCAGGGCAAAGGCGCTGCCCATGCCGACGATCTGGTGGGTTGCCAGGGTGCCGGAACGCAGGCCCTGCTCATGACCGCCGCCGTGGATCTGCGCACGCATCAGCGCGCGGGCGCGCGGCCCAACGTAGAGCGCGCCGATGCCCTTGGGCCCATACACCTTGTGCGCCGAGAACGACATCAGGTCCACGGCCATCGCATTCAGGTCGATGGCCAGCTTGCCCACGGCCTGGGCGGCATCCACGTGCAGCAGGGCGCCGTGGGCACTTACGAGTTCGCCAATCGCGGCAAAATCGGTGATGGTGCCCAGCTCATTGTTGACCGCCATCAGCGACACCAGGCGGGTATCGGCGCGCAATGCCGCTTGCACCGCCTCGGGCTGGATCAGGCCGGCGCTATCGGGTGCCAGGCGGGTGACGGCCCAGCCTTGGCGTTCCAGTTCGGCCACCGTGTCGAGCACGGCCTTGTGTTCCAACTGGCTGGTGATCAAGTGCCCAGGCTGGCCGATGCCTTGGGCAATACCCTTGAGCGCCAGGTTGTTCGACTCGGTTGCGCCCGAGGTCCAGACCAGTGCCTCGGCCTGCGCGCCCACGCGTTCGGCCACTCGCTGGCGGGCCTGTTCCACCGCATCGCGGGCGGCTTGGCCGAAGGCATGGCCACTGGACGCCGGGTTGCCAAAGTTGGCCTGCCTGCCAAGGCAGGCGAGCATGGTTTCGATGACCCGGTCGTCGACCGGGGTGGTGGCGGCGTAATCGAAATAGAGCGGGGCGCTGGGCATTGGGGCGGGTCCATGTCTGTCGCCGTGAAATCGGCGATCGTTGGAGTAAGCGTACCCGCGGTTTCAGAGATATTTTTCGCTTCCAGTAGATCGTTTCCCAATTTTTGTAAGAATAATTTCTATAAATTTATGGCTGGATAGAATTTTTTTCTATTTTATACGAAGGGCTCACCAAAGAGCCCTCGTTGGCGTGTTCAGGCCAGCTCCAGCGCCTTTTCTTCCTCGGCCACCACGCGCTCGCACAACTCGGTGATCTGCTCGCGCATCCAGCGGTTGGCCGGGTCCTGGTCGGTGCTTTCATGCCAATACAGGTGCGTTTCCAGCGCGGGCACTTCCACTGGCAGTGGGTGGTAACGCAGTTGATGACGACGGGCGAAACGTTCGGGGACGGTCATCGCCATGTCGGTCTGTTGCAGCACTTGCGAAGCCATCAGGTAATGCTGCGAGCGCAGGGCGACCTTGCGCTGCACGCCCATCTTGCCCAACGCCAGGTCGACATAGCCCAAGCCGTTGCGGCGGCTGGAAATATGGATGTGGGTCATGCCCAGGTAGCTGTCGATAGTCAGCTTGCTGTCGGCCAGCGGGTGGCCTTGGCGCAGGGCGCAGACATAGCGGTCTTGCATCAGTTTGACGTGGCGCACCTGCGGGTCGGTGTTCAACGGCGCGTCGATGGCGAAGTCCAGGCGGCCGGCGGCGAGTTCCTTGGTGGTTTCGCGGCGCTTGCACAGGAAGCTCTCGATCAGCACAGCCGGCGCCAGGCGGCGCAGGCGCTGGAACAGAGGCGGCAAGATTACCGCTTCGGTCAGGTCGGTCATGCTGATGCGGAAGGTCTTGTTGGCCTGTTGCGGGTTGAAGATGCGGCTTTCCTGCACCGATGTGCGCAACAACGCTAGGGCATTGCGCACCGGGCCGATGATGTTCTGCGCCATGGGCGTAGGCACCATGCCCTGTGCGGTGCGCACGAACAGTGGGTCGTTGAAGGTTTCGCGCAGCCGCGAAAGGGCGTTGGACACTGCTGGCTGGGTAATGCCGACGATCTGCCCGGCGCGGGTCAGGTTGGCTTCGGTGTAGATCGCATCGAACACGATGAACAGGTTGAGGTCGACCTTGCTGAGGTTCATGGGCGCCGCTCTTTGTTGGAATTATCGGTCGATCATATATCGGTTATGAATGTTTATACACGTGGAAAATAGACTAGGTGGATCGGGCAATGCTGCTCTAGGCTCTGCTCCATGTACTCCGAACCGTGAAGGTAGCCCCGATGGATTTCGCCTATTCGCCCAAGGTCCAGGCACTGCGCGAGCGTGTCACCGCGTTCATGGACGCCTACGTCTACCCCGCCGAAGCGGTGTTCGAGCGCCAGGTTGCCGAGGGCGACCGCTGGCAGCCCACCGCGATCATGGAAGAACTCAAGGCCAAGGCCCGCGCCGAAGGGTTGTGGAACCTGTTTCTGCCCGAGTCGGAATATGGCGCCGGGCTGAGCAACCTGGAATACGCCCCGCTGGCGGAAATCATGGGCCGCTCGCTGCTCGGGCCGGAACCGTTCAATTGCTCGGCGCCAGACACCGGCAACATGGAAGTGCTGGTGCGCTATGGCAGCGAAGCGCAGAAACGTCAGTGGCTGGAGCCGCTGTTGCGTGGCGAGATCCGCTCGGCATTCGCCATGACCGAACCGGACGTGGCCTCTTCGGACGCCACCAACATGGCCGCCACCGCCGTGCGTGACGGTGACGAATGGGTGATCAACGGCCGCAAGTGGTGGACCTCCGGCGCCTGTGACCCGCGTTGCAAGGTCATGATCTTCATGGGCCTGTCCGATCCGCAGGGGCCACGCCACCAGCAGCATTCGATGGTGCTGGTGCCCACCGATACGCCCGGGGTGAAGATCGTCCGGCCACTGCCGGTGTTCGGCTATGACGATGCCCCCCACGGCCACGCCGAAGTCCTCTTCGAGAACGTACGGGTGCCTTACGAAAACGTGATCCTCGGCGAGGGCCGCGGTTTCGAGATCGCCCAAGGGCGCCTTGGCCCGGGCCGTATCCACCACTGCATGCGCTCGATCGGCATGGCCGAGCGTGCGCTGGAACTGATGTGCAAGCGCTCGGTGGAACGCACGGCGTTCGGCCGGCCACTGGCGCGCCTGGGCGGTAACGTCGACAAGATTGCCGACTCGCGCATGGAAATCGACATGGCTCGGCTGCTGACGCTGAAAGCGGCGTACATGATGGACACGGTCGGCAACAAGGTGGCCCGTAGCGAGATCGCGCAGATCAAGGTGGTGGCGCCGAACGTGGCGCTGAAGGTGATCGACCGGGCGATCCAGATGCATGGCGGAGCAGGGGTGAGCGGCGACTTCCCGCTGGCCTACATGTACGCCATGCAGCGTACCCTGCGCCTGGCCGACGGGCCAGATGAAGTGCACCGGGCGGCGATTGGCAAGTATGAGATAGGCAAGTATGTGCCGGCGGAGATGATGCGTAGCGGACGGTGATTTGGTCAGCCGGCACTGGCCTCTTCGCGGGTGAATCGGATCGCCGCACCGCCGCTCCCACATTGCCCTGCTAACTCAATGAGTTATGTGCAATTCTGTGGGAGATGACCCAGCCCTTGGGCTGCGCTGTCGCGCAGAGAACTCAATTCGTTAGCGCGACGCGGCCTCTGTGGGAGCGGGCGTGTCGAGGCGTCGAACCGCCGCGAAGAATCCAACGCGGTGAATGGCACCGGCTGCGCCGGTGTTCGCGGGCACGCCCGCTCCCACAGGGACCCTGCTAAATCAATGAGTTATGTGCAGTTCTGTGGGGGCGGGTTTACCCGCGAATGAGGCCCTTCAAGGTTTACTGCGTCTTCAGGTCCACCACCAGGTCTTTGGCAGCCTTCGTCGCCAGTACGCTCATGAGCCTGCTGATTTCATCCTGCCTGCCAACGCCTGCTTCGGCACCTCCCATCATCACGCTCGGCACCGGCGCGCGTGCAGCAGCCTCCGCCCAGGCTCGGTTGATCTGCACCAGCGCGTCGAGTTTGGTTTGCAAGGCGCCATCCGCCTTGATCGAGGCCTCGCGGGCGTAAGCTTCGGCATCGGCAGTGATCTTGGTGGCTTCGGCATTCACACGGGCCTTGTCCCGCAGCAACTCGGCCGTTTGCTTGTCGATCTCGGCACGCCGCTTTTCCCGTTCGGCGTTGATCAGCGTGAGCTGTTTCTCGGTCTCGGCTTCGGTAGTACGTTCGATCTGCTGGCGCAGGCTCTCCTGGCGCTTGGCCTCGACGTCCTTGGCGCCGCGAGCGGAAACCAGCTCCTTCTCTTCTTCCTCCTTTAACCGGTTCTGCCGGGCCACGGCCAATTCCGCCAACGCCTGTTGCACCCGAACCATGCGCTGCTGGTACTGCGGGTTGGGGTCGATATGGGTGACGCGGGCGTCGACAACCTCAACGCCAAACAGGCGGAATTGCTGCTGTTTGCGCAGCTCTTGGCCGTTTTTGTCCAGCTTCTTTTCAATGATGAAACGCGTTGCGCTGTTGTCGCCAAAACTGCCCTGTTCAGTGCCAGCTTGCAGAATCGCGGTCTGGGCTGGATGGTTGTCGCGTTGCACGCGTATTTCCTTGCGGCTGGTCAGGTACAGGCCGTTGCGCAGCTGGTTCTCGAACTCGGCACCGAAATGGCTGCGATTGCCGGCGTAGTAGTCGTCGGCGCTCATCAGCGAGGCCGTGGCCTGTAGCGTTTCCTTGACCGCGGGTAGCAGTGCCCGCTGCAGGAAGTTGTCGGGTGTGCGGTACTCCTGGGCAATCTTCAAGAACGCCTCGCCTGAAGGCAGGCGAAACTGGGTACTGAATTCGGCCTTGGCATCGACGTTGCCCAGGAAAACGATAGGCAGGTTTTCCAGCGTGATCGAAGGGTGCCCACCCCGTGTGTCCTCCGGGTTGTCCATCCGCAAGGACGACTGGACGCCGATGGTACGGCGCCAGGCTGTACTGCGGCCGAACCACTTGGTTGCGTAGCCAACGTCCTCGACCACTTTCTCCTCACCGAAGATCGTGCGTACGTGGGTCATCTGGCCGGCCTCATTATAGAAGAACACTTCGTTGAAAATTACTGCCAGGGTGCCGGCAGCAAGGATTGGGATGGCAACGGCGGCAATTAGCTTGCGGTTGATACGTAATTTTGTAAGTTCAGGAATAGGTAGTTTTTGCATGGTGCACCCCTTGTGCGGAAAGCATGCATGCTGACGAAGCGGACTGAAGAATAACAACCAGATGAGCAGGGCTTGTGATGTAGGAAAGTTCACTTGAGCCATTAAGAAAAATCTGTAGAAGATCCCTGGGACGGTAAGCTTGGCTAGTTTGTAGGAAACTTCTGATTTTTGATTACAGGCACTTGAAGTCTCTCTGCTGGTGTTAGGTTTCCAGACCTGAACCATGTACAGGGAGCTTGTAGATGCGCGCCAATCTAGCGGGAAAAGGTCAGGCAGTAGATGGTGATGTCACCACAACGGGTGCTGTCTGTATTGCGACAGGGGCCGGATATCTAGACGAAGGCCGAATGGTGCTCCGCGAAGGCGACCAGACCACGCCATGCCCCCTTTGTGGGCAGGTGGGAACAGTCGCCGAAGGTGTGGATCACTTTATTTCCGGTGACCGGCGGGTGGCCATGGACGGTGCGCTGGTGGTCTGTGACTGTTCGCCGGGCAGTAACCGGGTGGTCGCTCCGTTGCATGAGGCCCCGCCGTCCAGGCGGTCAATTGAGCGTGCGAATGCCAGCTTTGCCGAACCGGTGGCAGCTGCTGTGTCCCCCGAACGCTTCTCCCAACCTGTAATGAGTGCTCTGCCTGGTACGTTGGAACCTGGGTTCTACATCGTTCCCCGGCGCATGTCGTTCGCCCAGGTGCTGCTGCAATTGGCCGAGCACGATGCCACTTTGCCGATTTCCCGGTTACAACGGCTTAACCCGACGTTTGCACTAGGGTTCAAAGCAGGGGAGATCTTCGTTATCGGTGATCCTGATAACGGCGATGCCTGTACACGCGAAGAGGGGCAACTGATGGCTGCGGCGCAGCACGCACGGCGCGCACTGGAAGTGCTCGATTTCGCCGAAGCGGATTTCATGATGCAGCACCAGGCCGAGATCGCCGGCTTGCTCAGCAACGCCAGCCAGTCCATGGGCGTGGGTAAGGATATGCTGGATCAAGGTTTAAAACAGGTCGGCAATACGTTGACCAGTATCGAGCAACTGCATCAGCGCGAGTTCATGCGCCATGGTCACTTGAACAGCCCCAGCTTCTTCGCTGAACGGCGACAGCTTCTGCAGCAGCTTGACGGTCAGTTGAAAGCGGCATTTCTTAACAAACAGTTGAACCTGGGGAGCTACGAGCGGCTGAAGAAGAGCTTGAATATTTCGACCAAGAGCCTCGTGCATCATTGGTCGAAGGCGGGTGGACCGGGGCAGATTCCGGGGTATGTGACGCATCTGGACAAGGTGGCGCGGCTTAGCAAGTACCTTGAGTATGGCGGGTATGCTGCAATTGGGCTGGGGGGTACGTCATCTTATCTGAAAGTGCAGGAGGTCTGTGGTGCAGGTGAAACTGAAGACTGCCGGAAAGTCCGATTCACCGAAACGGGTAGTTTCGCTGGTGGCTTAGGAGGAGGAATGGTGGGAGGTTACATCGCAGGTGCTGCCGCTACGGCGCTATGCGGTGTTTTCGCGGTGGGTACCGGCGGCCTTGGTGTTCCCGTATGCGGGATTGTCCTGGTTGGCGCCGGGTCTGCGGCAGGCTCTATTGGTATTGGCGCAGCTGGCGAGAAGGTGGGTGAAATGATTTATGAGGTGGTGGATGATTGACTTTGATAGCTGGTCGCCATACTTGCAAATAGCTTTCTTAGTTGCGCCCTTCATCATCGGCCTTGTCGGTATTGCTATGAATGTACAGATAGCGCTGTCGAAGGATTTTGATATCGCTCTTTCAGCGATTACCAGTAATCCCTACCTGGAACAGATGAAGCCCGTATGGGGCGGAGGGAATCTGAGGTCTCGATGTTTACTGATGAGCACGGTAAGCGCGTTGGTTACATTTCCTTGGCTTCATTTGCGCTTGGGATGGTTGGACGAGGCGGAACTTGAAAGGTTTCCGCCCAAGTTGAGGCGAAAATTAGGGGCAGCTCTTTGGCTGATCCTGATCTCATCAGTCTGGGCGGCGGTGGGTTATTTCATTATAAAGAAATGATTTTCGCTCAGATTCGTAACCTCAGACCCGCATCTGCGGGTCTTCCTTTTTATTGCTAAATTCACCACCGGCATTCGCAGGCTTTTTGGGTTGAATCTCCGCCTCCCCCCGTGTCTTCAGCAACGAAACCACCACCCCACCCAGCAACAACCCGAACGTCACCCCCAGCGACAACAACGCCGGCACCTTGCCCACCATGCCGTGATAGAAGATCTTGCAACCAATGAAGATCAACACCATCGCCAACGCATACTTGAGGTAAACGAACCGGTGCATCAACGCCGCCAGCGCAAAATACAGCGAGCGCAACCCGAGGATGGCGAAGATGTTCGAGGTATAGACGATGAACGGGTCCTGGGTGATGGCGAAGATTGCCGGCACGCTGTCGACGGCGAACACCAGGTCGGCCAGTTCGATCAGCACCAGCGCCATGAATAATGGGGTGGCATAGCGCAGCGCCTTGCTGTGCCCGGCTGGGGTCTGGCGCACGAAGAAATGCGAGCCGTGGATCTGGTCGGTGACCCGCATGTGCCGGCGCACGAACTTCAGTATGGGGTTGTTGGCCAGGTCCGGGCGGCTGTCTTCCTTCGACAGCGCCATCTTCACCCCGGTAAACAGCAGGAAGGCACCGAAGATATACAGTACCCAGGCGAAGTTTTGCACCAGCGCCGCGCCCACGCCGATCATGATCGCCCGCAGGAACACCACCCCCAGGATGCCCCAGAACAACACGCGGTGCTGGTAGCGGCGGGGGATGGCAAAGTAGCTGAAGATCATCGCCATGACGAACACGTTGTCCATCGACAGCGACTGCTCGACCAGGAAACCGGTGTAGAACTCCAGTGCCGACTGCGCGCCCAATTGGTACCAGACGCCGGCCCCGAACAGCACGCCGACGCTGAAGTAGCCCGAGTACAGCAGCAGGCTTTCGCGCATTTCGATTTCCCGGTCGTGGCGATGCAGCACGCCCAGGTCGAGCACCAGCAACCCGATGACGATGGCCATGAACAACAGCCACAACCAGGCACTGGTACCGAGGAACGGGGTGGTGAGGAATGTCTGTAGAGCTGTCATGAGCCCCTCCTTGAATGTCGACGTTGCATGGCAACAGTGATCCGACATGGCGGCCTGGTAGCCGTCAGAGGGGCCCGGTATCACATGGGCTTGAGCCTAGACCCGTTTGCCGGTGATGCCGAATGGCGAGCTGTTACATTTCTTTGCATGCAATATCTCATTGCGAATTGTTTTCAATTGTAAACGATTGGCAGTCGATATTAAGATGCGCGCGCTGCCGCAGAGCAGTACGCCAGCGGCGTGGCAACAGCCAATAACAACAATACCGATGATTAGCCCCCAACGTACTGACAGACCAAAAGGGGCATCAAGCGTGCAACAGCACCATTCTCTGGAGACGGTACACGGGGCAGGGATCGCCTCCAACGTCCGCCTGCGGCGCCAGCCGCTGGCATTGGCCATTCTGGCGGCGAGCCTTGCCGTACCGGGAGGCATCGTCTGGGCCGAAGAAGCCAATGGCAAGGGCACCCTGGAGCTGGGGGCCACGGCCATTACCGATACTGCTCTGGGGGAGACGACCGAGGGCACGCATTCCTATACCACTGGTGCCACCCGCACTGCCACGCGCATGGCCTTGTCGCCGCGTGAAACGCCCCAGTCGGTGAGCGTGATCACCCGCCAGCAGATGGACGACCAGAACCTCACCAGCATCAGTGACGTACTGGCCAAGACCCCGGGCGTTACGGTGACCAAGCTCGACAGCAACCGCGCCAGCTTCCAGGCGCGCGGTTTCGAGATCGACAACTTCCAGATCGATGGCATCCCTGCGGCGTTTCGCTTCGGCAATGGCATCGACCAGACCGACATGGTCATCTATGACCGCGTCGAGGTGCTGCGTGGCGCCACTGGCCTGCTCAGCGGCTTCGGTAGCCCATCGGCAACGGTGAACCTGGTGCGCAAGCGGCCCACCCGCGAACTTTCCGGTTACGTATCCCTGGGCGCTGGTAGTTGGGATACCTACCGTGGTGAATTCGACATCGGCGGTGCCCTTACACCCGAGGGCAACGTGCGTGGCCGCTTCGTCACCGCTTATGAGGACGGCCAGTCGTTCATGGACAACCTGTCCGAGAAGAAGCAAGTGATGTACGGCATCGTCGAAGCCGACCTCTCAGACGATACATTGCTCAGCGTTGGCCTCAGCCGTCAGACCAACCGCCCCGAGGGCTCGTCCTGGGGCCCCTCCACGGCCCTGGTCGACAGCACCGGTAGCGGTTTCAGCATGCCGCGCTCGTTCAACCCGGCTACCAAGTGGAGCCAGTGGGACAACACCAACGACAACCTTTTCGTGACCCTGGAACAGCGCCTGGCCAACGACTGGTCGATCAAGGCCTCGGCCAGCCGTACTGAAACCGATGCGCCGATAACCCTCGGTTCGGCCGCCAGCGGCAACCCCAACCCGGTCGATGGCAGCGGCATGGGCGTGTGGCTGGGGCGCTACCGTTACAAGACCGACCAGAACGCCTACGACCTGTATGCCAACGGGCCGTTCCAGTTGTTGGGGCGCGAGCATGAACTGGTGCTGGGTGTGTCCCATCGTGACATTCGTGCCCACGAGGACAACTGGCCGTTCTTCTTCGGCAGTGCGCCGAACATCTTCCAATGGGATGGCAACTTCCCCGAGCCGGACTGGGGCCGCCCCAGCAGCAAGGTCGATACCCGCCTGCAGGAGAGCGCCGCATACCTGACCGGGCGCTTCAAACCTACCGACAACCTTTCGCTGATCGTGGGCAGCCGCTTGTCCAACTGGCAGCTCGACAGCACCCGTCTGGACACTGCCACTGGCCAGCGCAGCAAGACCCAGGACCTGGAAGAGAACGGCGTGGTGGTGCCCTATGCCGGGGTGGTCTATGACCTGAACGACAACTGGTCGGTGTATGGCAGCTACACCAGCATCTTCAAGCCACATGAAAGCGAGGAAGACATCAATGGCAAGATGATCGAGCCGGAGGAGGGCGATGCCTATGAGGTCGGACTCAAGAGCGCGTTCTACGACGGCCGCCTGAACGCCAGCCTGGCGTTGTTCGAAGTGCGCCAGGACAACCTGCCTGAGCTGGTCGGCTTCGACGCGGCCAGCAACACCTCGATCTATCGCGCCGTACAGGGCGCCAAGACCCGCGGTTTCGAGCTGGAAGTGGCGGGTGAACTGACGCCCGACTGGCATGTTCAGGGTGGTTTCACCCATCGCATCACCAAGGATGGCGATGGTGAAAAGATCGCCACCATCGAGCCTGAGAACCTGCTGCGCCTGTCGACCACCTACCGCCTGCCGGGTGCCTGGAACAAGCTTACCGTGGGCGGCTCGGCCAATTGGCAGAGCAAGGTGTGGAAGGACCTTTACAACCCGGCCACCGACGCCGACGACTACCGGCACACCCAGGCCAGCTACCTGACCCTGGATGCCATGGCCAGGTACCAGGTGACCGAGCAGCTGTCGGTGACACTCAATGGCAACAACCTGACCGACAAGCGTTACTACAGCAACCTGGGCTTCTACAACGGCGGCTTCTATGGCGACCCGCGTAATTTCATGCTGACTACACGTTACAACTTCTGAGGCTGCTGTTCTTTATTGGGAGATGACCCAGCCCTATGGGCTGGGCGATCTCCTACAGAAGTCAGTACACCCACACCTCTACTCGCCGGTTACGCAGCCGTCCTTGTTCCAGCTCATTCCCGGCCACCGGCAGTTCATCGCCCATTCCCATCACCTCCAGCACCTCGACCCCGTCGCGCGCCAGCTCGCGGCGCACCGCCTGGGCGCGCAGGCGCGAGAGCAGGGCGGCGCGCCCGGGTGTTTCCTTGGGGTCGCCAAAGCCCACCAGTACCGCCTTGCTTCGCAACTTGTCGGCCTGGCGCAGGTACTCGGCCACCCGCTGTACATCGCGCAGGGCCTTGTTGTCGAGGCTGGCGCTGCCTTCCTGGAAGCGGAAGTTCACGCTCAACCGCTGTGCCTGCTGGGCCAGGGTGCGATAACGCGGCGGCATGTCGGCCTGGGGCGGGACAGGCTGGGCTTTGACCTGCTGCGAAACGAAGCCCTGCTGGGCGACGATCGCCTGGCCGGCCGGGCTCTGGGCAAAATCGGCCAAGGCCCTGGCCTGGGGCTTGGGATTGGCCGGTAGGTAGAAATACAGGCGCCGTGACAACGGGTAGTCCTCGCTGGCCACCAGTGCGCGCTCCGGCAGCATGGCTGGTGCGTCGCCTTCGGCCACCGCCAGCACCTTGGCCCCGTGTACCGCGGCCAGGCTGCTGAAACCGATGGCCTGGCGGTCGGCGCCCACCCGCGCGGCCAGTTCGTCACTGGACTCGAAACGCTGGGCCTTGGCCGACAGTTCGCTGTGCTGCGGTTCCAGCACCAGTGCCTTGAAGGTTTCGTAGGTGCCGGAGCGGTCATCACGGGCGTACAGGTGAATGGCCCCGCTGGCAACGCCCAATTGCTCCCAGCGCTGGATCTGGCCGGAGAAAATCTGCGCCAATTGCCCTGTAGTGAGTTGCGGCAGTGGGTTGTCGGGATGGACGATGACCGCGACGCCATCCAGGCCGATGACTTGCTCGGCGGCAGCAGCGCGCAGGTCGCCCAGGGCCCGCAGCTGGCGCACTTCGCTGTCGTTGATCGGCCGCGAGGCGGCGGCCAGGTCGGCCTCGCCCCGACCGAGGGCGACGAAGCCGGTGCTGGAGCCGTGGGCGGCGATGTCGACGCGCACGGGCTGCCCATGTATGTCGCGCGCGGTGATCACCGTCTCGTTAGGCTGCTTGCCCGGTTGTTGTTCGATCGCGCTGGCTTGCTGCGCGCGCAATTGCCCCTGTACCAGTGCCGGCAGCAAGGCCGCGCCAATGGTGTTCGAGCCTTGCGCACGCAAGTACGCGGGCTCGGCCGGGGTCGCTAGCGGTAGCAGGATGAGCAGCAAGACAAGCAGGCGGGGCATGCCGGGTGGCCCTATGGCATAGAGTTGGCCGGCAGATTACGACAGTGGCGTGATGATAATGTGACAGTCCGTAGGCGGCCCTTTCTGATGTCTGTCAGTTAGCGTTACTGGGGCTGCTTCGCAGCCCATCGCCGGCAAGCCAGCTCCCACAGGGATAGCGCATGGCTTGAGGTCGATGCGGTCTAGGTGGGAGCTGGCTTGCCGGCGATGGGCCGCAAAGCGGCCCCGGCAATCTCAATGCGCCCCGGCGGATTTGCTCAGGTCACTCTCGGCCCACTCGGTATAGATGCATGCATCAGCCACCGCCCAACGCACTTTCACGGTATCGCCCGGCTGCATCGGCATTCCCGCGGCCGACAATGCCTTCACCGTCAGCTCGGTACCACCCGCGGTCACCACATGGCAGGTCTGGCTCTCACCCAGGAACAACACTTCGCCAACCTTGGCACTGACCTCGTTCCAGCCCGCCGGCAGCGGCTCGCGCGCGGCCTGTTCGGCGGTCAGGGCCAGGGCCTTTTCCGGGCGCACCATGATCAGCGCATCCTGCGAGGCGGCCAGGCCCGGGGTCAGGCGGATGGCCACCGGCTGGCCCTCGAAGCTGCCCGCGCCATTGCTGCTGGCCTTGATCCGCAGGAAGTTGGAGTTGCCCAGGAACGAAGCCACGAAGGCATTCGGCGGGTTCTGGTACAGGTCGTAACCGGTGCCAAGGCCGACGATCTTGCCGTGGCTGAAGATGGCGATGCGCTGCGAAAGGCGCATGGCTTCTTCCTGGTCGTGGGTGACGTAGACAATGGTAATGCCCAGCCGCCGATGCAACTGGCGCAGTTCGTCCTGCAGGTCTTCGCGCAGTTTCTTGTCCAGTGCGCCGAGCGGTTCGTCCATCAGCAGGATGCGTGGCTCGTACACCAGCGCCCGGGCAATCGCCACGCGCTGCTGCTGGCCACCGGACATCTGCGACGGCTTGCGATGGGCGAACTTCTCCAACTGCACCAGCTTGAGCATGGCGTCGACCCGCTTGTTGGTCTCGGCGGCGCCCAGTTTGCGGATGGCCAGGGGGAAGCCAATGTTGTCGCGCACGTTCAGGTGCGGGAACAGCGAGTAACGCTGGAACACCATGCCGATGTCGCGCTTGTGCGGCGGCACGTTGACCAGCGACTGGCCATCGACCAGGATCTCGCCGCTGCTGGGCGTTTCGAAGCCGGCCAGCATCGACAGGGTAGTGGACTTGCCCGAGCCGCTGGAGCCGAGGAAGGTCAGGAACTCGCCGTCCTGGATTTCCAGGTCGAGGTTGTCCACGGCGGTGAAGTCGCCGTAGTGCTTGTTCAGGCCACGCAGGCTGACCAGGGTCTTGTTCTGCGCGTTGTCTTTGATCACTGCACTCATTGTTGTTTTCTCCGTGCGCTCAGGCGTTGGCTTCGGTGCGCCGGCGCAAGGCGGCGGCAATGAACATCACAAGCAGCGACAGGCCGATCAGCAGGGTCGAGGCCACGGCAATGACCGGGCTCAGGTCCTGGCGCAGGGTGGTCCACATCTTCACCGGCAGGGTCTGCAGGTCGGGGCTGGCCATCATCACGCTCAGCACCACTTCATCCCACGACACCAGGAAGGCGAACAAGCCACCGGCGATCATGCCCGGGCGAATCGCCGGGAAGGTGACCTTGAAAATCGCCTGCAGGCGCGAGGCACCGCAGATCACTGCAGCATCCTCGATCGACTGGTCGAACAGCTTCAGCGAGTTGATGATCGAGATGATGGTGAAGGGCAGGGCGACGATCACGTGGCTGACCACGAAGGCGAACAGCGTGCCGGTGTAGCCGAGCTTGAGGAACAGCGCGTACACCGCCACGGCGATGATCACCAGCGGCACGATCATCGGCATGGTGAACAGCCCATACAGCAGCTCGCGGCCCGGGAAACGGCCACGTACCAGGGCGAACGCGGTGGGCAAGCCCAGCAGCACGGCGGCGATGGTGGTCAGTACGGCCACTTTCAGGCTGGCCAGCGCGGCGTCCATCCACTCCGGGTTGGAGAAGAACTGGCCGTACCACTTGAAGGTCCAGCCCGGTGGCGGAAACACCAGCCACTGCGATGAGCCAAACGACAGCAACACGATGAACACCACCGGCAGCAGCAGGAAGGCCGCGATGACCCCGGTGGTCAGGTACAGGCCCGTACGCAGCGGGCGGCCCATGGCATTGGGAGACAGGAGCATGGCGGTTTACCTCGCGTTGCCAACCGGGGATTCCGGCTGCAGCTTCAGGTACAGGTAGAAGAGCACCAACGTGATCACCACCAGCAGTGCGGCGGCGGCGCTGGCCAGGCCCCAGTTGAGGAACGACTGCACCTGCTGGATGATGAATTCGGGCAGCATCATGTTCTGCGCACCGCCGAGCAGGGCCGGGGTGACGTAGTAACCGAGCGACATCACGAACACCATCAGCGCCCCGGAGAACAGCCCCGAGCGGCACAGCGGCAGGAATACCTTCCAGAAATTGGTCCATGGGCTGGCGCCACAGATCGAGCCGGCCTGCAGCACCATCGGGTCGATGGCGTGCATGGTCGCCTGCAGCGGCAGCACGATGAACGGGATCATGATGTAGCTCATGCCGATCACCACGCCGGTCAGGTTATGCACCATTTCCAGCGGGGTATCGATGATACCCATGGCCATCAACGCCTTGTTGATCACCCCCGAGCTCTGCAGCAGCACCAGCCACGAGTAGGTGCGCGCCAGCAGGCTGGTCCACATCGACAGCAGCACGATGTTCAGCAACCAGCGGCCCCAGCCCTTGGGTACCAGGGTGATCGCCCAGGCCAGCGGGAAGCCCAGCAGCACACTGATCAGGGTGACCACGCCGGCCACCGAGAAGGTGTTGAACAGCACCCTGGCGTAGGCCGAGTTGGCGAACAGTTGCTCGTAGTTGCCCAGCCCCGGTGTTGGCTCCAGCACCCCGCGCAGCAACAGGCCGACCAGCGGGGCGAAGAAGAACAGGCCAAGGAACAGCAGGGCTGGCAGCAGGTTGCGGCTGCCTTTCCAGCGTTGGCTCAGGCTTGTACGGCGGGGGGCCGTTCCCGGGGCGCCGGCGCCGGTGGGGGCACCTTGCGCGTTATGCAGGGCGTTGATGGCGACTTTCATTTGACCAACCACTCATTCCAGCGGGCCGCGATGGCCTGGCCGTTCTTGGCCCAGTAGGCGAAGTCGAGGGTGACCTGGTCCTGGGCGTAGGCGGTTGGCAGGTTTGGCGCCAGGTCCTTGTCGAGCTTGGCCACGCTGTCGACGTTCACCGGCGCGTAGGCGGTCTTGTTGGCGAATTCGGCCTGGCCTTCGGCGCTGCTGGCGTTGGCCAGGAACTTCATGGCCGCGTCCTTGTTCTTGGCGCCTTTGGGGATGACCAGGAAGTCGGCCATGACCAGGTTCTGCTTCCAGCTCACACCCACTGGTGCACCGTCTTGCTGCAGGGCGTAGACGCGGCCGTTCCAGAACTGGCCGAGCGAGGCTTCACCCGAGGCCAGCAGTTGTTGCGACTGGGCACCACCGCCCCACCAGACGATGTCTTTCTTGATGGTGTCGAGCTTCTTGAAGGCGCGGTCCAGGTCCAGTGGGTACAGCTTGTCGGGGGTTACGCCGTCGGCCAGCAGGGCCAGTTCCAGTACGCCGGGGCTGGGCCATTTGTACAGGGCGCGCTTGCCGGGATAGGTCTTGGTGTCGAACAGCGCGGTCCAGTCCACTGGCTTGTTGGCACCGAGCTTGCCTTCGTTGTAGCCGAGCACGAAGGAGAAGAAGAACGAGCCGACGCCATGGTCGGAGACGAAGCGCGGGTCGATCTGGTCGCGCTTGATCTGGTTGAAGTCGAGGGGTTCGAGCAGGCCTTCACTGGCCGCGCGCAGGGCAAAGTCGGCTTCGACGTCGACCACGTCCCACTGCACGTTGCCGCTTTCGACCATGGCCTTGAGCTTGCCGTAGTCGGTGGGGCCGTCCTGGACGACTTTGATCTCGGTGGCTTTGGTGAAGGGTACGGCCCACGCTTCTTTCTGGGCGTCTTGGGTGGTACCGCCCCAGCTGACGAAATTGAGACTTTCGGCGGCCTGGGTGGCCTGACATGCCAGGGTCAGCAGGCTGGCGGACAGCACTGCGGTTACACGTTTGCTCAACAGCATGGTTACGCCCTCGTTGCTTTTGTTATTCGAGGCGGGCTTGTGGTGCGCCCGCCAACAGTATTCGGGGAGCAGCTAAAACAAAGTGCTTGGTGGCCGTTTTTGATTGTAGGTACTGGCCAGCAGATTCAAGGTCTACGGGATATCATATTATGGTATTCCAAGTTTTTCGCAAGAGGTATGCGGCGACCGGCCATCACTCCGTCTTCTCGGAAATACCGCGGGCCCTGTGGGAGCGGGTTCACCCGCGAATACAATGGTGATGCCACCGACGCATTCGCGGGTAAACCCGCTCCCACAGGGGCCTGCTAAATCAGTTGCTTATGTGTTCTCAGCCAACTATCCCGGGCTCGAACGGAATGCTCTGCACCACTTCCAGCTCATACCCCGCCAGGCCCGCATACTTCAGCGGTGGCCCCAGGTGACGCAGCTTGCCCACGCCAAGGTCCTGCAGAATCTGCGCCCCGGTACCGACCTCTGAATACACCTTCGACTGCCCGCGTTGATAAGGCCGTACCGGCTGGGTCAGCTGCGGCACGCGTTCGAGCAGGGCCTGGGAGGATTCATGGTTGGCCAGGATCACCACCACGCCGGTGCCTTCCTCGGCCACCTTCTGCAGCGCCGCCCATAGCGTCCAGTTGGCCGGGCCGGCGTATTCGGCGCCCACCAGGTCGCGCAGCGGGTCGATCACATGCACCCGCACCAGGGTCGGCTGGTCGCGGCGGATGTCGCCCATGACCATGGCCATGTGCACGCCACCTTCGATGTGGTCTTCGTAAGTGACCAGGCGGAAGGTGCCATGCACGGTCGGCAGTTCGCGTTCGCCGATGCGCTTGATGGTGTGCTCGGTGCTCAGGCGGTAATGGATCAGGTCGGCGATGGTGCCGATCTTGATGCCATGCCGGGCGGCGAACACTTCCAGGTCGGGGCGGCGGGCCATGCTGCCGTCATCGTTGAGCACTTCGACGATCACCGAGGCCGGGGTGAAGCCGGCCAGCCGCGCCAGGTCGCAGCCGGCTTCGGTGTGGCCGGCGCGGGTCAGCACGCCGCCTTCGCGGGCGCGCAGGGGGAAGATGTGGCCGGGTTGTACCAGGTCTTCGGGGCGGGCGTCGGGGGCCATGGCCGCGGCCACGGTGCGTGCCCGGTCGGCGGCGGAAATGCCAGTGGTGACGCCGGTGGCGGCCTCGATCGACACGGTGAACGCGGTGCTGAACACGCTGCCGTTGGCCGGTACCATCTGCTCCAGGCCCAGGCGTTGGCAGTGCTCGTCGGTCAGGGTCAGGCAGATCAGGCCGCGCGCTTCGCGGGCCATGAAGTTGATGGCCTGGGCGTCGCAACGCTCCGCGGCAATCAGCAGGTCGCCTTCGTTTTCCCGGTCCTCGTCATCCACCAGCAGGACCATCTTGCCTTGCCGGTAGTCCTCGAGAAGTTCTTCGATGGTGTTGAAAGCCATGTTGCACGCTCACTGTGTCAGGGTGATTTTATGGTATACCATCATACACAAATATCGCTGTGACAGGAGAGCAACGCATGAAGGCCTATTGGATCGCCCATGTGGACGTGACCGACCCCGAGCAATACCAGCAGTACACCCAGCGCGCCCCGGCTGCCTTCAAGGCATTCGGCGGCCGCTTCCTGGCCCGTGGCGGGCGCAGCGAGGCAATGGAAGGGCGGCCTACCCCTCAGCGTAGCGTGGTGATCGAGTTCGATTCGTATGAGCAGGCGGTGGCCTGTTATAGGTCGGCGCTGTATCAGGAGGCGTGCAGCCATCGCCAGGGAGTGGCGAAGGCAGAGGTGATCATTGTCGAAGGGTTCGAGCCCTGAGTTAACTGCTGATGGCCTCTTCGCGGGCAAGCCCGCTCCTACAACGGTTGTGCGGTCGTTGTAGGAGCGGGTTTACCCGCGAAGAGGCCGGTGCAGGTGGCTACAGCAACTCATCCACCTCAACCCAGCCACCATCGAACTCACTCATGGCATCCAGCACCGCCTCCTGGAAGTACGCCAGCGAAGCCCGATCGAACAGTAACTGCAACGCCGGCAATTCATCACGCCCGACATTCACCACGATCACATTGATCCGCGCCGCCGAGGTCTGGGCCACGGCACCGACCGGAAACGCCTGCGCCCGCAAATCCACCCCGCACAACTTGGCCATCACCGCGCTGCCATGCACCCCCGACAGCTGCAACCAGGCATGGCTGTCCTGACGCGGCAGCAGGTAATTGCGCTGGTCATCCAGCACCCACTCGGCCTCTGCGCCAGCCACCCGTGCACCGTCATCGGCCAGGCTGCCCAACATCAGGTACTCGCTCTGCGACAACCGCACCACCCAGCCGCCGTCCTCCTGGCGCAGGGCCTGGTTGGGTAGCGACGGCAAGCGGTAGCCACGCGCCTGCAGATAGGCGGCACTGTCGCCCCCACGAAACCCGACCCGAGCCAGATCGCTCAGGTCGGTCAACGCGCAGGTGTGCAACAACTCGGCCCGCGGGCTGCGTGGAACAAAAGCTTCGGCTTGCAAAAGGGTCATGGCTCAGAGCTCCTGGCGCAGGTTGTCGGGATCGAAGAAGGGCAGTGGCACCACCTTGGCATTGACCATCACGCCGCCCTCCACGCGGATCGGGATGCACATGCCAGGTGTGGCCTGGTGGGCGCCGGCGTAGGCCAGGCCGATGATCTGCCCCAGGGTTTGCGAGTACTCGCAGGAGGTGACGTTGCCGCTGATGTCCGGGCCGTCGAGCACCAGATGGCCCTCCAGCGGCTGCGGGCTGCCCTTGGGCAGGCTGAAGCCGACCAGCTTGCGCTTGAGCGGCTGCGCCTCGAGGATCTCGATCGAGCGCTTGCCGACGAAGAATGGCTTCTTGCGGCCAATGGCCCACTGCATGTCGATCTCTGCCGGGTGGGTCATGCCGTCGGTGTCCTGGCTGATGATCACATGGCCCTTTTCCAGGCGCAGCAAGCGCTGGGTCTCGACGCCGAAGGGGCGAATGCCCAGCCCCGCGCCAGCCTGCATCAGGGCGTCCCACAGGCGTTCGGCGTGCCGCGCCGGCACGTGGACTTCGTAGCCCAGTTCACCGACGAAGCCGACCCGCAAGATCCGCGCCGCAATGCCGGCCACCTTGCCCTGGCGTACGCCGAGGTAGGGGAAGGCTGCGGCCGACAGCTCGACATCGTCACACACCTTGGCCAGTACCTGGCGTGATAGCGGCCCGGCCAGGTTGACCGCGGCCAAGGCGGCGGTGACGTTGGTGATATCCACGTCCAGGCGCCACTGCGCGTTCCACTTGAGCATCTGCTGGTAGATGCGATCTACACCGCTGGTGGTGGCGGTGACGTAGAAGTGCTGCTCGCCCAGGCGCGCGCAGACACCGTCGTCGATCACCACGCCATGTTCGTTGGTCATCAGCGCATAGCGGGTGCGGCCGATGGCCAGCTTGGCGAAGCCGAAAGTGTACAGGCGCTCCAGCAGTTCGGCAGCATCGGGGCCGCGCACGTCCAGGCCGCCGAGGGTGGAAACGTCGATCAGGCCGACCTTCTCGCGTACATGGCGGGCTTCTTCCTGCATGCAACGCTCGCGCTCCCCAGGCTTGCCGTAATAGGCCGGGCGCTGCCAGATACCGGCAGGCATCATCTTCGCCCCGGCTTCCAGGTGGCGGCAGTGCATCGGCGTTTGCCGGTATGGGGTGAAGGCGCGTCCGGCAATATGCGCCAGTTTTTCCGCCTGGAACGGTGGGCGGGCGGTGGTCACGCCAGTCTCGCCGATGCTGCGGCCAGTGGCCTGGGCCACCAGGCGCGCGGTGGGCAGCGCTGAATGACGGCCCTGGGACGGGCCCATGCCGACCGTGGAGAAGCGCTTGACCAGTTGCACGTCGCGGTAGCCGCTGCGGGTGGCATTGACGATATCGCGCACTTGCAGGTCTTCGTCGAAGTCGACGAAATCCTTGCCCTTGGGGTGGGGGAAGATCGGCCAGGGGAAGTTGACCTTGGCCTCGGCGCTGAACCGCGACGGCGCAGGCGCCGGCAAGCCCAGCGCGGCCAAAGCCTCGGCGGCGCCACGGCTGGCGTCGGCCAGTACGTTGTCCAGGCGGTGGCGACCGTTCACCGAGCCGGCGATGTCCAGCCCGGCCGGCAAGTGGCTGATGGCGAATTCGTCGCGGTTGCCGTCGTAGGCCAGCTTGCCGCCGGCCTGGCACAGCAACTGGTACACCGGCATGTAGCCGGCCGACATGCACAGCAGGTCGCAGGCCAGGCGCAGGCCATGCGGGCCGACCTTGCCCTGGCCGGTGATCGGGCGAATGTCCACGCCACTCACATGGCGCAGGCCCGCTTCGTGCAGCGCCTCGTACACGGTGCTGCCCAGGTGCACGGGGATATCGCGGCGCTGCAGTTCGGCGGCCAGCGCGGCATCGGCCGGCGCGGCGCGCATGTCGACCAGCGCGGCGACGGCAACACCTTGCTCCTGCAGGTCGAGGGCGGCCAGGTAGCCGTCGTCGTGGCCAGTGAGGATCACCGCGCGCTGGCCAGGCTTGACCGCGTACAGCTTCATCAGCCGTTGCGCGGCACTGGTCAGCATCACCCCGGGCAGGTCGTTGTTGCGGAACACCACCGGTTGGTCGAACGAACCGGCTGCCACCAGGCAACGGGTGGCGCGTACCTTGTACAGGCGCTTGTGCTGGATCACCGGCAGGTAGTTGTCGGTGAACCAGCCGTTGCAGGTGGCCTCGCACAGCACCTGGATGTTCGGGTGGCCCTCGACAGCAGCCTGCAGCTCTTGGCGCAGGCTGGCGGCACGGGTGCCGGCGATGTCGAAGCGGGCGTAGGTCAGCGAGCCGCCGAGCACCGGCTGTTGTTCGACCAGCAACACCTTGGCCCCGGCATTGGCCACGTCCAGCGCGGCGCGCAGGCCGGCCGGGCCGGCACCGATGATCGCCACATCGACAAACAAGTAGGCCTTGTCGTAGTACTGCGGCTTGAAGCCGAGGTCGAGCACGCCCAGGCCGGCCTTCTTGCGGATCAGCGGCTCCCAGACCTTCCACATGCCCTTGGGCTTGTAGAACGAGCGGTAGTAGAAGCCTACCGGCATGAAGCGTGAGAACTTGCCCAGGTAGGCGTCGCGGTCGTGCTCCAGGCTGCCGTTGAAATTCTGTCCTGCGACCACCTGGCCGTCGCGGGCCGCCTCCAGGTCGGCCAGCACGTTGGGCTCGTCGGGCAGTTGCACCAGGGTGTTGGCATCTTGCCCGGCCAGGCTCAGCGGGCCACGCGGGCGGTGGTATTTGAACGAGCGCGACAGCAGCCAGCGGCCATTGCCGAGCAGGGCGCTGGCGATGCTGTCACCGGCAAAACCCTGGCAGGGCTGGCCGTCGAATTCGAAACGCAAGGGCCGCTCGCGGTCGATCAGCAGGCCCATCGGGGCGGGGAGGCGCGTGTGGCTGTTCATCCGGCAATCTCCGGTGTGGCGGTCTGGGCAAAGTCGACGCGGCGGTCGAACAGCGCTTTAGGGTCGAAAGTGCGGAGCACCAGGTCGCTCACGGTGTGGCGCTCGGCCAGGAACCAGTAGCTGGAGGCGTTGTGCAGCCACCACTCGAGTACCACCCCGGCCAGGTTGTCGCTGTTGAACACATAGTCGGCCCACTCGGCGTCGCTGCAGCTGGCCGGGTCGGGCATGTGCTTGCATTCGCCGCCGTAGGTGAACTCGCTGATGTTGCGCGGGCCATTCAAGGGGCAAGTCAGGATCTTCATCGTGCGTTCCTCTAGTGGCTGGCCGCGGTGGCGCCCATTTCGTTGACTTGCTGGAAGCGGCTGAAGCGCTCCAGGGCGAAGGGCGCGATCATGGCCGGCACCTTGCCGCCGCTGGCGACCAGCTCGGCCATGCTCTTGCCGCAGATCGGCGTGGCCTTGAAGCCCCAGGTGCCCCAGCCAGCGTCCAGGTAGTAGTTGTCGACCGGCGACAGGCCCAAGATCGGGCTGTAGTCCGGGGTCATGTCGGTGATCCCGGCCCACTGGCGCATCAGCTTGGCGTTGGCCATGAACGGGAACATCTCGATGGCGTGGGCCAGCAGGCTTTCCTTGAGGTCGAGGGTGGAGCGGGTGTTGTACAGCGGGTAGGGGTCGGAGCCGCCGCCGAAGACGATCTCGCCGCGGCTGGTCTGCTGCACGTAGCAGTGCAGCGCCGACGAGCTGACCAGCGGATCGAGAAACGGCTTGAACGGCTGGGTGACCATGGCCTGCAGCGGGTAGGTGTGGATTGGCGCGCGAATGCCGGCCTTGGCCATCAGTAGCGAGCTGGCACCGGCCACCGCCTGGACCACGCAGCCGCACTGCACGGTGCCACGGTTGGTCTGCACCGCTTCAATGCGGCCATTGCGGATCAGCAGGTCCTGCACTTCGGTCAGTTGGTGGATTTCCACGCCGCGCTTGGCGGCCTGTTTGGCATAGCCCCAGGCCACGGCATCATGGCGCGCGGTGGCGCCGTCGATATGCCACAGCCCGGCCAGCACCGGCAGGTGACCGGGGTCGAGGTTCAGGCTGGGTACCAGCTCGCGGATCTGTTGGCGGTCGATCATCTCGGTGCGCCCGCCGAAGTGCTTGTTGACCTCGGCGCGCTGGCGGAAGGCGCGCACGGTGGCGTCGGTGTGCGCCAGGGTGAGCTGGCCGCGCTCGGAATACATGATGTTGAAGTCGAACTCGTTCGACAGGTTCTGGAACATGCGCACTGATTCGGCGTAGAAGCGCACCCCTTCGCTGGTGAGGTAGTTGGAGCGGATCACCGCCGTGTTGCGCGCGGTGTTGCCGCCGCCCAGGTAGGCCTTTTCCAGCACCGCGACATTGGTCACGCCGTGGTATTTGGCCAGGTAGTAGGCGATGGCCAGGCCGTGGCCGCCACCGCCGATGATCACCACGTCATAGCGTGGCTTGAGGTCGCACGGCGGCGGCAGGTCGACCTCCACCGGGTAGTCGGCGCTCAGGCCGTATTTCAGCAGGGCGAAAGGCATGCGGTGCGCTCCTGGTGGGCGGCCTGTTGCTGCAGGTCGAGGGCGAGCAGAGTGTTTTTCATCAGGTAGGCGATGGTCATCGGGCCGACGCCGCCGGGCACCGGGGTGATGCCGGCCACCTGGGGCAGCGCGGCGGCGAAGTCGACGTCGCCGACCAGGCAGCTGTGGCCACCTTCATCGATGCGGTTGATGCCGACGTCGATCACCACTGCGCCGGGTTTGAGCCAATCGGCACCGATCAGCCGTGGTTTACCCACTGCAGCTACCAGGATGTCGGCCTGGCGGCACAATGCCGGCAAGTCCTGGCTGCGTGAGTGCACCACGGTCACCGTACAGTCGGCTTGCAGCAGCAGGGCGGCCATGGGCTTGCCGACGATGTTCGAGCGGCCGACCACTACGGCGTGCTTGCCGCGCAGCTCGCCACAGGCATCACGCAGCAGGCGCATGCAGCCGCTGGGCGTGCATGGGGTGAGCACGTCGCGGCCCTGGGCCAGGCCGCCGACGTTCTCGCTGTGGAAACCGTCCACGTCCTTGAGCGGGCTGATGGCTTGCAGCACGCGGTGTTCATCGATGTGCGCTGGCAAGGGCAGTTGCACGAGGATGCCGTTCACCTGCGAGTCGCGGTTGAGGCGGTCGATCAGGGTCAGCAGTTCGGCCTGGGTGGTGTCGGCGGCCAGGCGATGTTCCAGCGAGCGGATGCCCACTTCTTCGGCGCGCAGCACTTTGTTGCGCACATATACCTGGCTGGCGGCATCGGTGCCCACCAGCACCACGGCCAGGCCCGGCTGCAAGCCGCCCTGGCGCAGGGTCTGGACCTGTTCGCGGACCTCGGCCAGCACCCGCGCCGCGGTGGCTTTGCCGTCGATCAGCTTGACGCTGGGAATGGCGTTCATTTGAAGATCACCGTGCGGTCGTGGTTGAGGAACACCCGGTGCTCCAGGTGGTACTTCACGGCGCGGGACAGGGCGATGGTTTCGGTGTCACGGCCGATGGCCACCAGGTCATCCGGTGCGTAGGCGTGGTCCACGCGCTGCACTTCCTGCTCGATGATCGGGCCTTCGTCGAGGTCGCTGGTCACGTAGTGGGCGGTAGCTCCGATCAGCTTCACGCCGCGCTGGTAGGCCTGGTGGTAGGGTTTGGCGCCTTTGAAGCCGGGCAGGAACGAGTGGTGGATATTGATTGCCCGGCCCGACAGCTGGCGGCACAGGTCGTCGGAGAGGATCTGCATGTAGCGCGCCAGCACCACCAGTTCGGTGCCGGTGTCCTCGACGATGCGCAGCAGCGCGGCTTCCTGTTCGGCCTTGGTGTCCTTGCCGACCGGCAGGTAGACGAAGCGGATGCCCTGGCGCTCGGCCATGGGACGCAGGTCGAGGTGGTTGGAAACCACGGCGGTGATCTGCATCTCCAACTCGCCCTTGGCATGGCGGTACAGCAGGTCGGCCAGGCAGTGGTCGAACTTGCTCACCATCAGCAGTACGCGCATCGGGCGGGCGCTGCTGTGCAGGCTCCACTGCATGTCGAAGCGCTGGGCCACATCGGCAAAGCCAGCCTCCAGCTGTGGCGTGTCGCCTTGGGTACCGGTGTTGTAGCGAAACACCGCGCGCATGAAGAAGCGCCCGTTGTCCTCGTCGTCGAACTGCGCCATCTCGCTGATGTAGCAACCGTGCTCGGCCAGGTAGGTGGTCACCGCGGCGACGATGCCGGACACGGCCGGGCAACTGACGCGCAGGATGAAGTGATCGGGAGCGGGGTGCATGTCGGAAAGGCCTCGTGATGGAGTGGGGCAGGTCGGCACAAGGGCAAAAGAAGCTTCGCGAGGAGGCGAAGGGGTGTTTCTTGTCAGGAATATAAATTTCCTTTTTGCGATTTATAGGCGAAGTGAAGGGTGGCGGTCTAGAGGTTTATGAAATTTTTTATCCTGACAGGAAAGTTCGTGATGAGCTTGTTCCGGGCAAGCCCGCTTCAACCTGTGGGAGCGGGTTCACCCGCGAAGGGGCCGGTACAAGCTATGCTTGCAGCATGAGTACACCACCTCCTTTGCGCCAACCCTGTCCCCCTGGCGCCTGCGACTGTGGCCGCGAACACCTGGCCGACCACCCGCAGACAGCCCAGCGCATCCTCCTGCTGACTCGCCAGGAAGAGAAACGCCTGGTCGAACGCCTGGAAAACCTCAAGGACCTGGAAGACCTGCAACGCCTGCAGCAACGGATGTACGAAAACCTCGGCATCCGCGTGCACATTGCCCCGGGTTTCAACGAAGTGCGGACCATGCGCGGCATCGTTATCGAACTGGATGACCAGCTCGGGCTGTGCCGCAAGACCCGGCAGTCGATCCCGGCGGCGATTCGGCGTGGACTGGAGCGAAACCCGCAGGTCGCCTTCCGCCTTCTCGATACCCACGACCTGCTGCGTGATACCTGAACTGAAATGCGCTCCTTGATCTGGGAGCGGCCGCACAGGCCTCAAGCCCTGTGCAGTACCTGTGAGAGCAACTGTCTTGCTCAACGATTGGGGCCGCTTTGCGGCCCATCGCCGGCAAGCCGGGCTCCTACAGGCACAGTGCAGACCTCAAGCCTTTCGCGGTCCTTGTGGGAGCCCGGGTGCTGGATGAGCTGATCAGTACCCGCCGATTCTAGGTCACCCGCGAAGAATCCAGCGCGATGGATAGCACCGGCTTTGCCGGTGTTCGCGGCGGTTCGACGCCTCGACATGCCCACAGGGACTGTGCAGGCCTCAAGCCCTGCGCAGTACCTGTGGAAGCTGGCTTGCCGGCGATGAGGCCAGCCCAGGCAATACAAGACAGTTTCTCCCTACAGGGTTGGCGGCCTGTCTGGATGATATCCCCACTAATTTTCTTGCAACTTGCTACGTCTACTTGAAAGCCGCCCTGCGCCAGGCGCGCAGCGGCACCCATCATTCAAGGAGACAGGCAATGACTTCCGTTTTCGACCGCGACGATATCCAGTTCCAGGTAGTGGTCAACCACGAAGAGCAGTACTCGATCTGGCCCGACTACAAGGCCATCCCCAATGGCTGGCGTGCCGTGGGCAAGAGCGGCCTGAAGAAGGACTGCCTGGCCTACATCGACGAGGTCTGGACCGACATGCGCCCGCTGAGCCTGCGCCAGAAAATGGCCGAAGCCGCCGCCCAGTGACTGCGCTGAACCTGCTGTGTCTGCCGTATTCCGGGGCAAGTGCCATGGTCTACAGCCGCTGGCGGCGCAAGCTGCCGGTTTGGCTGCAGGTGCGCCCAGTAGAGCTGCCCGGGCGCGGTGCGCGTATGGCCGAGCCACTGCACACCGACATGCAGGCCCTGGCCCGGCAACTGGCCAGCGAACAGCGCCTGGCAGCCAGTGCGCCGTATGCATTGCTCGGTCACAGCCTGGGGGCGCTGCTGGCCTTCGAGCTGGCCCATGAGCTGCAAGCGCTGGGCTGCCCGGCGCCGCTGGCCTTGTTCGCCTGCGGCACGGCGGCCCCGACCCGTCGGGAGGACTATGACGGCAAGAACTGGCGCGAGCCCAAGAGCGATGCTGAGCTGATCAGCGAGTTGCGCGAGCTTCAGGGTACGCCAGAGGAAGTGCTGGCCAATGCCGAGCTGATGAGCCTGACCTTGCCGACCTTGCGCGCCGATTTCCTGCTGTGCGGCACCTATGCCTACCGCCAGCGGCCGGCGTTGCAGTGCCCGCTGCATGTGCTGGGCGGCACGGAGGACCGGGCCAACGACGAGCAACTGCAGGCCTGGCGCAGGGAAACCCACGGCGAGTTCACGCTGCAGATGTTCCCGGGCGGTCACTTCTTCATCCACGAGCATGAGGACCGTGTGCTCGGCGCGCTGACTGCATCGCTGCAACCGCTTCGGCTTTCCGCCTGATTGACGCCACCGCTTGCCTGGGGGAGGCTAGGCCTTTTCCCAGGCAAGGGCTAGACAATGCTGATCGATCCACACAAGGCCACACTGCTGGTCGTCGACATCCAGGAAAAACTCATTGGCGCCATGAGCGACCCCGCAGGCACCCGCGCACGGGCCCGCTGGTTGCTGGCGGCGACGGCCGAGCTGGAGTTGCCGACGGTGATTTCCGAGCAGTACCCCAAGGGCCTGGGCCATACCCTGGCCGAGCTGCTGGCCGCCGCGCCGGCCGCCGAAGTGGTGGAGAAAAGCCATTTTTCCTGCGTGGCGGCGCAATGTCTGCCAGCCAGCCTGCTGGCACGTGAACAGGTGATCGTCTGCGGCATGGAAACCCACGTCTGCGTGTTGCAGACCGTGCTTGGCCTGCTGGCGTTGGGCAAGCAGGTGTTCGTGGTCGAGGATGCCTGCGACAGCCGTACCCCGGCGAGCAAGGCGGCGGGCCTGGCACGCATGCGTGCCGCAGGGGCGCAGGTGGTAACCCGCGAAATGGTGCTGTTCGAGCTGATGGGCAGTGCCGGCCACCCGCTGTTCCGCCACATCAGCAAGACCTACCTGGTCGGTGAGCAGCCCTGAACGGCCGGCTCCTGGCTGCCGGGTTGATGGCCCTGGCGCTGCTGCAAGGCTGCGCCGGGCGTCGGGAGGAAGCACCACAGGCGGATCCGGCCAAGGTCCGTGCACAGCTGCTGCGGCTGTTGCCCGCCCAGGCCAAGGACCGCGAGGGCTGGGCCAGGGACATCCAGGTGGCTTTCCAAGCCCAGCGCCTTGTCCCCAGCAAAAGCAACCTGTGCGCGGTGCTGGCAGTGACCGAGCAGGAGTCGACCTTCAGCGCCGACCCGCAGGTGCCCAACCTGGGGCGTATCGCCCGCGAGGAAATCGACCGCCGCGCCGCGCGCCTGCATATCCCCAAGCTGCTGGTCGACGGCGCATTGAAGGCCCCTTCGGGCAGTGGCAAGAGCTACCAGCAGCGCTTGCAGGCGGTGCGCAGCGAGAAGCAGTTGAGCGAGCTGTACGACGAGGTCATCGCCCGTGTGCCACTGGGCAAGACCTTGCTCGGCGGGCTCAACCCGGTGCACACCGGCGGGCCGATGCAGGTCAGCATCGATTTCGCCGAAAAGCATGCGCAGGATTACCCCTACAGCCACGATGGCAGCATTCGCCAGGAAGTGTTCAGCCGGCGGGGCGGCATGTACTTCGGCATTGCCCACTTGTTGGGCTACCCGGCCAGCTACGAACGCCAGCTGTACCGCTTTGCCGATTTCAACGCGGGCTGGTACGCCAGCCGCAATGCAGCGTTTCAGGCAGCGCTGAGCAAGGTGACAGGCGTGCCGTTGGCCCTGGACGGCGACCTGATCGCGCCCGGGGCGATCATGCCGGGTACTACCGAACAAGCCGCGCGCAAGCTGGGGGTGAAGCTGGGGCTGCGTAACCCGCAGATTCGCAGCCAACTGGAAAAGGGTGACAGTTTGGCCTTCGAGGACAGCAAGTTGTACAGCGGGGTTTTCGCCCTGGCGGATGCCGCGGCTGGCAAGCCGGTGCCGCGGGCGGTGCTGCCGGGGATCCAGCTGAAAAGCCCGAAGATCACCCGCAAACTGACCACGGCGTGGTTTGCTGGGCGAGTGGATGAACGCTATCAGAGGTGCATGAAGCGTTAGCTGTATGCTGTCTTTGCCGGCCTCTTCGCGGGCTTGCCCGCTCCCACAGGTACGACACAGCCCTTGAAACCTGTGATGTAGCTGTGGGAGCGGGCAAGCCCGCGAAGAGGCCGGTACAGGCAACATCAGCTTTCGCCCAGTGCCTCAACCACTTGGTCGACACTGGCTTTCAGCCCCACAAAGGCATCCTCAGGGTCACTCTCCACCACCACCAGCTTCGCCCCGGCCGCCTTGATCACCTCGGCCACCGCCGCCGCCGGCTGCCGGTGATCCAGCACCAGCGCCACATCCTGCGCCTGCAGGTTCTCCGCCAAGGCCTTGAGCGCCGGTGCATCCCACTCGGCCGGCAGCGGCTGCTCGACCACATCCAGGTTCAAGCCGCTGGCAAGATAACCCAGGCGCTCGGACAGGCTCACCACCGTCAGGTTGTCGATCTTGGCCAGGCGTGTCTGGCTGCTGGCCGAAAGCTCCAGCAATTGCCGTTTAAGACCCGCCAGATTGCCCTGGATCTTCGCCTTGTCGTCCGGCGCCAATCGCTCCAGGTCATTAGCCACCACGTCGGCCATGCGCCCCAGGTTGGTCGGGTTGAGCCAGGGGTAAGCGCCATAGGCATCGTCACCGCTCACCGCAATGCCCGGCAGGGCGCCATCCACTGGCCGCGCAGCATCGATCTCGACAATGCGGATATTGCTGCGCCGGGCCATCGGGTATAGCGGGTCGTCACGCCAGATCGAGCGCACACCAATCACTGCATCGGCCTGCTGCGCAGCCTTGTGCAGGCTGGCCCCGCCACGCCCGCTGAAATACGACGGCTGGCGGCTGGCCGGCAGGTTGGCCGGCGCCGCGCGCTTGAGCTGCACCGCCGTGCCATCGAGCAGGGCGCTGGCCAGGCTGTGGGTGACGGGCAGGGTGGTCAGCACTTGCGTGGCGAAAGACAGCGACGGCAGGCCGGCCAGGGCCAGCGCCAGGGTCAGGCGTTTCAGGTTCATGCCGGGTTTCCTTGCAGGCGGGGGACGAGGGCGCGGGCCAGGGCGGCCAGGGCAAAGCAGATGCCGGCGACCAGGATGATCGCGGCGCCCGATGGCACCGGCAGGTCGAGGACGATCGGCAGCAGGATGCCAAGCAGAGTGCTCAGGGTGGCGATCAGCACCGACAGGAAGAAAAAGCCCTTGAGCGACTGGCTGACCAGGCGTGCGGCAGCGGCGGGGATCACCAGCAGCGCACCGACCAGGATCGCCCCGATCACCTTTACCGAAGCCACGGTGACCAGCGTGACCAGCACCACGAACAGGTAGTCCAGGGTTTTCACCGCCACCCCGCGTACGGCTGCCAGCTGTGGGTTGAAACTGGCCAGCATGATGCGGTTGTACAGCGGCACGGCCAGGGCCAGTACCAGCACCGCGACGATGCCCAGCACCACCAGGTCCTGGCCGCTGACGGTCAGCACCGAGCCGAACAGCACGTTCTCGAGAATGTGCACGTTGATCTTGCCCGCCAGCATCAGCAGCAGGCTGGCGCCCAGCGCCAGCGACACTGACAGGAATACGCCGATCAGGGTGTCTGGCGACAGCCCGGTGCGGTTACGCAGGAAGTTGAGCAGGATGCCGAACAGCAGGCAGTAGCCGAACAGGCTGCCGTAGGGGCCGGTGTAGGGTTCGCCCAGCAGGATACCGATTGCCACGCCGGTCAGCGCGGCGTGGCCGACCGCCTCGGAGAAGAAGGCAAAGCGCTTGACCACTACCAGGGTACCCAGGCCGCCCAGTACCGGGCCGATCATCAGGCCGGCCAGCAGGGCGTTGACCACGAAGCCGTAGGCCAGCGCCTCGGGCAGGTAGCCGGCAGTGGCCCAGTCCTGGACCAGTTGGCGAAATGTGTCAAAACTCATCAGGCAAGGCTCTCGCTGCGCGGGTGAACGGAGAACAGGCCGAGCAGGCGCTCTGGGGTCAGGGCCTGTGCGGGCGGGGCGTCGAACAGCACCTGGCGGCTCAGGCCGGTGACCCGGTCGGCCAGGCTCAGCACGGCTTCCAGGTCGTGCTCGATCCACAGCACGGTGGTACCGGCCTGGCGCCAGCCCAGCAGCAGCTGTTCGAACACCTGGATACCGGCTTCATCGAGCGCCGACATGGGCTCGTCCAGCACCAGCAACTGCGGCTCGGGGATCAGCCCCTGGGCCAGCAGCACGCGCTGGCGTTCGCCACCGGACAACGCGCCCATGCGCCGCTTGCGTTTGTCGAGCATGCCGACCTGCGCCAGGGCCGCGTCGATGGCTGGTTGCACGCGACGCGACAGGCCGAGGAAAGCTGGGCGGCGCTGGCACATGGCAGCCATGAAGTCGTCCACCGTCATCGGCAAGCCGCGGTCGAACTCCAGCGCCTGTGGCACGTAGCCGATCACCTCGCGTTCACCCGGCCAGTGCAGGGTCAGTTGGCCTTGGTGGGGCATCTGCCCGAGCAGGGTCTTGATCAGCGAACTCTTGCCGCCGCCGTTGGGCCCGACGATGGCGTGCACGCTGCCGGCGGCAACGCTGAAGCTGACCTGTTCGAGGATGCGCGTGCGGCCCAGGGTCAGGTCGATGCCGGCGAACTCGATGCGCGGCCCGCAGGCCGTCACCAGGTTGGCGGCGGCGGTCATGCGCGGTTCTCCTGGATGGCGCGGACCACGGTGTCGAGGTTGCGCTTCATTTCCACTTCGTACTTGTCCTTGGTGTATTCGCCGTAGGAAATGTGCGTCAGTGGGTACAGGCGTACGCCGGACTCACGCTGGATGGTTTCGACATAGGCAGACGGGAAGTCCATTTCCGAGAAGATCACCCTCACGTCCAAGGCCTTGAGCTGGTCGATGGTCTTTTTCAACTGGGCCGGGCTTGGCTCGATGCCATGGGCCGGTTCGACCACTGCAGTCACCTCCAGGCCGAAGTCGCGTACCAGGTAGTCGTAGGCCGCATGGATGGTGGCGACACGGAAGGTGGCGCTAGGGGCCTCGGTGACCTTGGCCAGGGCCTCGGCACGCAGGGCGCGCAGGCGCTTGGCATAGGCGCGGGCGTTTTGCGTGTAGAACTTGGCATTGTCCGGGTCGAGCTTGCCCAACTCGCGGGCGATGTTGTTTACCTGGGCGATGGTGGTGCTGATCGACAGGAAGGTGTGCGGGTTGACCACCTTGCCGGCGCCGCGGGAGGCAATGCCGGTGGCTGCCAGCAACGGTACGTTCTGGTTGGCCTCGATGGTGTGGATGCCGGGTTTTTCGCTGGCGGCGATCATGCGGTCGGCGAAGTCGTCATGGCCGACGCCATTGAGCACCACCACGTCCAACGTACCGATGCGCTTGATGTCCTCGGCCCGTGGCTCGTAGGCGTGGGGGTTGAAGCCTGCCGGAATCAGCGGCACCACCTCGGCCTTGTCACCGACGATGTTGCTCACGTAGCTGTAGTAGGGATGCAGGGTGATACCGATGCGCAGCGGCTTGCCGTTATCGGCCAGGGCCAATGCCGGCAGGGCAAGGGCCAGGAGCAGGGCGAGGGCGGAGCGAAGCATGGGGAAGTCCTTGGGTTCAGTGGCGGTGTTCGCGGGTAACCCCGGCGTCGTAGTGGCTGACCACCTGTTGCCAGCCAGCGGCGACAAGGGCGGCCTGGCCGAGGTCGTCCGGGGTCACGGCGGCGCTGTCGCGGCGCAGCCAGACATCGGCCTGGCCAGTGCTGTCGGGCGGCAGGATCAGTAGCAGGCTGCCCGCTACCTCGGGGGCCTGGCTGCGGCCCAGGTAGGCGCCGGCTGCCAGCCACGACCATTGGTGAGCACCACGGCTCTGGCTGCCGGCATCGACCACGAATGGTGGCAGGCCTTCCTCGGCCAGGGCCTGCACACTGGGCGGTGCGGCGTTTTCTTCGCGCAGCAGCTGGATCTCGTCGAAGGCCACCCTGAGGTCGGTGTACAGGCCTTGCTCGGCGGCGGTGAGGTCGCGGCGGGCATCGATCTGGTGGCTGGCGATGGCCTGTTCGTCCTCACGCTCGCCACGCAGCATCACCACGCTGGCGGCAAGCACCACGATCAGCAGGCTGACCAGCAGCACGTACAGGGTCTCGTGCCCGGCGCCAGCCGGGCGAATCACTTGGGTGCGGCTCATGGCTGGGCGATATCGGCGTAGTCGACTTCTACCACGTGCCCGGGGCCGGCATCGAACAGCACGTAGAATTCGCCATCAGGGCGCTTGAAGGTCAGCGTCGAGTCCTCGCCCAGTTTGCCGCCGACCAGCACCTGTTCGTCATAGCCGATCACATCCAGGGTCACCCCGGGGGCACCGCTGCCGTCCGAAAAGCCGCCAGTGCACTTGACCTGGCCGCTGGCCAGCTCTTCGCATTCGCACATCGGGTTGTGCGCCAGGGCCGGGCCTGCGGCCAGTGCCAGCAAGGGCAGGGCGAGGGTGCGCATCAGGTGTTTCATTTCTTGCCTCCTTGTTTCTCGAGCCAGGCCACGGTGGCTGGCGATGCCTTGGCCAGGGGGACCGACGCCTGGTGCATGCTGCCGTCCCAGCCTTCCAGGGTGATCCAGATCTGCGCGTCGGGTTTGGTGCGCGGCGGGATCGGCAGGTTGGTGCCCATGCGGTAGGGTGCGCCAAAGAAGATTGTCCCGGCGGCGCGCAGGCTGCGCGGTTTGCCGATGCGCAGGTAAACCGCCTTGACATCATTGATGCAGGCCTTGCACAGCGCTGCGTTGAAGGATTTGAAGTGGCCAGCCGGGCCGTCGGCGCGTGGCGCTTCGTCACGCAGCTCGGCCAGGTCGAGCGTGTAGGGGCCGGCCTGGATATCGCTGATCACGTTGGCCCCCAGGCCAGCGTCACCGCGGAACAGCTTGGCGTCGGCGAAATATTTGGGCATGAACCCCAGTGGGATGAGAATCAGCAGAATGTTCAGATGGAAACGCCATTTCAACCACCACTGTTTCATCGGGCTGACGGGTAGGGCTTGGGCCTGGTTCATGGCTGGATCTCCGCGGTGGTGTCGCTGCGTGCCGCGCGGGGGGCACGTTCACTGCGTTTGAGGGCGGCGGCGGTGGCCTGGGCGGTACGCTTGGTCCAGATCAGCAGGCCGCTGAACACCATCAAGGTCAGGATCAGGCCGAAGAAGAACCAGATCAGCTTGATCGGCAGGCCACCGAAGTCGCCGGTGTGCAAGGGGCGCATGGACTCGGTAACGAACTCCAGGGTGGAGCGGTCGCTGAGCAGGAACTGGCTATCGACCTTGCTGGTGTAGGGGTTGACCAACGCGGTCTGGAACATCAGCGGATACCAGCCGCGCCCGCCCATGCTGACATGGCTGTACGCGGTGGCAGGCAGCGAGATGAAACTGATCTCCAGGCCCGGAATGGCCAGGCCGGCAATACGGGCCGCCTCGTCCAGGTCGATGCGCGGCGCGGGGCTGCCATCGGCGGTCTGGGGCACCTGTTCACGCGCGATCACCGGCACGATCGGCTCGGTGGAGATGCTGATCTTGTTGTCGAACAGGATGGCCTGAATCAGGAACCAGGTTCCGGTGATGGAAATCACCGCGATAAACCAGATCGACCAGACACCGGCCAGGCGGTGCAGGTCGCCCCAGAAAATACGTGAACCATGGCCGGTGCGCACCGGCTTGAAAAAGCCTTTCCAGAACTTCTTGTAGACCACCAGGCCGGTAACCAACGAGGCCAGCATCGGTAGGCCCAGCAGCGAAACCAGGTACCAGCCCCAGCTGAAACCATTGGTGAATGGCACCAGCCACCAGCCGTGCAGGGCGCGGGTGAAGCCTTCGAAGTTAAAGTCCGGGCTCTTGCCTTGGATTACCCCGGTATAAGGGTTTACGTACAACGTCGGGGAGGTGCCGTCGGGGAAGGTCACCGAGGCATTGAGTGCGAAATGCGAGCCGTCGGGCTGGCTTAGCGAGCGCACGACCATGTCCGGTTCGGCTTTGTGCAGGGCATCGAGCACCTGCTGGTAGCTCAGGCGTTCGGCATCACCGTCGGGCTTGCTGGCTCGCACGTCCGGGTTGGCCAGCCAGACGATTTCCTGGCTGACCACGGCGAGCATGCCGGTGAAGCAGACGATCAGGACGAAGAACCAGATCGGCAGGGCGAGCCAGCTGTGGACCAGGAACCACAGCCTGGATTTGGATTTTTTTGGTGATTTGGCCATCTGACTGTCTTCTGAAATGTGTAGTCGAGCTTATGCCCAACCAAGAGGGCTGCATTAATAAGGACGAATGAGAATTCAAAACCTGCCGATTTAAATGCAAGCAAATGTTTCAGATGACGCAAGCCGCCGGCGCAAAAAAGCGTCAGGCCGGCCTGGAAAGGCGTAGCAGAGGGGCCAGGCGAGGGGGAATTTAAGCGGGCTAAAGAACTACGAAAGGTGGCCGATAGGGGGGGCTACGGCAAGGACCGATTTTTGAAGCAGGGATTCGACATGAGCGCAATAACAGCAAGCAACCTGATGATCAACGGCGTTTCAGCGCAGACCCTTGGCGCGAACCCAACTGCAGAGCGTGAACAGGCAAACCAGGCCGGTGAAGCGCCAGGCCCCTTGCGCATCAGTAGCGACAGCATGAAGGTTTCAGCGGGTAGCCAGGCGCAATCCACGGACAGTGAAGACAGTGGCGAGTCGCAGGGCGTGACCGCGCTGCGCCAGCTGATCAAGGATTTGCAGAAGCAACTGGCCGAGGAGCAGAAGCAGTTGGCGGCACTGATGGAGAGCAAAATGGATGAAACTGCCAAGGCGGCTGCTGTGAGCGCCAAGCAGGCGAGCATTGCCACCATCAACGGGCAGATCCTGGCTGCCACGGCGAAACTGCTGGAGCTGTTGCAGCAAGAGGGCGGCAGCAGTGCGGGCGGAATGGTCAGTGCCACGGCCTGACGACCTGGGGCTGCCGTGCAGCCCATCGCCGGCAAGCCCCACATGGCTTGCGGCTAGTGCTGTCATTGTGGGAGCGGCCTTGTGTCGCGAAAGGGCCGCAAAGCGGCCCCAGCAATCTGTGCACCTGCGCTGAAACCCTGGGGCTGCTCCGCAGCCCTTTCGCGACACAAGGCCGCTCCCACATGGACCGCATCAGCCTCAAGGCCTGTGCAGTGTCTGTGTGTGGCTTGCCGGCGATAGGCCGGTGCAGGCCCTACTATATCTGGCTCAGATCACTCGGACGCCAGCCGCCCCTTGTTCTGCCGGTCTGCCTTGTATTGCATGGCCACTGCCGGTGCCGGCTTGGCTGCGCCGGTTTCCAGCCACTGGCGCATGCGGCTGGCATCGGCGAAGTGGGTGTACTTGCCGAAGGCATCGAGGATGACCATGGCCACCGGGCGGTTGTCCATGCGGGTCAGCAGCACCAGGCAATGCCCGGCTTCGTTGGTGAAGCCAGTCTTGGTCAGCTTGATGTCCCAGTTGCTCTTGTTCACCAGGTGGTCGGTGTTACGGAAGCCCAGGGTGTAGTTGGGCTTGCGGAAGGCCACGGTCTTCTCGCGGGTGGTCGACAGCTCGCTCAGCATCGGGTACTTGCGTGAGGCCAGCAACAGCTTGGCCAGGTCGCGAGCAGTGGACACGTTCTGCGTCGACAGGCCGGTCGGCTCGACGTAGCGGGTGTGTGCCATGCCCAGGCTGCGGGCCTTGGCATTCATCGCCTTGATGAACGCCGGGTAGCCGCCGGGGTAGTGGTTGGCCAGGGTGTTGGCCGCACGGTTTTCCGACGACATCAGGGTAATCAGCAAGGTTTCCCGGCGGTCGAGCTGGCTGCCCAGGCGTACCCGTGAATACACACCTTTCATTTCCGGGTTGTTGGCAATGGTCATGGTGAGCATTTCATCCATGGGCAGCTTGGCATCCAGCACCACCATCGCCGTCATCAGTTTGGTCACCGAGGCGATGGGCACCACGCGGTCGGCGTGGCTCGAATACAGTTCCTGGTTGGTGTTCAGGTCGATCAGCAGGGCGCTGCCTGAGGCAAGATGCAGCTTGGACGGGTCGCGTTGAACCTGGGCTGGGGGTTGTGCAGCAGCGGTCGACGGAAGGGTCGCGGTACCTGTGAGCAACAGCAGCAGGCTGAGGATGGACAGGGATGTTTTCACGTTGAGGCTCACTAAAAGTTGGTATGTCGTTGGCTGTGCAAGGGTTTTCCGCCTAGAAACCGCTGCATTCTGGAGTATGGTCGAAGCGCTGTCGATTGCTCGATGAGCTGACCTGTCGAAATGAAAAAAGCTTCATGCTGGAACGGTTCTGCTGGCTCCGTCCGTCGGCTCGCACAGCAAAAAAAGACCCGCCAAATTGGCGGGCCATAAGGGCGTAGGGAGCAACGCACAACAAATACGGGTCAGGCGACCAAGGTGCCTGGTTGCAGCTGTTCGACCAGGGCCTGGGCTGAGGCGAGGGTCGGCATCGGGCCGCTTACGGCCTCGCCGTTGCGCACCAGGTACCAGCACGCCAGCAGGCCCTGCTCACGCAATGCTGCAGGGACGGCGCTGCCGACAACGGACATGATCTGGATAGTGGCCATGAGGACCTCCTGTGAAACATGGCTCTACCATACGCAGCAGCCGGGGCGGTTTGAAATCAACTTCCTCGATAGTGGTCATTAGTTCTATCAACCGTTACCAGCGCGGCGGGCCATAACGCCCCAAGCTCGGGGCCTCGATACTATGACTCCAGTCTCCGTCAGCTGAGCGCAGGGGAACGGTAAAGGTTGTGTAAGGGACGACCAGCGGTTGCTCTGTTACGCTGCACAAACGTTTCAGTCATGACACAGGAGCAGGTTATGTCGACAACTCCCAGCAGAGATACCGTGCTGTGCATCTCTTTAGCCGGGCGCCCTGGCACCTTCGGCGTGCGTTTTCACAATCACCTCTACCAGCAACTGGGCCTGGACTTCTACTACAAGGCCATGCGTACCGATGACCTGCCGGCGGCGGTGGCAGGGATCCGCGCCTTGGGTATCCGCGGCTGCGGGGTGTCGATGCCCTACAAGGAAGCGTGCATGGCCCTGGTCGACGAAATCGACCCGTCCGCCGCGGCCATCGAAGCGGTCAATACCCTGGTCAATAGCAATGGCCACCTGAAGGCCTACAACACCGATTACCTGGCCGTGCGCCAGTTGCTGGTGCAGCACCAGGTCGACCCCTGTACCGCCTTTGCCCTGCGTGGCAGTGGTGGCATGGCCAAGGCCGTGGCCAGTGCCTTGCGCGATGCCGGGTTCGCCGAAGGCATCATCGTGGCGCGTAACGAGCAGGCCGGGCGGCAGCTGGCGGATGTCTGTGGCTATCGCTGGGTGCCCGAACTGGGCGACGTGTGTCCGCCAATGCTGGTGAACGTGACGCCGATTGGTATGGCGGGCGGGCCGCAGGCCGAGGAATTGGCGTTTGGCGAAAACGCCATTGCTGCGGCGGCGCGGGTATTCGACGTGGTGGCGATGCCGGCGCGCACGCCGTTGATCCGGCGGGCGGAGGCGTTGGGCAAGCCGGTGATCACCGGGCTGGAGGTGATTGCGCTGCAGGCGCTGGAGCAGTTCGTGCTGTACACCGGGGTGCGGCCGACGCGGGCCCAGGTGGACGCGGCGGTGGCTTACGCCCGGGATGCCTGATGCCCCTGTGCCGGCCTCTTCGAGGCGTCGAACCGCCGCGAAGAGGCCGGCACAGGCCATGACAAGATCAGAACACCTTGTGCCCTTCATCCAACTGCTGGTCAACCAGCGCCCGGCCATGGGCCAGCGACACATGCTGCGCATTCTCAAGGTCGGAGAAGAACTTCATCGGCATCGAAATGCGCTTGCTGGTGTGCCCTTCGGGATCGGTGATCCGGCACCCGGCGGCATAGGGCAGGGGGGAATCGGGATGGGGCATCACGCTGGCGGTGATGGTGTACTCGCGGTATTCACAGTGAAGAGATTGCATCGTCCTTACCTCGCTGTGGCATGTGAAACAGTTACTTTCATATACCACAGCAAGGGGCCGGGAGTTCCCGGCCCGACGAGCGAACAGCGATCGATGCCTAGCCTTCGAGCTCGGCTGGCTGGATCACTTCGACCCAGTAGCCGTCCGGGTCCTTGATGAAGGCCAGGTGGTTCATGCGCCCGTCCTGCAGGCGTTTCTGGAACGGCACGTTCAGCTCCTCGAAGCGTGCGCAGGCTGCGCGTACGTCGGGCACCGAAATGCAGATGTGGCCAAAACCGCGCGGGTCGGTGTTGCTGTTGTGGTAGGCGAACTCGGCATCGTTTTCGGTGCCATGGTTGTGGGTCAGCTCCAGCACGCCGGGGATCGACTTCATCCAGCGGTGGCGTTCGGCGTCATCGGCGGGGATCTGCGCGGGGTCGACCAGGGCCAGGAAGTACAGGCTGAAGGCGGCTTCCGGGAAGTCGCGCTTGTCCACCAGGCGGAAGCCCAGCACGCGGGTGTAGAAGTCCAGGGACTTCTCGATGTCCTTGACCCGCAGCATGGTATGGTTGAAGACGAACTGAGCGGTGGCGGCATCGGGCTGGGCGGTGACGCCAGGCAGGGTTTGCAGATCGTGCAGGCTCATGGGAACTCCTGAGACAGGGCCAGGCGCGAGGCGCCGGCAAAACAGACAGGCTGGCCATGATACGGGAGTGCGCCGATTGCGCAAATGAAAGCGCCCTGCACAAGGCAGGGCGCTGGAATTAGAGGCCCGCATGTGCGGGCGCGTGATGGGGTCGCTAGTCCTTTAGCTGTCTCGATACTGAGCCAACCCTTGTGAAAAAAGTGTGAAGTGTGTGTAGACGTTTCATCAGTTTACCCAACTTTCCACGGTGGCGGCCCCGTATTCTTCCTTCCAGGCCTTGAGCCCGCGGTGGTTGCCGCCCTTGGTCTCGATGCGCTCGCCGGTATGCGGGTTCTGGTAAACCTTTACCACGCGCGGGCGGCGTTGTTGCTTGGGCGCGGCGCTGGCAACCCGAGTCGCGGCTTTCGGGTCGAGAATGGCGATGATATCGCGCAGGCTCTTGTCATAGCTTTTCATCAGGCCGACTAGTTTCTGCTCGAATTCGATTTCGCGTTTGAGGCCGGCATCCTTTTTCAACGCTTCCAGTTGCGCCATCTGTTCCTGGAGCGCTTTTTCGGCAGCACGAAACTCTGCAAGTCTGGACACTGTAATCACTCCTGTACGTCGGTCGTGGCAGGGCGTGACGAACATTGAAGAAGAATAAAACGCCGGCCACGCGGTGGGATTTCGCTGTTCGCTGATATCGAGTGTAGTCATTCATGGGTACTGGGTAAACTGCAAACTTTTTTGTAAGTAATTCGGGAACTTTCCTAGTTTTGCGCGAGGTACTTCGCGATTTTTTTGCGATTGCCTTTCTGCGCACCTAGACCATGGTCCAATGGCCCGTGCCAGAGCTGTTGCGCGATCATCGTCAGATGATGGCCGACTACTCTTCGGCCCCGCCGCAGTACCGTGGCCAGTACGCGCCACAGGTTGTTCACTCGCCTTGATTCTGGATGTTTCCTCGCATGTTTGCCCCTTTCCCCCTCGCCCCCGGGCGTCGTGTTGCCGGCCTATTCCTGTTGTGTGCCGGCGTCAATGCCCAGGCTGCCGGTTTTCTTCAAGACAGCAGTGCCAAGGTCGAAGCGCGCAATGTCTATTTCAACCGGGATTTTCGTGACGGCCACAGCAGTTCCAGCCAGGGTGCATCCAAGCGCGAAGAATGGGCACAAGGCTTCATCCTCAATGTGCAGTCGGGTTATACGCAAGGGCCGCTAGGTTTTGGCGTGGATGCGCTGGGCATGTTCGGCTTCAAGCTCGACTCAAGTCCGGCGGACAGTAACAGCGGCCTGCTGCCGTCTTCCGGCCACGACCCGCGGCACTCGGCCGACCAGTACGCGAAGCTGGGCCTGGCGGCTAAGGTCAAGCTAGGCAATACCGTGCTCAAGTACGGTTCGATGATGCCGGATGTGCCGCTGCTCAAGTACAACGATGGCCGCCTGCTGCCGACCATGTTCCATGGCGCCATGCTTACCTCGGAAGAACTGCGCGACCTGAAGTTCACCCTGGCGCGCCTGGACAAGTACACCGCACGCGATTCCACCGACCGCCAGGACATTCGCGTGCACTGCAAGAACAAGCGCTATGCCTGTGATATCGAGGCCGACCACTTCGACCTGGCCGGTGTCGATTACCGTTTCAACGAGCGGTTCAGCGCCCAATACCAAGTGGCCAAGCTGGAGAACATCTACCGCCAGCACTTCCTCGGCCTGGTGGCCAGCCAGCCGTTGGCGGTGGGCAGCCTGTCGGCTGACCTGCGCCTGATCAAGAGCGATGACATCGGCAATGCCCGCGCCGGCGCAATCGACCACCGAGCCTTCAGCGGCATGCTCGGTTACAGCCTGGGTGGCCACAAGCTCAGTGCCGGCTGGCAGCGCATGTATGGCGACAGTGCCATGCCGTATCTGGATGGCAGCAACCCGTACCTGGTCAACTATGCCCAGGTCAACGACTTCGCCGCCGCCCAGGAGCGCTCCTGGCAAGTGCGCTATGACTATGACTTCAAGGCACTGGGTGTGCCTGGCTTGACCTTCTTCACCCGTTATATCAACGGTGACAATATCAAGGTGCCGGGCAGCACGGCCGAAGGCAAGGAATGGGAACGCGACACCGAGTTCAAGTACCAGGTGCAAAGTGGCACTTTCAAGGACGTCAGCGTGCGCCTGCGTAATTCCACTTATCGCAGCAACTATGAAAAATGGGCGCGTGACATGGACGAGACGCGGGTCATTGTCAGCTACAACTTCTCGGTCTTCTAGGCGCTCACTTTGCCAAAAACCGGCAGCCGCCTGACAATGGCTGCTGGTTTCGGCAAAGGGCAGGGCAATGAAAGACCTGTTGTTGATTGGCATCGGCCCGGGTGACCCGCGCCAGGTCACCTATGAGGCTGTCGACGCACTGCGCCGCGCCTGCGTGTTCTTCGTGCTCGACAAAGGCAGCGACAAGGACGAGCTGGTGCGCCTGCGCAAGGCTATTTTGCAACGCTATCTTCCTGAGGGTGGTTATCGTCTGGTACAGGTGGCTGACCCCTTGCGCGATGGCCAGGCAGATGACTACCTGGGCGCGGTGCAGGACTGGCACCGGCAGCGTGCTGCCCTGTATGCGCAACTGATCGAGCAGGAAATCGGCGCCGGTGAGACCGGCGCCTTTCTGCTGTGGGGCGAGCCGGCCTTGTATGACAGCACGTTGCGCATTCTTGACCTGGTCCGCGAGCGCGGGGTGGCGCTGCGCTTGCAGGTGATCCCGGGCATCAGCAGCGTGCAGGCGTTGGCGGCGCGCCATCAGGTGGCGCTCAACCGTATCGGCGAGCCGCTGACCGTGCTGCCGGGACGGCGCCTGGCCGGGCAGGGTCATATCGACAATGTGGTGGTGATGCTCGACGGGCAGTGCGCGTTTGCCCAGCTCGATGACCCGGCGTTGACGATCTACTGGGGCGCGTACCTGGGTACCGCGGATGAGGTGCTGATTGCCGGGCCATTGCAGGCGGTGAAGGGACGGATCCTGGAAGTGCGCGAGCGCGAGCGGGCGCGCAAGGGCTGGATCATGGATACCTATCTGTTGCGCCGGGAGCTGTGAGGTGTGGTGCCTTTGCCGGCCTCTTCGTGGGTAACCCCACACATGTGCATCATGAGCCCTAAACTTGTGCGGTACCTGGGGGAGCAACTGTCTTGTATTGCCTGGACTGGCCTCATCGCCGGCAAGCCAGCTCCCACAGGTTGACCACAGGCTCCGAAAACTGTGCAGTACCTGTGGGAGCTGGCTTGCCGGCGATGGGCCGCACAGCGGCCCCAAATTGCTTCACTGACTGGCATTAGGGCATGCCAGCTCCCACAAAAATTGCGCAAGCCTTCAGATTTTGGCAAGACAGTTATTTCCACAGGAGTGCACAGGTGTTGGGGAAGTGGTGATCCTGTGGGAGCGGGTTCACCCGCGAAGCAGGCGCCACCGACCTCAAGGGTTGCCCAGAATGGCCAGCACCTTCTCCCGCAGTTGGTCGATGCTGAACGGCTTGCCGATCAGGTGCATGCCCTCCGGCACATTGACGCTCTCGGCATAGCCACTGGCAAACAGCACTGGCAACAGCGGCCGCAGTTCGCGCGCTTTTGCCGCCAGCGCTTCACCGCGCATGTCCGGCAGCCCCACGTCAGTCATCATCAGCTCCAGCGTCTGGCTCGGGTCTTCGAGAATCCGCAGCGCAGCGCTGGCGTGTTCCGCCTCGATGACCGTGTAGCCCAACTCGTCGAGCACTTCGACCATCAGCATGCGTACGATGTCGTCGTCTTCGACTACCAGAAGGTGCATGGTTCGGATCCTGTGCAAATGAATGTCTTTAATCTGTGCGCCTGGCGGCCCCAGAAGTTCCCGAGAATACCGATCCCTTCAATAAGATGGAACGATTGGCGCACGCTACCTTCAAATGCTGGCTAAATGCCCTGCCAGAGCCGGTAAAGCTGGTTAGACTCGCTTGACAGGACGGTGCAGTGGCAGACAACAACAACGATTGATCCGCCATACTTTTCGATGGACTTCTCGCTCGGGCGTTTTCACATGATTCAAGCAGCCTCGATGGACCAACGCAGCTTTCGCAAGCTGTTGAGCCGTAACATCGGCCTGCCCCTAGGGGTGGGCCTGCTGGGTGCCGTGGCCTTCGTCGCGGTGATCAACTACCTGCTTTCGGCCATGCAGTGGGTGGAGCACACCGACCGGGTGATCGGCAATGCCAACGAGACGGTCAAGCTGTCGATCGACATGGAAACCGGCATGCGCGGTTTCCTGATCACCGGCGACGAGCGTTTCCTCGACCCCTACGAGGTGGCCAAGCCGCGTATTCTGAGCAGCCTGCAGAGCCTGCGTGGCATGGTCGAGGACAACCCGCAGCAGGTCGAGCGCATCGACCGGCTGATCGCCTTGCAGCAAGCCTGGAACACCTTCGGCAGCGATATGATCGCCCTGCGTCGCAGCCAGGGCGACTACCAGGCGTCGATCAACAATGGCCGGGGCAAGCGCCTGACTGACGAGATCCGCAAGGAGTTCGACGGCCTGATCGGCACCGAGCAGCAATTGCGCACGGCCCGCAACGAAAAAGTCAGCAGCGTCACTGTCACGGCCATTTCGACCTTCGTGTTGTTCATCGTCGGCCTCTCCGCGTTGTTGGCCTATCTCGGGCGGCGTGACCTGCTGGCGTTGTCCGCCAGCTACGACGAAAACCTGCAGGCCCAGCAGCGCGCTGCCGAGCGCCTGGAGCACCAGGCCTGGTTGCGCAACGGGCAGACCCAGCTGTCCCAGCAGGTGCTCGGGCAACTGACTCTGCCGATGCTGGGCGACAACATCTTGCGTTTCTTTGCCACTTACCTGGGCAGCGTGGTTGGCGCGGTGTACCTGCGCGACGGGCACGGGCGGTTGGTGCGGGTGGCCAGTTATGGCCTGGATGCCGAGGAACAGGCCCGCGAGCAAGTCAAAGACGATCACGACGGCCTGTTGGCACAAGCGGTGCGCGAAGGCCGCGTATTGCGCCTGGACAATCTGCCCGAGGATTACTATCGGCTGAGTTCCGGGCTTGGTAGCGGCCTTCCGCGCAGCGGGCTGCTGGTACCAGCGATGGAAGATGGCCAGATCAATGGCGTGGTAGAGCTAGGTTTCCTGCGCCCGCTGCAAAACCGCGATGGCGAACTGCTGGAGCGGGTCGCTGGCAACCTCGGCATGTCCATCGAAAGCGCCCGTTATCGCCAGCGCCTGCAGGAAGTGCTGGCTGAAACCCAGCAGTTGAACGAAGAGTTGCAAGTTCAGCAAGAGGAACTGAAAACCGCCAACGAAGAACTGGAAGAGCAATCCCGCGTGCTCAAGGAGTCCCAGGCCCACCTGGAGACCCAGCAGGCTGAGCTGGAGCAGACCAACGAGCAGTTGTCGGAGCGCACCGAGGCGCTGGATCGCAAGAACGATGAACTCAGCCAGGCTCAGGAAGAGCTGCAGGCGCGCGCCGAGGACTTGCAACGCTCCAGCAAGTACAAGTCCGAGTTCCTGGCCAACATGTCCCACGAGCTGCGCACGCCGCTCAACAGTTCGCTGATCCTGGCCAAGCTGCTGGCGGAAAACGGCGAAGGCAACCTCAGCGAAGAGCAGGTCAAGTTCGCCGAATCCATCTACTCGGCCGGTAACGACCTGCTCAACCTGATCAACGATATCCTCGACATCGCCAAGGTCGAGGCCGGCAAGCTCGAAGTGCGGCCCGAGACCACCCACGTGCAACGCCTGGTCGAAGGCCTGCGTGGCATGTTCGAGCCGTTGGCCGGGCACAAGGGCCTGGTTTTCGAGGTCACCGCCGAGCCGCAGGTACCGGCCACCCTGTTCACCGACCGCCAGCGCCTGGAGCAGATCCTCAAGAACCTGCTGTCCAACGCCATCAAGTTCACCGAGCATGGCCAGGTCAGCCTGAACATCGGCTACCAGCCGGGCACCGGCATCGTCTTTGCCGTGCGCGACACCGGCATCGGCATTGCCGCCGACCAGCAGCAGGCGATCTTCGGCGCCTTCCACCAGGTCGATGGCACCAGCAACCGCCGTTATGGCGGTACTGGCCTGGGCCTGTCGATCTCCCGTGACCTGGCGCATTTGCTGGGCGGGCAGATCAGCGTCGACAGCCGTCCCGGCCAAGGCAGCGTGTTCAGCCTGATCCTGCCGGAGCGCTATGAGGGCGTGGCGCCGGACGTCGAGCCCCTCAGCCTGCGCCCGGCGGTCGATACCCTGCCACCGACCCCGCAGGTGCCGGTGGCGACGGTGCAGAAACACCCGGCAGCGGCCTTTGCCGACGATCGCGAACGTGCACCGTTCGGCAACCGCTGCATCCTGGTGATCGAAGACGAACCAAATTTCGCCCGCATCCTCTTCGACCTGGCCCATGAGCTGGGTTACAGCTGCCTGGTGGCGCAGGGCGCCGACGAAGGCTTCGAGCTGGCCGGCCAGTACATCCCCGATGCGATCCTGCTGGACATGCGCCTGCCCGACCATTCCGGCCTGACCGTGCTGCAACGCCTGAAGGAGCAGGCCAGTACCCGGCACATCCCGGTGCATATCATTTCCGTGGAAGACCGCGTCGAAGCCGCCATGCACATGGGTGCCGTCGGTTATGCGGTCAAGCCCACCAGCCGCGAACAGCTGAAGGAAGTGTTCGCCCGCCTAGAGGCCAAGCTGACGCAAAAGCTCAAGCACATCCTGCTGGTGGAAGACGACGACCTGCAGCGCGAAAGCATTGCCCGCCTGATCGGCGACGACGATGTCGAGATCACCGCCGTGGCCATGGCCCAGGATGCCTTGGCGCTGCTGCGCGAGAATGTCTACGACTGCATGATCATCGACCTCAAGCTGCCGGACATGCTCGGCAACGAGCTGCTCAAGCGCATGACCGCCGAGGATATCCGTTCCTTCCCGCCGGTAATCGTGTATACCGGGCGCAACCTCACTCGCGAGGAAGAAGCCGACCTGCTCAAGTATTCGCGCTCGATCATCATCAAGGGCGCGCGTTCGCCGGAGCGGCTGCTCGACGAAGTGACGCTGTTCCTGCACAAGGTCGAGTCGCAGCTGTCCAACGAACGCCAGCGCATGCTCAAGACCGCCCGCAGCCGCGACAAGGTGTTCGAGGGCCGCAAGGTGCTGCTGGTGGACGACGACGTGCGTAACATCTTCGCCCTCACCAGCGCACTGGAACACAAGGGCGCGATCGTCGAGATCGGCCGCAACGGCCGCGAAGCCATCGAGCGCCTGGAACAGCATGGCGACATCGACCTGGTACTGATGGATGTGATGATGCCGGAGATGGACGGCTATGAGGCCACCCGGCTGATCCGCCAGCAACCGCGCTGGCGCAAGTTGCCGATCATCGCCGTGACCGCCAAGGCGATGAAGGATGACCAGCAGCGTTGCCTGCAGGCCGGCGCCAATGATTACCTTGCCAAACCGATCGACCTGGACCGGCTGTTCTCGTTGATCCGTGTATGGCTGCCGCAACTGGAGCGAATTTGACTAGCGAACCTAATACCGACATCGAAATCCGCTTGCTGATCGAGGCTATCTACCTCAAGTACAGCTACGATTTCCGCAATTACTCCGGCGCTTCGATCAAGCGCCGGATCCTGCATGCGCTGCGCCAGTTCAGCTGCCTGACGGTGTCGGCGCTGCAGGAGCGCGTGCTGCATGACCCCGGCATGTTCATGCAGCTGCTGCAGTACCTGACGATCCCGGTCAGCGAGATGTTCCGCGACCCCGGGCATTTCCTGGCGCTGCGCAACGAAGTGGTGCCGTTGCTGCGCACCTGGCCGTCGATCAAGGTATGGATTGCCGGCTGCAGCACGGGTGAGGAGGTGTATTCGATGGCCATCCTGCTGCGCGAGGAGGGGCTGCTGGAGCGCACCATCATCTACGCCACCGACATCAACCCGCATTCGCTGGACAAGGCAAAGCAAGGCATCTACTCGATGCAGAGCATGCGCGAGTACGCCGAAAACTACCGTATGGCCGGTGGCCGTCGGGATTTTTCCGAGTACTACACCGCGGCCTATGGCAACGCCATCATGGACAGCACCCTGCGCGACAACGTGACCTTCGCCGACCACAGCCTGGCCACCGACAGCGTGTTTTCCGAAACCCAGCTGGTGTCGTGCCGCAACGTCCTCATCTACTTCAACAAGGCGCTGCAGGACCGCGCCCTGGGCCTGTTTCATGAGTCCTTGTGCCACCGCGGCTTCCTGCTGCTGGGCAGCAAGGAGTCGGTGGACTTTTCCGCCTACAGCGAGCGCTTCGAGCCGCTGGTCAAGCCCGAACGGATCTACCGCAAGTCATGAACGGCGTACGCGCGGTGGTGATCGGCGCCTCGGCGGGTGGCGTTGCGGCGTTGCTCAAGGTTCTCGGCGCATTGCCGGCTGGCTTCGCCATCCCGGTGTTGTGCGTGCTGCACCTGCCGGATGACCGCCACAGCCAGCTGGCCGAGGTGCTGCAACGCCGCTTGCACCGGCCTGTGCGTGAGGCGCGTGACAAGGAATCGGTGCGCGCCGGGCAAATCTACGTGGCAGCGCCGGGTTACCACCTGTCGGTGGAGCGCGACCTGACCCTGTCGCTGAGCCAGGAGCCCGCGGTGCATTTTTCCCGGCCGGCGATCGACTACCTGTTCATGTCGGCGGCCGATGCCTACGGTAGCAGCCTGCTGGGCGTGCTGCTCACCGGTGCCAACGAGGATGGTGCCGAAGGCCTGGCCTATATCAAGCACAATGGGGGGCGGACCGTGGTCCAGGACCCTCATGACGCACAGGTTGCGTTGATGCCCGAGGCCGCTCTGGCCCTGCATCGGCCCGACCATATTCTTTCTCTGAGCGGCATCGAGCAGTTGCTCGCTGCCCTGGAACCCAGCGCATGCTAAGCCACACCATCGCCAAACTGCTGATCGTCGACGACTTGCCGGAAAACCTGCTGGCCCTCGATGCCCTGATCCAGGGCGAAGATCGTGAGGTGCACCAGGCCCAGTCGGCCGAGGCCGCGTTGTCACTGTTGCTCGAACATGAGTTCGCCCTGGCCATACTTGATGTACAGATGCCCGGCATGAACGGTTTCGAGCTGGCCGAGCTGATGCGCGGCACGGAGAAGACCCGCAATATTCCGATTTTCTTCGTCACCGCGGCTGGGCGGGAGATGAACTATGCCTTCAAGGGCTACGAAAGTGGCGCCGTGGACTTCCTGCACAAGCCGCTCGATACCCAGGCGGTGAAGAGCAAGGTGTCGGTGTTCGTCGACCTGTACCGCCAGCGCAAGGTGCTCGACCGCCAGTTGCAGGCCCTGGAGCGCAGCCGTCAGGAGCAGGAGCTGCTGCTGGCCCAACTGCAAACGGCGCGGGTTGAGCTGGAGCATGCGGTGCGCATGCGCGACGATTTCATGTCGATCGTCTCCCACGAGGTACGTACCCCGCTCAACGGCCTGATCCTGGAAACCCAACTGCGCAAGATGCATCTGGCACGCGGCAATCTAGAGGCTTTCAGTGCCGACAAGCTGCAGGCCATGGTCGAGCGCGACGAACGGCAGATCAACAGCCTGATCCGCCTGATCGAGGACATGCTCGATGTGTCGCGCATTCGCACCGGCAAGTTGTCGTTGCGGCCCAAGGCGTTCGATCTGAGCCAGCTGGTGCGCGGCTTGGTGGAGAATTTCTCCGCCCAGGCCACGGCATTGGAAACCTATATCGAGTTGCAGCGTTGCGAGCCGATGCAGGGCGAGTGGGACGAGTTCCGCATCGAGCAAGTGGTGGCCAACCTGTTGTCCAATGCCTTGCGCTATGGCGAACGCAAGCCGGTGCAGGTACGCGTGTTCGAGCAGGACGGCCTGGCCTGGGTGCAGGTGCAGGACCACGGCGTCGGCATTGGCGCGGCCAACCAGCAGCGCATCTTCCAGCAGTTCGAGCGGGTCGCCACTCAGCAAGGCAGTGGCGGGTTGGGGTTGGGCTTGTACATATCGGAGCAGATCGTCCAGGCCCACGGTGGGCGCATACTGGTCGAGAGTGAAGAGGGCAAAGGCGCTATCTTCACCTTGCAACTGCCGCTGGCTTCATTCGAACAACAAAACGACCAGGCTCGGGCAACCTCTGCCTGAGCCTGGGGTCTGATGGCCAACTAGAAGTATTTCAAGGCGTTGACATGAGTGAAGATGCACAAGATGTGGTTCTGGTCGTCGAGGACGAACCGGCGATTCGCATGATTTTGCGCGATTACCTGGCGGGCGAGGGGTACCACGTGCTGGTGGCCGAAGATGGCGAGCAGGCGTTCGCCATTCTGGCCAGCAAGCCGCACCTGGACCTGATGGTGACCGACTTTCGCTTGCCGGGGGGGATTTCCGGGGTAGAGATTGCCGAGCCTGCGGTGAAATTGCGCCCGGACCTGAAGGTGATCTTCATCAGCGGCTACCCGGCGGAGATTCTCGAATCCGGCAGCCCGATCACCCGCACGGCACCGATCCTGGCCAAGCCGTTCGACCTGGATACCTTGCATGAGCAGATCCAGAGCCTGTTGCGTTAAAGCTGATGGCCCTATCGCCGGCAAGCCAGCTCCCACAGGTACTGCACGGATTTTGAGACCTGCAGAGTACCTGTGGGAGCTGGCTTGCCGGCGATAGGGCCACTACAGCTTACCGCAGGGTCCGCTCCAGGCCCCCCACCAACATGCTTTCCATCAACCCCAGCCCCTGGTCCTCCGGCAACGCCTTCAACAACCCTGGCAACTGGTTCAGCAACGTCGCCACCACATGCGCCGTGGCCAGCAACGCCTCGCCCTGCAACTTTGCCTGCGGCGCAATCAACCTCAGCAACCCCGCTTCATAGCGCCCCCGCAACAAGGCCAGGCGCGCTTGTTGGTCTTCGCTCAAGCAACAGAAGTCGCGCTCTGCCAAACGAAACTGCATCGGCCGCTCGGCATGCAACTGCCAGTGCGCGGCAATCAGGCAGCCCAAGGCCGAAGCCCCGCGGGCCATGGCCCGTCGTCCTTGGTCCAGGGTAGCCTGCAATTCCTCGTACAACTCCTCGATCAAGTCGTACAGCAGGTCCTGTTTGCTTGGAAAGTGATGGTACAGCGAGCCCGCGGTCAGCCCCACATGGGCTGCCAGCTCGCGCATGCTGACCTGGCCAAAGCCCTTTTCGGCAAACAGCGCCATGGCCCGCTCACGTCGCTCTTCAAAGTTGGCACAGCGCATCGCGGCATTGACCGGGGGCATGGCGCTTGCTCCTCAGTAGGTGAAGAAACCGCGGCCGCTCTTGCGCCCCAGCCAACCGGCCGCGACCATTTCCTTGAGCAGCGGGGCAGGGCGGTACTTGCTGTCGTTGAAGCCTTCATGGAAGGCCTCCATGATCGCCAGCAGCGTGTCCAGGCCGATCAGGTCGGCCAGGGCCAGTGGGCCGATCGGCTGGTTGCAACCTAGGCGCATGCCCGTGTCGATGTCCTCGGCACTGGCCAGTCCTTCCTGGCGCACGAAGATCGCTTCGTTGATCATCGGCACCAGGATGCGGTTGACCACGAAGCCCGGGCGGTTGCCGGCGGTGATCGGGGTCTTGCCGACCTTTTCGGTCACCACCAGCGCCTGGGCATAGGTGCTGTCGCTGGTCTGCAGGCCACGGATGATCTCGACCAGCGCCATCATCGGCACCGGGTTGAAGAAGTGCACGCCAATGAAGCGCTCGGGGTGCTCGATGCTGGCGGCCAGCTGGGTGACCGACAGCGACGAGGTGTTGGTGGCGATCAGGCAGTCGGCGGCGACGTTGGCGGCCACCTGTTGCAGGATGCGCTGCTTGAGCTGCAGGTTCTCGGTGGCGGCCTCGATCACCAGCTGCACGCCGCTGAGCTGGGCGTAGTCGGTGCTGGTGCGAATGCGCGACCTGGCGGCCGCGGCCTTGTCCGTGTCGAGGGTGCCTTTGCTGACCTGGCGTTCGAGGTTCTTGCTCAAGGTGGCCACGCCGCGCTCCAGCGCTGCATCGGAAACGTCCACCAGCAGCACCTGGTAGCCGGCCACCGCGCACACCTGGGCAATGCCGTTGCCCATGGTGCCGGCGCCGATCACGGCAATCTGTTCGATGCTCATGTGTCAGGCTCCCTTAGACGCGCTCGAAGACCACGGCGATGCCTTGGCCGCCGCCGATGCACATGGTGGCCAAGGCGTAGCGGCCCTGGATGCGTTGCAGTTCATGGATGGCCTTGGTGGCGATGATCGCACCGGTGGCACCCACCGGGTGGCCGAGGGAAATGCCCGAACCGTTGGGGTTGACCTTTTCCGGGTCGAAGCCCAGCTCGCGGGCCACGGCGCAGGCCTGGGCGGCGAAGGCTTCGTTGGACTCGATCACGTCCAGGTCCTGCACCTTCAGGCCAGTCTTTTCGAGCACCTTGCGGGTGGCCGGGATCGGGCCCAGGCCCATCAGCTCGGGCTCGACCCCAGCATGGGCGTAGCCCACCAGGCGTGCCAGCGGCTTCAGGCCCAGGCGGCGCACCGCATCACCACTGGCCAGCACCAGGCCGGCTGCACCATCGTTGATGCCACTGGCATTGCCGGCGGTGACGGTGCCGTCTTTCTTGAACACCGGCTTCATGCCGGCCAGTTGCTCGGCGGTCACTTCGCCACGCACATGTTCGTCGACACTGAATTGCACGCTGCCCTTGCGGGTTTTCAGTTCCAGCGGGACGATCTGGCTGGCGAAGCGGCCTTCGGCAATGGCGCGGGCAGCACGGCGCTGGCTGGTCAGGGCGAGTTCGTCCTGCATTTCACGGGTAATGCCATGTTTGGCCGACACGTTCTCGGCGGTGATGCCCATGTGGAAGTGCTGGAACGGGTCCTGCAGCACACCGACGGTGTAGTCGATGCCTTGCAGGTCACCCATGCGTGCGCCCCAGCGTGCCTGTGGCAGCAGGTACGGGCCACGGCTCATGGATTCGGCACCGGCCGCCACGGCCACGTCGGTGTCCCCCAGCAGCAGGCCCTGGGCCGCCGAGACGATGGCCTGCAGGCCCGAGCCGCACAGGCGGTTGACGTTGAACGCCGGGGTTTCCTTGGGGATGCCGGCATTCATTGCCGCCACCCGGGCCAGGTAGGCATCACGGGGTTCGGTGGGGATCACCGTGCCCATCACCAGGTGGCCGACTTGCTCGGCGGCCACGCCCGAGCGCTCGATGGCGGCACGGGTCACGGCGCTGGCCAGGTCGGCCAGCGGCAGGTCCTTGAGAGAACCGCCAAAGCCACCAATGGCTGAACGGACGGCACTGACGACGTAGATTTCTGTGCTGCTCATAGAGGCTCCGATTGCGAAGGCATGGCGGGACCGGGCCAGGCTCTGCGAGAATGGCCGGCAATCCCGGAGTGGGACCGAGTCTAGGCAAAGGCCCTGTTGCAGCCTATGCCGGAACTGTTCAAACAACCTGGCACTTTTTGCCACTCAGCATAGACAGCGAAAACCGCCATGCGCGATAGCGATTCGGTCGCCGTGTACTTCCTCAATGCCATGCTCCACGCCCTGCGCGACTGCCCGGCCGAACGCGATGCGCAACTGCGCGCGGTGGGCATCGACCCGCAACTGCTCGAGCAGCCCCAGGCGCGTGTGCCGGCCAAGGCCTTCTCCCAACTGTGGCTGGCGCTGATCCAGCGCCTGGACGACGAGTTTTTCCGCCTCGACAGCCACGGTATGCCGCTGGGCAGTTTCGCCCTGATCTGCCGGGGCCTGATCCTCGAGCCGAACCTGGAAAAGGCCTTGCGCCAGTGCATGGGCGGTTTCGGCCTGTTCCTGCATGACCTGCGCGGCAGCCTGACGGTGCGTGGCGGGCGGGCGCTGATCAGCGTGCAATCGAACATTGCCGACCCGCTGACCCGGGTGTATGCCGAGGAAACCTATCTGGTGCTGATGATTGGCATGCTGTGCTGGCTGGCCGGGCGGCGGATCGCCATCGACCGCACCGAACTGGCGGTGTCGCGCCCGGCTCAGGAAGACGACCTGCTGTTGTGGGGGCCGGATTTGCGCCTGGGCAGCGGGCGCACCGAGGTGGAGTTCGACAGCGCCTACCTGCGCCTGCCGGTGGTGCAGGACCTGGCAGCGCTGAAGACCTTCCTGCGCAGCGCGCCGCAGGGGCTGGTGATCCGCTTTCGCAACCAGAACGGCCTGGTCGCCGAGGTGTACCGGCACCTGCGGGCGCGGCGCTATGGGCAGTGGCCGACATTGGCCGCGCTGGCGCAGCAGCAGGGGGTCAGTGCCAGCACCTTCCGCCGGCAGCTGGAGCGGGAGGGGCGTTCGTACCAGCAGATCAAGGACGAGGTGCGCCGGGCGATGGCCTTCGAGCGCTTGCGTGAAGGGGTATTGAGCGTTGCCGAAATTGCCGAACAGGCGGGCTTCCAGGAGCCCAGTGCGTTTCACCGGGCATTCAAGAAGTGGACCGGGCAAAGTCCGGGGAGCTATCGGGCGCGGTTGGCCGGGCGGTAGCTGATACCTGCACCGGCCCCTTCGCGGGCTTGCCCGCTCCCACAGGTACAGCACAGCTTTCAGATTCTGTGAGATCCCTGTGGGAGCGGGCAAGCCCGCGAAGAGGCCAGAACAGGCTAGCGGTCAATGATCAGGCCGGCACCATGGCGAACCCGACTCCAAAGCGGTTCCAGGCATTGATGGTGGCAATCGCCAAGGTCAGGTTGGCCACCTCGGCCGGCTCGAAGTGTTGCTGCAAGGCTTCATATTCCGCCTGCGGCGCGCCCTGCTCCGGCAAGCGGGTCAGGCTCTCGACCCAGGCCAGCGCCGCACGTTCACGTGGGGTGAAGTAGGCGGTTTCCTGCCATACGCACAAGGTCTGCAGGCGCGCTTCGGTCTCGCCGGCCTTGCGTGCATCGTTGGCGTGCAGGTTGACGCAGTAGGCGCAGCCGTTGATCTGCGAAGCCCGCAGGCGCACCAGTTCCAGCAGCGAGTTCTCCAGGCCGCTGCTGGCCAACGCCTGTTCCAGGCCGACCATGGCTTTGTAAGCTTCAGGGGCGTGCTTGGCCCATTCGATACGGTTGTGCATGGCTGTCTCCAAAGGTATGGGGTGGGAATGACGCTACTGTAGCGCCGCCCATTGGCTACCCCGATAGCCAATTGCACACCTAAGCGGGAGGCCAATCGACCATTCAGGTGGCCACTGACAGGCATCCAATCTCTTCATTTCTGCCACGGGCGCCAAGCCGGGATAATGACCAGGTCTTGCTACAAGAGAACTGATTCACCATGAGGGCTGCTCTGAACCTGTTGCTGGTCATCCTGCTGGCATTGAACCTGCGACCGATCCTGACCAGCATCGGCCCGTTGCTCGAGCCCATGCGTGCCAGCACCGGCCTGGGCTACCAGCAGGCCGCCTTGCTGACGGCGTTGCCAGTGCTGTGCATGGGCCTGGTGCCTTTGTTGCAACCCTGGTTACGGCGCTGGATCAGCGAGCATGGCGGCATGCTCGGTGGCCTGGCCGCCATCGCCCTGGCCTGCCTGTGGCGTTTGCAGCTGGACAGCGCCTGGGCGCTGATTGCCAGTGCGGTGATCGCCGGCCTTGGCGTGGCGGTGGTACAGGGCATGATGCCGGGGCTGGTCAACCGCTGGTTCCCCGGCCGCCTGGCGGGCGCGATGGGCCTGTACTCGGCCGCGTTGATGACGGGCGGTGGCGTGGCCGCTGTGCTCGGGCCGCATATCAGCGGTTACTTCGGCCACTGGCAGGCCGGTCTGGGCCTGTGGGCGATCCCGGCGCTGCTGGCGGTACTGGCCTGGGTCGTGCTGCGGCCACGGCAGGGCGCGCCGAAACTGGCCGGGGCCACTAACGGGCACTGGTTCGGCACGCGCCGGGCCTGGTTGCTGGCCTTGTACTTCGGCCTGATCAACGGCGGCTACACCAGCATGGTGGCCTGGTTGCCGGCCTATCACATCGAACACGGCGGCAGCGCCCAGGGCGGCGCCGACCTGGTGGGTTTGATGACCATCTTCCAGGTGGCTGGCGCACTAGGCCTGCCGCTGTTGCTACGGCGCTGGGCAGACCGTCGCCCAGGTCTGTGGCTGGCGCTGGCGATCCAGCTGGCGGGCTTTCTCGGCCTGTTGCTGGCGCCGACGCAGGCTTCGGGGCTGTGGGTGGCGATGATCGGCTTTGGCCTGGGCGCCTGCTTCAGCCAGAGCCTGACGCTGACCCTGGAGCACCTGAAAACGCCCGCCGAGGCCGGCAGCCTGGCGGCGTTCGTGCAGGGCATCGGGTTCATCATCACCGGCATCGTGCCGTATATCGCCGGTTGGCTGCGTGACGTGAGTGGCGACTTCCAGGCTGCGTGGACGCTGCTGACCGTGACCGTGGTGGCGATGCTGCTGGTGACCGCGTGTTTCAACCCACGGGGTTATGCCGCAGCCATTTCCCGCCGGGCAGCGGCGGCCACGGCAGTGCCGGTCAACTGAGGCGTTGCAGGGTATCGCGTACCCGGTCCAGCGCCGGGTCGATATCCAGCAGTTCGATGGCGCCGAAACCCAGCAACAGCCCCGGGCGCACCGGCGCTTCGCTGAAGAACGGTGCCAGCGAGTACAGGCCGACCTCCACCTTGCGCGCCAGGTTGGCCAACAGCTCGACATCGACCCCAGGCTTGGCCAAGGCGCTGAGGTGGAAGCCGGCGCTGGCCGGAATGGCACTGAACCAGGGCGCCAGGTCGTCGCCCAGGCGCGCTAGGATACGTGTGCGACGGGCGCTGTAGATTTCATGGCAGCGGCGAATGTGCTTGTTCAGGTGGCCTTCGCCGAGGAAGCGCGCCAGCGCCCATTGCAGCAGGGTCGGGCTGTGCCAGTCACTGAGGTGCTTGGCCACGCAGGCGGCTTGCAGCACGGAGCTTGGCAGCACGGCATAGCCCAGGCGCAGCTCCGGCAGCAAGGTCTTGGAAAAGGTCCCCACATAGGCCACCAGGCCATGGCGGTCGAGGCGCTGCAGCGCGTCCGAGGCCGGCCCGTGGTAGCGGAACTCGCAGTCGTAGTCGTCTTCGATGATCAACGCGCCAAGCTCGGCGGCCCGTGCCAGCAAGGCGTGCCGGCGTGGCTCGCTCATCGGCATGCCCAGGGGGAACTGGTGCGAGGGCGTCACATAGATCAGCCGGGTGCCGTCGGCGATCTGCTCCACGCACAGGCCTTCATCGTCTACCGGCACCGCTTGCAGGCGCGCGCCCAGGGCCAGGAATAATTGCCGCGCCGGCGGGTAGCCGGGGTCTTCCATGGCCACCTGGCAGCCCGGCTCGATCAGCACCCGGGCGATCAGGTCCAGTGCCTGCTGGGCACCGTTGCACACCAGCAGGTCGGCGGCGCTGCAATGCACGCCGCGGGCGTAGGCGATGTGGTGGGCGATGGCTTCGCGCAGCTCCGGCAGGCCCTGGGCCGGGAATTGCCGCTCGGAGTGGCGTTGGCTGCGGCGCAGGGCATAGTTCAGGCAACTGCGCCACTGGTCGAACGGGAACTGCGCCTTGTTCGACGCGCCGCCGACGAAGTCGTAGCGTGATGGCGCCTGCAACTGGCGTTGACCGAGCACGGTGGCACGCTGCTGCCAGCGTTCGAGGGCGGCGGCGCTGGCCAGGGGGATGCTGGTTGATTCGCGGGTGTGCAGCGGCTGGCGCGGGGTGATGAAGGTACCACGGCCGACCACGCCGCTGAGCAGGTTGTCGTAGGTCAGCCGGGAATAGGCCTCGGCCACGGTCTTGCGTGACACGCCCAGTTGCTCGGCCAACAGCCGGGTCGGTGGCAGTTGGGTGCCGGCGGCCAGGTGGCCGCTGTCGATACCGGCGCGCAATTGCTGGTAGAGCTGGTCGGCCAGGCCTTTGCGACCTTCCAGGCGAATGTGCAGTTCCATAGGGTGGTCCGGAGCGGCGGGAGTGCTCAGGATAGCGGATTGGAATGCTACGCAGTATTTGTAGGAGATCACCCAGCCCTAATGTCAGCCAATTAAGCAATTTGGGGCCGCTTTGCGGCCCATCGCCGGCAAGCCAGCTCCCACCTCGACCGCATAGGCCTCAAACCCTGTGCAATACCTGTGGGAGCCGGCTTGCCGGCAATGAGGCCAGTCCAGGCAATACAAGACAGTTGCTCCCACAGGTATGCGCAGCCCTTGAGACTGGCGCAATACCTGTGGGAGCTGGCTTGCCGGCGATGGGTTGCGTAGCAGCCCCCGTAACAAGAGTAGTCCGCATGCCACCTGATACACGGTTCATGCTCACAACCGGGCCGTACTCACCGTGATATAGCCCTTGTCCGCCAGCGCTATGCGTATCACTGTCTCATCCGCCGGCGCCTTGCGGTTGCGCTTGATGCGCACGCCCTCTACGGCGGCAGCTTTCAAGTGGTCGGTAATGGCGCGCCCGTTCGGGTCGAAGAACAGCTCGCTGGCCAGTAACTCGATACGCTCGATCAACTGTCGGGAGCGTTCGTCGGTGGCGCAGAAGAACATCACCCCTGACAGGTGCGGGTCTTCATCGGGGTTGCTCATTTCATGGGCCAGCATTTCGCGCAGGCTACTGCGCAGTTCGGCGATGGAGCGGGCGTACAGGTGCATGCGGAACCTCCTCTGGATCGCGACCTTGCGTCATCCAGTGCCGATCATGTTTTCAGCGGCCAGGGCTAACAAGTAGGACCTTTCCGATCATGGCGTAGGAGGCGTCTGAAGGTGTTGGGGTGCCACCCCTGGCTGGCGGGGGGAGGTGTCTGCGGCACAAAATAGGCCGGCCCAGGACTCAGAGCACCGCCGCCCCAGCCTTGGCCACCTGGGCATCCTGCTCGGACTTGACCCCGGACACACCAATGGCGCCCACCACCTGGCCATCCACCCGCAGCGGCACCCCACCTTCCAGGCTGGTCAGCAGCGGCGCGGTGACGAAGGCGGTACGGCCACCATTGACCATTTGCTCGTAGTCACGGGTTTCCTTGCGTCCCAGCGCCGCGCTGCGGGCCTTTTCCACCGCGATATAGGCACTGGCTGGCGCGCAGCCGTCCATGCGCTCCAGGGCCAACGGGTGGCCGCCGTCGTCGACCACGGCGATGGTCACGTTCCATTGTTGGGCCTGGGCTTCCTGGCGGGCGGCGGTCAGTACACGGGCGACTTCGGCCTGGCCGATCACGGGCTTGCTATGCATGGCGGTTCTCCGGGTTCAAGGCTGCTTCGACGATTTCGATCCAGTGCCGCACCGGTGTGCGCCCGGCCCCATCGAGGTGGGCCTGACAGCCGATGTTGGCGGTGGCGATGACTTGCGGTTTGCCACTTTCCAGCGCGTTGAGCCGGTTGTCGCGCAGCCGCAGCGACAGCGCGGGCTGGGTCAGCGAATAGGTGCCGGCCGAGCCACAGCACAGGTGGCCGTCCGGTACTGCTGTCAGCGTGAAGCCCAGGCGGGTGAGCAATGCTTCTACCGCACCGCCCAGCTTCAGGGCGTGCTGCAGGGTGCATGGGCAATGGAAGGCCAGGCGTTGTTCGGCGCACAGGCCCAGTTGCTCGACCGGCTCTGCGCGCAGCACCTCCACCAGGTCGCGGGACAGGGCGCTGACCCGTGCAGCCTTGGCGGCATAGTGGGGGTCGTGTTCCAGCAGGTGGCCATAGTCGCGGACGAACGCGCCGCAGCCGCTGGCGGTTTGTACGATGGCCTCGGCACCGGCCTCGATAGCCGGCCACCAGGCGTCGATATTGCGCCGTGCACGTGCCAGCCCTTGTTCCTGCGCATTGAGGTGGTAGTCCAGCGCGCCACAGCAGCCGGCCTGATGGATCGGCTCGACGCTGATGCCCAGGCGGTCCAGCAGGCGCGCCGCGGCGGCATTGGTATTGGGCGACAGGGCTGGTTGCACGCAGCCCTCCAGCATCAGCACCCGGCGCGCATGGCGCGTTGCGGGGCGCTGGCCAGGAGGGGCGATCCGCGCCGGCAGCTTGTGCTTGAGCGTGGCCGGCAGCAGTGGTCGCAGGGCCTGGCCAGTGCGGGTCAGGGCCTTGAACAGTGCTGGGTGGGGGGCTAGCGCACGCAGGCCCTGGCGCAGCAGGCGCTGGCCAAGCGGGCGCGGGACCTGCTGGTCGACCACGGCGCGGCCGATGTCCAGCAAGTCGTGGTACTTCACCCCGGAAGGGCAGGTGGTTTCGCAGTTGCGGCAGCTCAGGCAGCGGTCCAGGTGCAATTGGGTGCTGGCGGTGATCGGTGCGCCTTCGAGCATCTGCTTGATCAGGTAGATACGTCCGCGCGGGCCGTCCAGTTCATCGCCCAGCAACTGGTAAGTGGGGCAGGTAGCAGTGCAGAAGCCACAGTGCACGCAGGAGCGCAGAATGCTTTCGGCTTCGTCGGCGCGGGCCAGGTGCCGGGATGTTTCACTCAGGTTGGTTTGCATGCTCTGGCCTCACAGGTCCGGGTACAGGCGGCCAGGGTTGAACACCCCCTGGGGGTCGAGTTGCTGCTTGAGGGCGCGGTGGTAGCGCATCAGTGCAGCGGGCAGCGGTGGGTTGCTGTCAGCGCCCGGGGCATAGCAGGTGGCATGGCCGCCCACTGCCGCGACGCGCTGGCGAATGGCCTGGGCCGTTGCCGTGGATTTTAGCCAGCGCTGGGCCCCGCCCCAGTCGACCAGTTGTTGGCCGGGCACCTCCAGCTCGCCAGTGGCGATGGGCACTGACAAGCGCCACAGCGGCGCGGGGTCAGCGAAAAATGCCAGGCGCTGTTCGCGCAGGTCACTCCAGAAGCGGTTGTCGAGTGCTTCGCCACCCAGGCGCTGGCGCGCCGACTGCACCGAGCCTTCACCGCCTTCCAGGCGCAGGTACAGTGCGTCGCCGTCGTGGCAGGCCGCGCTGATCGGCAGTGACTGCTGGCCCCACCCGGCCAGCTCGGCCAGTGCTTCGTGGCGGCCCATCGGCAGACGCAGGCTCAGGCATTGGCGCGGCCGCGGCAGCACTTTCAACGAAACTTCGGTCAGCAGCGCCAGGCAACCGAAGCTGCCCACCATCAGCCGTGATACGTCATAACCGGCCACGTTCTTCATCACCTCGCCACCAAAGCGCAGCAGCTTGCCGTGGCCAGTGATCACCCGCGTGCCGAGCACGTAGTCCCGTACCGACCCGGCCCACGGCCGTCGAGGGCCAGACAGGCCAGCCGCGACCATGCCCCCCAGGGTGGCCTCGGGGCCCAGGTACGGTGGCTCGCAGGGCAGCATCTGGCCGGCTTCGTGCAGGGCCGCCTCGATCTCGCGCAGCGGTGTGCCAGCGCGGGCGGTCAGCACCAGTTCGGTCGGGTCGTAGCTGACGATGCCACGATGGCTGCGGGTGTCGAGTACTTCGCCGGTTACCGGGCTGCCGAGCATGGCCTTGCTGTTGCTGCCCTGGATACGCAATGGCGTGCCCTGGTGCAAAGCCTGGTTGACCTGCTCCAGCAGGGCCTGGCTGTTGTCGCGGTCCATGCTCATCAGAAGCGCTCCAGGTCGGGGAAGGGCAGTTGCCCTTGATGCACATGCATCGCGCCGAATTCGGCGCAGCGGTGCAGGGTAGGGATGTTCTTGCCGGGGTTGAGCAGGCCCTGGGGGTCGAAGGCGGCCTTGACCGCGTGGAACAGGGTGATTTCGTCGCTGTTGAACTGCGCGCACATCTGGTTGATCTTCTCGCGCCCCACACCATGCTCGCCGGTGATGCTGCCGCCCACTGCCACGCACAGTTCGAGGATCTTGCCGCCGATGGCTTCGGCACGCTCCAGTTCGCCGGGCAGGTTGGCATCGAACAGGATCAGCGGGTGCATGTTGCCGTCGCCGGCGTGGAACACGTTGGCCACGCGCAGGCCGTACTCCGTGGACAGTGCGCTGATGCCCTTGAGCACCCGTGGCAGTTCGCGGCGTGGGATGGTGCCATCCATGCAGTAGTAGTCCGGGGAAATGCGCCCCACCGCCGGGAAGGCATTCTTGCGCCCGGCCCAGAAGCGCATGCGCTCGGCCTCGTCGCAGGCCAGCCGCACGTCACGCGCGCCGGCTTGCGCCAGCACGGCGGCGACCTGCTCGCAGTCGTCGTGCACATCGGCTTCGACGCCATCCAGTTCGCATAGCAGGATGGCCGCCGCATCTACCGGGTAGCCGGCGTGGATGAAATCCTCGGCGGCGCGGATCGCCAGGTTGTCCATCATCTCCAGGCCGCCAGGGATGATCCCCGCGGCAATGATCTCGGCCACTGCCCGGCCGGCGTCTTCGACGCTGTCGAAACTGGCCAGCAGCACCCGTGCCACCTGAGGCTTGGGCAGCAGCTTGACGGTAACCTCGGTGACGATACCGAGCATGCCTTCGGAGCCGGTGAACAACGCCAACAGGTCGAAGCCGGGGCTGTCCAGGGCGTCGCTGCCCAGGGTCAGGCGTTCACCCTCGATGGTGAGGATTTCCACCTTGAGCAGGTTGTGCACGGTCAGCCCGTACTTGAGGCAGTGCACGCCACCGGCGTTTTCGGCGACGTTGCCGCCGATGGAACAGGCGATTTGCGAGGATGGGTCTGGCGCGTAGTACAGGCCGTGGGGCGCGGCGGCCTGGGAAATGGCCAGGTTGCGCACGCCGGGCTGCACACGGGCGAAGCGGCCCTGCGGGTTGACTTCAAGAATGCGGTTGAAGCGTGCCATCACCAGCAGGATGCCCTTGGCCAGCGGCAGGGCGCCGCCCGACAGGCCGGTACCGGCCCCACGCGCCACCACCGGCACGCCGCGCTGGTGGCAGAGCTTGAGCAGGGTTTGAACCTGTTCCAGGCGCTCGGGCAGCACCACCAGCAGCGGTACAGTGCGGTAGGCCGAGAGGCCGTCGCATTCGTAGGGCTTGAGGTCTTCTTCGCGGTGCAGAACTTCAAGGTCTGGCAGGGCATCGTGCAGCGCTTGCCGCAGGGCCACCGGGTCCACGGCGGGCAGCGCGCCATCGATGCGTTCGTCGTACAGGATATTCATGGGCTCACTCGGCAACGGTTCTTGTTGTTGTTGGCAAAGCGCTCACCCTTGCAGCCTGCGCGTGCCAGCGGCTGGGGTCGAGTGCGCCAGGCACTGGTCCTACCAGTTTTTCTGTCGGGTGCTGGTTATTGACGGCTTTACCCGGCTAGATTGGAGTAGGTGGCCGAAGTGGTCCTACCAGTAGGAGGATGCGCAGTGGGTACTGAAGGCAAGGCCAAGGTCGCCGACCTGGTGGCCGAACGGGTCGAGCGGCTGATCGTCGAAGGCGTGCTCAAGGTGGGCCAGGCCCTGCCGTCGGAGCGGCGGCTGGTGGAGAAACTTGGCTGCTCACGCTCGGCCCTGCGCGAAGGCCTGCGTATTCTGCGTGGGCGCGGCATCATCGACACCGAGCAGGGGCGTGGCTCGTTCGTCGCCGACCTGACGGGGCAGGCGGGCACCACGCCGTTGATGCATCTGTTCAGCTCGCAACCGCGCACGCTGTTCGACCTGCTGGAGGTGCGGGCGTTGCTGGAGGCTGAGTCAGCGCGCCTGGCGGCCTTGCGTGCCACCGATGTGGACCGCTTGCTGATTCGCCGGCGTTACGAAGAGATGCTCGCCGCGCACGCCGTCCACGAGGCGCTCGATGCCCGAGAACATGCCCGCCGCGACCACGCTTTCCACCGGGCGATCAGCGAGGCTTCGCACAACCCGGTGCTGGTGCACACCCTGCAGTCGCTCAGCGACTTGACCTTGAGCACGGTGTTCGCTTCGGTCAACAACCTGTACTGCCGCCCGGCGCAGAAGCGCCAGATCGACCGCCAGCATGCGCGCTTGTATCGCGCGGTGATGGAGCAATTGCCCGAACAGGCGCAGCGGGCGGCGCGGGAGCATATCAACGGGATACGGGACAGCTTGCGGGAGATCGAGCAGGAAGAACAGCGCTTGGTGCGGGCGACCATGCGCATGGATGGCTGGGGCTGAGTCTTACCTGTACCGGCCCTTTCGCGGGTAAACCCGCTCCCACAGGGACGGATTTGTGCGCCCCCTGTGGGAGCGGGTTTACCCGCGAAAGGGCCGGCACGGGAGTACCTCAATGATCGGCTACGGGATCGTCCTGGGACAGGATAGCCCGGGCCAGCTCTTCATCATTGGCCTGCAGCCCAGGATGGTCCTTGCGGACCTGTTCCAGCGCCGACTCCACATAGGCGCCTCGGATTGCACCGCCGCTGGCGACAAACGCGGAAAGCTCGTCACGGGCCGGGATGATCCGTTTGTCGTCCTTGAAAGTCGAGTAAAGCGAGGCGGAGATACCCGCCGAGGTGGCGACGTCGCCCGCATCGACGCGGGCCAGGGCAGCACCGGCAGGCAGCAGGAGCAGCAGCGCAGGGGCGAGGAGTAGGTGGCGCATGTCGTGTTCTCCAGTAGGGTGAAGCCCAAGGAAATTAACCACTCAGTGTTTAAGAAAGCGCGGGGGTGGTGGTAGTTCCCTTTCTGTGCTGGAGATTGCAAGGGGCCGCTTTGCGGCCCATCGCCGGCAAGCCAGCTCCCACAGGATTGCGCGGTAGCTGTGTGGCTTGCCGGCGATTGGGCTGCGCAGCAGCCCCCGAGGCCCGGTCAAGCCAACTGATAGGTGGTCTTCACCCGCGTGAAGAATTGCCGCGCATGCGTCCCTTGCTCCCGCGAGCCCAGGCTCGATGCACCATTGCCACCAAACGGCACGTGGTAATCCACCCCGGCCGTGGGCAGGTTGACCATGACCATGCCCGCCGAACTGTTGCGCTTGAAGTGCTCGGCATGGCGCAGCGAAGTGGTGACGATACCGGCGGACAGGCCAAACGCAGTGTCTTCAGCCGCGCTGAAAGCTTCGGCGTAATCACGCACCCTGAGCACGCTGAGCACCGGCCCGAAGATTTCTTCGCGGTAGATGCGCATGTCGGGCGTTACCTCGGTGAACAGCGCCGGGGTGAAGAAATACGCACCCGCCTGGTTGTCGATACGCTCGCCGCCGCACACCAGCTTCGCGCCCTGCTCAAGGCCCGCGGCCACGTACGCCAGGTTCTGCTCCAGTTGCCGGCTGTCGACCACCGGGCCGATGTCGGTGCCGGGCTGCAGCGCATCGCCCACTTTCAGTGCACGGGTACGTTCGGCCAGGCGCGCGACGAAGGCGTCGTGAATGCCTGCGGTCACGATCACCCGCGAGCTGGCCGTGCAGCGCTGGCCGGTGCTGTAGAACGAGCCGTTCAGCGCTACGTCCACTGCCTGCTCCAGGTCGGCATCGTCCAGCACGATCAGCGGGTTCTTGCCGCCCATCTCCAACTGCACTTTCTTCATGCCTTCGGCGGCCAGGCGGGCGATCTGCCGGCCGGTGTGTTCGGAGCCGGTGAAGCTGATACCGTCGACCAGCGGCGAGCGGATAAGGGTATCGCCGACGCTGCGCCCCGGGCCGATCAGCATATTGAACACGCCCGCCGGCAAGCCGGCGCGGGCGATGATCTCGGCCAGGGCCCAGGCCGAGGAGGGCACCAGTTCGGCTGGCTTGAACACCACGCAATTGCCAAAGCACAGTGCCGGGGCGATCTTCCACGCCGGGATGGCGATGGGGAAGTTCCACGGGGCGATGATGCCGACCACGCCCAGCGGCTGGCTGAACACATCGATGCCCACGTCCTGGCGCACCGACTGGTACTTCTCGCCTTCGGCGCGCAGGGCTTCCTGGGCGTAGAACTTGAACGAGCGCCCGGCGCGGTCCACTTCGCCCAGGGCTTCGCGCACCACCTTGCCTTCTTCGCGGGCCAGCAACGTGGCCAGTTCTTCTCGGCGCGCGAGGATTTCCGTGCCGATGAAATCCAGCGCGTCAGCACGCTGCTGCGGGTTGCTGCGCGCCCAGGCCGGCTGCGCGCGGCGGGCGGCGCTGATGGCACGCTCGGTCAGCAGATGGTCGGCGCGTTCGAAGCGTTCGAGCACTTCAGCCGGGTTGGATGGGTTGCGGTTTTCCAGCAGGTCGGTGCTGCTGCCGAGCGCGACGAAAGCGCCATCGACGTAGCTGCTCTTGGTAACGAGGGTCATGCGGTACGCATCCTTTTTGCAGAAACCTGGCGGGCGACGAAATCACTGATGTTGTCCACGGCGCTGTCCATCAGCTGTTGCATGGCGTCTTCGCTGCTCCAGGCGATGTGCGGGTTGAGCAGGAAGTCATCGCGGTCGATCAGTTGGAACAACGGGTTGCTCGGGTGCAACGGCTCCACTTCCACCACATCCAGCGCCACGCCGCCCAGCAGGCCTTGCTGCAGTGCCTGGATCAGGGCCGCTTCGTTGACCACGCCGCCACGGCCGGTATTGACCACCACGGCATCGGGCTTCATCAGCGCCAGTTGACCGGCGTCGATCAGGTTGTGGGTTTCTGCCGTGAGCGGGCAGTTGATCGACAGCACGTCACAGCTTGCAAGCAGTTCGGCCAGTGGCCGGCAGTCGGGGCCCTTGCGCTTGCCACCGCGGTCTTCGAACAGCACCTGCATGCCGAACGCCCGCGCCAGGTGCGCCAGGCGCAGGGCGATCGGGCCGCTGCCGATGATAGCCAACTGCTTGCCGCGTATGTCGCGGATGCGGTGGTTGAAGTAGATGTTCTGGTGCGGCTTGTCGCCGGCATGCACCTGGCGCATCAGGCGGGTGAACGCGGCCGGGCGACGAAACAGTTCCAGGATCATCGCCATGCTGTGTTCGGCCACGGTATTGGCGGCATAGCCCGGCACGCTCGACACTTCGATGCCGTGGGCCTCGCAGTAGTCGACGTCGACGATGTCGCGGCCGGTCAGGGCCAGCGAGATCATCTTCAGCTTGGGCAACTGGCGCAGGTGCTCTTCGCGCAGCGGCACGCTGCAGGTCAGTGCCACGGTGGCGTCTTTCAAGTGCTCCAGCACTTGCTCGGGATGGGTGTAGGCAAACTGCTGCCAGCTGTGCTCGCAGTCAGGGCGCTTGAGGCGGGTGGAAGGCGCCAGGCCTTCGTCATCGAGGAAGACGATATGTTCGCTCACGGTGTTGTCCTTATTTTTTCTGCGCTGGCACGTAGCCGGCCGGTGCCATGCCCACCAGCTGGCGGGTGATGAAGCCGGCGTCCTGGTCGTGATCTTCCAGCGACTCCTTGCGCACCAACGCATCGCGCACCAGGTGCGCGCCGAAGAAGCGCAACGGCTCTGGCGGCAGCAGCTTCATCTTCTGGTTGACCAGGCCACAGTTGGCCCACTCGTCATTGGCGTGCTCGACCAGCGACTTGATGATGCGGCTGGCGAACACGGTGGTGGCCACGCCGTTGCCGGAAAAACCGATGCCGTAGCTGATGTTCTGGTGATGGTCGAGGTAGCCGAAGTTCGGCAGGCCTTTCATGGCCCGGTCGATCGGCCCGGTCCAACTGCTGACCACCGGCACGTCCTGCAGCTGCGGGTACAGCCGGCGCAGTTCGGCGGCCACCCTGTCGGCGGCCGGCGAGGGCTTTTCATACAGGTTGCCGATGCGCCCGGCATAGGCGAACTGGCCCAGCGGCTTGCCGAACACCACGCGCCCGTCCGGGGTGTTGCGCCAGTAGTTGAGTACGGTGCGCGAGTCGGTCATGCATTCGCCGCCGCTGAAGCCGATGGCGTCGAGTTTGGCCTTGGCTGGCGCGGTGGCGACCATGTCGCTGGACATGATCGCGATCATCCGGCGCAGCTCGGGGAACTGCGCGCCCCAGGCGTTCAGCGCCAGCACCACCTGGTTGGCCTTCACCTGGCCCTTGCCGGTATGCACCACCGGCTGCTTGCCGCGCTGCAGGTGGGTGAACGGCGATTTTTCGAAAATCTGTACACCCAGTTTCAGCGCCACGCGGCGCAGGCCGCGGGCCAGCATGGCCGGCTGCACGGTGGCGGCGTTGGGATCGAAGATGCCGCCCAGGACCAGTGGCGAGCCGACGCGGCCGCGGATGGTCTGGCGGTCCAGCTCCTGGAATGGGTTGACGTCGAGCTTCTGCAGGCCGTCGGTGAGCACACGCCAGGAGTTCATCTGCCGCTGGTTGGTGGCTGTCCACAGCCAGCCGTCCTTGCGGTACTGGGCGTCGATGCAGTGCTCCTGGCAGAACGTGCCGATTTCGTCGATGGCCGACTCGGCCGCCTCGCAGATCCGCCGCGCCTCGACGTCGCCGCAGATTGTGCGCAGCGACAGGTACTTGCCCCACCAGTTGGTGGCCACGCCACCGTTACGCCCGCTGGCACCTGAACCGCAGCGGTCGCGTTCGACGATGACGATGGTTTTTTCCGGGTGGGCCTGTTTCAGGCGAATGGCCGACCACAGGCCAAGGAAACCACCGCCGACGATGCACACGTCGGCTTGAATCGAGTCCTGCAGGGCAGGGGCCAGGTCGCTGTCCAGGTCGAGCGCCTGGGCATACCAGAATCCACGGTACATGAAGGGTGCCTCTAAGCATGTTTGTCTTGTGCACACATGATGCTCAGCCGGGCTGGGGGGCCGATATTACAGTCATGACAATTGATAGAACGGCGCCGCCTTTTGTCATGGATTTCCTATTTGTGGGGATGCATATGATATGACGGACGCAGGGCGCGCTTTAGAATGGCGCCATTGTGGATGTCATGAGGCCAGCTTCCATGGTTGCCCAACAACAAATAGAACACCAGATAGAGCCGGCACCGGCCGCCGCCGTCGCCATGCAGGTAAAGCCCGAACTGCGAGTGGGCTTCGTGCTGATGAACCACTTCACCCTGGTGCCGGTGGCCGGGCTGGTGGATTCGCTGCGCTTTGCCGCCGACAAGTCGTTCCGCAGCCAGCAGGTGTTTTGCCAGTGGGACTGGATGACCCTCGACGACCAACCGATCACCGCCAGCTGCGGCATGCCCGTTTCGCCGACCAAGCCGCTGAATCTGTTCGCCCAGTACGACTACATCGTGCTGGCCGGCGGCCTGCTGGACGAAACCCGCAACCCACCGGCCTGGCTGCTGGATGCGTTGCGCGAGGTGCATGCGGCCAACATCCCGATCATCGCCCTGTGCTCGGGGTCGTTCGTATTGGGCAAGGCCGGGCTGCTCGATGGCCGGCGTTGTGCGCTGCATTTCACCTTGCGTGATGAGTTCAAGGAGCGCTTCCCGCTGTCCACGGCGGTGATCGACAAAAGCTACGTCGATGACCGCGGCATCATCACCTGCCCGGGCGGTACTGCCATCGACCTGGCGGCCAACCTGATCCGTCGGCATTGCGGCGCGGTGCGGGCGCAAAAGGGGCTCGAGTACCTGCTGGTGGATGAGCGCGGCGACGAGCAGGAGGGCAAGGCGGCCAGTGAGTGCGTGTACCAGAACGACCGAGTGCAGCGGGCGATCAGTTTCATGCGTGCCAACCTGGATGCCTCGATGACCCTCAAGGCCGTGGCCGAAGCGGTGGGCACCCATCCCCGGCAGTTGCACCGCGAGTTCGTTGCCAATACCCAGGAGCCGCCGGCCAACTACTGGCGCAAATTGCGCCTGGACCATGCTCGGCGGTTGCTGGTGAATACCAGCCAGAACATCACCAGCATTGCCTTGGCGTGCGGGTTTTCCGATGCGTCGCACTTCATCTTGTGGTTCCGCAAGCAGTATGGCGAGACCCCTTACAACTTCCGCAAGCGGCGGCATGAGGTGGAGCGGTTCGACTGGCATGGCGACAAGGTGGGGCTGGACCCGGAACTGTAGCAGGCCACCGCGGCTTTTTGCTGTTTGTGGGAGCCCGAAACCTGCACAGCACCTGTGGGAGCGGGCGTGCCCGCGAAGAATCCAGCGCGGTGGATGGCACCGGCCTTGCCGGTGTTCGCGGGCATGCCCGCTCCCACAGAGGCCGCATCAGGGCTGACAAGTGTTTGCCACAAGATATGCAGCGGCGAGCACTGGCAACCCTGCTTTGAGCCCTGCGCTATCCCTATGGGAGCTGGCCGAAGGCCTGGATCTCGATGCGGTAATCCGGCGCCGCCAGGGCAGCACCGACACAGGCCCGCACCGGCGGCTGAGCGCCCACCCAGGCGTCATACACCTCATTCATCGCGGCAAACTCACCCATGTCGGCCAACCAGATCTGCACACGCGTCAGGTTGCCCTTGCCCGCGCCAACCTGCGCCAGCCACTGCTCCAGTTGCGCCAGCACGCAGCGGGTCTGCGCGGCGATATCGCCCGGTTGCAGCGCGACAATGCCCGAGGTTTCGATGCGGCCATCCACCAGCACCATCTGGCTGGCCCGTGGGCCGGGGTTGATACGTTCGATCATCGACGGGTTCCTTAGAACAGCACGTAAGTCTTGCGCAGGGTTTCGCGGATGTCCCACACCCCTTCGCAGTTCTCCGGAAACAGCACCGCATCGCCAGCGCGCAGTTCCACCGGCTCGCCACCGTCGGGGGTGAAGGTGCACCAGCCGCTGACGATATGGCTAAACTCACGGTTTTTCAGGTGGCGGCGGAACACGCCGGGGCTGCTTTCCCAGACGCCGATGCTGGCGCCGACCGCTTGGTCGGTTTGGTCCTGGGCGGTGGCGGCCTGGGCGATGGGTAAACCGATCGGCAGGCGGGCAGGGGCCGGCTCGCCCAGTGGCGAGGCGGCGGCATTACGAACAACGGTAAGCACTTGGTTCATCTCAGGTTCCTTCAGGCTTTACGAGCGACGGATTTCGTACGCGGGGATGCTGCGGGTGCTTGCCCGCCAAGGGCGGCGGCTTGCTGCAGGTCGAGCTTGCTGGTCTCGGGGGCCAGCCACCAGGACGTCAGCGCGCCGAACAGCGAGATCAGGGCGGCAGCGAACATGGTGTTGGCCACGCCATAGCTGGCCAGGGAAATCGGTACCAGGTAGGTGCCCACGGCCGCGCCGATGCGCGACAGCGAAGTAGCCAGGCCTACCGCCGAGGCGCGGATTTCGGTGGGGAACAGTTCGTTGGGGTACACGTATTCCAGCACCTGGGCACCGCCGATCAGCACCGCGTAGGCGCCGAACAGCACCAGCACGGTGGTCGGCGAGGCTTCGGGGAACACGCCCAGCAGCACCAGCGACAGGCCTGACCAGAGGAAGCTGTGGATCAGCATCTTGCGCCGGCCCAGGCGGTTGATCAGCAGGGTCGCCAGCAGGCAGCCAAGGGTGAACAGGAAAGTGATGGCGATCGAGCCGTAGGCGGCCCAGTCGCCGGTCAGCTTCAGCGCCTGCAGTACTTTGGGGGCGAAGGCGTAGATGGCGAACAGCGGTACGATCGCGCAGGTCCAGAACAGCGTGACGAAGGCCATGCGCTTGCCGTAGCCGGAGTGGAACAGCGACCACAGCGATACCTGTTTGCCGCTGCTTTGCTCGGGTAGGTCGGCAATCGAGTAATCGGCACCGTAGACCTTCTTGATCACTGCGTCGGCTTCCGCCGTGCGGCCTTTGCTCAGCAGCCAGCGCGGCGACTCCGGGGTACCGCTGCGGGCGATCAGGAACAGTGCGCCCGGCACCAGGGCACTGGCCAGCACCCAGCGCCAGCCGTCGTCACCACCGACGCGCAGCAGCAGTTCGCCCACCACGTAGGCCACGGCAGCGCCGGCAAACCACATTAGCACCATCGCCGCCAGCAGCGGCCCGCGCTGTTTGCGGGGCAGGAATTCGGCCAGCAGCGAAGTGGCGATCGGGTAGTCGGCACCGACCGCGATGCCGATCAGCAGGCGCCAGGCGAACAGCGCCCAGGCCGACTCGACCCAGAACTGTGCCACCGAGAAACCGACGATGGCGATCAGGTCGACCAGGTACAGCACCTTGCGCCCGTACTTGTCGGTGAACCAGCCGCCAAGAAAGCCGCCGAGGAACACACCGATCAACGCCGAGGCGGCGATCAGGCCTTCCCAGAAAGCAGTCAATTGCAAGGCGTTGGTGATCTGCAGCATGGCTACGCCGATGATGCTCAGCACATAGCCATCGAGGAACGGGCCGCCCGCGGAGTAGACGGTCAGCTTGCGGTGGAAGGCGTTAAGCGGAGCATCTTCGACAGAGCGCTTGGATGTGGTCATTCTACTTACCTCTTGTTGTTATTCACGCGTCAGCGCCGCGGCACTATGGCACTGGCTTTGCGGGGCTCCATATAACGGCTGGGACGAGTCATGGGATGCGCTGGCGCGGTGTGCCGAGGGCTTATGCAAGTTGTCCTGGGTGTTCTAGAGGGGAGGCCGGGGCTTTTCTATCGTGGGCTGGCGGGCGAGGTACGCATGTTTGCCTCGCTGGCCTCTTCGCGGGTGAAGCCACCCCCGCAGGGCTGCCGCAGCTTCGAAGATCCTCCAGAACAAACACAAGAATCCGGAACCTGACTCATGACCCGTCCCCCCTTGCAATCCCTCGACGGTGACCACTACGACGTGGTGGTCATCGGCGCCGGCGCGGTCGGCTGCGCCGCTGCCCGACAACTGGCGGCGCGCAACTTCCGCACCCTGCTGGTCGACCGTGGCGACATCGGTGCCGGCACCTCGTCGCGCTCCAGCCGCATGCTCTATTCAGGCCTGGGCTACCTGGCCGCGCGCTACCCGCTGTGGCAGATCCCATTTCGCCCGTTCGACATGTGGCAGCGCCTGCGCTACACCCGCGAGGTGATGCGCTGCCGTGCCGAGCTGGTCAAGGACATGCCCGATCACCTGACCCGGCATCGCTTCCACTATCCGTTTCGCAAGGGCGACCGCTACCCGCCGTGGCTGGTAGACATGGGTTTCCGCCTGGTCGAGGCGCTCGGCGGCTGGAAGGTGCCGTTGGCTTACCGTCGCCAGTCGCCTCGGCAGGCGGCCGATGACAGCGCCATGGTCGCCGGCCTCGGCGGGCCGTTGCGTGGTGTGGGCGTGTTCGAGGAATACATGTATGCCTGGCCCGAGCGCATCTGCGTCGACACTGCGCTGGACGCACAATGGCGCGGCGCCACGGTGCGTACCTATACCCGTGTCAGCCACCTGCAGCGCAGCGAAGGCCAGTGGCGGCTGACCCTGGACGAGCAGGCCCCCGAAGCCCTCGGCCAGGCGCACGTAACTGCCAAGGTGGTGATCAACGCTGCCGGGCCCTGGGTCGACCGCGTGGCGGGTGCCGCCGATCGTGGCCCGCGGGTACTCGGCATCAAGGGTGTCAACGTCATGGTGCGGTTGCCCGAGGCCTACCGCGGTCAGGGCCTGGAGGCATTCTCCAGCAAGGGGGAACCGTACTATGTGTTCCCCTGGCGCGAGTTTCACTTCATCGGCCCGACCGAGTCGCATTTCACCGACGACCCGGACACGGTGCGCGTCGAGGACGGCGAGATCGACTACATCCTCGCCGAGGCCAACCAGCTGTTCCCCGGACTGCAGCTGACCCGTGACGACGTGCAGCATTGCTGGTGCGGCGTGCGCCCGACCTCTACCCTGGACGGGCGCAGCAGCTACCTGCCGGTGCGTTTGAGCGAGGCGGCCGGCAAGCCGGACTTGCTGACCCTGACCGGCTCGACCATCATGCTCCATCGCCATGCGGCGCGGCTGATCGCGCGTGCTGTGGAGGTGCGACTGGGCAAGCGCGGCAAGGCGCCCAAGGGCATGATCGAGCGCGAGCGCATCGATCACGAGGACATTGCCCGTATCATTGGCCGCGAGCATGTGGTGAGGTTGGTGGACCTGGTGCGGCGGCGCTTGCCGTGTGGGCTGGACCCTGACCTGGGGCGCGAGCGGGTGGAGCAGTTGTCACAGTGTGCGGCCGCGGCAATGGGCTGGTCGGAGGCGCGGCGGCAGGAAGAGCTGAAACACTTCGAAGAGGACACTGCCCGGGTGTATCGGCAACTCTAGAACTACTGGCTTGCCCGCGAAGCAGGCGCCGGCACCGGCTTCGCCGGTGTTCGCGGGCAAGCCCGCCGCTACAAGGGCCTGCTAAACCAGTGAGTCAGAGTTTGTGCAATGACAGCGGGCTACCGGGAGAGTGCTACCGGTCAGGCAACGTTGCCCGGGTCAGCAAGGCATCCAGCACCACTTCACAAGCCGCCCCCCAGGTGGCACTCACCGGTTGATGCATCAACACCGCCAGCCCATCGGCGGTAAACGTGCCCGGGGTGGCAATGGCCTGCCCCAGGGCCTTGAGCGTGTATTCCGGCTGCTGTCCGGCGCTGGCCACGCAGTCCTGTAGATTGCCCAGCACCAGCGCACGTGCTTCTGCCGCCGGCAGGCCTTTGTCCATCAGCCATTGCTGCAGGTCGTGCAGCAGGAAGTAGAACCAGCCGTTCATGCACGCTGCCACCGTGGCCAGTTCGAACTCAGGTTCGCCCTGCAGGACCACCAGCTTACCCAGCGGCCCAAGGTACTGTTTAGCCAGCGCATCGGGCGGGCAGACCACCACCGTGGATTGGTTGTATTGCGCAGCGTACGACAGCATCGCGCGCACGCAGAGGGCGCCGGGGAAGGCGCTCGCCAGTTGGCCAAGGCTGATCCCAGCGGCCAGCGATACCAGGCGCTGGCCGGGGCGCAGGCGTACTTCGTCTGCCAGTTCGCCCAGCGAGTGCGGGCGTACGCCGAGAATCACCAGTTCGGCCTGATCGGCCACCGCCTGGTTGCTCGCCAGTACTTCGCAACCCTGCTCATGGGCCAGCATGGCGGCCCGTTGCGCATTGCGCGGTGAAAGCAGGATGGGGCCATCGAAACCACTGCGGCGCAGGCCGATGACCACTTTTTCGGTCAGCTCGCCCACCCCGAGAATACCCAGGCTATGCATGTTGCCTCCTTGTCAGCTTTCCAGGCCGGCGCGGCGCTGGCCCCAGTGCAGGTTGAGGTTGACGCCCACGCTCAGCAGTGGCTCTGGCGGGTTGCGGTTGGGGCCGGCCGAACCGAGCAGGAAGTCGATCAGTTCGTCGCGCTCACCGCTCAGCCAGTCGGCCAGCAAGGTGCCGGTGGCGGTGCCACGGGTTATGCCCAGGCCATTGCAGCACAGTGCCGCATGCACGTTGGGGGCGAGGGTGCCGAAGTGCGAGAGGTGGTTGCGTGACAGGCACATCGAGCCACCCCAGGTGTACTCGAACGGCAGGCCCGAGAGCATCGGAAAGCGCCGCTCGAACGATTCACGGTGTTGGCGCCCGGCGCGGGCAATGTGGCGTGGGTTGGCGCGGCCGTCGGCATTGAAGCTGAAGCTGTTGCGCACCAGCAGGCGCTGGTCCGGGGTACGGCGCAGGGTGCTGCCGAACGGATCGGCGGGGATGATGCCCCACGTGCTCTTGCCGCCCAGGCGCGCCTGTTCTTCCTCGGTCAGCGGGCGGGTCATGCTGGCGTAGGTGAAAATCGGCAGCAAACGGCCGGGCAGGAAGCCGAAGTGCGAGGCGAAGGCGTTGTTGGTCAGCAGCAACTGGTCGCCGATGATCTCGCCATTGGCATGCTTGAGGGTGATACGCCGGCCCTGCTCGATATGGGTGATGGTGGTGCGTTCGTGCAGGGTCACGTTGGTCGGCAGGCTTTCGGCCAGGCCCTTGGCCAGGGCGGCCGGTTGCAGCAACTGGGTGCCCGGGGTGTACAGCGCCTTGCGATAGAACGCGGTGCCGAAGTGCTCGGGCAGGTCGCGGGCGTCGATCATCTGGTAGGGCTGGCCGAGTTTTTCCAGGCCGCTGCGGTAGGCTTCGAGCACGGCCAGGCCCTTGTCTTCGACTGCCGCCTGGTACTTGCCGTCCGGGCGGATCTGGCAGTCGATGCCGTGCTGGTTGATCAGCCCGCGCAGGATCGCCTGCGCGCGCAGGTTGAGCTTGAGGTTCATCCGCGCGGTGGGCAGGTCACCGATGTAGTCGGCGGCACCGATGTCGTGGGGCAGGTCGATGGCAAAGCCGGAGTTGCGCCCCGAGGCGCCGAAGCCGACTTCCTGGGCATCGACCAGGATCACCTCGTCGTCAGGGTGGTGCAGCGCCAGTTGCCGCGCGGCGGCCAGGCCGGTGAAGCCCGCGCCGAGCACCACCCAGCGCGCCTCGCTCCGCCCCCGGTGCGCAGCGCGTGGCTGGCGCTTGGGGCTGAGGTGGAACCAGCCGCAACCGTTGTCGTCCGCGGGGGTAGAGGTGTTTCTGTACATGGGATTTTATCCGTGTTGTTTTCTCCACTATGGCATTGGGGGACGTGCGGGGACTATGACGGGAGGGACGGGGAATGGGATGTTCGGGCTGGGGGCATTGAGCGGGGCGAGCTGGGGGGCATCGGGCTGATGGGCCAATCGTCGGCAAGCCTCGCAGGGATCGCATCAGGGCTGATAGGTGTTTGCCACAAGATATGCAGCGCCTGTGGCGAGCACCTGGCAACCCTGATGCCATCCCTGTGGGAGCGGGCAAGCCCGCGAAGAGGCCGGTACCGGCAATACAACCCTCAGATCGACAACCGCACCACACGGTTATCCAATGCCGGCTGTTGCTGCCCGCGCCGCTTGTTCACCACCAACTCCCCGATCGCAATCAGCCGTGTGCGTGTGATGTTGCGCGACAACCCCAGCAACTGCGCGGTATGCACCTGGTTGTAGTGGCAAAACCGATAGGCCGACCGCAGCAGGGCATTTTCCACTTTCTCGTAAAGGTCTTCCGACTGTTCCTCGTACAAACGGCTGAACGCCCGCTGCAGCAGGTCCTCCACGCCATTGCCTGCCGGCTCTTCCTCTTGCCGCTCGATGCGCAGGTTGGACAAACGCAGGTCCTGCGCCTGAATCGTGCCGTCGCCGCAGGTCAGCAAACTGTGGTGAATCACGTTTTCCAGTTCGCGGATATTGCCTGGCCAGCTGTACTCCACCAGCTTGGCCTGGGCCTTGGGGCTAAGTTCCACCGGCCCGTAGCCCAGCCGGTCGCTGTAGCTGCGGATGAAATGCCTAGCCAGTGGCAGGATGTCACCCGGGCGCTCGCGCAGCGGGTGCAACTGCAGGGTCACCACGTTCAGCCGGTAGTACAAGTCTTCACGGAAGTGCCCGGCGTTGATGGCCTTTTCCAGCTGCACGTTGGTCGCCGCCAGTACCCGCACGTTGATCGGGATGCTCTTGCGCGACCCGAGCCGCACCACCTCGCGCTCTTGCAGCACACGCAGCAGCTTGACTTGGATCGGCAACGGCAGGTCGCCGATTTCGTCAAGGAACAGCGTGCCGCCGTTGGCTTCTTCGAACCAGCCGGCCTTGGCCGCCAGGGCGCCGGTGAAGGCGCCTTTTTCATGGCCGAACAGTTCGGCTTCGACCAGCGACTCGGAGAACGCGCCACAGTTGACCGCGACGAATGGGCCGTTGCGCCGGCCGCTGAGGTTGTGGATGTGGCGTGCGACCAGCTCCTTGCCCGTGCCGGTTTCGCCGATGATCAGGACGCTGGCCTCGCTGGGGGCGACCTGTTGCAGGTGGGCGAGCAGCGCCTGCGACCTGGGGTCTTCGAAGACCTGTGCGGTCGCCCTGATCGAGGTAGCCAGTGTCGGTGACGGGGGGAGGGTCAGCAGTTGCATGGGCAATCCTCAGGAATAGAAGGATGGGGCAGGGCGCTTGTCGTTGAGGGCCCACTCGCCGAGTTCGTGGATGCGGTAGTCCACCGGGTCGTGCAGGGTTTGCGTGCGCAGGTTGCGCCAGTGGCGGTCGAAGCGCAGCGAGGCGTGGGTGGCGCGGGCACCGGTGACTTCGAACAGCCGGTTGCAGATGTCCAGGCCGTGGCGGCTGGCGGCGACCTTGGCGATGCCGATGGCCAGGGCCAGGTCGCCGCGTTCTTCAGCGGTGAGGGCATGTTCCTTGGCCCAGGCGGCATCCAGTTGGCGCGCGGCGCGTTCGATCAGCAGGCGCACGCTTTCCAGGCCGACCCAGAACTCGCCGTAATGGCGCAGCACATAAGGGTCTTCGGCGCTGCTGGCGGCGCTGGAGCGGAACCACGGCCGGCTTTCCTTGAGGGTGTACTGGCGAGCTTCGTCGAAGGCGCCCTCGGCGATACCGAGGAACAGGTTGGCGAAATGCAGTTGGGCAATCAGCGGGCGCAGGGCCGCGAACGGGGTGCTCAAGGGGCCTGGGTCGAGCAGCAGTTCGTTGTGTTCGACCCGTACTCGCTCGAAGGTGGCGCTGCCGCTGTCGGTCTGGCGCTGGCCGATGTTGTTCCAGTCGCTGTGCAGGCTGATGCCGGTGCGGCCACTGGGGATCGCGGCGATCAGCAACTTGCCGCCGGCACGTTCGTCCACCGCCGAGGCAATCAGCATTTCCGAGTCGCTGGCGCCGGAGCAGAAGCTTTTCTTGCCGGAGAATTCGCACCAGCCATCGAAGTGCTTGACCACGGTGCGGGTGTCCAGCGGGTTCAGGGCATTGCCCCAGAACCACTGCTTGCGGGCGGTCTGCTCGAACCAGGGCTGCCACTGGTCCGGGCGCGAGAACAGGCGCACGGTGGCCAGCATCAAGTGGTGAAAGCCAAACACGTGGGCGATGGAGCTGTCGACCCGGGCGAACTCGCGCACCACCGCGAAGGTGTCGTGCCAGCTGGCGCCCTGGCCGCCGAAGGCTTGCGCAATGGTCAGCGACAGCAGGCCGCTGTCGCGCAAGGCATCGCGCTCGGCTTTCGGCGTACCACCGCGCTCGTCGCGTTCGACGGCGGTCTGGGCAAACTGCCCGGCCAGTTCGCGGGCGATGACCAGGGCCGGGCGCAGCGGCGTATTCACAGGTGCATTCATGGCCGCTCCTCAGGCGCTTTGGCGCAGCGCGTGGTGGGCACCGAACAGTGGCACGGCACGCTCGGCGGCCAGGCGGATACGGGCGGCGAGGGCGTCGCTGGACACCCGGTAGTCGGCCATTTCCGCCTGGCTGGCGAACACGCCGATGGGCAGGGTCAGTGCCTGCAGGAAGCTGAACAGCGGGCGCAGCTGGTGGTCGAGCACCAGCGCATGACGCTCGCTGCCGCCGGTGGCGGCGAGCAGTACAGGGGTGTCGACCAGGGCGTCCTGGCCGATCAAGTCGAACAGGTGCTTGAAGTGGCCGGTGAAGCTGCCGCGATACACGGGCGTGGTCACCACCAGCAGGTCGGCCTTTTCCACCAGGCGCAGTTGCTGTTCGACGGCCTCGGGCAGTTCGCTGCGCCACAGGGCGCTGCCCAGCGGGCGGGCGATCTCGCCCAGCTCGATCAGGTGCGGCTTGATGTGCAGGTGCTCGGCCAGCTCGGCGAGAATCGCCTCCGTCAGGGCCAGGGTGCGCGAAGGGCGGGAAGTGCCGCCGGACAGGGCTACGACGTTCAGTGGGGTGCTCATGGGCAGGTCTCCGGTTCGGGTTGAGCGGGACTTTGCTTGAGCAATCGTCATGCCTGGTTGTAATCTTCTATTAAATCAACATGTTAGCGATATTTTTATGTTCGCTGCTGTTGCCGTGCAGGCATTGTATGTTGATCAGGTGTTGCGCTGCGAACAGTTGGCCAAGTGTTGGCGGCTGTACAGTGAGGAGAGTTATAGAAGATTGTTGGATGAATAAAAAAGAATAAGAATTCATATTCTTATTCCTTTATGAGTTTGGGCCGCAAAGCGGCCCCGTTTGTCCTGTGAGCGCGGAAGTACCTACGGCATGCCTAACCATTCTGGCAGCGCCAACGAGATGAATGGCACATAGGTCACCAGCACCAGGAACAGCAGCAGGATCGACAACCACGGCAGCGCAGCGCGAATCGTTTGCCCCAGCGTCAACCCGGTCACCGCCGAAGTCACGAACAGGTTCAACCCCACCGGTGGATGCACCAGGCCGATCTCCATGTTCACGACCATCACGATCCCCAGGTGAATGGGGTCGATCCCCAGCTTCATCGCGATCGGGAAGAAAATCGGCGCCAGGATCAGGATGATCGCCGATGGCTCCATGAAGCTGCCGGCAATCAGCAGCACCACGTTGACCATGATCAGGAAACCGATCGGCGTGAGGCCCTCGGACAGTACCCATTGCGTGATCTGCTGGGGGATCTGTTCGGTCGTCAGCACATGGGCGAAGAGCATGGCGTTGGCGATGATGAACAGCAGCATGATGGTCAACCGGCCCGATTCCAGCAGTACTTTCGGGCAGTCCCTGAAGCGCATGTCCTTGTACACGAACAAGGCGATGAATGCCGAGTATACCGCCGCCACGGCGGCCGCTTCGGTGGGGGTGAACATGCCGCTATAGATGCCACCGAGGATGATCACGAGCAGCAACAGGCCCCAGAATGCACGCCTGGCCGTGCTCAACCATTCGGCAAAGCTTGCCCGTGGTTGCGCCGGCAGTTTCTTGACCCGCGCGACGATGTAGATCGTCACCATCAGGGCCACGCCCAGCAGGATACCTGGCACCACACCGGCCATGAACAGCTTGCCGACCGAGGTCTCGGTGGCCGCCGAGTACACCACCATGACGATCGATGGTGGAATCAGGATGCCCAGGGTACCGGCGTTGCAGATGATCCCGGCGCCGAACTCGCGTGGGTAACCCGAGCGCACCATGCCGGCGACGGCGATCGAACCGACTGCCGCGACGGTAGCCGGCGACGAACCTGAAAGCGCGGCAAACAGCATGCACGCCAGCACCGCGGCAATGGCCAGGCCGCCACGGATATGCCCGACGCAGGCGTTGGCGAAGTCGATCAGCCGCTGCGCCACGCCGCCGGTGGTCATGAAGGCGCCCGACAGCAGGAAGAACGGAATGGCCAGGAAGGTGTAGCTATCGGAAGTCTCGAACAGCTTGATCGCCAGCGAACTCAGCGAGTCCTGGCTGAACATCAGGATCGACAGCGCCCCCGACAGGCCCAGGGAAATGGCGATCGGCACGCCAAGGAACATGAGCACGAACAACAGCAGGAACAGGCAGATTACCGTCATCAGTGGTGCTCCTCACCTGGGTGGGCCAGCTTGCTGGCTTCGGCGGCCTCGTCGGCCAGGCCCAGGCTGTACTGGCGATGGGTGAACAGGCGGTAGAAAATTTCCAGATAGCGGACGATGACCAGGCCGAAGCCGAACGGCACGATCAGTGCGATATGGCCGATCTTGATGCCGTAGCGGTCGAGGTCTTCGGCGCCGATACCCGCGGCCAGTACCGCATTGACCCATTTGATGCTGGCCACCAGGAACAGCCCGGCATAGGCCAGGCAGCAAGCGCAGGCGATCATGGCTAGTACCCGTTGCACCGGCTTGCTTGTGCGCCGCACCAGCACGTCGACGCCGAGGTGGCCTGCGGTGCGCACCCCGTAGGCAATACCGAAGAAGATCAGCCAGCCGAACAGCGCCTTGGTCAGGGCGATACTCCAGGTCATTTCCTGGGCGTAGGCCATCAGTTGGTCGCCAATGTCGAGCAGCAGATCGCTGGCAAACGCCCAGTGGTCACTGAGCGTGTAGAACATCGTGTAGAGGTTGTTCAGCGCCACGTAGACGAACGTCACCAAGGTCATGGCCGCCAGGAGAAAGGCGATCATGCCTTCCTCGAAATGCTCCCAGACTCGCCTGAGCGATTGCATAGGGGGTCTCCAGACAGAGAGAGGACAGGCCACCCGTGGGCGGGTGGCCAGGGCAGGGCGAGGGTCGATCAGGAGGCCTTGTTGGCGCTTTCGGCTGCCTTGATCAGGTCGGCGCCGATCTGGTCGGAAAACTTCTCCCACACCGGGCGCATCGACTCGCGCCACTGCTGGCGCTGCTTGGCGGTCAGCGGGTCGATCTCGCTGGTCTTGGCGTCGATGATCTTTTGCCGGGAGGTTTGGTTGAGGGCTTCGGCCTGCTTGTTCACCTCGACGGTGACCTCGTCCATGATCACCTGCAACTCGCCGCGCACGTCCTCGGGCAGGCTGTTCCAGAACTTGGCGTTGGTGATCACCATGTAGTCGATCAGGCCGTGGTTGGTCTCGGTGAAGAACGGCTGCACCTCGTTGACCTTCTGGCTTTCATAGTTCGACCAAGTGTTCTCGGTGCCATTGACGGTGCCGGTCTGCAGGCCCTGGTAGACCTCGGCGAAGCTCATCTTGCGCGGGTTGGCCCGCACTGCCTTGAACTGTTCCTCAAGCACGCTGGAGGCCTGCACGCGGAATTTCAGGCCACGGGCGTCCTTGGGCAGAATCACTTTCTTGTTCGCCGACAGCTGTTTCAGGCCGTTGTGCCAGTAGGCCAGGCCACGGATGCCCTTGTCTTCCATCGAAGTCAGCAGTGCCTTGCCTTGCGGCCCCTGCTGGAAGCGGTCGACAGCGGCCAGATCATCGAACAGGAATGGTAGGTCGAAGATCTGCACCTGCTTGTTGTAGTGCTCGAACTTCGCCAGCGAAGGCGCCAGCATTTGCACATCGCCTAACAGCAGGGCTTCCATTTCCTTGCCGTCGCCGAACAGTGACGAGTTGGGGTAGACCTCGACTTTTACCTTGTCCTTGAGTTTCGGATCGTCGGCGACCCGCTTCTGGAACATCAGCGCGCCCTGGCCTTTAGGAGTGCTGTCGGCCACCACATGGGCGAACTTGATGATGATCGGGTCGGCGGCCTGGGCCAGGCCGGCCATGGACACTGCAGCGGCGCAGAACAGCGCCTGGGTCAGCTTCAACATCGATGTCACCTCTGATTTATTGTTGTAGGAGGATTGAGCATAAAGATGGACCAAGGGACTGCGTATGAAGAATTAGCATTTATGTAAGGCGGCGTTCGGCTTTGCTGAACACTGACTGCCTGTACCGGCCTTTTCGCGGGTGAGCCCGCTCCCACAGGTATGCGCAAGGCTCGAAGACTGTGGTGACGCTGTGGGAGCGGGTTCACCCGCGAAGAGGCCAGTAGCGTCAACTCATCTGTTGGCCCAGTAACCGCTGCGCCCGCAACACCACCGGCGCATCGACCATCTGCCCATCCAGCTGAAACGCACCAGCCCCGTTGGCAGCCTCGCTCGCCGCTATTACGCTCCGCGCCCACGCCAGTTCCTCGGCACTCGGCGCCAGCGCCGCATGAATCACCGGCACTTGCCTGGGATGAATGCACAACGCGCCGCCATAGCCCATGTCATAGGCATGCCGCATGGCCCGCTGCAGCCCATCGGTATCGGCGATGGCCGGAAACACCCCATCCAGCGGCGGCGCCAGAGCCGCCCCCCGCGAATGCAGTTGCACGGCCATGCGCGCCTGGTCGAGGACCTGTCGCGCCGCCGCGCTTTCGGTATTGAGGTTCAAGTCCAGTGCCAGGTCCAGGCTGCCGAACGACAGCCGCTCGACACCCGCGGCAGCCGCGATCTCGGCGAGGGCCAACAACCCCCTGGCGCTTTCGATGATCGGCCATACCGGCTTGCCCGCGTGCCAAGCGACTGCCACCTGGGTGGCGCTTTCCACCTTGGGCAACAGCAGCCCGCTAACACCCGGCTGCTGTGCGCAAAAGGTGAGGTCCGCCGCATGCTCCTGGTGTTGTGGTGCATTCACCCGCACCCACACCGATGCTTGCGGGGTGGCATGCAGAAAGGCTGCCAGATTGTCGCGGGCTTGCTGCTTGAGGGGGGGCTCCACGGCATCCTCGAAGTCGACGATGACCACGTCGGCCCCCGACGCCAGGGCCTTGGCGAAGCGTTCGGGCCGGCTGCCGGGCACGAACAGCGCGGAGCGCACGGTATTCATACCACCCCTCCTGCGGCCAGGCTGGCCTGTTGCTCGGCGCTGAACCCCAGCTCGCCCAGAATACCCTGGGTGTGCTGCCCCAGCGCCGGTACCGCATCCATGCGTGGGGTGAACGCCGCATTGCGCCCCGGTGGCAGCAGTGACGGCAGCTTGCCTGCCGGGCTGTCCACCTCGCGCCAGCTGTCGCGCGCCTGTAGCTGCGGGTGCTGCCACACCCCATGCATGTCGTTGACCCGGGCGTTGGCGATCTGCGCGTCTTCCAGCCGTGCCACCACCTCGTCCAGCGACAGCTTGGCGAAGCCATCGACGATGATCTGGCGCAGCACATCGCGGTTTTCCGAGCGCTTGAAGTTGGCATTGAAACGGTCATCGCTGGCCAGTGCCGGGTCGAGCAATACCTTCTCGCAGAACAGCGCCCATTCCCGTTCGTTCTGCAAACCAAGCATGATGGTGCCGCCACCGCCGGTAGGGAACGGCCCGTACGGGTAGATGGTCGAGTGCGAGGCGCCGGCGCGGGGCGGTGGTGGTGCACCGTTGTAGGCGTAGTACATCGGGTAGCCCATCCATTCCACCAAGCTTTCCAGCATCGACACATCGATACGGCTGCCCAGTCCGGTCTTGTCGCGCAGCAGCAGTGCCGATAGCACGCCGGTGTAGGCATACATGCCGGCGGCGATGTCGGCGATCGAGCAGCCGGCCTTGGCCATTTCCTCGTCGCCAGCACCGCCGGTCACCGAGAGGAAGCCGCCCTCGCTCTGGATCAGCAGGTCATAGGCCTTTTTCTTTTCATAAGGGCCGCCTTCGCCGTAGCCAGAGATGTCACACACGATCAGGCGCGGGAAGCGCTGGTGCAGCGCTTCGAACGACAAACCCATGCGCGCGGCCGCGCCGGGGGCAAGGTTTTGCACAAAGACGTCGGCCTTGGCCAACAAGGCTTCGAGAATGCCGTCGGCGGCCTGCTGCTTGAGGTCGAGGGTGAGGCTCTCCTTGGAGCGGTTGGTCCACACGAAGTGCGAGGCCAGGCCGTCGACGCGTTGGTCGTAGCCACGGGCGAAGTCGCCGCTGCCGGGGCGTTCGACCTTGATCACGCGCGCGCCCAGGTCCGCCAGCTGACGGGTACAGAAGGGCGCGGCGATGGCATGTTCCAGGCTGATGACGGTGATGCCGTCCAGCGGGCGGGGTGCGGTTCGAGTCATGGGGTCACCTGTTCATCATCAGTGCAGCGCGGTCAGCGAACGGGCATCGCGCAGTTGCCAGACCTGCTCGATCAGGGCCTGGCCCTGGGCCGGGCTGCGTGCGCCGGAGTAGGCCAGCAGGCGCTGGAACTTGGCTTCCAGCTCCGCGCGCGCGAGGGTATTGCCGGGGTCGCCCTTGGGCTCGTCGATGGCGGCGCTGAAGGTGCGGCCATCGGTGCAGGTGACCTCGACACGACCCAGCCAGCGTGCCGGGTAGGCGGCGTCAACTTCAGGGTCGAGCTGCATTTCCACCTTTTCGCGCAAGCGCGCAACCCGGGGGTCGGTCAGCGCCAGGTCGCGGAATTCGATGAGTTGTGCGCTGCCATGCACGGCGATCAGGCCGAGCACGGTACCCATGGAGAACTTGGCCTGGTGCACGGTAGTCGGCGTGGTGACCCGGCCTAGCACATCAATGGCGCCCTGGTGCACCCGGGTGACCACCTTGGCGATCTGCTCGTGGCCCAGCCCTTCGTGCTGCATCAACTGCAGCAGCGCGTCGGCAGCGGGGTGGGTGTGACGGCAAGAAGCGTGGAACTTGAACGAGGTCTCCACCAGCGCCCAGCGCGTGCCCAGGCGGTCGCTGAGGCGCGTCGGGTCGGCGTCGCTGGACATGCCGGCCGCCAGGCCCTGGTCGCCTTCGAGGATGTTGCGCGCGCCGCTCAGGCCATCGGCGGTCAGGTACGCGGCAAGCAGGCCATCGGCTGCGGCCTTGGCGGTGTGCAACTGTTTGGAGTCGGCGGCGTCGCGCAGGAACTCCCAGAGCCCGGCGGCCTGGGTGCCGGCGCTGCCGAGCAGGTTGATGAAGCGGTCCTGGTCGAAGCCCAGCAGTTTGCCAACGCCCACGGCGGCGGCCAGGGTGCCGACGGTGGCGGTGGTGTGGAAGATGCGGTAGTGCGAACGACCAAGGAATTCACCGATGCGGATGCCGGCTTCGTAGCCAGCGACCGCGGCCAGCAGCAGGTCCTGGCCGCTTTTGCCAAGGTCCTGTGCGGCCGCCAGCACGGCGGAAAACACCACGGTGGCCGGGTGCAGCACCGAGCTGTTGTGCAGGTCGTCCTGCTCGACCAGGTGCGAGGCAGCGCCGTTGACCAATGCGGCGAAGTAGGGCGATGACGTACGCCCGCTGGTCAGCACCCGCGCGCTGCCCTGCGTGGGCCCCATGCGTTCGGCGTAGCGTTCGAACAACGGTATCGGGTGGGCACCTTGGCTGGCCAGGGCCGAGCCGAGCCAGTCGAGAAACAGGTCTTCGGTGCGGTCCAGCACGTGGCCGGGGATGTCGGCGTAGCGCAGGTCGGCCAGGAACCCGGCCAGGGCTTGGGTATGGTGCATGCTCGGGCCCTCAGAAGCTGCGCGGCAGTTCGAGCAGGTGCTCGGCCACGTAGGACAGGATCAGGTTGGTGGAAATCGGCGCCACCTGGTACAGGCGGGTTTCGCGGAACTTGCGCTCGACGTCGTATTCGCAGGCAAAGCCGAAGCCACCGTGGGTCTGCAGGCAGGCGTTGGCCGCCTCCCAGCTGGCCTTGGCGGCCAGGTACTTGGCCATGTTGGCGCTGGCCCCGGCGTTCTGCCCGCTGTCGTATTCGGCGCAGGCACGCCAGCGCATCAGGTCGGCGGCCTCGATCTCGATATGCGCTTCGGCGATGGGGAACTGCACGCCCTGGTTCTGCCCGATGGGGCGGCCGAATATCACGCGGTCACGGGCATACTGGCTGGCTTTCTCGACGAACCAGCGGCCATCGCCGATGCATTCGGCGGCAATTAGCGTGCGCTCGGCATTGAGGCCGTCGAGGATGTAGCGGAAGCCTTTGCCTTCTTCGCCGATCAGGCTGCTGGCCGGGATTTCCAGGTTGTCGAAGAACAGCTCGTTGGTTTCGTGGTTGACCATGTTGGCGATCGGCTGCACGGTCAGGCCATTGCCGATGGCTTCACGCAGGTCGACCAGGAAAATCGACATGCCTTCGGATTTCTTCTTCACCTCAGCCAGTGGTGTAGTGCGTGCCAGCAGGATCATCAAGTCGGAGTGCTGCACCCGCGAGATCCACACCTTTTGGCCATTGATCACGTACTTGTCGCCCTGGCGTACGGCGGTGGTCTTGATCTTGGTGGTGTCGGTACCAGTGGTCGGCTCGGTCACCCCCATCGACTGCAGGCGCAGCTCGCCGCTGGCAAGCTTGGGCAGGTAGTGGCGCTTCTGTGCCTCGCTGCCGTGGCGCAGCAGGGTGAACATGTTGTACATCTGCCCGTGCACGGTGCCGGAGTTGCCACCACAGGCGTTCACCTCTTCGAGGATCACCGACGCTTCGGCCAGGCCCAGGCCCGAGCCGCCGTAAGCTTCCGGGATCATCGCCGACAACCAGCCAGCGTCGGTCATGGCTTTGACGAAGGCTTCGGGGAAGCCTTTTTGTTCATCGATGGTGCGCCAGTAGCTGGCGTCGAATTGGGCGCACAAGGCGCGCACGCCTTCACGGATGGCATTGAGGTCATCGCTGTCGTACGTATGCATGCGGGGTTACCTGTCAGGTCTCAGTCGAAAAGCACTTCGGCGCTCTGTGCCACACCTTCGGCATTGCCGGCCCATAGTTGGGCCTGGCCGGGTGCGCTGATGCGCCCGGCAACCTCGAATGGCGTGGGTACGGTCAAGGGGCGCACGCCGCGGTAGGTGAAATGCCGCACCTGCTTGCCAGGGTTGGCACGGATGAACGCACGCAGGTTGAGGGTGGCGATCATCGGCCCGTGCACGACCAGGCCGGCGTAGCCTTCGGTTTCGGTGACATAGGGGAAGTCGTAGTGGATGCGGTGGCCGTTGAAGGTCACGGCGGAGTAGCGGAACAGCAGGGTAGGGGTTGGCGTGACGGCTTCGTGCCAGTCGGCCGGTGCCCCGGCTGCAGCGCTGCCGAGCTTAGGCGGGTTGGGCTCACGGTAGACGATGTCCTGCTCTTCACGCACGCACAGCTGGCCGTGTTGCGAGTAGTCGTGGCGCACGGTGACGAACAGCAGCGCGCCAGTGCGGCCGTGCTTTTCCTCGATGTGCACGATGGTCGACAGGCGATGGGCCTCGGCGCCGACCTTGAGCGGGGCGATGAACTCGACCCGCCCGCCGGCCCACATGCGGTTGCGGTTGTCGGCCGGCGGCAGGAAGCTGCCGCGTGCCGGGTGGCCGTCGCTGCCCAGTTGCGATTCGACCACCGGTTCTTGGAAAAAGCACCACATCCACAGCGGCGGCAGGGGCTGGCCCGCGCCTGGCGCAGGCTCGCCAAAGGTGGCGGCGATGCGTTTGACCAGGTTGCGGCTGAGCTCATCGACGGCCTCTTCGGTGCGGCCGATCCAGGCGCTGTAGTCGGTGAGCGGGGTGGAAGCAGTCATAACCATGGGCCTCTGCATTTGTTGTTATGCAGTGGATCATGCGAGGCACCTGGCATTCTGTGAATTTGCATTTTCGTAAGGTGGCGTTCGTGTATGCTGAACGCCATCGCAACGAGCGGAACCTCCCATGCATTTCGACCTGGCTGACCTGCGGCTTTTCATTCATATCGGCGAGTCGCCGAGCCTGACCCAAGGCGCGCGCCGCGCCTTTCTTTCGCCGGCCGCCGCCAGTGCGCGCATCAAGGCGCTGGAGGCCCAGCTCGATACGCGCCTGTTGTACCGCGACAGCCGTGGTGTGGAGTTGACGCCTGCCGGGCATAAACTGTTGATGCATGCCCGCCTGATCATGCGTCAGGTGGATTACCTGAAAGCCGAATTCACTCAGTTCGGCGCTGACTCGGCCGGGCATATCCGCATCTTCGCCAACACCACCGCCGTGACCGAATTCCTGCCAGAAGTGCTGGCCGGGTTCCTGGCCAAGCGCCCAGGTGTGACGGTGGACCTGCAGGAGCGGCTGTCGCGGGACATCGTGCGCGGGGTGCTCGATGGCAGCAGCGACATGGGCATCATCGCCGGGCCGGTCGAGGCCAGCGGCTTGCAAGTGCTGCACTTCAGTACCGACCGACTGGTGTTGATCGTGCCGGCAGGGCACGAGCTGGCGTCCCGCGAGCGGGTTACCTTGGAGCAAACGCTGGCCTTCCAGCACATCGGCCTGCATGAAGGCAGCACCTTGCTGAGTTTCCTGCGTGACCATGTAGAACGGATGGGCCTGAACCTGTCGCTGCGGATTCAACTGTCGAGCTTCGAGGCCATCTGCCGGCTGGTGGAGGCGGGAGTGGGGATCGGCATCATTCCCGAATCGGCGGCGCTGCGGCACAGCCAGACCATGGAATTGATCACCGTCACCCTGGATGAGCCATGGGCGGTGCGCGAGCGGAGCATCCTGGTGCGAGAGCTGGATGCCCTGCCGGGAACGGTACGTGCGTTGATCGCCACGTTGATGCCGGGCGGCTGAAGCGCGCGGGTCGAGCCCTTCCGCCACTAGGTGTGCGGCACTTGCCTGGTGGTCCCGCCACCCGCAAACTCCGCCTTCAGATGCCCCTGCTCATCCAGCAGGTAGGCATCCATCACCTCGCGCACCACCGGCCCCGCCACCCGGCCACCGGCCTCGCCGTTCTCGATCATCACCGCCACCACCACACTGGGGTGGTCGGCCGGGGCAAAGCCGACGAACAGGGCGTTGTCGCGGTGCCGCTCCAAGGTCTTGTCGCGGTTGTAGCGCTCGCCCTGCTTGATCGCCACCACCTGCGCCGTGCCGCTCTTGCCGGCAATCCGGTACTGCGCACCGGCCGCGGCAGCGCGGGCAATGCCGCGCGGGTCATGCATGACCATCTGCATGCCTTGGCTGACCTGGTCCCAGGCGTGCTTGTCGTGCAGCACGATATTGGGCATCGGGTTGGGATCGACCGGTGTATCGCCGCCCACGGTCATGGCCAGGTGCGGGCGGTGCCATACGCCCTTGCTCGCCAGCAGGCTGGTGGCCTGGGCCAGTTGCAGCGGGGTGACCTGCATGTAGCCCTGGCCGATGCCCAGGATCAGCGTCTCCCCCGGGAACCAGGCTTGGCGCCGGGTGGCGCGTTTCCACTCGGCCGACGGCATCAGTCCCGACGCTTCCTCGAACATGTCCAGCGATACCTTCTGGCCCAGTCCGAACTCGGCCATGTAGTCGTGCAGGCGGTCGATGCCCAGCTTGTGCGCCAGGTCGTAGAAGTAGGTGTCGTTGGAGCGCATGATGGCAGTGTACATATCCACCCAGCCGTCACCGCTGCGGTTCCAGTTGCGGTACTTGTGCTGGTAGTTGGGCAATTCGTAGTAGCCCGGGTCGAATACCCGGCTGCCCGGGGTGATCACACCGCTGTCGAGACCGGCGATGGCCACTTCCGGCTTCACCGTGGAACCTGGGGCATACAGGCCGCGTAGCACGCGGTTGAACAGTGGGCGGTCGATGGAATCGCGCAGGGCGGCGTACTGCTTGAAGCTGATGCCCTTGACGAACAGGTTGGGGTCGAAGCTGGGGTTGCTGACCATCGCCAGCACATCGCCGTTGGCCGGGTCCAGCACCACCACCGAACCACGGCGGTCGCCCAGGGCCTTTTCCGCGGCTAGCTGCAGGTGGGCGTCCAGGGTCAGCACGATGTCCTGGCCTGGGGTCGGGGCCTTGTGGTTGAGCACGCGCATCACTCGGCCCTGGGCGTTGGTTTCGACTTCCTCGTAACCCACGTGGCCGTGCAGCTGGCTTTCGTAGAAGTGCTCGATACCGGTCTTGCCGATCGACTGGGTGCCACGGTATTCAGTGCTGTCGAGGGTCTTGGCTTCTTTCTCGTTGATGCGCCCCACATAGCCCACCGAGTGGGCGAAATGCTCGGCCAGCGGGTACTCGCGGATGAACTGCGGCTCCACCTCCAGGCCCGGAAGGCGGAACTGGTTGACTGCCACCAGGGCGATCTGCTCTTCACTCAGGCCCACCATCAGGGTGACCGGCTCGAACGGCTTGCGGCCGCGGCGCAGGTCCTTGTCGAACTGCTTGCGGTCGTCCTCGGACAGGCCCAGCACCTGCGTCAGGGTGTCGAGCACCTTGGCCGAGTCACCGCCGGCCCGCTCGCGGGTCATGGTTAGGTCGAAGCTGGGCTTGTTGTCGGCCAGCACCACGCCGTTGCGATCGTAGATCAGCCCGCGTTCGGGAGCGATGGGCAGCACATGCACGCGGTTGTTTTCCGACACAGCGGTTTGCTGGTCGTGCTGCAGTACTTGCAGCACATAGAGCCGGCCCACCAGCACGGCACACAGGCTGAACACCAGGGCAGCGCAGGCCAGAAGCCGGCGGTTGACCAGGTGCTTTTCCTTTTCGTGGTCCTTGAGGGGGATAGGTTGCGGCATCAGGGGCTCATTTTACGGGCATCGTGTTGGCCGTGCGGGCGTGCGAACGGGGCGGGGATGCTACGCAACACGTTTCGAAGCCTCAAGGCGAGTGCCGACTGGCGGTGGGCTGGCATTGGCTGGATGCCCCGTGATCAGAGCCTTGGCGGGAAACATGAAGATTTGTTCATGGCAGGGGGCATGAGGTTTGAGGGTGAGAATTTTCTGTGTTTTATGGATCCATAAATCAATAGTGTTCGATAAACGAACAGTTACCATATAATGGTAAATTTAATTAACTTTTTGATAAATAAAGATAAATATGGATTTCGTATCTTTTTTATGATGAATTTACGGCCAAAATCAGGTTTGGCTGTGAGTGTTGATGTTGTTTGTGGATCCATTATCTGATTGATTAGCGCCTGACAACGGCCGGAGCCCTCCAGCCGTATGCGACAACAATTACAAAAAGGGTCCAGTCATGAATGGTTTTCCAGGGCTACGGAACCGTCAGGTTTCCTTGCGCTTTGCCTGCGCGCGCGCATCTGTCCTCCCACCTGTGAACCGGCAGGTGACCGTATGAATTCCGATCTCAAGCAGCGCCTGGACAACGACCCGATGGGCCGCTTCCAGTGCCTGGCGATTGGCATTTGCATCATCCTCAACATGATCGATGGCTTCGACGTGCTGGTAATGGCCTTCACCGCCGCCTCGGTGTCCGCCGAGTGGGGCCTGAACGGGGCACAGGTAGGGTTACTGCTCAGCGCCGGCCTGTTCGGCATGGCGGCTGGGTCGCTGTTCATCGCGCCGTGGGCCGACCGCTTTGGCCGGCGCCCGCTGATCCTGTTGTGCCTTGTCCTTTCCGGCATCGGCATGTTGCTTTCGGCGCTGAGCCAGAGCCCGTTGCAATTGGCCCTGTTGCGCGGCCTGACCGGGTTGGGCATTGGCGGCATCCTGGCCAGTAGCAACGTGATTGCCAGTGAGTACGCCAGCAAGCGCTGGCGCGGCCTGGCGGTGAGCTTGCAGTCCACCGGCTATGCCCTGGGCGCGACCTTGGGTGGTTTGCTGGCGGTATGGTTGCTGGGGCATTGGGGCTGGCGCTCGGTGTTCCTGTTTGGCGGTATCGCCACCGTGTTGGTGATCCCGCTGGTACTGCTGTGGCTGCCGGAGTCGCTGGACTTCCTGCTGGCACGCCGGCCAGCCAATGCCCTGGCCCGGGTCAACCGCCTGGCGGCGCGGCTGGGCCAGCCGGCATTGGCGCAACTGCCGACGCCAGCGGCAACCGTAGCGGGTGCCGCCACCGGCTTCAGGCAACTGCTGGCGCCAGCCATGCGTCGCACCACGCTGGTGATCTGGTTGCTCTTCTTCTTGGTCATGTTCGGCTTTTACTTCGTCATGAGCTGGACCCCGAAGCTGCTCGTTGCCGCCGGTCTGTCGGCCCAGCAGGGCATCACCGGCGGGGTGCTGCTGAGCGTCGGCGGCATCCTCGGCGCGGCGCTGATCGGCGGCCTGGCTTCGCGCTGGCCACTGACTCGTGTGCTGGCGCTGTTCATGCTCATCACCGCGGCATTGCTGGTGCTGTTCGTGGCCAATGGCGCCTCGGTCAGTGCTGCGTTGGCGCTGGGGCTGCTAATCGGGCTGTTCTCCAACGGCTGCGTGGCCGGGTTGTATGCCCTGTCGCCGGTGGTCTATGACGCCTCGGTACGTGCCACCGGCGTGGGCTGGGGTATCGGCATCGGCCGCATGGGCGCGATCCTGTCGCCGACCGTGGCCGGGGTATTGCTCGATGGCGGCTGGCAACCTCTGCACCTGTACGGGGTGTTCGCCAGCGTGTTCGTGCTGGCTGCAGGTTGCCTGCTGTTGTTGCGGCCGGCGGCCAGCCCGGTTCGACCGGTGGTGGCCGACGCTTAAGCCTGGCCGTCGATGATCGCCTCGGCGACCGTGGCGCAGAACCATTGCAGGGCGGCGGAGTTGTCGCTGTTGGGGTGCCAGTTCAGCGAGACATTGAACGCGGCGACCTGGAACGGCAGCTCGAGCATTCGCAAGCCACCGTCCTGCATGAACAGCCGGGCGATTTGTGCCGGCAATACGGCGAGCAGGTCGGTACCGGGGATGATCTTCGGCAGTACCGAAAAGTGCGGCACCTGCAGGCTGATGCGCCGTTGCAACTGCATGCTGTTGAGCACGTCTTCGACACTACCGTGGCCGGTGGTACGGGTAACGCTGATATGCCGTTCTGCAATGAACTGTTCAAGGCTCAGTTCTGTGCTGATACGGGGGTGGTCGCAGCTGAGCAGGCACACATAGCGCTCGCGTAGCAGCACCTGGCTGCGCGTGCCCGGCACAGGCGGGCGGCAGATGGCGGCGTCGATCTTGCCGCTGGCCAACCAGTCGCCCACCTGGTCCACCTGCAGCGGCAGCACCTCGACTTCGGCGCGAGGGGCATCGCGGTTCAGGCGCGCCAGGATCAGCGGCAAGAAGCCCATTTCGCCGAGGTCGGAAAGGGCGATGCGGAACCTGCGTTCGGTGGTTGCGGGGTCGAACTGACGGGTGCTTTGAACGGCACCTTCGATGCGCGTCAGTGCATCGCGCAGGGTGCTGTACAGCTGGTCGGCAACAAAGGTTGGCTGGATACCGTCACGTGTGCGGCTGAACAGGGTGTCGTCGAACAGTTCGCGCAGGCGGGCCAGGCCATAGCTCACCGATGGCTGGGTAACGAACAGGCGTTCGGCGGCCAGGGTGACGCTGCGGGCCTCGTAAAGGGTGACGAAGGTGCGGATCAGGTTCAGGTCGATGTGGCTCATGGGGCGCTGGCTTCATATAGACAAGTTTTATTTTTGGTAAAGATAGTATCAATTTGATCAATCTGAAGGTGGCTGTAAAAGTAACCCGAATTCCAAAAACAAGCTGCAAGGGGCTTTATGAAAACTGTTCACGGCGCCACCTACGACATCCTCCGCGAGCATGGCCTGACCACCATCTTCGGTAACCCTGGCTCCAACGAGCTGCCGTTCCTCAAGGGCTTCCCGGAGGACTTCCGCTACATCCTCGGCCTGCACGAAGGCGCCGTGGTCGGCATGGCCGATGGCTATGCGCTGGCCAGCGGTCAGCCGACTTTCGTCAACCTGCATGCGGCTGCCGGTACCGGCAATGGCATGGGCGCCCTGACCAATGCCTGGTATTCGCACAGCCCTTTGGTGATCACTGCCGGCCAGCAAGTGCGCTCGATGATCGGGGTGGAAGCGATGCTGGCCAATGTCGACGCTGCACAGTTGCCCAAGCCGCTGGTCAAGTGGAGTCACGAGCCCGCTACTGCGCAGGACGTGCCGCGCGCCCTGAGCCAGGCGATTCACACCGCCAGCCTCGCACCGCGTGGGCCGGTATACGTGTCGATCCCTTACGACGACTGGGCGTGTGAAGCCCCGGCCGGGGTCGAGCACCTGGCGCGGCGCCAAGTCAGCAGCGCCGGCCTGCCGTCGCCAGCGCAACTGCAGCAGCTGTGCCAGCGCCTGGCGGTGGCACGCAACCCGGTGCTGGTGCTGGGCCCGGATGTCGATGGCAGTGGCGCCAACGGTCTGGCTGTGCAGTTGGCGGAAAAGCTGCGCATGCCGGCCTGGGTTGCGCCTTCGGCGTCGCGCTGCCCGTTCCCCACGCGCCATGCTTGCTTCCGCGGAGTGCTGCCAGCGGCCATTGCCGGTATCAGCCACAACCTGGCCGGGCATGACCTGATTCTGGTGGTGGGGGCTCCAGTATTCCGCTACCACCAATTCGCCCCAGGCAACTACCTGCCGGCCGATTGCCAACTGCTGCACCTGACGTGCGACCCAGGCGAGGCGGCGCGGGCGCCAATGGGCGACGCCCTGGTCGGCGACATCGCACTCACCCTCGAAGCCGTGCTGGACGGCGTGCCACAAAGCGCCAGACCCATGCCGGCTGCCTTGCCGGCTGCCGAAGCGGTGGCAGATGACGGTGGCCTGTTGCGCCCGGAAACGGTGTTCGACCTGCTCAATGCCCTGGCGCCCAAGGATGCCATTTACGTCAAGGAATCCACCTCCACCGTTGGCGCGTTCTGGCGCCGCGTGGAAATGCGCGAGCCGGGCAGCTATTTCTTCCCGGCCGCCGGTGGCCTGGGTTTCGGCCTGCCGGCAGCGGTTGGCGTGCAACTGGCATCGCCGGGCCGACGGGTTATCGGTGTTATCGGTGACGGCTCGGCCAACTACGGCATCACTGCGCTGTGGACCGCCGCGCAATACAACATCCCGGTGGTGTTCATCATCCTCAAGAACGGCACCTACGGCGCCTTGCGCTGGTTCGCCGATGTGCTGGACGTCAACGATGCGCCCGGGCTGGACGTGCCGGGCCTGGACTTCTGTGCGATCGCCCGTGGCTATGGCGTACAGGCGGTGCATGCGGCAACCGGCAGTGCGTTTGCCCAAGCGCTGCGTGAAGCGCTGGAGAGCGACCGGCCGGTGCTGATCGAAGTGCCGACCCAGACCATCGAGCCCTGACCCGACCCGCACCAGGCGACACCCAACAAAAACAACAATCGAGGTGGCTATGAAGACGACTTCCGTAAGTGAAGTGATCGATGCTGCACCCTTCAATCGCACGCATCTGCTGATTCTGCTGTGGGGCTGTTTCATCATGCTGTTCGACGGCTATGACATGGTGATCTACGGCTCGGTGGTGCCACGCCTGATGCAGGAATGGCAGCTGAGCGCCATCGAAGCCGGCACGCTCGGCAGTTGCGCACTATTCGGCATGCTGTTCGGCGGTACCTTGCTGGCGCCCCTGGCCGACCGTTTCGGCCGGCGCAAACTGATCATCCTCACCACCCTGCTGGCCAGCCTGGCGGCGTTCATGACCGGCCATGCGCGTACCCCGCTGGAGCTCGGCGCCTGCCGCCTGGTGACCGGGCTGGCGCTGGGTGCGCTGGTGCCCAGCGCCGTCAACCTGATCAGCGAATTCGCCCCGCAAGGCCGGCGCAGCACCATGATTACCGTGATGTCCAGCTTCTATTCGGTGGGCGCGGTGCTGTCGGCCTTGCTGGCGATCGTGGTGATCCCCCAGTGGGGCTGGCAGGCGGTGTTCTACGTGGCCGTGCTGCCAGTGCTGGCGGTGCCGTTCATGCTGCGCTACCTGCCGGAGTCGGCGGCGTTTCTTGAGCTGAAGGGGCGGCGCGCCGAGCTGGAGCAGTTGCTGGTCAAGGTCGATCCGGCGTTTCGCCCGGGCACTGAGCTGCGGTTGGCGGGCAACGCTCAACCGCTGGGCAAGGCACGCCTGGCGCAATTGTTCGGCCCTGGCCAGGCCTTGGCCACGGTGTTGCTGTGGGTGGCATTCGCCATGTGCATGCTGATGAGCTACGGCCTCAATACCTGGTTGCCCAAGCTGATGGCGCAGGGCGGCTATGCCTTGGGTTCGAGCCTGGCGTTCCTGGTAACCCTGAACATTGGCGCCACGATCGGTGCGCTGTCCGGCGGCTGGCTGGCCGACCGCCTGGGCGTGCAGCGCACGCTGGCGCTGTTCTTCGTGCTGGCTGCGGTGTCGCTGGCGGCACTGGGGCTGAACCCTGGCCCGCTGTTGCTCAACCTGCTGCTGCTGATCGCCGGCGCCACCACCATCGGCACCTTGGCGGTGATCCACGCTTATGCCTCGATTGCCTACCCGGCGCACATCCGCTCCACCGGGGTGGGCTGGGCTGCTGGCATCGGCCGCCTCGGCGCCATCGCCGGGCCGATGCTGGGTGGCAGCCTGCTGTCGTTGCAGTTGCCCATCCAGCAGAACTTCCTTGCCTTCGCTCTGCCTGGGGTGATCGGCGCGCTGGCCATCGTCTTCATCCAGGTGCGTGCCCCCCAACAGGCCTGTGAGCCTGAAGCTGCCAACAAACCTACCTGCTGACCAAGGAGCCTTGCATGTCTGCCAATAGCCCTCGTTACCAAGACCTTCAGTTGCAACCGCTTGCCGGCCAGTGGCGCGCCGGCAGCGCCGGCAAGACCCTGAACGTGCATAACCCGTACAACGACGAATTGTTGTTGCAGATTCAACAGGCCAGCCGCGCCGACCTCGATGCCGCCTACCACGAGGCAGCCCGTGCCCAACTGCAATGGGCAGCACTGGGGCCGGCTGCGCGCGCTGCGGTGCTGCACGAAGTGGTGGCTATCTTCGACCGGCGTCGCGACGAAATCATCGACTGGATCATTCGCGAGTCCGGCAGTACCCGGCTCAAGGCCCAGTTGGAATGGGGCGCGGCGCGGGCGATTGCGCTGGAGTCGGCATCGTTCCCGTCGCGGGTGCACGGGCGCATCGTCGAGTCCAACGTGCCGGGCAAGGAAAGCCGCGTGTACCGCAGTGCCCTGGGCGTTGTCGGGGTCATCAGCCCGTGGAATTTCCCGCTGCACCTGACCCAGCGCTCGATTGCCCCGGCGCTGGCGCTGGGCAACGCCGTGGTGGTCAAGCCTGCCAGCGATACCCCGGTGTGCGGCGGCCTGCTGCTGGCGCGCATTTTCGAAGAGGCCGGGTTGCCGGCCGGGGTACTCAGTGTAGTGGTTGGCGCGGGCAGCGAGATTGGTGATGCCTTCGTCGAGCACCCGCTGCCAGCGCTGATCACCTTCACCGGTTCCACCCCGGTCGGGCGTGGTATCGGCCGCATCGCCAGCGGTGGCGAACACCTCAAGCACGTCGCGCTGGAACTGGGCGGCAACAGCCCGTTGGTAGTGCTGGACGATGCCGACCTCGAACAGGCAGTCAATGCAGCGGTGTTCGGCAAGTTTCTGCACCAGGGGCAGATCTGCATGGCCGTGAACCGGATCATCATTGACGACAGCCTCTACGAGGCGTTCGCCGAGCGCTTCGTCGCACGGGTCAGGGAGCTGGCGGTGGGTGATCCGGCCTCGGCCGGCACAGTGATCGGGCCGGTGATCAATGCCCGGCAACTGCAGGGCCTGCTGGACAAGATCAAGCTGGCGCATGACGAAGGCGCCGAGCCGCTGTACGAGGGCGGCATCAGCGGCAACCTGCTGGCCCCGCATGTGTATGGCGAGGTCACCTTCGACATGGACCTTGCGCGCAACGAAATCTTCGGGCCGTTGGTGGGCCTTATGCGTGCGCGTGACGAAACCCATGCGCTGGAGCTGGCCAACGCCAGCGAATTCGGGCTTTCCAGTGCGGTGTTCAGCCGCAACCTGGAGCGCGCCGTGCGCTTTGCCCGCCAAGTGCGTGCGGGCATGAGTCACATCAACGACATTCCGGTGAACGACGAGGCCAACGCGCCGTTCGGCGGCGAGAAGAACTCGGGGCTTGGCCGCTTCAACGGTGACTGGGCGATCGACGAGTTCACCCGTGATCACTGGGTCAGCGTGCAGCATGTGCCGCGCCAGTATCCGTTCTGATGCACTGAGTGACTGAGTAGCGCCCGGCCCAGGCCGGGCATTCGTGCAGCCTCGTCACCACGGGCTCTGGGCAGCCTGCGGGGGGCGGCTGCGTCCAAGAAAAGCGGAGAACAATAATAATGATGCACACAACTTTCACGCTGGCCCGTTCATCCCTGGCGGTTTCGCTGGCGCTGGGCCTGAGTTTGCCAGCCTGGGCCGAGGAGGGCGGCTTCTTCGAGGATGCCAAGGCCGGGCTGACACTGCGCAACTACTATTTCAACCGCGATTTCCGCGACCCGGGGGCGGCCAAGAGCAAGGTTGAGGAATGGGCCCAAGGCTTCATCTTCAAGTTCAGCTCAGGTTATACCCCAGGGCTGATCGGTTTCGGCCTGGACGGCATCGCCATGTTCGGCGTGAAGCTCGACAGTGGCCGCGGGACCAGTGGCTCCGACCTGTTACCAGTGCATGATGACGGCCGCGCGGCTGACGACTATGGCCGCGCCGGGTTGGCTGCGAAGCTGCGCATTTCGGCCACCGAGTTGAAGGTGGGTGAACTGCTGCCGGACATTCCATTGCTGCGTTACGACGATGGCCGCCTGTTGCCGCAGACCTTCCGCGGTGCAATGCTCGACTCACGCGAGATCGAAGGCCTGAGCTTGCAGGCTGGCCAGTACCGTGAGGTGAGCCTGCGCAACTCGTCCGACATGCAGGACCTTTCTGCCTGGGCCGCGCCTGGGGTGACCTCGGACGGGTTCAACTATGCCGGTGCCGAGTACCGCTTCAACCAGCAGCGTACGCTGATCGGTGCCTGGCATTCGCAACTGGAGGACATCTACCAGCAAAGCTACTTCAACCTGCTGCATAGCCAGCGGGTAGGGGAGTGGACGCTAGGCGCCAACCTCGGTTACTTCATCGACCGGGACGATGGCCAGGCCCGCATCGGCGACATTCAGAGCCGCACCGGTTACGCCTTGCTGTCTGCCGCGCATAGCGGTCACACGCTGTACCTGGGGCTGCAGAAGGTCAGTGGCGACAGCCAGTGGATGTCGGTGTACGGCAGTAGCGGTCGGACCCTGGGCAATGACATGTTCAACGGCAACTTCAGCAACGCCGACGAGCGCTCGTGGCAAGTGCGTTACGACTACAACTTTGCCGCGCTGGGTGTGCCTGGGCTGCTGGCGATGGTGCGTTACGGGCATGGCGAGAATGCCACCACGGCGGCCGGCAGCAATGGCAAGGAGTGGGAGCGCGACACCGAGGTCAACTACACCATCCAGAGCGGGGCGTTGAAGAACCTCAACATCCGCCTGAACAACGCGACCAACCGGCGTAGCTTCAATAGCGACTTCGACCAGACGCGTTTGATCGTCAGCTACCCGCTGTCATTGTAAATGTCTTGTTGGCCTCATCGCCGGCAAGCCAGCTCCCACAGGTACTGCACAGGGCTTGAGGCCTATGCGGTCGAGGTGGGAGCGGCCTTGTGTCGCGAAAGGGCTGCAGAGCAGCCCCAGCAATATATGCTCCGATACCCAGATCCTGGGGCCGCACTACGGCCCTTTCGCGACACAAGGCCGCTCCCACAAAGCCCGCGTCGAGCTTACGAACTGAGTACTCTGCGCGACACCGCAGCGCATAGGGCTGGGTGATCTCCTATAGGAACGCGATCATACGGGGAATCGCGATCGCCCTGTGCATGCCGATCAAGGTGAAGGTCGGCATACCGGCGGCCGAACTGGCCAGCAACAACCCCTCGGCTTGCGCTAAGATGCCCGCTCCTGTCTCTGGAAGTTGCCTGGATGAGCAAACCCGGTCAAATGGTGCTGGTAGCGTTGCGCAAGATGATCGCCTCGGGCGAACTGGCGGCCGGCGAGCGCTTGATGGAAGTTCCTACCGCCGAACTGTTCGGTGTCTCACGCATGCCGGTACGCATGGCGTTTCGCACCCTCGAGCAGGAGGGCCTGCTGGTGCGTTTTGGGGGGCGGGGGTTCCGGGTACGTTCGGTCAGCGCCGATGACATCGCCGGCGCGGTCGAGGTGCGCGGCGTGCTGGAGGGCCTGGCTGCCCGACAGGCCGCAGAGCGTGGCTTGTCAGCGCAAGCACGCGCAGCGCTGCAGCAGTGTCTGGTAGATGGCGACCAGCTGTTCGACAAGGGCTTCGTGACCGAAGAAGACTTGCAGGCCTATCACGACCTCAACATGCGCTTTCACCAGGTGATCATCGAAGCCAGCCACAATCCGGCCATTGCCGATGCCTTGGCGCGCAACGACCACCTGCCGTTCGCCTCGGTTACCGCACTGGCCGTGGACCGCCATGACCTGGCTCGTGAATACCGGCGCTTCAACTTCGCGCACATGCAGCACCATGCGGTGTTCGACGCCCTGGTCAACGGCCAGGGCGCCCGCGCCGAAGCGATCATGCGCGAGCACGCCAATGCCACCTTGCGTTATGCCGAGACCTTCGGCGGGGCGACCGTTGACGCGGGCATGAAAGTCATCTTGCCTTCGTCGTAAGCCGGCTCAGATGTCGAGCACCAGCAAGGGCGTCTTCGAGCGCGAGCAGCAGGGCGTGAACTGATCGTTCAGCGCCTGTTCTTCTTCCGTGAGGAACAGGTCGCGATGGTCTGGTGTGCCCTGCAGCACGCGGGTCAGGCAGGTGCCGCAAATACCTTGTTCGCACGACATGGCGATCTCGATGCCGTGCCGTTCCAGCACCTGCACCACGGTCTGGTCGGCCGGCACTTCGAAGACCTGGCCGGTGCTGCCGACCTGCACCGAAAAGCTGCCATCGTCGCTGCTATCGACCGGCGCCGCGGCAAAGTATTCGCGGTGCAGGCAGGCCTCTTGCCAACCCAGCCCCCTGGCGCTGTCCAGCACATGTTGCATGAAGCCACCGGGCCCACACACATACAGGTGCACATCGTCTTGCGGGCTGCCCAGTACCCGGGCAATGTCCAGTGCGGTTTCCGGCTGCTCGTCAAAGTGTACGAACAGGCGATCGGCGAAGGGCGCGTTGCGGATGCGCTGGACAAAGGCTGCGCGCTCGCTGGACCGGGCGCAGTAGTGCAGCTCGAAATCCCCGCCGCTGTGGGATAACTGCTCGGCCATGCACAGGATCGGGGTAATACCGATCCCCCCGGCGAACAGCAAACTGCGCCGCGCGCCCTCGGCCAATGGGAACAGGTTTCGCGGCGTGCTGATGCGCAGCCGGGCACCGGCCTGCACCTGCTCGTGCAGGCTACGCGAGCCACCGCGTGATGCCGGGTCGTTGAGCACGCCGATCAGGTAGCGATGGCGCTCCTCGGGGTGGTTGCACAGGGAATACTGGCGCACCAGCCCACCAGGCAGGTGTACATCGATATGTGCGCCAGCGCTGAAGGCCGGCAGCGGGCTGCCATCAGCCGCCGCCAGTTCGAAACTGCAGATACCCTGCGCTTCGTCGTTACGGGATACCACTACGGCGTCGATCATGTCGGCTATTCCTCAGGCAGGGGTGGCGCTGGTCGCGATCAGGTGCGGCTGGAGCGCGTGCTCCTTGGCGATCAACCGCTCCAGAATCTTGCGCGACTGCACGCCGCCGGCATCGATGTTCAGCTTCAGCAGATTGCGCTCAGGGTAGGCCAGCAGGTTCTGCTGCTGGCGTTCGAGCATTTCCAGGTCTTCACTGAAAATCTTGCCCTGGCCTTCACGGATGTTGTCGGTCAGGGCCTGGTCGTGCGCCGCGAAATTGCGCGCCATGCCCCAGAAGTACCAGATCGAGGTGTCGCTCTCTGGGGTGATGAAATCGACCACGATGCTCGACGCCTTGTGCTGTGCATCGGCGTGGTAGCCACCCTTGCCGGCATGCGCCACGCCCACTTCGATCAGCACATGGCTGGGTGGCGTGAAGCGGCAGATCTGCCAACGGTCTACCGGCACATCGTCGGCCAGGCCGTTGCCGCGCAGGGCCATGCGCCAGAACGGTGGGGCCATGATGTTTTCCATGTGGCGGGCGGTGACCACCTCATCGCCGGTGACAGTGGTCACCGGCGGCGCTTCATCGATTTCCTTCTGGCCAATGCTGGAGGCGTGGACGTAGGTCTCGTGGGTGAGGTCCATCAGGTTGTCGATCATCAGGCGGTAGTCGCAGCCGATGTGGAACAACCCGCCGCCGTAGGCCCACTCATCATTCACCGCCCATTCCAGGTGCGGGATCAGCGCCGGGTCGGCCTGTGCCTGGTCGCCGGGCCAGACCCAGATGAAGCCATAGCGCTCCACCGCAGCGAAGGTCTTGTTGCACGGAAAGCCACGTACCCGCTGGCCTGGCATCGAGACCGTCTTGCCATCGCAGCCCATGACCAGGCCGTGGTAGCCGCACACCAGGTTGCCGTCCTCGACATAGCCCAGCGACAGCGGCGCACCGCGGTGTGGGCAGAAGTCCTCCACGGCGGCTACACGGTTCTCGTGGCTGCGGTAGAACACGATCTTTTCCCCACAGATCTGCCGGCCAAGGGGTTTGCTGGCGATTTCATCAGGGGTGCAGGCGACGTACCAGGTGTTTTTCGGGTACATGGGAGGCTCTCCGGGGTTTTGTTTTTATTTAATGGATCCATTAAATCGCCGGATCTCAATGAGGGTCAATTAAAAATGTCTGTATTTCGCGGGTTCTGGGCGATTATCGGACTGTCAATGGATCCATTATGTGCTCGGTTAATGCATTGCCCACAACACCTGCTATTCCTAGTCAAGGTATTCAGCCGTTGTTTTCATGAGGAACAGGCGTCGATGCTGGTCATCGAACAACTCTGCAAATCATTCCCCACCCCCCAAGGTCAGCTCCCGGTCTTGCAGGGCGTCGACCTGCGGTTGCTGCGTGGCAGCAGCCTGGCGCTGATGGGCGAGTCGGGCAGCGGCAAGAGCACCTTGCTGCACCTGGTGGCTGGCCTGGACCGCGCCGACAGTGGCCGCATCCTGATCGACGACGTGCCGCTCGACAGCCGTTCGGAGGCGTCGCTGGCGTTGTGGCGGCGCGAGGGGATTGGCCTGGTGTTCCAGCAGTACAACCTGATCAGCAGTCTGGACGTTGGCCTGAACCTGTCGTTCCAGGCCCGCCTTGCCGGGCGGCATGACCCGCATTGGGTGGCTTACCTGGCACAGCGCCTGGGCCTGGCGGACCTGCTTTCGCGTTACCCGGAACAGCTTTCTGGTGGCCAGCAACAGCGTGTCGCCATCGGCCGCGCCCTGGCTGGGCGCCCGGCCTGGCTGCTGGCCGACGAACCCACCGGCAGCCTCGATGAAGCCAGCAGCGATGAAGTGCTGAACCTGCTGTTGCAACTGGTCGCCGAAGCCGGCAGCGGTGTGCTGATGGTCACTCACAGCCCTCGGCTGGCGGCGCGGTTGCAGCAGCGTTGCTACCTGCAGGCAGGCCGCGTGCGGGCCGAGCAGGGCTGATGAGGCTTTTGTCGTTGGCCCTGTTGGCGCTGCTCAGCCACTGGCGGCGCCATCGTGTGCAGTGCTTCAGCATCTTCACCGGCCTGTGGCTGGCCACGGCGCTGTGGACTGGCGTGCAGGCGCTGAACAGCCAGGCGCGCAGCGACTATGCCCGGGCCAGCGCGGTGCTGGCCGGGCCGTTGCAGGCGCAACTGCTGCCGCGCAATGGCGAGCGCTTCGACCAGGCGCTGTACGTGCAACTGCGCAAGCAGGGCTGGGCGGTGTCGCCAGTGCTGGAAGGGCGCTTGCGCCTGCCGGGCGAGCCGGCGCGCAGCGTGCGGCTGATCGGCATCGAGCCGTTGAGCCTGCCTCCGGCCAGCAGCATTGCCGGGGTGCAGCCGCAGGCATTCGACCTGCAGGCGTTCATCGGCTCGCCAGGGCAGGCCTGGGTTGGGTCAGACACCTTGCGGCAGTTGAACGTAAACCCAGGGCAGCCGGCACGTGACAGCGAAGGGCAGTTGCTGCCGCCTTTGGTTCTACAGCCTGCACTGGCGCCCGGGGTGATCGTGGTCGATATCGGCCATGCCCAGGCGTTGCTACACGCGCCCGGGCAGTTGTCGCGCTTGCTGGTGGCTGCTACGTCGAGGCCATTGCCTGCGGACATCGGCCCCTACCTGGCGCTGCAACCTCAACAAGACGATGGCGGCTTGCAGCGCCTCACCGACAGCTTCCACCTCAACCTGACTGCCCTCGGCCTGCTGGCGTTCGTCGTCGGCCTGTTCATTGCCCATGCCGCGATCGGCCTGGCGCTGGAACAGCGGCGGGGGCTGATCCGCAACCTGCGTGCCTATGGCATCAGCCTGAAGACCCTGCTGTGTGCCTTGGTGCTGGAGTTGGGGTTGTTCGCAGTACTGGGCGGATTGGCCGGGGTCGCCAGTGGCTATGGGTTGGCCGCGTGGTTGTTGCCCGACGTGGCCGCTAGTTTGCGCGGCCTGTATGGCGCCCAGGTCGCCGGGACCTTGAGCCTGCCAGCGTGGTGGTGGCTGCTGGGTGTGCTGGTGAGCGTACTGGGGGCATTGCTGGCCGGGGTGGGCAGCGTATTGCGTGCAGCCCGGTTACCGTTGCTGGCGCTCGCGCAACCTCAGGCGTGGCGTCTGGCGCAGGGGCCGTGGTTGAAACGCCAGGCGTTGCTTGCGGGCCTTTTACTGCTGTCGAGCCTGGGGTGTGCTGTGCTGGGTAGCGGCCTGCCCAGCGCATTCGCCATGCTGGCGGGGTTGCTGCTGGCGGCGGCACTGCTGCTGCCGGCTTTGCTCGACCGGGTGCTGGCCTGGCTGGCGCAGCGTTGCCAGCGGCCATTAACGCAATGGTTCATCGCCGACAGCCGCCAGCAACTGCCGGCCCTGAGCCTGGCGTTGATGGCCTTGTTGCTGGCGCTGGCCGCCAGTGTCGGGGTGGGCAGCATGACCGAGGGCTTTCGCAAGACCTTTGTCGGCTGGCTTGACCAGCGCCTGTCCGCCGATCTGTACGTCACCCCACGCGATACTGCCCAGGGTTTGCAGATAGCCGAGTGGCTTGGGCAGCAACCTGCAGTCCGCGTGGTCCTGCCTGGCTGGCGTGTCGAAATGCAGTTGCAAGGCTGGCCGGTGCAAGCTCAGGGCATTGTCGATCACCCCATTTATCGAACCCGCTGGCCGTTGCTGGAGCAGCAGCCACACGCCTGGAAGCAACTGGCCAATGGGCAGGCCGTAATGCTCAGCGAGCAGTTGGCCAGACGACTGAAGCTGCATCTGGGCGATAGCCTGAGGCTGCCCGCTAGCACGTCGCCAGCTCTGGTCGTCATGGGTATCTATGCCGACTACGGCAACCCCAAGGGGCATGTACTGGTCAATGCCAACTGGCTGCGTGAACAGTGGCCAGAGGCGGCGTTGACTGGCCTGAGCGTCGACCTGCTTGCCGAGCAGGGGGCGGCCATGAAGGTCGCACTGCAACAGCGCTACAACCTGGACGACAGCCGTGTGGTCGAGCAGGCGCGCCTGAAACGCTGGTCGACTGATGTCTTCAACCGCACCTTCGCTGCCACCGCCGCGCTCAACAGCCTTACCCTTGGCGTGGCTGGCGTGGCGCTGTTCATCAACCTGCTGACCCTGGGCCAGTCCCGCCTGGGTCAGCTGGCGCCGCTATGGGCGTTGGGCGTGCGGCGTGCACAGCTGGTCTGGTTGAGTCTTGGCCAGACGCTCATGCTCAGCAGCCTCACCGTGCTGCTGGCGATCCCGCTGGGGCTGTTGCTGGCCTGGTGCCTGGTGGCGGTGGTGAACGTACAGGCGTTCGGCTGGCGTTTGCCGCTCTACGTGTTCCCCATGCAACTGCTGCAGTTGGCTGCGCTGGGCCTGCTCACCAGCCTGCTGGCCAGCGCCGGGCCACTGTGGCAACTGGCGCGTCGCCAGCCGCGTGAACTGTTGAGGCCATTTGCCGATGAAGCGTAATGCCTGGCTGTTGCTCTGTGGCTTGCTGTGCGGCTGCGATCAGCCTGCACCGCAGAGCTATGCCGGGCTCGGGCAGCAGGCGGAGCAATTCAGCCAGGTGACCCGCGGCCAGCGTCTGGAATTTCCGCGCGACCATGGCGCCCACGATGGCTTTCGCATCGAATGGTGGTACGTCACCGCCAACCTCAAGGATGCCCAAGGGCGTGATTGGGGGGCGCAGTGGACACTGTTCCGCTCGGCCCTGCGCCCCGGCCCGGAAACTGCTGACTGGAACAGCCCTAACCTGTGGATGGGGCATGCGGCACTGACTGGCCCGGGCGGCCATCAGTCTGGCGAAACCCTGGCGCGCGGCGGTATCGGCCAGGCCGGTGTGCAGGCCCAGCCGTTCCGGGCGTGGATCGATGATTGGTCATTGCAGGGCAGGGGCAGTATCGAAAGCCTGCAAATGGTCGCGGCTGGCGAAGGCTTTCGCTATGACCTGCACTTGCGCAGCGATCACCCTTTGGTGTTGCACGGGGATCAGGGCTACAGCGAGAAGTCCGGGAAGGGGCAGGCCTCGTACTATTACAGCCAGCCCTTCTATCAGGTACACGGGGAAGTGCAGCGAGGCAGCCAGTGCATCGCGGTCACTGGTCAGGCATGGTTGGACCGGGAATGGAGCAGCCAGCCGCTGGCCGCCGGGCAGACGGGCTGGGACTGGTTTTCCCTGCACCTGGACAGTGGCGCCAAGCTGATGCTGTTCCAGGTACGGGAGATGCAAGGGCAGGCCTATCGCGCCGGCACCTGGATTGGGCAGCAGGGTGAGGTGGTGGCGCTGCAAGGGGCCGAGATTCAGCTGCAGGCGCTGGCCTGGGCGCGGCAGAAGAACGGCAAGCAAATGCCGACGCGCTGGCGGGTACAGGTGCCTGAGCATGGGGTGGATGTGCAGGTTGATGCAGTGGAGCCGCAGGCGTGGATGGATACGCGGTTCCCGTATTGGGAGGGGCCGGTGCGCTTGAACGGCAGTACGGGTGGGCGCGGGTATCTGGAGATGACTGGGTACTAGCACCACAAATTCTGGCCATGTCGCGGTCTTTGTGGAAGCAACTGTCTTGTATTGCCTGTACTGGCCTCATCGCCGGCAAGCCAGCTCCCACAGGCACTGCGCAAAGCTTGAGATCTGCGCGGTACCTGTGGGAGCTGGCTTGCCGGCGATGGGCTGCAAAGCAGCCCCAGCAATTTTTGCATGAAAGCTGAAATCCTGAGGCCGCTGTGCGGCCCTTTCGCGACACGAGGCCGCTCCCACAAAAAAGACCGCGTCAGCCAATCAATCTTTGATCAACCCCCGCAACACTGCTCGTGCTTCTTCAGTACGCAGGCACTCGATGAACAACTGGCTTTCCCGCGCCACCGTCGCCTCCAGCTCGGCCCGCTGGCTGTCCTTGAGCAAGCGCTTGCTGATACGCAGTGCCGCCTGCGGGTAGCCCTGCAGCTGTCGCGCCAGCTTGCGGGCTGCGGCCAGGCACTGTTCGCCGTCCTCGTGCAGTTCATTGGCCAGCCCCCAGGCCACCATCTGTTCGCCATCGAGCAGCTCGTTGCCCAGCAGCAGGCGGGCCGCACGGGCCTGGCCAAGCAAGCGTGGCAGCAACAGGCTGGAGCCGAACTCTGGGCACACGCCCAACGGCGCGAAGGGCATGCGCACCTTGGCCGCGCGGCTAACCAATACCTGGTCGCAATGCAGCAACAGGGTGGCGCCAATGCCGATCGCCGCACCACTGACCGCGGCAATCAGTGGTTTGTCCAGGCCCATGACTACCCGCATCAGGCGGAACACCGGGCTGTCCAGGTCGTCGGGCGGGTTGTCGAGGAAGTCGCGCAGGTCGTTGCCGGCGGTGAAGCAGTGTGGCCCACCGGTGATGATGATCGCTTCGACATGCGGGTCTTCACTCGCCGCCAGCAGCAGGTCGCCCAACTGCTGGTACATGGCGCTGTTCAAGGCATTGAGCTTGTCGGGGCGGTTGAAGGCCAGGGTCAGCAGGCCCTGGTCCAGGTCGCGTGTTATCAGGTCGTTCATGGCAGCCGCTTTTGTTGTTATGGTCGGGCCCAGGCGGGCATTGGCGCTTAGGGTTTATCATGCGCTCCTGCTTGTTGTACAGTCGTTCAGTCCAGCCCATGGCCGCCAGCCCCTGACAAGAGACCCGCCGATGAACCAGGAAGCCCGCTACCACCGCATGCTGCCGGAATTGCGCAAAGCCAACCTGGTCGAGGCGACCCTGGTGTGCCTCAAGCGCCATGGTTTCCAGGGCGCGTCGATCCGCAAGATCTCGGCCGAGGCGGGGGTTTCGGTCGGGCTGATCAGCCATCACTACGCCGGCAAGGACGAGTTGGTGGCAGAGGCCTACATGGCCGTCACCGGCCGAGTGATGGGCCTGCTGCGCGAGGCCATGGCCCAGGCCGCGCCCAATGCCCGCGAGCGGCTGTCGGCGTTCTTCCGCGCCTCGTTCTGCGCCGAGCTGCTCGACCCGCAATTGCTCGACGCCTGGCTGGCGTTCTGGGGTGCGGTGAAGACGGCAGAGTCGATCAACCAGGTGCATGACCATTCCTATGGCGAATACCGTAACGAGCTCAGCCAGTTGCTCGCCACGCTGGCCAAGGAGGAGGGCTGGCAGGGCTTCGATGCCGATCTCGCTGCCATCAGCCTGAGTGCCTTGCTCGACGGCCTGTGGCTGGAGTCGGGGCTCAACCCCGGCACCTTCACCCCCGAGCAGGGCGTGGTGATCTGCGAGGCCTGGGTCGATGGCCTGCAGGCCGGCGGCCGGCGGCGCTTCAGCCTGCCCGAGGGCTGTTGATCGCCTGTTCAGTAACGAGTACGCTGCTGTCGCCAGTCTGTAGAACAACACCAAAAAAAAAGAGACGACACGCAATGACGCCTCGGGTATTGATCGTCGATGACGATCCGCTTATTCGTGACTTGCTGCAGGCCTATCTGTCCCAGGAAGGCTATGACGTGCACTGCGCCGACACCGCGGAAAAGGCCGAAGCCCTGCTCGGTAGCCAGGATGTCGACCTGGTGCTGTTGGACATCCGCCTGCCCGGCAAGGACGGCCTCACCCTGACCCGTGAGCTGCGGGTGCGCTCGGAGGTCGGCATCATCCTCATCACCGGCCGCAACGATGACATCGACCGCATCGTCGGCCTGGAATGCGGCGCCGACGACTATGTGATCAAACCGCTCAACCCCCGTGAGCTGGTGTCCCGCGCCAAGAACCTGATCCGCCGCGTGCGCCATGCCCGCGAAGTGCAGCCGGCACCGGCCTGCGCGCAGTCGCTGAAGCAGTTCGCCGACTGGGCACTGGACACCGACCGCCGGCGCTTGATCGACGCGCGCGGCGGGCAAACCCTGCTGACCCACGGTGAGTTCCAGTTGCTCAGCGTGTTCCTGCGCAACAGCGGCCACACCCTCAGCCGCGACCAGTTGATGGACCAGATCCGCAACCGCGAGTGGGTGCCCAACGACCGTTCCATCGACGTGCTGGTTGGCCGCCTGCGCCGCAAGCTGCACGACGACCCGGCCGAGCCGCAGCTGATCATCACCATCCATGGCACCGGCTACCTGTTCACCGCCAGCGTGGCGGCATGATCGCCAGCGCCCGGGTATTGGCCCTGTCACTGCTTGCCGGCCAGGCCATTGCCGCAGAGCCGGTGCGCTACTGCGACTACCCGGTGTATCCGCCGATTTCCTGGAGCGACGGCCATCAGGTGCGCGGCCTGGCACCGACCGTGGTGCGCGAACTGTTCGCGCGCATGGGCTACCAGGTGCAGACCGTGGTGCTGGGCAACTGGAAGCGCTGCCTGATGGACGCCGCCGCCGGGCGGGTGGACGTGGTGCTGGCCTACAACAGCGACCAGCGTGACCAGCGCATGCGTTTTTCCACGGTGCCGGTGGTGCGCGAGGAAGTGGCGGTGTTCTACAACCGCCTGCGTCCGGTGCAGTTCCAGCGCCTGGAGGACCTGGCCGGTTATCGTGGCGGCTTGCTGTACGGCGAAAGCTACGGCGCCGAGTTCGACCGCTTCGTCGCCCGCCACCAGAACATCGAACGGGTGTCGTCCAGCCAGCAGAACTTCGGCAAGTTGATTCGTGGGCGCATCGACTACGTGATCCAGGAGCGGCGCACCGGCCAGCTGTTCATCGAGCACCTGTCCGGTGCGCAAGACATCCGCGCATTGCCCACGGCGCTAAGCGTGGACTACCTGCGCGTTGCCGTATCGCGGCAATCCCCCTTGAGCCAGCACATGGATGAAATCGACGCGCAGCTGCAGCGCATGAACCAGGCTGGCGAAATCGAGCGCTGGCTGGAGCAGAGCGAAGTCACCTACCGCGACATGATCAAGCTACCGGCGGATGCCCGATGATCCGCCTGCGCACCGATGGCCTGTTGCGCCGCCTGCTGCTGTTCATCCTGCTATTCAGCCTGTGTTTCACCGTGCTGGCCAGTTCGGTACAGCTGTATTTCGAATACCGCCGCGAGATGCGCGACATCGAGGCGCGCATGGCGTTGATCCGCGCCGGTTACCTGGCCAGCCTGGAGCGCAGCCTGTGGGACCTGGACGAGGCGCAGCTGGATACGCAATTGCGTGGCCTGGTGGACTTTTCCGATGTGGCCCGGGTGCGTCTGCTCAGCGATGATTTCCAGTTGTTGCGTGGTGAGGCCGAACCCAAGGGGCCGCTGCGCATCGAGCGCTTTCCCCTCGATTATCAGCCGCCCTCGGGGCCACCACGGCACCTGGGCGAGCTGGAAGTCAGCATCGACCTTGGCGCGGTGCACCGGCGGCTGTACGCCACCGGGCTGGCCAGCCTGCTGTGGATGGGAGTTTTCCTGTGTGGCCTGGCAGTCGCGTTGTCGGGGTTGTTCTACCGCCTGGTCACCCGCCATCTGCAAGTGATGGCCGAGTTCGCCCGCCGTATTGGTGCCGGACAGTGGCAAGAGCCGCTGCGTCTGGGCCGCCGCCGTTCGGCGCGCCCCGATGAGATCGACACCGTGGCCCATGCCCTGGACGACATGCGCCGCGCCATCCTCAGCGATATCGAACGCCGCGAGCGCGACCGCCTGGCCTTGCAGGACAAGCGTGACGAACTGCAGGCCATGGTCGAGCGGCGTACCGCCAGCCTGGCCCGGGCCAAGGACGAGGCCGAGGCCGCCAACCTGGCCAAGTCGCGCTTCCTGGCGACCATGAGCCATGAGCTACGCACGCCGCTCAACGGTATCCTGGGCATGGCCGAGCTGCTGCGCGGCGGGCGCCTGGAGGCGGCCGACCGCCAGCGTGTCGAAGCGTTGTACAAGGCCGGTGAGGGGTTGTTGGCGATTCTTAACGAAGTGCTGTATTTCGCCCGGCTCGAGGAGGGCGAGAGCCGCGCCGAGCTGGTCGGTTTCTCGCTGCGCCAGTTGTGCCTGGAAGTGCTGGCGCTGCTCGAACCCATGGCCATGGACAACGGCGACACCCTGCAGTTGGACATCGACGAGCAACTGGCCGGGTACCAGCACGGTGCCGAACAGTACCTGCGCCAGGTGTTGAGCAACCTCCTGGCCAATGCCATCAAATTCACCGAACACGGCCAGGTCTGGCTCAAGGTGCAGGTGCTGGTCAGTGACGAGGCCTCGCAGCGCTTGCGGATATCGATCAGTGACAATGGCATCGGCATCGAGCCGGCCGTGCAGGCGAAGATCTTCGATCGCTTCGTCCAGGCCAGCGAGGCCGTGGCCCGCCGCTACGGCGGCACCGGCCTGGGCCTGGCAATCTGCAAGCACCTGGTGGAAAAGCTGGGTGGTTGCATTGGCCTGGACAGCGTGCAAGGGCAGGGCAGTTGCTTCTGGTTCGAACTCGACATGGCCCGTGGGCAGCAGCCTGCCAGTACCCCAAGCCAACCGGCCATGGCCTGCCTGGATATCCTGGTGGTCGAGGACGTGGCGCTGAACCGTGAGGTAGCGGGCGGGTTGCTGCTGCGCGATGGCCACCGGGTGAGCTTTGCCGAAGACGCAGGGCAAGCCTTGCAGGCCTGCGCACAGCGGCGTTTCGACCTGATCCTGCTGGACGTGCACCTGCCCGGCATGAGTGGGGTGGAACTGTGCCGGCAGCTGCGTGCCATGCCCGGGCCGAACCGCGACAGCCGCATTCTGGCGCTGACGGCCGGTGTGCAGCCGGGGCAAGTGCCGGGTTACCTGGACGCCGGCATGCAGGGCGTGCTGGCCAAGCCATTGCGGCTGGACAACCTGCGCCAGGCGCTGGCCGAAGTGGCGCCCGGCGAGGTGGTTGGTGCTGGCACGGGCATGGATTGGGCGCTGCTGGACACCCACCGCTCCCTGTTGGGCGAGCAGAAGCTGCAGGGCCTACTGAAGGTATTGCGCCAGTCGCTGGAACAGCACGCCACGTCGCTGGCCGAAGCGCTGCCGGCCCAGGACTTTACCGAAGTGCTGCACCTGGCCCACCGCCTGGCCGGCAGTTGCGATTCGCTGGGTTTTTCTGGCCTGGCTGTGCTGTTGCGACGCCTTGAGGAGGCGGCCCGGCAGCACGACGCCCAGGCGTTGAAAGCGCTCGGCGAGCCGCTGGCAAGCCAGCTCGGCCAGGCCCGCGCAACCCTGGAACAGCTGATCCAGAGCTGACGTACAAAAAACTTACGACTTTTTACATCTTCGATCCGTTCGTACAACGGCACCTTACATCCGTTTCCAATAATCCATGGCAACCGTGTTGCACGCGGTCCATGAGGCTTATTGGAGACAAGAATAATGACATGCCGTAGCGCTCAGCCCCTCCTTCACAGCACACCGCGCGGCACCGGCCGCAAGGGCGAGGTGCGCCATGACTGACACTCACGAAAAGACCCAGCTCACCCGCGCCCTGAAAAGCCGGCATATCTTCATGCTGTCGTTGGGCGGGGTGATCGGCACCGGGCTGTTCATGGGCTCGGGCGTGACCATCAACCAGGGCGGGCCGGTGGGTGCGATCCTGGCCTACCTGGTGGCGGGCTTGCTGATGTACCTGGTAATGGTCTGCCTGGGTGAGCTGTCGGTGCAGATGCCGGTGTCCGGCTCGTTCCAGGCCCATGCCACCAAGTTCATCGGCCCGGCCACCGGTTTCATGATCGGCTGGGTGTACTGGATGAGCTGGGCCACCACCGTGGGCCTGGAGTTCACCGCCGCTGGCATGTTGATGACCCGCTGGTTCCCGGAGGTACCGATCTGGTACTGGTCGGCGCTGTTCGTGGTCGTGCTGTTCGGCCTCAACGCCCTGGCCACCCGCGCCTTCGGTGAGGCCGAGTACTGGTTCTCGGGCATCAAGGTGGCGACCATCCTCGGCTTCATCATCATCGGCCTGCTGGTGATCTTCGGCGCCATCCCGCTGAACAGCGGGGCGCCGGCACCGATGCTGGACAACCTGGTGGGCGAGTCGCTGTTCCCCCACGGCCTGTCGGCGGTGTTCGCGGTGATGATGACCGTGGTCTATGCCTTCCAGGGGTGCGAAATCATGGGGGTTGCCGCAGGCGAAACCGAACACCCGGAAAAGAGCATCCCGCGTGCCGTGCGCAACGTGGTGTTTCGCGTGCTGATCTTCTATGTGCTGGCAATTGCCGTGTTGTCGGCCATCGTGCCGTATGAGCAGGCCGGGCTGATGGAGAGCCCGTTCGTGCAGGTGTTCGACATGGTCGGCATCCCCTATGCAGCAGACCTGATGAACTTCGTCATCCTCACCGCCATCCTCTCGGTGGGCAACTCCGGGCTGTATGCCTCCACGCGCATTCTCTGGGCCATGTCCAAGAGCGGCATGGCACCGAAAAGCCTGTCGCCGCTGAGCAAGCGTGGCGTGCCGTTGCGGGCGCTGAGCATCACCCTGTGCTTTGCCCTGATCTCGCTGATGACCAGCTTCATTGCCGCCGACACCCTGTTCATGGTGCTGATGGCGGTGAGCGGCATGTCCGGCACGGTGACCTGGATCGTCATCGCCCTGGCGCAGTATCGCTTCCGCAAGGCCTACCTGCGTGACGGCGGGCAGTTGCAGGACCTGAAGTACAAGGCACCGCTGTACCCACTGGTGCCGCTGCTGTGCATCACCCTGTGCAGCTCGCTGTTCGTGTTCCTGGCGCTGGATGAAACCCAGCGGCCGTCGCTGTACTGGGGCTTTGGCTTCATTGCCTTGTGCTATGCGGCGTACTACGTAGTCAACCGCCGTCGGCAGGGGGCCTTCGAGCCGAGTGTGCCGGGGGTTTGATTGCTGTATCGGTCTGAAGATTGCCGGGGCCGCTTTGCGACCCATCGCGACGCAAGGCCGCTCCCACAGGTAACGCGCAGGCCACGAGGCTGCAAATGACCTGTGGGAGCGGCCTTGTGTCGCGAAAGGGGCGCAACGCGCCCCCAGCGATCTCCCAGTTGTACAAAGTTGTAACAGCCACCGCATCGCTCAGTTGAAATTCAACAAATAACTTCAATAAAAACAATTGGTTAACCAATTAAGTCGACCTGTTACAACCCCGGATACCGGCAATTGCTGCCTTGTTGAACACTCGTTTAGTATCTCCCTCATCAAGCCCTCCCAAAACCATCACAACAACACCGAGGCCCCCCATGACCACCCCGTCATCGTCACTGTTGAGCAAGGTCGAAGCCGGCGTTGCCTGGATCACCCTCAACCGCCCCGAGCAACGTAACGCGCTGGACATCCCCACCCTCGAGCAGCTGCACGCTCTGTTGGAAGCCTGCAACAGCGACCCAGCTGTGCGCGTGGTGGTGCTGACCGGTAGCGGCCGCAGCTTCTGCGCCGGTGCCGACCTGGCCGAATGGGCCGCCGCCGAAGCCCAGGGCACCCTGGAAAGCTACGGCTGGACCGAAACCGCCCACGCCCTGATGTTGCGCCTGCACAGCCTCGCCAAACCCACCATCGCCGCCATCAACGGCACCGCCGTGGGCGCTGGCATGGACCTCAGCCTGTGCTGCGACCTGCGCATCGCCGCTGCCTCGGCGCGCTTCAAGGCCGGTTACACCAGCATGGGCTACAGCCCCGATGCCGGCGCCAGCTGGCACCTGCCGCGGCTGATCGGCAGCGAGCAGGCCAAGCGCCTGCTGTTCCTCGACGAGCTGTGGAGCGCCGAGCGCGCGCTGGCCGCCGGGCTGGTCAGCGAAGTTTGCGCGGACGAGCAGTTGCCCGCCGTTGCCGCCGAGCTGGCCGGGCGCCTGGCCAACGGCCCGACCTTCGCCTATGCGCAAACCAAGCAACTGCTGCGCGACGGCGCCCAGCGCACCCTGGGCGAACAGCTGGAAGCCGAGCGCCAGGCCGGCTTGCTGTGCGGGCGCAGCCAGGATGGCGCCGAAGCGCTGCAGGCCTCGATGGAGCGCCGCGCCCCCCGTTTCACCGGCCAGTAACCCGATAACCGACCCTCACCAGGACCTTCGCAGATGAATTTCCAACTGACCCAAGAACAAGAAATGTTGGTGGAAGCGGTACGCAGCTTTGTCGCCAAGGAGCTGCTGCCCCACGAAGAAGCGGTGGACCGCGCCGATGCCGTATCGCCCGAGCTGGCCGCGCACATCCGCGGCAAGGCCATCGCCGCCGGGTTCTATGCCTTCAACATGCCCGAGGAAGTCGGCGGTGGTGGCCTGGACTACCTGTCCCAGGCGCTGATCGAGCGTGAACTGTCCAAGGTGTCCTGGGCCCTGCATGTGTTCGTCGCACGCCCGTCGAAAATCCTCATGGCCTGCAAGGGCGAGCAGATCGACGACTACCTGCTGCCCTGCGTGCAGGGCGAGAAAATCGATTGCTTCGCCCTCACCGAACCGGGAGCCGGCTCGGATGCCAATGCCATCAAGACCCGCGCCGTGCGCCAGGGCGATGACTTCGTCATCAACGGTAGCAAGCACTTCATCAGCCATGCCGGCCACGCCGACTTCGCCATCGTCTTCGCCGTCACCGACACCTACGAGCACAACGGCCGCAAGCGCAATGCGGTCACGGCCTTCCTTGTAGACCGTGGCACCCCTGGCATGACCATCCGCCGCGGGCCCAAGTGCGTGAGCAACCGTGGCTACCACACCTACGAGCTGTTCTTCGACGACTGCCGGGTACCGGCCAGCAAGGTACTGGGTGAGGTCGGCAAGGGCTGGGAAGTGGCCAATGCCTGGCTCACTGCCGGCCGGGTGATGGTCGCCGCCAACTGCGTGGGCCAGGCGCAACGTGCCCTGGACCTGTCGCTGCAATGGGCCGCCGACCGCAAGCAGTTTGGCCAGGCCATTGGCAGCTACCAGGGCGTGTCGTTCAAGCTGGCCGACATGGCCACGCAGATTCGCGCTGCGGAAATGCTCACCCTGCATACCGCCTGGAAGATGGACCAGGGCAGCATGACCGACGGTGAGGCCGGCATGGCCAAGCTGTTCGCCAGCGAGGTGCTGGGCAAGGTCGCCGACGAAGCCGTGCAGATCTTCGGTGGCATGGGCCTGATGGACGAAGGGCCGGTCGAGCGCATCTGGCGCAACGCGCGCATCGAGCGGATCTGGGAGGGCACCTCGGAAATCCAGCGGCACATCATTGCTCGCGAACTGCTGCGCCCGCTGCTGCGCTGATTGCCAGGAGAACACCCATGTCGCAATCGATTCGTGACAACCTCAAGCGCCTGCTGGCGCCCCGGCACCTGGCCTTCGTCGGCGGGCGCAGCATGGCGCGGGCACTCAAGCGCTGCGCCGAAGGTGGCTTTGCCGGCGAACTGTGGCTGGTCAACCCGCAGCATCAAAGCCTGGAAGGCATCCCCTGCGTGGCGCGGGTGGCTGACTTGCCCTATGCCCCGGATGCGGTGTTCATCGCCACCAACCGTGAGCTGACCTTGCAGTGCGTCGCCGAGTTGGCTGCGCGCGGCGCCGGTGGCGCCATCTGCTATGCCTCGGGCTTTGCCGAGAGTGGCGAGGAGGGCCGTCAGCTGCAGCAGCGCCTGCTCGATGCCGCCGGCGACATGGCCTTGCTCGGCCCCAACTGCTACGGCCTGCTCGACTACCTGCACGGTGCGGCCCTGTGGCCAGTGGCCCATGGCGGCCAGCAGGTGGAGAAGGGCGTGGCGATCCTCACCCAGAGCGGCAACTTCGCCTACAACCTGTCCATGAGTGACCGCTCGCTGCCGGTGGCCTACATGGCTTCGGTCGGCAACCAGGCGCAGCTGGGCGTGGCCGAGCTGATGGACGTGCTGCTCGACGACCCAAGGGTGACGGCCATCGGCCTGCACCTGGAAGGCCTGAAGAACGTACCGGGCTTCGCCCGCGCCGCCTGCAAGGCGTTGCAGCAGGGCACGCCGATCATCGCGCTGAAGACCGGCGTGTCGCAGATCGGTGCCGAGCTGGCGCTCAGTCATACCAGCTCGCTGTCCGGTTCCGATGCCTTGTACGACAGCCTGTTCCAGCGCTTGGGGGTGATTCGTGTAAGTGGCCCGGTAAGCTTCGTCGAGACCCTCAAGGCCGCTGCCTGTGGGCGCTTGCCTGTGGATGGCGAGCTGCTCGCGCTGGCCTGTTCGGGCGGTGATGCTGGCCTGATTGCTGACTATGCCGAGCGCAACCAACTGAGCTTGCCGCAGCTCGAACAAGGCCAGGTGGCGGCACTCGCCGAGGTGCTGCCGGCCTATGCCAACCTGGTCAACCCGCTGGACTTCACCACCGCCATCTGGGGCGATGAAGCGGCCCTGCAACGCATGCTCGACAGCACCCTGAGCGGGGCGGCCGACGCCGCCATGCTGGTGCTGGACTACCCGGCGGCGTTCACCGGAGAACGCAAGGAGTGCGACCTGCTGCTGGCGCTGTACTGCGATGCGCTGGAACGCCACGGCAAGATCGGTTTCGTCACCTCGGCCTTCCCGGAGCTGTTGCCCGCCTGCGCGCGCGAGCGCTTGCATGCCCGTGGCATTGCCGCACTGCAGGGCGTCGAGGATGGCCTGGCGGCCTGGGGCCGCATCGTGGCTTACCAGCGCAAGCGCCAACAGCTGCTGGAGCGAGGCGAGGCTGCGCGGGTGCCGCTGTGCCCGCAGGCCCTCACTGGTGAGGGCCATTTGCTGGACGAGTGGCAATCCAAGCAAGCCCTGCGCGCTTTCGGTTTGCCGGTGCCGGCCGGGGTGCTGAGTACACCCGAGCGCGCCGTGGCAGACGCCGCCCGCGTCGGTTACCCGCTGGTACTGAAGGCGGTCAGCGCGCAGCTGCCGCACAAGACCGAAGCGGGGGCGGTGGCGTTGAACCTGCGCGATGCTGCCGCCCTTGAGGCCGCGCTAGTGCAGATGCGCCAGCGCATCGCCGCCTACGCCCCGCAGGTGGCATTCGACCAGGTACTGCTGGAACCCATGGCCGAGCCGCCGCTGGCGGAGCTGATCGTCGGCATCAAACGCGAGCACGACTTCGCCCTGGCCCTGGTGATCGGCGCCGGTGGCGTGCTGGTGGAACTGCTCAAGGACAGCGTCAGCCTGTTGCTGCCCACCACCGATAGCGCCATCCGTGCCGCGCTGCTCGGCCTGCGCAGCGCCGGCCTGCTGCAAGGCTTCCGTGGCCGCCCGGCCGCCGACCTCGACGCGTTGGTGGCGGCCATCCGCGCGGTGGCCGACTACGCCTGCGAAAACGCCGGGCAGTTGCTGGAGCTGGATGTGAACCCATTGATGGTCGGTGCCCACGGCACCATTGCGGTCGACGCGTTGATCCGCCTCGGCCAGGCGCAAGGAGAACGACATGAATAAGCCCAGCATGACTGCCGGCCAGGCGCTGGTGCGGCTGTTGGCCAACTACGGCGTGGAGACGGTGTTCGGCATCCCCGGGGTGCATACCCTGGAGCTGTACCGCGGCCTGCCGGGCAGTGGCATCCGCCATGTGCTGACCCGCCACGAGCAGGGCGCCGGCTTCATGGCCGATGGCTATGCCCGGGTCAGCGGTAAACCGGGGGTATGCTTCGTCATCACCGGCCCGGGCGTGACCAATGCCGCCACCGCCATCGGCCAGGCCTACGCCGACTCCATCCCGCTGCTGGTGATTTCCAGCGTCAACCACACCGCCAGCCTGGGCAAAGGCTGGGGCTGCCTGCACGAAACCCAGGACCAGCGCGCCATGACCGCGCCGATCACCGCGTTCTCCGCCGTGGCCCTGCGCGGCGAAGACCTGCCCGAGCTGATCGCCCGTGCCTGGGCGGTGTTCGACAGCGAACGGCCACGCCCGGTGCACATCTCGGTGCCGCTGGATGTGCTGGCCGCGCCGGTCAGCCATGACTGGAGCGCTGAGGTGGTGCGCCGCCCCGGGCGTGGCCAGCCGTGCCGCGACAGCCTCGACCAGGCCGCCCTCAAGCTGGCGGCTGCCAAGCGGCCGATGATCATCGCCGGCGGTGGTGCGTTGCACGCATCCGCGCAACTGCAGCAACTGAGCACCCGGCTGGCGGCGCCACTGTTCACCAGCGTGGCCGGCAAAGGCCTGCTGCCGCCGAACGCACCGCTCAATGCCGGTTCGAGCCTGTGCGTGGAGCCTGGCTGGCAACTGATCAGCCAGGCCGACGTGGTGCTGGCCGTGGGCACCGAAATGGCCGACACCGACTTCTGGCGCGAGCGCCTGCCGATCGGCGGCGAGCTGTTGCGCGTGGATATCGACCCGCGCAAGTTCAACGACTTCTATCCCTGTGCCGTGGCCCTGCACGGCGATGCCCGGGAAACCCTGGCCGGCTTGCTCGAGCACCTGCCAGCGCTCGACCGTGACCCGGCCCAGGCCATCGAGGCGGTGGCCAACCTGCGCCAGGCCATTCGCAACGGCCATGCGCCGCTGCAGGCCATGCATCAGGCAATCCTCGACCGCATTGCCGCCGTACTGCCCGACGACGCTTTCATCAGCAGTGACATGACCCAACTGGCCTACACCGGCAACTATGCCTTCGCCAGCCGGGCACCACGCAGTTGGCTGCATCCCACCGGCTACGGCACCCTCGGCTACGGCCTGCCGGCCGGTATCGGCGGCATGCTCGCCAGCGACCACCGCCCGGGCCTGGTACTGGTTGGCGACGGCGGCTTCCTGTACACCGCCCAGGAACTGGCCACGGCGGTCGAGGAACTGGACCGGCCCTTGGTCGTGCTGCTGTGGAACAACGACGCCCTCGGCCAGATCCGCGACGATATGCTCGGCCTGGACATCGAGCCGGTTGGCGTGCTGCCACGCAACCCAGACTTCATCGGCCTGGCCCGCGCCTTTGGTTGCGCGGTGCGCCAACCACGCGACCTGGACGCGCTGCAGGCCGACCTGGCCAGCGGTTTCGCCACAGCCGGCGTGACCTTCATCGAACTCAAGCACACCTGCGCCTGCTAAGCCGCGGACACCGACAACAACAAGAGAAACCACCATGCCATTTCGCCGTACCCTGCTGGCTGCATCCCTGGCGGTGCTGATCACTGGCCAGGCCCCGCTGTACGCCGCACCGCCGCTGTCGATGGACAACGGCAGCGCCGCCCTGACCGTGCACAACAGCAACGCCTGGGTCGAAGTCAGCGCCAGCGCCCTGCAACACAACATTCGCACCCTGCAAGCGAAAATGGCGGGCAAATCCAAGCTGTGTGCCGTGCTCAAGGCCGATGCCTATGGCCATGGCATCGGCCTGGTGATGCCGTCGATCATCGCCCAAGGCGTGCCCTGCGTGGCAGTGGCCAGCAACGAGGAGGCCCGCGTGGTCCGCGCCAGCGGCTTCACCGGGCAACTGGTGCGGGTGCGCCTGGCCAGCCTCAGCGAGCTGGAAGATGCCCTGCAGTACGACATGGAAGAATTGGTCGGCAGCGCCGAGTTCGCCCGCCAGGCAGATGCCATCGCCGCGCGCCACGGCAAGACCCTGCGCATCCACCTGGCGCTCAATTCCAGCGGCATGAGCCGCAACGGGGTGGAAATGGCCACCTGGTCCGGCCGTGGCGAAGCGCTGCAGATCACCGACCAGCAGCACCTCAAGCTGGTCGCGCTGATGTCCCATTTCGCCGTGGAAGACAAGGACGATGTGCGCAAGGGCCTGGCGGCCTTCAACGAGCAGGCCGCCTGGCTGATCAAGCACGCCAAGCTCGACCGCCGCCAACTCACCCTGCATGTCGCCAACTCCTTCGCTACGCTGGAGGTGCCGGAAGCGCGCCTGGACATGGTCCGCACCGGTGGTGCGCTGTTCGGGGACACCGTGCCGGAGCGCAGCGAATACCAACGTGCCATGCAGTTCAAGTCGCACGTGGCGGCGGTGCACAGCTACCCGGCCGGCAACACCGTCGGCTACGACCGCACCTTCAGCCTGTCGCGCGATTCGCGCCTGGCCAACATCACCGTCGGCTACTCCGATGGCTACCGCCGGGTGTTCACCAACAAGGGCCATGTGCTGATCAACGGCCACCGGGTGCCAGTGGTGGGCAAGGTGTCGATGAACACGCTGATGGTCGATGTCACCGACTTCCCCGACGTGAAGGGTGGCAACGAAGTGGTGCTGTTCGGCAAACAGGCCGGGGCTGAAATCACCCAGGCCGAGATGGAAGACATCAACGGCGCGCTGCTTGCTGACCTGTACACCGTATGGGGCAGTTCCAACCCGAAGATTCTCGTCGACTGAAACCGTCATTGAAGGGAGATTGCCATGCGCTACGCCAAGCTCACCCAACGCATCGCCGGCGACGGGGCCGCGGCCTGGGACATCCATTACCGCGCCCTGGCGCTGCAGGCCGAGGGCAAGGACATCCTGCTGCTGTCAGTGGGCGACCCGGACTTCGACACCCCCGCGCCGATCGTCGAGGCGGCCATTGGCAGCCTGCGCGCGGGCCACACCCATTACGCCGATGTGCGCGGCAAGCTGGCTCTGCGCCAGGCCATCGCCAACCGCCACCGGCAGCGCAGCGGCCAGGCCGTCAGCGCCGACCAGGTGACGGTGTTGGCCGGGGCCCAGTGCGCGCTGTTCTGCGTGGCCCAGTGCGTGCTCGACCCGGGCGACGAGGTGATCGTCGCCGAACCGATGTACGTCACTTATGAGGCGGTGTTCGGCGCCTGTGGCGCCAAGGTGGTGCCGGTGCCGGTCAAGCCGGAGAACGGCTTCCGTGTGTGCCCGCGTGACGTCGCCGAGCGCATCACCCCGCGTACCCGTGCCCTGGCCCTGAACAGCCCGCACAACCCTTCGGGGGCGAGCCTGCCGCGTGCCACCTGGGAAGCTCTGGCCGAACTGTGCATCGCCCATGACTTGTGGCTGATCTCCGACGAGGTGTACAGCGAGCTGCTGTACGACGGCGAGCATGTCAGCCCCGCCAGCCTGCCGGGCATGGCCGAGCGCACCGCCACCCTCAACAGCCTGTCGAAGTCGCATGCCATGACCGGCTGGCGGGTGGGCTGGGTGGTCGGTTCGGTCGAGCTGGCCGCGCACCTGGAAAACCTCGCCCTGTGCATGCTGTACGGCTCGCCGGACTTTATCCAGGACGCCGCCGTGGTGGCGCTGGAGCAGCCATTGCCGGACCTGGACGCCATGCGCGAGGCCTATCGCCAGCGCCGCGACCTGGTGTGCGAGCAACTGGCCGGCTGCCCGGGCATCAAGGCACTGAAGCCCGATGGCGGCATGTTCGTGATGGTCGATATCCGCGAAACCGGCCTCAGTGCCCAGGCCTTCGCCGACCGCCTGCTCGACAGCCAAGGTGTATCGGTGCTGGCTGGCGAAGCCTTTGGCCCTAGCGCCGCCGGGCATATCCGCCTGGGCCTGGTGCTGGGCCCCGAGGCCTTGGCTGACGCTTGCCAACGCATTGCCCGCTGCGCCGGCGCACTGATGCAGGGGCAGGCCCATGCGTGAGTATGCGCGGCTGTACATCGACGGTGCCTGGCAGGTGCCGAGCGGGCAGGGCATGGCCGACGTGATCGACCCGGCCAGCGAACAGGTCATCGGCCGCGTGCCGCTGGGCGCCGAGGCCGATGTCGAGCGGGCGGTGATGGCGGCGCGGCGGGCCTTCGAGGGTTGGTCGCGCACGCCGTCGAGCGTGCGCGCCGGGTACATCCAGGCACTGGCCGCGCAACTGAAAAAGCGCGCGGCGGAAATGGCCGACGTCATCACCGCGGAGCTGGGCATGCCGGTGCAGTGGTGCCAGGCGGTGCAGGTCGAGGGCCCGATTGCCGGGCTTGCGCAGTACGCCGAGCTGGCCGGGCTGATGGACCAGCTGCGTGAGGTCGGCAACTCGCTGGTGTACCGCGAGGCGGTTGGCGTATGCGCGTTCATCAACCCATGGAACTACCCGCTGCACCAGATGATCGGCAAGCTGGCTCCGGCCTTGGCCGCCGGTTGCACGGTGGTGGTCAAGCCCAGCCAGGAAACACCGCTGCATGCATTTTTGCTGGCCGAGATGATCGAGGCCATCGGCCTGCCGGCCGGTGTCTTCAACCTGGTCAGCGGCCCGGGGGCCAAAGTGGGCGAGGCTCTGGCCCGGCACCCGCAGGTGGACATGGTGTCGTTCACCGGCTCCACTGGCGCCGGGGTGCGAGTGGCCCAGGCGGCAGCGCCGACGGTGAAGCGCGTGTGCCTGGAACTGGACGGCAAGTCGCCGCTGCTGATTACCGCCGACGCCGACCTGCACGCGGCGGTGCGCCATGGTGTGCAGGACGTGATGATCAACTCGGGGCAGACCTGTACCGCGCTGACCCGCATGCTGCTGCCAGCCAGCCGCTACGCCGAGGCGCTGGAGATCGCCGAGGCCGAGGCCCGTGCGCTGGTGATGGGCGACCCGCGCGACCCGACCAGCTTCCTTGGGCCGATGTGTTCGGCAGGCCAGCGGCACACGGTGCTCGACTATATTCGCCTGGGCCAGCAGGAGGGAGCGCGCTTGCTGTGCGGGGGCGAGGGACCAAGCGGCTTCGAACGCGGGTTCTACGTGGCGCCGACGTTGTTTGCCGACGTCGACAACCGCATGCGCATTGCCCAGGAGGAGATCTTCGGCCCGGTGCTGTGCCTGATTCCCTATGCCGACGAGGCCCAGGCACTGGCGCTGGCCAATGATTCGCCGTTCGGCTTGTCCAGCGCAGTGTGGGCCGGCAGCCGTGAGCATGGCCTGGCCCTGGCCCGGCAAATCCGCGCAGGGCAGTGTTTCATCAATGGTGGCGGGTTCAACTACCAGGCACCGTTCGGTGGCTACAAGCAATCGGGCAATGGGCGCGAATGGGGCGAGGAGGGCCTGGCGGAGTTCGTCGAGGTGAAAGCGGTGCAGTGCTGATCGATGGCTGGAAGACAACCTGTTTTGTGTGAGGAGAATGTTTGTGAATGTACTGATCGTCCATGCTCACCCCGAGCCGCAATCGTTCACCGCTGCCCTGCGTGACCAGGCAGTGGAAACGTTCCGCGCCCAAGGCCACCAGGTGCAGGTCAGCGACCTGTATGCCATGGGCTGGAACCCGGTGGCCAGTGCCGATGACTTTACCCAGCGCGAGAACCCCGAGTACCTGGTGTATGCTCTGGAGCAGCGCCAGGGGGTCAAGCGTGGCGCCATTGCCGCGGATATCCAGCAGGAGCTGGACAAGCTGTTGTGGGCGGACTTGCTGGTTCTGAACTTCCCGATCTTCTGGTTCTCGACGCCGGCCATGCTCAAGGGCTGGATCGACCGGGTACTGGTGTCGGGGGTGTGCTACGGCGGCAAGCGCTTCTATGACCAGGGCGGCCTGGCCGGCAAGAAGGCGCTGGTGAGCGTGACCCTGGGCGGGCGCGAGCACATGTTCGGCGAAGGGGCGATCCACGGGCCGCTGGAAGACATGCTGCGGCCGATTCTGCGTGGCACGCTGGCCTATGTCGGTTTCGAGGTGTTGCCGCCGTTCGTGGCCTGGCATGTGCCGTACATCAGCGATGAAGCGCGACAGGAGTTCCTGCAGCAGTACCGCCAGCGCCTGGAGCAGCTCTCCGATGACCAGCCACTGGTGTTCCCGCGGCTGGCGCAGTTCGATGAGGCGCTGTATCCACTCGTGTGATTTCCTGCACTGGCCTCATCGCCGGCAAGCCAGCTCCCACAGGTGCTGCATAGACCTCAAGCCATCTGCAGACCTGTGGGGCCAGCTCCCACAGGTGCTGCATAGACCTCAAGCCATCTGCAGACCCTGTGGGGC
>NZ_JYKS01000041.1 GCF_000935045.1 Pseudomonas sp. 10-1B
CTTGATTCGATTTGTTAAAGAGCGGTTGGTTAAGAGCTTTTCGCCTCAACCGAGGCGCGCATTTTACGCTTTCCTCATTTGCTGTCAAGCGTTTATTTTGAAGTTTTTTACAACCGCTTTCTTTCGAAAGCTTCAACCTCAATAACTTACCGCTTGCCCCGAAGCGTTCATCGCTGCGAGGAGGCGAATAATACGCGCTTTGAAATCAGAGTCAACACCTTGATCTGAAAAAACTTTCCGCCAGTGTTTGGCCTCCATCCGGCAACTAATGAAGATGCAGCGAATCTGTAAAGAAACACCCCCACGGAGCGTAGCGGCCATGAGCGATGCGCAAAGCGAGAAAACCCCAGGCTTGTCGGCAGACGAAGAACAGGAAGTCAGCCATAACCAGCCACCGCGGGCAGCAGTGCTGCACGAAATCATTCGTTACCAAGGCGACCAGGAACTGGAGCGCACACTGGCCGCACTGTGGTGGTCGGCACTGGCTGCGGGCTTGTCCATGGGCCTGTCGCTCATGGCCATGGGGCTGTTCTATGCCCGCCTGCCGGAAGGTGACAGTGCCCAGGTGATAGCCAGCATCGGCTACAGTGCCGGCTTCCTCGCTGTGATCCTGGCGCGCCAGCAACTGTTCACCGAGAACACCTTGACTGCCGTGCTGCCAATCATGACCGCCCCTACCTTGGCCAACCTCGGGCGCCTGCTGCGCCTGTGGAGCGTGGTATTGCTCGGCAACCTTGCCGGTACCGTGCTGGTAGCCTGGGTAATGCTGGAATTGCCGATCTTCGACGCCAAGACCGACGTGGCTTTCCTTGAAGTCGGCCGCAAGGTGATGAAGAACGACATCAGCCAGATGTTCGCCAAAGGTATCGTCTCGGGCTGGATGATCGCCACCATGGTGTGGATGATTCCGTCGATGGAGCACGCCAAGATCTGGATCATCCTGATGATCACCTACCTGATGGCCCTGGGCGACTTCACCCATATCGTGGTCGGCTCGGTCGAGGTGTCCTACCTGGTCTGGGCCGGCGATGAAACCTGGCGTAGTTTCTGGTTGGAGTTCGCCCTGCCGACCCTGGCGGGCAACATCATTGGTGGCAGCTTCATCTTCGGCCTGATCAGCCATGCACAAGTACGTAGTGACAGCGGCAAACCGCCCTCGCGGCTACTCGAGGACGACCACCACACCTCCCCACCCAGCAAGGACGGCAACGAATGAACATCAGCGTGCCGTCACTGCACGTTCGGTCGACTGAGCATCGGCCTGTCGGCGTTCGAGGCTGGCCTGGAATCCCCCGAGCACTGGCTGGAACAGACGGACAAGGCGCTGTACACCGCCAAGCACGCTGGCCGCGACCAGGTCAATTTTGCCCGCAGCGAAGCTGCGACGCTCAGGCTGGCCTATCCTGATTGAACCTCCTTCCTGACTGCCTGGCGGGAGGCTGCTTGAAGGAGCCGCCTATGGCCAGGACCGCCGACCTTCCACCCGCCAGCCCCACACCGCGCGTCCAGGTGCACCGCCTCATTGCCGGCTTCAGCGTCATTTTCGGCCTGGCCTGCCTGGTCACCCTCGGCGCCCTGTTCAATATCGCAGCCACCCTTGATCATCAGGAGCGCCAGCGCAGCGCCTTCCATGCAACCCAGGCGCTGGAGCAACGGCTGCTCGCCTCGCGCCAGTTCCTGTCCAGCTACGCCGTGTGGGATGCCGCGTTCGAACACCTGGCGGGCCAGGCCGACTGGCAATGGGCCTACAAAGAAAAGAATGTGGGCGAGTCGCTGTACGGCGCCAGCGGCTATGAAGGCGTGTTCGTGGTGGAGAACGCGCGTACTACCTATGGCTTGTTCAAAGGCCAGCCCACCCAGGCGGCCGCCAGCACCTACATCAATGCAGCGCTGCAACCGATCATCGACCAGGCCCGTGCCGCAGCCATTGCACGCGAACAGATCACCCGTTTCGTCCTCTTCAACGGCTGGCCAGCCGTGCTCAGTGCCGCTGCCGTACGCCCGGACCGGGATGTCACCGACGAAGAAGTGAGCCAGGCGCCGGTGATGCTGTTCATCGACCAGCTTACCGAGGACAAGCTGGCGCGACTGGGCAGCGGTGCCGGCCTTGCCGGCATGCACCTGGAAAAGGATGATGTCGCCAAGCGCGGCCAGCCGCGCATCGAACTGGGCAAAACCGGCTACCACCTGTCCTGGAGCAGCCCTCTACCGGGGCGCCAACTGCTGTGGGCGGTGTTACCAGCGCTGTCATGTGCGCTGCTGATACTCGGCTTGATCATGCTGTACCTGTTTCGCCTCGCCTTGCGCAGTTCGCGGGCGATCGACCTCACGCTCGCGCACCTGCAGCAGAGCAACCAGGCCCTGGAGGCCAGCGAGCAACGTTTTCGCGCCGTGGCCGAGTCGGCGTCCGACTGGATCTGGGAAACCGACCGACAACAACGCCTGACCTACCTGTCGCAACGTTTTGCCAACGTCACCGGTTACCCGCTGGACGACTGGCTGGGCCACCCGCTCAACCAGTTGCTGGCCTGCGATACCACGCCACTATCGCCCTGGCTGGACGCCCTGACCACGGCCGACCCGCAACAACTGGCCAATCTGCGCTGTACCTACCGCGACCAGAATGGCCAGAACCGCTACTGCCGGATTTCAGCCCGCGCCATCTGGTACCAAGGCAAACCCGTGGGCTTTCGTGGTACCGCCAGCGACATCACTGACGAAGTCGACGCCCATGCGCGCATCCAGCACCTGTCGCTGCACGACCCATTGACCGGGCTAGCCAACCGTAACAAGCTCGCCAGGCACCTGGAACAGGCGCTGCTGCGCGGCAGCGATTCACCAGCATTGACCTTGCTGCTGCTGGACCTGGACAACTTCAAGCCGATCAACGACTCCCTCGGTCACGCCGCCGGGGACGCCGTGCTGCAGGAGGTGGCGACGCGCCTGCGCGACACCACCCGCGATGGCGACCTGGTTGCGCGCCTTGGCGGCGACGAGTTCATACTGGTGCTGACCGGCATGGACAACCGCAGCGAGATCGACCGCTTCTGCGCGCGGCTGATCAGCCGGCTGCAGCAACCCATCGCCTTCGACAACCAGCCACTGCACGTTGGCGCCAGCATCGGTGTCGCGCAAACCCGCACTCAGGGCTTCGATGCCAGCGAACTGATCCGCTGCGCCGACATCGCGCTGTACCAGGCCAAGGCCGACGGCAAGAACACCTGGCGCTACTTCGCTGCCGAAATGAATCAGCAGATCCAGTACCGTCGCCAGTTGGAGAACGACCTGCGTCGTGCCCTGCGCAACCAGGAGTTCGAACTGCATTATCAGCCGCGCTACCGCCTCAGCGACCTGCGCATCGTCGCGATCGAAGCCTTGCTGCGCTGGCAGCATCCGCAGGAGGGGTTGCTGGGGCCGGACATCTTCATCCCGTTGGCCGAACAGAGCGACATCATTGTCGCACTAGGCCGCTGGGTGCTGCGCGAAGCCTGCCGCACCGCCCACGACTGGCCCGCCGACGTGCTGGTTTCGGTGAACCTGTCGCCCGCACAATTCCTGCGCAGCGATGTGGTGGCCGACGTGCGTGAAATCCTGCTGGAAACCACCTTCCCTGCCCAACGCCTGGAACTGGAAATCACCGAGAACGTGATGCTCAACGACATCGAAGGCGCGTTGGGTACCATGCTGGCACTCAAGGAACTGGGCGTGCGCCTGAACATGGACGACTTCGGCACCGGCTACTCGTCGCTGGGTTACTTACGCACCTACCCGTTCGACAGCATCAAGATCGACAAGCGCTTCATCAGCGGCCTGAACAACCCCGGCGGCAGCGACCGCGCCGTAGTGCAGGCCATCATCAACCTTGGCGAGGCAATGGGGTTGACGGTGACGGCCGAGGGGGTGGAGAGCGAACAGCAGCTGCGGACGCTGCAAAAGGACCGCTGCCACGAGGTACAGGGCTATTACCTGAGCCGGCCGCTGGACAGTGCGGGGGTACAGGCGTTGTTGCACCAGGCATCCGAGCACTCGACACCCTACCTGTAACACGTGGAAGCAACTGTGTTGCTCAGAATCTGAAGGCTTGCACGCCAACCTGTGGGAGCAGGCATGCCTAACGCCAGTCAGTTAAGCCATTTGGGGCCGCTGTGCGGCCCATCGCCGGCAAGCCAGCTCCCACAGGGACTGCGCAAAGCTTGAGATCTGCAAGGTACCTGTGGGAGCTGGCTTGCCGGCGATGGGCTGCACAGCAGCCCCAACAATGTGCTTTATTAGGGCATGCCTGCTCCCACAGGTTGGCGTGCAAGCTTTCAGATTTTGAGCAAGACAGTTGCGCCTCTATTACAGAGCGGAATTGCCCTGCAAACTGCGCTCGGCCACGATTTCCGGCAGGTCGCTGCGGCGCAGATAGGCGCGCAGCGGCTCGCCGATGTTCAAGCGGTCATCCACATGCTGCTCCAGCAACAATGCCAACCGTTCACGGCACAGGGCCATGCGCTGCCCTTGCTCGGGCCGCCAGACGAACTCGCTGCAGGGGGTGATACTGGCGTCCGCCACGTCCATGCCGAACGAATCTTCGGAAAAACGCACGATATGAACGCCGCGCTTGCCATGAAAACCGACAAAGCCCTTGAGCTGATCGGCAGCGTTGCAGATGTCCTGGGAAGTAATGGCCATGACGTAACCTCGCAATGAAATCGGAAGATACGCACGCCAGGCGGGGAAGGGTCGCCTCTGTCGGGCCACTCGCAAGGGGCAGCCTAACGCAAGTGGCCGTCCATATGCCACGGCTTTGCTCAATCGCTGGCCTGTGCGTCGACCTGGTCGAGCAGTACTTCGGCCAGCCACTGCATGAACGCCTGTACCCGGCGTGGCACATGCCGTTGCCGGGCATATAACAGTGACACCGGCATGGCCGGAGCCTGCCAGTCTTCCAGTACCGACACCAGTTCGCCTCGCCGCAAGTGCTCGGCCACGCCCACTGCCGGCACCTGGATCAACCCCAGCCCCGCCAGGCAGGCCGCCGAGTAGGCCTCGGCATTGTTGACCGTGACCACCCCGGCCATGGCCTGGTACTGCAGCTCACCCTCGCGCAGGTATTCAAAACCGGCGCTACGCGCCCCCAGGCTACGCACGTAATGCACCAAGCGGTGCTCGGCCAGGTCCTGCAACGTGCGGGGCACGCCATGACGGGCCAGGTAGGCGGGGCTGGCGCAGTTGCGCATGCTCAGTTGCCCGACCGGCCGCGCCACCACGTCCAGGTCCTGCAGGGCGCCAATGCGCATCACGCAGTCGAACCCTTCGCGCAGCAGGTCGACCTGGCGGTCGGTGCAACTGAGTTCCACATCCAGGCGCGGGAAGCGCTGCAAAAACTGCGGCAGCGCCGGGATGATGACCCGGCGCGCCATCATGGTCGGCAGATCGATGCGCAGGCGCCCGACCAGTTCGGCATCGTCGGCGCTGAACAGGCTCTCGATCTCGTCCATGCCCGACAGCAGGTCCTTGCTACGCTCATACAGCAAGGCGCCATCCTGGGTCGCCTGCACCCGGCGGGTTGTGCGGTTGAACAATTGTGTGCCCAACAAGCGCTCCAGCGCCCTGACCTGCTCCGACACGGTCGAACGCGGCAGCCCCAGGCTCTCGGCAGCCAGGGTGAAACTACAGACCTCACTGACCCGCACAAAGGTGCGCAACAACTCCAGCTTGTTCACTCGGGCCTCGACTATCCGGTTTTAGCGAACAGTATTTCCATATTTGCTGGATTTAACAGCACCACGCCGACCAATAACCTGTGCTCACCAGCCCACCATGAGGTTTTCACCATGACCCGCAAGATTGCCCTGATCACTGGCGCCAGCCGCGGCCTGGGCCGCAATGCTGCCGAACACCTGGCCGCACGCGGCATCGATGTCATCGGCACCTACCACAGCAAGGCGGACGAAGCGCAAGCCGTAGCGGCCCGGCTGGAGCAGGCCGGGGTCAAGGCCGCCATGCTGCAACTGGACGTCGGCGACAGCGCCAGCTTTGCCGGCTTCACCGAGCGCCTGGGTGCGACGCTGCAGCAGCATTTCGGCCGCGAGCGTTTCGACTTCCTGGTGAACAATGCCGGGATCGGGCTGAACGTGCCGTACATCGAAACCAGCGAGGCGCAGTTCGACCAGTTGCTGAACATTCAGCTCAAAGGGCCCTTCTTCCTGACCCAGCGCCTGCTGCCGCTGCTGGTCGACAATGGCCGTATCGTCAATATTTCCACCGGCCTGGCGCGCTTCGCGTTGCCGGGGTATGCCGCCTATGCAGCGATGAAGGGGGCGATGGAAGTGCTGACCCGCTACCAGGCCAAGGAACTGGGGGCGCGTGGCATTCGCGTGAACATTCTGGCGCCAGGCGCGATCGAGACTGATTTTGGTGGCGGCGTGGTGCGAGATAACCAGCAGGTGAATGAGTACATTGCCGGTAATACCGCGCTGGGACGAGTGGGCTTGCCGGATGATATCGGGGCGGCGATTGCCTTGTTGCTGGAAGACGGCAATGGCTGGATTACCGGACAGCGGCTGGAGGTGTCGGGCGGGATGTTTCTCTAGATTCGAGATCTTGGGGCCACGTTGTGGCCCCAGTATCACTGCTCATGCACTTGCACACTCGCCGTCATCCCCGCACTCAGAGTCACCCCCTCTGGTACCTGATCCAGGCGAATGCGCACGGGTATGCGCTGCGCCAAGCGCACCCAGTTGAAGGTTGGCTCCACCTCCGGCAGCAACTGGCTGTCCGGGTTGCTGTTGCGGTCGGTGATGCCGCGGCTGATGCTTTCCACATGCCCCTGCATCGGTTCGCCCGCGCCCATCAGCCAGACCTTCACCGCGTCCCCCACGCGAATGCGCGGCAGCTTGGTTTCCTCGAAATAGGCCTGGATATAGAAGGTTGAATCATCCACCAGGGCCATAACCGCTTCCCCGGTGTTCACATAGTTGCCCTCGGCCAGACGCAGGTTGGTGATGTGCCCGCTACGGGGCGCGCGTACTTCACTGCGCTTCAGGTTGATCCTGGCAACCTGCAACTGCGCCTCGGCCTCATGCAGTTCGCCGCGGGCGATGGCCGCGTTGATCTGGGCGTTTTCGCGCAACTCGGCACTGATCGCCTCCGGCCCCAGCGCGGTACGCCGGGCCGCTTCGCGTTCGCGCAGGCGCAGTTGCTGGGTGCGGGTCTCGGTCACCGCGCTGGCCTGGTCGAAGGCCGCCTGGAAGCGCTCGCGGTCGATGCTCATCAACAGGTCGCCAGCCTTGACCTGCTGGTTGTCACGAACCTTGAGCTCGCGCACCCAGCCAGACACGTCAGGGGCGATCACCACCACATCGGCGCGCACACGGGCATCGCGGGTCCAGGGGGTGAGCATGTAGTACTGCCACAACTGGTAGCCGGCCAACACGGCCAGGGCCACCACACACAGGGTCACCAGAATACGTACGGCCGCACGCATCGAAACACTCCTTTATAAAGCTCCCAGCAGTCGTACCACCAGGAACAGCACACAAACGAACAGCGCCGCATCGAACAGCGCTTCATGCCAGATCCAACGCCCCAACGGTGTGGCCTGCACCAGCAGGCGCAGCAATCCGGTGAGCACCAGCGCCAACAACACATAAAGCAGAAACGGGCTGAGCAGTACCCCGCCCAGCTCCCATTCACGCAACCCCATGGGCTTCCTCCTGCCAGCGGCACCACTTGCCCCAGCTTTTCTGCAATTGCAGCACCGCGCCCTCGGCCAGCCGTAGCGGGTCGCTCGAAGGCAGCCGGTGCAAGGCGGCAATGAACTGTTCACTGGCGCTATCCAGATGTTGTCCACGCCCGGCGGCAGGCCCTTTGGCCAGTACCACCTCCACCTGTTGCAGGTACTCGCGCTCGGCTCGCCCCAAGGGCGCCTGGGCGACCGCCAGGCACATGCGCAGGTGCACCAGTTCGTCGCCGATATCCAACCCGTGCAGGCCGTCATCCCAGCGTTTGCGCTCGCCTTCCGGTAATTCACTGGCATGCCGCGCCAGTTGCATCAAGCGGTCGGCCATACGCCCGCCAAACCAGGTGTCGGCACCACGCAGATCGCGCCGGGTCAGGCGCACCAGGTCGCTCTGGGTGGCAGCGCGCAGGCGCCGGCCCAGCCAGGCCGGGTGGCGGAACACCAGTAGACGAAAGGCCATCACCGCCGCAGAAACCCCCACCAACATGGCCAAGGCACTGTTCAGCATCGTCGCTACGCCGAACTGCATGGCGTTGAGTGGCGACACCAGCACAATGAAGTGCAGACAATAGGAGGTGGCGGTGGCCCCGGTACGAGGGTGGGCCATGCCCAGCGCGCCAAGAAACAGCGGCACCCCCAGGCCCAGGCAGAGCATGGCGAAGCTGCTCCATTGCGGCAGCAGAACCTGCCCGACCAGAAACGCCACAGGTATCGCCAGGAAGATCCCGCGCAAGAAGCTCAAGCCGATCTGCGCGCCGTTCTCGCGGCTGGCGAACAGGCTGCAGACCACGCAAGTCAACACCAGGCCGCCCGGCGCCGAAGGCCAGGCCGTGGCCAGCCAGAAACCGCTCATGACCAGAAAGGCCAATGCGCTGCGTGAGCCGAACAGCAAGGCCAGCGACCAGTCGCGGTGCGCAGCCAGCCCCTGGGACACATCCTTGGGCGCCCTGCCCGCTTCCACATCCTCCAGCGCCTGGCTAGCGGCCATGGCGTAATCCAGCAGCAGGGCCATGCGCGCCAGGCAGAAGTGTTCCGCCGAACTGATCTGCTCATCGTGGGCAGCATCCCAGACACGCTGGCGCAGCAGCAACAGGCTGGGCTGGTCCGGCTTGCCCAGCAGCGCGCGCACTTCTGCCAACCAAGGCGCTAGGTGCCCGGCCTCGCGCTCGTCGAGTTGGCGCCATTGCCGACGCACCGAGCGAGAGATGCGCAGCAGCACCATCAGTTTCTGGCTCAGCCCGCGAATGGCGCGGGCACGCTGACGCCCGCGGTTGCCTTCGAACCAGGCATGTTCGCGCTGGCTATCGATGGCGACGATGCGCCCCAGGCTCTCCAGCAAGCCTTTGCGTGCCTCATCTTCGCCGCCGAGCATGGCACTGGCGGCTTGCAGGCCGTTGTGCCAAGCCTGGCGGGCCTGGCCACCCAGTTGCTGCTCCACCCGCATGGGCCAGAGCAAGGCACTGCTGGCGGTGGCGCAGAAAATCCCCAGGCAGATCTCGGTGCAGCGCGCCACGGCCTGGTCGAACACCTGCAGCGGGTGGTCGATGGCCGGCAAGGCGATGATCGCCGCGGTATAGCCGGCCAGCACGAAGGCATAGGCCCAGGCACTGCGCAGCTGGGTAGATGCAGCGGTGCACAGGGCCAGGGCGAGCAGGAACAGCCCGGGGGTCTGGGCGAACAGGCCGATGAACAGCACCGACATGACCGTACCCACCAAGGTGCCGGCCAGCCGCGCCAGGCCTTTCTGCACCACCATGCCTGATAACGGCTGGGCGACGATGAAGGCGGTCATCAGCGCCCATGACGGTTGCTCCAGGCCCCAGCGCATGGCCAGCCACAGCGCCAGGCCGCCACCGAACAGGGTCTTGATGGCGAACTTGAGGGCGAGGCTGCTGGGGGCGAACAGGGCCTGGAAAGTGATGGGCACGAGGCGGACCTTGCGGGGACGGTCTTACAGGAAAGATAGACAATGAGGGGAAGGATAAAGCGGAATAGATTAATTAGCTAGCTAATCATCTTTATTGAGATTCCCTGCCACAGGCAAAACACAAATCCCAGGCAAAAAAAATGGGCGACCGAAGTCGCCCTAAATGCCTTGCGTGCTCGTGTACCCGGAAGGTCAGCGCGGCTTGCGCTTGTTCGAGTCCTTCCAGATGAAAATGCCCAGACCGGCAAAGAAGGCAACCATCAACCCGACCGTTACCACACCGGCGATAACCACGTTGTCGAAGAACATGCGGGCCTCCCCATTCGTTTGCCGTTGTCCGATGGGTGCAAGTTAACCAATGTGGAGGCGGGGAAAATTGATCGGGGTCAATGGTGCCCGGGACCGGGCACGCGAGGCGGGTGCAGGGTTGACCTGCATCAAGTTTCAGCGCTTCTTGGGCTTGCCCTTGGGTTTCTTTTTCTTTGTGCCGTTCAACGGCAGCGCCTGCTCGAACGCGTTGCGCATTTCGTTCAAGCGCTTTTCCTTGAGGTCGTGGACACGCTTGGCGCGTTCGGCATCGAAATCGATGAGGTTGTCTTGGCTCATGGGTAGGCTCGACGATCAACTGAGACTTGCATGATGAAGCCAGCCACGGGCGCTGACCAGCCCCGCTTCAGACTTCGATGTCCACCAGCAGCCCCTGGCGTACGTGCTCGCCCATCAACGGCGCCACTGGCACGGTATTGTCGGCGTTGACCTCGTCGCCTGGCACGGCACTGTAGCGCTCTTCGTCGTCCTTCTGCCGGCGTCGTTGCTGGCGCTGCTGCTCATCGCGCAACAGCAGCGCCTGCTCCTGCGGGTCGCGCTGGCGCTTGAGGTCGATGGAGCTTTCGCCGGACGCCGGCTGCGCCGGAACCACAGGCTTGATGTCGGGGGTCGGCTTTACCGGGTCCTGTTGCGAGGTCACCGGGGCGGCACTGAGCGGAATGATCGGCGGCAGCATGGACGTTCTCCTATGCCCCTGTATCGGCAGGCTCGGGTTTACCTTGATATCACGGACAACACTTATTCGTCTTCGTCGCCAGGGTCATCGTAGGTTGGCGGGCTGGCTTCGCTCCAGGGCCGCTTGTAAACCTGCTGCCAGACCGCGTCCATATGGTCGCGCAGCACTTGCGGCGCGGCTTTGAGCGAGGCGCTGTCCTCGCGCTCGCCGCCGACCGGTTCCTCCCCCGCCGGGGTGATCTGCGACTGGCCGGTGATGGTGTAGCTGGCCTGCCCTTCGCGCATCTCGATGGCGATGTCGTGCGGGTCGATGCCACCGCCGCAGAAGGCGTGGCTGGCAACCGTCACCTCGGCGACGCCGTCTTTGTTCAGATCGCTGACCTCGCTGACATCGGTGTAGAAGTCCACATCCAGGTCCAGGCCCGGGCAGGTGGTTTCCTGCTCGATCTGCCAGCGCGCCTTGAACACGTCGCTGTCGTCGCTGCGCCCGTACAAGGTGGCCTTGAGCACCACCTTGTCCACTTCCTGCTCGCTTTCCGGGTCGCTGGCCTGGCCATCGCTGCGGCTCAATACCAGCAGGCCTTCACCGTCGCGGTCACGAAAGTGCACGCTCTTGATCGGCGTCTGCACGCCCAGTACCTCGAGCTGCTCCATCGGGATGGCGGGCAACGCCTCGAAGTTTTTCTGCTCGCAGGCGGCCAGCAGCAGCAGGCTGCCCACGACCATGGAAGCGCTGATCCAGCGGTGCTTGGCAGACATGTCGATCCTGGGCCCTCGTCGCAACACGGTACGGGGTGATGAAACGGCTAGACTGATGCACTTACTATTGCAGTTCGGCACCTTTCGGTGCGCTCGGCACTTTGGTCTGACCGGCCGATCCGTTAACATAATCGGCTTTTTCATCGCGGGAGTTCAGGCAGTATGGCGCAGCAGTATCAACCGGGGCAACGCTGGATCAGCGACAGCGAAGCCGAGCTCGGCCTGGGTACCATCCTGGCGCAGGATGGCCGCCTGTTGACCGTGCTCTACCCGGCCACTGGCGACACCCGTCAATATTCCCTGCGCAATGCGCCGCTGACCCGCGTGCGCTTCTCGCCAGGTGACCAGATCACCCACTTCGAAGGCTGGAAGCTGACCGTGCGCGAGGTCGAGGACATCGACGGGCTAATGGTCTACCACGGCCTGGACGGGCAGAACCAGCCACGCACCCTGCCAGAAACCCAGCTGTCGAACTTCATCCAGTTCCGCCTGGCCAGCGACCGCCTGTTCGCCGGGCAGATCGACCCGCTGGCGTGGTTCAGCCTGCGCTACAACACCCTGCAGCACACCAGCAAGCAGATGCAATCGGCGCTGTGGGGCCTGGGTGGCTGCCGCGCGCAACCGATCGCCCACCAGTTGCACATCGCCCGCGAAGTCGCCGACCGCAGCGCCCCGCGCGTGCTGCTGGCCGACGAAGTGGGCCTGGGCAAGACCATCGAAGCCGGCCTGGTGATCCACCGCCAACTGCTGTCGGGCCGCGCCAGCCGCGTGCTGATCCTGGTGCCGGAAAACCTTCAGCACCAGTGGCTGGTGGAAATGCGCCGCCGCTTCAACCTGCAGGTGGCCCTGTTCGACGCCGAACGCTTCATCGAAAGCGACGCCAGCAACCCATTCGAAGATGCCCAGCTGGCGCTGGTCGCCCTGGAATGGCTGGTCGACGACGAAAAGGCTCAGGACGCACTGTTTGCCGCCGGCTGGGACCTGATGGTGGTCGACGAAGCCCACCACCTGGTCTGGCACGAAGACCAGGTCAGCGCCGAATACGGCCTGGTCGAGCAACTGGCACAGGTGATCCCTGGCGTGCTGCTGCTCACCGCCACCCCGGAACAGCTCGGCCAGGACAGCCACTTCGCCCGCCTGCGCCTGCTCGACCCCAACCGTTTCCACGACCTGGCCGCCTTCCGCGCCGAGAGTGAACACTATCGCCCGGTAGCCGAAGCGGTCCAGGAACTGCTCGACGAAGGCCGCCTGTCGCCCAAGGCCCATGCCACCATCCAGGGCTTCCTGGGTGCCGAAGGCGAAGCCCTGCTGGCCGCGGTCAGCGACGGCGACAGCCAGGCCAGTGCCCGCCTGATCCGCGAACTGCTGGACCGCCACGGCACCGGCCGCGTGCTGTTCCGCAACACCCGCGCGGCGATCCAGGGCTTCCCCGAGCGCGAGTTGCACCCTTACCCGCTGGCCACGCCCGAGCAGTACCTAGACCTGCCAGCCGGCGAACACGCCGAGCTGTACCCGGAGGTCGCCTTCCAGGCCCAGGGCGAGGCGGCTGACGACGAGCGCTGGTGGCGTTTCGACCCGCGCGTCGACTGGCTGATCGACACCCTGAAAATGCTCAAGCGCACCAAGGTGCTGGTGATCTGCGCCCACGCCGAAACCGCCATGGACCTGGAAGACGCCCTGCGCGTGCGCTCCGGTATCCCGGCTTCGGTGTTCCATGAAGGCATGAGCATCCTCGAGCGCGACCGCGCCGCCGCCTACTTCGCCGACGAAGAGTTCGGCGCGCAGGTGCTCATCTGCTCGGAAATCGGCAGCGAAGGCCGCAACTTCCAGTTCGCCCACCACCTGGTGATGTTCGACCTGCCGGCGCACCCCGACCTGCTCGAGCAGCGCATCGGCCGCCTCGACCGTATCGGCCAGAAGCACACCATCCAACTGCACATCCCCTACCTGCAGGACAGCCCGCAAGAGCGCCTGTTCCAGTGGTACCACCAAGGCCTCAACGCCTTCCTCAATACCTGCCCCACCGGCAACGCCCTGCAGCATCAGTTCGGCCCACGCCTGCTGCCGCTGCTCGAGGGTGGCGAAAGCAAGGCCTGGGACACCCTGGTGGCCGACGCCCGCAGCGAGCGCGAGCGCCTGGAAGCCGAGCTGCACACCGGCCGTGACCGACTGCTGGAGCTCAACTCCGGCGGTGCCGGCGAAGGCCAGGCGCTGGTCGAGGCGATTCTCGAACAGGACGACCAGTTCGCCCTGCCGATCTACATGGAAACCCTGTTCGACGCCTTCGGCATCGACAGCGAAGACCATTCCGAGAACGCTTTGATCCTCAAGCCGAGCGAGAAGATGCTCGATGCCAGCTTCCCGCTGGGTGACGACGAAGGCGTGACCATCACCTATGACCGTGCCCAGGCGCTGTCGCGCGAGGACATGCAGTTCCTCACCTGGGAGCACCCAATGGTGCAGGGCGGCATGGACCTGGTGCTGTCCGGCTCGATGGGCAACACTGCCGTGGCACTGATCAAGAACAAGGCGCTCAAGCCGGGTACCGTGCTGCTCGAACTGCTGTTCGTCAGCGAAGTGGTGGCCCCACGCAGCCTGCAGCTGGGTCGTTACCTGCCACCGGCGGCATTGCGCTGCCTGCTCGACGCCAACGGCAACGACCTGGCTTCGCGCGTGGCCTTCGAGACCCTCAACGACCAGCTCGAGAGCGTGCCGCGCGCCAGTGCCAACAAGTTCGTCCAGGCTCAGCGCGACGTGCTGGCCAAGCGTATCAGTGGTGGTGAAGAGAAGATCATGCCAACGCACGTCGAGCGCGTGGCCGAGGCCCAGCGCCGCCTGGCGGCGGAGGCCGACGAAGAACTGGCCCGCCTGGTCGCGCTGCAAGCGGTCAACCCGAGCGTGCGTGACAGCGAGATCAACGCCCTGCGCAAGCAGCGTGAAGACGGCCTGGCGATGCTGGAGAAGGCAGCGCTGCGCCTGGAAGCCATTCGCGTGCTGGTGGCTGGCTGATCCCGGCCTGCGCCGCCCGTGTAGGAGCGGCCTTGTGGGAGCGGGCGTGCCCGCGAACACCGGCGAAGCCGGTGCCAGCCACCGCGCTGGATTCTTCGCGGGCACGCCCGCTCCCACAGAGGTCGCGTCGCGCATACGAATTGAGTCTCTGCGCGACAGCGCAGCCCTGCAGGGCTGGGTAATCTCCTACAGGGATGTCGCAATGGTCAAACTCTTTATTCCAACCTGCTATCAGGGCCATAACCAAATCATAGAAATCAATGTGCCATTATTCAGGAAGGCTTAAACACCTCTTCCTATACTGCCTCTGGACAGTCTGCACAGGGTCGTAGCGCAGACGAGTGAAAACTCGATCAAGAGGCACTCAATGGAATGGCTGGGGCTGCAACTGTTCGCCGACCTGCCGGCAACCGGGCGCATCGTCATCGATTGCCGGCATGAACCGTTCCTGGTTCTGCTCGCCTACTTCGTCGCCTGTGCGGCCTGCTTCGCCACCCTGGACATGGCCGAGCGCCAGTCCCACAGCGAAGACCCCACTGCCCACCGGCAATGGAACATGCTTGGCGCCTGCTGCCTGGCTGGAGGCATCTGGGCCATGCACTTCATCAGCATGCTGGCCTTCCAGGCCCCGGTGGAAGTGCACTACGACGTTTCCCTGACCATCCTCTCGCTGCTCATTGCCCTGGCCGTCGCCTGGCTGGCCATGCACAGCCTCGACCGCAAGCAGATGCGCGCGCATCACTTCCTGCAAAACGCATTGCTGATCGGCCTGGGCATCATCCTCATGCACTTCGTTGGCATGGCCGCGCTGGAAACCGGCGCCCACCAGTACTACCAGACCGGTCCGCTGCTGGCCTCTGTCGCCATCGCCCTGCTCACCAGCCTGGCCGCATTGTGCCTGGCCCGCTACTTCCGCAATGGCAGCGGCACCCTGTACCAGGCCACGAAATACGGCGCCAGCCTGCTGCTGGGCGGTGGCATCATCGCCACCCACTTCACCGCGATGTCTGCCATGACCCTGGTCGTCCCGGCCGATACCGCACTGCGCCTTCCCACTGCCGACAACAGCCTGCAGCTAGGGCTGGGCATTGGCTTCATCACCCTGTTGATCAGTGGCGCCAGCATCAGTGCCGCCCTGGCGGACAAGAAGCTGCAAAGCAAGGAGCACGACCTGCGCCGGGTCAACCTACTGCTCAGCCAACTGGACCAGGCCCGCGCGTCGTTGCTGCAGGCCGCGCACTACGATGCCCTGACCAACCTGGTCAACCGCCGCGGCTTCAACCAGGTGTTCGCCGAGCGCCTGGCCGAGCACCAGGCCACTCAAAGCCGCCTGGCGGTGATGTTCCTCGACATCGACCATTTCAAGCGCATCAACGACAGCCTTGGCCACGACGCTGGCGACGAGCTGCTCAAAGTGATCGCCAACCACATCCAGGCCGCCACCCGCAGCCACGACCTTGTCGCGCGCTTTGGCGGCGACGAGTTCTGCGTGGTCACCAGCCTCAACAGCCGTGACGAAGCCCGCCACCTGGCCCAGCGCATCATGCAACGAATGAAGGACCCCATCGACCTGGGCGGCCGGCGCATGGTCATGACCACCAGCATCGGCATCAGCATCTTCCCCGACGACGGCAACACCGCCGAAGAACTGCTCAAGCATGCCGACCTCGCCCTGTACCAGTCCAAGGGCAATGGGCGCAACAGCCTGAACTTCTTCAACGACAGCCTGAAGACCCAGGCCTCGATGGCCTTGCAATTGGAAGAAGAACTGCGCCTGGCCCTGCTCGAAGAACGGGGGTTATGCGTGCACTACCAACCAATTTTCGACCCAGGTACCGGGCACGTAGCCAAGCTCGAAGCCCTGGTGCGCTGGCAGCACCCGCAACACGGCCTGCTCGGGCCCGAGCGTTTTATCACCATCGCCGAAGCCAACGGCCTGATCATCGACCTCGACCTGTGGGTACTGCGCCATGCCTGTGCCGACCTGGCCTACCTGCAGCGCCGCGGTTATGACAACCTCAAGGTCACGGTGAACTGCTCGGCGGTCACCCTAAGCCACGATGAACTGGCCTGCGAGGTGGAAAAGGCGCTGCTCCACGCCGGCCTTGCTCCCCGGCAACTGGAGTTGGAGGTGACCGAGAACGCCCTGATGGGCGATATCCAGCGCACCGTCAACCTGCTCAAGCGCGTTCGCGCCTTGGGTGTGGCGTTGTCGATCGATGACTTCGGCACCGGTTACTCGTCACTGGCCTACCTCAAGCGCCTGCCGCTGGACGTGCTGAAGATCGACCGCAGCTTCCTGCAAGATGTGCCGGGCAGCCAGAAGGACCGCGAGATCGTCCAGGCGATCATCGTCATGGCGCATACCCTGCATTTGCAGGTAGTCAGCGAAGGCGTGGAGACCGTCGAACAGCTGGCGTTCCTCGAAACCCATGGCTGCGACTACCTGCAAGGCTACCTGTTGGCACGCCCGGTGCCGCTGGCCGAACTGCGGCCGCTACTGGAACGGCCGCAGCGCCACAGCGGCGTGCTCAACCCTTGCTACGGTACAGTTCTACCAGGGTCGCCGGATCTTTTTGCAGGTAACCCTGGCTACCGTGCAAGCGCATCAATTGCGCGGCAAGGCCACTGAGCGGCGTCGCCGAGCCCTGTTCACGAGAGAATTTGACCGCACCATCCAGGTCCTTGAGCAGCGTGCGCACGTGCCACTTGACCGGCTCGAAGCGGCTCTCGGCCATTTGTGGCGCCAGGATCTGCAGCGGTCTGGAATCGGCAAAGCCGCCAGCCAGCGCTTCGGCGAGCAGCGTCGCGTCCACACCGGACTGTTCCGCCAGCGCCACCACTTCGGCGATAACCAGGGCATTGCAGGCCACGATCATCTGGTTGCAGGCCTTGGTCACCTGGCCAGCGCCCACCGCCCCCATGTGCGTCACCCGCTGGCCGAGCACCTGCAGCACCGGGCGGGCACGCTGCAGGTCAGCCGCCTCGCCACCGACCATGATCGCCAGGGTGCCGGCTTCGGCCCCGGGCGTGCCGCCGGACACCGGGGCATCCAGCCAGGCCATGCCGCACAGCGCCGCAAGTTCGGCCGCCATTTCACGGGTGGCGGTAGGCTCCAGGCTGGAGAAATCGATCAGCAACTGGCCGCTGCTCCCGCCTTCGGCAATGCCCTGTTCGCCAAACACCACCTCACGCACCACGGCTGTGTCGGCCAGGCACAGCAGCACCATGTCGCTGTCACGGCACAATTCGGCCGGGCTGGTGGCCAGGCGTGCACCGGCTGCGATCAGTGCGGCGCACTTATCCGGGCTGCGGTTCCATACGGTCAGCGGGTAACCCGCTGCCAACAGGCGCCGGCACATGGGCAGGCCCATCAGGCCGATACCGGCGAATCCAAGCGAAGGTAGTTGTGAGCTCATGAACGACTCCAGACAATTGATATCGGTCTGGGCCGCTTTGCGGCCTTCGCGGGCATGCCCGCTCCCACAGGTCCAGTGCAAATGCTGAGACAGCACCCCACCTGTGGGAGCGGGCGTGCCCGCGAAGGGCTGCAAGGCAGCCCCATTACGCATCCCGTAAACTGTTACCGCCACGCCGAATTGTTACTTACCTCTACCCGCCTTGAGTGCCATCAAGCACCAAATCGGGGCTGCTGCGCGTTTTTGCGCACCAAAAACGATCATGCCTCTGCCAGGCGCTTCACCTGGATCACGATGAACGGCGAAACCACTACCGCCCAGATCTCTGGATCGCGGCTTTGCAGGGCCTGGGCCTGCTCGGCCGTGACCGGCCCTACAGTGCCATCACTACGCCACTTGGCGAAGATCTCGCTGCGATTCTCGGCCATCGCCTCGGCAACAGTGATCAGATCCAGGCTTGGATCGACCCAAATCAGGTCACCCTTGGCCCAGAAACGCTCCAGCGCTTTCCACTCGATGATTGCCGTCTCGCCAAGCAATTTGGCATAGAGGGTGCTTGTTTGATCAGTCATGGGTAGTACCCGCAAAAATCGGCCAATAAAAAAGGCCGGCATTTTTGCAGAAAAACCCGGTTTCAAATATGTAATTTGGTCGATTGACCCCGAACTTGTGGCTCGGGGTCGCAGATGCAGGCAGTTTGATGGCGCCTTTCTGTATCTTTATGTCGATCAAGCGACACCCCAGGGAATAGGCACTTTTCGACCGCTTTTCAAGCGCTCGAACAGCGCTCTACACTGTACCGGTACAGTTCCGGGACATGTTCCGGGGGAAGGTGGGCTTGCGCGTTGGCATGGCCACGCCGCAAATCCCGCCCGGTCTGTAGCCCTGGCCGCCAGGACTATAAGAATTACAACAGAATGAGTGGAGCACTATGATCAAGATTTCCAAGCTGTTCGCTGCAATGGTACTGGCCGGGGTAGCCAGCCATTCGTTTGCCGCCGATACCATCAAGATCGGGATTGCAGGCCCTAAAACCGGCCCTGTGACCCAGTACGGCGACATGCAGTTCATCGGCGCCAAGCAAGCCATCAAGGATATCAACGCCAAGGGCGGCGTCGATGGCAAGATGCTCGAAGCCAAGGAATACGACGACGCCTGCGACCCTAAACAGGCCGTGGCAGTCGCCAACAAAGTGGTCAACGACGGCGTCAAGTTCGTCATCGGCCACCTGTGCTCCAGCTCCACCCAGCCTGCGTCCGACATCTACGAAGACGAAGGCGTGATCATGATCACCCCAGCTGCCACCTCCCCGGAAATCACCGCCCGTGGCTACAAGCTGATCTTCCGCACCATCGGCCTGGACAGCGCTCAGGGCCCGGCAGCCGGCAACTACATCGCCGACCACGTCAAGCCGAAGGTGGTCGCTGTGCTGCACGACAAGCAGCAGTACGGTGAAGGCATCGCCACCGCGGTCAAGCAGACTCTGGAAGGCAAAGGCACCAAGGTTGCCGTGTTCGAAGGCCTGAACGCCGGTGACAAGGACTTCTCCTCGATCATCCAGAAGCTCAAGCAGAACAACGTCGACTTCGTCTACTACGGCGGCTACCACCCAGAGCTGGGCCTGATCCTGCGCCAGGCTCAGGAAAAGGGCCTGAAAGCCAAGTTCATGGGCCCGGAAGGCGTGGGCAACGACTCCATCTCGCAGATCGCCCAGAACGCCTCCGAAGGCCTGCTGGTGACCCTGCCGAAGTCGTTCGACGCCGATCCTGAGAACAAGGCCATCGTCGACGCCATCAAGGCTGACGGCAAGGACCCAAGCGGCCCGTTCGTGTTCCCGGCCTACTCGGCAGTGGAACTGATCGCCCAGGGCATCCAGGCGGCCAAGTCCGAAGACACCGAGAAAGTGGCCGAGGCCATCCACGCGGGTTCCTTCAAGACCCCGACCGGCACCCTGTCGTACGACGAAAAAGGCGACCTGAAAGACTTCAAGTTCGTGGTCTACGAATGGCACTTCGGCAAGCCGAAGACCGAAGTCTCCCCTCAGTAACTGCGTGACTAATAGCTGACCGTAAAGCCCACTGTGCGAGCAGTGGGCTTTGTTTTACGAGGTTCATGGGTCTGACTCCCGCGATCCGGGGGCGGGCTCACCTGAAAATCTTAAAACCGTCACCCGCGGTTTCCTGGCCGTACCCCCGCCAGCGAAATGCAAATCAGGTTTTTAGGAGCGCTGTAATGCCTGAGATCTACCATTTCTTCCAACAACTGGTTAATGGATTGACCATCGGCAGCACCTATGCCTTGATCGCCATCGGCTACACGATGGTGTACGGCATCATTGGCATGATCAACTTCGCCCACGGCGAGGTGTACATGATCGGTTCCTATGTGGCCTTCATTGCCCTCGCGGGCCTGGCCATGATGGGTATCCATTCGCTGCCGATCCTGATGACCGTCGCCTTCGTCGCGACGATCTTCGTCACCAGTGCCTATGGCTACAGCATCGAACGGGTTGCCTACCGCCCCCTGCGCAACAGCAACCGCTTGATTCCGCTGATTTCCGCCATCGGCATGTCGATCTTCCTGCAGAACACCGTCTTGCTGTCGCAAGACTCCAAGGACAAATCCATCCCCAACCTGATCCCCGGCAGCTTCTCGTTCGGGCCAGGCGGTGCTGAAGAAGTCCTGATCAGCTACATGCAGATCCTGGTGTTCGTGGTCACCCTGGTGGCCATGACCTGCCTCACCCTGTTCATCTCCCGTTCCCGCCTGGGCCGCGCCTGCCGTGCCTGCGCCGAGGACATCAAGATGGCCAACCTGCTGGGCATCAACACCAACAACATCATCGCCCTCACCTTCGTCATCGGTGCCGCCTTGGCGGCGGTGGCGGCCGTGCTGCTGAGCATGCAGTACGGGGTGATCAACCCCAACGCCGGTTTCCTGGTAGGCCTGAAGGCCTTCACCGCGGCGGTGCTGGGTGGCATCGGCAGCATCCCGGGCGCCATGCTCGGCGGGCTGGTGCTGGGCGTGGCCGAAGCCTTCGGCGCCGATATCTTCGGCGACCAGTACAAGGACGTAGTGGCATTCGGCTTATTGGTTCTTGTCCTGCTGTTCCGGCCGACCGGCATCCTGGGCCGCCCGGAGGTTGAAAAAGTATGAACAGAAATCTCAAACAGGCGTTCTTCAGCGCCTTGCTGGTATGGGCTGTGGCCTTCCCAGTGCTGGGCCTGAAACTGAGCATCGACGGCATCAGCCTGATCGTGCACAGCCAAGGCTCGTTCACCATCAGCATCATCGCCGTGTGCTCGGTCCTGATGTTCCTGCGCGTGCTGTTCGACAGGCAGTGGAACTCGGTGATACGTCGCCGTTCGGATCGCAAGCTGGTCCCGCCCGCCGTCAGCAACTACCTGACCCTGCCGAAAACCCAGCGCTGGGTGATCCTGGGGCTGGTCGTCGTGGCCCTGGTGTGGCCGTTCTTCGGCTCGCGCGGGGCGGTCGACATTGCCACGCTGATCCTGATCTACGTGTTGCTGGGCCTGGGCCTGAACATCGTGGTCGGCCTGGCGGGCCTGCTCGACCTGGGTTACGTCGGCTTCTACGCGGTCGGCGCCTACAGCTACGCCATGCTCTCGCACTACCTGGGCTGGAGCTTCTGGGTGTGCCTGCCGATCGCTGGCCTGATGGCCGCTATCTTCGGCTTCCTGCTCGGCTTCCCGGTGCTGCGCCTGCGCGGTGACTACCTGGCGATCGTGACCCTTGGCTTCGGCGAGATCATCCGCCTGTTCCTGCGCAACCTCACCGACTGGACCGGCGGCCCCAACGGCATCAGCAACATCCCTAAACCGGAACTTTTCGGCCTCACCTTCGAGCGCCGCGCCGCCGAGGGCATGCAGACCTTCCACGAGTTCTTCGGGCTGCAATACAACTCGATCAACAAGGTCATCTTCCTGTACCTGGTGGCCCTGCTGCTGGCCCTGCTGGCGCTGTTCGTGATCAACCGCCTGCTGCGCATGCCGATCGGCCGCGCCTGGGAAGCCCTGCGCGAAGACGAGATCGCCTGCCGCGCACTGGGCCTGAACCCGACCGTGATCAAGCTCTCGGCGTTCACCCTGGGTGCCTGCTTCGCCGGTTTCGCCGGCAGCTTCTTCGCCGCCCGCCAAGGGTTGGTGACACCCGAGTCGTTCACCTTCATCGAGTCGGCGATCATCCTCGCCATCGTCGTGCTCGGCGGCATGGGCTCACAACTGGGCGTGATCCTCGCGGCCATCGTGATGATCCTGCTGCCCGAGCTGATGCGTGAGTTCAGCGAATATCGGATGCTGATGTTCGGTGCGCTGATGGTGTTGATGATGATCTGGCGTCCGCAAGGCCTGCTGCCTATGCAACGCCCACACATGGAGCTGCGTCGATGAGCCGCGAAATTCTGCAAGTCAGCGGCCTGAGCATGCGCTTCGGCGGCTTGTTGGCGGTCAACGGCGTGGGCCTGACCGTCAAGGAAAAACAGGTGGTGGCGCTGATCGGCCCGAACGGTGCCGGCAAGACCACCGTGTTCAACTGCCTGACCGGCTTCTACAAGCCCAGCGGCGGCACCATCCTGCTCGATGGCCAGCCGATCCAGGGCCTGGCCGGCCACCAGATCGCCCGCAAGGGCGTGGTGCGGACCTTCCAGAACGTGCGCCTGTTCAAGGAAATGACCGCGCTGGAAAACCTGCTGATCGCCCAGCACCGCCACCTGAACACCAACTTCTTCGCCGGCCTGCTCAAGACCCCGAGCTTCCGCCGCAGCGAGAAAGAGGCCATGGAGCGCGCGCAGTATTGGCTGGAGAAGGTCAACCTGACCGATTTCGCCAACCGTACCGCTGGCACCCTCGCCTACGGCCAGCAGCGCCGCCTGGAAATCGCCCGCTGCATGATGACCCAACCACGCATCATCATGCTCGACGAACCTGCCGCGGGCCTGAACCCGAAGGAGACCGAAGACCTCAAGGCGCTGATCGCCTACCTGCGTGAGTCGCACAACGTCACCGTGCTGCTGATCGAGCATGACATGAAGCTGGTGATGAGCATTTCCGACCATATCGTGGTGATCAACCAGGGCACCCCCCTGGCCCACGGCACGCCGGAAGAGATCCGCGACAACCCTGACGTGATCAAAGCCTACCTGGGGGAAGCGTAAATGTTGAAGTTCGAGAACGTTTCCACCTTCTACGGCAAGATCCAGGCGCTGCACAGCGTCAACGTGGAGATCAACCAAGGCGAGATCGTCACCCTGATCGGCGCCAACGGTGCCGGCAAGTCGACCTTGCTGATGACCCTGTGCGGCTCGCCGCAGGCGCACAGCGGCAGCATCAAGTACCTGGGTGAAGAACTGGTCGGCCAGCCGTCCTCGCACATCATGCGCAAGAGCATTGCCGTGGTCCCCGAAGGCCGCCGCGTGTTCGCCCGCCTGACCGTCGAGGAAAACCTGGCGATGGGCGGTTTCTTCACCGACAAGGGCGACTACCAGGAGCAACTGGACAAGGTGTTGCAGCTGTTCCCGCGCCTGAAGGAACGTTACATGCAGCGTGGTGGCACCATGTCCGGTGGCGAGCAGCAAATGCTCGCCATTGGCCGGGCGCTGATGAGCAAGCCCAAGCTGCTGCTGCTCGACGAGCCGTCGCTGGGCCTGGCGCCGATCATCATCCAGCAGATCTTCGACATCATCGAACAGTTGCGCCGCGATGGCGTGACCGTGTTCCTGGTGGAGCAGAACGCCAACCAGGCGCTGAAGATCGCTGACCGGGCCTATGTGCTGGAGAACGGCCGGGTGGTGATGCAGGGTACCGGCGAAGCGCTGTTGACCGACCCGAAGGTGCGCGACGCGTATCTGGGGGGTTGATCAGGGAAAGGGCCTTCGGGCCCTTTTCTCTGCCTGCCGAATGTGTATCGCCTGTTCCGGCCCTATCGCTGGCAAGCCAGCTCCCACAGGTAATCTGCAAGTCTGAAGGCCTGTGGTGTACCTGTGGGAGCCGGCTTGCCGGCGATAGGGCCGGAACAGGTAACCATTAACTTGAGATCCGCCACCAGCCTGCGTAACGTGGCCAGCTTTCACGGCAAAGATCCCCGGAGCCCGCCCCATGCGCCTCACCCCCACCCTGCTGCTCACTGCCCTGCTGCCCCTGTTCGCCGGCTGCCAGCTCATGGCTGACGCCCCCAGCGACCCGAACATCGGCACCACGCGCATGCAGGGCGAACTGCGTGCCGCTGGGGGCCAGCTGCTGTTCAAGCCGTGCAGCGAAAACCGCACCTTCGTGGTCAACGACGTCGCCGCCACGGGCATCCTGCAGGAAGCCGCCAACCTCGCCGAGGACGCCAACGACAAGCTGTTCGCCGATGTCCGTGGGCGCCTCACCGGTAACAAGCAGGCCAACAACGACGGTCAGCTGGAAGTGCGCCGCCTGTATCGCCTTGAACCTTCCCCCCGCGCCTGCGAAGACCCCAACTTCAAGCAACTGACCCTGCGTGCCAACGGCCACGAGCCGGGCTGGGACATCAAGGCCAGCGGCAAAGGCATGGTACTCAACCGTGTCGGCCAGCCCCCCTTGCCCCTGCCCTTCCTGGAAGAAGAAGTACCGGGCGGCGGCCTGACCTTGACCAGTGAAGCCAACGGCCAGCATGTCGAGCTGTGGGTCGCGCCACAACGCTGCGTGGACATTGCCACCGGCGCCATCCGGCACCTGCGCGCCGAGCTGCGCATCGACGGTAAGACCCTGCAGGGTTGCGGTTACTACGGCGGCGCGCGCGACAACTGATCGCCGGGCGCTTTTATCCTGCCAGTCGGGGCGGCGAACAGCTTATACTTGGCGGTTTGTGTAAAGCCGCCGGCCGCCCATGGCCGGGATACTGGACCCTGCCATGCTACGAATCACCGAACTGAAGCTGCCCCTGGACCATCCCGATGAAGCCCTGCGCGAAGCCATCGTCCAGCGTCTGGGCATTCGCGACGAGCAACTGCTCAGCTTCAACCTGTTCAAGCGCAGCTACGATGCGCGCAAGAAGAACAGCGAGCTGCTGTTCATCTACACCATCGACCTGGAAGCCAGCAACGAAGCCGAATTGCTCGGCAAGTTCGCCGACGATCGCAACATCGGCCCAGCCCCGGACGTAACCTACAAGTTCGTTGGCCAGGCCCCGGCTGGCCTGCAGGAGCGCCCGATCGTGGTCGGTTTCGGCCCGTGCGGCATCTTCGCCGGCCTCTTGCTGGCGCAGATGGGCTTCAAGCCGATCATCCTCGAACGTGGCAAGGAAGTGCGCCAGCGCACCAAGGACACCTGGGGCCTGTGGCGCAAGAGCGTGCTCAACCCCGAATCCAACGTGCAGTTCGGCGAAGGCGGCGCCGGTACCTTCTCCGACGGCAAGCTGTACAGCCAGATCAAGGACCCGCAGCATCACGGCCGCAAGGTGCTGGAGGAATTCGTCAAGGCCGGTGCGCCGGACGAGATCCTCTACATCAACAAGCCGCACATCGGTACCTTCCGCCTCACCGGCATGGTCGAGCAAATGCGCCAGGACATGATCGCCCTCGGTGCCGAAGTACGCTTCCAGCAGAAGGTCACCGACCTGCTGATCGAAGACGGCCAACTGACCGGTGTGGTGCTGGAGAGCGGCGAACAGCTGCACTCGCGCCATGTGGTCCTGGCACTGGGCCACAGTGCTCGCGACACTTTCCGCATGCTGCATGCCAAGGGCGTGTACATGGAAGCCAAGCCGTTCTCGGTGGGCTTCCGTATCGAGCACCCGCAAACGCTGATCGACAAGGCGCGCCTGGGCAAGTACGCCGGCCACCCGAAACTCGGCGCCGCCGACTACAAGCTGGTGTACCACGCCAAGAATGGCCGTTCGGTGTACAGCTTCTGCATGTGCCCGGGTGGCACCGTGGTCGCTGCCACCAGCGAGCCGGGCCGGGTGGTCACCAATGGCATGAGCCAGTACTCGCGTAACGAGCGCAACGCCAACTCCGGTATCGTCGTCGGTATCGACCCCGAGCGCGACTACCCGGGAGGCCCGCTGGCCGGTATCGAACTGCAGGAGCGCCTGGAAGCCCACGCCTATGTGATGGGTGGCAGCAACTACCAGGCGCCCGCGCAATTGGTGGGCGACTTTGTAGCTGGCCGGCCATCGACCGCGCTGGGCAGTGTCGAGCCGTCCTACAAGCCGGGTGTTACCCTGGGCGACCTGGCACCGAGCCTGCCGGACTTCGCCATCGAGGCGATCCGTGAAGCGCTGCCGGCGTTCGACCGGCAGATCAAGGGCTACAACCTGCATGATGCGGTGCTGACCGGGATCGAGACGCGGACCTCGTCGCCGCTGCGGATTACCCGGGGTGAGGATTACCAGAGCCTGAACCTCAAGGGGCTGTTCCCGGCAGGTGAAGGGGCTGGGTATGCGGGCGGGATTCTGTCGGCGGGTGTCGATGGCATTCGCATTGCCGAGGCAGTGGCGCGGGATATGCTCGGCCTTTAATCCTGTATCGCCAGCCATGGCCTCTTCGCGGGTAAACCCGCTCCCACCTCGACCGCATAGGCCTCAAGCCCCTGTGCAGTACCTGTGGGAGCTGGCTTGCCGGCGATGAGGCCGGTCCAGGCAATACAAGACGGTTGCTCCCACAGGGCAGTAGTGATTATGCCGGAAGCATGAAAAAACCCCGACTGGCGAGTAGCCAGGTCGGGGTTTTCTGTTGTTGCGTTACGCTCAGTGCGAAACGCGGCTGGTACCGTCAACAGTCATGATGCGCACGCGGTCGCCGACACGGAAGATTTCATTCTCCTGCACAGCCTGCACGTAGGCGCGCATGCTGCCATCGTCTTCTCGCACTGTGATCTCGACACCTTGGGTACGGGTCAGGCCTTCTTCGGCGGCGGAACCGGCCAAGCCACCGGCAACGGCACCAATCACCGCAGCCACGATGCTGCCACGACCACCGCCTACGGCGCTACCGGCAACGCCACCCACGATGGCGCCAGCGCCACCGCCGATCGGGGTCTTGGTACCTTCGATCTTGACCGGACGCAGGGACTCGATGGTGCCCATGCGCACGGTTTGCACACGGCGGGCCTCGTCACGGGAGTAGCTATCACCGGTCAGGCTCGAGGCACAGCCCCCCAGCAGCAGCGACATGGTGGTAAAGGTCGCCACCAGCAAAGCGGATTTACGCATGGGTAAAGTCTCCATAAGTCAGTTGTTCATTAGACGCTGCACGTTGACGGCTGTCACGGTACAAACGTAATAAAATTGTTTTCATTCAGCCGAGGTACAGCCCGTGCAGGTTGTGCCACTGGCCTTTCAAGTGAGACCAAGGATAGCCATGGATTACTTCATCGTCGTGGTCACCACCGTTGCGGGGCTGTATTTCCACTGGTGGTTGTATGTACGCATGCGCCGCTGGATGGACCGTGACCTGGCGTTGTCGCTGGCCGGCGCCGATCCCGGGAAGCGCGAATACATGCTGCAGAAGCTGGAGCAGGCGCGGGTGGAGAAGGTTGGACGCAAGCAGTTGGCGGGGTGGTTGGAGCGGGAGGCGGAGGGGTATTCGGGGTAGCCTGATCGCGACGCAAGGCCGCTCCCACAGATGAAATGCGGATTTAACCTGTGGGGCGGCCTTGTGTCGCGATTGGGCCGCAAAGCGGCCCCTGGATCTCAGGGCGCCAGCCGCTCCCGCAGCCATTGCCCATCGACCAAGCGATAGTTCAGCCGGTCATGCAGGCGGCTTGCCCGCCCCTGCCAGAACTCGATACGCTCGGGCAGCAAACGATACCCGCCCCAGTGCTCCGGGCAATGCGGCTGGGTGTCGGAGAAACGCGCCTCGGTGGCCTTCACCAGGCCTTCCAGTTCCTCACGCCCGGCAATCACCCGGCTCTGCGGCGAAGCCCAGGCTCCCAGGCGGCTGCCCAGTGGGCGCACCTGGTAGTAGGCATCCGACTCCTGCGCCGTAACCTTTACCACTCGCCCTTCGATGCGCACCTGACGCTCCAGCGCCGGCCAGAAGAAGGTCATGGCGGCAAACGGATTGGCCTGCAGTTGCTGGCCCTTGGCGCTGTCGTAGTTGGTGAAGAAGGTGAAGCCCTGCTCATCGAGCCCCTTCAACAGCAAGACGCGGCAGTGGGGACGACCTTCGCCGTCGACAGTGGCCAGGGTCATGGCGTTGGCCTCCACCGGTACCTGCTCGGTCTTCACCGCCTCGGCAAACCACTGGTGGAACAGGGCGAACGGCTCCCCCGGGGCCTGAGCTTCGGTCAGGCCATCACGGGTGTAGTCGCGGCGCATATCGGCCAGGGATTGGGTCATTGCTGCGTTCCTTGACGATCAGTTGGTCTTCGCAGGGCTGTTGGCAGCTACTTTCTTGTCAGCGGTAGCTTTCTTGGCGGCGGGTTTGACCGGCGCGGCTTTTTTCTTGGCAACAGTCTTGGCAGGTGCCTTGGCCTTGGCAACAGGCTTCTTCGCCGCTGGCTTGGCTGCTGGCTTGCTGTCGGCAGCCTTGGCAACAGGCGCCTTGGCATCCTGCACCGCCACCATCGAGGCCGGGGTTGGTGCCGGGGTGGCCTGCTGGTACTTGGCCAGCAGTGCGACCATGGTGTTCTGCGGGGTCAGCAGCATTTCCACACGGCGGTTCAGGGCACGGCCCTCGGCGCTGTCGTTGGCGGCGCGCGGCATGACCGAACCCATACCCTTGAGGGTCAGGCGGTCACGCTGCAGGCCACTGAGGCGGAAGATCGCCGACACCGAAGCGGCGCGCTCCAGGCTGAGCTTCTGGTTGGCGGCCGCAACACCGCTGCTGTCGGCATGGCCCAGTACCAGCACGGCAGTCTTGGGGTCGCCTTCGACGGTCTTGGCCACACGGGTGATCGGGCCCAGGCTCATGGGCAGCAGCATGTTCGGGCGATCGGGGTTGTACGAACCATCCACCGGGATAGTCACGGCCAGCACGTTGTCGCGGCGTTCCAACTCCAGCTTGCTGTCCTTGATCGCCTCGCGCAGCTTGGGCTCGTACTCGTCCAGCCAGGCCTGGGTGGCCTTCTGGTCGATCTTCGGCACGCCCCCCTTGGCTTGCTTGTCGTCACCACCAAACGGCCACCACCAGCGGCTGGCGCTTTCCGACTTGGCATCGGCCTTGGCCACTTTCTCGGTGACAGCTTCCTTCACTTCCTGCTCGGCAACCTTGTCCGAACCAAAGGGCCACCAGCTCGATTCGCTGCCCTTCGAAGCGTCCTGGGAGTGGCTGGCGCAGCCGGTCACGGCGGTCAGGCACAGGGCGAGTGCTAAGGTTTTATGTGAAGACATCAGCGATACACCATGAAATAGAAAGAAATTTTGCCTACACACTTCAGGCGTTGGCATTGAGAATAGTCAAACAGGGGGGGCAATACCCGCATTACCCGATCAAAGGCAACTGCCAAGGACGCGTACCAGTTTCTGCGCGCGTGGGTCCATCAGCACATAAGGGCCAAGGGTATTGACCACGAAACCGAAGGCCACATCGTGCTCCGGGTCGGCGAAGCCGACCGAGCCGCCGGCACCAGGGTGGCCGAAGGCACGGGCACCAAGGCCAAAGGTGGCATTGGCCACGTCGGGTTGGTCGAGCATGCAGCCCAGGCCGAAGCGGGTCTGGGTGAGCAAGGTGCGGTCCTGGCCAAGGCTGTGCTCGCGGGTCAGTTCGTCGAGCAGTTCGGATTCGAGCAGGCTGCCGTCCAGCAACCCGGCATAGAAGCCTGCCAGGCTGCGTGCATTGCCGTGGCCATTGGCCGCTGGCTGCTGCATGCGCCGCCATTCCGGTTTGTTGGTGCTGGTCAGGATCGCCGGCGGGTTGGTGAAGGCACGGGTCGACAGTGCCTCGGGCTCGCGCATGGTCACCTGCAGCAAGCGCTGCGCCGCTGCATCACCGGGGTTGCCCTTGCCGCGGGCGATATGCGCCACGCGGTGAAACTCTTCGTCCGCCAGGCCAACATGAAAATCCAGCCCCAACGGGCGAGCTGTACGGGCCACGATCGAGTCGCCGGGGCCACGGCCGTCGGCACGGCGGATCAGTTCACCAATCAGCCAGCCGTAGGTGATGGCGGCGTAACCGTGTTCGCTACCTGGTGTCCACCACGGCGTTTCGGTAGCCAGAGCATCGACCATGGCCTGCCAGTCATACAAGGCTTCGGCTGGCAGCAGCTCACGGATGGCCGGCAGGCCGGCGCGGTGGCTGAGCAGTTGGCGCAGGGTGATCGACTGTTTACCGGCTTGGGCGAACTCGGGCCAATAGTTGGCCACCGGGGCGTCCAGCGCCAGCTTGCCCTCGCCGACCAGCTGCAAGGCGGTGACGGCGGTGAAGGTCTTGGTGCAGGAGAACAGGTTGGCGATGGTGTCGCTGTGCCAGGCCTGCTGGCCATCCTTGTCGGCACTGCCGGCCCACAGGTCGACGACGGTTTCACCACCGACCTGGATGCACAGCGCGGCGCCACGCTCCTGGGGATCATCGAACACCGCGGCGAAAGCTTCGCGCACGGCTTCGAACTTCAGCTCATAGTGACCCTGGATCTGCACCCTCTGTTCTCCGTACGACATTTCCAAAAAATGGTGTGCATTGTTTCAGTAGTTTGGCGTTTTGCAAACTGGCTTGGGCCAGATGGTCGCGATGAACGGTAAAGCGCATTCCCTGTGGGAGCGGCCTTGTGTCGCGATTGGGCCGCAAAGCGGCCCCAATCGCTTAACTGACTGGCATTACCCGCGTCAGCCTTGTCTTAGGGAGCAGGCTTTTCCAGCTCGGCGCGAAGCTGGCTCATCACCTGCAGGTTGCTCTTGCGCACGGCATCGACAAACCCCGGGTACGGCATATCGGTGATCGCCACCAGCCCTAGGTGGCCGTTCTCGCCATCGAGCAGGCGCCCGCTGGCCGGCTGGTCGAGGTACTGGAACCAGTGCGCGCCAACGATCATCGGTTGCGCCAGGGCCGCCTTGAGGAAGTTGCCGTAGGCCGGGCCGCGGTCTTCTTCACGCGCCACTTCCAGCGGCCCAGGCCAGAACGGCCCGCGATCACGCGAACCGAACTGGAACTCGGACACCAGCACCGGCTTGTCCAGCTCGGCCAGGCGGGCGAAGTCATAACCGTCCTGCGGCTTGAGGGTATAGAAGTTGAAACTGAGCACATCGCAGAACTCAGCGCAGGCCTTGACCGCCTCCGGCGTGCTGACGGCATAGCGGCCACCGAGCAGCAGGTGGTTGGGGGCATGCCACTTCAATGAATCGGAAATGGTCTTGAAGTAAGTCTCGGCGAATACCTGCTGGAAATGCTGGTAGTCACGTTCGATTTCCGGGTGTTCCGGGCTGGGCAATGGCGCCTCGAAGCCTGGGTCTTCCATCAGTTCCCAGGCGGTCAGCTCGATGCCCCAGGCCTTGGACAACCCCTCCTGGTTGCGGTATTTGTCCCGCAACTGCTTGAGGAAGGCGCGCTTGGCCGGCACATCGGTGGTCAGGCGCAAGGTGCCGTAGGCCAAGCCGTAGCGGGCCTTGGCGTCGCTACCCGGGGCGGCCCAGGCCAGCTCGTTGTCGGCGAAATAGCCGATCAGCCAGGGGTCGTCCCGGTGATCGCGGGCAGCGATGGCCACGGCGCGTTCGGTGGCCATGGCAAAACGCGGGTCGAACGGGTCTGGCATGCTGCCCCACCAGTCCATGCCGGTGCTGATGCTGGTGTAATCACCCACGATCGACAGCGGCAAGGTATACGGCATGCGCTTGGCCTGGCCCAGGGCTGGCTCGCTCCAGTTGCCGACCGTGTTGAAACCCCAGGCCTGCAAACGGTCGAGCGCATGCGCCTGCCAACGGGCGGCATCCAGCACCAGCGGCGGACAGTTTGCCGGCTGCCCCTCCACTGCAGGCAGGCAGGATTTGCCGTAGGTGCGCTGCACGTTGGCGGCATAGAAGTCGAACCAGCGTCCCTGTTTGAAGTTGCGCCCTTGCGACGAGGTATTGCCGTCGTCGTTATTGCCTTCGCCATAGAACGCGGCCAGTGCATCGCCCTCGCCGGGCAAGGCCTTGAACATGCCTTCACGCCCGGCGACATAGGTACGCCCGCCATCCGCGGCCACCGCATTCACCCCCAGGGAATAGAACGGATGCCCCTGCGGAGTTACCAGATACCAGCGGCCGTCACGTTTCTCTGTGCGGAAGAAGCCCTTGGCCTCGAACGCCGGCCCGGCCAGCAGGCCGCCGTAAGGGTCCAGTCGCTGTTTGCCACGCTCTGCCAGCCAGCCCTTGAGCTGTTGCTGTTCACGCGCATCGGCAGCCTTGAGTTGCTCATCATTGGCGACCTTTTCTGGCCAATGCCCGCGGGTGGACTGACCGTAGGCATCGATCAACTGGTGGTAAGCCGCCTGGTAGGCCTGGTCGTCATCCTGGATACCCACCCGCTCGATCAGCAGATTCTGCGCCACCTTGGGGTTGGGGATGCTCAGGCTGACCGAGACCACCTGCTTGAGGTCGACCGCCCCGGCGCTGCTGGTCAGCAGCAGGCGCTGGCCGCCATAGCTCCAGGGCATGGGCGGGCCGGCACGCATGCCCTGGCTCAGCGGCGAGCTGGCCGTCAGCGGCACCATCACGGTTTGCGCAGGGCCGGCCGGCAGGTCGATGCGGCTGGTCAGCGTGCGGCCATCACTGCCCAGCACCGTGACATCCACGGTCAGTGCCCAGTCCATGGCACTTTGCAGGCGCAGGGTCAGAAACTGCCCGGCGGACCAGTCCCACACACCGCTTTGCGGGCTCAGGCGCAGGGTCGGCCGCTCGGCCGGGTTGAACACCACACGCCGCAGTACCTCGCCCTCGGCCGTCTGCTCCGCGTTGTACTGCGGCATGCCGGCATCTTCGGTTGCCACATTGACCACCGAGGCCGGGCGCACGAAGCTGAACAGCGTCTGCTGCCCAGCCAGCAACGGCGAGCTGAACAACAGGGCGAAAACGGCGGGCAGGGCACGGCGGACCATAAAGCTGGGGCTCTCCTTCAGGGCCCTCATGAGCCCAGGACTGAGTAATGGACAACGCGCCGGAGCAGGTACTCCGGCCGTCAGGAAATCTCCCGCCGGAACGGCGGCAGCGCATTGAGAATAGCCTTGCCGTAGCGCTGGGTGACCAGGCGCCGGTCAAGCAAGGTGATGACACCGCGATCCTGTTCGGTACGCAGCAGGCGGCCACAGGCCTGGATCAGGCGCAGCGAGGCGTCGGGCACGGCGATTTCCATGAACGGGTTGCCACCGCGAGCCTCGATCCACTCCGCCAGCGCCGCTTCGACCGGGTCGTCAGGTACGGCAAAGGGAATCTTGGCGATCACCACGTGCTCGCAATAGGCGCCAGGCAGGTCGACCCCCTCGGCAAAGCTGGCCAGGCCGAACAGGACACTGTGCTGGCCATCGTCGACCCGCGCCTTATGCTTGTTCAGGGTTTCCTGCTTGGACAGGTTGCCCTGGATCAGCACCAGTTTGCGCCAGTCACGGTCCAGGCCGTCGAATACGTCCTGCATCTGCTTGCGCGAGGAGAACAACACCAGCGCGCCGCGGGCATCTTCGACGATGTTCGGCAGCTCGCGGATGATTGCCGCGGTGTGCGCCGCCGCATCGCGTGGGTCGGCCTTCAGGTCGGGGACCCGCAACAGGCCGGCATCGCCATGCACGAACGGGCTGGGTACCACGCAGGTGACTGCGTCACGCGGCAACCCCGAACGCATGCGGAAGCGGTCGAACTTGCCCAGCGCGGTCAGTGTCGCCGAGGTTACCAGCGCGCCATGTGCAACGCTCCACAGGCTGCGACGGAGCATTTCGGCAGCCAGGATGGGGCTTGCATTGACTTCGATATCGAACAGCGCACCGCTCTCGGCCAAGGTCAGCCAGCGGGCCATGGGCGGGCTGTCTTCCGGGTCTTCGATGGTAAAGGCCGTCCACAACTCCCAGTTGCCCTGGGCACGGGTTTGCAGGCTACCGAACAGCGGGTACCACTCTTCAGCCTGATGACTGGCAATGCCAATATTGACTTCGCCACCCATGCCTTCCTTGAGAAGATCGGTCAAGCGGGTGAACAGATCATTGAGGCGAGCAAAGCCCTTTTTCAGCTCGGTGCCCACTTCGCGGATCTGCTCTGGTACCACCCCGCCTGGGAAACGGTAACGGGGGCGCTCGCGGCCTTCGTTATCTTCGCCGGGGCGAAAATCCGCCACTTGCTCACACAAGGTGAACATGAACTGTTGCTGGGTGCGGATTTCACGCGCCAGTTCAGGGACCTGCTCGATCAGCTTGCCCAAATCGCCCGGCAAGGGGTGCTGTGCCAGCAGCTTGGTCAGGTTCTTGGCAGTCTGCTCCAACCAATCAGCCGTAGAGCGCAGCCGTGAATAGTGGGCGAAGTGACCGATGGCCTTGTCCGGCAAATGGTGGCCTTCGTCGAACACATACATGGTGTCACGCGGGGCAGGCAACACTGCCCCTCCTCCCAACGCGAGGTCGGCCAGCACCATGTCATGGTTGGTGACGATCACGTCGACCTTGCCCATGCCCTCACGGGCTTTGTAGAACACGCATTGCTGGAAGTTGGGGCAATGACGGCCGGTGCACTGGCTGTGATCGGTAGTCAGACGCGCCCAGTCTTCATCCTCCAGGTTCTCTGGCCAACTGTCCCGATCGCCATCCCAGCGATTGCCGGCCAATTTCTCGATCATGCTGTTGAACAGTTTCAAGCTGCGTTCATCAACGTCGATACGGAACCCCTCTTCCTCTAGCAACTGAGCCTGAGACGACTGCGCATGGCCTTCCTGTACCAGGATGTCGAGCTTGGACAGGCACAGGTAGCGGCCACGGCCTTTGGCCAGGGCGAAGCTGAAGTTAAGGCCGCTGCTGCGCATCAGGTCGGGCAGGTCCTTGAAGACGATCTGCTCCTGCAGGGCCACGGTCGCGGTGGCGATCACCAGGCGCTTACCGGCGGCCTTGGCGGCCGGAATGGCTGCCAAGGCGTAGGCCACCGTCTTGCCGGTACCGGTGCCCGCTTCCACCGCCACCACGGCAGGCTCGCCAGCACGGCGGCCTTCATCGTCGCAGGCGATGTCGCCGAGTACCTTGGCCACTTCGGCGATCATCAGGCGCTGGCCATAGCGCGGCTTGAGGCTCTTGGCTTCGAGAAAACGCGTGTAGGCGCCCTGGATGGTGGCTTTGAGTTCGTTGCTGATCATGGTCTGCAGGCGCCCGGAGGGCTGGATATATTTTCAGTGTTTCGCATGGGGCGGCTATCATACCCCGCTATTGCCCTTTGTGCCGCATGGAGATCCGGATGCTCGCCTTTGCCCTGCCCTACACACTGCATGTCCTGGCCGCCCTGGTATGGGTCGGCGGCATGTTCTTCGCCTGGCTGGTGCTGCGCCCGGCAACGGTTGCAGCCCTTGAAGGGCCTGCGCGGCTGCGTTTATGGGTGGAAGTTTTCCGACGCTTCTTCGGCTGGGTCTGGCTGGCCGTGGCGGTTTTGGCGATAAGTGGTATCGGCATGTTGCACATGCGCTTCAGCGGCTTCGAAACCGCGCCTAAGTACGTGCAGGTGATGATCGGTGGGGGTATCGCCATGTTCGCCCTGTTCATGCGCATTCAGGCGTTGCTGCTGCCGGAGTTGAAGGCGGCGGTGCAGGCCGAGGACTGGCCGGCGGGTGCGGCGGTGCTGGGGCGGATCCGGCGGATGGTAGGGATCAACCTGCTGCTGGGCATTGCGGTGGTGGCGGTGGCCAGTTCGCGGCTGATGTTCTGACAAGTAGCACGTCCTCCTTGTGGGACCACGATCCTGCCCAAAACCTGAAGGTTTGCGCGATACCTGTGGGAGCGGCCTTGTGTCGCGATTGGGCTGCATCGCAGCCCCGAATTTGCGCGTTTACACATAAACCGCTGGGGCCGCTGCGCGGCCCAATCGCGACACAAGGCCGCTCCCACAAGGGTCAGAGGCGCTGTAGGATCAGCTCACCCGCTGTCCCCGCCAAGCCAGGCTGGCCCGGCTGTCCCGGCCGGCCATTGGCCCCGGCATCGGTGCGGTAGACCAGGCAACCTTTGCTCGCCCCGCCCTTACCGGCCTTGCCTGCCGCCCCGGCCTTGCCCGGCGCACCGCCGTCCAGGCGTACCACGATGCGTTCCTGCGGGAAGCCCTGCGGCACGCTCAGGCGTATGCGCCCACCCGGCGCGCCATCGTGGCCGTTGCCGCCGTCATCACCATTGGCACCGCGGCTGGCCTGGCCCCAGGTGCAGCCACCAGCCTGGCCATTGGCGCCATCGAGCCCCACGTAACCCGGTGCACCAGCGCCACCACGGGCATCGATCGCCAGCCGCTCGGCATCCACTTCAGCCAGCTTCAGGTCCAGGCTGCGGCCCGACCGGGCTGCCCGCTGGTAGGTACCGGCCGCCCCCGGTGCACTGAATTCGCTACCCTCGCCCAACCTCGCGCTGCGCGCCTCGATCAGCAACGGGCTATCGGAAGGTGCAATGGCGATACGCGCATCACGCCCCAGTTCCAGCTGGTCGACCTTCAACTCCGCCAGCGAGGCAGGCAGCAGCAGGGTTGCGGCGTCGGCGATACGCAGGTGCGCAAGGTGCACGCTGGCCGACTTGTCAGGCAGGCGCAGCATGGAATTGGCGGCGACCGCCAGGCTTTCGGCCTGGGCCAGGGGAGCGGCCAACATGGCCAGCAACATCAGATTACGCATTTCGCGGCGCCTCCTGCGCACGGGGAATGGACATGACATGGAAGATACCCGTCAACAGGATTTGCAAACGGTCGAACCAGCGATGGCTGCGCCCACGCAGGCTGCCATTGAAGAACAGCACCTCGAGCAGGTGCAGGCCCAGCAAGGCGATGCCGGCGGCGTTGATCAGCAGATTGAAGGGCAAGGGTTGTGGCATCAGCTGATTGAACAGCACTACCCCCCAGAAAGCGACTGTCAGGACCTTGCCCAGGCCCAGGATGAACTTCATACCCCGCCCCTCTGAATAGTTGTTATGTCGAGACGGCCCGTTCGAGCGAGCCGTGCGACCAACAGTACCCGTATTGCCAAGGCAGGCGCCAGCACCGCTCAGTTGAGGTGCAGTTCCACCCGTCGGTTGCGCGCGCGGCCCTCTTCGCTTTCGTTGTCGCTGACCGGTTCGCTTTCCCCGCGCCCCTGGCTGGTGACCTTGCCCGGCTCCAGCCCCTGGCCGATCAGGAACTCGGCCACGCTGCCGGAGCGGCGTTCGGAGAGCGCCTGGTTGTAGCTGTCGGAACCAACGCTGTCGGTGTGCCCGATCACCCTGACCTTGGCCACCGTCGGTGAATTGAGCTTCTCCACCAGGCCTTGCAGGCGCTGCTGGGCCGCCGGAGTCAACTCGGCGGAATCGAAAGCGAACATCACGGCGCCGTTGTCATCCAGGATAATCACCGTGGGTTCCGGCTCAGTGGCCGGCGGCGACGCCGGGTACTGCTTCAACGGGCAACCCATGTGATCGACCGCGGTGTTGGCTGGGGTATCAGGGCAACGATCGCGGCGGTCGAAAATACCATCGCCATCTTCGTCACCATCCTGGGCGTAGCAGATCAGGCCCCCGGTGATGGCGCCCAGGGCACCGCCAGCCGCTGCCCAGGTCGAACTTTCGATGGCGCCCAGGCCACCACCGACCAGGCCGCCCAGCAGGCTGCAGATGGGCCAGGTCCTTTGGTTGAGGGGTGCGCTGCCATCGCTGTGGGTGGCGCAGCCCGTGAGCAGGCTGGCAGCCACCAACAGCGGCAATGCCGCCTTCGACGACACACTCATGCTGAATGCTCCTGTGTCATTGGCCATGAACGGCTTACCGGCATGAAGACACGCCCGCACCACTGCTCAAGGCGCGGGCGCAAGCCGTCACCGCTGGATCTTGATCTCGGTACGGCGGTTCATGGCACGCCCTTCGCCCGTGGCATTGTCTGCCACCGGCTGGGTTTCACCGGCACCGACTACCGACACGAAGCTGCTGCGCGGCACACCGCTCTCGACCAGGTAATCGGTCACCGAGTGGGCACGGCGCTCGGATAGTTTCTGGTTGTAGCTGTCGGAGCCGACACTATCGGTATGGCCGCTGACGCTCAGGCGCGCAGATGGCGCTTCCTGTTTCAGGCGCGTGGCAATGGTATTGAGGCGCTCTTTGTCTCTGGCGGTCAGGCGCGCAGAATCGAACTCGAAGTGCACATCGCGGATGACGATGACTTCTTCTTTCTGCACCACCACTTCCTCGACCACCGGGGCCGGCTCTGGCGGGCAGCCGTTGGCATCGACCTGCACGCCACGCGGGGTGCCAGGGCACTTGTCACGGCTGTCCGGCACGCCGTCGCCATCCTCGTCGCCATCGCCATGGGCCCAGCAGTAACCCGCCGCCAGGCCACCGCCCAGCAACGCGCCCCAACCAGCCCAGCTGGAACTCTCGATGGCACCCAGGGCGGCGCCGCCTACACCCCCGACGGCGGCACATTTCGGCCAGTCGGTTTTTTGCAAACCTGCACAACCAGTCAACACACTGGTGAGCAGTACCAGGGGTATCGCTGTGCGTACTATGCTCATTTCATTGCTTCTCCTAGGGGGAATCGGCATAAGGCCGATCTCTGGGAGTAAAGACCGCGCATTCCAACCCTGCCAGCAATAAGCCACGACGCGGTCACATGCCTCTTTGCCCGCACGCTGCGGCCCGTTAGTCTTGGACGACTTGAACGAGGAATGGCAATGACCGACGGTTTTTCCCAACGCACCCCGCAGCAGGCCCTGGCGGCTCTGCTCGAACGCTTCACTCCTCAACGCCTGCTGCTGGTGGGCACGCGCTTTCCGGCGCTGGACGCCTTCGCCCAGGCGCACCCGCAAGTGACCATCGCCAGCGCCGCTCCGGGCCCGCTGCCAGCTGAGCTGGCCGCCCAGCGCTTCGACCTGGCGGTACTGGTGGACTGCCTGGAGCACTTGCCCAAGCGCACCGGCCTGGAACTGCTCGGCGGCATTCGCAACCTCAATGCCAGCCGGGTCGCGGTGCTGGCCGACCTGGGCGCTTGTGGCTGGCAAGACACCGATTTCTTTGCCTTGGCCCTGTCGGCCAGCGAGAAATTTTGCCGTGACCAGCAGGTACTGAGCCTGTTCACCTATGATCTACATGACTACAAGCAGGTCCCGGACTGGCTCAATGCCAAGTTCTGGGCCAACCCTGAAAACTTCGGCAAGTACTGGTGGTGATGATGAGTGTCTCGGTCTGCCCTTGTGGCAGTGGCAACCTGCTCGACGCCTGCTGCGGGCACTACCATGCTGGCACCCCGGCACCGGATGCCCAGGCGCTGATGCGCTCACGCTACAGTGCCTATGTGCTGGGCCTGGTCGACTACCTGGTGGCCACCACCCTGCCGGCCCAGCAAGCCGGCCTGGACCGTGCCGCCATGGCCGCCTGGAGCGCCCAGAGCACCTGGTTGGGGCTGGAAGTGGAAAGTACAGAAGTGCTGGGCGGCCAGCCCGAGCACGGTTTTGTCACCTTCACCGCACGCTGGCATGACCAGGACGGCGATCACCAGCACCGCGAACGCTCGGCGTTCGTCCAGCATGACGGGCGCTGGTACTTCATCGACCCCACCGTCGGGCTGAAGGCCGGGCGCAACGACCCCTGCCCGTGCGCCAGCGGCCAGAAGTTCAAGAAATGCTGCGCCAGTTACGTGGCTAGCTGAGCATGCTCGCCCGCGCCCGTCTGCTGCTGCTCGGCTCCCTGCTAGCGCTGCTGGTGGGTTGTGCCAGCTGGGGCGGTGACGATTGGCGCGAACCCGAGGTGCACCTGGTCGAGGTCGAGACGGTCAAGGCCAGGCTGCTGGAGCAAGAGTTCGTGCTGCACCTGCGGGTCGACAACCCCAATGACAGTCGCCTGTTCATCCGCAATCTGGCGTATTCGATACGCCTGAACGACCTGCTGCTGGTGCAGGATGAAACCAGCATATGGCGCAGTGTGGGCGCGCATGCCCGGCGCACCTTCAAGATCACCGCACGGACCAACCTGTGGCAGCACCTCAAGCCACTGGCCAAGCTGCTGCGCAGCGGGCAACCGCTGCATTACACCCTGCAGGGCGACCTGGCGACCGGGTTGCTCATCCATCGGGACCTGCACTTGTCGCGCAGTGGTGAGATAATCCCCGGCGATAACAACCCGGAGTAACCCTGCAATGTCCCAACAACCCCACGTTCATGGCCCTGACTGCAACCACGATCATGATCACCACCACGATCACGGCCATGTACACGGTCCGCACTGCAACCACGGCCACCAGGAACCGGTACGCAACGCCCTGAAGGACGTTGGCCGTAACGACCCATGCCCGTGCGGTAGCCAAAAGAAGTTCAAGAAGTGCCACGGCGCCTGACAGGCCACCCTTCGCCGTAGGCAAAAAACCTGGGGCTCGCGCTGTGCCTGTGAGAGCAACTGCCTTTGCGGCCCTTCGCGGGCACGCCCGCTCCCACAGGTTTGGCGCTGAGCTATAGAAATGCGCGGTCTCTGTGGGAGCGGGCGTGCCCGCGAAGGGCTGCAGAGCAGCCCCAGTAAAGTCTGGAGGCACAGGCTATACCCGCACGGGACTACGCGGCCTTGCGCCGGTTCGCCCCCAGCAGGTCCTGATACCACAGGCCGGCGTCATAGGCGATGGTCACCAAGGTAGTGCCGACATAGCGCGGATGCTGGGCCATGCGCTGGGCAACAGCGAGGCAGGCGGCGGCGGTATTGCCGACGAAAATGCCACTTTGCATGTAGAACCAGCGCTGGGCAGCCAGCATTTCGGCGTGTTGCACCTGGGCCCGCTCGTCTACCAGCGACCAGTCCATGAACGGCGGGCACACCCCCACCGCCATGCCTTCGAAGCGATGATCGGCGAACACGCCAGCTCGCGAGTCACAACCGCAGGGATCGACCAGCACCGTCGACACCTCGAAGCCATGGTCCTTCAGCCCCAGGGTAATACCGGTGAAGCTGGCACCAGTACCGGCGCAGCCGACAAACAGGATCTCCCGCCCGGCCCCGGCGTTGGTCAGTTGCACAGCCAGCTCGCTGGCAGTCTGATAACGATGGGCTTCGACACCCACGGGGTTGTTGAACTGATCGGTGTAGAAGTATGACTTGCCCAACGCGGCCTGGTTTTCCAGGTGATGCATCACCACATCCTTGGGGGTGGCACCGGCCAGCAGCATTTCCTTGCCAATCAGCCGAGCACCGAAACACTCCAGCAAATCCCGCTTGGTCTGGCTGAAACTCAGCCCGACCGCCAACTCCACGGCTACCTGGTATTTGTGGCAGGCCGCCAGCAAGCCGAAGCCGAAACTGCCACCAGTTTTTTCGATGACGGTCGTCACCCCGGGAATGATGTCACCATTGCGCACGGCATGCTCGACGATGCGCCGGGCCGCCCGGTACTTGTGGCTGCCACCGGGGTTGTTCATTTCCAGCTTGGTGTAGATGCGGTCGCTGACGCTGATGAGCTGGCTCATTTGCGGCTACCTTCCAGTGAAGTATTCAGGCAAGCCTTGTTCTGCATCAGGCCGACAGTGGCAATCAGCAGCCCGATGCACAGGGCCATGCAGATGACATTGGTGCCGTCCCAGCCCACCGAACTCAGCAACAGCGAAGGGCTGAACGCGCCGATGGTGGCGAAAATGGCGATGGCCAGGTCGTTCTTGCCCTGCATCTGCATCGCTACCGGGCTGTTCTGCAGCGACTGGGCCAGCAAGGCACCACCGCCTACATAAGTCAGGTTCCAGCCCAGCCCGAGGGCAATCAGCGCCAAGGTCATCATGGCGTAGCTGTGCGACCAGATATTCATCGCCGAGCAACCGATCAACAGGGCCAGGCCCGCACAAATGGTGGTCCTGATGCCCAGCCTCTGGATGATCGCACCGGTGAAGAACGACGGCGCAAACATGGCAATCACATGCCACTGAATCGCCAGGCGCACGTCGGTGAAGTCCTCGTGCATGTGCTTCATGTGCATCGAGGCCTGGATCATCAGCAGGTTCATGATCCCGTAACCCAGCGCAGCAACGGCCATTGCCACAACCACACTCGGGCTCAACTGCTCGGTACGGGCGCCAGCCGGCTTGGCTGCGCTGCTGGCGGCGCTGGCCGTACCAGCATCGTTGGGCAGGCACAGGGCGCTCAGCAGTGACAGCAGCGCCAGGCCGACAAACGCGGCGTAACACAGCGAAAACAGTGGGTAGCCGCCAACGTCCCGCAGCCACTCGGTGAGCATCGGCCCGACCACAGCAGCGATAACGCCGCCTGCCACGACCAGCGAAAGGGCTTTAGGCTTCAAGGCCTGGGGAAGGTTGTCGGTTGCCGCGAACCGGTTGAAGTTGGCGAACGCGATATACACGCCCAACGCAGAATGGCTGAGTACCAGCGTTGCAAAATGCTGGTGCTCCACCGCCAGAAAGCCGCTTACACCAGACAGCGCAAGAGGAATCGCGCCGAGCATGAATGCCTTCTTGCGGCCTATGCGGCTCATCAACCTGGAGACCGGATAGGTTGCCAGCATCAGGCACAGAAACTGAAAGCCGTACGGCACCGTGGACCACGCGGCGTCAGGCGCCAGCGCGGCGCCGACGATGGCGGCCATGGTCACCGACATGACTGCAGTGGTCAGGTTGATCGACTGTGCGGTGAAATACAGGTACGTTCGCCGCGGTAGCGTGCTGTTCATAGTGCGTGCTCGTGATAGGTGGACAGGTCGATTTCGGCATCGGGGAACACGCAGATCAGCCGTTCCTTGCCTTTGCCCAGCCGTTTGCGCCTGACGCTCAGGCGGCCGATACGCCGTGGTGAATCGAGGTGTGTGCCACCGCACGGGATTTCGATGCCGTCGTAGGTCCACAAGCGCGCGTCTTCCAGCCCCTCGACCGCGTAGTGCTCGATGGGCGCATCGTTGCCGATCAACTCATTCGCCCGCCGTTCTATTTCAACCACGTCTTCGGCCGTGAAGGCGTCCTCGACCAGGAAGTCGAAACGTGCCGTGTCCTCTTTGATATGGCAGCCGATGGTCCATTGCTTCAACTCTTCACGCAGCCCGATCGCAGCGGCATACAGGAAGTGGCTGGCACTGTGCGACAGCGTCAGCCGTTCGCGCCGTTCTATATCAATCGTGACGCGGGCCGGCATGCCGACGGTGACTTCATCCAACAAGTGCAGGTCATCAGGGTGCAGGCTGTGAATAATGATGCCGCCCAGTTTTCCGCCTTTGAAACCTTCCAGGCGAATCGGGCTGCCGTAGAGTTTTTTAACCCAGACAAACCGCACAGTACCGATCGGTAATTCAATCGTGCCGAAGTCGGCTTCCTGGCCGCCACCTTCCGGGTAGGCCACGGTACTTTGCAACTCGATGCCGTCACTGTGCACACGCGTTACTTGAGTATTCGCGCCCGCCAGGTATTGGTCTTTGTAATACAGCTTCTCGGTATTGCGTAAAACTTCATAGTTCAGAGAGTTCATGCTTCCAGTACCACCTGCAATGATGTTTTTACCTGCACCCGGGCAGCGGCAGGGACGTCTTTGGTAACAATGCAGCCCGGCCCGATGAAGGCGCCGTCACCAACGTGGATAGCGCCCAGTACACTGGCGAAAGCGCCGATCTGTACCCGGTTGCCCAAGGTCGGGTGCCTGGCGCTCGAAGGGTTGTCGCTGATGCCGCGGGCGCCCAGGGTGACGCCGCCGAGCACGTAGCAGTCGTCACCGATGGTCGATGTTTCACCAATCACGGTGCCCATGCCGTGATCGATGATGAAGCGCGCACCGATACGGCTGCGGAAATGGATTTCCGCCCCCGAAAGCATTTTTCCGCGCCTGGAGACCAGGGCGGCCAGGCATTGGCCACCGGCACCGTATGTACTGGCGGTGTTGTTATAGATCCAATGGGCAAGCCGGTAATGCAAAACAGCGGAATAAGACGTGTAGGTTTTTGCAATGAATACCAGATCGCGGCCTGCCGCCGGATCTTTCATGGCAAATGCCTGCAAGTCGGCATGGGCCTGTTCGGTCACACTTTCAATAATCAGTGTTTGTTTCAGCACTTCGAACTCGTCGATTGAGCAGCATTCCAATAACGCCGAGGTCACAAGGTTCTTTACAACTTTGAATGACTCCAGTTCGTCAGGCACAGGAAGCCTGGCAATGACAGCTGTTTGCATGTCCATAGGGTGCATGGCTCGATATCCAGTGGTCTGGTCTGCACAGACGCTAAAAGTGCCGCCTTCGCTGGCAGCCGAAAGTTCCGACAAGGGGATATTGGCAGGTACTGGCCATTTGCAAACGAACAGTCGACAAGCATTTCCGTTAACTGTTAGGCTTTTTTTTCTAACGGTTTCGGAACTGCCATGACCAACTGCAGCCTTCATCACCTGTTGAAGCAACGCCTCGATGCAGGTGAGTGGTTGCCTGGGCAACGCATGCCCTCCATCCGCAAGCTGACGGCCGCAGTCGACTTCAGTTACCACGACGTGGTCTCGGCCTATGCCCAGCTGGTCAGCGAAGGTGTGTTGACGGCCTCACCTGGCCGAGGCTACTTCGTCGCCAACCGGACCCAGCAAGCGAGCGTGATCCATGAACCCGAGTGCATGGCCGGCGATCCGCTGTTCCGCCTGCTGCAGGGTGGACAGCACTACACCAAACTGGGCAGCGGCTGGTTGCCCCCGGCGTGGCGCGACACCGAACTGCTGGCCAAGGCGATTCGGCGCACGGCGCGGCTGGAGCAAAGTTCGCTGGCCGAGTACGGTGACATCCAGGGTTACCTGCCCATGCGTAAACAACTGTGCGTGCACATGAAACGGCTGACCCGTGTCGAGGCCCGCCCCAACCAGTTGCTGACCACGCTGGGCGCCACGCAAGGCCTGGACCTGGTTGCACGGTTGCTGATCAAGCCGGGCGACCACGTTTTTGTCGATGAACCGGGCAACGGCAACCTGATCAAGCTGATCCAGCTGGCGGGCGGGCATGTGGTCGGCATCCGGCGCACCCAGGACGGGCCGGACATCGAAGAAATGCGCAGCTACCTGGCCCGGCACAAGGTCAGGGCGTTCTTCTGCAACAGCACTTTCCACAACCCGACTGGCAGCAACATCAGCCCGCACAACGCCTTCAGCGTGCTGCGCCTGGCGGTGGAACACGAGTTCTTCGTGGTCGAGGACGATGTGTATGGCGACTTCAGCCCGGCCGTGCGCCAAACCTTCGCCGAGCTGGACAACCTGGACCGGGTCATCTACATCGGCAGCTTCTCCAAATGCCTGTCGGCATCGCTGCGCGTGGGTTTCATTGCCTGCTCGCAAGATCTGATCGAGCCGCTGACACGCCTGAAATTACTGACCTGCGTTGCCGTTCCGGCGTTTTGCGAGCGCTTCGTCAACACCATATTGTCGGATGGCACCTATGCCCGGCATATGAAGGACGTGCAGCAGCGCCTGATCCGCCAGCAAGTCCAGACCCAACGCCTGTTGCTCGAGCGCGGCTGGCAATTCGAAATCGCGCCGCAGGGAGGCATGTTCCTCTGGGTCTACCACCCGGACCTGCCAGACCTGCAACCCTTCATGCACAAACTGGAGCGACACAAGATCCTGCTGATGCCCGGCTCCGCATTCGCTGTCAGCCGTGACTACCGACGCTACGCACGTATCAATTGCACGCATTTTTCCGACGCCCTTGCGGAGCATTTCGACGTTTGCCCCAGCGTGATCAAATAAACCGACCTGGGACCTTGCATGGCGCCTGCGCGCTTACTACCTTAGCGCCTTTCCAAACCAGCCTCGCCTTGCAGGAGCCCTTGTCATGGCCGCCCCCGCCTTTCCTCCCTTCCGCCCGCGCCTCGCAACCGCTGCCACGCTGCTCGGCATGCTCGGGCTGGCCGGCTGCCAGACGGGCGGCTACCAGGACAGCGTGCCACCGACCAGCGGCGTGCAGCCGCTCAAGGGCCTGGCGCAGAACGTTTCGGTACGGCGCAACGCCATGGGCGCACCGCTGATCGAAAGCAGCAGCTTCCATGACGCGCTGTTCAGCCTGGGGTATGTGCATGCCGGCGACCGCATCGAGCAGATGGTCGCCATGCGCCTGCTTGCCCAGGGCCGCCTCGCCGAACTGGCAGGCCGCGAAGCACTGGACATCGACCGCCTGATGCGCGCCGCCAACCTCAAGCAGAGCGCCGCCCAGCAATACGCCGACGCATCGCCACGGCTCAAACGCTTCTTCGAAGTGTACGCACGTGGGGTAAACGCCTATCTGTTCCGCTATCGCGACAAGCTACCCGCTAGCCTGGCCAACAGTGGCTATCGCCCCGAATACTGGAAACCCGAAGACTCGGCGCTGATCTTCAGCCTGTACGCCTTCAGCCAGTCGGTGAACCTGCAAGAGGAATTGAGCGCCCTGACCCTGGCGCAGAAAGCCGGCAGCGACAAGCTGGCCTGGCTGCTGCCCGGCGCTGCGGACGAGCCGTTGGCCGAAAGCGAAGTGGACAAGCTCAAGGGCCTGAACCTGGCCAGCCAAATGCCGGGCCTACCGGCCTTGGCAGCCGCCAGCCAGAAGCTGGCCGACCTCGACCTGCTCGGTAGCCCGGGCTCGGCCAACCTGGCCCTGGGCCCGCTGCGCAGCCGCAGCGGCAAGAGCCTGCTGGCCAGCGACAGCCGCGCCTCCTGGGCCCTTGGCCCGGTACAGATCCACACCAGCAAGTACCAGGTCGCCGGCCTGTCGCTGCCCGGCCTGCCGATCGTGCTGGCCGGCTACAACGGCAAGCTGGCCTGGAGCAGCAGCGCAGTCATGGCCGACAACCAGGACCTGTACCTGGAGCAGCTACGCCGCCAGGGCAGCCAGCTGAACTACCTGGCCGACGGCAAATGGCTGCCGGCCCGCGCCCGTAGCGAAACCTTCTTCGTCCGTGGCCAGCGCCCACTGCGCGAGGTGATGTACGACACCCGCCACGGCACCCTGCTGGCCCAGCCAGACAATGCCAGCCTGGGCCTGGCGCTCAACCTGCCGCAGTTCAAGGGCGACCGCAGCCTGGATGCGCTGTTCGACCTGACCCGCGCCAACAGCGTGGAGCGTGCCTTCGACAGCACCCGTGAAGTGACCGCCGCCGCCCTCAACTTCGTCTTCGCCGAGCCAGAGCACATCGGCTGGCAAGTCAGTGGCCGCTACCCCAACCGCCGCGAAGGCCAGGGCCTGCTGCCCTCGCCGGGCTGGGACGGGCGTTACGACTGGGACGGTTATGCCGACCCGATGCTGCACCCTTACGACCAGGACCCACCCGCCGGCTGGATCGGCCACGCCAACCAGCGCAGCCTGCCGCGCGGTTACGGGATGCAGTTGTCCAACACCTGGTACTACCCCGAGCGCGCCGAGCGCCTGGCCCAGCTGGCCGGCAATGGCCGCCATGACAGCCGCAGCCTGATGGCCCTGCAGAACGACCAGGAGACCCTACTGGCCGACAAGCTCAAGCAGATGTTCGACGCCCCCGGCATGGCCCAGCCGCTGAAGCAGGCGATCGACGCCCTGCCGGCAGCGCAGCGCGACAAGGCCCGCGACGCGCTGGCCCGGCTCAAGGCCTTCGATGGCCGCCTGAGCCCGGTATCTGCGGATGCCGCGCTGTATGAGCTGTTCCTTCAGGAAGTGGCACGGCAGACCTTCCTCGATGACCTGGGCCCGGAGTCCGGCCCGGCCTGGCAGGCGTTCGTCAGCAATGCACGGTTGTCGTTCTCGGCGCAGGCCGACCACCTGCTCGGCCGCGACGACAGCCCGTTCTGGGATGACCGCAACACCCCGCAAAAAGAAGACAAGCCGGCCATCCTCGCCCGTAGCCTGGCTGGCGCAGTGGATGCCGGCACCGCGCAACTGGGCGCCGACCGCCGCGCCTGGCAGTGGGGCAAGTTGCACCAGTACCGCTGGCCGGCACCGGCCTACCATGGCCTGGGCGATGCCATCAGCCGTTCGCCGCTGGCCGCAGGCGGCGACTTCACCACGCTGGCCCTGACGCCCTATGCCTGGGGCAGCGACTTCGACACTCGCCTGCCCGCCTCGGCGCGGATGATCGTCGACTTCGGCCAGGTCGAACCGTTGCAAGTTCTGACCAGCAGCGGACAATCCGGCAACCCGGCCAGTGCGCATTACAACGACGGGCTGGATGCCTGGTTCAAAGGGCGCTTCATGAGCCTGCCGCTGCAACAGCAGAACTTCGGGCGGGCGTATGGCAGCCAGCGCTTGACCTTGGTGCCTGGCAAGTAGAGCGCTTAGCCAAAGCCGTCATTCATGGCGGCTTTGGCCTGACGTCAAACGGCGACGACCGAAAGCTCGATTCGCTGCCCCAGGACCTGCAACGCATGCTCAACCTGCTCGATCTTGGAGCGATGCAACAGATCGACCAGACGATCGACCTGGGGACGATTTACTCCTAGTCGGCGCGCCATCTCGGTCTTGCTGATTTTTTGTGCCACCATCGTATTCCACAGCGCCGCTTTCGCTGCCGTCAGGGCTGGCAGACGTACGACGGGTTGACCAGCCGTTGGAGCTGCAGGTAGCGGGATAGCCTGCTTCTGATCCACATAGAACGAAAGCGCGGACTCCAACGCATCCACGGCATCGAACAGTGCTTCTTCCAAGGTATCACCAGCGCAGGCCATCTCAGGCACATCGGGACAACTCAGCCAGACACTGCCGTCTTCTTGATGAACGACCACCGGGTACTCGAATTTCATCCCCTGCCCCTCTAAACCCTTCGACCTTGAGCCCACAGTTAACCGCAAAAGGCGCTTCGGCATTTCTGAATGGTGTGTAGTCCTTTTCGCTCAGCTAAAACCGTTCGAACTCCCGGGACAGCTCCGAACTCTTAACAAATACCCTCGGCAACCAGCGCCCGTGCCATGGACCTCGTCATCGCCCGCCCCGAAGGCCTGTATTGCCCGCCCGGTGATTTCTATATCGACCCCTGGCGGCCCGTGGACCGCGCCGTGATCACCCATGGCCACGGCGACCATGCACGTATTGGCAACGGCCATTATCTGAGCGCCAGCCCAGGCGCCGGTATCCTGCGCAGCCGCCTGGGCCAGGACATCGATTTGCAAACCCTGCCCTACGGCGAGCGTCTGCTACACCACGGGGTAACGTTGAGCCTGCACCCGGCCGGGCACGTACTGGGCTCGGCGCAGGTACGCCTGGAATACCAGGGCGAAGTCTGGGTCGCCTCCGGTGACTACAAGGTCGAACCCGATGGCACCTGTACGCCCTTCGAGCCGGTGCCCTGCCACACCTTCATCACCGAATCGACCTTCGGCCTGCCCATCTACCGCTGGCCCAGCCAAGGTGAGATCTTCGCCGGCATCGATGCCTGGTGGCGGGCCAACCGCGATCAGGGCAAGACCAGTGTGCTGTTCTGCTATGCCTTCGGCAAAGCCCAGCGGATTCTGCACGGGCTGGACGCCAACATCGGCCCGATCTTGGTGCACGGCGCTGTCGAGCCGCTCAACCGGGTATACCGCGACGCCGGTATCCACCTGCCGGAAACCCACTATGCCGGTGACATCCCACGCAACGATCCACTGGTGCGTCAGGCACTGGTCCTGGCCCCGCCATCGGCCAGCGGCAGCAGCTGGGTACGCCGTTTCGGCGACTACAGCGATGCCTTCGCCAGTGGCTGGATGCTGCTGCGCGGTACCCGTCGACGGCGCGGTGTCGACCGCGGCTTCGTGCTTTCCGACCACGCCGACTGGCCCGGCCTGCTCTGGGCCATCGGCCAGACCGGTGCCGAACGGGTGATGGTCACCCACGGCTCGGTCAACGTGCTGGTGCGCTATCTCAACGAGCAAGGCTTGGATGCCCGTGCCTTCGCCACCGAGTATGGCGAAGAAGACGACGTGTCAAACACCGAGCCATCGCCATGAAAGCCTTCGCCACGCTGTACCTGCGCCTGGACGCGACCACCTCCAGCAACGCCAAGCTCGAGGCGCTGCGCGACTACTTCGCCACGGCCCCCGCCGAAGACGCCGCCTGGGCGGTGTACTTCCTGGCCGGCGGCCGCCCCCGCCAGCTGGTGCCCACGCGCGTTCTGCGTGACCTGGCCACGGCCTTGGCCGGCCTGCCAGACTGGTTGTTCGAAGAAAGCTATCAGGCCGTGGGCGATCTGGCCGAGACCATTTCGCTGTTGTTACCCTTGCATGTCGATGGCAGCGATGAAAGCCTGGCCACTTGGGTGGAGCAGCATCTGCTGCCCCTGCGCGGGCTACCCCCTGAGCAGATCCAGCAGCGCCTGCCGCCGCTCTGGGCGCAACTGGACCGCCCCAGCCTGATGTTGTGCCTGAAGCTGATCACCGGCAGTTTCCGCGTAGGCGTGTCGAAGCTGCTGGTCACCCGCGCCCTGGCACAACTGGCCGGGCTGGATGCCAAGCGCGTGGCCCAGCGCCTGGTCGGCTACACCGACATCGGCCATCGCCCCACGGCAGCCGGCTACCAGAAGCTGATCGCCGCCGAATCGGCAGATGAACACAACCAGCGCGGCGGCCAGCCCTATCCCTTCTTCCTGGCCCACCCGCTGCAGGCGCCTGCCGAACAGTTCGAAGCACTGCTCGGGCCGCCGAATGCCTGGCAGATCGAATGGAAGTGGGACGGTATTCGCGCCCAGGTGGTCAAGCGCGAGGGCCAGTTATGGGTCTGGTCACGCGGCGAGGAACTGGTCACCGAGCGTTTCCCCGAGCTACACAGCCTGGCGCAGACGCTACCCGATGGCGTGGTGCTAGATGGCGAGATTCTAGTCTGGAAGCCAGCCGACACAGCGGCTGAACTGGCGGTACAGCCGTTTGCCTTGTTGCAGCAACGCCTGGGCCGCAAGACGCTGGGCAAGAAATTGCTGAGCGACGCCCCAGTAGTGCTGCAGGCCTATGACCTGCTCGAATGGCAAGGCAAGGACTGGCGAAGCCGGCCGCAGCATGAACGCCGTCGGCAACTGGAACAACTGCTCGAGGACCATCCGTTGGCGCCGGTACTGCTTTCGCCCCTGCTCGAAGGTGCGGACTGGGCCGACCTCGCCCGCCAGCGCGAGCAGTCGCGCAGCCTGGGTGTCGAAGGCCTGATGCTCAAGCAGCGCGATGCCCTGTACGGCGTAGGGCGCACCAAGGACATGGGCACCTGGTGGAAATGGAAGATCGACCCGTTCAGCGTCGATGCCGTACTGATCTATGCCCAACGTGGCCATGGGCGCCGGGCGAGCCTGTACAGCGACTACACCTTCGCCGTGTGGGATGCCCCGGCCGGCGCGCCGGAGCGGGCACTGGTGCCCTTTGCCAAGGCCTATTCCGGGCTCAGTGACGAAGAAATGCGCAAGGTCGACGCGATCATCCGCAAGACCACGGTGGAAACCTTCGGCCCGGTACGCAGCGTGACGCCAACGCTAGTGTTCGAACTGGGCTTCGAAGGCATCGCCTTGTCCCGGCGCCACAAGAGCGGCATCGCCGTACGCTTTCCGCGCATGCTGCGCTGGCGGCTGGACAAGCCGGTGGAAGAGGCGGATGACCTGGCGACCCTGCAGGCGCTATTGGCCTGAAGTGACCATGTAATCTATGCCGGCCCGATCGCCGGCAAGCCAGCTCCCACCTCGACCGCATTCGCCTCAGGCCCTGTGCAGTCCCTGTGGGAGCCGGCTTGCCGGCGATTGGGCCAGTACAGGCAGAACTCATCTGGAATGAGGCACACCCGGCAAATCTATGCTTCTATCTGTGTGCCGACCCGTGTCGCAGACCGTTTTCGCCACGCATCCAGGACCGCCATGCACCATTCGACCCACGACCTGCTCTCACCCGTTCCGGGCATCACCCGCCAACTGCACAGCTTCCACTTCGGCCCTCGCGGTGGCGGCAAGGTCTATATCCAGGCCTCGCTGCATGCCGACGAGCTGCCCGGCATGCTGGTGGCCTGGCACCTCAAGCGCCGCTTGGACGAGCTGGAACGGCAAGGGCGCCTGCAACGCGAGATCATCCTGGTGCCAGTGGCCAACCCGGTCGGCCTGGAACAGGTGCTGCTGGATGCGCCATTGGGGCGCTTCGAGCTGCAAAGCGGCGAGAACTTCAACCGCAACTTCGTCGACCTGTCGGATAGCATCGGCGACCAGATCGAAGAGCACCTGACCCAAGACCCGCAGCACAACGTCGCGCTGATCCGCGAATACCTGCGCCGAGGGCTGGATGCACACCCCGCTCGCACGCCGCTGCAGGCCCAGCGCCTGATCCTGCAGCGCCTGGCCTGCGATGCCGACATGGTGCTGGACCTGCACTGCGACTTCGAAGCGGTCGAGCACCTGTACACCACCCCCGACGCCTGGCCGCAGATCGAACCGCTGGCCCGCTACCTGGGTGCCCAGGCCAGCCTGCTGGCCACTGACTCGGGCGGGCAGTCGTTCGATGAATGCTTCAGCCTGGTCTGGTGGCAGTTGCAGCAACGTTTCGGCAAGCGCTTCCCGATTCCGCTGGGCTGCTGCTCGGTGACGGTCGAGCTGCGGGGCCAGGCGGATGTCAGTCATGACCTGGCCAACAAGGACTGCCAGGCGATCCTCGACTTCCTGACCCATGCAGGGGTTATCGAGGGCGCCAGCGCGGCCCTGCCCGCCTTGTTCCGCCCGGCCACGCCGCTGGCTGCCGTGGAACCTGTGGCGACACCCTTGGGCGGGTTGCTGGTATACCACGCCAGACCGGGCCAGCACCTGGAGGCCGACCAGTTGATCGCCGAAGTCATCGACCCCCTCAGTGACCGGGTCACCGCCATCCGCAATAGCCAGCCCGGCCTGCTGTATGCACGCAGCGTGCGACGTATGGCTAGCGCCGGCATGGTCATTGCCCATGTAGCCGGCGAACAGGTGTGCCGCAGCGGCTACCTGCTGGGCAACTGATCCGGTCAAACCATCGCCGGCGATGAAGCCGGCGCAGGCCGTGCCTGGCCGCTATAGCAGCGCTCAGACCACAGGCGCGGGAGGTGGCTCGTCCGGCAAGGTTGGCTCACCCGGCTCCATCGGCGGGGGTTCACCAGGTTCGGCTGGTTGCGGGGTATCGGGGTCAGGCTGGTGCGGTACGCCCCCTGCCTGCATCGGCAGCGGGTGCGCCAGCAGTGACCAGGGCAGCAACCCGACGTGGTTGGGCTGCAGGCCTGCCAGCTTGGCACTGATTGCGGGATGGAGTTTCATTGGCTGCTCCTGACGAGAGCCACTGCGCATCATGCGCAGTGGCGTTATCCCATTGGAGTGCCAAAGGCGCGGGTAATTCCCCGCGCTTGTCGGCTCAGGTACGCGGCAGAGTGACGCCGCGCTGGCCCTGGTACTTGCCGCCACGGTCCTTGTACGACACTTCGCATTCTTCGTCGGACTGCAGGAACAGCATCTGCGCCACGCCTTCGTTGGCGTAGATCTTCGCCGGCAGCGTGGTGGTGTTGGAGAACTCCAGCGTCACGTGGCCTTCCCACTCGGGCTCGAGCGGGGTGACGTTGACGATAATACCGCAACGGGCGTAGGTGCTCTTGCCCAGGCAGATGGTGAGGACGTCACGCGGGATGCGGAAGTACTCGACCGTGCGCGCCAGGGCGAACGAGTTTGGCGGGATGATGCATACGTCGCTCTTGATGTCGACGAAGCTGCCGGCATCGAAGTTTTTCGGGTCGACGGTGGCCGAATTGATGTTGGTGAACACCTTGAATTCGTCGGCGCAGCGCACGTCATAACCGTAGCTGGAGACGCCGAAGGAAATTACCCGGTTGTCCTGCTCGCCGCGCACCTGGCGCTCGACGAACGGTTCGATCATGCCGTGTTCCTGCGCCATGCGGCGAATCCACTTGTCCGATTTGATGCTCATGGCGGGGTGTCCTGAAAGAGTTGCGTGGTGAAAATCGTGAGGCGCATCTTACCGGTCCCGGCGCCCAGGTTAAAGTTCCATGCCTTATCCCGCGCCGGGCGGGGGCTGCAGCAGCCGTCGATCCGAATTTGCGTAAAGCGCCTTCTGACCATTGGCAGGTTGCGGAAAGTGGGGTAAGGTGGCGCCACTGTGCTGCACGTGACACCGAGAATCTCTAGTTTGATGCACGATCCTGATCGGCCCATCGCTGAATTTTCTGCTCTCTTTGCGCTCAGTCCCGGCCAGGGTTTTTCCTGACCGTTATCAAATTGTCCAAGGAGACAGAAAAATGTCCAACCGTCAATCCGGTGTTGTTAAGTGGTTCAACGATGAGAAAGGCTACGGCTTCATCACCCCTCAGTCGGGCGACGACCTGTTCGTGCACTTCAAAGCCATCCAAGCTGACGGCTTCAAAACCCTGAAAGAAGGCCAGGCTGTTACTTTCGTCGCTACCCGCGGCCAGAAAGGCATGCAGGCTGAAGAAGTTCAGATCGCCTAAGTCGATCCGAAGCTTCCTAGCTTTCAAAAAAACCCGCCTTCTGGCGGGTTTTTTTATGCCTGCTCGAAATTCGGCGCTGGCTTCTTCGCGGGCTTGCCCGCTCCCACAGGGATCGCGCAGGCTTCAAGTGCTGTGCAGTCCTTGTGGGAGCGGGCATGCCCGCGAAGCAGGCGACTCGGTCTCAGGTCAATCCTCGCTGATGGTAATGCTCGGCATCGCCGGCGCTGCAGCCTCCTGCAGCACGATCCGCGCGCCCACCTGGCGGGCCAGTTCCTGGTAGACCATGGCAATTTGGCTTTCCGGTTCGGCAATCGCCGTCGGCTTGCCGCTGTCGGCCTGCTCACGGATCAGCATCGACAATGGCAGCGATGCCAGCAGGTCGACGCCATACTGGCTGGCCAGCTTCTCACCACCGCCTTCGCCGAACAGGTGCTCGGCATGGCCGCAGTTCGAACAGATGTGCACGGCCATGTTCTCGACCACGCCCAGCACCGGGATGTTGACCTTGCGGAACATTTCCACGCCCTTCTTGGCATCCAGCAGCGCCAGGTCCTGCGGCGTGGTGACGATCACGGAGCCTGCCACCGGCACCTTCTGCGCCAGGGTCAGCTGGATGTCACCGGTGCCCGGCGGCATGTCGATCACCAGGTAGTCCAGGTCATCCCAGGCAGTCTGGGTAACCAGCTGCAGCAACGCACCGGAAACCATCGGGCCACGCCACACCATCGGTGTGTTGTCGTCGGTGAGGAAGGCCATGGACATGACTTCCACGCCATGGGCCTTGATCGGCACGAACCACTTCTGCTCGCGAACCTGCGGCCGGGTGCCTTCGGCGATACCGAACATCACGCCTTGGCTGGGGCCGTAGATGTCGGCATCGAGAATGCCCACCCGGGCACCTTCGCGCGCCAGGGCCAGGGCCAGGTTGGCCGCGGTGGTCGACTTGCCCACACCGCCTTTGCCCGAAGCCACGGCGATGATGTTCTTGACGTTGGCCATGGCCGGCACCTGGGCCTGGGCCTTGTGCGCGGCGACCACGCAGTCGATCGCAACCTGGGCGCTGCTGACGCCCTCGAGGTTGCCGATGGCGGTCTGCAGCACTTGGGCCCAGCCGTTCTTGAACAGCCCTGCGGCATACCCCAGCTGCAACTGCACGCTGACCTGCCCGCCCTGGATATCGATGGCGCGCACGCAACCGGCGCTGACCGGGTCCTGGTTCAGGTAGGGGTCGGTGTACTGGCGAAGCACGCCTTCGACGGCGGCACGGGTGACGGCACTCATGGAGACTCCCATTGGCAAACTGAATGTAAAACAGGCATCTATCCTAACCCGTCAATCGTCAGCAGATGCGCATGTGGGGTGAAATATCTTCGCCAGCCCTTTATAGTGGCCGATCACCCTCATTTTTACCCCGTAGCCAGATAAGTAGCCGAGCCACCATGTCCGAGCCACGTCAGATTCTCGTCACCAGCGCCCTGCCCTATGCCAATGGATCGATCCATCTTGGCCATATGCTGGAATACATCCAGACGGACATGTGGGTGCGCTTCCAGAAGCTGCGCGGCAACCAGTGCATCTACGTCTGCGCCGACGACGCCCACGGCTCGGCCATCATGCTGCGCGCCGAGAAGGAAGGCATCACCCCGGAACAACTGATCGCCAACGTCCAGGCCGAGCACAGCAGCGACTTCGCCGACTTCCTGGTGGACTTCGACAACTTCCACTCCACCCACAGCGAAGAGAACCGCGAGCTGTCGGGCCTGATCTACACGCGCCTGCGTGAAGCCGGGCACATCGCCACCCGTTCGGTGACCCAGTACTTCGACCCGGAAAAGGGCATGTTCCTGGCCGACCGCTTTATCAAGGGCACCTGCCCCAAGTGCGCGGCCGAAGACCAGTACGGCGACAACTGCGAAAAGTGCGGCGCCACCTACGCGCCCACCGAGCTGAAGAACCCCAAGTCGGCCATCTCCGGCGCCACCCCGGTCCTGCGTGATTCCCAGCACTTCTTCTTCAAGCTGCCGGACTTCCAGGCCATGCTGCAGCAGTGGACCCGCAGCGGCACCCTGCAAGACGCGGTGGCCAACAAGCTGGCCGAATGGCTGGACTCCGGCCTGCAGGAGTGGGACATCTCCCGCGACGCACCGTACTTCGGCTTTGAAATCCCGGGCGAGCCGGGCAAGTACTTCTACGTGTGGCTGGATGCTCCGATCGGCTACATGGCCAGCTTCAAGAACCTCTGCGCCCGCCGCCCGGAGCTGGACTTCGACGCGTTCTGGAACGAAGGCTCCAAGGCCGAGCTGTATCACTTCATCGGCAAGGACATCGTCAACTTCCACGCCCTGTTCTGGCCCGCCATGCTCGAAGGCGCCGGCTTCCGCAAGCCGACCGCGGTCAACGTGCACGGCTACCTGACCGTCAACGGCGCCAAGATGTCCAAGTCGCGCGGCACCTTCATCAAGGCCCGCACCTACCTCGATCATCTGCAACCGGAATACCTGCGCTACTACTACGCAGCCAAGCTGGGCCGTGGCGTCGATGACCTGGACCTGAACCTGGAAGACTTCGTGCAGAAGGTCAACTCCGACCTGGTTGGCAAGGTGGTCAACATCGCCAGCCGCTGCGCCGGGTTCATTCACAAAGGCAACGAAGGTGTGATGGTGACTGGCGATGCCGCACCCGAGCTGACCGAGGCCTTCCTGACTGCCGCGCCGTCGATCGCCGAAGCCTACGAAGGCCGCGATTTCGGCCGCGCCATGCGCGAAATCATGGCGCTGGCCGACCGCGCCAACGCCTGGATCGCCGACAAGGCACCGTGGTCGCTGGCCAAGCAGGAAGGCAAGCAGGATGAAGTTCAGGCCATCTGCGCCCAGGGCATCAACCTGTTCCGCCAGCTGGTGATCTTCCTCAAGCCGGTGCTGCCGGTGCTGGCCGCCGACGCCGAGGCCTTCCTCAACGTTGCCCCGCTGACCTGGAACGACCACCTGTCGCGCCTGGAAAACCATCAGTTGAACCCATTCAAGGCACTGATGAGCCGCATCGAGCCAGCCAAGGTCGAGGCCATGGTCGCCGCCAGCAAGGAAGACCTGCTGGCCGCCGAAGCCAAGGCCCCGGCGGGCAACGGCGAGCTGGCCAAGGACCCGCTGTCGGCAGAAATCGAGTTCGACACCTTCGCTGCCGTCGACCTGCGCGTGGCGCTGATCGTCAAGGCCGAAGCCGTGCCGGGTGCCGACAAGCTGCTGCAACTGACCCTGGACATCGGTGACGAACGCCGCAACGTGTTCTCCGGCATCAAGTCGGCCTACCCCGACCCGTCCAAGCTGGAAGGCCGCCTGACCATGATGGTGGCCAACCTCAAGCCACGGAAGATGCGCTTTGGCGTGTCCGAAGGCATGGTCATGGCGGCGGGCCCTGGCGGTGAAGAAATCTACCTGCTCAGCCCGGACAGCGGCGCCAAGCCAGGCCAGCGCATCAAGTAACTCGTCTACTGGGGCCGCATTGCGGCCCCAGTGCCGTCACGCCAAACACCGGACAATCACCCCGATTCCCGGCTATCGTCATCTCATGAGCGACTACATCCTGGTCCTGATCAGCGCCGCGCTGGTCAATCACCTGTGCCTGCAACGACAGCCAATCCGCAGGCTGCACCTGCATGCGCTCGGCCTGGCCTGCGCACTGTGCATTACCCTGGGCGTGATTGGCGCGCAGATGTTGATGCGCGGGGTGCTTAGCCCTTTGCAGGCTCAGGACCTTGGCCTGTTCCTGTTGTTGCCCTGGTTTGCGCTGCTCGCCTGGGGCGTGCCGTGGCTACTGGCCAAGTGGCGCCCTGCCTGGCCCGTGGCGGAGCTGCCAGCACTACTGTTGAGCAATGCGACGGCGCTGGGGCTGGCCCTGCAACAGGCTAGCGACGACAGCACATGGCTTGCTGTGCTGCGGCAAGCCATGCTGGCCGGCGGCGGTTTCTGGCTGGCGCTGGTGTTGTTCGCTGACCTGCGCCAGCGCAGTGCCCATGCCGACATCCCCAACGTACTGCGTGGCCTGCCCATCGAGTTGCTCGGCGCCGGAGTGATGGCCATGGCATTCTCCGGTTTCAACGGGTTGTTCACACAATGAACGACAAGCCAGACCCCCGGCTACGCACCAGCATGGGCCTGGTACTGCTGGCCTGCGTGCCTGGCCTCTTGGTACTGTTTTGGCTGCACGGCTGGGGCTTGCTGCTGAACCTGCTGCTGTGCGCCAGTGCTGCATTGCTATGCGAGGCGCTGCTGTTGGCGCTGCGCGCGCAACCAGTGAGCTCGGCGCTAAACGACGGCAGCGCGCTGGTTACCGCCGTGCTGCTGGCCGCCGCCCTGCCCGCCTTGGCCCCGTGGTGGCTGCCGGTGGTCGCCGCAAGCGTTGCCATCGGCATCGGCAAGCAGGCTTTTGGCGGTGTCGGGCGCAACCTGTTCAACCCGGCAATGGTCGGCTATGCCTTCGTGCTGCTGAGTTTTCCACTGCATATGAACCATTGGCCAGGGCCGGCACCTGGCCTGCTCGACAGCTTGCAGCAAGTGTTCGCTGGTGGCGGGCAGATCGATGCCTGGGCCCGGCCGACATTGCTCGACGGCCTGCGCCACAACCGTAGCCTGACCATCGAAGAGCTGTTCGCCAGCCATCCAGGCTTTGGCAGTATCGGCGGGCGGGGTAGCGAATGGGCTAATCTGGCATTCCTGGTGGGCGGGCTGTTCCTGCTGCAGCGCAAGGTGATCAGCTGGCATGCGCCGCTTGGCTTGCTGGCAGGCTTGTCGCTGTTCAGCCTGCTGGGATGGAATGGCTCGGGTTCGGACTCCAACGGCTCACCGCTGCTGCACCTGTTCTCCGGCTCGACCATGATGGCTGCGTTCTTCATTGCCACCGAACCGGTATCCGGCCCCCGGCATGAGTGGGCCAGGTTGCTGTTCGGCCTGGGCGCGGGCCTGCTGATCTATCTGATCCGTACCTGGGGCAGCTACCCGGACGGCACGGCCTTCGCCATCCTGCTGATGAACCTCATGGCGCCGAGCCTCGAGCGCCTGGCCGTGCAGCGCCAGCAGGCCAGCAAATGAACCGCCTGATGCGTGATACAGGCCTGCTGCTGCTGATCGGGGTACTCGCGTTGTCGACCACCCTGGCATGGCGGCAATGGACCAGCACTGCCATCACCGACGCCGAAAAACAGCTGCAAAGCCGCCAGCGGCTGGCTGTACTACCCGAAGGCAGTTACGACAACCAGCCACTGGATAGCCCCTTGGCAAAGCCCGCGCCACAGCGGCCAAACAGCCGTATCCTGGCGGTTTACCGTGCCACGCTGGCCGGCAAACCGGCAGCCATCATTCTGCTCACCCAGGCTCAGGGCTATGCCGGGCCGATCGTGCTGAGCGTCGCCATCGCTCCAGACGGCCGCCTGATCGGCAGCCAGGTGGTCGAGCAACAGGAAAGCCCCGGGCTGGGCGCGCGCCTGGGTGACCCACAGCTGAACTGGCTAGGGCAGTTTGCCAACCGCCAGTTGGGTGACCATTGGGCTCTGAAACGGGACCAGGGTGACTTTGACCAATTGGCAGGCGCCACCGTGACCTCACGAGCAGTGATCGAAGCATTGCAGGACGCCCTGAGCTATTTCGATGAGCAGCGCAGCGTGCTGCTGGAGGGTGCCACACATGAATAGGTTCTACCTACTGGCCGCCAGCCTTGTGCCTCTGCTGGGCGCCACCCGGACACTCAGCGAAGGCGCCGCCATCGGCGTGTGCGCAGTGCTGATGTGCGCCCTTCACCAACTGTCGATGGCAGCACTGCGCCAGCGGTTGGCTACCTGGGCATACATGCTGGCCAGCATCCTGCTGCTGGCGGCCCTGAGCAGCTGCCTGCAACTGGCCCTGCGTGCCTGGCTACTGCCACTGGCGCTTGCCCTCGGCCACTATCCCGCGCTGCTGTGTCTGCAATGCCTGGCCACTGACCACCTGCTACCCAACCAAGGGCGCTGGCGCCTGCTCGCCAGGCACCTTTGCGCCCTGCTTGCCACCTGCCTGCTGCTCGGCGCCTGCCGCCAATGGCTGGCCGACGTTGCCAGCCTGCATCTGGCCAGCCTGGCCCCCGGCGCCCTGCTACTGCTCGGACTGCTGTTGGCCTTGTACAATCGCCTGCGTCCGGGCTCCACCCACCCACGTCGTCAAGGAACACACTGAGTTCATGAATGCCGCCAAACGCCTGGAAATCTTTCGCAGACTGCACGAAGACAACCCCGACCCGAAAACCGAACTGGCCTACACTACCCCGTTCGAGCTGCTGGTCGCCGTGACCCTGTCCGCGCAAGCCACCGACGTCGGCGTCAACAAGGCCACCGCCCGCCTGTTCCCCGTCGCCAATACCCCCGAGGCCATCTATGCCCTGGGCGTCGAAGGCCTGAGCGAATACATCAAGACTATCGGGCTATACAACAGCAAGGCCAAGAACGTCATCGAGGCCTGCCGACTGCTGATCGAGCGCCACGGCAGCCAGGTGCCGCAAACCCGCGAAGCCTTGGAGGCACTGCCAGGTGTCGGCCGCAAGACCGCCAACGTGGTACTCAACACAGCGTTCCGCCAGCCAACCATGGCAGTGGATACCCATATCTTCCGGGTCAGTAACCGTACGGGCATCGCCCCGGGCAAAACGGTGCTGGAAGTGGAGAAAAAACTGCTCAAGTTCGTGCCCAAGGATTACCTGCTCGACGCCCATCACTGGCTTATCCTGCACGGGCGCTATGTATGCCAGGCGCGCAAGCCCAGGTGTGGCAGCTGCCGGATCGAGGATTTGTGCGAGTACAAGCACAAGACCTCTGACGATTGAGTCCATAGGCAAAAATTACCCGCCGCGATTGAAAAAATCTTTTTTACCAGCGTCTGCTTTCTAGTTATAAGGACGGCCAATGGCCCCTTGGCTTGGAGCGACTCATGAGTACCGATAAAGACGACCTGTCGATCGAAGATGATTTTGTTGCCGCGGATGATGAAGCGGAGCCCCCGGTGGAAATCGCAAAGACCAACCTGAGCAAACGCCGCACCATCGACAACATGCTGGAAGAACGGCGCCTGCAAAAGCAACTGGCCGATTTCGACTACGACCTGTAGCCCTGGCAAAGCCTCCCGGGTGGAGGCTTTACGACCTTACGGTCAGGTCAACCCTTGGCGTTGCGCCAGCTCGATCAGGTCGACCAGCGACCGCGCATTGAGCTTGAGCAACAAGCGCGACTTGTAGGTACTGACCGTCTTGTTGCTGAGGAACATGCTGTCGGCAATTTCCTTGTTCGAACGCCCTCGCGCCAGCTGCTGCAACACTGTCATCTCGCGCGCCGAAAGGCGGTTGACCATATCCGTCTCGCTCCCCCCTCCCCGGCCACGTGACGCATGCAGGGCCTGGTTGGGGAAATAGCTGTAACCCGACAACACGGCCTTGATCGCGCTGAGCAGCTCGGTAAGCTCCTGTTGCTTGCACACGTAGCCCGCCGCCCCTGCCTGCATGCAGCGCATCGAGAAATTGCCCGGTGCCTGCGATGTCAGCACCAGCACCTTGCTGGCCGGGCTGAAGGTCGTCATACGGGCGATTACCTCCAGGCCATCCAGCTTGGGGATACCGATATCGAGCACCACGATATCCGGCATGTGTTTGCGCGTCAGTTGCAACGCAGCCACGCCATTGTCGGTTTCCGCCACGACCTCATACCCATGCCGCTCCATCAGCATGCGTACGGCCAGGCGTATGACCGGATGATCATCCACGATAAGCACTTTATTCATGCGATATCCATTCATTCATTGTTTTGCTTGGCGTGCCAAGATAACCGACAGAATGCCTGTTGGCGCGGCGTTTTGCCGACGAAATAGATGAACAGATTAACCCTACAATACTTACAGAAATTTCCTACACACAAACCCCGTAGTTGTAACAATGAGATACCCGTGCAGAAGGAAAACGCTATCACCCACGACCAAAGACATACCAGATGAAAACTGGCTATCACATGAGGAAATATTCAATACACAGCCATTGAAAAAACAAGGCAGCGACAACTTTTGGCGATAATTCCCCAACCGGGAAACCGTGCAGTCTTTAGTTGAGTACGGTTGCTGAGGTAATGATGGGCAAAACCGCTGGAGACGACCCTCATGCCCCAAGCACAACCTGTCGCCCCGCTGACGATCATTGCTATCTTCGCAGGGATCATCGAAGCCTCCGCCCTCGCGACATTGCCGTTTCTCAGCGAATCCAGCCAAAGTCTCTATACGTGGTTTCTGGTGGGTTTCCCGTTCTTTCTGACGGCACTGTTCTTCTTGACGCTCAACTTCAACTACAAGTCGTTCTATGGCCCGTCGCCAAACAAAGTGGCAGAACACGACTCACCGACACGGAACGCCGTGGCAACGCCTGCCATGGCCAGCGAAGCGTCGCATGGCGAGCCGATCACACTGGTGTTTTCCGGGCCCGACGCCTATCGCATGATGGAGCAACAACTCCTGCTTGCACTTGTACAACCGCCGCAGCCGGCGCGCACGTGGCGCTTTTGCAATCTGGATAAACGCCTATGTGCACAGCTGTCTATCAGTGCACTTGAGGATGATGTTGCGAACTAATTTTCTGCGCGCACAAAAAACCTCGGCCTGAGCCTAATGTCGGTCAGTTAAGCCATTTGGGGCCGCTGTGCGGCCCATCGCAGCGGTTCGTCGCCACGACAAGCCAGCTCCCACAGGTACCGCGCAGATCTCAAGCTTTGCGCAGTCCCTGTGGGAGCTGGCTTGCCTGCGATGGGCTGCAAAGCAGCCCCAATGGCTGCTACTAAGGCTTAACTGACTGGCATTACGCCTGAACCGAGGTTTTTGCTACACACGCCAATAATCAGAGCAGCGAACGGCCCTTGTTGGCAGCAATGCGCATGCGCAGGGCGTTGAGCTTGATGAAGCCGGCAGCGTCCTCCTGGTTGTAGGCGCCGCCATCTTCCTCGAAGGTCGCGATGTTGGCGTCGAACAGCGAGTCGTCCGACTTGCGGCCGACTACCGTGACATTGCCCTTGTACAGCTTCAGGCGCACCACGCCGTTCACGTTGACCTGCGAAGCGTCGATCATCTGCTGCAGCATCAGACGCTCCGGGCTCCACCAGTAGCCGGTGTAGATCAGGCTGGCGTACTTCGGCATCAGCTCATCTTTCAGGTGAGCGACTTCGCGGTCCAGGGTGATCGACTCGATGGCACGGTGAGCCTTGAGCATGATGGTGCCGCCAGGGGTCTCGTAGCAGCCACGCGACTTCATGCCGACGTAACGGTTCTCGACGATGTCCAGACGGCCGATGCCGTTGGCGCCACCGATACGGTTCAGGTCGGCCAGGACGGTGGCCGGGGTCTTCTCGACGCCGTCGATGGCAACGATGTCACCGTTGCGGTAGGTCAGCTCGATGTAGGTAGCCTGGTCCGGGGCGTTCTCAGGCGAGACGCTCCAGCGCCACATGTCTTCTTCGTGCTCGGTCCAGGTATCTTCCAGGACACCGCCTTCGTAGGAGATGTGCAGCAGGTTGGCGTCCATCGAGTACGGCGACTTCTTCTTGCCGTGGCGCTCGATCGGGATGCCGTGCTTCTCGGCGTAGTCCATCAACTTCTCGCGGGACAGCAGGTCCCACTCACGCCATGGCGCGATGACCTTGACGCCTGGCTTCAAGGCATAGGCACCCAGTTCGAAACGAACCTGGTCGTTGCCTTTGCCGGTGGCGCCGTGGGAAATGGCGTCGGCGCCAGTTTCGTTGGCGATTTCGATCAGGCGCTTGGCGATCAGCGGACGGGCGATGGAGGTACCCAGCAGGTACTCACCTTCGTAGACGGTGTTGGCGCGGAACATCGGGAACACGAAATCACGCACGAACTCTTCGCGCAGGTCGTCGATGTAGATCTCTTTAACGCCCATTGCCTGGGCTTTGGCACGGGCCGGCTCGACCTCTTCGCCCTGACCCAGATCAGCGGTGAAGGTCACCACTTCGCAGTTGTAGGTATCCTGCAGCCACTTGAGAATCACCGAAGTATCAAGGCCGCCGGAATACGCCAGTACGACCTTTTTTACGTCCGCCATGCCATCACTCCACGGGGTTGTACGGAAAGGGATCGATTCTAACGACGTTGCGGACAAATTTACAGTGGGGCGACAGCTTCTGACGACAAAGCGACAGGAACTGTCGGAAGGGCGACGGGCGGCTGATCGAGTGATGTCGGGTGTAGATGCTGGAGGGGTGTCGAGCCGAAGAGTGCATGCCTCAGAGTGGTATCAGAGCGCAAAAGTGCATGCCTTGAGGTGGCATCAGGGCCACAAGATGCATGCCTTAAAGTGGCATCAGGGCCACAAGATGCATGCCGTGAGTTATTCAGCGCCTGTGAGATCGAGCGCCGCCCGCGCGGCGCATCGCCGGCAAGCCGGCTCCCACATCTGTTTCGGGCCAGTCTCTCCTGTGATTTCACCGCTGCCCGCCTTGTTCGCTCCCTTCAATATTGAAGTTATCGCCTGTGCTTTTCTGCTATCTCCAGCCATGCACCCAGGGAGCGAGTGCGGAGGAGGCAGGAGTAACTGGCCCGAAACAGATGTGGGAGCCGGCTTGCCGGCGATGCGCCGCGCGGGCGGCGCTCGATCTCATAGGCGCTGAAAATATTGTGGCGGACACCTGGCAGCCTTGATGCAATCCCCTGACATGCACCAGGCAACCAACCCAACCTCAGGGCACCTTCGCCCCCGGCGCGGCAGCAGTCGAACTGGCTGGAGCCGGAGCCGGCGCCGGAGCAGCAGGCGCCGCCTGCTCAACCGGCTTCTCAACCACCGCCACCCGATCCAGCTCGATATTCACCCGCCGGTTCCGCGCCCGATTCGCCGCACTGTTGTTCTTCGCCAACGGATACCGCTCGCCATGGAAGCGCACGGTGATCTGCTCGTCCGGCACACCATGCGCCTTCAAGTAATCAGCCACCGCCAGTGCCCGACGGCGCGACAGGTCGCGGTTGGCCAGGCGGTTGCCACTGTTGTCGGAGTGGCCGTTGAGCTCGATGTGGTTCACCGTCGGGTCGGCCTTCAGGTAGTCGAGGATCACGTCCAGCCGCGCCCGGGCCGCGGGGTCCAGCTCGATACCGCCACCCGGGAAGCCCACCTGGGTCTGGCGTACCTGGTCGTAGTTCATCGGCAGCAGCTTGCCGGCACAGGCCAGGTAGTCGCTGTAGGCCTTGGCGAAACTGACCGGCAGCACGCGCACCTCTATCGGCCTGCTGGCCTCGCCGGCGTAATTGCGTACCACCGTGCTACGCCCGTCGAGCAGGCCGTTGATCAGGCGGCTGGCCTGGCCCTGGGAAGAGCTGAACAACACGCCGGTGCGGGCCATGCGTACGCTGCCCAGGTTGATATCAGCACGCCCAGGTTGCCACGGCGCCGCTGCTGCCAGCAGGCTGGCGGTACCCGCACCCAGTACGCTGCTGTCCGAACGCAGTTGGAAGACCGGCTGCTCGCCCGCCCGGCGCACGAACTCACCGCTACCGAAACCATCGATCGGCTGGATCAGGCGGCATTCGAACTGGTCGCCCTCGACCTTCCAGGCGATGTTCTCCATACGCGTCTGGAAAGTCAGCGCGCCTGCCGGCAGGCTGGCGAACAGGGTCAACAGGGCTAGGTAACGCTGGCGCACGGGCGGCTCCACAAATTCTGACGGCTTACCTGCAGGCTATCGGACGCCTGCCGGAAAACTTGATAGCCGTGCTCGCCCGGGGGTTTTCCGGTAGCATTGGGGCTTGAGTTCGACCCGCCTGGAATCCCCAATGTCCGATCGCCTGACCCTCCTGCGCCCCGACGACTGGCACATCCATCTGCGCGATGGTGCCGTCCTGCCCCACACCGTTGGCGACGTGGCGCGTACTTTCGCCCGTGCCATCATCATGCCCAACCTGGTTCCGCCGGTGCGCAATGCCGCCGAGGCCGGCGCCTACCGTGAGCGCATCCTGGCCGCCCGCCCGGCTGGCAGCCGCTTCGAGCCGCTGATGGTGCTGTACCTCACCGACCGCACCAGCCCCGAGGACATCCGCGCGGCCAAGGCCAGCGGCTTCGTGTATGCCGCCAAGCTGTACCCGGCCGGTGCCACCACCAACTCCGACTCGGGCGTGACCAGCATCGACAACATCTTCCCGGCCATCGAGGCGCTGGCAGAAGTCGGCATGCCATTGCTGGTGCACGGCGAAGTGACCCGCAGCGAGATCGACGTGTTCGACCGTGAAAAGCGCTTCATCGACGAGCACATGCGCCGTGTGGTCGAGCGTTTCCCGACGTTGAAAGTGGTGTTCGAGCACATCACCACCAGCGATGCCGCGCAGTTCGTCACCGAGGCCCCGGCCAACGTCGGCGCGACCATCACCGCGCAGCACCTGCTGTACAACCGCAACCACATGCTGGTTGGCGGCATTCGCCCGCACTTCTACTGCCTGCCGATCCTCAAGCGCAACACCCACCAGGTGGCCCTGCTGGATGCAGCCACCAGCGGCAACCCGAAGTTCTTCCTCGGCACCGACTCGGCCCCGCACGCCCGTCACGCCAAGGAAGCCGCCTGCGGTTGCGCCGGTTGCTACACCGCCTATGCGGCCATCGAGATGTACGCCGAAGCGTTCGAACAGCGTAACGCACTGGACAAGCTGGAAGGCTTTGCCAGCCTGCACGGCCCGGCCTTCTACGGCCTGCCGGCGAACACCGACAGCATCACCCTGGTCCGCGAAGAATGGACCGCACCGGACAGCCTGCCGTTTGGCGAGCAGACCGTGGTCCCGCTGCGCGCCGGCGAAAAACTGCGCTGGCGCCTGCTGGAGGAAAACGCGTGAGCGAAGACCTCTACGAAGACGAGCTGGAAACCCAAGGCAGCAGCGGTTCGCGCCACCCGATGGCCGAACGCTTCCGCGGCTACCTGCCGGTGGTGGTGGATGTGGAGACCGGCGGCTTCAACAGCGCCACCGATGCACTGCTGGAAATTGCCGCAGTCACCATCGGCATGGACGAAAAGGGTTTCCTGTTCCCCGAGCACACCTACTTCCACCGGGTGGAGCCGTTCGAGGGGGCCAACATCGAGCCGGCCGCGCTGGAGTTCACCGGCATCAAGCTGGACCACCCCCTGCGCATGGCTGTCAGCGAGGAAAGCGCGCTGACCGATATCTTCCGTGGCATACGCAAGGCACTCAAGGCCAATGGCTGCAAGCGGGCGATCCTGGTCGGCCACAACAGCAGCTTCGACCTGGGCTTCCTCAATGCGGCGGTGGCGCGCAACGACCTCAAGCGCAACCCATTCCACCCGTTCTCCAGCTTCGACACCGCCACCCTGGCAGGCCTGGCGTATGGCCAGACCGTGCTGGCGCGGGCCTGCCAGAGCGCCGACATCGACTTCGACGGGCGCGAGGCGCACTCGGCGCGTTACGACACCGAGAAAACGGCCGAGCTGTTCTGCGGCATCGTCAACCGCTGGAAAGAGATGGGCGGCTGGCGCGATTTCAACGATTGAGCTGAGATCGCATTCGCGGGCATGCCCGCTCCCACAGGTACTGCAGTGGCCTCGCCCATTGTGCGATTCCTGTGGGAGCGGGCAAGCCCGCGAAGAGGCCGGCACAGGACGGCACAAAAAAACCGGCCACAAGGGCCGGTTTTTTTGTGCCTGCAGCAATTACAGCTTGCCAGCGTTCTCGCTCAGGTAGGCAGCAACGCCTTCTGGCGAAGCGCTCATGCCTTTGTCGCCTTTTTTCCAGTTGGCAGGGCAGACTTCGCCATGCTCTTCGTGGAACTGCAGGGCGTCGACCAGGCGCAGCAGCTCGTCCATGTTACGGCCCAGTGGCAGGTCATTGACGATCTGCGAGCGGACAACACCATTGGTGTCGATCAGGAAGGCGCCACGGAAGGCCACGCCGCCTTCGGACTCGACGTCGTAGGCCTTGCAGATTTCGTGGGTCATGTCGGCAGCCAGGGTGTACTTGACCTGGCCGATGCCGCCGTTGTTGACCGGGGTGTTACGCCAGGCGTTGTGGGTGAAGTGCGAGTCGATCGACACGCCGATCACTTCCACATTGCGCGCCTGGAAGTCAGGAATGCGGTTGTCCAGGGCAATCAGCTCGGACGGGCAGACGAAGGTGAAGTCCAGCGGGTAGAAGAACACCAGGCCGTACTTGCCCTTGATGGCCGAAGCCAGGTTGAAGCTGTCGACGATCTCGCCATTGCCCAGCACGGCTGGAACGGTGAAGTCGGGGGCTTTCTTACCAACGAGTACGCTCATTGTCATCTCCTGATGAGGGTGAAAAAACGGTTTGTCGGGCGCAGACGGGAGTGCCCGACTTCCAGCAAAGGCCGACCATCATACACGGCTTCTGATGACAGGCCGACTCCAGCGACGAAGCAACCGCCGGTCGCTCAAGCATGCCCCTTTCAGAAAGTGCTTTGACAAGCATTCTCATTAACATTAAGCTCCAACCCATCGACTCAACCAGCGATGGTCAGCCTTTATGTATGTGTGTCTTTGTGTCGGCGTTACCGACGGACAGATCCGCGATGCGATCTATGAAGGATGCTGCAGTTACAAGGAAGTGCGAGCCGCAACCAGTGTTGCCAGCCAGTGTGGCAAATGCGCTTGCGTAGCCAAGCAGGTCGTCCGCGAGACCCTGACCGAGCTGCAAGTGAGCCAGGCATCCCTGCCCTACCCTGTAGAATTTACCGCAGCCTGAAAACCCAGAATTCGAAGAACCGGACCCTGCGTCCGGTTTTTTTATGCCCGAAATTCAATAAGTTAGCGCTCCAACGCGGTTCACAAACATTCTTATTCCTATTAATTTTCACTTATTATTCAACAACTTAGGTTTGACACACCTAAGTATCGGGCTCAAACTTCCCTGTATCGGCACACTTCTACAGGGCAGGAACCCAACATGAAAGGCGACGTAAGCGTCATCCAGCATCTCAACAAGATCCTCGGAAACGAGCTGGTCGCGATCAACCAGTATTTCCTGCACGCTCGCATGTACGAAGATTGGGGCCTGAACAAACTCGGCAAGCACGAGTACAAGGAATCCATCGATGAGATGAAGCACGCTGACAAACTGATCAAGCGTATTCTCTTCCTCGAAGGCATCCCCAACGTCCAGGATCTGGGCAAGCTGCTGATCGGCGAGCACACCAAGGAAATGCTCGAGTGCGACCTGAAGATCGAACAGAAAGGCCTGGTCGACCTCAAGGCAGCCATCGCCCACTGCGAAACCACTGGCGACTTCGGCTCGCGTGACATCCTCGAAGATATCCTCGAGTCCGAGGAAGAGCACATCGACTGGCTGGAAACCCAACTGGGGCTTATCGACAAGATCGGTATCGAAAACTACCTGCAGTCGCAGATGGGCGAAGAGTAAATATTCGCCACATAAAAAAACCCGCGATCCGCGGGTTTTTTTATGCTTGCCGGAAGATCAGGCTTCAGAAGCCTTGGCCTTGGCAGCCGCGTCCTTGATCAAGGTTTGCAGCTCTCCCTTCTCGAACATCTCCAGCATGATGTCGCTACCGCCAACCAGTTCACCGGCTACCCACAACTGCGGGAAGGTCGGCCAGTTGGCGTATTTGGGCAGGTTGGCACGAATTTCCGGGTTCTGCAGGATGTCGACGTAGGCGAACTTTTCGCCACAACCCATCACGGCCTGCGAAGCACGCGCAGAGAAGCCGCACTGCGGGGCATTCGGCGAGCCTTTCATGTAAAGCAGAATGGTGTTGTTGGCAATCTGCTCTTTGATCGTTTCGATGATATCCATGTAGCACCTCGGCTGAACTTTCCGACGCGGTCGTCGGCACGGTGACGCATTGTAACGGAAAGCCGAGCAGCGTGCTCGGCCTTGCCGCTCCCTACGCGGCCTCTACCTGCACCGGCACGCCATTGAGCGCGGCATTGCCGGACACCTGGTCACGCAGGCGCTCATCGGTGAGGTCGTTGGCACTCACGCCCGGTTGCGCCTGCGCGATCTGCAGGTGCACGCCCTGGCGAGTATGGCCAAAGCCATGGGGCAGGCTGACCACACCCGGCATCATGTCCTCGCAGGCCTGCACTTCGACCTCCAGGGTGCCGGTACGCGAACGGATGCGCACCCGCTGGCCGTCCTGCAGTTGCCGTTGCTGCAGGTCTTGCGGATGCATCAACAACTGATGGCGCGGCTTGCCTTTGACCAAGCGCTGGTAGTTGTGCATCCACGAGTTGTTGCTGCGCACATGGCGGCGGCCGATCAGCAGCAGTTCGCCGGATGCGGGTGGCGCTTGTCGCGCCAACCGCTGCAAGTCGTCCAGCAGTACCTGGGGCGCCGCTTCGACAGCCTTGCTGGCAGTTCCCAAGCGCGCAGCGAGGTTGCTGCGCAACGGCCCGAGGTCGAGGCCATGCGGGTGATCGTCCAGTGCCGCCAGCGAAAGCTGCCACGGCGTCGCGTCGCCATAGCGCCCCTTGCGCAGGGCCAGGTCGATCATCTGTTCTGGCGCCAAGGTCGCTTTCAATTCGAGCTGGGCGCGCTTGGCAAACGCCTGCGCCAGGCCGACGAAGATTTCCCAGTCATGCAGTGCCCCCTCCGGCTTGGCCAGGATCGCCCGGTTGAAGCGGGTGACGTTGCGCACGGCCAGCAGGTTGAACGTACTGTCGTAATGATCGTTCTCCAGCGCCGAGGTGGAGGGCAGGATCAGGTCGGCATGGCGGGTGGTTTCGTTGATGTAGAGGTCGATGCTGAGCATGAACTCAAGGCCTTGCAGCGCCGCATCCAGCTGGCGGCCGTTGGGCGTGGACAATACCGGGTTGCCGGCCACGGTCACCAGGGCACGCACCTGCCCTTCGCCAGGCGTCAGCATTTCCTCGGCCAGGGCGGCCACCGGCAGCTCGCCACCGTACTCAGGCAAACCCGACACCCGGCTCTGCCAGGCATTGAAGTGCCCGCCCGAGGTGGTCGCCACCAGGTCGACGGCAGGCTCGCTGCACAACGCGCCGCCTTCACGGTCGAGGTTGCCGGTCACCAGGTTGATCAACTGCACCAGCCAATGGCACAGGGTGCCGAAGGCTTGGGTCGAGACCCCCATGCGGCCATAGCACACCGCCTTGTCGGCCGCGGCGAAGTCGCGTGCCAGCTGGCGAATATCGGTCGCGGCAATGCCACAGTGCACGCCCATGGCCTCGGCACTGAACGGCGCGATGGCCTCACGCACCTGCTGTAGGCCGTTGACTGGCAAGTGCGAGCCACGTGCCAGGCCTTCTTCGAACAGGGTATGGAGCAGGCCGCACAAAAGGGCCGCATCGCCACCAGGACGTATGAACAGGTGGCTGTCGGCCATGGCTGCCGTTTCGCTGCGCCGCGGGTCCACTACCACCAGGCGCCCGCCTCGGGCCCGCAGGGCCTTCAAGCGTTTTTCCACATCCGGCACGGTCATGATGCTGCCATTGGAGGCCAGCGGGTTGCCACCCAGAATCAGCATGAAGTCGGTCTGGTCGATGTCCGGGATCGGCAGCAACAGGCCATGGCCATACATCAGGTGGCTGACCAGGTGTTGTGGCAGTTGGTCCACCGAAGTGGCAGAGAAGCGGTTGCGGGTTTTCAGCAGCCCCAGGAAGTAGTTGCTGTGGGTCATCAAGCCGTAGTTGTGCACACTCGGGTTGCCCTGGTAGACCGCCACGGCATTGCGCCCATGGGCCTGCTGGACCGCCCACAGTTTGTCAGCAGCCAGGGCAAAGGCCTCGTCCCAGCCGATGGCCTGCCAGCGCTCGCCCACCCGCTTGTACGGCTGGCGCAAGCGATCGGGGTCGTTCTGGATATCCTGCAGGGCCACCGCCTTGGGGCAGACATGGCCGCGGCTGAAGGGGTCCTGGGGGTCGCCTTTGATCGAGCTGATCAGCGCCCGCCCGTCGTCTTCATGGCTGACTTCGATGTTCAACCCGCAGATCGCTTCGCACAGGTGACAGGCACGGTGATGCAGGGTCTTGGTCATGGCCGCCTCTGCCTTGCTGTTGGGGAAAGTAGTCGCACATCGACTATGCGCCCAGCCCCCCTGCCCCGGCCAGCGCGCTTCGCTGCGTGAATCCAGCGACATCAGGCACACGATTTGCGACTGCCATTTGCCAAATTGCCAGCAAGCCGTGTACAACCCTCTGTAGCAAATAAAAAACAGCACTGCCCCGCGGGTAAAGACACCCTTTGCAACATCCTTTGCAACGGACCGCTGTTCCCCCTCTTGGTTTCAGGCGACATTTAATTATAGTATTGCGCCTTTCCCTATTTCGTCCGCCCCGTGCGGCTTACGCCGCAGGTCACTCCCGTTGTCAAAAAAACCATACGGTCGACCTGCATACCGTTGCAGATAAGGTAGTCAATCATGAGCGCTAGGCACTTTCTCTCCCTGCTGGATTTCACCACCGACGAATTGCTCGGTGTGATCCGCCGAGGCATCGAGCTGAAGGACCTGCGCAAGCGCGGCGTGCTGTTCGAGCCACTGAAGAGCCGCGTGCTGGGCATGATCTTCGAAAAATCCTCGACGCGTACCCGCGTGTCGTTCGAAGCCGGCATGATCCAGCTCGGCGGCCAGGCTATCTTCCTGTCCCCGCGCGACACCCAGCTGGGCCGTGGCGAACCGATCGGCGACAGCGCCATCGTGCTGTCGAGCATGCTCGACGTGGTGATGATCCGTACCCACGCCCACAGCACCCTGACCGAGTTCGCCGCCAAATCCCGCGTACCGGTGATCAATGCCCTGTCCGACGAATCGCACCCGTGCCAGTTGCTGGCCGACATGCAAACCTTCCTCGAACACCGCGGCTCGATTCAGGGCAAGACCGTGGCCTGGATCGGCGACGGCTTCAACATGTGCAACTCGTATATCGAGGCGGCCAAGCAGTTCGACTTCCAGCTGCGCATCGCCTGCCCGGAAGGTTACGAACCGGAACCGCGCTTCATGGCCATTGGCGGCGACCGCGTGCAGATCGTCCGCGACCCGAAGGAAGCCGTGCGTGGCGCCCACCTGGTGACCACGGATGTCTGGACTTCCATGGGCCAGGAAGAGGAAACTGCACGGCGCCTGGCGCATTTCGCGCCTTACCAGGTCACCCGCGAACTGCTCGACCTGGCGGCACCCGACGCCCTGTTCATGCACTGCCTGCCCGCCCATCGCGGCGAGGAAATCAGCCATGACCTGCTCGACGACCCACGTTCGGTCGCCTGGGACCAGGCTGAAAACCGCCTGCATGCACAGAAGGCCCTTCTCGAATTCCTTGTAGAACCGGCTTACCACCACGCATGAGTCAACCCCTACTGCTCAACCTGCGCAACCTCGCCTGCGGCTATGGCGACCAGCGCATCGTCCAAAACCTCAACCTGCACCTGAACGCAGGCGACATTGGTTGCCTGCTGGGTTCATCCGGTTGCGGCAAGACCACCACCCTGCGCGCCATCGCCGGTTTCGAGCCGGTACACGAAGGCGAGATCCAACTGGCCGGCGAGGTCATTTCCCGGGCCGGCTTCACCCTGGCCCCGGAAAAGCGCCGCATCGGCATGGTGTTCCAGGACTACGCCCTGTTCCCGCACCTGACCGTGGCGCAGAACATTGCCTTCGGCATCGCCAAGCACCCACGCCAGGCCGCAGTGATCGAAGAAATGCTGGAGCTGGTCAAGCTCGGTGGCCTGGGCGGGCGTTACCCGCACGAACTCTCTGGTGGCCAGCAGCAGCGGGTCGCCCTGGCCCGGGCGCTGGCGCCCGAGCCGCAGTTGCTGCTGCTCGACGAGCCGTTCTCCAACCTCGACGTGGAACTGCGCCGGCGCCTGAGCCATGAGGTTCGCGACATCCTCAAGAGCCGTGGCACCAGCGCCATCCTGGTGACCCATGACCAGGAAGAAGCCTTTGCCGTCAGCGACCAGGTCGGTGTGTTCAAGGAAGGCCGCCTGGAGCAGTGGGATACCCCCTACAACCTTTACCACGAACCGCAGACGCCGTTCGTGGCCAGCTTCATTGGCCAAGGGTATTTTATCCGTGGGCAAATGAGCAGCCATGAGGCGGTCAACACCGAGCTGGGTGAACTGCGCGGCAACCGCGCCTACATCATGGCGCCGGGCAGTTCGGTGGATGTGCTGCTGCGCCCCGACGATATCGTGCATGCGCCGGATAGCACGCTGCAGGCGAACGTCATCGGCAAGAGTTTCCTCGGGGCATCGACGCTCTACCGTTTGCAACTGCCCACCGGCAGCCAGCTGGAAGCGATCTTCCCTAGCCATAACGACCATCAGGTGGGTGAGGATGTGGGGATTGCAGTGAAGGCCGATCACCTGGTGCTGTTCCCGGTGCCGGGCAGTGTTGCGGCGCAGTTGCCGCGACCTGAAAACGGCGTTCGGCGGTACAGTTCAGCGACCTGATTTGAAATCCCGGGGGCCGCTTTGCGGCCCTTTCGCCGGCAAGCCAGCTCCCACAGGATCACCACAGGACAGGAAGATCGCGCTGTACCTGTGGGAGCAACTGTCTTGTATTGCCTGGACTGGCCTCATCGCCGGCAAGCCACATACAGACACTGCACAGGCCTTGAGGCTGATGCGGTCCATGTGGGAGCTGGCTTGCCGGCGAAAGGGCTGCAAAGCAGCCCCAACAATCTCAGCCCCTGCCGATCCCGGCAAATTTGCCCTGGGTATGTTCGGCCAGCACCACTGCGGCCAACTCCACTTCCAGCCCACGCCGCCCGGCGCTGACATGAATGGTTGCAAAACCCTGCGCCGAGTCGTCGATAAAGGTCCGCAGGCGTTTCTTCTGCCCCAGCGGGCTGATCCCGCCCACCAAGTAACCCGTAGCCCGCTGCGCCACCGCTGGGTCGGCCATCTCGCACTTCTTCACCCCGGCAGCTTGGGCCAGGGCCTTGAGGTCCAGCGTGCCTACCACAGGTACCACCGCCACCAGCAACTCCCCTTTCTCACTGCTCGCCAGCAAGGTCTTGAACACTTGCTGCGGGTCGAGCCCAAGCTTTTCCGCCGCTTCCAGGCCGTATGAGGCCGACTTGGGGTCATGTTCGTAACTGTGCACACGGTGCTCGGCGCGATGCTTCTTCAACAGGTCTAGGGCGGGGGTCATGCAAAGGCTCCGGTCTGGGACGGCTCGGCGGCTACTTTAGGACAATTCCCACATCCCAGCCAGCGCATCGCAAATGCGCCCCTCTAGGACACGGATCTGCGCCTGAAATTAGCGCCCATATCGTGACTGACCGTTCACTTTCGACCTTTGACATCAGCGTTTCTTGTCTATATTTTTTCGTTTCTGAATAAGTGATGCACTTTTAAGGTGCATTTCCTACATCTGCCCGGGGTCAATGGGGATAGACACCGGGCCTTGCTGTCGAGCGCCACGCGCCTCACAACAAAAAAAACGAGGTCATACATGACGACTGCTCTACGCCAACCCACACTGTCCAGCCAATGCCTGGCCGAGTTCCTCGGCACTGCCCTGCTCATTTTCTTCGGGACCGGCTGCGTCGCCGCGCTCAAGGTCGCGGGCGCCAGTTTCGGCCTGTGGGAAATCAGTATCATCTGGGGCGTGGGCGTCAGCATGGCGATCTACCTCACCGCCGGCATTTCCGGCGCGCACCTGAACCCGGCCGTGAGCATCGCCCTCACCCTGTTCGCCGGTTTCGACAAGCGCAAGCTGCCCTTCTACATGCTGGCCCAGGTATGCGGCGCATTCTGTGGCGCGGCACTGGTCTACACCCTATACAGCAACCTGTTCTTCGATTTCGAACAAACCCACGCCATGCTGCGCGGTAGCGAAACCAGCCTCGAGCTGGCTTCGGTGTTTTCCACCTACCCGCACCCGTCGCTGTCCACCGGCCAGGCATTCCTGGTCGAAGTGGTGATCACCGCCATCCTGATGGCCGTGATCATGGCCCTGACCGATGACAACAACGGCCTGCCACGTGGTGCCATGGCACCGCTGCTGATCGGCCTGCTGATCGCCGTGATCGGCAGCGCCATGGGCCCGCTGACCGGCTTTGCCATGAACCCGGCCCGTGATTTCGGGCCAAAACTCATGACCTTCCTGGCCGGTTGGGGCGAAATCGCTTTCACTGGTGGCCGGGACATTCCTTATTTCCTGGTTCCGGTGTTCGCACCGATCCTTGGCGCCTGCCTGGGGGCCGCGACCTATCGCGGCCTTATCGCCCGCAACCTGCCAATGGCGCCCGCCGCGAACCCTGAGACAAATGACAATCGCCAGGGCGATACTCAAGTCAATTGATGCCGGCATCATGCCCAGCCCTGACCCCCTATTCTTGCAAGGCCTACGACCATGACAGACACCCAGGATAAGAACTACATCATCGCCCTGGACCAGGGCACCACCAGTTCGCGGGCCATCATTTTCGACCGCGACGCCAACGTGGTTGGCACCTCCCAGCGCGAGTTCGCCCAGCATTACCCGCAGGCTGGCTGGGTCGAGCACGACCCGATGGAAATCTTCGCCACGCAGAGCGCGACCATGGTCGAGGCCTTGGCCCAGGCGGGCATCAGCCACGCCCAGGTCGCCGCACTGGGCATCACCAACCAGCGCGAAACCACCGTGGTGTGGGACAAGGAAAGCGGCCGACCGGTGTACAACGCCATCGTCTGGCAGTGCCGCCGCAGCACCGAGATCTGCGCCCAGCTCAAGCGCGACGGCCATGAAGACTACATTCGCGAAACCACCGGCCTGGTCACCGACCCCTATTTCTCCGGCACCAAGCTGAAGTGGATCCTTGACAACGTCGAAGGTGCCCGCGAACGCGCCGAGCGTGGCGAACTGCTCTTCGGCACCATCGATACCTGGCTGATCTGGAAATTCTCCGGTGGCAAGGTGCATGTCACCGACTACACCAACGCCTCGCGCACACTGATGTTCAACATCCACAGCCTGCAGTGGGACGACAAGCTGCTGGAAATCCTTGGCATCCCACGGCAGATGCTGCCCGAGGTGCGGCCCTCCTCCGAGGTGTACGGCCACACCAAGAGCGGCATTGCCATTGCTGGCATCGCAGGGGACCAGCAGTCGGCGCTGTTCGGCCAGATGTGCGTGGAACCGGGCCAGGCCAAGAATACCTATGGCACCGGTTGCTTCCTGCTGATGAACACCGGCGACCAGGCGGTGAAGTCGTCCCATGGCCTGCTTACCACCATCGCCTGCGGCCCGCGTGGCGAAGTGGCCTATGCGCTGGAAGGCGCGGTGTTCAACGGTGGCTCCACCGTGCAGTGGCTGCGTGACGAGCTGAAGATCGTCAACGACGCACTGGATACCGAATACTTCGCCAGCAAGGTCAAGGACAGCAATGGCGTGTACCTGGTACCGGCCTTCACCGGCCTGGGGGCCCCGTACTGGGATCCGTATGCCCGTGGCGCGTTGTTCGGCCTGACCCGTGGGGTGAAGGTGGACCACATCATCCGTGCCGCGCTGGAGTCGATCGCCTACCAGACCCGCGACGTGCTCGACGCCATGCAGCAGGACTGCGGCCAGCGCCTGTCCGAGCTGCGCGTGGACGGTGGTGCGGTGGCCAACAACTTCCTCATGCAGTTCCAGGCAGACATCCTCGGCACCTGCGTGGAGCGGCCGAAGATGCGCGAAACCACGGCCCTGGGTGCGGCCTACCTGGCGGGCCTGGCCTGTGGCTTCTGGAGCGGCCTGGACGAGCTGCGCGACAAGGCGATCATCGAGCGTGAGTTCAGCCCGCAGCTGGATGAAACGCAGAAAGAGAAGTTGTATGCCGGCTGGAAAAAGGCGGTCGACCGTACCCGTGACTGGGAAGATCACGAGGCCTGATTTTTCCTGACCTGCGGCACGCTTGTGGGAGCAACTGTCTTGTATTGCCTGGACTGGCCTCATCGCCGGCAAGCCGGCTCCCACAGGTACTGTGCAGGTTTCGGGCTCCCGCCATACCTGTGGGAGCGGGCATGCCCGCGAACACCGGCAGAGCCGGTGCCATGTACCGCGCTGGACTCTTCGCCGGCACAGGCCAGGAAACAGAGGTAAGACCGTCACTCCGCGCAGTGCCCCCGATAGTCCACTGGCCGTCATCCGCGTCCTACGGCATCATTGCAGAATTTGTCCGGCTGCCCCAAAGGACCGCCCATGAATCTGCCCCCCCGCCAACAACAAATCCTCGAACTGGTGCGCGAACGCGGCTACGTCAGTATCGAAGAAATGGCGCAGCTGTTCGTCGTCACCCCGCAAACCATCCGGCGCGACATCAACCAGCTCGCCGAGCTCAACCTGCTGCGCCGTTACCACGGTGGCGCGGCCTACGATTCGAGCGTCGAGAACACTGCCTACGCGATGCGCGCCGACCAGATGCGCGACGAAAAGCAACGCATCGCCGAAGCCGTGGCCCGGCAGATTCCCGACCATGCCTCGCTGTTCATCAACATAGGCACCACTACCGAATCCATCGCCCGGGCGTTGCTCAACCACAATCACCTGAAAGTCATCACCAACAACCTGCATGTGGCCGCGATTCTCGCTGCCAAGGATGATTTCGAGGTGCTGGTGGCAGGCGGCACGGTACGTCGCGATGGCGGCGTGGTCGGCCAGGCCAGCGTCGATTTCATCAACCAGTTCAAGGTCGATTTCGCCCTGGTGGGTATCAGCGGCATTGATGAAGACGGCAGCCTGCTCGACTTCGACTACCAGGAAGTGCGGGTATCCCAGGCCATCATCGCCAATGCCCGGCAAGTGGTCCTCGCCGCCGACTCCAGCAAGTTCGGGCGCAATGCCATGGTGCGCCTGGGCTCGATCAGCCTGGTCGACTGCCTGGTGACCGACCAGGCGCCTGCCCCTGCCCTTACCCAGTTGTTGAATCAGTACAAGATCCGGCTTGAGGTGGTGTGAGGGGCTGACAGGTGCTTGCCGCAACATTTTCAGCGCCAGTGAGATCGAGCGCCGCCCGCGCGGCGCATCGCCGGCAAGCCAGCTCCTACATCTGTTTCGGGCCAGTTACTCCTGCTTCCTCCGCACTCGCGCCGTTGTCGCATGGCTGGAGATTGATGGGGTAACGGTGGCGATACATTCGATATCGAAGGGGATGAACCAGGCGGGCAGCGGTGACCGCACAGGAGTGATTGGCCCGAAACAGATGTGGGAGCCGGCTTGCCGGCGATGCGCCGCGCGGGCGGCGCTCGATCTCCCAGGCGCCACACCTCTCAAACAGATCACCAAAAATTTTCGTAATTGTTCATTTCATTGTCATCCGATCAGTTTTTTCTATAAAGACTGACTAGCGACTGGCTTTCTGTTGCGCTAGTATTTTCGAAAACGAACACAAATGTTCATATTCGATCTGAGCAGCACCAGGAGGCCTTGCCCGTGTCCCAGCCCGTTTCGTCCCAGCCATCGCTCGCCGACTGCTATGATCTCGCCGTGATCGGCGGTGGCATCAATGGTGTGGGCATCGCTGCCGACGCCGCTGGGCGCGGCCTCAAGGTCTTGCTCTGCGAAAAGGACGACCTGGCCCAGCACACCTCGTCAGCCAGCAGCAAACTGATCCACGGCGGCCTGCGCTACCTGGAGCACTACGAATTCCGCCTGGTGCGCGAAGCGCTGGCCGAACGTGAGGTGCTGCTGGCCAAGGCGCCGCACATCGTCAAGCCGATGCGCTTCGTACTGCCGCACCGCCCGCACCTGCGCCCGGCCTGGATGATCCGCGCCGGCCTGTTCCTGTATGACCACCTGGGCAAGCGCAAGCGCCTGGGCGCCTCGCGCAGCCTGCGCTTCGGCCCGGGCTACCCGCTCAAGCCGCAGATCACCCGTGGTTTCGAATACGCCGACTGCGCCGTCGACGATGCGCGCCTGGTGGTGCTGAATGCCATGGCCGCTCGTGAACACGGCGCGCGTATCCTTACCCGCACCCGCTGCCTGCGCGCCGAGCGCGTGGATGGCCTGTGGCAAGTGGAACTGCTGCACGCCGACGGCAGCCTGCAAAGCATTCGCGCACGCGCCTTGGTCAACGCTGCCGGCCCGTGGGTCGCCAGCTTCATCAAGGACGACCTCAAGCTCGACGCCCCTTATGGCATCCGCCTGATCCAGGGCAGCCACCTCATCGTGCCGCGCCTGTACGAGGGCGAGCACGCCTATATCCTGCAGAACGAAGACCAGCGCATCGTCTTCTGCATTCCCTACCTTGACCGCTTCACCCTGATCGGCACCACCGACCGCGAATACAGTGGCGACCCGGCCCAGGTGCCGATTACCGAGGGCGAGACCGAATACCTGCTCAAGGTGGTCAACGAGCACTTCAACCATCAACTCGACCGTGCTGACATCCTGCACACCTACTCTGGCGTGCGACCACTGTGCAACGACGAGTCGGATAACCCATCGGCAGTCACCCGCGACTACACCCTGGCCCTGTCTGCCGGCGAAGGCCAGCCGCCACTGCTGTCGGTGTTCGGCGGCAAGCTCACCACTTATCGCAAGCTGGCCGAGTCGGCGATGGCCGAACTGAAGCCATTCTTCACCCAGATGCGCGGCAGTTGGACCGCCACGGCGCCACTGCCAGGCGGCGAAAACATGACAACCGTGCAAGCGCTGGTCGACGCGCTGCTGGCCCGTTGTGGCTGGTTGCCGGTGGATATCGCCAAACGCTGGGTACTGACCTATGGCAGCCGTGTGTGGCGCTTGCTCGATGGCGTGCATGGCCCGGAAGACCTTGGGCAAGCCATCGGTGGCGGGTTGTTCACCCGCGAGGTGGACTACCTGTGCAATGAAGAATGGGCAATCGGTGCCGACGATATCTTGTGGCGCCGCACCAAGCTTGGCCTGTTCACCAGCGCAACCGAGCAACAAGCCTTGCGCGACTATCTGCAGCAGGCCTCCTGCAACCGGGCTCCGGTACAAGCCGCCTGATAACCCCCTGGCCCGGCGCCCCGGGCCAGCCACCCACAGCCTCAACTGGTTCAAGCCTTCCTACTGGCCTACCGCCACAATACGCATTCGGATTTCCGAACATCAGCGCGCAATCCGTTCGGCAAACCGTCCGAAATACAGCGTCATATCTCGTACAAGAAAGATTAATCCCCAGCAATTTCGCAGCGTTATGATCAATATCAGGGCTTGGCACGACTCATGCTCTACACTTGGAAGTCGAATGCACTCCGCTTCTTGCTGTATTCGTTGAACGAAAGAGTCCGCCAACGGCTCCATAAAAAAAACAAACATGTCGAGGAAAATTTGATGCGCATCGTTCGTCATCTGTTGGGCGCCACCATCGCGGCCGCGATCATCGCTTCGCCAGCCATGGCAGAAGAACTGACCGGCACCCTGAAGAAGATCAAGGACTCGGGCACCATCACCCTGGGGCACCGCGACTCCTCCATTCCGTTTTCCTACCTGGCCGGCAAACCCGAGCCCGTGGGCTACTCGCATGACATCCAGCTGGCTGTCGTCGACGCCCTGAAGAAGCAACTGGGTACGGACATCAAGGTCCGCTACAACCTGGTCACCTCCCAGACCCGCATCCCGCTGGTGCAGAACGGCACCGTCGACCTGGAGTGCGGCTCCACCACCAACAACGTCGAGCGCCAGCAGCAAGTCGGCTTCTCGGTCGGCATCTTCGAAGTCGGTACCCGCCTGCTGACCAAGGTCAAGGACGGTCAACCTGCATACAAGGACTTCCCGGACCTGGCCGGCAAGAACGTGGTGACCACCGCCGGTACCACCTCCGAGCGTATCCTCAAGGCGATGAACGCCGACAAGCAGATGAAGATGAACGTGATTTCCGCCAAGGACCACGGTGAAGCCTTCAACATGCTCGAAAGCGGCCGCGCCGTGGCCTTCATGATGGACGACGCCCTGCTCGCCGGCGAAATGGCCAAGGCCCGCAAGCCGGCGGACTGGGTCATCACCGGCACCCCGCAATCGTACGAAATCTACGGCTGCATGGTGCGCAAGGGTGACGATGCCTTCAAGAAAGCGGTCGATGACGCCATCGTCGGCTACTTCAAGTCGGGCGAAGTCAACAAGAGCTACGACAAGTGGTTCCAGCAACCGATCCCACCAAAAGGCCTCAACCTGAACTTCCCGATGAGCGACGAGCTGAAGAAGCTGATCGCCGAGCCGACCGACAAGGCCGCGGACGAGAAGAAGTCCTGATCCCCAGATAGTGGCCTGGTGCTCAACAGCACGAATCAATTCTGCAGGCCACTCATTAGTGTCTAACCTTTCATCCGAGGGCGCCCAGCGCCCCCGGATGTTCGAAGGTGCCCGTGAAACAACCGTCTGAGGGGAAATCCCGATGAATTACAACTGGGACTGGGGCGTGTTCTTCAAGTCCACCGGCGTGGGCAGCGAGACCTATCTGGACTGGTACATCACCGGTCTGGGCTGGACCATCGCCATCGCCATCATTGCCTGGATCATCGCCTTGCTGCTGGGGTCGGTCCTCGGCGTCATGCGTACCGTGCCGAACCGCCTGGTGTCGGGCATCGCCACTGCCTACGTGGAGCTGTTCCGCAACGTGCCGCTGCTGGTGCAGCTGTTCATCTGGTACTTCCTGGTGCCAGACCTGCTGCCCGAAGGCCTGCAGGAATGGTTCAAGCAGGACCTCAACCCGACCACCTCGGCACTGATCAGCGTGGTCATCTGCCTGGGCCTGTTCACCGCCGCTCGCGTCTGCGAGCAAGTGCGCACCGGCATTCAGGCGCTGCCCCGCGGCCAGGAAGCCGCCGCCCGCGCCATGGGCTTCAGCCTGCCGCAGATCTACACCAACGTGCTGCTGCCACAGGCCTACCGGATCATCATTCCGCCGCTCACCTCCGAATTCCTCAACGTGTTCAAGAACTCTTCGGTGGCGTCGCTGATCGGCCTGATGGAGTTGCTGGCCCAGACCAAGCAGACCGCCGAGTTCTCCGCCAACCTGTTCGAGGCATTCACCCTGGCCACGCTGATCTACTTCACCCTGAACATGGGCCTGATGCTGCTGATGCGCATGGTCGAGAAGAAAGTCGCCGTGCCTGGCCTGATTTCCGTGGGAGGCAAGTAAATGGACATGGATTTCAGCGAAATCATCCCCGCCCTGCCCGCCCTCTGGGAAGGCATGCTGATGACCCTCAAGCTAATGGTCATGGGCGTGTTCGGCGGTATCGTGCTGGGCACCATCCTGGCGCTGATGCGCCTGTCTTCGAGCAAGCTGCTGTCGAATATCGCCGGTGCCTACGTCAACTACTTCCGCTCGATCCCGCTGCTGCTGGTGATCACCTGGTTCTACCTGGCGGTGCCGTTCGTGCTGCGCTGGATCACCGGCGAAGACACCCCGGTCGGGGCGTTCACCTCCTGCGTAGTGGCGTTCATGATGTTCGAGGCCGCGTACTTCTGCGAAATCGTACGTGCCGGCGTGCAGTCGATCTCCAAGGGCCAGATGGGTGCCGCCCAGGCCCTGGGCATGAACTACGGGCAGACCATGCGCCTGATCATCCTGCCCCAGGCCTTCCGCAAGATGACCCCGCTGCTGCTGCAGCAGAGCATCATCCTGTTCCAGGACACCTCGCTGGTGTACACCGTCGGCCTGGTGGACTTCCTCAACTCGGCACGTTCCAACGGCGACATCATCGGCCGCTCCCATGAGTTCCTGATCTTCGCCGGGGTCGTCTACTTCCTCATCAGCTTCTCCGCTTCGTGGCTGGTCAAGCGCCTGCAAAAAAGGATCACCGTATGATTTCCATCAAGAACGTCAACAAGTGGTACGGCGACTTCCAGGTACTGACCGACTGCAACACCGAGGTCAAGAAGGGTGAAGTGGTGGTGGTGTGCGGCCCTTCGGGCTCGGGCAAGTCCACCCTGATCAAGTGCGTCAACGCCCTGGAGCCGTTCCAGAAAGGCGACATCGTGGTCGACGGCACCTCGATTGCCGACCCGAAGACCAACCTGCCCAAGCTGCGCTCGCGGGTCGGCATGGTGTTCCAGCACTTCGAGCTGTTCCCGCACCTGAGCATCACCGAGAACCTGACCATCGCCCAGCGCAAGGTGCTTGGCCGCAGCGAAGCGGAAGCCACCAAGAAGGGCCTGGCCCTGCTCGAACGCGTCGGCCTCAGCGCCCATGCCAAGAAGCACCCCGGCCAGCTCTCCGGCGGCCAGCAGCAGCGCGTGGCGATCGCCCGCGCCCTGGCGATGGACCCGATCGTCATGCTGTTCGACGAACCCACCTCGGCACTGGACCCGGAAATGGTCAGCGAAGTGCTGGACGTGATGGTGCAACTGGCCCACGAAGGCATGACCATGATGTGCGTGACCCACGAGATGGGCTTTGCCCGCAAGGTCGCCAACCGGGTCATCTTCATGGACAAGGGCAGCATCATCGAAGACTGCACCAAGGACGAGTTCTTCGGTGACCAGAGTGCCCGCGACCAACGCACCCAGCACTTCCTCAGCAAGATCCTGCAACACTGATTCGGCAACAACGGCGCCGCTGCCCGGGCAAGCCCGGCAGCAGGTGCTGGCCGTGACAAGGCCACTGTGATGAAATGCGATCCCTCGCTACTTCTCCCTGCCAAACCTGCCGTGAAATCCCGCCTGATCCGCCAATTGCTGCTGCCGCCCCTGATCATTCTGCTGATGGTTGGCCTGGGCCTGGCTGGCTACCTGGTCAGCGAAAGCAACGGCATCCGCACCCTCAGCGAAAATGGCGAGCGCCAGCTGGAGCTGCACGCGCGTACGGTCGAGAGCGAAATCAGCAAGTACACCTACCTGCCGAGCCTGCTGGAACTGGAAGACAGCGTCTCGCACCTGCTCACCGACCCTGACGGCGGTTCACGCCAGATCGTCAACGAATACCTCGAAGGCCTCAACCGGCGCAGCCGCAGCCGGGCCATCTTCGTCCTCGATACCAATGGCCGGGTACAGGCCACCAGCAACTGGCGCGATGCCGACTCGTTCCTCGGTGAAGACCTGTCGTTCCGTGCCTATTTCCAGACTGCCGTGCGCGGTGAGCCTGGGCGCTTCTACGGCATCGGCAGCACCACCGGCGAGGCCGGCTACTACCTGGCCCACGGCCTGGAAGAACACGGCAAGATCATTGGCGTGGCGGTGATCAAGGTGCGCCTGGACACCCTCGAGGAGCGTTGGCAGCGCGCCCGCCTGGAAGCGTTCGTCAGTGACGAGAACGGCATCATCATTCTCTCCAGTGACCCGGCCCGGCGCTTGAAGTCGGTACGCCCGCTTACCCCGCAAATCAAGGAACGCCTGGCGCGCAGCCTGCAGTACTACTGGTGGCCATTGAACGAGTTGCAGCCACTGGCCCGGGAAACCCTGGCCGATGGCGTGGAAAAGCTGACCTTCCCGGCCAACAGCGAAACCGCCCAGGGCAAGCCCCACGAAGTGGCCTACCTGGCCCAGACCCGGCGCCTGGCCGACACGCCCTGGCATTTCACCCTGTTGACCCCGCTGCAGGACCTGCGTCGCGAATCCATGGTGCAAGGTATCCTGGTAGGCGTGGCTTTCGCCTTGCTGGCGATCCTCGGCATCGCCTGGAACGAGCGGCGCAAAGTCATCGCCACCCGCCTGGCCGCCCGCGAGGCCTTGGAAGAAGCCAACAGCCAGTTGGAGCGGCGTATTGCCGAGCGCACGGCCGACCTGCGCGCCAGCAACGAACGCCTGAAGGGCCAGATCCGTGAGCGCCGGCATGCCGAGCAGACCCTGCGCCACGCCCAGGATGAGCTGGTCCAGGCCGGCAAGCTGGCCGCCATCGGGCAGATGTCTACCAGCATCGCCCACGAGCTGAACCAGCCGCTGGCCGCGTTGCGTACCCTATCTGGCAACACTGTGCGCTTCCTCGAACGCGGGGCGCTGGAAACCGCTAGCACCAACCTGCGTACCATGAACGACCTGATCGACCGCATGGGCCGTATCACCGCCAGCCTGCGCTCGTTCGCCCGGCGCGCTGACGACAGCGGCCAGGCCTCGCTGGCCAAGGCGGTGGAAGCCACCTTGCAAGTGCTGGCCAACCGCATCAGCGCATGCCACTTGCAATTGCACAACCAGTTCGAGGACCAGCGGCTGGCCATCGACCAGACCCGCCTAGAGCAGATCCTGGTCAACCTGATCGGCAACGCCCTCGATGCCATGGCCGCGCAACCGCTGCCCGAACTGTGGCTGGAAGGCGAACAGCAGGGCGACAAGTACCGCTTGCGGGTGCGCGACAACGGCCACGGTATCGACGCCGAGGCGCGCAAGCACCTGTTCGAACCCTTCTTCACCACCAAACCGGGCGAACATGGCCTGGGCCTTGGCCTGACCCTGTCGGCGAGCCTTGCCGCCGCCGCCAAGGGCAGCCTCAACGTCGAACATCCCGCCACTGGCGGCACGGCCTTCGTCTTGGCCCTGCCTTTGGCTTCCCCCCCTCGCGAATCGGCAGAGCACCCATGAACCAAGCGCCTCTTACCGTCCTGATCGTCGAAGACGACCCGCATGTGCTGCTCGGCTGCCAGCAGGCGCTGGCCCTGGAGGACATTGCCTGCGAAGGCGTGGGCAGCGCCGAGCAGGCACTGGAACGCATCGGCGACGATTTCGCCGGCATCGTCGTCAGCGATATCCGCCTGCCGGGCATCGATGGCCTGGAGCTGCTCAACCGCCTCAAGGCCCGCGACCGCAGCCTACCGGTGGTGCTGATCACCGGCCACGGCGATATCGACATGGCGGTCGGCGCCATGCGCAACGGCGCCTACGACTTCATGGAAAAGCCGTTCTCCCCGGAGCGCCTGGTCGACGTGGTACGCCGCGCCCTGGAACAGCGTGGGTTGTCGCGCGAGGTGGTGGCCCTGCGCCGGCAACTGGCCGAACAGAGCAGCCTGGAGGGGCGCATCATCGGCCGCTCGCCGGCCATGGAGCAGTTGCGCGAACTGATCGCCAATGTCGCTGACACCTCGGCCAACGTGCTGATCGAAGGCGAGACCGGCACCGGCAAGGAACTGGTCGCCCGCTGCCTGCACGACTTCAGCCGCCGCCAGGGCCAACCGTTCGTGGCGCTGAACTGTGGTGGCCTGCCGGAAAACCTGTTCGAAAGCGAGATCTTTGGCCACGAGGCCAACGCCTTCACCGGGGCAGGCAAACGCCGCATCGGCAAGATCGAACATGCCAACGGCGGCACGCTGTTCCTCGACGAAGTCGAGAGCATGCCGATCAACCTGCAGATCAAGCTGCTGCGCGTGCTGCAGGAGCGCACCCTGGAGCGGCTGGGCTCGAACCAGAGCATCCCGGTGGATTGCCGGGTGATCGCCGCGACCAAGGCCGACCTCGACGCCATGGGCCAGAATGGCCAGTTCCGCAGCGACCTGTACTACCGGCTGAACGTGGTGACACTGGAGCTGCCACCACTGCGGGAGCGCCGCGAAGACATCCTGCAGTTGTTCGAACACTTCCTGCAGCAGTCGGCCCTGCGCTTCGACCGTGAAGCACCAACGCTGGACAGCCAGACCCTGTCGCGCCTGATGGCCCACGACTGGCCGGGCAACGTGCGTGAGTTGCGCAACGTTGCCGAACGTTTTGCCCTGGGCCTGCCGGCCTTCAAGAAAGGCCCCAGCGGCGGCGCCAGCCAGGGCCTGGGCTTTGCCGAGGCCGTGGAAGCATTCGAGCGCAACCTGCTCAGCGACGCCCTGCAACGCACCGGTGGCAACCTCAGCCAGGCCAGCCAGGAGCTGGGCATGGCCAAGACCACGCTGTTCGACAAAGTGAAGAAATACGGCCTCGGCTGACCTCGACCTCAACCTGGAAAGACAACGTGGACCTGGTATTCAAAGCGGCCCTGGGCGCTGGTGTGGTGGTACTGCTGGCGGTGCTGTCGAAGACACGCAATTACTACATCGCCGGGCTGGTGCCGCTGTTCCCCACCTTCGCCCTGATTGCCCACTACATCGTCGGCAAGGGCCGCAGCATTGCCGACCTGAAGACCACCATCCTGTTCGGCATGTGGTCGATCATTCCGTACTTCGTGTACCTGGCGACCTTGTATGTGCTGGTCGACCGCATGCGCCTGGAGGCATCGCTGGCATTGGCCACGGTGGCCTGGCTGATGGCCGCGACCGTGCTGGTGAGCTTGTGGGTGCGGATGCATTGAGATCGAAAGGCTTTCGCAGCCCTTTGTGGGAGCGGCCTTGCGTCGCGAAAGGGCCGCAAAGCGGCCCCGGCATTTTGTAGGGTGGCCGAAACTCTGGGGGCGCTTCGCGCCCCTTTCGCGACGCAAGGCCGCTCCCACAATGGACCGCGCCAGTCTCTAGATCACAGCCCGGCGATATGCGTGACATCCTGCCGATGCGCCTGCAGGTAGGGCAACACCGCCCCCAGCAACGGCGCCTTGAACGGCTCCTGAAAGCGATGCGCCAGCCCTGGTATCAAACGCAGCTGGCTGCCCTGGATATGCGCCGCCAGATGCACGCCATGCATCACCGGCAGCAACGGGTCGGCCGTGCCGTGCACCACCAGGGTCGGCACCCGCAGCTGGTTCAATAGCTCGACCCGGCTGGGCTCGGCCAGTATCGCCATGATCTGGCGCTTGGCGCCGTCAGGGTTGAACGCTCGGTCGTAAGCCACCGCCGCCTGATGCAGCAGCACAGCACGGTCGTCCCGCACCTCGGGACTGCCCAGAGCCGCCAGCAGGTCGGCCTGCTGTTCGATGGCAACCTCGCGGTTCGGTGCGCTACGCCGGGCCAGTAACTGCACCAGCGCCGGATCCGGCGCCGGCAGCCCCGCCGCCCCTGAACTGGACATGATCAACGTCAGGCTGCGCACCCGCTCGGGCGCCATGGCCGCAAGATGCTGGGCAATCATGCCGCCCATGCTCACACCCAAAACATGAAACTGACGCACACCCAAGGCATCCATCAGGCGCAAGCCATCGTCTGCCATGTCGGTCAGCGTGTAAGGCGCCGCCACCGGCAGGCCCAACTTGTAGCGCAGCAGTTCGACCGTCAGGTTGGCCGACGGTGGCATCTGGTTCCAGCGCGACAGGCCGACATCGCGGTTGTCATAACGGATCACCCGATAGCCCTGACGGCACAAGGCCTCGACCACGTCGTCCGGCCAATGGATCAGTTGCCCACCCAGGCCCATGACCAGCAGCAAAACCGGATCACGCGGCACGCCGACGCTCTGGTACACCAGGCTGACCGCGCCCAGTTCGGCGCGCTGCACCGGCACGTGGGCGTCACAACGCTGCTCGGCGAAACTCGCAGGTACGCTGAATACAAGGAAAAGAAAAAGCCAAAAAGCCCGCATGAAAGAAACACCAGAATGCAGATCCCCAGTAGAGCGCGAGTCTGATGAATTCTGTTCGGGCGCGCTGCCACAGTTCGATGACAGTTTCATGACTCCCGCCAGGCGGTGCAGCCGAACGCCCAGTCGACAGCCGCTGCAACATGAGAGAAACTCAACTAATCCCCTGTTTCCTCAAGACCACACCCCGGAGTCAGCTGTGCTGGAGATCCGTCACCTGAAAACCCTTCATGCCCTGCGCGAGGCCGATAGCCTGGTGGAGGCTGCCGAGCGCCTGCACCTGACCCAGTCGGCGCTGTCGCACCAGTTCAAGGAGCTGGAAGAGCGCCTGGGCCTGCCGCTGTTCGTGCGCAAGACCAAGCCGATCCGCTTCACCAGCGCCGGCCTGCGCCTGCTGCAATTGGCCGACGCCACCCTGCCGTTGCTGCGCGGCGCCGAACGTGACATCGCGCGCCTGGCCGGCGGTACCGCCGGGCGCCTGCATATGGCCATCGAATGCCACAGTTGCTTCCAGTGGCTGATGCCGACCATCGACCAGTTCCGCGATGCCTGGCCGGAAGTCGAGCTGGACCTCGCCTCCGGCTTCGCCTTCGCCCCGCTGCCGGCCCTGGCCCGCGGCGACCTCGACCTGGTGGTGACCTCCGACCCGGTGGACCTGGCGGGTATCACCTACGTGCCGCTGTTCACTTACGAGGCGATGCTGGCCGTGGCCAACCAGCACCCCTTGGCCAGCAAGCCCTATATCGTCCCGCAGGACCTGCTCGAGCAGACCCTGATCACCTACCCGGTGGAGCGCGACCGTCTGGATATCTTCACCCGCTTCCTGGAGCCGGCCGATGTCGAACCGGCCGCCGTGCGAACCTCGGAGCTGACGGTGATGATGATGCAACTGGTGGCCAGCGGCCGTGGCGTGTGCGGCATGCCGCACTGGGCACTGCACGAGTACAGCTCGCGCGGGTATGTGAAGGGCAAGCGTCTGGGCGAGAAAGGCCTGTTCGCCACGCTTTATGCGGCAGTGCGCACCGACATGCTCGATGCGCCGTACATGCGCGACTTTTTGCTGACGGCCAAGGACACCTCGTTCGCCACCCTCGATGGTGTCAGCGCGGTGCGTTGAACGCCTGGCGATACAGCGGCAGGATCAGGTCGCGGGTCAAGGGTGCCAAGTGCATGGCGGGCGCCTGGTCAGCGGCCAGCCATGCCACTTCCTCGATTTCCGCAGCCGGCACCACGGCTGCCGCGCTGTCGACCCGGAACAGTTCGGCTTGCACCTGGAAGCCCGGTTCGTTGGCGGCCGGGGCGCTGAACTGGCCTAGGTGCACGGCCTGTGCCGGGTCGATATGCAGGCCCAGTTCCTCGTGCAGCTCGCGCACCAGTGCCTGCACGGGAGATTCGCCGGCATCGATCTTGCCGCCTGGTTGCATGAAGGCCAGGGTGCCGCGCTTGCGCACCAGCAGAGTGCGGCCCTGGGGGTCGATCAGCAGGGCGGCGGCGATGCGGATGGTGTTGGGCATGAGGGGCTCGCTGGAAACAATGGCCAGGGAGGATCCCATGGGCTCATTGGCCTGACAAGGCCAGTGTTTCCTGTACCGGCCCATTCGCGGGCAAGCCCGCTCCTACAACGGTTTGCGCAAATTTGTAGGAGCGGGCTTGCCCGCGAATGGGCCGGCACAGGTTGTAGCTGGCCTGCCAGACGAACGGCCCCTTGCCAAAGGGTCCACTGCCCTCCATAACCATCACATGAACCTGCCCGCCAAACACCACCCGGTGCTCGAGCTGTTCCACCCCGCCGTACGCACCTGGTTCCGCCGCCATTTCGCCACGGTCACCGAGGCCCAGGCCCAGGCCTGGCCGTTGATCCACACAGGCCAGTCGATGCTGCTGGCCGCACCTACTGGCTCGGGCAAGACCCTCAGCGCATTCCTCGCCGTGCTCGACGAACTGTTCCGCCAAGGCCTCGAACATCAAGGCGAGCTACCAGCACAAACCCTGGTGATCTATGTTTCGCCGCTCAAGGCCTTGTCCAACGACATCCGTCTGAACCTGCAAGCCCCGCTCGAAGGCATCAGCCAGTCCCTCGCGGACCAAGGCCTGAATGCCCCATGTATCACCACGGCCGTACGCACCGGTGACACGCCGCAAAAAGAACGCGCCGCCATGCGCAAGCTGGCCCCGCACATTCTAGTGACCACCCCCGAATCGCTGTACGTGCTGCTGGGCTCGGCTTCCGGCCGTGACGGCCTGGCCAGTGTGCACACGGTGATCGTCGACGAAATCCACGCCCTGGCCGGGAACAAGCGCGGCGCGCACCTGGCGCTGACCCTCGAACGCCTGCAGGCCCTGTGCAAGCGGCCATTGCGGCGTATCGGCCTGTCCGCCACGCAGCGCCCGGTCGAGCGGGTGGCGCAGTTTCTGGTCGGCAACCAACGCCCCTGCGCCATCGTCGATGTCGGCCATGCGCGCCAGCGCGACCTGGCCATCGAAGTACCACCCGTACCGCTGGGTGCGGTGATGGCCACCGATGTCTGGGGCCTGGTCTACGACCGTTTGGCCAGCCTGGCCCGCGAACACCGCACCACCCTGGTGTTCGTCAACACCCGGCGCCTGGCCGAACGCATCACCCGCCACCTCAGCGACCGCCTGGGCAAGGAGGCGGTCGCCGCGCACCACGGCAGCCTGGCCAAGGAACTGCGCCTGGATGCCGAACAACGCCTGAAGAATGGCCAGTTGCAGGTGCTGGTGGCGACCGCATCGCTGGAGCTGGGCATCGACATCGGCGATATCGACCTGGTCTGCCAGATCGCCTCGCCGGGCTCTATCGCGGCCTTGCTGCAGCGCGTTGGCCGCGCCGGCCATCAGGTCGATGGCGTCCCCAAGGGGCGCTTGTTCCCGACCTCGCGCGACGATCTGATCGAATGCGTGGCCCTGCTCGACTGCGTACGCCGGGGCGAGTTGGACGAACTGCACATCCCCCGCGCACCGCTGGACGTGCTGGCCCAGCAGATCGTCGCTGAAGCCAGTAACCAGGCCTGGCACGAACAGGCGCTGTTCGACTGCCTGCGCCAGGCCACGCCTTACGCCGAACTCGACCAGGAACACTACCAGGCGCTGCTGCGCATGCTCGCCGAGGGCTACAACGGCCGCCAGGGCGTGCGCAGTGCCTACTTGCACCGTGACGCGGTAAGCGGCACCTTGCGTGGCCGACGCGGCAGCCAGCTGACGGCACTGACCAGCGGCGGCACCATCCCCGACAATGCCGACTACACCGTGCTGCTGGAGCCACAGGCGCTGAACATTGGCAGCGTCAACGAAGACTTCGCGGTGGAAAGCATCGCCGGCGATATCTTCCAGCTGGGCAATGCCTCCTACCGCATCCTGCGGGTCGAGCCGGGCCGGGTTCGGGTGGAGGATGCCCACGGCCTGCCACCGACCATTCCGTTCTGGCTGGGGGAAGCGCCAGGGCGCAGTGACGAGCTGTCTGCCGCCGTGGCCCGCTTGCAGGCGCAGATCGACCAGCAACTGGCGCTGGCTGGCGGCAACCTGGCGCAGGTGCTGGCGTGGTTGCAGGATGCCTTCGAACTGAACGAAGACAGCGCCAGCCAGTTGCTCGACTACCTGGCCCGCACCCGCGAAGCGCTTGGCGCCCTGCCCTCGCAAGAAACCTTGGTCATGGAGCGTTTTTTCGATGAGTCTGGCGGTACCCAGCTGATCATCCATTCGCCCTACGGCAGCCGCATCAACCGCGCCTGGGGCCTGGCCCTGCGCAAGCGCTTCTGCCGCACCTTCAACTTCGAGTTGCAGGCGGCAGCCAGTGAAGACGCCATCGTGCTGTCGCTATCGACCAGCCATAGCTTCGAGCTCGATGAAGTGTGGCGCTACCTGAATAGCCGCAGCGCCGAGCAGATCCTCATCCAGGCCCTGCTCGATGCGCCGTTGTTCGGCGTGCGCTGGCGCTGGAACGCCAGCGTGGCCATGGCCCTGCCGCGCTTCGTGGGCGGGCGCAAGGTGGCGCCACAGATCCAACGGATGAAGAGCGAGGACCTGATTGCCGCAGTGTTTCCCGAACAGATCGCCTGCCTGGAGAACATCGTCGGCGAGCGGCAGATTCCCGACCACCCGCTGGTCGAACAAACCTTGGACGACTGCCTGCACGAGGCGATGGACAGCGAAGGCTGGCTGGCCCTGCTGCGGCGCATGGAAGGCGGCACTGTACGCCTGCTGTGCCGTGACCTGCCCGCCCCTTCGCCACTGGCTTCGGCCATTCTCAATGCCAGGCCTTATGCTTTCCTGGATGACGCGCCGCTGGAAGAACGGCGCACCCAGGCGGTACTCAATCGGCGCTGGAACGAGGTGCACAGCGGCGACGACCTGGGCGCGCTGGACGCCGATGCCATTGCCGCAGTCGAGGCCGAAGCCTGGCCACAACCTGGCAATGCCGATGAAATGCACGAGGCGTTGATGGGGCTTGGCAGCATCAGCCAGGACGAAGTACAGGGCAATGCCAGCTGGGACCTGCTGCTCAGGCAGTTGGCCAAGGCTGGGCGGGCCTTGCGTCTGGTCGATGAAAAGCAGTGGCTGGCGCGGGAGCGGTTGAACCTACTGCAGGTGCTGTACCCCGGCGCCCGTTTGCAACCTGCCCTGCAGGTGCTGCCGGGCTTCGATCAGGCCATCGACCCGGACCTTGCGCTGAGCGAGCTGTTGCGTGCCCGCCTGAGCGGCCATGGCCCACGGACGACGGCACAGATTGCAGCACCGCTTGGCAAGCCGCAGCAGGCCATCGAACAAGCCCTGGCCCGCCTGGAAGCCGAAGGTTATGTGCTGCGCGGGCGGTTCAGCCCCGGCGCGATCGACATGCAATGGTGCGAGCGGCATTTGCTGGCACGCATCCACCGCTACACGGTCAAACGCCTGCGCCGGGAGATCGAACCGGTCAGCCTCCAGGACTTCATGCGCTTTCTGTTCGACTGGCAGCACCTGGCCGAAGAGCAGCGCCTGCGCGGCCCCCAAGCCGTGGCCGAAGTGCTGGGCCAGTTGCAAGGTTTCCCGGGTGCCGCCGGGGCCTGGGAGGCCGAACTGCTGCCAGCGCGGATCAAAGACTACAGCCCGCAGTGGCTCGACGATGCCTGCCGCAGCGGGCAGTTCGCCTGGAGCCGGCTGGCAGCGACGGTGTCGAGCAATACCTTGTCGAGTACACCGCTGGTGCTACTGCCGCGCGAGCACCTGAGCCTGTGGCGTAGCCTCGCCCCCGTGCCAGCCCTGGACAGCCTTGGTGCGCGGGCGCAACGCGTGCATGAGGTGCTGCAGGCGCAGGGCGCGCTGTTTTTTGACGAACTGACAGAGGATGCCCACCTGCTGCCCAGCGAACTGGAAACGGCATTGCAGGAACTGGTAGGTGCCAGCCTTGTGGGTGCCGACAGCTTCACCGGCCTGCGCAGCCTGATCACCCCTGCGGCCAAGCGCACATCACGCAACAGCCGACGCGGCCACCCGCCACGGTCCAGCAGCATGTCCCATGCCGGGCGCTGGGCATTGCTGCGCCGGGGCAGCGTGGATGAGGGGCAGCGCCTGGAGCACATCGCCCGGGCCTTGCTACGGCGCTATGGCGTGGTTTGCTGGCGGATGCTGGAGCGCGAGAGTGACGTGCTGCCACCCTGGCGGGAACTGTTGCGCTGCTATCACCGCCTGGAGGCCCGCGGCGAGATCCGTGGCGGTCGCTTCATTGCCGGGCTGGCCGGTGAACAGTTCGCCTTGCCGGAGGCGGTGGGCCTGCTACGACAGGTAAGACGACGTGAACCGGACGGGGCGCTGCTGGTGGTGAGTGCCAGTGACCCGCTGAACCTGATCGGGTCGTTGTTGCCAGGGGCGAAAGTACCGGCGGTCACTGGCAACCGCCTGCTGTATCGCGATGGGGTGCCGGTGGCGGTGCGGATTGCCGGTCGTTATTCGTACCTGGTCGAGGCGCCAGCGCAAGAGCAGGAGAGCTGGCGGCAGAAGCTGCTGCGCGACACCCTGTAGGAGCGGGTTTACCCGCGAATGCGATGGTGAGGCTACCGACGCATTCGCGGGTAAACCCGCTCCTACGGGGTATGCGTCCCGCCCAAGTAATTCGGCTCGATTCGAGAATGATTTTCGCTACCCCGATTTTCATTTTCAGCACTGCCCAAAGCGGGCTATGGTCGGGGTTTGCCCCAGGCCCTGAGCCTGACCGCGCCATCGCAAGGACCCTGTATGAGCCTGTCACTTCTCAGTCGCTATGCCTTCTTCGCCGCCTGCGTGCTGTTCACCCTGGCGAGCCTGCCCTTCAGCCACCACGAATGGTTGTGGCCGTTCACCCTGACCACCGCCATCCTCAGCCTGATCGGCCTGTTCGACCTGCTGCAGCAACGCCATGCGGTACGCCGCAACTACCCGATCCTGGGCAACATCCGCTACCTGGTCGAGGCCATTCGCCCGGAAATCCGCCAGTACCTGCTGGAGGCCGACAGCGACGCCCTGCCCTTCTCCCGCGCCCAGCGCTCGCTGGTTTATGCACGGGCGAAGAACGAAGCCTCGGACAAACCTTTCGGCACCTTGATCGACGTGTATGAGTCCGGCTTCGAGTTCATCGGCCACTCCATGCGCCCGGCGCCGCTGGCCGACCCGGCCAGCTTCCGGGTCATCGTCGGCGGGCCGCAGTGCAGCCAGCCGTATTCGGCGTCGATCTTCAACATTTCGGCGATGAGCTTCGGTTCACTCAGCGCCAATGCCATCCGCGCCCTCAACCAGGGCGCCAAGCTGGGCAATTTCCACCATGACACGGGGGAAGGCAGCATCAGCCCCTATCACCGCGAGCACGGTGGCGACCTGGTCTGGGAACTGGGCAGTGGCTACTTCGGTTGCCGCACGCCGGACGGGCGCTTCGACCCCGAACGCTTCGCCGCCCAGGCGCGCAGCCCGCAGGTGCGAATGATCGAAATCAAGATGAGCCAGGGCGCCAAGCCCGGTCATGGCGGCATCCTGCCCAAGCACAAGGTCACCCAGGAGATCGCCGAGACCCGCGGCGTGCTGATGGGCGAGGACTGCATCTCGCCGTCCCGCCACAGCGCCTTCTCCACGCCGATCGAGATGATGCAGTTCATCGCCCAGTTGCGTGAGCTGTCTGGCGGCAAACCGGTGGGCTTCAAGTTCTGCCTGGGCCACCCGTGGGAGTTCATGGGCATCGCCAAGGCCATGCTGGAAACCGGCATCCTGCCTGACTTCATCGTCGTCGACGGCAAGGAAGGCGGCACCGGCGCGGCGCCAGTGGAATTCACCGACCACATTGGCGTGCCGTTGCGCGAAGGGCTGCTGTTCGTGCACAACACCCTGGTCGGCCTGAACCTGCGCGACAAGATCAAGCTGGGTGCCAGCGGCAAGATCGTCAGCGCCTTCGACATCGCCAGCGTGCTGGCCATTGGGGCCGACTGGGCCAACTCGGCGCGCGGCTTCATGTTCGCCATCGGCTGCATCCAGTCGCAGAGTTGCCACACCAACAAGTGCCCGACCGGCGTGGCCACGCAAGACCCGCTGCGCCAGCGTGCCCTGGTGGTGCCGGACAAGGCACAACGGGTGTTGAACTTCCACCACAACACCTTGCGTGCCCTGGCTGAAATGCTCGCGGCAGCAGGCCTGGAGCACCCGGCGCAGCTGGAAGCCAAGCATTTGGTGCGGCGCATCTCGGCCACCGAGATCAAGCTGTTCTCGCAGATGCATGTGTTCTTGAAGCCGGGTGAGTTGCTGACCGGCGAGGTGAATGGCCAGTTCTATTCGCGCATGTGGCAGCTGGCCAGGGCGGACAGCTTCGAGCCGCACAGCGAGGTGGCGGCCTGATAGAGCCCCGGGGCCGCTCTGCGGCCCATCGCCGGCAAGCCAGCTCCCACAGGTACAGCGCAAATGCGGTCGGGGTGGGAGCTGGCTTGCCGGCGATGGGCTGCGCAGCAGCCCCGGCTATCTCAAGTCAGGAGGCGGTACTGGCCACACCCTGCTCCGCTTTCGGCGCCAGGCGCAACGCGTAGTACAGCACCGTCAACAACACCAGGAACGCAGGGCCGATGTACAGCGCCACACGGGTATCCTCGAAGTACGCCATCAAACCGACCACCAGCACCAGGAAGGCCAGCGCCAGGTACGAGCTCAGCGGCCACAGCCACATGCGGTACTTCAACCCCTGGCGCTCGGCAGTGCTAAGCCCGGCACGGAACTTGAGCTGCGCCAGCAGGATCATCACCCAAGTCCAGATCGCGCCAAAGGTGGCGATCGAGGTCACCCAGACGAAGACCTTTTCCGGTACCAGGTAGTTGGCCAGCACGCCCAGCAGCAGCGCACCGATCGACAGCAACAGCGCATTGCGCGGCACGCCGTTCTTCGAGGTACGGGCGAAGGCCGCCGGGGCCTGGCCATTCTGCGCCAGGCTGTAGAGCATGCGCCCGGTGCTGAAGATGCCACCATTGCATGACGACAGCGCCGCGGTGATGACCACGAAGTTGATGATGCCAGCGGCAGTCTTGATACCGAGGCGCTCGAAGGTCATGACGAACGGGCTGCCCTGGCTGCCGATTTCGTTCCACGGGTAGATCGACAGGATCACGAACAGCGCACCGACGTAGAACAGCAGGATGCGCCAGAACACCGAGCCAATGGCCTGCGGAATGGTCTTCTGCGGGTTGCGTGCTTCGCCGGCGGTCAGGCCGATCATTTCCACGCCCAGGTAGGCGAACATCACCATCTGCAGCGACATCAGCACGCCGGTCACGCCGTTGGGCATGAAGCCGCCGTTGCTCCACAGGTTGGAAATACCCACTGCCACACCGTCATTGCCGAAACCAAAGGCGATGACGCCGATGCCGCCAAGGACCATGGCGATGATGGTGACGATCTTGATCAGAGCGAACCAGAATTCGAATTCACCGAAGGCCTTCACCGCCACCAGGTTGACTGCGCCCATGCTGGCCAGTGCCGCCAGGGCCCAGATCCAGCGGGGGACGTCGGGGAACCAGATGCCCATGTAGATGGCCACCGCGGTGATTTCGGCAACGCAGGTCACCAGCCACAGGAACCAGTAGTTCCAACCGGTGAGGAAGCCCGCCAAGGGGCCGAGGTAGTCCTGGGCATACCGGCTGAAGGAGCCGGCGACAGGGTTGTGCACGGCCATTTCGCCAAGAGCGCGCATGATCACCAGGATGGCCAGGCCGCCGATGATGTAGGACAGCATGATGGCGGGGCCGGCCATTTCGATGGCCTTGGCCGAACCCAGGAAAAGACCGACACCGATACAGGCGCCCAGCGCCATCAGGCGGATGTGCCGTTCGCCCAGTTCACGCTTGAGCGGGCCGTCTTGAACGGCCTGGCCGTGGGCAGAGTGGTTGCCGACTGGCATAGCAATACAACCTCATTTTGTTATTGGATTTAACCTTCGTGCAGCACCGGCCATGCCGATAGGCATGGCGTTGGCTTGCCGGGCTGGCCTTGTGGGCCGGCCCGTATGCCGGGGTAGAGCGCCCGGCAGGGCGAAGGGGGCGAGCAGTATAGGAAGACCGTTGTAGGGTTTTTCGCTGTATAAATAGGAAAATTCAGCAAGATCTCTGGGGCCGCTGCGCAGCCCTTTCGCGACACAAGGCCGCTCCCACAAGGCTATGTGCATTCCTGTGGGAGCGGCCTTGTGTCGCGAAAGGGCTGCGCAGCGGCCCCAAAATCTCCCGGCCACCATAGCAATCTGGTCGAATGAAGAAACCCACACCAAAGCCGCATAGCCCTAAACCACCTTTTTCCACTTCCTACAAATTTTTCACCTCATCCGCCCACCGTCTAAGCTTCAGACAAGCAAGACGAAAATACCTGGCCGGATAGAAGATTATGGGCGCACTGTGGCAATCGGAACCAAGCAGAACGGAAGCACCCGAGATACCTCCGGCCGAGACGCCACAACCCAAGTCACCCCGTCAGCGTCGGCTATGGTGGCGGCTGATCATCCTCATCCTCCTGGTAGGGCTGGTGGCCATCGGCTTCGCCGCCTACGACGAATTCCGCAGCTCCAACCTGCAGTCGCGTGAATTCAGCAAGCTGGCCGCCACCCTCACCTATTCGCTGCAGCCGGGCCCCAGCGATGCCATCGTCTACCCCGGTGACGGGCCATTCGACAAACGCCTGGGCTACAGCGCGCTGGGCGAATTCCTGCCGCGCCTGCTCAAGCGCGACTACCTGATCAGCGAGCAGGTGAAATTCTCGCCGGCGTTGATGAACTACGTCGATCATGGGCTGTTCGCCCCCTATATCGAGAAGATCCAGGCCGGCCTGTCGATCACCGACTGCCGCGGCGACACGCTGTACCAGTACAACTACCCGCAGCACCTGTACCCGGACTTTGCGGCGATCCCCCCCGTGATCGTCAATAGCCTGCTGTTCATCGAGAACCGCGACCTGCTCGACACCACGGACCCGCGCAACAACCCGGCGGTGGACTGGCCGCGCTTCGCCAAGGCCGCCTACAGCCAGGTGGCCAAGTACCTGGCCTTGCCCGGCCAGTCGGCTGGCGGCAGCACCCTGGCCACCCAACTGGAAAAATACCGCCATTCACCAGACGGCCTGACGGTCTCCGGCGCCGAGAAGATCCGCCAGATGATTTCCGCCAGCGTGCGCGCCTACCAGGGCGGCCCCGACACCACCGAGGCGCGCCAACGCATCGTGCGCGACTACCTCAACAGCGTGCCGCTGTCGGCGGTGCCAGGGCATGGCGAGGTGCATGGCATGGCCGAAGGCCTGCGGGTGTGGTACGGCGCCGATTTCGACCAGGTCAACCAGGCCCTGACCTCTACCGCTACTGACCCCGAGAGCATGGCCACACGCGGCCTGGCCCTGCGCCAGGTGTTGTCGCTGATGATTGCCCAGCGCCGGCCCTCGCATTACCTGTCCAAGGGCCGGGTCGAACTGGCCGAACTGACCGATGCGCACATCCGTGTGCTCGCCGCCAACAATGTCATCGAGCAGCCGCTGGCCGATGCCGCGCTGGCCAGCAAAGCGCTGTACCGCGACTGGGTGGCGCAACCGACCATGGTGCCGATCGTCACCAACAAGGGCATCAGCCTGGCGCGCAACCGCCTGGCGGCCATGCTCAACCGCCCACTGTACGACCTCGACCGCCTTGACCTGTCGGCCACCAGCACCCTGCAGGCCGACCTGCAGCTACAAGTCAGCCAATACCTGAAAAACCTTGCCGACCCCGCGTTCGCTGCGCAGATCGGCCTGATCGGCGAACGCCTGCTGACCAGCAAGACCACCGACCAAGTGAGCTATAGCTTCACCTTGTTCGAGCGCACCGCCGACGGCTCGCGCGTGCGGGTACAGACCGACAGCACCAACCAGCCCTTCGACATCAACGAAGGCAGCAAGCTGGAGCTGGGCTCGACAGCCAAGCTGCGGGTGCTCACCACTTATCTGGAGATCATCGCCGAACTGCACGACAAGTATGCCGGCAAGCCCGCCGCCGAATTGAAGAAAGTCGAAGTCGCCGAACTCGACCGCATCACCCAGTGGTCGCTGGAATGGCTGGCGCAGAACAGCAAGAACCAGAGCCTGGATGCCATGCTCGACGCCGCGCTGGAGCGCAAGTATTCGGCCAACACGGGCGAAGCCTTCTTCACCGGCGGCGGCATGCACGTGTTCAACAACTTCCGCAAGGAAGACAACAACCGCAACCCTACGCTCAAGGATGCCCTGCGAGAATCGATCAACCTGCCGTTCATCCGCCTGATGCGCGACCTGGTGCGCTATGTGACTTATCAGCAGCCGTACAACCGCGTGCCGTTGCTCAAGGACGATTCCGACCCGCGCCGCCAGGAATACCTGGCCCGGTTCGCCGACAAGGAAGGCACCAGCTACCTGATGCGGTTCTGGAGGAAATACCAGCGCAAAACTTCGCAGCAGCGCCTGGATACCTTCCTCGACAGCATGCGCGTGACCCCGCAACGGCTGGCGGCGGTACACCGCTACCTGTTCCCCGAAGCCGGCCAGGAAACCTTCAATGCCTTCGTCCGCGCCCACATGAAGGGAGACAAGATCGCCTTGGGCAAGCTGAGCGATGGCCGCCTGTCCGAGATGTACGACGCCTACGGCCCAGGCAAGTACAACCTGCCTGACCAGGGCTACATCGCCAAGGTCCACCCGCTGGACCTGTGGCTGCTTGGCTACCTGCTGAAGAACCCGAGTTCGACCTTGACCGAAATGGTCAACGCCAGCCGCTTCGAGCGCCAGGAGGTATATGGCTGGCTGTTCAAAAGCCGCCACCAGGGCGCTCGCGACAGCCGCATCCGCACCATGGTCGAGATCGAAGCCTTCCTCGACATCCACCAGCGCTGGAAGCGCGTTGGCTATCCGTTCGACCACCTGGTGCCCTCGCTGGCCACCGCCATCGGCAGCTCGGGCGACCGCCCCGCCGCCCTTTCCGAGCTGGTCGGCATCATCCAGAACGACGGCGTGCGCCTGCCGACCTTGCGTATCGACACCTTGCATTTTGCGGCCAACACACCTTACGAGACCAAGCTGATCAGCGACCCGGACCGGGGCGTGCGAATTCTGCCGGTCGAGGTGGCGCGCGCGCTCAAAGGCGCCATGTCGCAAGTGGTAGACGCGGGTACCGCGCGGCGTATTTCCGGCAGTTTCAAGCTGCAGGACGGCACGCCACTGGTGATGGGCGGCAAAACCGGTACGGGTGACAACCGCATTGAAAGCTTCGGTGCCGGCGGCCGGCTGATCGGCTCGCGTTCGCTCAACCGTACCGCCACCTTCGTGTTCTTCCTGGGCGACAACCACTTCGGCACCTTGACCGCCTTCGTGCCAGGGCGCTCGGCAGAGGCATTCAAGTTCACCTCGGCGCTGCCGGTGCAGGTGCTCAAGGGTATGGCGCCGATACTCATGCCATACCTGCAACCGGGCAATCCGAATGAATGCAAAGCGCCGCAGGTGACACTCAACACTGCCGCGCGCCCCTTGTAGGAGCGACCCTTGCGCGAGACAAGGCCGCTCCAAGTATCTCACCGCTGTCGAAGACGGCGCCGTCCCCAGGGGGCAGGTTCATCTGCGAAGAGGCCCGCCTCAATACAGTTGCGTGCGCTACATACAATCAGATAGACGCTCAGGATCACTGACGCGAGTATCATTGGATTTTCTACACCGCAGTGAACCATTCCCGCCTGCTGCTACCCGTCAATCAATATAGAAGAGCCGAACTCTATATTCTGGCAGCCTAAAAGACTCTGTGATACCTTCGCCACCGCCCTGACCCTTGCTGGACCCGGAGATCATTATGCCTAACGCTCTCGACAATTTTCATGTTCCCGAAAAGCATCGTCATAAGACTGCTATGGGATTTGTCGTGGAGTCACTGCGCGAAGCTATATTGTCGGGAGCGATAGCTGAAGGGACGCCGCTGCGTCAAGAAGAGCTAGCATTAAAATTCGGCTTAAGCCGTATGCCGATCAGAGATGCCATCAGACAACTTGAAGCTGAAGGGCTCGTAACCTATGAAGTGCATAAGGGCGCTTCTGTTGCAGTCATGACAATTGCAGATATTGCCGAAATCTATGACATGCGAATCATGGCCGAGTGCACAGCACTCGACTTTAGCTTTGACAATATCGTTGAAAGCGATTTTACTTCGCTGCATGAAATCATCAGTGAAATGGAGATTATTACTGAACCACACCTGCTCAGCGAGCTGAATGAGAAATTCCATTACATGCTGTACTCGAAGGCAGAGCGACCTCGATTGCTGGCACTGATCAAATCACTACACGACTCAGTGGACCGTCATCTCCGATTCTTATTGACCAATCTCGATTATCACAGGCAATCGCAGCTTGATCACCGAAATATCTTGAGCGCATGCGAGCGGGGCGACCGCGTCGCGGCCCAACAGTACCTAGCCAGGCACCTTTCAGAGGGCCGGGATTCGATCGTTTCATTTCTTGAAGCCCGGCGCAATCGCGGTCTTCTATAGTCGATCGCACGCATTCCCTACAACCGCATAATCGACTATCTCGCCTACCAGGTTAGGCAAGGAAAAACCGGAACACTCAAGCATTTTCGGATACATGCTAGTGTGGTGTTTCACAAATACCGCTGAAAATCATTTGCCCAGCGCTCGCGCCGCGCGAGCG
>NZ_JYKS01000042.1 GCF_000935045.1 Pseudomonas sp. 10-1B
ATTCGCCATTTCTTACCAGTATCGAACTTTCATCGACTATCCTCCGCCAGCTTTAACTGGCGCTCTAAGCGTCCGGCGAACGCACCTTCCGAACTCCAGCTTTAAGGGCGATGGTGTCCGCGTATTTTTAAGCGGACGCGATCGCCCTTATCGCCAGGATTTCCATGCGCCAACGAAGCTCTTATCCGAAACCCTTCAAAGCCCAGGTCGTTCAGGAATGCCTGCAACCTGGGGCGACCGTATCCAGTGTCGCCATCAGCCACGGCATCAATGCCAACGTCATCCGCAAGTGGCTGCCGCTCTATCGAGATCAGCCCGCAGCGACTTCACTACCGGCATTCGTCCCACTAAAAGCCGCACCTAAACGGCCAGCCGAAGCGTCAGTGATCATCGAGTTGCCCATGGCCGGCCAAGTGATCACCGTTAAATGGCCAACCTCAGACCCCGAGGGCTGCGCGCAATTTATCCGAGCTGTCGCTCAATGATCCGCATCGATGCAATCTGGCTGGCCACCGAGCCGATGGACATGCGCGCCGGCACCGAAACGGCATTGGCCCGAGTGATCGCGGTGTTCGGTGCGGCGAAGCCGCACTGCGCTTATCTGTTCGCCAATCGCCGGGCTAACCGAATGAAAGTGCTGGTGCATGACGGCGTCGGTATATGGCTCGCAGCGCGACGACTAAATCAAGGCAAGTTCCACTGGCCCGGCATTCGCCATGGCTGCGAGGTCGAACTCGACAGCGAGCAACTCCAAGCGTTGGTACTGGGCCTGCCGTGGCAACGAGTCGGCGCAGGCGGTGTGATCAGCATGCTGTAATCGCCGGCCATTTGACCTGTCTGCTTGTCGTCGTTTCAGGCGTGCTCTGGCACAATCCGCGGCATGACTTTCTCGCCCAACCTCGACCAGATGACTCCGGAACAGCTTCGTGCCTTGGCGGCACAGGCGTTGCAGTTGCAGTCCCAGGTCGAGGCGATGAGCAGGAAGATCCAGAACGATGAAACCCTCATCGAACAGTTCAAGTTCGAAATCGCCCTGCTCAAACGCCACAAGTTTGCAAAGCGCAGTGAGCAAATCAGCCCGGCGCAAGGCAGCTTGCTGGATGACCTGCTCGATACAGACCTTGAAGCTATTGAGGCAGAGCTGAAACAGCTTCTTCCCGCTTCGTCACAGGCCGAGCCACGACAATCGCCAAAACGTGCGCCATTGCCGCCGCAGTTTCCACGCACGGTGATTCGTCACGAACCAGAAAACACCCAGTGCGCCTGTGGCTGCCAACTTCAACGCATCGGCGAAGACGTCAGCGAGAAGCTGGATTACACGCCAGGGGTATTCACGGTCGAGCAACATGTGCGTGGTAAATGGGCCTGCCGTCAGTGCGAAACACTGATCCAGGCGCCGGTGCCGGCGCAGGTTATCGACAAAGGTATCCCGACCGCAGGCTTGCTGGCCCACGTCATGGTGGCCAAGTTTGCCGATCACTTGCCGCTGTACCGGCAGGAGAAAATCTTTGGCCGCGCCGGGCTGGCAATTGCTCGCTCGACCTTGGCCCAGTGGGTCGGACAAACCGGCGTGCGGCTCCAGCCGCTGGTCGATGCACTGCGTGAAGCGGTGCTGAACCAGGGCGTGATCCACGCCGATGAAACACCGGTGCAAATGCTTGCGCCAGGCGAGAAGAAAACTCACCGGGCCTACGTCTGGGCCTACAGCAGCACACCGTTTTCAGCGCTCAAAGCCGTGGTTTACGACTTCAGCCCAAGCCGTGCAGGCGAACATGCGCGCAACTTCCTGGGCGCCTGGAACGGCAAGTTGGTCTGCGATGACTTCGCTGGCTACAAAGCTGGTTTTGAGCAAGGCATCACTGAAATCGGCTGCATGGCCCACGCCCGCCGCAAGTTTTTCGATCTGCACGTGGCGAACAAGAGTCAGTTGGCCGAACAAGCGCTGCACTCGATCAGCGGCTTGTATGAGGTCGAACGCCAAGCGTGGGACATGAGTGATGAAGATCGTTGGCGAATACGTCAGGAAATGGCGGTGCCGATCCTCAAAACGCTGCATGACTGGATGTTGGCCCAGCGTGACCTGGTGCCTAACGGCTCAGCCACAGCCAAGGCCCTCGACTACAGCCTGAAACGCTGGGTAGCGCTGACGCGCTACCTGGACGATGGAGCTGTGCCCATCGACAACAACCAAGTCGAGGTGCGACACGAAGTCGCTTAATGAAGTTGTTCCCTTCTGCGGGAACCACCCGTGTCACCGGGTGAATCTAGAAGGCTGAATCAAGAGCGCCTTTGACAATGGAACGAGGCACCGTGAGGTGCGGGGTACCAATCGTGAGAGGCGTACCCTTCTGGCAGCCATGGCCGGACAAGGGCTAGATAGTCGGTATGGTGAACGCATGTGAATCTGCGCAACGGTCGTTAAGTTGAACGAGCGGAAATGGCTTATACGCTCGAACCAAAAGGTAACGGAGGTGGGAATCGCGTCTTTCGACTACGCATTCGTGACCCGCAGCCCACAACTCGGCGTGCGTACAAGTCGATTACTGCGGCCAAGTACAGCCAGCGCCTGCCAACCTGGATGTAAGTCACATCCCCACACCAAACCTCGTTGATAGTCGAAACTTTGAAGTTTCGCTTCAGTTGGTTTTCCGCAATCAGTGCTTCTGTACCTGATGAGCGATACCGATGCGGCCTGCGCTGCCGGCATTTCAGGCCAGCCTCACGCATAAGCGCGCGCACTTTGTAACGCCCGACTTCATGGCCTTCACGCCGTAGCTCCTGCATCAGAGTGCGTGATCCTGCGGAGCCTCGAGACGCATTGAAAAGGTTGATTACACGCGAACGTAGAGCATCCCTCTCAGGATTTTCACGCCCTTGGCGTTTGCGCCATGCATAGAAACTACTGCGCTTGACCCCAAGCACGCGACAGCAGTCGACAACACCGTAATGCTCACTCAGCTCGTTGATCAGCGAGAACGATCTTTGGAGTCCCGAAGCAGGAGAGCACTGGCCTTTTTTAGGATTTCGATATCCCGATCCTTTTGACGAACCAGGCTTTCCAGCTCCTCGATTCGTCGCTGCTCCGGGGTAATAGCCTTTGCACCAGCCGGAACTTTCCCCTCTCTCTCCTGCCGTACCTGGTCAACCCACCGGCGAAGAGCTGTGCGGCCAATCCCGAGGATTTCACATACCTCAGGAACTGACTGGCCACCGTCCAGCACCATTTCAGCTGCTTGGATTTTGTGTTCTTTCGAATAAGATTTTCGCACTGATTTTGCCTCCAATTGGGCGCCATCATAGCGCCCGAAGAAGGTGTCCAAAATCATTAGGCCAGTTCAGGACCAGATGGGGGACCAAAAACGCACAGGCACAAAAAAGCCCCGAAAAATCAGGGCCTTAATGAGAGTTAGTGGCGGAAGCGTAGAGATTCGAACTCTTGAATTGCCACCTGGAGGGAGGCCTCCTGTCCATTCTCTGACTCTCGCAGTAGACGATTGAGCGAACAGGTCTGCTGAACCATAAGCTCCCATCCCACTCCGCTCGAGTAGCGAAAAATCGGTGGGGTAAAAAGTGGGGTAAAAATCTATACCGAGGGAAATAGGTCAGCCATAAAAAAATCCAGTCACCGCTAGGTGACTGGATTCTTTGGAGTTTTTTGGTCGGGACGGAGTGATTCGAACACTCGACCCCTTGCACCCCATGCAAGGATAGAATGGACAGCAGACAAGCTATGCTGATTCTCGTCCCCGAATCAATGAGGACAAGGTGGCCTCAAAGTTCGCTGGTTGCACAACATCGAGCGGCGTACGCCCTCTCAGCCGATGGTGTGGTTCACTAAGCAGACGATAGACTTCCCAAACGTCAAGCTGAGGCAACGATTTGAAGATGGCGAGAACCAGCTTGTGCTTCAGTGGTTCCAGCTGCCAGTCAGGAATACGCTGGCCTCGATTGCCCAAACTAAGTGACAACAGACGTCGTGCCTTGATATCACGGTTGATTTGATCTCGCGACTTTCCGGCCAGGCGAGCAAAAGTCAGGAGAGGTAGATTGGTCGCAGCCTCATAGGTTTCAAGCATTTCCGCACGAGTCCGCTGGATATCAGAAACCAGCCGAACAGCAGACGCTTCCGATGCGCCGACCCGATCCGCTAGGGGCTTGCAGCCTTCAGCGGGCATTGAGTTCATTCCTGGATTCATGCCACTACGTACGGGAGCAAGAGGTAAACCCTGCAGCCCAAGTGACAGCTGCGATGCCCCTTCCAACCGAATGGTCAACGGCGAGCTCGCCGCCTTGGCGTGTCCCTGCAACCAGAGATCTAACCGATTGGCCCAGTCCTGCATCATCGTACGGCGTTGCTCGACGTACTCCGCATGGTTGTACGCCGAGCTCACCTTGTCCGGATCAGCATGTGAAAGTTGCGCATCGATCCAAATCTTCGGGTAGCCGATCTCATTGAGCGCCGTTGAGATCGTGGCCCTCACACCGTGCCCCGTAAGCCGGTCAGCAAAGCCCATACGTCGCAACGCGCTGTTCAGCGTATTTTCGCTGATGCGCTTGCTCAGATCGCTTCGATGGGAGAGCAAATACCGTTGAGCAGGAACCACCTGATCCAGCAACAGGCGCACGACTTCGGCCGCCTGGATAGACAGCGGGACGATATAGGGTGGCACCTTGGTGGTTTGACGGCGCGTTTTGCGCATCTTGAGCTGGAGCTGCTTGACCACTTCCGGCGGGATGATCCAAAGGCATCGCTCTAGGTCGAACTGATCGGGCGTCGCCAAACGCAATTCACCGGTACGCACTCCGGTCAACAGCAACAAGCGGATACCGAGTTGTGTCTGTTGCGAGCCGCGAAACGCACGCAGCTTGCCCAAGAAATGCGGAAGCTCCTCCATGCGTAGGAACGGGTTATGCTCCACCGGCGGTTTGGGCACCGCCACCACATCGAGATCTGCGGCAGGATTGTGCTCAAGGCCCGCTATGCGCACCAGTGCGTAGCGGAACAACTGATTGAGCCAGGTCCGGCACTTCTCTGCAGTTGTGAAGGCCTTCCTGCATTCGATACGGCTGAGCAGATCCATGAGCACATGCCGATTGATCTCATGGATCGACTGCTCGCCAATGTAGGGCTGTATGTCTTTGGCAAAAATGCGCAGGATCTGCGACAGCGTGCTTTGTCGCCCTTCTTTGAGACTCAGCCTACGAAAGGCAATCCACTGCTCAAAGACAGCATCGAAGGTTTGATCATTGGCAAGGCGCACGGCCACACGCTGCTGCTTGCGCTGTTCACAGGGATTGTATCCCTGAGCGATGAGCGCTCGTGCCTCGTCTCGCCGCTCCCGCGCGTCACGCAGGCCCACCTGTGGGTAACTGCCGAAGGACATGCGCTTCTGCCGGCCCTCCCAGTAGTAACGGAAGTGCCAGATCTTGCTGCCTTGGGCAGTGACATTGAGGAACAAGCCATCACTGTCTGCGAGCGTGTACTCCTTGGCGGTGACTCGAGCATGCCGAATCGCCATTTCCGTGAGTGCCATAGTGACCTCCTGAATCTGTCAGAGGCCAAATGCTCGTCTCGTTACCTGCCCTGCTCCACCGGAAAACCGAATGAGCCGATTTCCAATTCTGGACTCATTTCTGGACTCATTTTGTCCGGCTACCCCCGGTTTTCGGTGGTTTTCGCTGGAACGAAAAAAGGGCCTTTCGGCCCTTTTTTCAACGACTTACAGACTTCCATGGAACTCTGTAGATCTATAACTGGAGCGGGAAACGAGACTCGAACTCGCGACCCCGACCTTGGCAAGGTCGTGCTCTACCAACTGAGCTATTCCCGCGTCGTGATGGGTGCCATTCTAGCGATATCTAAAACGGCGTCAACCCCTTGATTCAAAAAAACTTTTATTTCTGCTCCGAGCCTTCGCGCAGGTGCGGCCAGGCAGCCAGCAGGTAGTGCACCATCGACCACAGTGTCAGCCCCGCCGCCACCAGCAGCAGCGCATAACCCAGGATTACCCAGAACGTCACGCCCGGCGGGTTGGCCAGCAGAATCACCAGCGCCAGCATCTGTGCCGCGGTCTTCCACTTGCCCAGGTTGGACACCGCCACATGCGCCCGCGCGCCCAGTTCGGCCATCCACTCGCGCAATGCCGAAACCACGATCTCGCGGCCGATGATCACCGCGGCCGGCAGGGTCAGCCAGAAGTTGGCGTGGGTCTGCACCAGCAGCACCAGGGCCACCGCCACCATCAGCTTGTCGGCCACCGGGTCGAGGAAGGCGCCGAACGGCGTGCTTTGTTGCAGGCGACGCGCCAGGTAGCCATCCAGCCAGTCAGTGGCGGCGGCGACGGCGAACACGCTGCTGGCGGCTATGTAGCTCCAATGGTAGGGCATATAGAACAGCAGGATGAAGATCGGGATGAGCAGGACGCGTAGAACGGTGAGCAGGTTTGGAATATTCATCGGTACGACTGGCCGCAAGTTGAGCCCGGCATTCTACTCGCTATGCAGGCTGGCATAAATCGACTCGGCAAGCTTTTTACTGATGCCGGGGGCTTTGGCGATTTCGTCGACGCTGGCGCGGTTGAGCTCCTGCAGGCCGCCGAAATGTTTCAGCAGGTCGCGGCGGCGCTTGGGCCCTACCCCGGCCACATCCTCCAGGCTGGACACCCGGCGGGCCTTGCCGCGGCGGGCGCGGTGGCCGGTGATGGCGAAGCGGTGGGCTTCGTCGCGGATCTGCTGGATCAGGTGCAAGGCCGATGAGTCGCCCTTGAGGGTGAATTCATGGTGCACGTCGTTCAGGTACAGGGTTTCGAAACCGGCCTTGCGGGTCACGCCCTTGGCCACGCCAAGCAGGGTCAGGTCACTGAAACCCAGCTCCTGCATCACATCGCGGGCCATGTTCAGCTGGCCTTTGCCACCGTCCACCAGCAACACGTCGGGCAGCTTGCCCTCGCCGTCCTTGATCCGCCCGTAGCGGCGGATCAGGGCCTGGTGCATGGCAGCGTAGTCGTCGCCCGCAGTGACACCTTCGATGTTGAAGCGGCGGTAGTCGGACTTGAGCGGGCCTTCGGGGCCGAATACCACGCAGCTGGCCACGGTGGCCTCGCCGCTGGAGTGGCTGATGTCGTAGCACTCCAGGCGCTGCGGCACTTCGTCCAGGCCAAGCACTTCGGCAAGGGCTTCGAAACGTGCGGCCATGTGCTGGCGGTTGGCCAGGCGGGCATTGAGCGCCTGCTCGGCGTTGGTCACCGCCAGTTGCTGCCAGCGAGCGCGGGTACCGCGTACCCGGTGGCTGATGGTCAGCTCGCGGCCACGCAGGGTGTGCAGGGCCTCGCTGATAGCTGCGAAGTCTTCGTGCACCACGTTGACGATCAGTTCACCCGGCAGTTCGCGCTCGGCATTGCCCAGGTAGTACTGCGACAGGAACGCGGCCATCACTTCGGCCACCTCCTCCTCGATGCCCACCTGGGGGAAGAAGTTCTTACTGCCCAGCACTCGCCCGCCGCGCACGCTGATCAGGTGCACACAGGCGCCGCCGGGGTTGACGAAGGCAGCGATGACGTCGACATCGCCGCTGCCGCCTTCGATGTACTGCTGGTCCTGGACACGGCGCAACAGGGCGATCTGGTCGCGCAGTTCGGCGGCCTTCTCGAAATTGAGGGCCATGGCGGCCTTTTCCATCTCGGCATTGAGCTCGTTGCCCAATTGCTGGCTGCGCCCTTCCAGGAACATCACCGAGTGGCGCACGTCCTCGGCATATTCCTCGGCAGTCACCAAGCCCGTGCAGGGCCCCTTGCAGCGTTTGATCTGGTACTGCAGGCACGGCCGGGTGCGGTTGGCGTAGTAGCTGTCTTCGCACTGGCGCACCGAAAAGGCCTTTTGCAGCAGGCTGAGGCTTTCGCGAATGGCCCCGGCGCTGGGGTACGGGCCAAAGTATCGGCCCTTGGCCTTTTTCGCCCCACGGTGAATGCCCAGGCGTGGGAACTCGCCGTCGGAAAGAAACACGTAGGGGTAGGATTTGTCGTCGCGCAGCAGGATGTTGTACGGCGGCCGCCATTCCTTGATCAGGTTCTGCTCCAACAGCAGCGCCTCGGTTTCGTTGGCGGTGATGGTGGTTTCGAGCTGGGCGATGCGCGCCACCAGCGCGGCGGTCTTGGGCGCCAGGCCGGTCTTGCGGAAATAGCTGGCCAGGCGCTTCTTGAGGTTCTTGGCCTTGCCCACGTAAAGCAGCCGGGCTTCGGCGTCGAACATTCGGTAGACGCCCGGGCGACCACTGCAGGTCGCCAGGAATGCGCTGGCATCGAAAACTTGGGACATGAGGTTTACAGGCTTGCGTCGACCATACCGTGGCGAACGGCCAGCAAGGTCAGTTCGACGTCGCTGGTGACCGAGAGTTTTTCAAAGATCCGATATCGGTAAGTATTGACGGTCTTGGGCGAGAGGCACAACTTGTCCGAGATAATCTGCACTTTCTGGCAGCCGACGATCATCAGGGCAATCTGGATTTCCCGTTCGGACAGCGCATCGAACGGCGAGCCCTGCGGCTGGAACGGCTTCAGCGCCAACTGCTGGGCAATCTGTGGGCTGATATAGCGTTGGCCGGCAAAGGCCAGGCGGATGGCCTGGATCATCTCGTCGAGCCCAGCGCCCTTGGTCAGGTAGCCGGCGGCGCCGGCCTGCAGCAGGCGCGTGGGGAACGGGTCTTCCTCGCAAACGGTCACGGCAACCACCTTGATGTCCGGGTGGCTGCGCAGCAACTTGCGGGTAGCCTCCAGGCCGCCGATACCGGGCATTTTCACGTCCATCAGCACGACGTCCGGCTTCAGCTCACGGGCCAGCTTGAGTGCCGACTCGCCCGAATCCCCCTCACCCACCACCTGCAGGCCATCGATGTCGGCCAGCATGCGTGTAATACCGGTTCGTACCAGATCGTGATCATCGACCACTAAGACCCTAATCAAGCACACACCTCGTCAGCAGGGCGATTGGATCCCGCCACCTTAACAAAATTTTTCACGGCGGGCCTAACGCATTCCTTCCGTCAGAAACGCCTGACGGTCAACGCTGAGAGACCACACTATTTGCTGGGGCTTTTTGGCCGCTGTTGCGTTACCAATCGATCGTTCGCTGCATGCGCACAAAGCACTCGTCTTCACCCATTTCGACAAAGCCATGGCGCTGGTACAGCAGGCGCGCGGGGTTGCTGCGAAACACCATCAGCCGCAACAACGGCAGGCGCCGTTGCCTGGCCCACGACACCAGTTCCTTCAGCACCCAACTGCCGACACCACGCCGGCGGTGCTCGGGCAGCAGGTGCAGTTCGCGGATGAACAGCGCCTGGCGATCCTGGCTGAGGCTGCAGAAGCCCAACAGGGTGTCGCCTTCGGTCACCAGCCACTGCTCGCGCCAGCCCCAGGCTTCATCGAAGGCTTCCTCGATCCATAGCAGGTCGTATTCGCGATAGTACGGCAGCATGGCGCGGCGCGTGAGGTCACGGGCGAAGGTGCAGTGGCTGTCGTTGGCGGGGGTCAGTTCCAGTTGCATCATGAATCGGGCTCCTGGGTTTGCCAGGCCCACCCTGTCGCCGGCAGGCCAGCCCCCACAGGTACGGCGATAAACTCGAAAGCGGTGCTGTACCTGTGGGAGCCGGCTTGCCGGCGATGGGGCCGGTAGCGTCATTATCGGTCATTGGCATAACACACGGGCGAACTGCCAGGCCCACGCCTATCCAGTTCATCCTCCAGCCATTCGGCCAGTACCCGGGCATTGTTGTGCTCGGTGTCCTTGGCCGCATAAAGCAGTGTCAGCGTGCCCTTTCCAGCCAGGTCCAGCAGTGGGTACCAGTGCTCGGGGTGGGCCGCCAGCTCCTGCTGATAGCGCTGGGTGAAACCGGCAAAATCCACGTCCCCCTGGTGAAACGCCTTGCGCAATTCATCCGAGGGTGCCACTTCGCGTAACCACTGCCCGTGCAAGTCTTCCTTGCGTTTGTTACGCGGCCACAGGCGGTCGACCAGCACCCGTTGGCCATCCTGGTCCTCGACCGCATCGTAGACACGCTTGCAGCGAATCATGGTTTTCTCCCGCAGTTACCGTCTGTCTTGAGACTAGATAATTCATTGATCGAGGTCACGGCCTGGCAACGAATAGTTTCTATGCTCAAGGCCTTCGGCACCTCGCCCGACGCCAACCGGAGCCCCCATGGCAACCCCGTCACTGGCCAGCCAGCGGCAACTGGCCCAACGCGATTCCAGCCCGCAGCTTGCCCACAAGCCTGGGCGTGCCACCCTGGTATTGTTCTTGGGCCTGCTGCTTGCCGGTATCGCCTACACCGCCTGGAGCCTGAAACAGGACGTGAGCGCCAGCGGCACGGTTATCACTACGATCACGCCGTTCCTGCTACTGGGCCTGGCGCTGTTGATTGCCTTGGGCTTCGAGTTCGTCAATGGCTTCCATGACACCGCCAACGCGGTGGCCACCGTAATCTACACCCACTCGTTGCCAGCACCGGTCGCGGTGGTGTGGTCGGGGCTGTGCAACTTCCTCGGCGTACTGCTCTCCAGTGGTGCGGTGGCATTCGGCATCATCGCCCTGCTGCCGGTAGAGCTGATTCTGCAGGTAGGCTCCTCGGCCGGCTTCGCTATGGTCTTCGCCCTGCTGCTGGCGGCGATCATCTGGAACCTGGGCACCTGGTGGCTGGGCCTGCCGGCGTCGTCCTCGCACACCCTGATCGGTTCGATCATCGGCGTGGGAGTGGCCAATGCGCTGATGCATGGACGTGACGGCACCAGCGGCGTGGACTGGGCCCAGGCCAGCAAGGTTGGTTATGCGCTGTTGTTCTCGCCACTGCTCGGCTTTGCCTGCGCCGCCCTATTGCTGCTGGCCTTGCGCGCACTGGTCAAGCGCAAGGCGTTGTACCAGGCGCCGGAAGGCCAGACACCACCACCGTGGTGGATCCGTGGCGTACTGATTCTGACCTGCACCGGGGTGTCCTTTGCCCATGGCTCCAATGACGGGCAGAAAGGCATGGGCCTGATCATGCTGATTCTGGTCGGCACCCTGCCGATGGCCTATGCGCTGAACAAAACCATGCCCAATGAGCAGGCCCTGCAGTTTTCCGCCGTCGCTGAGGTGACCCGCCAGGCGCTGGTGCGCAGTGCGCCGCAACCGGCCCCGGCCGACCCGCGCCAGGCACTGGCCGCGTTCATTGCCGAGCCCAAGGCCAGCCCGCAACTGGTACCGGCGCTGGCGGCGCTGAGCGGGATGATCGGCGAAGAGGTCAAAGGCTACGGCTCGCTCAAGCGCGTACCGGCCGAAGCCATGGCCAACGTGCGCAACGACATGTACCTGACCAGCGAAGCCATCCGCCTGATCGAGAAAAACCAGTTGGTGAGGTTCGATGCGGATACCCGCAGCCATGTGCAGCTGTTCAAGACCCAGTTGGACGACGCCACCCGCTACATCCCGTTGTGGGTGAAGGTGGCCGTGGCCATCGCGCTGGGACTGGGGACCATGGTCGGCTGGCGGCGCATTGTGGTGACGGTGGGCGAGAAGATCGGCAAGACGCACCTCAGCTATGCCCAGGGTGCTTCGGCCGAAGTAGTGGCGATGTGCACCATTGGCGCAGCGGACATGTTCGGGCTGCCGGTATCGACCACCCATGTGCTGAGCTCCGGCGTGGCCGGGACCATGGTGGCCAATGGGTCGGGGATTCAGCAGCGCACGCTGGTCAATCTGCTGATGGCCTGGGTGCTGACGCTGCCGGCGGCAATGCTGCTGGCCGGCAGCCTGTACTGGCTGCTGAGCCATATTTTCTGAATCTGTACGCCGCCTCCTGTGGGGGTTTACCCGCGAATGCGATGCTGGGATTACCGCCGCATTCGCGGGTAAACCCTCATGCCTGTCAGTGACAAAGGGGCTGCTTCGCAGCCCATCGCAGGCAAGCCAGCTCCTACAAGAACCGCATCAGCCTCAAGCCCTGCGCAGTATCTGTGGGAGCTGGCTTGCCGGCGATAGGGCCCGCACAGGCAACATCAACCCGGAATTTTAAGACCGCGCTGCACCGCTGGCCGCTCAAGGAACGCCGCCAGCACCCGCTGCACTTCCTTGAACTGGTCGAAGCCCACCAGCTCACGGGCGTTGTAACGCTCCACCAGGTTGCGCACCCACGGGAAAATCGCGATGTCGGCAATGCTGTACGCGTCGACCATCCACTCCCGACCTTCAAGATGCCGATCCAGCACACCCAGCAGGCGCTTGGACTCATTGACATAACGGTCCCGCGGGCGCTTGTCCTCGTACTCCTTGCCGGCAAAGAAATGGAAGAAGCCGACCTGGCCGAACATCGGCCCGATACCGCCCATCTGGAACATCAGCCACTGCAGGGTCTGGTAACGCTGGGCGGGGTCCTGACTGAGCAGTTGTCCACTTTTCTCTGCCAGGTACTGCAGGATCGCCCCCGACTCGAACAAAGGCAGTGGCCGCCCGCCCGGGCCGTTGGGGTCGAGGATGGCGGGGATCTTGTTGTTGGCGCTGAGCGAGATGAACTCAGGGCTGAGCTGGTCATCGTTGTCGAAGCTGACCTTGTGCACTTCATAGGCCAGGCCGATCTCTTCGAGCATGATCGACACCTTGACGCCATTGGGCGTCGGCAGCGAGTACAACTGCAGGCGTTCGGGGTGTTTGGCGGGCCACTTGCGGGTCACGGGGAAAGCACTGAGATCGGTCATGATCAACCTTGCCTGGGGAATGAACCTGTCACTCTAGAGACATCCCCGGCCGCTGACCATCACCGACCGCTCATCAGCACTGGCCACTCAGGCTTGGCCGTGCGCCTTGAGCTTGAGCTTTTCGGTATCGACGCGGACGAACACCGAGTCGGCGGTAACGGTCAGTACATCCTCGGCCCAGACCTCGCAAATCACCCGGCTCTTGCGCCCCACCGCCCCTTCCACACGCGCCTTGAGCAACAGCTCGACGCCCATCGGCGTGGGTTTCAGGTAGGTCAGGTTGAGCGTGCCGGTAACGCAGTCGATACGCGGCAGACTGCCCGGTTCACGGCCTTCCTCGCGGTAGTGGTAGGCCATGGCCGTCCAGTTGGAATGGCAGTCGACCAGCATCGCCAGCAGGCCGCCGTAAACCAGGCCGGGCCAGCCGATGAAGGTGCTGTCCGGCGCATGGCGGCACACCAGGTGGATGCCGTCGGCGTCCCAGTGGCTTTGCAGGTGCAGGCCGCTGGGGTGGGAGCAACCGCAGCCGTAGCAGGTGCCGTCGGGTGCAGCGAGGGCCTGGAGGGAAAGGGAGTGCTCGTTCATACGCTTCCTGTGCTTATTGATATGGGGGCGCGCAACGCCCCCATTAAAGCAGAAACATCAGGCCGCCTGGGCAACCGCCTTGGCACTGCGCTGGGTCAGCGAAACCAGCAGGATGAACGCGGTCACCCCGGCAGTCATCAGCGTTTCGTAGCGGTAGGCATCGCTGAACAGCATGTAGCCCAGCACCATGACGATGGTGCCGATCACCAGCCAGGTCAGCCACGGGAACAGCCACATCTTCAGTTCCAGCGGCCGCCCTTCACGCTCGGCACGGGCACGCATGCGCAATTGCGACACGGCAATCACCAGGTACACCAGCAAGGCGATGGCGCCGGTGGTGGACAGCAGGAAGCCAAACACCTTGCCCGGGAACACATAGTTGACGAAGCACCCGGCAAAGCCCGCCAGGGTCGAGAAGATGACCGCCACGGTCGGCACGCCAGAGCCGGAGATGCGCTTGGTCACGCTCAGCGCCTGGCCGCGGGCGCCCAGCGAATAGAGCATGCGCGACGCGGTGTACAGACCCGAGTTCATGCAACTGGTCACGGCCACCAGCACCACCAGGTCGACCAGCAGCTTGGCGCCCGGCACGTTCAGCACTTCCAGCACGCGCTGGAACGAACCTACCGCCTTCAGCCCCGGGTCGTTCCAGGCCACCAGCGACACCACCAGGAAGATCGACGCCAGGTAGAAGATGGCGATGCGGTACACCACCAGGTTGGTGGCGCGGCGAATCTTGTCTTTCGGATTGGCGGTTTCGTCGGCGGCAATGGTGACGATTTCGGCGCCGAAGAACGAGAAGATGGTAATCAGCACGCCACCCAGCACGGTACCGAAACCGTTAGGCATGAAGCCGCCGTTGTCCCACAGCCGGCTGACCCCGGAAACCTCGGCCAGCGGCCAGAAGCCGAACACGGCCAAGGTGCAGACCACGATGAAGGCGATGATCGCCACCACCTTGACCAGCGCGAACCAGTACTCGAAGGCACCGAAGTTCTTCACGCTGATCAGGTTGGTCCCCGACAGCACCAGCATGATCAGGAAGGCGAACAGCCAGGACGGCACGCCGGGGAAGTAGGCATGCAGGATATCGGCACCAGCAATGGCCTCGACCGGAATGATCAGCACCCAGAACCACCAGTACAGCCAGCCGATGGTGAAGCCCGCCCAGGGGCCGATGGCTTCGGAGGCATAGGTGGAGAACGAACCGCTGTTGGGGTTGGCGATGGCCATTTCGCCCAGCATGCGCATCACCAGCAGCACCAGCAGGCCAGTCATGGCGTAGGAGATGAGGATGGCCGGGCCGGCGGTGGCGATGGCGTTGGAGGAGCCGATGAACAGGCCGGCGCCGATGATGCCGGCAATGGAGATCATGGAAACCTGACGGGAGGTCAGGCCGTGCTGCAGGGAACGCTGTTTCTTGTTGTGTAGCGGAGCCATGAAGAACCCTCGAATGGGTCGGCCGCGACGAGGCGACTGAAGGTTGGAGCAGAATTCTTATAAATTTCTGATGTTCGTTGTTGTTGTTTTGCAGATGCCGGTAATGGCTACTGACCTCCTCTTCGCACGACCGGTTGTAATCGTTGACTCAGGTCAGTATTAATCTATAGGCCGAGGTCAACAAACGACCTTTTCGAAACACATGATTCCATTACGGAATGAACTTCTTCCTTTTTTGCTCGGTATTTGCCCGTCATGTCCAAACGCCTGATGCCTTCGACCACCGCCCTTCAGTGCTTCGAAGCGGCCGCCCGCCACCTCAGTTTCACCCGCGCGGCCCAGGAACTGCACCTCACCCAGAGCGCCGTCAGCAAGCAGGTCGCGCAGCTCGAGGACATGCTGGCGCACTCGTTGTTCCAGCGCATTCGCCGGCGCTTGCACCTGACCCCGGCCGGCGCGCTGTACCTCACCGAAGTGAACAAGATCCTCACCCAGATCGACATTTCCAGCCGGTACATCCTCAGCTACGGCGACGAAACCGAAGTGCTGCGCATCGCCACCCAGCCCACCTTCGGTGCGCGCTGGCTGGTGCCCCGGCTCAAGGGTTTCGGCGACCGCTACCCACGCATTCACCTGGACATCCGCAACGAACTGGAACCGTTCGACCTGGTGCAGGCCAAGGCCGACATTGCCTTTTTCTTCGGCCAGGGCACCTGGCCGGGGGCAACCTGCATCGAGCTGTTCAGCGAAGAAGTGGTGCCGGTGTGCAGCCCGCAGCTGCTGGCCAACCACCGTTTCGACAGCGCCCAGGCACTGACCGAGCACCGTCTGCTGCAGTGCGTGTCGCGGCCAGAGGCCTGGCATGAGTGGTTCCTGGGCCTGGGGTTGCATAGCCAGAACAGCTACCACGGGCCGCGCTTCGACACGTTCTACCTGTGCATCCGCGCGGCCATCGCCGGCTGCGGCATTGCCCTGATTCCGCGTTACCTGGTGGCCGAGGAACTGAGCGAGGGCAAGTTGGTGGTGGCCTGGGACCACCCGGTGCCGAGCAATGGCCGGCACTTCATCGCCCATGCCGAACATGCGGCCGAAGTGCCCAAGGTTCAGGCCTTTGTACAGTGGATTCGGGAGCGGGTGGCTGAGGGGGATTGATTTGACCTGTACTGGCCTCTTCGCGGGCAAGCCCGCTCCTACAAGGATCGCACAATGCTTGGGCCTGTGATGATCCTGTAGGAGCGGGCTTGCCCGCGAAGAGGCCGGTACAGCCAACCCAAAAAATCGGCCAGATCAAGAATCCATGGAATGACCGCAATCAAATAATTCGTTTGCGGAATAACCCGTCAACACGCTTGGATAATAAGAAATTCGAACAAAGGTCCGCGTGCCCATGAACCAGGAAAGTATCAGCCAATCCATTGCAATCGTTCACCCGATCACACTTTCCCATGGCCGCAATGCCGAAGTCTGGGACACTGACGGCAAACGTTATATCGACTTCGTCGGCGGTATCGGCGTACTCAACCTGGGCCACTGCAACCCGGCTGTGGTCGAGGCCATCCAGGCCCAGGCCAGCCGCCTTACCCACTACGCGTTCAACGCCGCCCCGCATGGCCCGTACCTGGCATTGATGGAGCAGCTGAGCCAGTTCGTACCGGTCAGCTACCCATTGGCAGGCATGCTCACCAACAGCGGCGCGGAAGCGGCGGAAAACGCCCTGAAAGTAGCCCGTGGCGCCACCGGCAAGCGCGCCATCATCGCCTTCGATGGCGGCTTCCACGGCCGTACCCTGGCCACCCTGAACCTCAACGGTAAGGTCGCCCCCTACAAGCAACGGGTCGGCGAGCTGCCTGGGCCGGTGTACCACCTGCCCTACCCCAGCGCCGATACCGGGGTTACCTGCGAGCAGGCGCTCAAGGCCATGGACCGCCTGTTCAGCGTCGAACTGGCCGTGGAGGACGTGGCAGCGTTCATCTTCGAGCCGGTGCAGGGCGAAGGTGGCTTCCTCGCCCTTGACCCGGCCTTCGCCCAGGCCCTGCGCCGCTTCTGCGACGAACGCGGGATCTTGATCATCATCGACGAGATCCAGTCGGGCTTCGGCCGCACCGGCCAGCGCTTCGCCTTCCCGCGGTTGGGCATCGAGCCCGACCTGCTGCTACTGGCCAAGAGCATCGCCGGCGGCATGCCGCTGGGTACGGTGGTCGGGCGCAAAGAATTGATGGCGGCGCTGCCCAAGGGCGGCCTGGGGGGTACCTATTCGGGCAACCCGATTGCCTGTGCGGCGGCCCTGGCCAGCCTGGCGCAGATGACCGACGAGAACGTCGCCACCTGGGGTGAGCGCCAGGAGCAGGCGATCGTCCGCCGCCACGAGCGCTGGAAGGCCGCGGGACTGAGCCCGTTCATCGGCCGCCTGACCGGCGTGGGTGCCATGCGCGGGATCGAGTTCGTCAACGCCGACGGCAGCCCGGCACCAGCACAACTGGCCAAGGTGATGGAGGCGGCGCGGGCCAAGGGCCTGCTGCTGATGCCCAGCGGCAAGGCGCGGCACATCATCCGCCTGCTGGCACCGCTGACCATCGAGGCCGAAGTGCTCGAGGAAGGCCTGGATATTCTCGAGCAGTGCCTGGCGGATCTTGGTTAAGGCTTACAGGCCCAGTTCTTCCGGGGTGAGCATGTCGGACTCGAAGGCGATCCAGCCGCCTTCGAGTTCGGCGTGGCCGTTGACGATCGGGCCGTAGTAGGTGAGGCCGTTCTCCAGGGTCACGCAGATGTGCGTGGCCGACTTCTCGGGGGCTGCGAGCGTACCGACGAAATGCACCTTCTTCAGGGTTTCGGTGACGGCCTCCAGGCCGACGCGCATGCCTGGGTTTTCCGAGGCTTCGGCGTCGCCGCCACGGTCTTCGGCGCTGACGGTGATGGTGGCGGTGTACGGGTACTTGGTGCTCAAGCGGGGTTACCTCGGTGGGTGGGTAGGCGTATGGGCGCGTAGAGTACGGCAGGCGGTCGCGGTTGTCTCTACCGGCCTCTTCGCGGGCAAGCCCGCTCCTACAAGACATGCGATCCCTGTAGGAGCGGGCTTGCCCGCGAAGAGGCCGAACCTGCAAAAGGTGATCTGAAGGGCTCGATCTGTTAGGGTGCCCGCCGATGCACGCCACACCACACGAGGATCCCGAGTGAGCGCCGAAGAACCCCTGATCGCCGACCTGTTCGAAGTCGACAAACGCCTGTCCCTCAAGCCCGTGGTGGACTTCAACAACTACCTGCGCAACGCCTTCGGCGAAGGCCCGTGCCGTTGCCATCGCTGTGCGGAAGGTGGTGACGAAAGCACCTACAGCCACGCCCACACCTTCACCTTCGACGGCCGCCAGTGGCACCGCCGCTTCGCCAGCACCGCCGGCAGCGACGTCGCCCAGGTACTGAAAAAGGCCTGGCTGTCGTACACCAAGGCCGACCTCAACCTGGTCGGCACGCTGGACCTGGCCACCCTCAAGACCTTCACCGAAGCCGCCCTGCACGCGCGCCTGCTGGCCCTGCTGCCGGCCAGCGGCCTGGCCCGCGAAGTGGATGGCCAGTGGCTGCTGCAAGCCCAGGCCGACTGACGGCCGGGCGGCACGGCAGGATTCTGCCGGTCTGCTAACGTGGGGGAATCCGCCCATTCGCAGGTAGTCCGCCATGGCCCGCACAACGCCCATCGAGCTGTACCGCAATATCGGCATCGTCGCCCACGTGGACGCCGGCAAGACCACGACTACCGAGCGGATCCTGTTCTACACCGGGGTCAACCACAAGATGGGCGAGGTGCACGATGGCGCCGCGACCATGGACTGGATGGCCCAGGAGCAAGAGCGCGGCATCACCATCACCTCGGCGGCGACCACGGCGTTCTGGCAAGGCTCGACCAAGCAATTCGCGCATAAGTACCGCTTCAACATCATCGACACCCCCGGCCACGTCGACTTCACCATCGAGGTGGAGCGCTCGCTGCGCGTGCTCGATGGCGCGGTGGTGGTATTCAGCGGCGCTGACGGGGTCGAACCGCAGTCCGAAACGGTCTGGCGCCAGGCCAACAAGTACCACGTACCGCGCCTGGCCTACATCAACAAGATGGACCGCCAGGGTGCCGACTTCCTGCGTGTGGTCAAGCAGATCGACCAGCGCCTGGGCCACCACCCGGTGCCGATCCAGCTGGCCATCGGTAGCGAAGAGAACTTCATCGGCCAGATCGACCTGGTAAAGATGAAGGCCATCTACTGGAACGATACCGACCAGGGCACCAGCTACCGCGAAGAAGATATCCCCGCCGAACTGCAGGCACTGGCCGACGAATGGCGCGCGCACATGATCGAAGCTGCGGCAGAGGCCAATGACGAGTTGACCATGAAATTTCTCGAGGGCGAGGAACTGAGCGTCGACGAGATCAAGGCCGCGCTGCGCCAGCGCACCATCGCCAACGAAATCGTGCCGACCATCCTCGGCTCCTCGTTCAAGAACAAGGGCGTGCCGCTGATGCTCGACGCGGTCATCGACTACCTGCCCGCCCCCTCGGAAATACCGGCGATCAAGGGCACCGACCCCGACGACGAAGACAAACACCTGGAACGCCACGCCGACGACAAGGAGCCATTCTCGGCCCTGGCCTTCAAGATCGCCACCGACCCGTTCGTCGGCACACTGACCTTCGCCCGGGTCTATTCCGGCGTGCTCAGTTCAGGCAACGCAGTACTCAACTCGGTCAAGGGCAAGAAGGAACGCATCGGCCGCATGGTGCAGATGCACGCCAACCAGCGCGCCGAGATCAAGGACGTGTGCGCCGGTGATATCGCCGCGCTGATAGGCATGAAGGACGTGACCACCGGCGACACCCTGTGCGACATGGACAAGCCGATCATCCTCGAACGCATGGACTTCCCCGACCCGGTGATTTCCGTGGCAGTGGAACCGAAGACCAAGGCCGACCAGGAGAAGATGGGCATCGCCCTGGGCAAGCTGGCCCAGGAAGACCCGTCGTTCCGCGTGCGTACCGACGAAGAAACCGGCCAGACCATCATCTCGGGCATGGGCGAGTTGCACCTGGATATCATCGTCGACCGCATGCGCCGCGAGTTCAACGTCGAAGCCAACATCGGCAAGCCGCAGGTGGCCTACCGCGAGAAAATCCGCAATACCTGCGAGATCGAGGGCCGTTTCGTCCGCCAGTCCGGCGGCCGTGGCCAGTACGGCCATTGCTGGATCCGCTTCGCCCCTGGCGACGAAGGCAAGGAGGGCCTGGAGTTCATCAACGAAATCGTCGGCGGCGTGGTGCCGCGCGAGTACATCCCGGCCATTCAGAAAGGCATCGAGGAGCAGATGAAGAACGGCGTGCTCGCCGGCTACCCGCTGATCAGCCTGAAGGCGGCGGTATACGACGGCTCCTACCACGATGTCGACTCCAACGAGATGGCCTACAAGATCGCCGCCTCGATGGCGACCAAGCAGCTGTCGCAGAAAGGTGGCGCGGTGTTGCTGGAGCCTGTGATGAAAGTGGAAGTGGTCACGCCAGAGGAATACCAGGGCGATATCCTCGGTGACCTGAGCCGGCGCCGCGGCATGATCCAGGACGGTGACGAAACGCCGGCCGGCAAGGTAATCCGGGCCGAGGTACCGCTGGGCGAGATGTTCGGCTACGCCACCTCGATGCGTTCGATGACCCAGGGCCGGGCCAGTTTCTCGATGGAGTTCACCCGCTATGCCGAAGCGCCGGCGAGCATCGCCGATGCCATCGTCAAGAAGAGCCGCGGGGAATAATTCATTCGCCTGTGCCGGCCTCTTCGCGGGTAAACCCGCTCCCACAGGATCGCCACTGTTTAGAAGGTGGTGATATCCCTGTAGGAGCGGGTTTACCCGCGAAGAGGCCGGTACAGGTAAAAACGACTCTCAGAGCTGCTCCCCTGCCCGCTTCAACAGCTGCTTGCACCGCTCCGACAAATGCACCACGCGCAAATGCTTGCCCGCCTTGGCATAGCGCTCACGCAGGGTCTTCAATGCGGCAATCGCCGAGTAATCGACAAAACTCAGATGCTGGCAATCGAGGGTCACCTTGGCTGGGTCGTTAGCCGGGTCGAACTGGTTGAGAAACGGCGTGGTCGAGGCAAAGAACAGCGTGCCATGCATCTGGTAATGCTTGCTCCCCTCCTCGTCCACATGGCTATCGGCATACAGCTCGCGCGCATGCTGCCAGGCAAAGTTCACCGCCGCGATGACGATGCCGAACAGCACGGCGGTGGCTAGATCGGTGAACACCGTGACCACGGTCACCGCAATGATCGCCAGCACATCATTTACCGGCACCTTGTGCAGCACCCGCAACGACGCCCAGGCGAAGGTCTGCTGGGCTACCACGAACATCACCCCGACCAATGCCGCCAGCGGAATCCGCTCGATCAGCGGCGACAGGAACAGCACGAACAACAGAATCATCAACCCGGCCACTACACCCGATAACCGGCCACGGCCATTGGAACTGAGGTTGATTACCGTCTGCCCGATCATCGCGCAACCACCCATGCCACCGCACAAGCCAGAAACCATGTTCGCTGCGCCCAAAGCCACGCACTCACGGTCCGGGTAGCCACGGCTTTCGGTGATTTCATCGGTCAGGTTCAGCGTCAGCAGGGTTTCCAGCAGACCAACCATGGCCATTAGCACCGCATAGGGGGCGATGATTTTCAGGGTTTCCAGGTTCCACGGCACATCCGGCAGCGCCAGCCCCGGCAGGCCGCCAGCGATATGCGCCATGTCACCCAGGGTGCGAGTAGGCAGCCCGAGCAGGTACACCAGCAGGCCAACCCCCAAAATCGCCACCAGCGCCGGCGGCACCGCGCGGGTCAGCTTCGGCAGCACGTAGACCACCAGCATGGTCAATGCGACCAAGCCGATCATCAAGTACAGTGGCGAACCGCTGAGCCAGTGTTCCCCTGCCTTGAAATGCTCCAACTGGGCCATGGCGATCACGATTGCCAGGCCATTGACGAAGCCCAGCATCACCGGATACGGCACCAGCCGCACCAGTTTGCCCAGGCGCAGCAGGCCGAACAGGATCATCACTACCCCACCCAGCAACACCGTGCCCAGCAGGTACTGCACGCCGTGCTGCACCACCAGCGCAACGATCACCACCGCCATCGAGCCGGCGGCACCGGAGATCATCCCAGGGCGGCCACCGAACAGCGCGGTCAGGGTGCAGATGATAAAGGCACCATACAAGCCCATCAGCGGGTTGAGGTGGGCCACCAGGGCGAAGGCGATGCACTCGGGCACCAGGGCGAACGAGGTGGTCAGGCCGGCAAGCAGGTCGGCGCGTAGTCGGGCGGGTTTCATGGGCATCCTGTGCTGCAGTCCGGATGGACAGGTAGAAAACGAGGGGCGCGATGTTACGGAATTTGTCTGGCAGCGGCCACCGCTCAACGTACCCGGTCCCGGCTCTGCACTGCCAGGTCCAGCGCACGCTGCATGTCCAGGCGCGCCGAGCGGCCCAGGTCGGGGTCGTTCAACTGACCGCCACGCTCCGAAGGCAGGATGGGTGCCGTCAGGTCTTCGGCATCCATGGCCTCGAAATCCTGCTCGGGCCCCAGGGTCAAGGCACTGCGCCGCAACAGCATGCGCACCTGCTCTGGGGTCAGGGCCGGGTTGATCGACAGCATCGCCGCCACGGTGGCTGTCACCAGAGGGGTTGCGTATGACGTGCCGCAATGTGCCGTATCAGCAGCTGCTGGACGAATGCAGGCTGCAGCACTGACATCCACGCGCATATCGATATTGGAGCTGTGACGCTTGCGCACGTGCCGAGGGTCTTCGACCGCTACGGCCTTGTCGCTACGCTGGTGCCCGCCCACCACCAGCAGTTGTTCGGTGATGAACGACGACGGCAGGCGATACTCATCGGTACCCGACCAGGACGCACCATTGCCCGCCGAGTTCACCACTACCACATCAGGGTGCTGGGCGCGCAACCAGAGGAAAAACTCCTCGAGCAGCTCCTCATAGCCGCTCATCGCCAGCCCGGAGCGCACCAGCGAATCGACCTCATCCCCCTTGACGTTCCTTGCCCCGACCCTGTGGATTCCCCAACTCCAGTTCAACACCCGCACGCCATCCTCGACCAGGTTTACCGAAGCCGCGATATTGGCCGTGACGCCGGCATCCGAGTTGCGCTCGACAATCACCTCGAAGCCCGGGCTGGGCTGGCCCAAGCCAGGTAGAAAACCCTGTTCCCGTGCAGCCAGAATGCCCGCCACATGGCTGCCATGGCTGGAGGCACGATCGCCATCGCGGGCATACAGGCACGTTTGGCCCTTGGCGCACCCACCCCGATATCCTTTGAACGCCGGCGCGTCGAAGTCCACCTCGCGCTCGATCACCCCTACCCGCACGGGCTGCACCGGTACACGGGAAGCCGGAATACGCCGCTGGTAGAAATACAGGGCGTCCATGAAGCGGTTGGCGGCCCATTCGTCCGCCTGATCGATGGCCTGGGGATCGCGCCCGCCGCCTTCTTCGCCGCGCTCGGGGGCGGACTCCTCGACAATCACCGCATCCACGCTGACTTCGCTGCCCATACGCAGAATCATCGCATCACGCTGTATCAGGTCATGCACAGGCAAGCGCAACTGGTAGACATTGAGCGGCGGGATGCCACCTACCACCTTGGCGCCATATTTACCGGCGATACGCCGGGCCTCCTGGAGGCCGTCGTGCTTTTCTTCGATCAGCAGGCTGACCAGATCGACGTAGGTCGTCAGGCCGTCCATGTTCTTCGCCACCTCGCCAGGGCCTGCGGCAACCACATGGCTGCGCTGGCGGCTGAGCCACACAGGGTTGCTGGTGCGGCCACCGTCTTGCAGCCATAGCGGCGCGCTGCGCTCGGCGGCTTTCGCCAGTTTCAGCGTAAGCCTGTCACCCTGCCGTTCAATTTCGGCTTTCGACAGCTGCACACCGCCAAGCCATACCGTCGGCAATCCAGCCTCGAGCCCTTCCGCACCCAGGCACCATTGCTGTTCGGCATCGCCAAGCAGGTCGCCGCAACGTTGCAGTTGCTTGATGCGTAACGAGTCTGCTGCGGCCTGTGCACCAAGGCTGCACAGGCACAACAACAGGATGAGACCATGCTTCATGACAATCAGCCCCCGCACTCCCTGTGATTGCGACTGACGAGGCAAGTCAAAGGTTCAGCGGTGGCCGGCAATTGCCTTGTCGTGGGCCAGCCATTCGGCCATGGACGCATCCTCCAGCGCATACTCGCCACGATTGGCCTTCCATACCAGTTCCTTGTCGCGCAAAGCATCAAGGGCCTTCTGTACGTTGGGCGTGCTGGCATTGGCCTCGGCTTGGGCCAGTTCCAGCTTGCGGCTGACATCGGCCAGGGTTTGCTCGGTAAACGGCGAAAAAGGCTGCCGGCCGAGGGTGCGCTCGGCCATTACCTCAAGCACTGCCTGCTGCAAGGGAGAAAGCTCGTTCCAGGCGCTTTCGTAGTCACTCCATACGCCGGCCTGGTGATTGAGTGCCCCGTTGCGCAACAATTCACCCAGGTTGCCCGCCTCACCCAGGCCGACGCTCACCTCGGCCAACAGCTTGTTGAGCATTTCCGGGCGCCGGCCAACCAGCTCGAAAGCGTAGGTCAGGTCCTCGACCTTGAACTGGTTACTGTCAGCCAGGCGCCGGTTCCACAAGCCAGTGATGAACTCGACATATTCACGCCCCAGCAATGGAAATGGCGTGATGCTGGCACCGAAGAACGGCTGCTTGCTCTTCAACACCAGGTTGGCCAGCTTGTCGCGGCTGGAACCGGTGAACACCAGGCGCAAGCCGTCCGGACGGTCACCAGGGTTGAGATGGTCACGCGCGGCTTTTAGCGCGAACATCGCGTTCAGGCCATCTTCACTGTTGAGGGCATGCTGGGCCTCGTCGATGATCAGTATCACCATCTGCCCCGACACCTGATGCAGCACGGCGAGTGCCTGGGCCAGCGTAGTACCCGCAGGCAGTTGCGGCCGGGTGAAATCCCAGCTGAGCGTGCGCAGCAGGTTTATCTTGTCGATACCGGCCTTTTTCGCAGCCTTAGCCAGCGCCCCTTCGAAGCTGCCCAGCGCAGCACCGATGGCGCCACTGATGAGCTCTGCCGGCGCGGCATCACGGTCCGACCACAGGTCGACGTAAACCGGTAGCCAGCCGCGCCGTACGCATTCCGGAATGAAGTCATTGTTGAGGAAGGTGCTCTTGCCCGTACGCCGGGGCGCGGCGAGGAACATGCCCGAGCTGTAATCGACCAGCGACTCACCGGCCAGGTCCTGGCCCAGAGCCTTGGCCAACTGATCGCGACGCAGGAGCGGGCGAATGGGAGACATGTGATTATCCTCAATTATCTTGATGACTATAATTTATAGCCTACAAGATAAAACCCGATAAATCATCCAGTCACCTCACGTCAACGACGTGATCCAGATCCTGCAGACAGCCGGTAATTTTGCCATCATATTGATTCACCCTGCGGAGATCATGGACATGCCGCTACGCCCCCTTCTCGCCTCCCTGCTGCTGGTTGCCAGCCTCACCGCCCAGGCTGCTACCGAAGTCGTGCCGCTGCAGTACCGCAGCAGCGCCGAACTGTTGCCCGCCGCGCAGGCGTTCATCGGCAAGGACGGCACGGTCAGCGCCTTCGAGAACAAGCTGATCATCAACGCCAGCCCCGAGCGCATCGACGACCTGCGCGCCCTGCTGCAACAACTGGACACTGCCCCCAAGCGCCTGCTGATCAGTGTCGACAACAACGACAGCAACTTCCAGGACAACCGTGGCAACGCGCGGGTCATTCACTACGGCACCAGCAACCGCGACGGCGGCATGCAACAGGTGCAGGCCAGCGAAGGGCAGCCGGCACTCATCCAGGTGGGTCAGAGCATCCCGATTACCAGCACCAGCACCGATGGCTACGGGCGCATCCAGAGCAACACCGAATACCGCAATGCGACCCAGGGTTTCTACGTCACCCCAAGCCTGAGTGGCGATACGGTTCGCCTGCAAATAAGCACCAATAATGACCGCATCAGCAGCGAACGTGCCGATGTAGTGAAAGTGCAAAGTACCGACACGACCATCACCGGCAAGCTCGGCGAATGGATCACACTGGCGGGCTACAACCAGCAGAGCCAAGCCGAGCGCAGTGGGTCAAGCCGCAGTTACAGCACCCAGCGCGGTGAAAACATGACTTTACGTGTCAAAGTCGACCTTCTCGACTGACCCCAGGCATTTCAAGGCCTCGACCAAAGGCCTTGAAACTGACCGCCAAGTCGCATTAGACCAAAGATGTAGTAAGTGAAAAAAACCACTACAAAACATTTGACAGGGTCTTTTTCCCAAGGGCATGATGGCCTCGCTCCCGCTAATCAGGGGCCCTGGCAAGGGCCTTCGAGGCGCGCTCCTCCCACCCCTGGAGGCGCCTTGTGTCTATACGGCCCACAAGGCGGTTCGACGGGATTGCGACTGCAACGAAGAAGTTGTCCCGAGGGACGGAAGCGCATCACCGCAGTACTGGCAATCGCGTAGCACCGCAGCAAGGCAACCACGAGCCGACCTGCCGGAGCACACCTTCGCCTGGCCTGCCCACCCTTCCCCCTTCGAGCCTTCACGTTCGCCGCCGCAACTCCTGCGAACAGGACAGCCGCCTGGCTCCTGATCTGCTCCGAGCATCAGCACAATTACCCCAAGATCGATGCGACGAGGTTTATTTCCATGGCACTGACACGCGAACAGCAAATTGCAGCCCTCGAGAAAGACTGGGCCGAGAACCCGCGCTGGAAAGGCGTGACCCGTACCTACACCGCCGCTGATGTCGTTCGCCTGCGTGGCTCCGTGCAACCTGAGCACACCTTTGCCCGTCAGGGTGCAGAAAAACTGTGGAAGCTGGTCACCGAAGGTGCCCACCCGTCCTTCCGCCCAGAAAAAGATTTCGTCAACTGCATGGGTGCCCTGACCGGCGGCCAGGCAGTGCAGCAGGTAAAAGCCGGTATCCAGGCCATCTACCTGTCCGGCTGGCAGGTTGCCGCCGACAACAACTCGGCCGAGTCCATGTACCCTGACCAGTCGCTGTACCCGGTCGACTCGGTACCGACCGTGGTCAAGCGCATCAACAATGCCTTCCGCCGCGCCGACCAGATCCAGTGGAAAGCTGGCAAGAACCCGGGCGACGATGGCTACATCGACTACTTCGCACCGATCGTGGCCGACGCCGAAGCCGGTTTCGGTGGCGTACTCAACGCCTACGAGCTGATGAAGAACATGATCGAAGCGGGCGCCGCCGGTGTGCACTTCGAAGACCAGCTGGCCTCGGTGAAAAAATGCGGCCACATGGGCGGCAAGGTACTGGTGCCGACCCAGGAAGCCGTACAGAAGCTGGTGGCCGCGCGCCTGGCAGCCGACGTGTCGGGCGTGCCGACCATCATCCTGGCCCGTACCGACGCCAACGCCGCCGACCTGCTGACCAGCGACTGCGACCCGTACGACCAGCCGTTCGTGGTTGGCGAGCGCACCCGTGAAGGCTTCTACAAGGTACGCGCCGGCCTCGACCAAGCCATCTCCCGCGGCCTGGCCTACGCCCCATACGCCGACCTGATCTGGTGCGAAACCGCCAAGCCGGACCTGGACGAAGCCCGCCGCTTCGCCGAAGCGATCAAGAAGGAGTACCCGGACCAGATCCTGTCGTACAACTGCTCGCCGTCCTTCAACTGGAAGAAGAACCTGGACGACGCCACCATCGCCAAGTTCCAGCGCGAGCTGTCGGCCATGGGCTACAAGCACCAGTTCATCACCCTGGCCGGCATCCACAACATGTGGCACGGCATGTTCAACCTGGCACACGACTACGCCCGCAACGACATGACCGCCTACGTGAAGCTGCAGGAGCAGGAATTCGCCGACGCCAACAAAGGCTACACCTTCGTGGCACACCAGCAGGAAGTGGGCACCGGCTACTTCGACGACATGACCACCGTGATTCAGGGCGGGGCATCGTCGGTGACTGCGCTGACTGGCTCGACCGAGGAAGAGCAGTTCCACTGATAGTGGGTTGCTGTTGAACAAAGGCCCGGGGCTTGTGAAAGCGCCGGGCCTTTGTTTTTGCCAATGCTGGCCGATTCAAGTCACAGTGAAACCCACCATCAGAGCAGTGAGCTCTCTGCATCCAACCCCTAGTATTATTGTCAGTTTTTCAATCCCACATCTTCTGAGAGCCTAGCGACTACCCTAAGCAGGAGTCGCATCATGCCAACCACCTTCAACGCTGGCGAGCTAGACCTAGAGTTCGCTTCGCAGGGCCGCTTTTCGCACCCCGAGTACAACCACCTCGGCCCAATTGCCATACTCGAATCAACTCAAAAAACCCTTATTTCCTCGGCCCCCAGAAACGCGACAGCAATCAAACTGCTACGCCTTGACGTTGATGGCAGGCTTGATACCGAGTTCGGTTCGAACGGCATCGCAACGATCGAGTATGGAGGTCCCCAGAGGGTGTTTCTGTCCGAGATCATTACGGACGAAGCCGGGCGAATATTTGTGGTCGGTGACTACAACTACGCCCCGGATTCATATCACCCCATCGTCTTTCGCTTGCTCGCCAATGGCGAGCCCGACATCCATTTTGGCGAGGATGGGAAGCCCTATCGCATTTACCAATCTATCAGTTCCCAACCTAAGGACCGGGTGATCAATTCAGCATCGGCTACCAAGAACAGCGGATCATCTGGACAGGGCAACGACGGCGCAGGCATCTGGAACGGAGTCCTCTACTTCCGTTCGCGCGACCATATTGTTGCAATCACGCTGAAGGGGGATTTGGCCACTGACTTCAACGGCACAGGCTCCTGGCGCGCAGCGCACGAAGGTCAACCAGTGCTGCTGGGGGCAATGGCGCTGAATGAAAAGGGTATTTATGCGGCGCACGCGCCGATGCCTGCTGAAGACTTCCAGAACCATGTCGTCGTGACCCGCCTTGATCAGCGAGCCAAGGTCGACGAGGGATTTGCCGCCCATGGTCATTTGCGCCTGAGTACGCCGGGGCACACGTTGCTTCCAGCACGGCTAAAGCAGTCGACCTCCAATCACCACTTCGTGCTGGCATGCCGCACCGACATCAACACTCTTGATGAGGGTACCGCGCTCATGTCCTTTAACAGCGACGGTACGCTGAACGCCGATTTCAACGAAGGGAGACCTGTGATTATCCAAAAGAACCCATCGGTAATGGCCTCCGCATCAGATCTATCCTTTGACGCAAGATCCGGCGATGCCGAAAAAATTTACCTGACCGTGCTTTATGAAAATGAAGAATCAGAGGGCTTATTTGTCACTTTGCGCTTCAACAGCGATGGCAACCTAGACCGTGATTATGGCGCTGATGGCTGGGCATTTGTCGGGAAGAGCGGGATGGCCTCGTGGGTCAGTTGTCAACGCAATGGCCAAGCGCTTGTCGCTTGCAATCTCAAGCTTCCGACAGACACCAGAACCGGTCTCTATCTGGCACGCCTTGGCGCCTGAAACAGAAGTGGTACCGGTCGGTTTGACCGAGGAAGAGCAGTTTCACTGATTGTGGGTTGCGGTTGGACAAAGGCCCGGGGCTTGTGAAAGCTGCGGGCCTTTGTTTTTGCCGGTACCGGCCCTTTCGCGGGTGACCCGCTCCTACAGGGCGGATGAACCTGTGGGAGCGGCCTTGTGTCGCGAAAGGGCCGCGCAGCGGCCCCGGCAATTTTGCGGTGATGCACAGATCCTGGGGGCGCTTCGCACCCCTTTCGCGACGCAAGGCCGCTCCCACAGAAGAATCGCGCTTATCAGGGGTACCTCAGTGCTTCATGCCCAGCTCGGCATCATCCTTCAGCGCCTTTGCCATCGCACTCAGGTAGTGGGCAGCCCAGATCATCATCGGCTTCTCGTCCATCAGGCCGGTGATGGTCAGTTTCCGTACGTAGCCCATCAACTCTGACGATTGCTCGCGGGCGTCGCGGCAGGGAATGCCTGGCTCGATGCGGAACAGGGGGTGGGTGCCGTTTTCGCCTTGGTAGAAGGTGGTTTTGCCGACGGTGAATTGGGTGTCTTCTGTTGCCATTGTTCATTCCCCTGAAAATTCGTTAGCACCTGGGCGGGCCCTTTCGCGGGTAAACCCGCTCCCACAGGTACCGTGCAAGTCTTGAATGCTGTGGTCATCCTGTGGGAGCGGGTTCACCCGCGAAGAGGCCAGCTCAGACAACACATCACTCAAACTTCAGTGCGAAGTCCGATGCTCCGCGGGCATCTGCACCTGGATTAATGCCGACTCAAGCAAAGCCCGTAGCGCCTCCAGCTCATGCATCGAGGTCATCATCAGGATCGAGGCCGGTGATTTGGGCTGCAGCAGCAAAGCCTGATGCACCACGGTGGCGGCGCATAGCGCGTAGTCGGTGGCCTGGATCAGGATGTCTTCAAGGGAATGGGGGTTGTGGGGTGGATCGGGGACAACTTTCAGCATGACTCGCTCCTTTCTTTCCTGTTTGGCCGCCATCCGCCCGCTGTCAAACGGTTGGGTGGCAGCTATGCGCGGGTTGACAGACCGGTGGAAAGAAAGAAAGACCGGCGCACGCGAACGTGCCCACACGCACAGCCGCCATTGAGGCAAAGCGAGTGCACCTTCTTTCAATTCCGGCCTGTCAAAGCCGTGTCGTTGATGAGCAACGACAAGCCGAGACTAGAGCGCTGCCAGAGCGGCCGCAACGGAAAAAAGGCGGCAAGAGTATGTTTGGGAAATGGCCTACAGGGAAGGGGTCAAATCCGACATGTCAGGTGTTCTGCGCCCGATTGCGTCAGGGCGACAAGGTGATCGGTTTGGATTTTGCGGTGTCGCGCAGATCGAGCGCCGC
>NZ_JYKS01000043.1 GCF_000935045.1 Pseudomonas sp. 10-1B
GCGGCGCTCGATCGTGCAGGCGCCAAATCTCTTTCGGCGGACAAAAAAAGCCCCGCCAGTTGGCGGGGTTGAGGTACGAGCGTGGCAGCTCGAAAAGGGTACTGCCCCTCCGTAGAGGGGCAGTGTGCTACCTTACAGCAGCATGGTGCGGATATCGCCCAGCACGTCGCCCAGGCGCTTGGTGAAGCGCGCGGCGGCAGCGCCGTTGATCACACGGTGATCATAGGACAGCGACAGCGGCAGCATCAGCTTCGGCTGGAAGGCCTTGCCATCCCAGACCGGCTGCATGGTCGCCTTGGACACACCGAGGATCGCCACTTCCGGCGCGTTGACGATCGGCGTGAAGCCGGTGCCGCCAATGTGGCCGAGGCTGGAGATGGTGAAGCAGGCGCCTTGCATCTCGTCGGCCGACAGCTTCTTGGTACGGGCCTTTTCGGCCAGCGCGGCAGCTTCGGCAGCCAGTTGCAGCAGGCTCTTCTGGTCGACGTTCTTGATCACCGGGACCAGCAGGCCGTCCGGGGTGTCCACGGCGAAGCCGATGTGCACGTACTTCTTGCGGATGATGGCCTTGCCGCTTGGCGCCAGCGAGCTGTTGAAGTCCGGCAGTTCCTTGAGCAGGAAGGCGCAGGCCTTGAGCAGCAATGGCAGCACGGTCAGCTTGACGCCAGCCTTCTCGGCCACGGCCTTCTGCGCCACGCGGAAGGCTTCCAGCTCGGTGATGTCGGCGGAGTCGAACTGGGTCACGTGCGGCACGTTCAGCCAGCTGCGGTGCAGGTTGGCGGCACCGACCTGCATCAGGCGGGTCAGGGCTACTTCTTCCACTTCACCGAACTTGCTGAAGTCCACGGCAGGGATCGGCGGGATGCCGGCGCCGCCAGTCGCACCGGCAGCTGCCGGAGCTTCCTTGGCCTTCTGCATCATTGCCTTGACGTAGACCTGCACGTCTTCTTTCAGGATGCGGCCGTGCGGACCGGTGGCGGCAACTGCGCCCAGGTCGACGCCGAATTCACGGGCCAGCTGGCGAACTGCCGGGCCGGCGTGAACCTTGGCGTTGCTGCCGGCAGCCGGTGCGGTGGTAGCCGGCGCAGGTGCAGCCGCCGGGGCGGCAGCAGCAGGTGCGGCAGCGGGGGCAGCCTCAGCCTTGGCCGGGGCAGCGGCGGCAGGTGCCGGGGCAGCAGCAGGTGCTGCGCCAGCGACCTTCAACTTGAAGATCAGGTCGCCAGTGCCGACTTCGTCTTCCAGCTTGCACAGGACTTCTTCGACCACGCCGGCAGCCGGCGACGGGATTTCCATGGAGGCCTTGTCGGACTCCAGGGTAATCAGCGACTGGTCGGCTTCGACGGTGTCGCCGACCTTGACCAGTACTTCGATGATCTTGGCTTTGCCCGACGAACCGATGTCTGGCACGTGGATATCCTGCACGGCGGCGGCAGCCGGTGCAGCCGCTGCAGCCGCTGCCGCTGGGGCAGGGGCAGGGGCGGCTTCAGCGGCCGGGGCCGGGGCCGGGGCTGCAGCCTCGGCCGGTGCAGCGGCTGGAGCCTCAGGCGCCGCAGCAGCGGCACCCTCGGCTTCCAGCACCAGCAGCTCGTCGCCTTCCTTCAGGCGGTCGCCCAGCTTGACCTTCAGTTCCTTGATGACACCGGCCTTGGGGGCCGGGATCTCCATGGAGGCCTTGTCGGACTCCAGGGTCAGCAGGCTCTGGTCAGCCTCGATACGGTCACCGACCTTGACGAACAGCTCGATGATTTCACCTTCACCGCTGCCGATGTCAGGTACGCGAATGAGTTCGCTCACTTAAAAATACTCCTCAGCAGTCCAGTGGGTTGCGCTTGTCCGGGTCGATACCGAACTTGACGATAGCGTCTGCAACAACCTTGGGTTCGATCTCGCCACGGTCAGCCAGGGCTTCCAGGGCAGCCAGCACCACGAAGTGGCGGTCGACTTCGAAGAAGTGACGCAGCTTCTTGCGGCTGTCGCTGCGACCGTAACCGTCGGTACCCAGGACCTTGAACTCTTTGCTCGGTACCCACTGGCGAATCTGCTCGGCGAACAGCTTCATGTAGTCGGTGGAGGCGATGACCGGGCCCTTGCGGCCGGCCAGGCACTCTTCGACGTAAGTCTGCTGAGGCTTCTGGCCAGGCTTCAGGCGGTTGGCGCGTTCCACGGCCAGGCCGTCGCGACGCAGTTCGTTGAAGCTGGTGACGCTCCACACGTCGGCACCGACGTTGAACTCTTCACGCAGGATCTTCGCCGCTTCGCGGACTTCGCGCAGGATGGTGCCGGAGCCCATCAGCTGTACGTGGTGCGCGGCTTCGCGGGTGTCTTCTTCGAGCAGGTACATGCCCTTGATGATGCCTTCCTCGACACCGGCCGGCATGGCTGGCTGCTGGTAGGATTCGTTCATCACGGTGATGTAGTAGAAGATGTCCTGTTGCTCTTCGGTCATCTTCTTCATGCCGTCCTGGATGATCACCGCCAGCTCGTAGCCGTAGGTCGGATCGTAGGTGCGGCAGTTCGGGATGGTGCCCGCCATCATGTGGCTGTGACCGTCTTCGTGCTGCAGGCCTTCACCGTTGAGGGTGGTACGGCCGGCGGTACCGCCGATCAGGAAGCCACGGGTGCGGCTGTCGCCAGCGGCCCAGGCCAGGTCGCCAATGCGCTGGAAGCCGAACATCGAGTAGAAGATGTAGAACGGCAGCATCGGCTGGTTGTGGCAGCTGTACGAGGTACCGGCAGCGATGAACGACGACATGGCGCCGGCTTCGTTGATGCCTTCCTCGAGGATCTGGCCCTTCTTGTCTTCGCGGTAGAACATCACCTGGTCTTTATCGACTGGCTCGTAGAGCTGGCCGACCGACGAGTAGATGCCCAACTGACGGAACATGCCTTCCATACCGAAGGTACGGGCTTCGTCCGGGATGATCGGGACGATGCGCTGGCCGATTTCCTTGTCCTTGACCAGCTGCGCCAGGATGCGCACGAAGGCCATGGTGGTGGAGATTTCGCGGTCGCCCGAGCCGTCCAGAATCGCTTTCAGCGTTTCCAGTGGCGGGGTCGGCACGCTGAAGCTCTTGGCGCGACGCTGTGGCACGAAACCGCCAAGGGCAGTACGGCGCTCGGCCAGGTACTTGGCTTCGGCAGAGCCTTCTTCCGGCTTGAAGAACGGCAGGTTCTCGATGTCCGCATCCTTGACCGGGATGTCGAAGCGGTCGCGGAATTGGCGCAGGCTGTCGACGTCGACCTTCTTGGTGTTGTGCGCGGTGTTCTTGGCTTCGCCAGCACCGGTACCGTAGCCCTTGATGGTCTTGGCCAGGATGACGGTAGGCTGGTCTTTGTGGTTGACCGCCTGGTGGTACGCCGCGTAGACCTTGTACGGGTCGTGGCCGCCACGGTTGAGCTTCCAGATCTCTTCGTCGGACAGGTCTTCGACCATGGCCTTGAGCTCTGGGGTGTTGAAGAAGTGCTCACGCACGTACGCGCCGTCTTTGGCTTTGTAGTTCTGGTACTCGCCGTCGATGACTTCGTCCATGCGGCGCTGCAGGGCACCGTTGGTGTCCTTGGCGAACAGTGGGTCCCAGAAGCGGCCCCAGACCACTTTGTTGACGTTCCAGCCACCGCCACGGAACACGCCTTCGAGTTCCTGGATGATCTTGCCGTTGCCGCGAACCGGGCCGTCGAGGCGCTGCAGGTTGCAGTTGATGACGAAGATCAGGTTGTCCAGCTTCTCGCGGCCGGCCAGGGCGATCGCGCCCAGGGATTCCGGCTCGTCGCATTCGCCGTCGCCCATGAAGCACCAGACCTTCTGCTTGCCGGCCGGGATGTAGCCGCGGGCTTCCAGGTACTTCATGAAGCGCGCCTGGTAGATGGCCTGGATCGGGCCCAGACCCATTGATACGGTCGGGAACTGCCAGAAGTCAGGCATCAGCCATGGGTGTGGGTACGAAGACAGGCCGTTGCCGTCCACTTCCTGACGGAAGTTGTTCATCTGGTCTTCGTTGATACGGCCTTCCATGAAGGCGCGGGCGTAGATGCCTGGGGAGGCGTGGCCCTGGAAGAAGATCAGGTCGCCGCCGTGTTCTTCGGTCGGGGCCTGGAAGAAGTAGTTGAAGCCGATGTCGTACAGGGTGGCGCTGGAGGCGAAGCTGGAGATGTGTCCGCCCAGGTCCGAGTCTTTCAGGTTGGTGCGCATGACCATGGCCAGGGCGTTCCAACGTACCATCGAGCGAATGCGGCGTTCCATGAACAGGTCGCCAGGCATGCGTGCTTCGTGGGTGACAGGGATAGTGTTGCGGTATGGCGTGGTGATCGCATACGGCAGCTGGGAGCCACTACGGGTGGCCAGCTCGCCCATACGGGTCATCAGGTAATGAGCGCGGTCTTCGCCTTCTTTGTCGAGGACCGACTCCAGGGCATCCAGCCATTCCTGGGTTTCGATTGGATCGAGGTCTTGCATGGCTTGCTCCAGGGCGGAAAGGCAACCAGAATCGATTGCCTGAGATTGCGACTGGCCTTATGGGCAGACGTCGTGAATTCTTGGATTACCGGGGTGTCGTCCGGCGCCGTGTAGTTTTACTACATTTGCTTTCGCATTTCATGCTTTTACACGACACGAGTAGTAGTAAAACTACATTTGTGCGACGTTTGGTCGCACCTTGGCTTGTGAGGAAAAACGTTCATGTTGGTTGGCATTGTGTCGCGAACAGGTGGTTCTTGATGTTTGTTGCCAATTTTTCGTTTTTTTCAGCTATTTCCAACTTTTGTACGACAGTCCAACCGTGGTCCGGCTTCCCCTTGGCCGCTTTTTCCCTTCTATTTCACGCCGATCAAGGATAGACCATGCGCCTACCTTTGCCGTCCGATCTGCCCGCCATCCTGCGGCCGCTGGTCACTCGCAATCAGCAATTCATCAGCGATGCCGTGGCCGCCCACCCTGAACTCGACCTGAAGGTATGGAGCCCGGTCCATCGGCAACAGTTCGATCAGGTTGCCGCCGCCAGCGACTTCGTCCTTGGCCTGGCCCAGCGCGAGCCGGCCATGCTGTTCGCCCTGCTGGCCAGCGGCGAGCTGGAGCGGCGTTATGCAGCGGGTGAGCTGCGCGGGCAGATCGCCGCGGCGGCCCAGGCCGCACAGAGCGAAGACGAGCTGGCGCGCAACCTGCGCCGCGAGCGCAACCGCCAGCAGCTGCGCATCATCTGGCGCGACATCACCCGCCAGGCCGAGCTGGGCGAAACCTGCCGCGACCTGTCCGACCTGGCCGATGCGGCCATCGACGAAGCCTACCAATGGCTGTATCCGCGCCATTGCCAGCAGTTCGGTACGCCCATCGGCAACCGCAGTGGTCAGCCGCAGCACATGGTGGTGCTGGGCATGGGCAAGCTGGGTGCGGTGGAGTTGAACCTGTCGTCGGACATCGACCTGATCTTCGCCTTCCCCGAAGGTGGCGAGACCGAAGGGGTGAAGCGCTCGCTGGACAACCAGGCGTTCTTCACCCGCCTGGGCCAGCGCCTGATCAAGGCCCTGGACCCGGTTACCGTCGATGGCTTCGTGTTCCGTGTCGACATGCGCCTGCGCCCCTACGGCTCGGCCGGCGCGCTGGTGCTCAGCTTCAATGCGCTGGAGCAGTACTACCAGGACCAGGGCCGCGACTGGGAACGCTACGCGATGATCAAGGCGCGGGTGGTGGCCGGCGACCAGGTGGCCGGCGCGCAACTGCAGGACATGCTGCGCCCGTTCGTCTACCGGCGTTACCTGGACTTTTCCGCGATCGAAGCGCTGCGCACCATGAAGCAGCTGATTCAGCAGGAAGTGCGGCGCAAGGGCATGGCCGAGAACATCAAGCTGGGGGCCGGTGGCATTCGCGAGGTGGAGTTCATCGCCCAGGCCTTCCAGCTGATCCACGGCGGACGTGACCTGAGCCTGCAGCAGCGGCCATTGCTCAAGGTGCTGGCCACCCTTGAAGGCCAAGGTTACCTGCCGCCGGCCGTTGTCGCGGAGTTGCGCGAGGGTTATGAATTCCTGCGCTACACCGAACACGCCATCCAGGCCATTGCCGACCGCCAGACGCAAATGCTGCCGGACAGCGAGACCGACCAGGCGCGGGTGGCCTACATCCTCGGCTTTGCCGACTGGCAGGGCTTCCATGACCAACTGATGTACTGGCGTGGCCGCATCGACTGGCACTTCCGCCAGGTGATCGCCGACCCGGATGACGAAGACGGTGAGGGCGAGCTGGTGGTGGGGGGTGAGTGGTCGCCGCTGTGGGAGCAGGCACAGGATGAAGAGGCCGCTGGCCGGCAACTGGAAGAGGCCGGTTTCCAGCAGCCCGCCGAAGCCCTGCGGCGCCTCGCCGGGTTGCGCTCCAGCCCGCAGCTGCGTTCGATGCAGCGTATCGGCCGTGAGCGCCTGGATGCCTTTATTCCACGGCTGTTGGCCCAGGCGGTAGAGCACGACAACCCCGACCTGGTGCTTGAACGCGTGCTGCCGCTGGTCGAGGCTGTGGCGCGGCGCTCTGCCTACCTGGTGCTGCTTACCGAAAACCCGGGCGCCTTGCGCCGCCTGCTGACCCTGTGCGCCGCCAGCCCGTGGATTGCCGAGCAGATAGCCCGCTACCCGCTGCTGCTCGACGAACTGCTCAACGAAGGCCGCTTGTTCAGCCCGCCACTGGCGCCGGAGCTGGCCAGCGAACTGCGCGAGCGCCTGACGCGCATTCCCGAGGACGACCTGGAGCAACAGATGGAGGCGCTGCGCCATTTCAAGCTGGCCCACAGCCTGCGCGTGGCCGCTTCGGAAATCAGCGGCAACCTGCCATTGATGAAGGTCAGCGACTACCTGACCTGGTTGGCCGAAGCCATCCTCGACCAGGTGCTGGCCTTGGCCTGGCGCCAGACCGTGGCCCGCCATGGCCAGCCCAAACGCAGCGACGGCAGCCTGTGCGACCCGGGCTTCATCATCATTGGCTACGGCAAGGTCGGCGGCCTGGAACTGGGCCACGGTTCGGACCTGGACCTGGTGTTCATTCACGACGGCGACCCGCAGGCGGAAACCGACGGCGCCAAGCCCATCGACAGTGCGCAGTTCTTCACCCGCCTGGGCCAGCGCATCATCCACCTGCTGACCACCCAGACCAACTCTGGCCAGCTGTATGACGTGGACATGCGCCTGCGCCCGTCCGGCGCCTCGGGCCTGCTGGTCAGTTCGCTGGGCGCGTTCGAACGTTACCAGCAGAACGAAGCCTGGACCTGGGAGCACCAGGCGCTGGTACGGGCCCGGGTGCTGGTGGGTTGCCAGCAGGTAGGTACGGCATTCGAAAGCGTGCGCGCCAAGGTGCTGGGCCAGGCCCGCGACCTGGAAAAACTGCGTGCCGAAGTCAGCGAAATGCGCGCCAAGATGCGCGACAACCTCGGCACCAAGACCACGGCTGCCGGTACCGCGGCCAACGCCTTCGACGCTGGTGTGCCCTTCGATATCAAGCAGGATGCCGGCGGTATCGTCGATATCGAATTTATGGTGCAATACGCCGCTTTGGCCTGGTCCCACGACCATCCGGCCATACTCCGATGGACCGATAACATCCGCATTCTGGAAGAGCTGGAGCAGGCGGGTTTGATGCCGGCCAGTGACGCGGTGCTGTTGCGAGAAGTGTACAAGGCGTTCCGCTCGGCCTCGCACCGCCAGGCCTTGCAGAAGCAGGCCGGGGTGATCGATGCGGCGCAGTTTGCCGATGAACGCCGCGAAGTGCGGCGGATCTGGGGTGAGCTGGGTTTGACCTGATACCGAGTTGGCTTCATTCGCGGGCATGCCCGCTCCCACAGGGAAAGCGCAGACCTAGAGGGCTGTGCAATACCTGTGGGAGCGGGCGTGCCCGCGAATGGGCCATGTGAGTGGTACACTGTCCGCCACATAGCCTGAATATAAAGAGGGGAGGCCAGGCTGTACCGCAGCCTGTAGCCTCCCCGAGCGTTTCTGGACTAAGCATGAGAATACTGATCATTGGCCCCAGCTGGGTCGGCGACATGGTGATGGCGCAGACCCTGTTCCAGTGCCTGAAACAGCAGCACCCCGACTGCGTGATCGATGTGCTGGCCCCCGAGTGGAGCCGGCCGATCCTCGAACGCATGCCCGAGGTGCGCCAGGCCTTGAGCTTCCCGCTCGGCCACGGCGCGCTGGAGCTGGCCACGCGGCGGCGCATCGGCAAGTCCCTGGCCGGCCAGTACGACCAGGCCATCCTGCTGCCCAACTCGTTGAAGTCGGCACTGGTGCCATTCTTCGCCGGCATCCCCAAGCGCACCGGCTGGCGCGGTGAAATGCGTTTCGGCCTGCTGAATGACGTGCGCAAGCTGGACAAGGCCCGCTACCCGCTGATGATCGAGCGCTTCATGGCCCTGGCCTACGCGCCCGGCACCGAGCTGCCGCAGCCGTACCCGCGCCCCAGCCTGCAGATCGAAGCGCAAAGCCGCGACGCCGCCTTGGCCAAGTTCGGTCTGGAGCTGGACCGCCCGGTGCTGGCGCTGTGCCCCGGGGCCGAGTTTGGCGAGGCCAAGCGCTGGCCGGCCGAGCATTACGCCGCCGTGGCCGATGCGATGATCCGCCAGGGCTGGCAGGTATGGCTGTTTGGTTCGAAGAACGATCACCCGGTCGGTGAGCAGATCCGCGACCGGTTGATTCCGGGTTTGCGTGAAGAATCGTCCAACCTGGCCGGGGAAACCTCGCTGGCCGAGGCTATCGACCTGATGTCCTGCGCGCATGCCGTGGTGTCCAACGACTCCGGCCTGATGCACGTGGCCGCTGCGCTGAACCGCCCTTTGGTGGCGGTGTACGGCTCGACCTCGCCCGGCTTCACGCCGCCGCTGGCCGAGCAGGTGGAAGTGGTGCGCACCGGCATCGAGTGCAGCCCGTGCTTCGACCGCACCTGCCGCTTCGGCCACTACAACTGCCTGCGCCTGTTGGAGCCGGGCAAGGTCATCGCCGCCCTGCACAGCCTCAGCGGGCCGGACCTGATCGATACCGTGGCCGAGGTCGACTAAGTGCGGGTACTGATCATCAAGACTTCGTCGCTGGGTGATGTTATCCACACCCTACCAGCCCTCACCGATGCCGCCCATGCCATCCCAGGCATCCGTTTCGACTGGGTGGTGGAAGAAGGCTTCGCCGAAATCCCCAGCTGGCACCCGGCGGTCGACCAGGTTATCCCGGTGGCCATTCGCCGCTGGCGCAAGAACCTTTGGCAAACCATCAAGAGCGGCGAGTGGAAGGCGTTCAAGCAGCGTGTGCGCGAGCGCAAGTATGACCTGGTGATCGACGCCCAGGGCCTGGTCAAGTCAGCCTGGCTGACCCGCTACGTGAAGGCCCCGGTCGCCGGCCTGGACCGTTACTCGGCCCGCGAAGGCTGGGCCAGCCGCTTCTATGATCGGCGCCTGTCGGTCGCCACCGGCCAGCACGCGGTAGAGCGCGTGCGCCAGCTGTTCGCCATGGCTCTGGCCTACGACCTGCCGGAAGGCATCGGCAACTACGGCCTGGACCTCGAGCGCCTGCAATTGCCGCCTGCTGCCCCGTATGTGGTGTTCCTGCATGGCACCACTTGGGCGACCAAGCACTGGCCCGAAGCCTACTGGCGCGAACTGGCCGAGCGCATGGGCCAGCGCAAGCTGGAGGTGCGCCTGCCCTGGGGCAACCCGGCGGAAAAGGCGCGGGCCGAGCGTATCGCCCAGGGCTTGAACAACTGCCAGGTGCTGCCCAAATTGAACCTGGCCGGCGTCGCCCGCGTATTGGCGGCGGCCAAAGCCTGCGTGGCGGTGGATACCGGCCTCGGCCACCTGGCGGCGGCACTCGATGTGCCCACCATTTCGCTGTTCGGCCCGACCAACCCGGGCCTCACCGGCGCTTATGGCCGGACCCAGATTCACCAGGCCAGCGACTGGCCTTGCGCGCCCTGCCTGCAGAAGAAGTGCACCTACAAACCGAGCGCCGACGACCTGCGCCGGTTCGATCTGAAACGCGAGTGGCCGCTGTGCTTCACTCGCCTGAATCCCGAGCATGTGGCGAGCCGCTTGAGCGCGTTGCTGCTGGCTGAGGATGTCCGTTGATGCAACTGGCTTTCGTGCTTTACAAATATTTCCCCTTCGGCGGGCTGCAGCGCGATTTCATGCGCATTGCCTTGGAATGCCAGAAGCGGGGCCACCAGATTCGTGTGTACACGCTGATCTGGGAGGGTGACATTCCGCCGGGCTTCGAAGTGCTGGTGGCGCCGGTGAAAGCGATTTTCAACCATCGGCGCAACGAGAAGCTCAGTGCCTGGATGGCCGCCGACCTGGCCAAGCGCCCGGTCGACCGCCTGATCGGCTTCAACAAGATGCCCGGGCTGGACGTGTACTACGCCGCCGACGGCTGCTTCGAAGACAAGGCGCAGACCTTGCGTGGCGGCCTGTACCGCCGCTGGGGCCGCTACCGGCACTTCGCCGAGTACGAGCGCGCGGTGTTCGCCAAGGACGCCCATACCGAAGTGCTGATGATTTCCGAAGTGCAGCAGCCGCTGTTCATCAAGCATTACGGCACCCCGGTGGAGCGCTTCCACCTGCTGCCGCCGGGCATCTCCCAGGACCGTCGCGCGCCGGCCAATGCCGCGGAAATCCGCGCCGAGTTCCGCAAGGAATTCAACCTGGGCGATGACGACCTGCTGCTGGTGCAGATTGGCTCGGGCTTCAAGACCAAGGGCGTGGATCGCAGCCTCAAGGCCCTGGCCGCGTTGCCGTCGGCGCTGCGCAAGCGCACCAGGCTGATGGTGATCGGCCAGGACGACCCCAAGGTGTTCCAGCTGCAAAGCGCCACCCTGGGCCTGGGCGAGCAGGTGCAATTCCTCAAGGGCCGCAGCGACATCCCGCGCTTCCTGCTGGGTGCCGACCTGCTGATTCATCCGGCGTACAACGAGAACACCGGCACCGTGCTGCTCGAAGCGCTGGTGGCCGGTTTGCCGGTGCTGGTGTCCAAGGTGTGCGGCTATGCCCACTACATCGCCGAGGCCGACAGCGGCCTGGTGCTGGACGAGCCGTTCGAGCAGGAACAGCTCAATGGCTACCTGCAGCGCATGCTCGAAGACCAGACGGCCCGTGCCAGCTGGTCGCGCAACGGCCTGGCTTTTGCCGAAACCGCCGACCTGTACAGCATGCCGCAGCATGCCGCCGACGTGATCCTGGGGCAGGAGTCCGCATGAAGCTGATACTGGCCGAACCGTTCAAGCGCCTGTGGGCCGGGCGCGATGCCTTCGATGCCGTGGAGGCGCTGCAAGGCGAGGTCTACCGCGAGCTGGAGGGGCGTCGTACCTTGCGTACCGAGGTGGCGGGCGAGGGTTTCTTCGTCAAGATCCACCGTGGCATCGGCTGGGGCGAGATTTTCAAGAACCTGTTCAGCGCCAAGCTGCCGGTACTGGGTGCCGGCCAGGAATGGCAGGCCATCCAGCGCCTGCATGAAGTCGGCGTGCCGACCATGACCGCAGTGGCTTATGGCGAGCGCGGCAGCAATCCGGCCAGCCAGCACTCGTTCATCATCACCGAAGAACTGGCGCCGACCATCAGCCTGGAAGATTTCAGCATCGACTGGGTCAAGCAGCCACCCGAGCCGCGCCTGAAGCGTGCGCTGATCGCCGAAGTGGCGAAGATGACCGGCGGCATGCACCGTGCCGGGGTCAACCACCGCGATTGCTATATCTGCCACTTCCTGTTGCACACCGACCGCCCGGTGACGGCGGATGACTTCAAACTGTCGGTAATCGACCTGCACCGCGCACAGACCCGGGCGAAAATCAGCCGCCGCTGGCGCGACAAGGACCTGGCCGCACTGTACTTCTCGGCGCTGGACATCGGCCTGACCCAGCGTGACAAGCTGCGCTTCCTGCGTGGTTACTTCCAGCGCCCGCTGCGCGAGGTTCTGCAGGATGAAGCCGCGCTGCTCGCCTGGCTGGAGCGCAAGGCGCAGAAACTCTACGATCGCAAGCAACGCTATGGGGATGCACTCTGATGTCGGGTTGGACACTGGCACCGGGCTACGAACACCTGGCGGCGGACTTCGGCAGCCTCGATGCGGTATTCGCCCTGCAAGGCGAACGCCTGACCCGCGATCCGCTCAGCGAGGTGGTGCGCGTCGAGCGTGACGGGGTCAATTACTACGTCAAGCGCTACACCGGCGCCGGCAAGCACCTGCGCCGCTACCTGGGCCGGCCACGCATCAAGGCCGAATGGCAGAACCTCAAGCAGTTCGCCAAGTGGGGCATCCCCACCGCCGAAGTGGTGGCCTGGGGCCTGGAGCGCAACGGCCTGGCCTTTGGCCGCGGGGCGATGATCACCCGGGAGTTGCCGAACACCGAAGACCTGTCGGCGTTGGCTGAGCGCAACGACCCGCGCCTGGCCGACCGCGCCTGGGTGGCGCAGGTCAGCAGCCAGCTGGCACGCCACACCCGGGTCATGCACGAGCACCACTTCGCCCATAACGACCTGAAATGGCGCAACCTGCTGGTCGATGACCAGGGCACGCTATTCTTCATCGACTGCCCCACTGGCGACTTCTGGCGCGGTTTCATGTGGCGGCACCGGATGATCAAGGACCTGGCGTGCCTGGATAAGGTGGCCAAATACCACCTGTCGGCAACCCAGCGCCTGCGCTTCTACCTGCAATACCGTGGCCGCGACCGGCTGAATGTGCGTGACAAGAAGCGCATTCGCCAGGTACTGGGCTTTTTCGAGGGAAGGGAATGACCGATTACCTGGCCAGCGCGGATCTCGCGCTGCTCAAACGCCATGGCCTGGACGACTTCGAAGCGCTGTGGGCGCTGCAGCTGGATGCCGTGGACGAACCCAACACCGGCCGTGGCGGCTGGAGCAGCGTGTTCCGCCTGGAGCTCGAAGGCAAGGGCTATTACCTCAAACGCCAGAGCGACTACCTGACCCGTACCCTGCACCGGCCGTTCGGCGAGCCGACGTTCGCCCGCGAATTCCGTAACATCAGCCGCTACCAGAAGCTGCACATCCCGGCCTTGCAGGCGGTGTTCTATGGCGAGCGCAAGCAGGGCGGCAAGCACCGTGCGATCCTGATGACCCGCGCCCTGGACGAATGGGTCGACCTCGACAGCCTGCTGGGCCAATGGCCACAGCTGGGCGAAGCCGAACGCAACGGCATCCTCCAGGCCTGCGGCCAGCTGGCGCGCACCCTGCACAGCGCCGGCCAGGTGCATGGCTGTTTCTACCCCAAGCACATTTTCCTGCGCCAGCGCCGTGACGGCTGGGACGCGCAACTGATCGACCTGGAAAAGACCCGGCCCTTGCTGTTCGGCATGCGCGACCGCCTCAAGGACCTGGAGCCGCTGCTGCGCCGCGCCCGGGCCTGGAGCGAGGCCGATGTTCGTACCTTGCTGGCCAGCTACCTGGCGCAGCCTGCCGACGGCACGCTGGTCGATACCTGGCTGCAACGCCTGACGCAACGCCGTCGTGAAAAAGAGGCCCGCTGATGCGTTTGTCTGAATTGAAAGAGGCCGGGCGCAACCCTTCGTTGCCCCTGAGCATCACCCTGGCCGATGCCGCTGGCAGCGCCGACCTGCAACTGCTCAGCCTGCTACGCGTGCTGCCGGGCCAGCGTTATGTCGGTGCCGGTGTATGGCGCGGTACCCCGGTGCTGGCCAAGTTGCTGGTGGGCAGTAATGCGGCCCGGCATTTTCAGCGCGAGCTGCAGGGCGTGAAGCTGCTGGCCGACCAGGGCCTGACCACGCCGAAGTTGCTGGCCGACGGCCTCGCGGAGGGCGAGGGTGGCTGGCTGCTGTTCGAGTTCCTCGACGGTGCCCAAAGCCTGGCCGATGCCTGGGCGGCAGTGGAAAACCTGCCAGTGCTGGCTGACGAGCAGCATCTGGTGCTGGGCGAAGCGCTCACCGCGGTGGCGCACATGCACGCCCAAGGCCTGTGGCAGGAGGACCTGCACCTGGACAACCTGCTGCGCCACGGCGGCAAGCTGTACCTGATCGACGGCGCTGGCATCAAGGCCGAAACGCCTGGCCAGCAACTGTCGCGCCCGCGTGTGCTGGAAAACCTCGGGGTGTTCTTCGCCCAACTGCCCAAGCGCCTGGAGCCGTTCATCGAAGAGCTGCTGGTGCACTACCTGCTGGCCAACGCCGAACATGCGTTGCCGATGGAAGCCTTGCAGAAGCAGGTGGACAAGGTGCGCAGCTGGCGCCAGAAGGACTATCTGGAAAAGGCCGGCCGCGAGTGCAGCCTGTTCAGTGTCGAGCGCAGCCTCTCGGGCCTGCGGGCGATCCGTCGCAATGAGGTCGAAGCCATGCTGCCGGTACTGGAGCAGGCCGATGCCCTGATCGACAAAGGCCACCTGTACAAGACCGGTGGCGCCGCCAGTGTGGCGCGCATCGAGGTGAATGGCCGCCAGCTGGTGCTCAAGCGCTACAACATCAAGAACACCGCCCACTGGTTCAAGCGCTTCTGGCGCCCGAGCCGGGCCTGGCATTCGTGGATCGAAGGCCATCGCCTGGAGTTCCTCGACATCGCCACGCCGCGGCCGCTGGCGGTGCTGGAGCAGCGGGTGATGGGCCTACGCAGCCGTGCCTACCTGGTCACCGAGTATGTCGATGGCCCGGACCTGAGCGCATGCTTCGCGCCCTACGTGGAAAATGGCGATGCGCCAGAGGAACAGGTCGATGCTCTGGTGCACGTGATGCAGCAGCTGATTCGCGAGCGCATCAGCCATGGCGACTTCAAGGGGCACAACCTGTTCTGGGACAACGGACGGTGGTCGCTGATCGATCTGGACGCCATGTGCCAGCACGCCACCCAGCTCAGCTTCGCACCGGCCTATGCCCGTGACCGGGCGCGGTTGCTGCGTAACTGGCCGAGTGACAGCGCCTTGCATCAGCGGCTGGAGCGGCTGCTGCCCAGGCTTTCCGAGTAATCCACCTGCGCCGCTGGCGATCCTGACGGCGCACGCGGCCCACCGGTCATGGCCGCCGACGGGGCCAGAATCCGCTGAGGCCCAGGGCGGCGGAAAGCCCCAGGCCCAGCCAGGCGAGGCTGTCCCACACGCCATCGCCGAGCAGTGCGGCGAACAGGCCGGTGGCGCTCAGCACGGCGATCAGTGCCGGCCAGGCGAAGATCTGGCGTGTCGATCTGGACCTGTGGCTCATGCCCGCGCCTCCGGTTTCTTGCGTTGCTTGCCCCACCACAGGTACAGGCCGCTGCCGAGCACGATGATGGTCAGCACGTCGAGCACTGCCCAGAGCAACTGCATGGGCCGGCCGCCATAGTCACCGAAGTGCAGCGGTTGCGACAGGCCCATGGCGTCCATGTACCAGGGGCGCTCGCCGACGGCGGTGACTTCCAGCGTTCGAGCATCGATCAGCACCGGTGTCAGCAGGTGCGACGTCAGGTGCGTGGCGCCTTTCATGAACACCGCGTAGTGGTGCTCGCTGGAGAAGCGTGTGCCGGGGAAGGCGATGAAGTCCGGGCGCATGCCGGGGGCGGCCTGTTCGGCGATGGTCAGCAGGTGGGTGGCCGGGGCGCGTTCGGTGAGCGCTGGGGCGTCCCGGTAGGGCGCGACCATGGCGGCCAGGCTGTCGTTGCGCCAGGCGGCGATGACCAGGTCGGACAGGGCGCTGATCACGCCGGTCACGCCCACCGTCAACGCCCAGGCCAAGGTCACCACGCCGAGCAGGTTGTGCAGGTCGAGCCAGCGCAGGCGGCGGGATTTGTCGTGGCGCACGGTGGCGAAGTCCAGACGGCGCATGAACGGCGCATAGAGCACGGTGCCGGAGACGATGGCGACGACGAACAGCAGGCCCATGAAGGCCAGCAACAGCTTGCCGGGCAGGCCGGCGAACATGTCCACGTGCAGACGCAGCATGATCATCATGAAACCGCCATTGGCGGCTGGCATGGCCACCGCTTCGCCGGTGCGGGCGTCGAGCATGAAGGTGTGCGACGAATTGGGCTCGGTGCCGGCAGTGGCGGCGGTGATGGCGACCACGCCGTTGCGGTCGTCTTCATCGTAGCCGAAGTACTGCATGACCTCGCCGGGGCGGTGCTGTTCGGCTTTCAGTACCAGCTGCTGCAGGTCGAGGTGCGGGGTGTCTGCCGGCATCTCGCGCAGTTCGGGCGCTTCGCCGAGCAGGTGTTCGAGTTCGTGGTGGAAGATCAGCGGCAGGCCGGTGAGCGCCAGCAACAGCAGGAACAGGGTGCAGACCAGGCTGCTCCAGGTGTGGATCACGGACCAGCGGCGGATGGTTGGGCTTTTCATCACGGTACCGATTCTTGTCTGTTGGACCGTGGGGCTGCTGCGCAGCCCAATCGCCGGCAAGCCAGCTCCCACAGGTACAGCACAAGGCCCAGGGCATGTGCTGTACCTGTGGGAGCTGGCTTGCCGGCGATTGGGCCGCACAGCGGCCCCCGTTCACTCAGAACTTGTAGTTGACGCTGGCCACCACGTTGCGCTCATCGCCGTAGTAGCACCAGTAGCCGTCACAGTTGGACAGGTAGTCTTTGTTGAACAGGTTCTTCGCTTCCACCGCTACGGTCAGGCCTTTCATGCTGTTGTCCAGGCGGCCCAGGTCGTAGTGTACCGAGGCGTCATACACTG
>NZ_JYKS01000044.1 GCF_000935045.1 Pseudomonas sp. 10-1B
GTCATCGTCAAGATTCATTTCGCAAAACCCCTATCTGCACATGCAGGTAGGGGTTTTGTCTTTGTGGCTCAAAAATACCAGGCCCTACATAAATTCCCTGGCTTCACACAAACCCCTGTAGGAGCGGCTTTAGCCGCGAACACCGGCAAAGCCGGTGCCTGCCACCGCGTCGCCTGCTTCGCGGCTAAAGCCGCTCCCACAGGGGCCGCGCCAGCTTCTGGAAACATTCAAAAGCAATCATGAAATGTGCGTCATTTATGCCTGACGAATCGCAGCGCAATGCTACGCTCGCGGAAATACTCAGCACGGATACCCACCATGGAAATGAACTGGCACCAGGCCCTGCAAGAGAGCCTGAGCTGGCTGGCAATCGCCTCGTTCATCACCCTTGTCTGCTTCACTGCAGCCGCCACACTGGCCGTACGTTATACGCGCTGGGGCAGCCAGTTCTGGCAGCTTGTCGGGCCCTATTTCAGCTTCAGGCGCAGTTGGCGGCCATTGCTGGTATTCGCGCTGCTGCTGGTACTGACGTTGTTCTCGGTACGCCTGAACGTGTTGTTCTCGTTCTGGTACAACGGCTTCTACAGCGCGTTGCAGGGCCTTGACCAAGCCGCTTTCTGGTACCTGCTTGGGGTTTTCGCAGTATTGGCCAGCATCCACGTGCTGCGCTCGCTGTTCACCTTCTATGTGAGCCAGGCATTCAGCATTCATTGGCGAGTCTGGCTTACCGAGCGCCTGACCCACGACTGGATGCGCGGCGATGCCTACTACCGTGGTCAGTTCCTCGCCGAGCCGGTGGACAACCCCGACCAGCGTATCGAACTGGACGTGAACGCCTTCGTCAGCAACTCGGTGACCCTGGCCTTGGGTGCGGTCAGTGCGCTAGTGTCGTTGGTGGCGTTCACCGGGATCCTCTGGGGGTTGTCGGCGCCGCTGACGGTCGTGGGCGTGGAGATCCCCCGGGCGATGGTGTTTGCCGTGTATCTGTATGTCATCGTCGCCACCTGGATCGCCTTCCGCCTCGGGCGCCCGTTGATCCGGCTGAACTTCCTCAACGAAAAGCTCACCGCCAACTTCCGTTACGCGCTGATGCGCCTGCGCGAGAATGCCGAAAACATTGCCTTCTACCAAGGCGCCCAGGTCGAGCGGAGCACCTTGCTGAGCCGCTTTGGCGCCTTGATCATGAATGTCTGGGCGCTGGTTTTCCGGAACCTCAAGTTCAGTGGCTTCAACCTGGGCGTCAGCCAAGTTGCCGTGGTGTTCCCGTTCATTCTCCAGGCGCCGCGGTTCTTCAGTGGGGCGATCAAGCTGGGCGATGTCATGCAGACTTCTCAGGCCTTTGGCCAGGTCCAGGATTCGTTGTCGTTCTTCCGTGAATCCTATGATGCGTTCGCCCAATACCGGGCCACTCTGGACCGCCTTACCGGCTTCCTCGATGCCAATGAGCAGGCGAGTGCCTTGCCGCGTGTCGTTACCGAGGACCAGGCGCATGCTTTGGATATCACCCAACTGCAGGTGCTACGCCCGGACGGGCATCCCCTTATCGCCGACCTGGACCTGAGCCTGCATGCTGGTCAGGCGCTGTTGATCAAGGGCCCGTCGGGCAGTGGCAAGACCACACTGTTGCGAGCGCTGGCGGGCCTCTGGCCGTACGCGGCAGGTGAAGTCAGGCGGCCCATGGGCCATCAGGCGCTGTTCCTGTCGCAGCGCCCCTACCTGCCGCTGGGTGACTTGCGTACCGTCATCGCCTACCCGGCGGCCAGCAAGCCCGAAGACGAAGCACTGATGCAGCAGGCCTTGCGCCAGGTCAATCTGGCCCACCTGGCCGAGCGGCTGGATGTCAGTTGCGATTGGTCACACATTCTCTCGGTCGGCGAACAGCAGCGCTTGGCGTTCGCCCGGGTGCTGTTCAACCGACCTCAGGTGGTGTTCCTCGACGAGTCTACCTCGGCCATGGATGAAGGGCTCGAGCATACCCTGTATTCGCTGTTGCGCACGGAAATGCCAGGGGCGTTGCTGGTCAGTGTCGGGCACCGCAGTACGCTGGCGGGCTTCCATACCCATCGGTTGGAAGTGGATGGGCATGGGGGTTGGTCATTGCTCGAGCAGCAGCCAGTGCTGGCCTAGTTCGGTTGGCCGCCGATCGGGCCTGATCTGCGCCATGCGACTCCGATCAGGGTGCCAGTGGCACACGCTGCGCCAACCAGGAACGTTGCCTGAAAGCCGACCCCGTCCCACAACAGGCCGGCCATCACGCTGGCCACCAGCAGTGCTACCCCGGTCAGCAGGTTGAACAGGCCGAAGGCTGTACCACGCAGGTTGATGGGGGCGCTGTCGGCGATCATTGCAGCGAAGATACCCTGGCTGAAGCCCAGGTGCAGGCCCCAGGCAGCAACCCCCAGGGCCAGCCCGGCCCACCCCGGCAGCAGAGCCAGCAGCAGGTCGGCGGCGATCAGCAGCCCCAGCCCCGCCATCAGTACACCACGGCGGCCGACGCGGTCCGACAGCACCCCGGCGGGGTAGGCCGATAGCGAATAGGCCAGCGCCATCAGCACCAGCACCGCCGGTGCCCACAACGGCGCCATGCCCATGTCCTGCGCACGCAGCAGCAGGAACGCCTCGCTGAAACGGGCGAGGGTGAACAGCGTAGCCAGGCCGATCAGTTGCCAGTAGGCCGGGCCCAGGCGCACCAGCTCGCACAGTGCCAGCGGTGAGCGTACTGACCGGGTCGCGGCGGGGGCTTCAGGTTCGCGGACGAAGGCGATGAGGATGTACACCGCCATAAACGCCGGGATCACCGCCACCCAGAACACGGTCTGGAAATGGCTCGCAGTGAGCCACATCAGCACGATTGCTAGCAACGGCCCGAGGAAGGCGCCCACGGTGTCCAGTGCCTGGCGCAAGCCGAAGGCCGCACCGCGCAACGCAGCGGGCGTGATATCGGCCACCAACGCATCGCGTGGCGCGCCACGAATGCCTTTGCCGAGCCGGTCGACGAAGCGGGCTGCAGTCAGCCATTCCAGCCCGGAGGCCAGGGGGAACACCGGCTTGGTCAGCGCACCCAGGGCATAACCCAGCACCGTGAGCAGCTTGCGTTTGCCCAACCGATCGCTGAGGGCGCCGGAGAACATCTTGGTGATCGATGCGGTTGCCTCGGCGATGCCTTCGATAACGCCCACTGCCACTACCGAGGTGCCGAGCACGGTGACCATGTACAGCGGCAGCAGCGCGTGGATCATCTCCGAGGAAATGTCCATGAACATCGACACGAAGCCCAGTGCCCAGACGCTGCGAGGCATCTTCGGCAGGGTGCTGGTGGCGCTCGCAGGGGTACTTTCTTCATTGCTGCGCATCAGGAGGGCTCGGCAGAGTCGCTACGTTCGAACTTTAGGAGCCAGCACGCAGGATGCAAGTGAAGCTTGCCAGCACCCGCGCTCAGCAAAGTTCCGTTACAAACATGTAAATTTCGTAAATAAGATTTAAACTCATTTGAGAATCCCTATATTTACCATCCCTGTTGGCCACCAAACTGTGTTTGCGAGGCCGGTGGGCGAGGGCTCCCGGTTCCAACAGGAGGGTGCCGTTTCGCTCATAATCGCAGGAGATGTACCCATGCAGTGCAGAACTTCACCCAACAGCCTGGCCCTGGCGTTCGTTGCGCTGGCGTCGCCGGCCATGATGGCCACTGCGGCCCAGGCCGAAGAACAGCGTACGGGTGAGGTGCTGGAACTGCCGGTCGCCGACAATGCGCTGGTGATCCAGGACACCCTGGTCACTGCCGAGCGCGAGGCCCGCCAGGCCCTGGGCTCATCGATCATCACCGCCGAAGACATCAAGCGCCACCCGCCAACCAATGACCTGTCCGACATCATTCGTCGCGAGCCCGGGGTCAACCTGACTGGCAACAGCGCCAGCGGCGCACGTGGCAACAACCGCCAGATCGACCTGCGTGGCATGGGCCCGGAAAACACCCTGATCCTCATCGACGGCAAGCCTTCCAGCGCCCGCAACGCTGTGCGCTATGGCTGGAACGGCGACCGCGATACCCGCGGTGAAACCAACTGGGTGCCGGCCGAAGCGGTCGAGCGCATCGAAATCCTGCGCGGCCCGGCGGCCGCCCGCTACGGCTCCGGCGCCATGGGCGGGGTAGTCAACATCATCACCAAGCGCCCCACCGAAGCGCTCAAGGGTAGTGTCAGCTTGTACACGCAGTTGCCCGAAGACAGCGCCGAGGGCGCCAGCCGCCGCGCCAACTTCAACCTGGGCGGTGGGCTTACCGATAACCTGGGCTTCCGATTGTACGGCGGGCTGGCCAAAACCGACGCCGACGACCAGGACATCAACGCCGGGCATGCCAACAGCGCGTTGTCGGCCGGTCGTGAAGGCGTGCGCAACAAGGACATCAATGGCCTGTTGAGCTGGAAGCTGAACGACGAACACCGCATCGAAGCCAGTGCCGGCTACAGCCGCCAAGGCAACATCTATGCCGGCGACACCATGAACAGCAACGGTGGCGGCAACATCGACCTGATCTCCAGCCTGTACGGCCACGAGACCAACGTGATGCAGCGCAGCACCTACGACCTGACCCACCTGGGCGATTTTACCTGGGGTACCAGCAAAACCACCCTGGCCTACGAATACGTACGCAACTGGCGCCTCAATGAAGGTCTGGCCGGTGGCCCTGAGGGCGCCATCAATGGTTCCGGCGCGGCGATGTCGCGGCTGCGCAACACCCGCCTGAGCAGCGAGGTCAACTTGCCCTTCGCCATGGGTAGCACCGAGCATGTGCTGACCCTGGGTGGCGAATACCTGTACGAGTCGCTGAACGACCAAGGCTCGTTCCGCCCACAGAGCTTCGACCCGAGCGGCAATGACGTGATCAGTGGTTTCGACCGCAGCGAATCGAAGATGACCGCCAAGAGCTACGCGCTGTTCGTCGAGGACAACATCGTCATTGGCGACACCACGGTGACCCCAGGTTTGCGCTTCGACCACCACGAGTCCTTCGGCGACAACTTCAGCCCAAGCCTGAACCTGTCGCACAAACTGACCGAAGCGCTTTCGGTAAAAGGCGGCATTGCGCGCGCCTACAAGACCCCGAACCTGTACCAGTCCAACCCCAACTACCTGCTTTACAGCCGCGGCAACGGCTGCAGCGTACAGCAGACCAACAACGGCGGCTGCTACCTGCAAGGCAACGCCGACCTCAAGCCCGAGATCAGCGTTAACAAGGAAATCGGGCTGCTGTACGACCGCGACACCTGGCGCACCAGTGCCACTTACTTCCGCAACGACTACAAGAACAAGATCATCGGTGATACCGATGTGCTTTACACCATCGGCACCGGCAGCCGTGTGACCCAGTGGGATAACGCCGGCAAGGCGCGGGTGGAAGGTATCGAAGGCAACTTCTTCATCGAGCTCACGCCGACCCTGGACTGGAACACCAACCTGACCTGGATGCTCGACAACGACAACCGCGAGACCGGCGAGCCGCTGTCGGTGATCCCAGAATACACCGTCAACACCACCCTCGACTGGCGCGCCACCGACAAGCTGTCGTTCCAGGTGGCAGGTACCTACTTCGGCAAGCAGAAGTCGCCGACCTACAACTACCGCACCCAGCAGGATTACGACAAGGCTGCGCAGCAGGACGTCGAGGCCTATGGCCTGGTGGACGTGAGCGCCGGATACAAGTTCAACGCCAACTACGACGTGCGGGTGGGGGTGAACAACCTGTTCGACAAGCAGATCCTGCGTGGCGGCAACGCCAGCAGCTCGGGCGCCAATACCTATAACCAACCGGGCAGGGCGGTGTTCGCTGCGCTGAATATCAACTTCTGATCCAAAGGGCCGTTGTGCGGCCCATTCGCGGGTAAACCCGCTCCCACAGAGATGGCATCGCCCATGAGGGCAATGCGGTATCTGTGGGAGCGGGTTTACCCGCGAATGGGCGTACACATTTTTCAAGGAAGCCAAATGTCTACATCCCCCGCCTGGTTGCAGATTGTCTCCCGTAGCTGCGCCGCACTACTCGGCGGCTATGCCCTCAGCTACGCCGCCAGCGCCTGCCTGGCCCGCATCCTGCCGCTGGCCGCCACCGATGCGGTCATCGTCGCGACCCTGCCGGCTTTTCTCTTCTACACCGCCGCCATCCTCTGGGCCTTCGCCAGCCGTGATGCCTTGCGCGCCTGGGCGCCGCTGGCGCTGGCCGTGCCCCTGATGTTGATCGGCTTCTGGCCGCAGGCGCTGGAGTGGTTGGCATGAAGAATACCTTCACCCAATCGATGGCCTGGCTGCATACCTGGGCCGGGTTGATCTTCGGCTGGCTGCTGTTCGCCATCTTCGTCACCGGCACCCTGGCGGTGTTCGACAAGGAACTCAACCACTGGATGCAGCCGGAAATCCCGGCCACCCAAGTGTCCCAGGCCGATGCCGCCCAGCGTGCCATCGCTTACCTGCAAGTCCATGAACCGCAGGCTGGCAACTGGGGCATCAGCCTGCCGAGCGAGCGCTCCCCCGGGCTGCGCGTGTCCACCGGCGAACGGCGCCATGGCGGTGGCGTACAGCTCGACCCGCGCACCGGCGAGGCCATCGAGGTGCGCGACAGTGTCGGTGGCAACTTCTTCTTCCGCTTCCACTTCACCCTCGACCTGCCACGCAACTGGGGCATTTTCGTGGTCGGCGCGCTGGCGCTGGTGATGCTGGCGGCGCTGGTCACCGGTATTGTCATCCACAAGAAGATCTTCAAGGAGTTCTTCACCTTCCGGCCGAACAAGGGCCAGCGCTCGTGGCTGGACTTCCACAATGCCAGCGCGGTGCTGTTGCTGCCGTTTCACCTGATGATCACCTACACCGGGTTGGTGATCTTCATGCTCATCTATATCCCCGCAGGGGTCGATGCGCTGTTCGCTGGCGACAACCGCGCCTACTTCCAGGCCCAGGGCAACGCCCGCCTGGAGCAGCCCCGCGGCCTGGCCAGGCAGCCGGCGGCGCTGGTCGATGTGGCACCGCTGCTGGCCCAGGCCGAAGCGCGGCTGGGGCCGCTGGGTGGCTTGAACATCCGCAACCCCAATACGGCGGCGGCGCGTATCGAAACCCGCCCCGAACTGGGCAACCGCATCGCCCTGGCCAAGGGCCAGGCCATGGTCTTCGATGGTGTCAGCGGGCAGTTGCTCAGCGACGTGCCCGAATGGCGTGCGGCGCCTTTGACCCAGCGGGTCATGGTTGGTCTGCACTTCGCCCAGTTCGGTGGTTACCCGATGCGCTGGCTGTATTTCATCTGCGGGCTGGTCAGTTGCCTGATGATCGCCAGCGGGCTGGTGCTGTTCTGCGTGAAGCGCGGGCGCAAGTATGCCAGTGCCAGCGCCGATGCCTCGGCGCGGCGTTGGTACCGGGTGGCCGAGGTGTGCAACGTGGGCTTCATCAGTGGTTTGTTGCTGGCGTGCGTGGGGCTGTTGTGGGCCAGCCGCTTGTTGCCGGTGGAGCTGCTGCAGCGGGAGAGTTGGGAAGTGCGCGCGTTCTTCGGCGTGTGGCTGCTGGCGCTGTTGCATGCCAGTGTCAGACCGGCACGCCGGGCGTGGGTCGAGCAACTGCTGTTGACGGCATTGCTATGCGTCGGCCTGGGTGCGTTTGGCGGCCTTGAAGACGTGATGCGCCTCGGTGTAGTGGCCTGTGCTCTGGTATTGGGTGTGTTGCTTGGGCTGGTGGCCTGGCGGGTACGGCAGGCGCAGCCGGTGCAGCGGAAGGGCCGGGCGGAGCGGCGTATGGAGGTCGGGGCATGATGATATGGATCACAGGCGGCGTGTTGTTCGCCTATGCCGGTATGCTCGGGCTGTGCCAAGGGCTGGAGCGGCATTACAAGCAGGTGTGGAACCGCACCTGCCCACGCGCGCTGCGCGTCACCTTGCGCGGTGCCGGGTGGCTGGCGTTGCTGGCCAGCCTGGTGCTGTGCGCTCAGGCCTGGGGTTGGGCCATGGGGCCGGTGGCCTGGTTCGGTGCGCTGTCGCTGGCGGGGATGCTGCTGGTGATGCTGTTGCCGTATTGGCCGCGGCTGGCGGTGGGATTGATAGGGGCGCTGCCAGTATGGGGCTTGGTTCAGCTGGTTACCTATCTCTGAGCCTGGCGTGCGCTGTGTGTAGGGGCGGCCTGGTGTCGCGATCGGGCCGCTTTGCGCCCAGGTCGCGGCACCAGGCCGCTTACAGTATGCGTGGTCCTGTTTAGCCAGCTACCTTGGCAAACGCCGCCCGAAAGCGCTGCATGTCCCGCTCATCGCCCACACTCACCCGCACCCAGTTCGGCCAGCTCGGCCAGATCCTGCCCACCAGCACACCGTGCTCCGCCAGGCGCTCGATCACCGGCTGCCCAGGCCCGCGCATATCGATCATGAAACAGTTGGTCTGCGACGCCGTACAGCGCCAACCGCGTTCGGCTAGCCAGGCGATGGTCTGGTCGCGCAAGCGGGCGTTGACGGCCTTGCGCTGTGGGACTAGCTGGCGGTCCTGCAAACTGGCCAGGCCAGCCAGCAAGGTGGGGGCCGCGGCGACGTTCTGGCCGTCGAACGCCTCCAGCCGCTTCAGCAACGGAGCCTGGCCAATCGCCAGGCCCAGGCGCGCGCCCGCCATGCCGTACAGCTTGGAAAAGGTCTGCAATACCAGCAGCTCCGGGTGGTCCTTGACCAGATCGATACAACTCTGGGCATCGCTGAAATGAATGTAGGCCTCGTCCACCAGCACCACGCTACCCGCCGGCTTGCGCGCCAGCAGCCGTTCGATGTCCTGGCGCGGGGTGACGGTGCCGGTGGGGTTGTTTGGGTTGCACAGGTAGATCAACCCTGCTGCAGGGTCGGCCGCCAGCATGGCGTCGACATCATGGGCGAACCGTGCGTCGAGGGCGATGCTGTGCACCTGGGTGCCACGCCCGGCAGCGGCTTCGGCTGGTGCCTCGTAGGACGGTTCTGGCACCACCAGGCTGCGTGGCCCGGTGAAAGCCATCACCGCATGCTGCAACGCCAGTTTCGAGCCGCAGAACACCTGTACCTGATCCGACGTCAGGCCCTGCTCGGCGGCGAACAGGTCGATCAACTGGTATTGCGCATCGTAGGGGTAGCGCCCACACAGGCCGATCCCTTCGCGCATTGCCTCGCGCGCCGCCGGGCTCGGGCCCCAGGGGCTTTCGTTGTAGTTGATGCGTGCCGGGCCGGTATCGGTGGCCGGAGAGGGGGCAGCGTTGGCCCAGTTGATCTGCCCGAGCAGCGGCAAGGCCATGCCCAGGCCCACCAGCGAGCGACGTGTTATTTCGGTCATGCGGCGACGTCCCTTTTGTCATTGGTCACTTCAGGGACGAAACGTGGCCACAGCAATTAATGATGGCAAATAGCTGCTGGGGCGGTCGGTAATCGACATTGTTGCAGCCAAAAGCTTTGCGGCATGCTAAACCATGCGCCCCAGCCTGCCACGAGAAACGCCTGGTGAAAGCCATCCGCCTGACCTTGATCTGCCATGCCCTGACCCAGGCCCAGAAGACCGGGCGCCTGCACTGCGCCGATGACGGTATCCTGCCACTGGCGCAACCGCCTGCAGCCACCCTGCCAGGCGGGCAACTGCTGACTGCGCCAGAGCGGCGCGCCTGTGAGACGGCGGCGTGGTTGTCGGGGACGGTGCAGGTCGAGCCGGCGTTGGCCGATTGCGACCTGGGGCGTTGGCAAGGGCTGACGTTGAAGCAATTGCAGGCCGAACAACCACAGGCGCTGGCCGAATGGCTGCAGGACCCGGCCAGTGCTGTGCATGGTGGTGAGTCGTTCGCCGCACTGTGCCAGCGCCTGGCCGCCTGGCTGGCTGCCTTCGACAGGCCGGGTGAATGGCTGGCGGTCACCCACCCGATGGTCATGCGCGCCGTGCTGGTGCAGGTGCTGGGGTGCCCGATGAGTGCCAGCCAGCGTATCGATGTGTTGCCGTTATCGCGCCTTGAGTTGAGCTTTACCGGGCAATGGCGCCTGCGTCTGGGGTGAGGGTCAGAACGCCAACTTGTAGCCGATCATCAACAGCATCGCCGCCAGGCATGGGCGTAGCACGTGGTCGGAAATTCGCCCGGTGAGATGGCTGCCCAGGTAGATGCCCGGCAGCGAGCCCAGCAGCAGGTAGCCCAGCAGCGACCAGTCCATGTTGCCCATGCCCGCGTGGCCCAGGCCCGCCACCAGGGTCAGTGGCACGGCGTGGGCGATTTCGGTGCCGACCAGGCGGCGGGTGACCAGGAACGGGTACAGCAGGAACAACGCCACGGTGCCCAGCGCGCCAGCACCGATGGAGGTGAGGGTGACCATCACCCCCAGCACCACGCCGGTGAGCACGGTGAGGACGTTCAGGCTGCGGTCGCTGAGGTGGTAGTGGTCACCGGCATGGCGGTTGGCGAAGGCTTGCAGGCGCGATTTGAACAGGATCGCCAGCGCGGTCAGGATCAGCACCACCGCCAGGCCTTGCTTGATGATGGCGTTGAGTGCCGAGGTGTCGGTGTGCAAGGTGCTGAGGAACCACAGGGTCAGTGCCGCCGCGGGTACGCTGCCCAGGCTCAGCAGGCCGGTGATCTTCCAGTCGATGTTCTTGTTGCGGGCATGCACCCAGACGCCACTGGCCTTGGTGATGGCGGCATACAGCAGATCGGTGCCGACGGCTGTTGCCGGGTTGACGCCAAACCACAACAGGATCGGGGTCATCAGCGAACCGCCACCGACGCCGGTCATGCCGACGATGAAACCCACGACCAGTCCCGCAATGGTGAAACCGAAAGAACCTACATCCATACGCTACTCGACTGCCCAACTTTGCCCGTTATCGGATGCCAGCCAGCATATAGATTTTTTTATAGCCAAATAGACTTGTTCGTTATTAGGTTATAACTGCTCGACCCTGCATTCAGCGATCGGTCATCACCACCATCACATGCGCATCGCCGCCGTCGTCACTTTCCGACAGGTAGATGTGCCCCACCTGGCTGTCGAAATACGCGGTCTCCTGTGGCCCGATGCTTACCGCTTCGCCGGTTTCGAATTCGATCCGTACGCGCCCGCTGAGCACCAAGGCGAACTCTTGACCGGGGTGGCGGATAAAGTCGTCGAACTGGCCACGCTCGCGCGCAATGATGCGGGCATAGGCCGGGGTCATGCGCCGTTCGGGGAAGTCGCCGGCGATCGGGTGATAGTCATAGGTGCCGGTCGAGTAGCCTGCCGCCGCTGGCAATGAATCGACCACCACGGTCACCGGCACCGGCGTGGTGACCGTGCCGCTGGCGCGAAGCAACTGGGCAATGTCGACATTCAGCGCCCGCGCGGCGGCCGCGAGTTTCTCGTAGCTGACCGACACTTGCGCCAGCTCCATCTTCGACAAGGTGGAAACCGGCACGCCACTGGCTTCGGACAATTGCTTGAGGGTCAACTGGCGCGCCTTGCGCACTTGGCGCAGGCGCTGGCCGACTACGGCACGGTCAAGCAGGGGTAGGGCAGCGGGCATTCGGGCTCTCGGCATGCGGCGTTGGTCGGGCATCTTACCTTGGACCCTTGCGCATTTCTAAATTCTCATATATTAGAATTCTCATAAATGATAATTAGCTTGGCAGGAGCGTGCATGACCCCGACCTACGACACCCTGATCATCGGCTCTGGCATTGCCGGTGCCTCCCTGGGCTATCGCCTGGCCGGACAGCGCCGGGTGTTGCTGCTGGAGCGCGAGGCGCAGCCTGGCTACCATTCGACCGGGCGTTCGGCGGCCATGTTCATGGAGGCCTACGGCACCCCGCAAATCCAGGCGCTGACCCGCGCCAGCCGGGCCTTTTACCAAGCACCACCGCCGGGCTTCTGCGAGCATCCGCTGCTGGCACCGCGTGGTTGCCTGTATGTGGCCAACCTGGAACAGCGCGCGCTGCTCGAGCAGACCCTCGCGCAAAACCTGGCCAACGGCACCGAAGTCAGCCTGCTCGACCGCGACGCCGCCCTGGCGCTGGTGCCGAGCCTGCGTGGCGAGACCCTGGCCGGCGCGGTGCTCGAGCCGGGCGCCATGGACCTGGATGTGCATGCCCTGCACCAAGGCTTCTTGCGCGGCTATCGCGCCGCCGGCGGTGAGCTGCGTTGTAACGCCGAGCTGATCCAGGCCTGGTACCTGGATGACCTGTGGCAGGTGGAGCTCGGCGATGGCAGCCGCGTACAGGCGCGTCAACTGGTCAATGCCGCAGGCGCCTGGGCCGACCGCGTGGCCGAGCAGTGCGGCGTGGCGCGTATCGGCCTGCAGCCCTGCCGGCGTAGCGCCTTCACTTTCCCCGGCCCGGCAGACCAGGACTTCGCCCGCTGGCCTGCGGTGATAGGCGTCGACGAAAGCTTCTACTTCAAACCCGACGCCGGCCAACTGCTGGGGTCGCCGGCCAATGCCGACCCGGTCGAACCCCAGGACGCCGCGCCCGAGGAGCTCGACGTGGCCCTGGGCATCTACAACATCGAAGCCATGACCACCCTGGCGATTCGGCGCCCAAGCCACACCTGGGCCGGGCTGCGCTCGTTCGTCGCCGATGGCGACCTGGTGATCGGTTTCGATACCCACGCGCCTGCGTTCTTCTGGCTGGCGGCCCAAGGTGGCTATGGCATCCAGTCCGCCGCCGGGGCCTCACGCCTGGCCGCCGACCTGCTGCTCGGCCAACCCCTGTGCCCTAGCCTTGTCAGCCAGGGGGTGGCGCCCGAGCGCCTGTCCCCGGCCCGTTTCCAGCAACCCTGAAAGGAGTTTCCCATGAGCAATGACATCCAGCGTTTCCCCAGCAGCCTGCCGTTCCCGTTTTCCCGCGCGGTGAAGGCCGGCGGCTTTCTGTTCCTTTCTGGCCAGGTGCCGATGAGTGCCGGTGGCGAGGTGGTACGCGGTGATATCCAGACCCAGACCCGCGCCGCCTGCGAGCGCATCGGCGAAAGCCTGGCCGCCTGCGGTGCGCGTTTCGATCAGGTGGTCAAGGCCACGGTGTGGCTGTCGGACATGAGCCACTTCGCCGGCTTCAACGAGGTGTACAAGGAGTTTTTCGGCGCGGCGTTGCCGGTGCGCTCGACCGTGGCCTCGGCGTTGGCGCTGGGGGTGGATGTGGAGATTGAAGTGCAGGCGTTTGTCGGCGATTCGTGACCGAATAGAGAGCCCATGTGGGAGCGGCCTTGTGTCGCGATAGGGCCGCAGAGCGGCCCCGGCGATCTATGTCGCAATGCAGAAATCCTGGGGCCGCTCCGCGCCCCTTTCGCGACACAAGGCCGCTCCCACAAAAGCAATGCGGTGCCAGTGACACAACAACAATAAATCCAGAGGTTCACATGCAAGAGCAACTGAAGATTGCCGGCGCATTTGTCGGCGTGATCGTGGGGGCGGGATTCGCTTCGGGGCGGGAACTGTTGTTGTTCTTTGTCGATTTCGGTGTCTGGGGGCTGGTCGGCGCACTGGTCAGCGCCGCCTTGTTCACCTTCCTCGGCATGGCCCTGGCGGGGTTGGGCAACCGCCAGCGGGCCACCTCGCACAAGGATGTGATCCAGGCCATCTGTGGCCGCCACCTGGGCTTGTTCGTCGACTGGCTGATCACCTTTTTCATGTTCGCCGTGACCGTGGTCATGCTGGCCGGCGGTGGCGCGTTGCTGGAGCAGCAGTTCGGCATTCCGGCGCTGGCCGGCAGCGTGCTGGTGACGCTGCTGGTGGTAGGCATCGTGTGCCTGGACGTGCGCAAGGTGATCCTCGCCATTGGCGCCATCACGCCGCTGCTGATCCTGGTGGCCTCGGCGATTGCGTTATATGCCGTGTTCACCCGTGAGCAGAGCTTCGCCGCGCTCGATCACCTGGCCAGCCAGCAACAGGCTGGCACTCGCCACTGGCTGCTGGGCGCGTTCCTGTATGTGTCGTACAACATCGTGGCCGGTGCGCCGATCCTGGCCATTCTGGGCGGCTCGGCCAAAGGCGAGAAAGCCGCGATGTGGGGTGGCCTGCTCGGTGGTGCGGTGCTGGGTGGCCTGATGCTGGTGATGAGTGCCGGGCTGCTGTCACGCCTGGACAATGTGGCCGACCTGCCGATGCCCATGCTGTCGATTGCCAACGAAGTATCGCCACTGTTGGGGCTGGTGATGTGCCTGATCATCTTCGGCATGATCATCAACACTGCGGTGGGTACGTTGTTTTCGTTTCTTTCGCGGCTGTTGCCGGCGGGCACGGCGAAGTTCCGCTGGGGCTCGGTGGTGACCGGGGCGCTGGCGTTCATCTGCAGCCTGGTGGGGTTCATCAGCCTGGTGGGTGAGGTGTATCCGTTGTTCGGCTACCTGGGCTTCGTGCTGATGGCTGCAGTGTTACTGGCCTGGGTGCGGCGGGGCAGGGCTGCGAAAGCGGCGGTGGCATAAGGGGCTGCTGCGCAGCCCAATCGCCGGCAAGCCAGCTCCCACCTCGACCGCATAGGCCTCAAGCCCTGTGCAGTACCTGTGGGAGCCGGCTTGCCGGCGATGAGGCCAGCCCAGGCAATACAAGACAGTTGCTCCCACAGGGATATCACAGGGCTCATGGTCAGCGCTTTACCTGTGGGAGCTGGCTTGCCGGCGATTGGGCCGGTACAGGCGGCAACAGGCAGTGGCTGTTGCCGTCTATTACAGGGCTCAGATCCTGAAACTGCCCACCAGTTGCTTCAAACGCCCGGCCTGCTGGGCCAGCTGGTCGCAATGGTGCAGGGTCTGGTTGAGGTTCTCCACCCCTTGCTGGTTCAGCGCGTTGATCTGGGTGATGTCCAGGTTGAGGCTCTCGACCACGGCGGTCTGCTCTTCGGTGGCAGTGGCCACCGACTGGTTCATGCCGTCGATCTCGCCAATGCGCTGGGTCACGCTGGCCAGGCGTTCGCCGGCCTGGTTGGCCACCTGCACGGTCTGCTCGCTGGAGACCTGGCTGGTATTCATGGTGTGCACCGCTTCGCGCGAACCCACTTGCAGGCTGGTGATCATGCGGTGGATCTCTTCGGCCGATTCCTGGGTGCGGTGCGCCAGGTTGCGAACCTCATCGGCGACCACGGCAAAGCCACGGCCGGCTTCACCGGCACGGGCCGCCTCGATGGCGGCGTTCAGCGCCAGCAGGTTGGTCTGCTGCGAAATACCTTTGATCACGTCGAGGATCTTGCCGATTTCGTCGGTGCTGGCGTTGAGCGTCTCGATCTGCGCGCAGGACTCGCTGATGCGTTGAGACAGGGCGGTCATGGCGTTGATCGCCTCTTCGACCACTTCACGGCCACCGTGGGCCTGTTCGCTGGCACCGCTGGCGTGCTGCGAGGCATCGGCGGCGTTGCGGGCGATTTCCTGGGTGGCGGCGCCCAGCTGGTTGATCGCCGCGGCCACGCTATTGGTACGCATACTCTGCTCTTCAGAGCCGATGATCGACGCGTTGGACGCATTGACCACCTTCTCCGACAGGTCATGCACCAGTCGGGTGGCCGAGGACACTTCGCTGATGGAGGTATGGATGCGCTCGACGAAGCGGTTGAACGAGGTGGCCAGTTCGCCGAATTCGTCCTTGTTCTGCACGGCCAGGCGGCGGGTAAGGTCGCCTTCGCCCTCGGCGATGTCGCGCATGGCACGGCCCATGGTGGTCAGCGGGCTCATCAGTACCGGGATCAGCAGGCCGAGTACGCCGACGATGGTGGCCACTGCGATCAGCATGGCGATGATCGCCGAGGTGCGGAACTGGCTGAGGGCGGCGTAGGCCTTGCCCTTGTCGATCGACAGGCCGATGTACCACTGCGCCGAAGGCAGGCCGGCCACCGGGGCGAAGGAGATGATACGGTCCTGGCCATTGAGGGTGACATCCTGCATGCCGGCGGCGACCCGCAGGTTGCTGCCGGGGTAGATGTCCTTGAGGTTTTTCATCACCTGGTCTTTGTCGGGGCTGACGATCACCTGGCCATTGCTGTCGGCCAGGAAGGCGTGGCCGATGCCGCCGAAATCGACCGAGTTGATGATCTCGACCAGGGTGTCGAGGGTCACGTCACCGCCGACCACACCGATCAACTCGCCATTGTTCTTGCTCTTCACCGGCGTGGCGATGGTCACCATCAGGCCGCCGACAGCGCCCTGGTATGGGGCGGTCAGCACGGTTTGCCCGGCGCTGGTCGCGGCGCCGTACCACGGGCGCTGACGTGGGTCGTAACCGGCAGGCATCTGGGTGTCGGGGCGTTGGGTGAACACACCGTTGGCGTGGCCCAGGTAGGTGAAGAGGAAATTACGCGTGTAGGACGGCTGCTCGATCAGCCCGGCCAGGGTGTCGCCGGCACCTTGCTGGGCGATGTCCTGGGCCAGGTTTTCCAGGACCAGGATGCGCCCGCTCATCCAGTTCTGCACGCTGCTGGCAGTCAATGCACCGGACTGCTGCAGCGAAGCTTCGATGTTCTGGCGGATGGTGTTGCGTTGCAGGTAGTCGTTGTAGAGCGTGAACAGGGCAAAAGCCAGGACCACGACGCCGCACGCGCTGAGCAGGATCTTGTGGCGAAATTTCAGGTTCATGTTTCGAGACCTTGAGCCAATGAGGGGAGGGCGCAGCGCGCTCATGACGCATTGCGGGGCCTATCGACTTGGATATCGGCGCAAGGGCTAAAAGGTTGAAGTGCCTACAGAAATTTCTTGAGGGCGTTTCGACAGACGGCACTCACTCCTTGCACAACTGCTCGATCAACAGGCGTGCGGCCTGCCGCAGCGGTTGTTGTTTACGCCACGAAATGTGTACCGGCAACTGCAACTCGTTGCGCGTGTTGCGAAAATCCAGGCGCACCAGGCGCTTGCTGGCCAGCAGTGGCGCAACCCGCGACAGCGGCAGGTCGCCCCAGCCCAGGCCGGCTTCGACCATCTGTAGGGCAAGGTCGAAGCTGTCGGTGGACCAGTGAGTGGCACCGATCAGCGGGCGCGGGTCAGCCAGTGGCAGGTTGCGGCTGCGCACCAGGATCTGGCGCACCTGGGTCAGGTCTTCAAGGTAGTGGATACGCCCCTCGCGCAAGGCCGGGTGGGCCGGTGACAGCGTGGCCACCAGCGACTCCATGCCAATGCGCTGGAAGCCGCGGCGGGCATCGACCTGCAGGCCGGCAAAAGCCACGCAGAGGTCGGCGTGGCCGCTGTCCAGCAGGTGCAGGGCTTCTTCCTGCGGGGCGCTGTGCAGGGCAATGTCCAGCAGCGGGTGGCGTTTACCGAGACAGGCGATGGCCGCCAGCAGCGGGCGATGGTCGATGTCGGGCACCACCGCCAGGGTCAGGTTGCTCTCCAGCCCCTGGGACAGCTCCAGGGCATGCACCTGCAGCAGCCCCAGCCGTTCGGCGATCAGCCTGGCGTGGGGCTCCAGCGCCATAGCCTGGGCGCTAGGGCGAACTTCGCGCGGGCCACGTTCGAATAGGGTGTAGCCAAGCTCGGCCTCCAGGTTGCCGATGGCCATGCTCACGGCCGAAGGTACCCGCCCCAGGGCGCGCGCGGCGGCGGAAAACGATCCGCGGTCGAGCACGGCGAGAAACAGCTGAATGTTGTCGCTGGAAAAGTTCATGGCAGCCTCCTGTCAGTTGATCTGACAGCTGCTGACTTTTTATGTCAAGAACAGTGAAGCATTATGCGCGCCATCGCATTGTCATTGGAGGTAACCCCGGGTGCAGGGACTCAAACGCAAACTGGTCTACGTGACTTTCTATGAACTGATCGGGCTGTGCATGTCGACCCTTGGGCTGGCCTACCTGTCGGATACCCAGGCTTCGCATACCGGGCCCCTGGCGGTGATGATCACCACCATCGCCATGCTCTGGAACCTGGTTTACAACACCCTGTTCGAGTACTGGGAAAGCCGCCAGACCAAGCGCGGGCGCAGTGTGGCCCGGCGGGTGGCGCATGCCATTGGCTTCCAGCTGACCCTGGTGGTGTATCTGATTCCGCTGATTGCCTGGTGGCTGGACATGACATTGGTGCAGGCGTTGCTGGTGGACATGGCGTTCATCATTCTGGTGCCTTGCTACACCTTTGCCTACAACTGGGCGTTCGACCGGATCTTTGGCTTGCCCAGCTCGGCAATGGTCACCGCCTGATTGAGCCTGTACTGGCCCTATCGCCGGCAAGCCAGCTCCCACATGATCTCCACAGTTTTCAAAGGCAGTGACGTACCTGTGGGAGCCGGCTTGCCGGCGATAGGGCCGGCACAAGCAACCGCTAAGGCGGAAGGCGAATGATCAACGGCTCCTGTCGCTGCCTCACCTGCTGTTCTTCCACTGGCTCCACCGGCCGCGGCGCACTGGCCAGCAAACTGTCCTCGATCTGCCCCGACAGGTAGTACACCCCCGCCATGGCCCCGCTCTGGCGGTTCTCCATCAGTTCCTGCCATTCCTGGTTCAACGCCACATTCAGGATCACCCGCAACTGCTCGACCATCTGCGGCTGTTCGCGGTCATGGGTCATCATGCCGTAGCCTGCCGTCGCGATCGAAATCATCGCCCCGGCCACCTTGCCCACCGCCGAAGCCACGGCGCTGGCAATGCCGCGCGGGGCCAGGGTGGCGCCGAGCTTTTCGCTGGCGCGGGTGGCCACGGAAGACAGCCCGACGTCGGTCTGCCCGGGCCCTTTGCTGGCTTGCTGGCGCAGGTGCTGGCGCATCGCTTGCCAGGCCGGTTGCTGGTCCAGCGACTTGGCCCGCAGCAGTTGATACAGGCTGGCATTGCGCGCATCGGGCGGCCCCAGGGCGATGGCGGGGATACGGTTGAGGCGCTGGCTGAGCTGCTCTGGGCGCGCGTTGTAGCGGCTGATGATGCCCGGCAGCTGTTGGCCGAGCAATTGCAGGTACAGCTCGCAGGCCCGGTCGCGGATGCCCTCGGGGTTGATCTGTTCGGCCACCGGCTCGATCACCCGCTCGTGGTACTGCTCCTGCAGGTACAGGGCCAGGCGTTTTTCCGCAGGTTCCCGGCCTTCGCCACTGTCGAGCTTGTACCAGGCCACTTTCAGGGTCAGCCACTGTTGGGTCCAGTAGCCGGTGAACCAGGGGATGAAGTCGCTTTCGGTGCGTTGCTGTACTTGCTCCTTCCACACCCGCATGGAGCGCCGGGCATAGTCGTTGGCAGAGCCGGCGGCACCGACCGAGGCGTCGATCAGTTCCTGGTCGATGCGTTGCCAGATAGCTGGCGTGAGTACCGCCGGTGGCGGCGGGGCAGGCGGGCGCTTGCCTGCGCAACCGGCGAGGGCCAGCAGCAGGCACAGCAACAGAAGGATTCGACAACTCACGCGACCGCCTCCCTGATAGAGGCTGGGGTGGTTTTTCGAGTATAGGTCGGGGTTTTGGGGGCCGCTGCGCGCCCCATCGCCGGCAAGCCAGCTCCCACAGGTACTGCGCTGGGCTTGAGGTTACGCGATCCTTGTGGGAGCTGGCTTGCCGGCGATGGGGCGCGCAGCGGCCCTGGTTACTCCAGGTCGAGCTTTTCTTCCAGGCGGTCCAGGTGCTTGTGCATCAGTTGCAAGGCTGCCTCGGCATCGCCTTGCTCCACGGCATCGATGATCGCCGCATGCTCCTCCCACGCGCAGTGGTCGCAGCACGGCGATTCGTAGCGGGCGATGATCAGCGAGGTCATCGGCACCAGACCGTTGAGAAACCGCGCCAGTGGCGCATTGGCGGCCACCTGCGCCAGCTTCAGGTGAAACTCGCCGCCCAGGCGGATCGCCGCGCAGCGCTCGCCGCTTTCATGATGCTGGCGCTCGCGTTCCACCAGTTGCCGCAATTGGCGAACCTGCGCCGGCCGGGCGCGTTGGGTAGCCAGGGTGATCAGCGTGGTTTCGGCCAGGCGCCTGGCGCTGAGCACCTGGCGCGCCTGCTCCGGGTCGGGGGCGGCCAGGTGCGCGGTGTGGCTGGGGCGCTGCACCACCACCTGCTGGTCCGACAGGCGCCCAAGCACGCGGCGTATCACCGTGCGGCTGACACCAAAGGCATGGCCCAGCGCTTGTTCGGGCAACAAGCTGCCGGGTGGCAGGCGCTGTTCGAGAATGGCATCGAACAGCCGGGGGTAGATCTGCTCGGCAGATAGGCGGGTTTCGCCGGCAGCGAGCAGGGCGGGCAAGTGGCGGGCGGCGGTCATGGTCGCTCTCCTGGGGTCATGGATGCAGGTGTTCGTCCGGGATGTTCAGCGGGATGCCCATGCGTAGCCCCTCGGCCAGGATGTGCTGGCGCATCTGGGCACTGGCCTGGGCACTGCTGCGCTCACGAATGGCGCGCACCACCGCTTCGTTTTCCTTGAGCCGCGCTGCCAGATGTTCTGGCGAGTTGCGCAGCATGTCGGCGCTCTGCTTCAGGGCATTGCCGGTCTGCTGCACCACGCTCTGGAAGATCGGGTTGGTGGTCAGGGCGAACAGCGCTTCATGGAAGGCGATGTAGGCCTTGACCCCGGCCTCGCTGTCATCGGCCTCCAGCGCTTCGCGCATGTCCATCAGGGTCAGGCGCAGTTGGCCGATGTCCTGGCTGTTGGCTGACTGCGCCACCAGGCCGACGATGAAGGGTTCGAGGGTGTAGCGCAGCTCCAGTACGTCGGCCAGGCTCGCCGCGGCGCTGGTGTCCACGCCTGGCTCCTGCGCAGTGGCATCGACATCCAGCACCAGCACACCCTTGCCCGGCAGCGCGCGTACCAGGCCCAGGGTTTCCAGCACGGTCACCGCTTCGCGCAGGCTGGGGCGGCTGATGCCCAGTTGTTCGGCCAGCTCGCGCTGGCCCGGTAGCATGTCGCCGCTGCGCCATTGGCCACGGGCCAGGGCCTGGCGCAGTTTTTCTACCACTGAGTTGACGACGGTCGATGAGCTGATCACGGTTCGCTCCTGGAAGGGCCGGCGTCAATGCCGGCCACCTTCGCTCAAAATTCCTGTTGATGGGCGTTGGGCTGCTTGCGCGGCGTGGGGGCAAAGCCGGGTTTGCCAGCCAGCACGTTTTGCGCGCGTTCCAGGTCAATGTCCTTTTCCCAGCGGGCGATGGCCACGGTAGCCACGCAGTTGCCAATCAGGTTGGTCAATGCCCGGCCGATGCCCATGAACCAGTCCACTGCCAGTACCAGTACCAGGCCGACCACCGGAATCGCCGGTACGGCGGTCAGGGTAGCAGCGAGGATCACCAGCGCCGAGCCTGGGATGCCATGGGCGCCCTTGGAAGTCACCAGCGACACCAGCAGGATGGTCAGCAGGTCGGTCATGGCCAGTGGCGTGCCGGTGGCGTTGGCGATGAACACGATGGCCAGGGTCAGGTAGATGGAGAAGCCATCGAGGTTGAACGAGTAGCCAGTGGGGATCACCAGGCCGACAGTGGAACTGCCGATGCCCAGGTGTTCGAGCTTGCGCATGATCTGTGGCAGCACGGCGTCGGAAGAGGCGGTGCCAAGGACGATGGTCAGCTCCTCGCGCAGGTACTTGATCAGTGGCAGCAGCTTGAGCCCCGACAGACGCATGACCGTGCCCAGCACGATCAGCACGAAGCCGGCGCAGGTCAGGTAGAACAGGGCCACCAGCCCGCCCAGGTGCTGCAGCGATTCCAGGCCATATTTGCTGGTGGTGAAGGCAATGGCACCGAACACGCCGATCGGCGCCAGGCGTACGATCATGCCCATGATGCGGAAGATCACGTGGCTCAGTTCGTTGATCAGCCGCGAGATGCCGGCGGCCGAATCACCCACCAGGTTCAGTGCGCTGCCGAACAGCACCGAGAACAGCAGCACCTGGAGAATGTTGTTGTCGGCGAAGGCACCGATCACCGAGGTGGGGATCAGGTCCATGAAGAACGCCGTGGCGCCGTGGATGTGCTGGCCGCGCTCGGCCAGGCTGCTGGCGTCGGCGCTGGACAGCTGGTCCAGGTGGATGTTGGCACCGCTGCCGATGCCGCTGGTGAAGGCGAACACCAGGCCGATCACCAGGGCCAGGGTGGTCAGCACTTCGAAGTAGATCACCGACTTAAGGCCGATGCGCCCGACCTTTTTCAGGTCGCCAGCGCCCGAGATGCCGCTGACCACCACGCAGAACACGATCAGGCCGATGAGCATCTTGATCAGCTTGATGAAGCCGTCGCCAAGGGGTTTGAGTTGCAGGGAGAGGTCGGGGAAGCTGAGACCGCAGGCGATGCCGAGGGCAAGGCCGAGCACGACTTGCAGGAAAATCGAACGCGAGCACCATTTAAGCATGGGAGGGATCTCTGATCGGTGTCCTTGCTTCGGTAGCCGCACGGGGCGAAAGAGCGCAGGACTTAATTATTGTGGTCTTACCGGTTTGTTCAGCGCGAAGCCATAAAAGCGCGAAAAATCCTACATTGCAAGGATTTTTGGCCTTACCGGTCTGACCAGTTGTGGGGCATCATGGCCTGCCAGGCTCTAGTTCGGTGCATGCCGATGGTTGTCGCCGCTGTGCCGCCGGGGGCAATGGCCAGTGCCGGGAGCAGCGTTGCAATCAACTTGCCAAGACACCTTGCGGCGGTAGCCGTCGCTGCTATGGGACGCTCTGCTTGATTTCGGCCAGCACCGGGTGCGCCACCAGTTTGTCGATGTGCAGGGTGGTGTCGCTCATCCAGCTTTCGCTGAGCAGCCGGTAGTGCTCCATGTCGCGGCAGCGCAGGCGCAGGCTGTAGTCGAAGTGGCCGCTGATCAGCTGGCAGTCGTGCACTTCCGGGCAGTTGCGCAGGCTGGCTTCGAAGGCCTTCTGGGCCGCGCGCCCGCTTTGGTTGGACAGGGCGACCAGCACCAGCAGCGAGACCCCGGGTGCCACCTTCTGCAGGTCGATGACTGCCCCGTAGCCACGGATCACACCGCGGCGCTCCAGCTTGCGCACGCGCTCAAGGCACGGGCGCGGGGTGAGGTGGACGAGGGTGGAGAGTTTTTCGAAAGTGATGCGGCCGTCGTGGCGCAGGATGTCGATGATCGCTTCGTCGATGCGGTCGAGGGGGTGGGCGTTGGCGTCCTTGGTGTCCATGCGCTTTGGCTTCGTTCGGAAGAGGGCATGGGACAGGTTAGGCGGTAACCGGGGCCGCTGCGCGGCCCATCGCGACACAAGGCCGCTCCCACAGGGGCATCACATTCCCTTGGGGGGAGCAACTGTCTTGTATGCCTGGACTGGCCTCATCGCTGGCAAGCCAGCTCCCACAGAGACCGCGCAAAGCTCGAGATCTGCGCGGTGCTTGGGAGCAACTGTCTTGTATTGCCTGGACTGGCCTCATCGCCGGCAAGCCAGCTCCCACAGAGACTGTGCAAAGCTTGAGATCTGCGCGGTACTTGGGAGCAACTGTCTTGTATTGCCTGGACTGGCCTCATCGCCGGCAAGCCAGCTCCCACAGGTACTGCACATGGCTTGAGGCCTGTGTGGTCGTGTGGGAGCTGGCTTGCCGGCGATGGGCTGCGCAGCAGCCCCAAGGTCCCTCAGGCACAGACCGAATCTGTCTTGGGCACTGCTCGCAACTCCACCACTCGCGGCTGCAACAGCGCATACAAGTCCTTCGGGTCCTCCAGCACCGGCACCAGTCCGATATCCTTGCCTATATCCAGCGCCTGCGCCATATCCAGCACATAGCGCAGCGCCGAATAATCCTCCAGGGCAAACCCGACCGAGTCGAACAGCGTCACTTGCCCGGCGCTCTCACGGCCTGTGGCTGCACCGGCAACCACCTGCCAGAACTCCGTCACCGGCGAGTCTGCCGGCATCTGCTGAATCTCGCCTTCGACCCGGCTTTGCGGCTCGTATTCGACGATCACCCGGGCCTGTTCGACAATCGCCCGGTGCAGCTCGGTCTTGCCCGGGCAGTCACCGCCCACGGCGTTCAGGTGCATGCCCGGCTCGATCATCTCTGGGGTAAGGATGGTGGCGTAGGCCTTGTCGGCGGTCACCGTGGTGACGATATCGGCACCGCGCACCGCGTCGGCCACCGAGCTGGCGATAGTCAGCTTGAGGCCGGGGCGGTTGCCCAGGTTGGCGACCAGCTTGGCCGAGGCGCCAGGGTCGATGTCGTACAGGCGGATTTCATCAATCCCCAGCAGGGCATTGAACGCGATGGCCTGGAACTCGCTCTGCGAGCCATTGCCGATCAATGCCATGCTGCGGCTGTCTTCACGCGCCAGGTAGCGGGCGGCCAGGGCCGAGGTGGCGGCAGTGCGGATCGCCGTGGTCAGGGTCATTTCGCTGAGCAGCAACGGCGCGCCGGTATCGACGCTGGCCAGGGCGCCGAAGGCCATTACCGTGGGTAGGCCGTGGCGGGTGTTCTTCGGGTGGCCGTTGACGTACTTGAAGGCGTAGCGGCTGGCGTCTGAAACCGGCATCAGCTCGATCACCCCATCCGGCGAATGGTTGGCCACCCGGGCGCATTTCTCGAAGGCGGGCCAGCGCAGGTAGTCCTGGCGGATGTACTCGGCCATTTCCAGCAGGCAGGTGGGCAGGCCTTTGCGGTTGACCAGGCGGGCCAGGTCTTGCACATCGATATAGCGGGTCATGAGGGTCTCCCTGCGGCGACGCTTCCGGAGTGGGCTCTGGGGTCATTGTGCGGCGGGTAGGGAGGTGAAGCTGGCTGTAATGGGCGGTGGCGGCAGCGGCTTTGGCTGACTTCGCTATGCGGACAGCCGAATCGGCTGTGGGGGCCGTACCTGGTAGGTGTCCGCGGTCAGCTGTCAGGAGCGGCCGCTCACTGCTCTCGCAAGCGCTTGTAAAGCGTGGTTCGGCTGATCCCCAGCCCGCGCGCCACCGCCGACAGGTTGCCATTGGCTTGTTCCACCAAGGCCTGCAGGTCGGCCTCCTCGGCCGTGACCAGCACCGGCACTTGCGACTCGGCCAGAAACCCCGCCGGCAAGTGCTCGACGCCGATCGGCACGTTGCCCGCCAAGGCCAGCGCCACCTGCAGCACACTCACCAGTTCGCGCAAATTACCCGGCCAGGGGTGTCGATCGAGCAGGTCGATGATGGCCGAAGGCAGCCGCGCGGGTTGCCCAGGGTCGCGGTAGCGGGCATGTATTTGTTCGATCAGCTGCCGCCGGTCAGCGCGCTCGCGCAGCGGTGGCAGCACCACGGCCAGGCCGGCGATGCGGTAATACAGGTCCTGGCGAAAGCGCCCGGCGCGTACCTCTTCGGCCAGGTCACGGTTGCTCGCCGATACCACGCGGATATCCACTGCCACTGGTTCGCCGCTGCCCAGCGGCTGGATGCTGCGCGACTGCAGTACACGCAGCAGCCGGGCCTGGGTGGGCAGCGGCATGTCGCCGATCTCGTCGAGGAACAGAATGCCTTGGTGAGCCTTGCGGATCAGCCCTGGGTTGCCCTTGTGGTGGGCGCCGGTAAACGCGCCTTTGTCGTAGCCGAACAGCTCCGACTCCACCAGTTCGGCCGGGATCGCCGCGCAGTTGACGGCAACCAGGGGCTGGCTGGCGCGGCTGCTGGCCCGGTGCAGGGTGTCGACGAACACTTCCTTGCCCACGCCGGTTTCACCTTGCACCAGCACCGGGATGTCCTTTTCCAGCAGCAGGCCGGCTTGCGCCAAGGCCTTCTCCAGGCGTGGCTCGCCGCTGCCCGTAGCGGGGCGGTGGGTGCCCTTGCGCGCGGGCTGCCACTGGCAATGAAAGCGGTTGCGGCCCGTGGCCTGCAGGGCGAACGGCTGCTGCCGGGGATGGCTGAGCAACTGTTGCAGGGGTAACTGGAACAGTTGCTCGATGTTCTGCCGCAGCGGGTTGCCGCCGAGCAGGCTGTCGGCCCGGTGATTGGCGGCCAGCACCTGCCCGCGCTCATCGAACAGCAACAGGCCGGCCCAAGGGCTGTCGAGGTTGTCGGAAGCGCTGTTGAAGATCAGTTGCGCGTACTGGTCGGCATGCTCTGCGAGGATCAGGCGGTTTTCCAGGCTCTGGCCCATCATGCGCACCAGGCCCAGCGTCTGGCTGGCCGGCAGGTAGCCGTCGCTGGCCACATCGAGCACGCCGACCAACTTCCGCGCGGCGTCGAACAGCGGTGCGGCGGCGCTGGACAGGTAGCGGTTCTGGCGCAGGAAATGCTCGTCCTGGCCAACGTGGATCGCCTCGGCGCAGACCAGCGCGGTGCCCAGGGCATTGGTACCGACGCCGCGCTCGTGCCAGTGGGCGCCAGCGCTGAAGCCATGCTGCTGGCGTGGCTCGATGAAACGCCGTGAGCCCCAGGTGTCGAGCAGACAGCCACTGGCATCGGCCAGCATCACCAGGTAGCTGGCATTGCCCAGCAGGTGCGCGTATTGCGGCAGCACCTCTTCGCGAGTCAGGCGCAGCAGCGCCTGGCGCCGCTCCAGCAGGGCGCTCAGCTCGGCCCGGGTCAGGCAGTCGAAGTCCGGCGCGTGCTGGGGTTGCAGGCCATGTTCACGACAGCGGGCCCAGGAAGCCTGGATCAGTTGGGCATGGGGTGAAGCGGATACGGCCATGGGCCTGTCCTGTGTGATTGTTGTCATGGGCCGACCGCTGTTCAGTGTTGTCCAGGGTTGTTCATTGTCAAACCGGCAAGTGTTCAGTTGTTCAGTGATTGTGTTCAATTGTGAACCTGCGATCTGCCAGGGCCGCCGCCAAGCTGGCGGGCCAGAGCGGCGGGGCACGACTGGCACGAAACTGGCTGTGCCCGGCAGACAACAACCACAAAAAGGCCACGCCATGTCCCTGGTGCTGGAACAGGTCAGCCGCAACGTCGACAACCAGGCCTGGATCGTCGATGCTTCGCTGCGTTTCGAGCCTGGTTCGTTCAACGTGCTGCTCGGCCGCACCCTGGCCGGCAAGACCAGCCTGATGCGCCTGATGGCCGGGCTCGACCGCCCGGACCGCGGGCGGGTGCTGATGGACGGCCAGGACGTGACCGGTGTGCCGGTGCGCCAGCGCAACGTGTCGATGGTGTATCAGCAGTTCATCAATTACCCGACCCTCAGCGTGTACGAGAACATCGCCTCGCCGTTGCGCCAGGCGCGCATGGCAGAGGCGCAGATCCGCCGGCGGGTGCAGGAAACCGCCGAGATGCTGCGCATCGAAGCCTACCTGCAGCGCCTGCCACTGGAGCTGTCTGGTGGCCAGCAGCAACGCACGGCGATGGCCCGGGCGCTGGTCAAGGATGCCTCGCTCATCCTCTTCGACGAGCCGTTGGTCAACCTCGACTACAAGCTGCGCGAGGGCCTGCGCCAGGAGCTGCGCGAGCTGTTCGCTGCGCGCCGCTGCATTGCCGTGTACGCCACCACCGAGCCCAACGAGGCGCTGGCACTGGGCGGCACTACCACCCTGGTGCATGAAGGCCGCATCGTGCAGAGCGGGCCCACCGCCGAGGTCTACCAGCGCCCGGGCAGCGTGCTGGCCGCCGAGCTGTTTTCCGAGCCGCCGATCAACCTGGTGCCTGGCCGTATCGACGGCAACGAGGTGAGCCTGGCCCAGGCCGTGCACTTTGCCCGCAGTGCCGATTTGCAGCAGCTCGCCGAGGGCGATTACCGCTTTGGCGTGCGCCCCAGCCATATCACGCTGGTGCCGGCCCATGATGATGACCTGGAGCTGGCGGTGTTGGTGGAGCTGGCCGAGATTAGCGGTTCAGAGACCTTCCTGCATGTGCGCAACGAACATTGGCGCATGATCCTGCACCTGCCGGGGGTGCACGAATACCAGGTGGATACGCCGATCCGCGTGTTCATCCCCACCCACAAGCTGTTCGTCTTTGACAGTGCCGGGGCGCTGGTGCAGGCCCCGGGGCTGCGCCAGGCAAGGAGAGGGTGATGGCCGAAATCCGCCTGCAGCAACTGGCGCACAGCTACAGCCGCCAGCCCACCAGCGAGGCGGACTATGCCCTGCACGCGCTGGAGCATGTGTGGGAGCAGGGTGGCGCCTACGCGTTGCTCGGGCCGTCGGGCTGCGGCAAGTCGACCTTGCTCAACATCATCTCCGGGTTGCTGACACCGTCGCACGGCGAGGTGCTGTTCGACGGCAAGCCGGTCAACCAGCTGTCACCGCAGGCGCGCAACATCGCTCAGGTGTTCCAGTTTCCGGTGGTGTACGACACCATGACGGTGTTCGATAACCTGGCCTTCCCGTTGCGCAACCAGGGGCTGGACGAAGCCCGGGTGCGTACCCGCGTGGAGGAGATTGCCGAGGTGCTCGACCTGTCTGCCGTGCTGCGCAAGAAGGCGCGTAACCTCAGTGCCGACGAAAAGCAGAAAGTTTCCATGGGCCGTGGCCTGGTGCGCGATGACGTATCGGCGATCCTGTTCGACGAGCCACTGACGGTGATCGACCCGCACCTTAAGTGGAAGCTGCGGCGCAAGCTCAAGCAGATCCACGAGCAGTTCAACATCACCATGATCTACGTCACCCACGACCAGCTGGAGGCCTCGACCTTCGCCGACAAGATCGCGGTGATGCACGGCGGGCGCATCGTCCAGTTCGGCACCCCGCGCGAGCTGTTCGAGCGACCACGGCACACCTTCGTCGGCTACTTCATCGGCAGCCCGGGGATGAACCTGATCGAGGTCCGCGCCGAAGCGGACGGGGTAGTGTTCGGCGATATCCACCTGGCGTTGCCGGGGCATCTGCGAGAGCACCTGCGCGAGCGCCTGGCGGCGACCGTGGGCGGACGCCTGCAGGTGGGCATCCGCCCGGAGTTCGTGCAGCTGTGGGACAGCCCGTTCGATGACGCCTACCCGGCGCGGGTGCTGGATGTCGAGGACCTCGGCACCTACCGCATCGTCACCCTCGAACTCGGCGGTGTCGCGCTCAAGGCGCGCCTGGACGAGGATCGCCCGCTACCCGTGGCCCAGGCCTGGGTCAGCCTGCCGGCACAGTGGCTGATGCTGTACGTCGACGATGTGCTGCTGGAGGCCGGGCCATGAACAAGGTGCCGAACAACAAGGCCTGGTGGCTGGTGCTGCCGGTGTTCCTGCTGGTGGCGTTCAGTGCGGTGGTGCCGATGATGACCGTGGTCAACTACTCGGTGCAGGATATCTTCGACCAGTCCAACCGCTATTTCGTCGGTGCCGACTGGTACCGCCAGGTGCTGCGCGACCCGGCGCTGCATGATGCGCTGCTGCGCCAGTTCATCTATTCCGCCTGCGTGCTGCTGATCGAGATCCCGCTGGGCATCGCCATTGCCCTGACCATGCCGACCAAGGGGCGCATGGCCTCGCTGTGCCTGATCGTCATGGCCATCCCGTTGCTGATCCCGTGGAATGTGGTCGGCACCATCTGGCAGATCTTCGGCCGCGCCGACATCGGCCTGCTCGGTGCCACCCTGGCCAAGCTCGGGGTCAGCTACAACTATGCCGGCGACCCGTTCGATGCCTGGCTCACGGTACTGGTAATGGACGTGTGGCACTGGACGTCGTTGGTGGCGCTGCTGTGCTATTCGGGGTTGCGCGCCATCCCCGACGTCTATTACCAGGCCGCGCGCATCGACCGCGCCTCGGGCTGGGCAGTGTTCCGTCATATCCAGTTGCCCAAGCTGAAGAACGTGCTGCTGATCGCGGTGATGCTGCGCTTCATGGACAGCTTCATGATCTACACCGAGCCGTTCGTGCTGACCGGTGGCGGGCCCGGCAACGCCACCACCTTCCTCAGCCAGACCCTCACGCGCATGGCTGTCGGGCAGTTCGACCTGGGCCCGGCGGCGGCGTTCTCGCTGGTGTACTTCCTGATCATCCTGCTGGTGTCGTGGCTGTTCTACACAGCAATGACCCATGCCGACAAGGACTAGCCCATGAGCACGCGCAAATCGCTGGCCCTGCTGCTGTATTTCTTCTTTCTGCTGGTGCCGATTTACTGGCTGCTGAACATGTCGTTCAAGAGCAACACCGAGATCCTTGGTGGCCTGACCCTGTGGCCGCAGGCGTTCACCCTCGACAACTACCGGGTGATCTTCACCGATGCCAGCTGGTACAGCGGCTACATCAACTCGCTGTACTACGTGTGCCTGAACACCCTGATTTCGCTGCTGGTGGCGCTGCCGGCGGCATATGCCTTCTCGCGCTACCGCTTCCTCGGTGACCGGCACCTGTTCTTCTGGCTATTGACCAACCGCATGGCGCCGCCGGCGGTGTTCCTGCTGCCGTTCTTCCAGCTGTACTCGTCGATCGGCCTGTTCGACACCCATATCGCCGTGGCGCTGGCTCATTGCCTGTTCAACGTGCCGCTGGCGGTGTGGATCCTGGAGGGGTTCATGTCCGGTGTGCCGAAGGAAATCGACGAAACGGCCTATATCGACGGTTACAGCTTCCCACGCTTCTTCGTGAAGATTTTCATTCCATTGATTGGCTCCGGCATCGGCGTCACGGCGTTTTTCTGCTTCATGTTCTCCTGGGTCGAACTGCTGCTGGCGCGCACCCTGACCTCGGTGAATGCCAAGCCGATTGCGGCGGTGATGACCCGGACCGTGTCGGCCTCGGGCATCGACTGGGGCGTGCTGGCAGCAGCGGGGGTACTGACCATCTTGCCGGGCATGCTGGTGATCTGGTTCGTGCGTAACCATGTAGCCAAGGGCTTTGCCCTGGGCCGGGTGTGAGGAGGGCACGGCATGGAGTGGATGGCCTGGACCTTGCCCACGGCGCTGTTCTTCGCTGCCGTTGGCGTGCTGTTGCTGGGCATGACTGTGCTCGAATTGCGCCGCCCTTGCGTGGAGCGACGCGGTTTTCTGCCGCTCGTCACCAGCCGCGGCGACCGCTTGTTCATCGGGCTACTGGCCAGCGCCTACCTGCACTTGCTGGTGGTCGGCGTCAGCGAGTGGCCGTTGTGGGTGGCCTCGTTGCTGTCGCTGGCCTGGCTGGTGGTGGTGCTGCGCTGGGGCTGAGCGAGCGGCCCTGTGGAATAACTGAAACGGGAGATCACAATGTTCGACAACAAGCATAACAGGCGACATTTGACCCTGGCCGCGTTGCTGGTACTGGCCAGCGTGCAGGGCACGACCTGGGCCGACCAGTACGAGGACGCGGCAAAAAAATGGATCGGCAACGAGTTCAAGCCCTCGACCCTCACAGCGGAGCAGCAGTTGGCCGAGTTGAAGTGGTTCATCAAGGCTGCCGAGCCATTCCGCGGCATGAAGATCAACGTGGTGTCGGAAACCATCACCACCCATGAATACGAATCCAAGGTGCTGGCCAAGGCCTTCAGCGAGATCACGGGCATCCAGCTGACCCACGACCTGCTGCAGGAAGGTGACGTGGTGGAAAAGCTGCAGACGCAGATGCAGTCGGACAAGAACATCTATGACGGCTGGGTCAACGACTCCGACTTGATCGGCACGCACTTTCGCTATGGCAAGGTGCAATCGATCACCGACCTGATGGCCAACGAGGGCAAGGACTACACTTCGCCGACCCTGGACCTGAAGGACTTCATCGGCATTTCCTTCACCACCGCGCCCGATGGCAAGGTCTATCAGCTGCCCGACCAGCAGTTCGCCAACCTGTACTGGTTCCGCGCCGACTGGTTCGAGCGGCCCGAGCTGAAGGCCAGGTTCAAGGAGAAGTACGGCTACGAGCTGGGTGTGCCGGTGAACTGGTCGGCCTACGAGGACATTGCCAAGTTCTTTACCGAAGACGTCAAGGAAATCGACGGCAAGCGCGTCTATGGCCACATGGACTACGGCAAGAAAGACCCGTCGCTGGGCTGGCGCTTCACCGATGCCTGGTTCTCCATGGCCGGTGGTGGCGACAAGGGCCTGCCCAATGGCCTGCCGGTGGACGAATGGGGCATTCGTGTGGAGGACTGCCACCCGGTGGGCTCCAGCGTGACGCGCGGCGGCGACACCAACGGCCCGGCCGCCGTCTACGCCACGCAGAAGTACGTGGACTGGATGCGCGCCTATGCGCCCAAGGAAGCCCAGGGCATGACCTTCTCCGAAGCTGGCCCGGTGCCAGCCCAGGGCAACATTGCCCAGCAGATCTTCTGGTACACCGCGTTTACCGCCGATATGACCAAGCCCGGGCTGCCGGTGGTGAATGCCGACGGCACGCCGAAATGGCGCATGGCGCCTTCGCCGAAGGGGCCGTATTGGGAGGAGGGGATGAAGCTGGGTTACCAGGACACTGGCTCCTGGACCTTCTTCAAGTCCACGCCCGAGAAGCAACGCCTGGCGGCTTGGCTGTATGCCCAGTTCGTCACTTCCAAGACCGTGTCGCTGAAAAAGACGATTGTTGGCCTCACGCCGATTCGCGAGTCGGACATCAACTCCCCGGCCATGACCGAGCTGGCGCCCAAGTTGGGCGGGCTGGTGGAGTTCTACCGCAGCCCGGCACGGGTGCAGTGGACGCCCACCGGCACCAACGTGCCGGATTATCCGCGCCTGGCGCAGTTGTGGTGGAGCCACATCGCCGAAGTGGCCAGTGGCGAAAAGACCCCGCAACAGGCGCTGGATGGCCTGGCCCGCGATCAGGATCGGATGATGGAGCGGCTGCAGCGGTCCAATGCCCAGGCCACCTGCGCGCCGAAGCTGAACCCGGAGAAGGACGCCCAGTACTGGTTCGACCAGCCGGGGGCGCCGAAGCCCAAGCTTGCCAACGAAAAGCCCAAGGGCGAGACGGTCAGCTACGACGAACTGCTGAAATCGTGGGAGGCGGCGAGGAAGTGACTGGCTGAGATACCGCGCTGGCCTCTTCGCGGGCTTGCCCGCTCCCACAGGTAAATCACAGCTTCCGAAGCCTGTGCAGCACCTGTGGAAGCGGGCAGGCCCGCGAAGAGGCCGGTATAGCCATCGAGAAATCCCAGGCAAAAAAAACGGCACCTGCCAGAGGTGCCGTTTTCATCTCACGCGGTATTACTTGTGCAGCTCTTCCGCCGCATACAGCGTGTTTTCCAGCAGGCATGCGCGGGTCATCGGCCCGACCCCACCCGGCACCGGCGTGATCCAGCCAGCGCGCGGCAGGGCGGTCTCGTAGACCACGTCGCCGACCAGCTTGCCGTCATCCTGGCGGTTGATGCCCACGTCGATGACGATGGCACCTTCCTTGATCCATTCACCCTTGACCAGGCCCGGCTTGCCGGCAGCCACGACCACCAGGTCGGCACGCCCGACATGCCCGGGCAGGTCTTTGGTGAAGCGGTGGCAGACGGTCACGGTGCAGCCGGCCAGCAACAGCTCCATGGCCATCGGCCGGCCAACGATGTTGGAGGCACCAACGATCACTGCGTTCATGCCGTACAGGTCCTGGCCGGTGCTTTCCAGCAGGGTCATGATGCCCTTCGGCGTGCACGGGCGCAGCAGCGGGATGCGCTGGGCCAGGCGACCGATGTTGTACGGGTGGAAGCCGTCCACGTCCTTGTCCGGGCGAATGCGTTCGAGCAGCAGCGAGGCGTCCAGGTGCGCCGGCAGCGGCAGCTGCAGCAGGATGCCGTCGACGGCCGGGTCGTCATTGAGGCGGTCGATCAGCTCGGTCAGGGCCTGCTGCGTGGTTTCGCTGGGCAGGTCGAACGCCTGCGAAATGAAGCCGACCTCTTCGCAGTCCTTGCGCTTGTGCGAGACATAGACTTGGGAGGCGGGGTCGGTGCCGACCAGGATCACCGCCAGGCCTGGGGTACGCAGGCCTTGCTGGCGACGCTCCACGACACGTTGAGCGATCTGCTGGCGCAGGCTGGCGGCGATCGCCTTGCCATCGATTAGGTGTGCAGTCATAGACGCGTGATTAACCATCGAGAAGGAAACAATAAAGAGGGCGCATTCTCGCACGACACGGCCCAAGGGCAAAGGCGGGTGGTCGGGCAAATCCCCTAAGCCCTTAAATAAATTAAATTTTTTTGAAAAAGGAGTTGACGACCACCAGGGCCGCCTATAAGATTCGCCGCACTTGTCGGGCACAGCCTAGCACTGGTTGGCGAAGTCGGGCAGAATGAGTGGTTTAGCAGTTACCTGTTAATTGGCAGTATCTGTTAAAAGTCTCGTTCGGTTAGGCTTCAAGCTTAAGCGCCCGTAGCTCAGCTGGATAGAGCATCCGCCTTCTAAGCGGATGGTCGCAGGTTCGAGTCCTGCCGGGTGCGCCATTAGGCAGCTTTGGCAAGCAAGTAGGCTGTAATGCAATATGGTGGGCGTAGCTCAGTTGGTAGAGCGCTGGATTGTGATTCCAGTTGTCGTGGGTTCGATTCCCATCGTCCACCCCATATTCTTCAAAGGCGCCTCGATAGCATCTGGCGCCTTTGTTTTAAGCGTTACGCGGACGTGGTGAAATTGGTAGACACACTGGATTTAGGTTCCAGCGGCGCAAGCTGTAAGAGTTCGAGTCTCTTCGTCCGCACCATGCTTCTGTAGGGCTGTACCGCAACATCGCAAGACCGCAATATGGTGGGCGTAGCTCAGTTGGTAGAGCGCTGGATTGTGATTCCAGTTGTCGTGGGTTCGATTCCCATCGTCCACCCCATATTTTCAGAAGGCGCCTTGGTCGTGAAACCGGGCGCCTTTTTGTTTTTATGGCTTGAGTGCTCTGGTGCCTGTGAGATCGAGCGCCGCCCGCGCGGCGCTTCGCGGCACAAGGCCGCTCCCACATTTGTT
>NZ_JYKS01000045.1 GCF_000935045.1 Pseudomonas sp. 10-1B
GTACCGGAGCACTAATGCCGAGAACCTCCCCTCCCGCCCGCCCGCAACCGGGCCAAAGCAAGGGCCAGGGCCACCTGCGCATCATCGCCGGCGAGTGGCGCAGCCGCCGCCTGCCAGTGCCGGAAGGCGAAGGCCTGCGACCAACGCCAGACCGCGTGCGCGAAACCCTGTTCAACTGGCTGGCGCCCTACATCGAAGGTGCCCGCGTGCTGGACGCCTTCACCGGCAGCGGCGCGCTGGTACTCGAGGCCCTGTCCCGCGGGGCGGAAGACGCCGTGGCGCTGGACAGCAACTCGGCCGCCATCGCCAACCTGAAGAACAACCTCGAGACCCTGCGCTGCCCGCGGGGGCAAATCCTGCAGACCGACGCCCTGCGCTACCTGCAAGGCCCGGCCAAGCAGCAGTTCGACGTGGTGTTCCTCGACCCGCCGTTCCATCAGGACCTGCTGGCCAACACCTGCAACCTGCTGGAGCAGAACCAGTGGCTAGGTGAACAGGCGTGGGTCTATACCGAAAGCGAAGCCGCGCCGTCGACCTTGCAACTGCCGGGCAACTGGCGCCTGCACCGCGAGAAGAAGACCGGCCAGGTACATTACGCACTCTGGCAACGGGGCTAACTATGTAACGCTACCCGCGTGGGCATTTCGCTGAAGCTGCTGCGGTTCACAGCAACCGGAGCACTTCAGCGATGACTTTACCTCCTCCTCTAAACCTCGATCAGGTCTCGGCAGGATTGGCGTCTGTGGTTTCAGCCGCGCCCTTGCCACTGCAACACTTCACCCTGGACAACGGGCTGTCCGTTTACCTGCGGACAGATCCCAGCAGCCAGCTGGCCGCCGTGCAACTTTGGTATCAGGTGGGTTCAAGCCATGAGCCCGCGGGCCACAGCAACCTGTCCCACCTTCTGGAACATCTGATTTTCGAAGGCAGCAGCAAACTGCCAGCCGGCCAATATTCCCGAGTGATCGCTCGACTTGGCGGCCATGCCAATGCCAGCACCCATGAAGATGCTACTGCGTACGAGATATCGCTGCCGATCTCTCGATTGCCAATCGCTCTGGAGATCATGGCCGATGCCATGAACAGCGCGACATTTGGCCAGCCAGAACTGAATCGGGAAAAGAAAGCGGTCGAGGACGAACGGCGACTCAAGTTCGATAACCGGCCAGATCAACAGGCTTACGACAGTCATAGAGGGCTGGCCCATGGCAGCAATCCCTATGGGCAACCGAGCTTCGGCCCCCCGGCAGACCTTGGCAATATCGAGTTGGAGACGCTACGTACCTGGTATGCAACCTGGTACCGGCCCAATAACGCCACGCTTGTAGTGGTCGGCAACATCGACCTGCCCGCGCTGCGCCAGCAGATGGAACAGTACTTCGCCAGCTTGCCGAGCGCACCATTGCCTGAACGGCCCATACCCCGGCAAGACGTGCGGCTGCAGGAGCGCAAACAAACCATCAGCCGGCCGGGCTTACGCGACGGTTTACTCATGTCGTTCAATGTCCCGAGCAAAGCCACCGCCGCTGACGCAGCCACCGCACCGGCCCTGGAATTGATCCGCGAGGTGCTTGCCGAGGGTTTCAGCGCCAGGCTCTACAGCGACCTGGTGAGGGACAAACGCCTGCTTACCGGCATCAGCTTCCACTATCAGCCGCTGCTGCGCGGTGACACGCTGCTGACCATTGCTGCGTATGTAAACAGCACGAACAGCACGCCTGAGCAGGCTGCGCAAGCCGTTTACCAGCACCTCGACGAACTGCGCAACACACCGGTGCCCACGCCGGAGCTCCAGCGCGCAAAACTGCGCATGCTTGCACGCCGACTGTTCACTAATAGCTCGGCATTCCAGGCCGAGCAGATAGGTGCGGCCGCGGCTGCAGGCATACCCGCCGCAGCTATTGACCAAGATACCCAAATCATCCGCGACCTCGATTGCCAAAAGGTGCAGCAAGTGGCACTTGCCTACCTGGGGCGCGAGCGGTTGACCACCACCTACCTTCGGCCAGGAGCGACAGCATGAACCAGGCAATTTCCCAGGCCCAACTGCCGCTGACGTGCAACGGCCCCGCTGACGACACAGCCCTGGCGGCCATGGCCAACCTGCAATCAGCGCAGGGCATCGAACTTGGCAAAATTCCATCCCTGCAAGCCCTCCCTGAGCAGTGGCAAACTGCTGAAGGCACCAAAGTCAGCTTCCTCGCACGCCATGAGCGGCCGATGTTCGACCTGGCATTGCGCTTTCGTGCAGGCAGCGTACTCGACGGCACCAGCCCAGGGCTTGCGGCACTTGTCCTGTACAGCCTCGATCAAGGCACCGGGCAGCTTGATGCAACTCGGTTTGCCGAGGAAATGGCGGGGTTCGGCGCGATCGTGGGCAGAAAAATCAGCGACGACTGTGCCGTCATCACGCTACGCGCCCTGAGCCTGCCTGCGCTGCGTGACAGCGTGATGCAGTTGCTGACCGACATGGTGGCGCGCCCAGCGTTTCGGGCGGCCGATGTCGCCAAAATCGGCGAACGGCTGGTGTTCAACGAGGCCAGAAACGGCAACCTTTCGACAGTACGGATTGCAAAGGCAACTACCGCGCATATCTTCAGTGGCCACCCCTACGCTGCCAACTTGACTGCAGAAACCATCGGCAACATCAGCGATGATCAGATCAGGGATTTTCACAAGCGGGCTTACTCGGCCAACAATCTCGACATCGGCCTGGTGGGCAACCTGGCTCGCGAAGAAGCAGAGCAGCTTGTCAACGACCTCGTTCGGGCCCTGCCGCAAGGCTGGGCGGCCCAACGCACGCCACCCGTACCTGAATACCAGCCACTGGACCAAAACCTCACGACCGCTAGCAGCGCAACCCAGTCAACGCTCACCCTTGCAACGAAGGTGTCACCACATGACCCGGTATTCCCTGCACTGCATCTGCTCAACACAATTCTTGGCAGTAGTTATGAATCGCGTCTGACTCAAGAATTGCGCACGCTGCGCAACCTGACCTATTCCATTTCCTCCAACCTGAACCCGCTGGATGCCGCCAGCCAGTTGCAGATCCACTGGGATATCGCGCCACACTATCGGGATGCCTCTGGCGCACTGGTGTCGGGCATTCTGGCGTGCCTGCGTGAGCGAGGCCCCAGCCAGGCAGAATGCGATATGGCGTTGAACCAGATCGCCGGCGAGCTGCACGACGACCTGGCGGACAGCGCGAAAATGGCCCAAGCGCTGGCGACATACAGCCACCAAGGCCTGCCACAGGATCATCTTGCCACCTTCCTCGACAAGCTATCGGTACTGACGCCTGCCAATCTACGTGAAGCCGCGCAAGTCTGGTTGAGTGCGCCACAAGTATTCATCACCACAGGTCCCGACACCGAACAGTTGCCATTGCCCACCCCGTCACCGCTCGACCAATAGCGAAGGTACAAGGGCGCTGTTTCATGGCACTCTAGGCAGGCACATCACGAGTCGCCCAGCATGCCCAGCCACAGCGCCACATTCCGCCCGGCCATCGGCCTGTCCAACCCCCACCTGCAAACCCTGTGGGGGCCTCTGTGGCGCAAGCTGCCTGAGTTGACGCGCAACCGCGAGCGGCTGTGGCTGGCCGATGGCGACTTCATCGACCTGGACTGGCACGGCCCGCACCAGCCGCATGCCCCGCTGGTACTGGTGCTGCACGGGCTGACCGGGTCGTCCCATTCGCCCTACGTCAAAGGCTTGCAGCAAGCGCTGCAAGGCCGTGGCTGGGCCAGCGTTGCGGTGAACTGGCGCGGCTGCTCGGGCGAACCCAACCTGCTACCGTGCAGCTACCATTCCGGGGCCAGCGAAGACCTGGCAGAAATCGTCGACCACCTGCGCACACAGCGACCGTTGGCGCCGCTGTATGCGGTGGGCTACTCGCTGGGGGGCAATGTGCTGCTCAAGTACCTGGGCGAGAGCGGCGATGCCAGCCAACTGGAAGCCGCCGTCGCGGTGTCGGTGCCGTTTCGCCTGGACCACTGTGCAAACCGTATCGGCCAGGGCTTTTCCAAGGTCTACCAGGCGCATTTCATGCGCGAGATGCTAGCGTATGTGCAGCTCAAGCAGCGCCACTTCCACGACCAGGGCCAGCATGAGCGGCTGGCGACACTGGAGCGCCTGGGACCACTGAGCAACCTGCGCACATTCTGGGACTTCGATGGCAAGGTCACCGCACCGCTGAACGGTTTTCGCGACGCGCATGACTACTATCGCCGCTCATCGAGTCATTTTTTCCTGGGCCAGAACCGCACACCGACGCTGATCATCCATTCCAGCGACGACCCCTTCGTGTCCGGCCACAGCCTGCCCACGGCGGGCGAACTGGCGCCGCAGACCCACTTCGAACTGCACAGCCGCGGTGGCCACGTGGGTTTTGTCGATGGCAGCCTGCGCAACCCGGGGTATTACCTGGAACGGCGGATTCCGCAGTGGTTGGTCGAGGG
>NZ_JYKS01000046.1 GCF_000935045.1 Pseudomonas sp. 10-1B
CCCGTGCCCTGGGCATTCCGGCGGTGGTGGGGGCGGGGGCGGCGATACTGTTGCTGGACAGTGGCACGCCGCTGCTGCTCGATGGCCAGCGCGGCGTGGTCAGCGTGGCACCGCCGGCGGATGAACTGCAACGTGCCCTGGCCGAGCGCGACTTGCGCGAGCAGCGCTTGCAGGCCGCCTGGGCCAACCGCTTCGAGCCGGCCGTCACCCGTGATGGCCACGCCGTCGAGGTGTTCGCCAACATCGGCGAAAGTAGCGGCATCGCCAAGGTGGTGGAGCAGGGCGCCGAAGGCGTGGGCCTGCTGCGCACCGAACTGATTTTCATGGCCCACCCCCAAGCTCCGGATGTGGCCACCCAGGAGGCCGAGTACCGCCGTGTGCTCGATGGCCTCGACGGGCGGCCATTGGTGGTGCGTACCCTCGATGTCGGCGGCGACAAGCCGCTGCCGTACTGGCCGATCGTTGCCGAGGAAAACCCCTTTCTCGGCGTGCGCGGCATACGCCTGACCCTGCAACGCCCGCAGGTGATGGAAGAGCAGTTGCGGGCCTTGCTGCAGGCTGCCGACCAACGCCCGCTGCGCATCATGTTCCCGATGGTTGGCCAGGTACACGAGTGGCGCGAGGCGCGGGCCATGGTCGAGCGCCTGCGTGCAGAGATCCCGGTGGCCGACCTGCAACTGGGCATCATGGTCGAAGTGCCTTCGGCGGCCCTGCTGGCGCCACAACTGGCGCGCGAAGTGGACTTCTTCAGCATCGGCACCAACGATCTGACCCAGTACACCTTGGCCATCGACCGTGGTCACCCCAGCCTCTCGGCCCAGGCCGATGGCCTGCACCCGGCGGTGCTCGGCCTGATCGACATGACCGTGCGTGCCGCCCATGCCCATGGCAAGTGGGTCGGCGTGTGCGGCGAGCTGGCGGCCGACCCGCAGGCAGTCGCCGTGTTGCTGGGGCTGGACGTGGACGAACTCAGCGTCGCCGCGCGCAGCATTGCCGAAGTCAAGGCCCTGGTTCGCCAGGCCGATCACCAGACGGCCCGCGCCTTGGCGCGCGAGGCCCTGCAACAGGACAGCGCCGCAGCGGTTCGCGCGCTGGTGGAGCGTTACTGAATGGCCAAGATCCTTACCCTCACCCTGAACCCGGCGCTGGATATCACCATCGGCCTGGATACCCTGCGCCCAGGGCAGGTCAACCGCAGCCAGGTGCAGCATAGCCACGCCGCGGGCAAGGGGCTGAACGTTGCCCAGGTACTGGCCGACCTGGGGCACAGCGTTACCGTTGGCGGTTTTCTCGGGCGCGACAACCTGCAGCCGTTCGAGTCGCTGATCGACTGGCGCGGCTTTGCCGACTGCTTTGTCCGCGTGCCGGGTGAAACCCGCAGCAACATCAAGCTGGTCGAGGCCGATGGCCGCGTCACTGACATCAACGGCCAGGGCCCGGAAGTCGACGAGGCGGCACGCAGTGCCTTGCTGCGCCGCCTGGAACAGCTCGCCCCGGGCCATGATGCCGTGGTGGTGGCGGGTAGCCTGCCGCGCGGGGTCAGTGCCGACTGGTTCCGCCAGTTGCTCGAGCAACTGCAGGCCCAGGGCCTCAGGGTGGCCCTGGACAGCAGTGGCGAAGCCCTGCGTAGCGGCCTGCAAAGCGCGCCCTGGCTGGTCAAGCCCAATACCGAAGAGCTAGGCGAGGTGCTTGGCCTGGCTGTGGATAACCCGGCGCAGCAACGTGCCGCCGCCGAGCGCCTGTTGGCCAGCGGCGTTGAACACGTGGTGGTGTCCGCTGGCGAGCAGGGCGTCAGCTGGTTCGCCCGCGACCTGGCCATGCATGCTCGCCCGCCCAAGGTACGGGTCGCCAGCACCGTGGGTGCGGGCGATTCGCTGGTGGCTGGCATGGTCCATGGCTTGCTGCTGGGCGAAGCCCCTGCGCAGACCTTGACCCGGGCCACTGCCATCGCCGCCCAGGCCGTCACCCAGGTCGGCTTCGGCATCCGTGACCGCGAGCAACTGGCGCGCCTGGAGGCTGCCGTGCAACTGACAGAACAACAAGAGGGTTGCCGATGAACATTGCCATTGTCACCGCCTGCCCCAACGGCCAGGTGTCGAGTGTGCTGAGCGCGCGCTTGCTGTCGGCCGCTGCCCAGCGGCGTGGCTGGAGCACCAGCGTCGAGGTGCAGGATGCCGGGCACCCCGAGCGGCAACTGAGCGCCGCGCAGATCGCCGAGGCCGACTGGGTGCTGGTGGTCAGCACCGGCCCGGTGGACCTGGCCCGTTTCGTTGGCAAGCGCGTGTACCAGAGCACGCCGTCCCAAGCCCTGGCCGACCGTGAGGGCTTCCTCGATGAAGCGGCGGCGAACGCCCAACTGCTGGCGGCTATACCTGGCCCTGCCGAGGCGGGCAACGCTGGCGTACGCATCGTCGCGGTCACGGCCTGCCCGACCGGCGTCGCACACACGTTCATGGCCGCTGAGGCCTTGCAGCAGGCTGCGCAACAGCTGGGCTACCAGCTCATGGTCGAGACCCAGGGATCGGTCGGTGCGCGCAATGCCTTGCCTGCCGAAGCCATCGCCGAAGCCGACGTGGTGCTGCTGGCCGCTGACATCGAAGTGCCCACCGCGCGCTTTGCCGGCAAGCGCATCTACCGCTGTGGCACCGGCATCGCCCTCAAGCAGGCCCGTGCCACCCTGGACAAGGCCCTGGCCGAAGCCAAGGTCGAAACCGGCGCCGATGCCACAGCGGTTACCACGGCGGCGAAGGGCGAGAAGACCGGTGTGTACAAGCACCTGCTGACTGGTGTGTCGTTCATGCTGCCGATGGTGGTGGCAGGCGGCCTGCTGATTGCCCTGTCGTTCGTGTTTGGTATCGAGGCTTACAAAGAGCCGGGCAGCTTGCCGGCGGCGTTGATGCAGATCGGCGGCGAGGCCGCGTTCAAGCTGATGGTGCCGCTGCTGGCGGGCTATATCGCCTGGTCCATTGCCGACCGCCCGGGGCTTGCGCCCGGCATGATCGGCGGCCTACTGGCCAGCACCCTGGGCGCGGGCTTCATCGGTGGCATCATCGCCGGTTTCCTCGCCGGCTACAGCGCCAAGGCCATTGCCCGTTGGGCGCGCTTGCCCAGCAGCCTGGAGGCGCTCAAGCCGATACTGATCATTCCGCTGCTGGCCAGCCTGTTCACCGGATTGGTGATGATCTACGTGGTTGGCCAGCCGGTGGCGGCAATGCTTGAAGGTCTCACGCACTTCCTCGACAGCATGGGCACCACCAATGCCATCCTGCTGGGCCTGTTGCTGGGCGGCATGATGTGCGTCGACCTCGGTGGGCCGATCAACAAGGCCGCCTACGCTTTCTCGGTGGGGTTGCTGGCTTCGTCCAGCTACGCACCGATGGCGGCGACCATGGCCGCAGGCATGGTGCCGCCGATCGGCCTGGGCATTGCCAGCTTCCTGGCCCGGCGCAAGTTCGCCCAGAGCGAGCGCGAGGCGGGCAAGGCGGCACTGGTGCTGGGCTTGTGCTTCATCTCGGAAGGGGCGATCCCGTTTGCCGCCAAGGACCCGTTGCGGGTGATCCCGGCCAGTGTCGCCGGTGGTGCGCTGACCGGAGCGTTGTCGATGTACTTCGGCTGCAAGCTGATGGCGCCGCATGGCGGCCTGTTCGTGCTGCTGATCCCCAATGCGATCAACCATGCGCTGCTGTATCTGCTGGCGATAGTGGCGGGCAGCTTGTTGACGGCGGTGGTGTATGCGCTGATCAAGAAGAGCGAGCGGGTGGAGTTGGCGGTGGCGCCGGTGAAGGGTTAGCACACCAATCTACAGGTCGATCACCCTGTGGGAGCGGCCTTGTGTCGCGAAAGGGCTGCGCAGCAGCCCCAGAAGTTCTTGCGTCAAGGCTGAAATCATGGGGCCGCGTTGCGGCCCTTTCGCGACACAAGGCCGCTCCCACAATGCCCGTGTAAGCCAGTCAGCGCCGATGCTTCTGCCGCAGCGGCAGCAACAGATCACCCAGCCCGTTGTGATCGATCTCATGCATCAACGCCAACAACCCACCCAGCTCCCCTGCCGGAAAACCCTTACGCGCAAACCACGCCAGGTAGTCCCCCGGCAGATCGGCAATGATTCGCCCCTGGTACTTGCCGAACGGCATGCTGCGGGTCACCAGCAGTTCGAGGGTTTCCGGCTTCATCATCGGTGTACCTGCCTGTGGAAAGCGCCGACCATACTGCAATCTGCACGAAGGCCCAAGCGCCAATCATGCAGAACGCCGTTGTCAGGTTTCATTTGGTTGTTTTCAACTTTCTGAAAACAAAGCACTTTTCTGAATCTTAACGCTTGGCACGAACACTGCTCTCTTACAGATGACTATCACCTGCCAAGGAGTTCGTACCATGAGCAACCCCAACAAAGACGTGATCGACGTGCTCAACGACCTGATCGAGTACAGCAAGGATGGCGAGAAAGGTTTCAAGGCCTCCGCCGATGATGTGAAGAACCCCGAGTTGAAAGCGTTCTTCGTCCAGCGTGCCGGTGACTGCGCCAACGCCGCTGGTGAGCTGCAAAGTGAAGTGCGCCGCCTGGGTGGCGACCCGGAAACCTCGACCAGCATCAGTGGTGACTTGCATCGCGGTTGGGTAAACCTCAAGTCGATGGTCACCGGCAAGGATGAAGAAGCCGTGCTGAACGAAGTCGAGCGCGGCGAGGACCACGCCTTGAAAGCTTACAAGGAAGCTCGCGAGAAACTGGTGAAACTGGGGCGCACCGCCAGCGACCAGACCTACACCCTGGTAGAAAAACAGCTGCAAGGCGTGCAGCGCAACCATGACCAGGTCAAGGCCCTGCGTAACGCCGTCCGCGCCCGTTCTTAAGGGGCCGGCCCCTCTACCCGGTTGCGGCCTTTGGCCTTGGCCCGGTAGAGCGCTTCATCCGCGGCACTCAGCACCCTTGCGAGGTCTTGCTGGGTGCCTGCCTCGTACAGGCCGATGCCGATGCTCACCGTCACCGCGCGGCCGTCATCGGCAAACGCGGCCAGAGCTTCGACGCTGCTACGAATGCGCTCGGCCAGCAGCTGTGCGCCGGCCAGGTCGGTTTCCGGTAGCACCACCTGAAATTCCTCCCCGCCATAACGTGCCGCCAGGTCTGCCGGGCGGCGGATGCATGCCTCGATGGTCTTGGCCACTTCGCGCAAGGCATGGTCGCCACCAGCATGGCCATGGCGCTGGTTGAACGCCTTGAAATGGTCCACATCCACCATCAGCACCGCCAATGGCTTGTGGTTGCGTTGGGCGCGGGCCCATTCCTGGCGCAGCACCTGGTCCAGGCGGCGACGGTTGGCCAGGCCGGTAAGGCTGTCGGTGGCGGCCAGGGTAGCCAGGCCCTGTTCGGCCTCCTGGCGGCGGCGCAGCTCGCGGCCGAGCAGCAGGGTCAGCCAGAGAATGCCCACGCACAGCACGCCGGTGGCCACGCTGACCAGGACGGCGGTGCGGCGCCAGGACTGGAACACCTCCTCAGTGGAGTGCACCACCAGGACGATCAGCGGCAACTGCGCGACCCTGGCGAAGGTGTACATGCGCAGGCTGTCGTTGCTGCCGGAGCGGGCAGTGAAGTTGCCGCTTTGCTCGCTGAGAATGCGTTTGAAATTCGGCCGCTCGGCGTAGCTGCTGCCAATCAGCGGGTCCTGCGGGCGGGAGGGCTGGCGGGCCAGCAATTGCCCGTCGCTGTTGAGCAGGTTGATGCTGCTGTCGTCGCCAATGTCCAGGCGCTGGAACAGTTCGCTGAAGTACGACAGGCGCAGCGCACCCGCTGCCAGCCCGGCGAATTCGCCATCGGGGCCGGAGATGCGCCGGCTGAAGCTGATACACCAGTCCAGGTCGCCGAGCGTGGCCTTGAACGGCGGGCCCACCAGCAAGCCGAGGTTGGCATTGCGCTGGTGCGCCTTGAACACCCCGGTGTTGCCGAAGTTGGCCTTGCGCGGCACGCTGCTGCTGGAGTCGCCCACCACATTGCCTTGCTGGTCCAGCCACAGCACGTCGCCGCGCTTACGGTCGACAAAGGCTTCATTGAACAGCAGGCGCTGGCGCAGTGGGCCGGGTATTTCCGCCAATTCCTTGCGCCCGACCGCCCAGATCAGGCCCTGCAGTGACTGGTCGTAGAGCTCGACGTTGCGCAGGATGTCGCTTTCGATCAGTTGGACGATGTTGTTGGACGAGCGGATCGTCGACAGCTCCACACTATCGCGCTCACGTGCCAGCAGGTAGCTGACGATGGCCACGATGGCAAGCACGGCAAGGCAACTGCCCAGGTTGAGGATCAGTTCGGGGTGCGACCTGTAGAGTGCGAAACGCGGTGATCGGCTGGGCATGCTCGCTACTGCGTGGGCAGGGCCATTCGCGGCGGCGATATTCTAGGGAAGCGGGCATTGTCGAACAAGATTTGTCCGACGGAATCACGCATGGGGCTGCTGCGCAACCCATCGCCGGCAAGCCAGCTCCCACAAGTACTGCGCCAGTCTCAAGGGCTGCACTGTGCCTGTGGGAGCTGGCTTGCCGGCGAAACGAGGGCGAAGCCCTCGCCTGCGGTTTTGGATCAGAACACGTTCAACGGGTAATCGACGATCACCCGTATTTCATCGTTGTCGCTGCTGCTGTCGATCGACGCGTAACCCTGGCTGCCACGGTGGGTGGCATAGCGCACCAGCACCGACAGGTCCTTGAGGTCGCCCTGCTGGAACACGTATTTCACGTCCAGGTCGCGCTCCCAGTGCATGGCGTTCTTGCCATCGGCGTCGTAGTAGTCGTAGTGGGTGTTGCTCTGGTCGGCCTTGGTCAGGTCCGCTTCACCGCGCGAATACGACAGCGATGTGCTCAGGCCAGGGATGCCGACACCTGCGAAGTCATAGTCGTACTGCAACTTCCACGAGCGCTCGTTGGGCGCGTTGAAGTCCGAGTACATGCGCGAATTGTCCAGGTACACGCTGTCGCCCAGGTTGATGTAGTCGAACGGCGTGTCGCCATTGACCCGCTGGTAGGCGGCAGTGACGCTGTGGTATCCAGCGTTGACGGTGAAGTGCACGCTGTAGGTGTTGTTGTCGATCTTGCCCAGCAAGGCCTGGCCGGTGTCCTGGGTGTGATAGAAGTGCACGCCCGGGTTCAGGCTGACCAGGTCGTTGACCACGTAGGTGTAGTCGAAGTCAGCGTAGTACTGGTTCCAGATGTCCTTCAGCTCGGCGGCATACAGGTTGGCGGTGATGTTCTCGGTACCGCTCCACGACGCGCCGGCCCAGTTCAGGTGCTTGCTCTTGTCGTGCTCGTCCAACCGGCCGTAATAGGTGTTGATGCGGCGGTGGCCGCTCTGGTTGTAAGGCTTGGTGAAACTCACCTGGCCGCCTTCGAGCAGCAGGCCGTCGATGCTGGTGTTGGTCAGGCTCACACCACGGAAGGTCTGCGGCAGCATGCGGGTTTCGCCGCCGGCGATCACCGGGTTGGTGAGGAACAGGTCACCGGCTTTGAGTTCGGTGTCGAAGGCCTTGAGCTTGACCGCGGCACCGGCAGTGGAGAACGAGTGCGGGGCAGCGCCCAGCTCGCCGTCGTCCTTGATGTGCTCGGGCAGGATGCTGCTACCGGCATGGCCGCCACCGCCATCGAGCTTCAGGCCCAACATGGCATGGGCGTCCAGGCCGAAGCCGATCACGCCCGGGGTGTAGCCGGACTCGAAGCGGGCAACCGCGCCCTGGCCCCACTCGCGGGTGTCGCGCACGCCGGGGTTGTGGTTGTCGCGGTTGAAGTAGGCGTTACGCAAATGCAGGTTGAAGGACGAACCTTCGATGAAGCCATCAGCCTTGTCTTCATCTGCCTGGGCGGCGAAAGGGATCGTTGCAGTCAACGCAATGAACAACGGGGTGAAACGAAACGCGGAAGGCACCGGTACTAGCTCCTTTGGTCTGGCGGTGGGGCAGTTTTTATTTTTGAATGTGCGTCTTTCTTATAGGTGTACGTTACAGCCGGGCTGATAGTTAAAAGCACATAAAAAAAGCCGCTGATCGGCAGCGGCTTTAAAAGGCTAACATATCGGCACCGGTGGTGCCCATGGCGTAGCCAAGGGAAAACGGGAGCAGCGACAGTGCTTGATCAGCTGTCGGCATTGACATCGACAGAGGCTTTCGAAGCTGTCTGTTTTGCGTCTTTTACGGCGTCAGCCTTGTTTGCGGCTACAGCTTCGCGGGCCTCTTGGTGGACGGCGGCGAGCTCTGCATTACGGGTGACGAAAGCCTGGGATTCTTCGGCCATGGCCAGCGGCGACAACAACAGGGAAGACAGGACGAAGACGCTGGCAATACCCATACTGTTGGACATTTGAAACTACCTTCTTGCGGTGCAAGTGCTAATGAGGACGGGGCTAAAGTTAGTCCTTTCAATGCATTTGAAACAGAGCGAAGTGCGATAAGCACTGTTGCGCAAAAGGTAATTATCGCTGGAAAAGCAATTGGACTTTCGCCGAAAACCCGCATGCTAGAGGGGCTACATAGCCCATGTGGGAGCGGCCTTGTGTCGCGAAAGGGGCGCGAAGCGGCCCCAGGTTCTGTGGCATGGCATCAATCGCCGGGGCTGCTTCGCAGCCCTTTCGCGACACAAGGCCGCTCCCACAGGTGCTGTGCCCGGCGGTCAGACGTGGATCGGCAGCCGGATACCAAAGGTATTGGCCCCAGCCCCACTGCGCACGAACACTTCCCCGCCATGCATCAGGGCAATCGCCTTGACGATCGCCAAGCCCAGCCCGTGGTTACCGCCGCCAGCGTTGCTGCGCGCCGCATCCACCCGGTAGAAGCGTTCGAACAGCAACGGCAGGTGCTCATCGTCGATCGCCGGCCCAGGGTTGCTGACGGCGATGCTGACCTGCTCCGGCCCGGCATCGATCTGCACCTGGATCACCTGATGTGGCGCCGTGTGCTGCACGGCGTTGTTCAACAGGTTGATCAGCGCCCGGCGCAACTGGGCCTTTTCGATGGGCGCCTGGGCATCGCCGCTCACCCTCACGCTGACCTGCGCGTCTTCGAGGATGTAGTCCAGGTAATCGAGGGTAGTCGCCACTTCCTCGGCCAGCGAGGCCTGGGTCAGGGCGGTGGCCTTGCTGCCCTGGTCGGCGCTGGCCAGGAACAGCATGTCGTTGATGATGCTGCGCAGGCGCTCCAGCTCTTCCAGGTTCGATTGCAGCACCTCGAAGTAGTGCTCGGCGCTGCGGCCGCGGGTCAGTGCCACCTGGGTCTGGCCGATCAGGTTGGTCAGTGGCGAGCGCAGTTCGTGGGCGACGTCGGCATTGAACGCTTCCAGCCGTGAATAGGCCTGGCTGACCCGGTCGAGCGCGGCGTTGAAGGCGCCGGCGAACTGTGCCAGTTCCGGGGCCAGGGCGTGGGTTTGCAAGCGCCCGTCCAGGCGCGGCGGGGCCAGGGCCTGCGCCTCGTTGGACAACGCCAGCAGCGGGCGCAGGCCAATGCGCGCTACCCAGTAGCCCAGCACCGAAGCCAGCAGCACGCCAAGCACGGCCAGGCCGACGATGGCCACCAGCAGGCTGTGCTGGGCTTGCCAGAAGGTTTCGGTGTCGATGCCGATCAGAAAGCGCAGCGCTGGCCGCTCGCCCAACGCGGGCAGTTCGCTGACCAGCACCTTGTACGGGTAGGGCTGGTCGGGCAGGCGCAGGTCGCGCATGCCTTGCGCACCTTCGGCGAATGCCCGGACCAGTTCGCTAGGATGGCCGTATTCGTAGGCTGGGTCGCTGCTGACTACCCAGAAGCGGATACGCTTGTCCTCTTCGCTGAGCAGGTTGAGCTTGTTGTTGATCTTGGCCCAGTGCTCCGGCGTGCCGAAGCGGTTGAGGGTGGATTCCAGCACGCTGAAACGCGCGTCCAGCTCTGCTTGCGGCAGCAGGTCGAGGCTGCGGTCGACCTGGCGATACAGCGCCGAGCCGATCAGCACGAACACGCCCAGCGCGACCAGGATGAACAGCGCCGACAAACGCAGCGCGATGGAATTACCCCGCACGGTTTTCCAGGACATAGCCCATGCCTCGGATGGTGTGCAGCAGCTTGTTGTCGAAAGGCCCGTCGAGCTTGGCGCGCAGGCGCTTGATCGCTACCTCGACGACATTGGCGTCGCTGTCGAAATTGATATCCCAGACCAGCTCGGCAATCGCCGTCTTCGACAGGATTTCGCCCTGTCGGCGCGCCAGTACGCTGAGCAGCGAGAACTCCTTGGCGGTCAGGTCCAGACGCTGGCCGGCACGTGTGGCCTTGCGCGCCATCAGGTCGATCCACAGGTCAGCCACCTGCACCTGCAGTGGCTCATGGCTGCTGCTGCGCCGGGTCAGGGCCTGCAGGCGGGCGACCAGTTCGAGGAACGAGAACGGCTTGCCCAGGTAGTCGTCGGCGCCTTCGCGCAGGCCGTGGATGCGGTCTTCGACCCGTTCACGGGCGGTCAGCATGATCACTGGCGTCTGCTTGCGCGCCCGCAAGGCGCGCAGCACGCCGTAACCGTCCAGGCCCGGCAGCATCACATCCAGCACGATCACCGCGTAGTCGCCCTCCAAGGCCATGTGCAGGCCATCGATGCCGTCCCGTGCCAGGTCGACGGTAAAGCCCTGTTCGCTCAGGCCGCGATGCAGGTAGTCGGCGGTTTTTTCTTCGTCTTCGATGATCAGCACACGCATGGTCTTGTCCTAACTGGCACTTGGCGCCGCCGCACGGGCGGCCTGACGGCGGTGGAACAGGCGCTCCAGGGCCAAGTATATGACCGGGGTGGTGAACAGCGTCAGGGCCTGGCTCACCAGCAGGCCGCCGACCACGGCGATGCCCAGTGGCTGGCGCAGCTCGGCACCAGTGCCAAAGCCGAACATCAGCGGCAGCGCGCCGAGCAACGCGGCAAGGGTGGTCATGATGATCGGCCGGAAGCGCGTCAGGCACGCCTGATGGATCGCCTGCTCGGGCGTCAGGCCCTGTTGGCGCTGGGCTTCGAGGGCGAAGTCGATCAGCAGGATGCCGTTTTTCTTGACGATACCGATCAACAGCACCACGCCGATCAACCCCATGATGCTGAAGTCCTGGCCCATGGCCCACAGCAGGATCAATGCGCCCAGGCCGGCGGAGGGCAGGGTGGAGATGATCGTCAGCGGGTGGACGAAGCTTTCGTACAGCACGCCGAGGATGATGTACACCGCCACCAGCGCCGCCAGGATCAGCCACGGCTGGCTCGACAGCGAGCTCTGGAAGGCCTGGGCCGCGCCCTGGAAGTTGCCGCTGATGGCGTCGGGCATGCCCAGTTCGCGCTGGGTGCGTTCGAGGATGCTCACCGCATCGCCCAGCGCCACGCCGGGGGCCAGGTTGAACGACAGGTTGGCGGCGGGGAACAGGCCGTCATGGCTGATCGACAGCGGCCCGGTGCTGGGCGGCGCCACGTGGGCCACCGCCGACAGCGGCACCATCTCGTTGGTCAGCGGCGAGCGCAGGTAGAAGTAGTTGAGGCTTTCGGCCTTGCCGCGCTGGCGCGCATCCAGTTCGAGGATCACCTTGTACTGGTTGGTTTCGGTCTGGAATTCACTGATCTGCCGTTGGCCGAAGGCGTCGTACAGGGCCTGGTCGACGTCGGTGGTGGTCAGGCCGAAACGCGCCGCGGCCTGGCGGTCGATGTCGATGCGGGTGACGCTGGCGCCCAGTTGCAGGTCGTTGGACAGGTCGCGGAACGCCGGGTTTTCCCGTAGGCGGTCGGTCAGGCGCTGGGTCCACAGGTTCAGTGCCACACCGTCGTTGCTCTTGAGCACGTACTGGTACTGGGTGCGTGACGGGCCGGAGCTGAGGTTGATGTCCTGGCCGGCGCGCATGTACAGGACGACGCCGGGTACCTGGGCGAGCTTGGGCCGCAGCCGGTCGATCAGTTCGCTGGCCGACACATCGCGCTCGCCACGCGGCTTCAGGGCGATCCAGAAGCGGCCGTTGGCGATGGTCTGGTTGCTGCCGGTGACGCCCACCGCATGGGAGAATGCGCGCACCGCTGGGTCGGCCGCGATGATCTTGGCCAGTGCCTGGTGTTTCTCGATCATCGACGGGTACGACACGTCCGCCGCTGCTTCGCTGGTGCCGAGGATGAAGCCGGTGTCCTGCAACGGGAAGAAGCCCTTGGGGATGGCCACGTAACCGGCGACCGCCAAGGCCAGGGTCAGGCCGAACACGCCGAGGGTCAGGCGCTGATGGGCGAGGGCGTGGTCCAGGCCCTTCTCGTACCACCTGAGCAGGCGCTCGCCGAAACCGCCTTTGTGCTCGCCGGGTGGGCGGCGCATGAACAGCGCGCACAGGGTCGGCGCCAGGGTCAGCGAAACCACCACCGAAATCAGGATGGTGGCGGTGGCGGTGAGGGCGAACTCCTTGAACAGCCGGCCGACCACGCCGCCCATGAACAGCAGCGGGATGAACGCGGCGATCAGCGAGAAACTGATCGACACCACGGTGAAGCCGATTTCCCCGGCGCCCTTGAGCGCCGCCGTGCGGCTGTCGTCGCCGGCTTCCAGGTGGCGGTGGATGTTCTCCACCACCACGATGGCATCGTCGACCACGAAACCCACCGAGATGACGATGGCCACCAGGGTCAGGTTGTTCAGGCTGAAACCGAAGATGTACATCAGCGCGCAACTGGCGATCAGCGACACGCCGAGCACGCTGGACACCACCATGGTCGCCGACCACTGGCGCAGGAACAGCGCCATCACCCCGATCACCAGGGCTACGGCGATCATCAGGGTCAGCTCCACTTCGTGCAATGAGGCGCGGATGGTCTGGGTGCGGTCCTGCAGCACCGACACCTCGACCGCGGCCGGGAGCATTTCCTGCAGCTTGGGCAGCGCGGCCAGCACCCGATCCACGGTATCGACGATGTTGGCGCCGGGCTGGCGGAAGATCACCAGGTTCAGCCCTGGCTGGTCGCCGGACCAGGCCCTGACGTAGGCATTCTCGGCGCCGTTGACCACCTTGGCCACGTCCTGCAGGTGCACTGGGGCGCCGTCGCGGTACGAGACGATCAGCTGGGCGTAATCCTCGGGATGGAACAGCTGGTCGTTGGCAGCGATGGTCGACACGCTGTGTTCGCCATACAGCGCGCCCTTGGCCAGGTTCAGGCTGGTCTGCTGGATGGCCAGGCGCAGGTCGGCCAGGGTCAGGCCGATGGCGGCGAGCTTCTCGGGTTGTGCCTGCACGCGGATCGCCGGGCGCAGTTGCCCGGTGATGTTGATCAGGCCAACCCCGTCGATCTGGCTCAGCTGGCGGGCCAGCAAGGTCTCGGCGTAGTCGCTCAGGTCGTTGCCGGGCATCTGGTTGGAGCTGACCGTCAGCACCAGCACCGGGCTGTCGGCCGGGTTGACCTTGCGCCAGGTGGGCGGGTTGGGCAGGTCTTGCGGCAGGCGCGCGGTGGCTGTGTTGATCGCCGCCTGCACCTCCTGGGCGGCGGTGTCGATGTTCTTGTCGAGGGTGAACTGCAGGATCAGGTTGGTCGAGCCCAGCGCGCTGCTGCTGGTCATCTGGGTCATGCCGGGGATAGCACTGAACTGCACCTCCAGCGGCGTGGCCACCGACGAGGCCATGGTTTCCGGGCTGGCGCCGGGCAGTTGGGCGGTGACCTGAATGGTCGGGAAGTCCGCTTCCGGCAGTGGCGCCACCGGCAGGCGCGGGAAGGCGATGGCCCCCAGCAGCACCAGGGCGAAGGTCAGCAGCAGGGTAGCGATGGGGTGGTCGATGCACCAGGCCGAAACAGCGTTGCGCGTGTTCATGGCTGGCTCCGGCGGTCGGCCATTTCCGATGCGGCGGGGGCATCGGGCGTAACCTCGACCCGCGAACCCGGCTTCAGCCGCGACTGGCCATCGAGCACCAGGCGCTCGCCCGGTTTGACCCCGGCAATGATGTTCAGGCCGCTGTCCTGGTACAGCACCTTGACCGGCACGCTGGTGACCTTGTCGCCGTCCAGGCGGTAGACGAAGTGCCCGTCGACCCCGCGTTGCACCACCGGCGGCGGCACCACCAGGGCGTTTTCGTCGACGGCGGTGCGCAGGCGAATGGTGACCAGTTGGCCCGGCCACAGGCGGCCGTCCTTGTTGTCGAACTCGGCCTTGACCCGCACCGTGCCGGTGGTGGCGGAAATCTGGTTGTCGATCAGCGCCAGGTGGCCGTCGCCCAGCAGGCTGCGTTCGCCGTCGGCGTCCATGTAGGCCTGCACCAGTGCCGGGGCGGGCGCCTTCAGCAGGCTCTGTAGGGTCGGCAGCATCTGCTGCGGCAGGGAGAACTCGACGGCGATCGGGTCGATCTGGGTGACGCTGAACAGGCTGCTGGTGTCGCTGGTGCGCACCAGGTTGCCGGGGTCGACGTTACGTATGCCGACGCGGCCAGTCACGGGCGAGCGGATCTGTGTGTACGACAGCTGCACCTCGGCATTGGCGATGGCCGCCTGGTTGCCTTTGACCGTGGCCTGCAATTGGTTGACCAGTGCCTGTTGTTGATCGAGGGTCTGTTTCGACACCCCATTGTCGGTGCTGAGCAGGCGGTAACGCTTGAGGTCGACACCGGCGACCTGGATCTGCGCCTGGCTTTGCCCGAGTTGCGCGCGCGCCTGATCGAGGCTGGCGCGGATGGTCCGGTCGTCGAGGGTGGCGAGCAGGTCGCCTTCCTTCACCCACTGGCCTTCCTTGACCAGCACCTGGGTCAGCACCCCCTCCACCTGCGGGCGCACCTCGACGCTGTGCAGCGATAGCACCGAGCCGATGGCGCTGGCATAGCGGGGGACGTCCTGCTGGGCAACGCTGACCACGCGCACCGGGATGGCCGTTTGCGCATGGGCGGCAGGTGCTGGCTGGCGCTGGCTGAACCAGATGCCTGCTACCACCAGCACCAGGAGCGCCAGGGCGGCGAGGAGGACAGAGCGGGACGGACGTCGCATCGGTGCGGGCACCTTGGCCAGAGGGGAGGGGAACGGTTTTCTGTATTCAAGCTTATAGCCCCCGGACCGGGTCGGCAGCGTGACCGCTGGCTGACAGCCTTGTCAGTTTCGGGCCAGAAACAGCGTTCTCAGATCATGCGCGGTCTCTTTTTTGTGGGAGCATTGCCTGGACTGGCCTCATCGCCGGCAAGCCAGCTCCCACAGGTACTGCACAGGGCTTGAGGCCCATGCGGTCGCTCCCACAGAGGTCGCCTGGCGATAGCCTTGTAACATGGCGCTCTGGTTAGAAACCGATGAAGGCGTAGTACACCGGCGGTTCGCTGGTAGTCCGCAACCCATGCGCGAGCAAGCTTGCCGCCAGGGCATCATCCTGCACATGCAGGGTCCACTGCGCGCCGTCATCCTCTGGCAGCTGCGCCAGGGCAGCGGCAAAGGCCGCCATCTCTGGCAGGTAGGCGGTAAAGCCATTGCCCTTGAGCGCACTGGTGGTCATGCCCAGCGCCTGGCACACCGCCACCTTGGCGGCGATGTCGTCCCGGTCGGCCTGCCGGGATGCCTGCACCAGCGCTTCGAGCTCGGCATCGACCAGTTGTGTGCCATGAATCAGCGCTGGCCCCTGCTGCCAGGCTTCGGGCGGGCAGTCCTTGTTTTCGGGACGCAGCGGGATATGCGGGTTGATTTCCACCGGGTAGATGCGGCATACCAGCGGGCGCTCGTCATAAATGGTGCACAGGTCGTTGTCGTCGAGATTGCGGCAACGCCCGGGGTTGAAGGCGGCAAAGGTCACCGATACACGCGCCTCGCTGGCGCCGCAGCGTACCGCATGGGAACGGCGCAGCACATGCTCACGCTGCTCCAGTGGCATGCCGGGGCCATCGGTGACGAAGGCTTCGATCAGCACCACCACTTGGCCGTTGGCGTCCGCCCAGCGGCGTGCTTCGGCCAGGGTCAAGGGTACATGGTGGCCGGTGCAGCACTTGCCGCAGCCGGTACAGCCGAAACGCAAGCTGTCGTTCACTTGGGTTCCGGGCTCCACTCGCTGACGAAGGCCCGCTGGTGCTGGCGGTCGTACAGGCACAGTTCGGTGCCGCTGCGCTGCTGCATGTGCTTTTGTGGGTATACGCCTTCGATCAGCAGTGCGCTCATGCCGACCTGGTCATCGAACTCGGCGGGCTTGCCGCGGGCGTGGGCATCCTTGAACTGGCTGGCGGCCAGGCAGGCCTTGAGCATCTGCTGGCGCTGCTCGTTCCAGGCCTGGCTGCTGGAAGCCTGGGCGACTCCGCTGAAGAGGGCGCAGCTGATCAGGATAGAGCTGAAAAACTTCATACGCGTTTCCGGCAAGTTTCTTCCGAGGGGCGCGAATTATGCCCGACTCACCCCCGGCGGCAAGCCGGGGAGTTTGTCGCTGAATATATCAGTGCTCGGCGAACACCACGGCGCGGGCGGCCACCACCAGACAATCGGTCAGCTCTGGCGAGGAGAATTTGGTGAGGATGGCATTGGCCCCGGCCAGGGTCGCTTTCTCGCTGCTCATGGCGCTGTCCAGCGAGGTGTGCAGCAGTATGTAGAGGTGCTGGAAGTCGGGTGTTTCACGCAGGGTGCGAGTGAAGGCGTAGCCGTCCATTTCGCTCATTTCGATGTCGGAGACGATGATGTTGATCTCCTGCGCGGTGCCTTGCAGTTCCAGCAACACGTTGATGGCGTCCTTGGCGCTGCGCGCGGTGTGGCATTCGATACCAAGGTTGCGCAGGGTGTGCACCGACTGCTGCAGGGCCACCTGGCTGTCGTCCACCACCAGGATATTGGCGGCGGCAAGCAGGCTGGCGTCTTCTTCGTTCAACGTAGCGTGATGGGGCTCGGCCACGGGTGGGGCAATGGCGTGGATGACCTTTTCGATGTCCAGTACCTGCACCAGGGTGTTGTCGACCCGGGTCACGCCGGTGATGAACGAGCGGTTGCCCGAGCCATAGGGCGGCGGTTTGATGTCGGTGCTCAGGCAATGCACGATGCGGCTTACCGCCTGCACATGCAGGCCCTGGCGCGAACGGCTGATCTCGGTGACGATCAGGCAGCCGCCGTTCGGGTCGGCCAGTGGCCGTTCGCCAATGGCGCGGGACAGGTCGATGACCGACAGCGAGTGGCCGCGCAAGGTAGCCACGCCTTTTACGTGGGGGTGCGATTCGGGCAGCTTGGTCAGGGGCGGGCAGGGGATGATCTCGCTGACCTTGAGCAGGTTGATTGCCATCAACTTGCCGCTGCGCAGGGTGAACAGCAGCAGGGACAGCGAGTCCGCGCGGGCGTTTTGCGTGGCCATGGTGACCTTCGTGGGGAACAGGGGTAACCGGTTATCGGCCTGTTTTGCTCGGGCTTTAGGGCGGCGGCGGATTCTGGGGCTGCTGCGCAGCCCATCGCGACGCAAGGCCGCTCCCACAATGGGTACGCGATCTCCTGTGGGAGCGGCCTTGTGTCGCGAAAGGGGCGCCAAGCGCCCCCAGGATTTCTCAGGCTGCCATCCAACTCCTCAGCGCAGCCCCAGCCGGCGGGCCAGGCGGCTGAGGTTGGCGCGGTCCAGGCCCAGTTCACGGGCCGCGGCTGCCCAGTTTTCCTGGTGCCGTTGCAGGCAGGCGTCGATCACCTGGCGCTGGTAGATGTCGACGGCTTCGCGCAGGCCGCCTGCGGGCAGTGCTGCCACCTGCAATGGCGCAGCAGGGGCGGGCGGGGCGCCCGGCGTTGCTGCTACACGGAGGTCCAGGTCGATGGCTTCCAGGGTGAGGATGCGTGGCCGATCGCTGTGCTGACCCAGCGCCTTGAGCGCCGAGCGGCCAATCAGGTGTTCCAGTTCGCGGACGTTGCCTGGCCAGTCGTAGGCCAGCAGCGCGGTCTGGGCTTCACTGCTCAGGCGCAGGCTGTTCAGGCCCAGGCGCGAACGGTTCTGTTCGAGGAAGTAGCCTGCCAATAGCAGCACGTCACGCCCACGTTCGCGCAACGGCGGCACATGCAGCGGGTACACGCTGAGGCGGTGATAGAAGTCGGCGCGGAAGTTGCCCGTGCGCACTTCCGCCGCCAGGTCGCGGTTGGTGGCGGCGATCAGGCGCACGTCCACCCGGTGCTCGCGGTCCGAGCCCAGGCGCTGCAGCTGGCCGCTCTGCAGCACACGCAACAGCTTGGCCTGCACCGTCAGTGGCAGTTCGCCCACTTCGTCGAGGAACAGCGTGCCGCCGTTGGCCAGTTCGAACTTGCCCCGGCGCTCGCCGTGCGCGCCAGTGAAGGCACCCCGCACATGGCCGAACAGTTCGCTTTCCACCAGGGTGTCGGGCAGGGCGGCGCAGTTGAGGCTGACCAACGGCTTGTCGGCGCGGTTGCTGGCCTGGTGCAGCGCCTGGGCCACCAGCTCCTTGCCGACCCCGGTTTCGCCAGTGATCAGCACGGTCAGGTCGCTGCCGCCGACCAGGCGGATTTCCTCCACCAGGCGCTTGTGCGCGGCGCTTTGGCCGATCAGTTCTTTATCCTGGCCGCTGGCCTGGCGGTAGATTTCGGCACGGTGGTGCTCGTCCTCGGCACGCAGGGCCAGGTGCTCGATGCGCTCGGCCACGGTGACCGTGGCGGCGGCCAGGCTGGCGAAGGCCTGCAGGGCCTCCAACTCCATGCTCTGGAACTGCCCGGGGGTGAGGGCATCGAGGGTGACCAGGCCCCAGGGGCGCTCATCGACCATCAACGGGCAGCCCATGCAGTCATGCACTTCAAGGTCGGTATCGGGGGCGTTGACCAGGCCATCGTAGGGGTCGGGCAGCTCGGAATCGCTGGCGAAGCGGGTGGGCTGCGGGCGGCTGAGCAGGATCTGGAAGCGCGGGTGCTCGCTGACCCGGAAGCGCCGGCCCAAGGTATCGGGGCTCAGGCCGTCGACCGCCAGCGGCACCAGCCACTCGCCGTCCAGGCGCAGCAGCGCGGCGGCATCGCACGGCAGTAGCCCACGCATGGCCTGCAACAGGCGGCGGTAGCGTTCCTGGTCGGGCAGGTCGCGGGACAGGTCGCTGACCAGGGGCAGCAAGGTGGTGAGCAGCGGCTTTGTGGTCATATAGACTCCTGTAAAGTCGATATGACTATACGTCGAGGTGGGTCGTTTTGACATGACATGCGTCAACCCATTGATTTTACTGGCCATAAAAGTTGGCACGATTGATGTAATAGCTGGGGCAGTCATTTGAAGCCACAGGCTCAGGAGTCGTTGCAATGCTCAATGCCGAACAACGTGCAATCATCAAGGCCACCGTCCCCCTGCTGGAAAGCGGCGGCGAAGCACTGACTACCCATTTCTACAAGATGATGCTCAGCGAGTACCCGGAAGTGCGCCCGCTGTTCAACCAGGCCCACCAGGCCAGCGGCGACCAGCCGCGTGCCTTGGCCAACGGCGTGCTGATGTATGCCCGCCACATCGACCAGCTGGAGCAGCTCGGCGGCCTGGTCGGCCAGATCATCAACAAGCACGTTGCCTTGCAGATTCTGCCGGAACACTACCCGATTGTCGGCAGCTGCCTGTTGCGCGCCATCGAAGAAGTGCTTGGCAAGGAAATCGCCACTCCCGCCGTGATCGAGGCCTGGGGTGCGGCCTATGGCCAACTGGCCGACATCCTGATCGGCGCTGAAGAGAACCTCTATAAAGAGAAGGAAGAGGCCGAGGGCGGCTGGCGCGGTACCCGCGAATTCCGCCTGGTACGCCGCGAGCAGGAAAGCAGCGAGATCGTCTCGTTCTACTTTGCCCCGGTGGATGGCAAGCCGGTCCTCAAGGCTGAGCCCGGGCAGTACATCGGCCTGCAACTGTTCATCGACGGTGCCGAGCAGCGCCGCAACTATTCCCTGTCGGCGCTGTGCGACGGCAAGGAGTACCGCATCAGCGTCAAGCGCGAAGCGGGTGGCAAGGTTTCCAACTACCTGCACGACGAGTTGGTGGTTGGCGATACGCTGCAGTTGTTCCCACCGGCGGGCGATTTCACCCTGGCTGCCAGCGACAAGCCGCTGGTACTGATCAGTGGCGGCGTGGGTATCACCCCGACCCTGGCGATGTTGCAGGCGGCACTGCAAACCAAGCGCGAGGTGCATTTCATCCACTGTGCACGTAATGGCGCGGTGCATGCCTTCCGTGACTGGATCGACGGCCTGGCCGAGCGTTATCCGCAGCTCAAGCGCTTCTACTGCTACGCCGAGCCGGAAGGTGGCGCCGCGGCCGATGCCGTGGGCCTGCTGAGCGAGGACCTGCTGGCCGAATGGCTGCCGTCTGAGCGTGACGTGGATGCCTACTTCCTCGGGCCCAAGGGCTTCATGGCGGCGGTCAAGCGCCAGCTGAAGGGCCTGGGTGTGCCGGAGCAGCAGAGCCGCTTCGAGTTCTTCGGGCCGGCGGCTGCCTTGGAGTGATGTAGCACCTGTACTGGCCTCTTCGCGGGCTTGCCCGCTCCCACAGGAACACCACTGCTTTCAAATCCTGTGGGGTAACTGTGGGAGCGGGCAAGCCCGCGAAGAGGCCGGCACAGGCATAAGCAATCATCCCAGCCGCTGGCAAGCCAGCTCCCTCGCAGCATTGCTCCCGCCCGTGGGTAATCGAGAACGAAACGGTCGATCGCATTCGCCGCCTGGGGGCTGGCTTGCCAGCGGCTGGGCCGCATTACACCTTTCTGCCTATATATAAGGAGAGATGAAACCGGCCACGCAGCTTTCATCTTTAATCTTCCTTTAATCACGGTATCCTTCACTCCCGGGTGTCGAGGGGCTTGCTCCTGCGCGGCACCCGGGCAGCCGCTTTTTTGCCGCCCGGCGTTGAACCGACGTCGCTGCGGCCGGTCTCAGCCACACCGGATAGCCCTGCGCAGTGCTTGGCGTCAGCTCCTCGGCACGCTCAAAGGCCCTGCCCAGCGTGTAGACTTGCGCCCAGGCAGGTGGACCACGCTGCCACTATCCATCGAAGGAACCGGCAATGAACGAACAAACATCGCGCCTGAATCGCGAACGGCGCTTTCTGGTGCTGTTGGGCTTGATCTGCATCTCGCTGATCGGGGGCGCCCTCTACATGCAGGTGGTGCTGGGCGAAGCACCCTGCCCATTGTGCATCCTGCAGCGTTACGCGCTGCTGTTCATTGCCGTATTTGCCTTCATCGCCGCGGCGATGCCCGGGCGCCGCAGCCTGACCTTCTTCGAGGCGCTGGTGGTGCTCAGCGCCATTGGCGGAATCGTTGCGGCCGGCAACCATGTGTATATACTCGCCAACCCCATGGTCAGTTGTGGCATCGACACCCTGCAGCCGATCGTCGACGACTTGCCGTTGGCCAAGGTCTGGCCACTGGCGTTCCAGGTCGATGGCTTCTGCAGCACGCCGTACCCACCGATCCTCGGTCTGTCACTGGCGCAATGGGCCCTCGTGGCGTTTGTCCTGACGGCCGTCCTGGTTCCGCTCGGCATCTACCGCAACCGACGCCAGGCTTAGACAAAAGTCCCGAATTGCATGGGGTCTTTTACGCCGCATGCGAAGAGGGAAAAGTTGCTCACCGCTTGATCCAGATCAACCCCAAGGCCTTGCAGAATGCGGCTTTGAGGCCTATCAAGCGGGGTGCGACAAACTGTCGCGAAGTTGAATTTTTGAGCAGTATTGTTACGTATTCTGTAAAAGACTGTTGCTCAATAAGTCATAGTCAAGGGTTGGCGACCTATCTACAATCGCCCCCAATTTCCGTTCGGCACTGCTTGCGAGTCGCAGGATTGAAGGAAGCCCCAGCGCTCCTTTTTGCTGACTTCGTCAAGTTTCGCCCAACGGCGATACCGGGCGGACCCCCCTCCGCGTTTTCCCGCACCAAATGGAATTGGTCTGAAGTACAGGCCTGTTGCCTACGAAACCATAAGCACCGCTAACACGCTTGACGCCAAGGCCCAGCAGTCGGACCCAGGCAGGAGCGAGTACGGGCGCGAAATGCCGCACTTGGCAGGACGAAGTGTTGGCTACCAAAACACAAATTGCATTGAAGCAAGCTGATCTAGAGGTCGTGAGATGAGTAAAAAGCGTTACCCCAGACTGTTTGGCATATTGCCCTTTTTAGGCATGCTTTTACTCAGTGGGTGCAACTGGACCCTGCTCGACCCGAAGGGCCAGGTCGGCATTGAGCAAAAGAACCTGATCCTGATCGCTACCGGCCTGATGCTGCTGGTGGTGATTCCCGTCATCATCATGACCCTGGTCTTCGCCTGGAAGTACCGTGCTTCCAACAAGGCAGCCACCTACACCCCTGACTGGTCGCACTCGACCAAGATCGAAGCCGCGGTGTGGATCATCCCGATCCTGATCATCATCGCCCTGGGTTACGTCACCTACCACTCCACCCACAAGCTGGACCCATACCGTCCGCTGGATTCGGACGTCAAGCCGATTCAGATCGACGTGGTCGCGCTGGACTGGAAGTGGCTGTTCATCTACCCGGAACAGGGCATTGCCACGGTCAACAAGATCAACTTCCCGGCTAACGTCCCGGTCAACTTCCGCGTCACTTCCGACGCCGTGATGAACTCGTTCTTCATCCCGGGTCTGGGCGGCCAGATCTACGCCATGGCCGGCATGACCACCAAGCTGCACCTGATCGCCAACGAAAACGGCGAGTTCGACGGTATCAGCGCCAACTACAGCGGTGCTGGCTTCACCGGCATGAAATTCAAGGCTACTGCCACCTCCCAGGAAGACTTCGACAAGTGGGTCGCCGAGGTCAAGCAGTCGCCGAAGAAGCTGGACAAGGCCGAATACGACGCCTTGGCCAAACCAAGCGAAAACAACCCGGTCGTGCTGTACAGCGAGGCTTCGCCTGACCAGTTCCAGCTGATCGTCGACAAGTACGAAGGCATGAACCGCGGTCGTCCGAGCCACGAAGAAGCAGGCAGCAAAGATCTGGCCACAACCAAGGGTGTGGAATCGAGTATGCAACCAGCTGCCGGTGCAGAGGAGTAAGAGATGTTCGGTAAACTAAGCCTGGAGGCGATACCCTATCACGAGCCGATAGTCATGGTGACGCTTGCCATGATCGCGCTCGGCGGTATCGCTGTCGTCGGTCTTATCACCTATTTCCGCAAGTGGACCTACTTGTGGAGCGAGTGGCTGACTACTGTCGACCACAAAAAGATCGGCGTGATGTACATCATCGTCGCGATGATCATGCTGCTGCGCGGCTTCGCCGACGCCATCATGATGCGTACCCAGCTGGCTGCCGCAACCGGTGGCTCCGAAGGCTACCTGCCGCCTGAACACTATGACCAGATCTTCACCGCTCACGGTGTGATCATGATCATCTTCATGGCGATGCCGTTCTTCACCGGCCTGATGAACCTGGCGGTTCCGCTGCAGATCGGTGCACGTGACGTTGCCTTCCCGTTCCTGAACTCCCTGAGCTTCTACCTGCTGCTGGCAGGCGTGCTGCTGGTCAACATCTCGCTGGGCGTTGGTGAATTCGCCAAGACCGGCTGGGTTGCCTATCCGCCGCTGGCGGGCATTCAGTACAGCCCAGGGGTGGGTGTCGACTACTACATCTGGGCGCTACAGCTATCCGGATTGGGTACGACGCTTACCGGTGTGAACTTCCTCGTCACCGTGATGAAGATGCGCGCACCTGGCATGAAACTGATGGACATGCCGATCTTCACCTGGACCTGCACCTGGGCCAACGTGCTGATCGTGGCTTCCTTCCCGATCCTGACCGCTGCACTCGCACTGCTGACCGTTGACCGTTATCTGGACTTCCACATCTTCACCAACGAGCTTGGTGGGAACCCGATGATGTACGTCAACCTGTTCTGGGCGTGGGGTCACCCTGAGGTTTACATCCTGATCCTGCCGGCCTTCGGTGTGTTCTCGGAAGTAACTTCGACGTTCTCTGGCAAGCGCCTGTTCGGCCACCACTCGATGATCTACGCGTCGGGTGCCATCGCCGTCCTGGGCTTCGCTGTATGGCTGCACCACTTCTTCACCATGGGTGCCGGCGCCAGCGTCAACACCTTCTTCGGCCTGGCGACGATGCTGATCTCCATTCCGACCGGTGTGAAGCTGTTCAACTGGCTGTTCACCATGTACCAAGGCCGTGTGCGCTTCACCGCACCGATGCTCTGGACCCTGGGCTTCATGGTCACCTTCTCCATCGGTGGCATGACCGGCGTACTGCTGGCCGTTCCGGGTGCTGACTTCGTTCTGCACAACAGCCTGTTCGTAATTGCGCACTTCCACAACGTGATCATCGGTGGTGCGGTATTCGGCTACATCGCCGGTTTCGCCTTCTGGTTCCCGAAAGCCTTCGGCTTCACCCTGAACGAGAAGTGGGGCAAAGCTGCCTTCTGGTTCTGGCTGTCGGGCTTCTACGTTGCGTTCATGCCGTTGTACGCCCTGGGCTTCATGGGCATGACCCGTCGTCTGAACCACTCCGACAACCCACTGTGGGAACCCTACCTGTACGTAGCCGTTGTCGGCGCCGTGCTGATCCTGTTCGGTATCGCTTGCCAGCTGATCCAGCTGTACGTATCGGTTCGCGACCGCAACCAGAACCTGGACGTGACCGGCGACCCATGGGGCGGCCGTACCCTGGAATGGTCGACTTCGTCGCCACCTCCGTTCTACAACTTCGCCCACATGCCTGAGCAGGTTGGCCTGGATGCCTGGCACGAAACCAAGGAAACCGGTAAGGCTTACAAGCCGGCGACCAAGTTCGACGCGATCCACATGCCGAGCAACACCTCCACCGGTTTGTTCATGGGCCTGTTCCTGACCGTCTTCGGCTTTGCCTTCATCTGGCACATCTGGTGGCTGGTTGGCGCGAGCCTGGTTGCAACCATCGCTGTCTTCGTTCGCCACGCTGCACGTGACGACCAGGGCTACATGGTTCCGGCCGAAGAAGTGGCGCGCATCGAAGGCGAGCGTATGAAAGCGCTGGCCAAAGCAGGTGCTCTGCCTGCCGGCGCACGTGTCGAATCGTTTGAGCGGGTGTAATCAATGTCCAGTCAAGTAATGCACGGTGCTGCTCATGGCCACGACCATGGGCATGACGACCACCACCACGACTCGGGCCAGATGACCGTACTCGGTTTCTGGCTGTACCTGATGACCGACTGCATCCTGTTTGCGTCGCTCTTCGCTACCTACGCGGTGCTGTCCGGCAGTTTTGCCGGCGGCCCGTCGGGTCATGACATCTTCCAGCTCGATTTCGTAGCTGTTGAAACGCTGTTCCTGCTGTTGTCCTCGATCACCTTCGGCTTCGCCATGCTGAAGATGTTCGATGGCAAGAAAGCTGGCGTACTGGGCTGGTTGGCTGTGACCTTCCTGTTCGGTGCAGGCTTCATCGCGATGGAAATCTATGAATTCCATCACCTGATCAGCGAGGGCTTCGGCCCGCAGCGCAGTGGCTTCCTGTCGGGCTTCTTCGCCCTGGTAGGTACCCACGGCCTGCACGTGACCGCCGGCCTGATCTGGATGGCGATCATGATGTACCAGATCAACAAGCACGGCATCACGCCGACCGCCAAGACCCGCATGAGCTGCCTGAGCCTGTTCTGGCACTTCCTGGACGTGGTCTGGATCTGCGTATTCACCGTCGTCTACCTGCTGGGAGTTCTGTAATGGCTAACGCACACGACACTCATCACGAAGGTAACCACGGCAGCGTCAAGTCGTACATGATCGGCTTCATCCTGTCGATCATCCTGACCGCGATCCCGTTCGGCCTGGCCATGTCGCCAAGCCTGCCGAAGAACCTGACCGTTCTGATCATCGTTGCCATGGCCGTGATCCAGGTAGTAGTGCACCTGGTGTACTTCCTGCACATGGACCGCTCGAAAGAGCAACGCAACAACGTATCGACGTTCCTGTTCACCACCCTGGTGATCGCTCTGCTTGTCGGCCTGTCGCTGTGGATCATGTTCAGCATCCACTTCGAAATGTTGGCCAAGTGAGGTAAGACTGCATGTCCGTTAAGCACTTTATCCAAATCACCAAACCGGGGATCATTTTCGGTAACGTGCTTTCCGTGGCAGGCGGTTTCTTCCTTGCCGCGAAGGGCCATGTGGATTTCGCCCTGTTCCTGGCGGTGGTGATCGGTACTTCGCTGGTGGTTGCGTCCGGATGCGTGTTCAACAACTGCATCGACCGTGACATCGACCACAAGATGGAGCGCACCAAGAACCGCGTCATGGTCCAGGGCGGCATGTCGCTGCCCCTCGCGCTGATCTACGCCACCCTGCTCGGGGTGGCGGGTTTCAGCCTGCTGTATGTCCAGGCCAACCCGCTGTCGGCGTTCTGTGCGCTGATCGGCTTCATCGTCTACGTCGGTTTCTACAGCCTGTGGCTGAAGCGTAAATCGGTGCACGGCACCTTGGTCGGCAGCCTGTCTGGTGCCATGCCTCCGGTGATCGGCTACTGCGCCGTGAGCAACAGCTTCGACCTGGCCGCGGTAACCCTGCTGGTGATGTTCAGCCTGTGGCAGATGCCGCACAGCTTTGCCATCGCCATCTTCCGCTTCAAGGATTACAGCGCTGCCAACATTCCGGTCCTGCCGGTGGCACGCGGCATCCTCGCGGCGAAGAAGCAGATCGTGCTGTACGTGCTGGCCTTCGTGCTCGCCACCTTGATGCTTACCCTCGGCGGTTACGCCGGCCTCGGCTACCTGGCCGTGGCAGCTGCCATGGGCCTGTACTGGTTGTACATGGCCTGGGGTGGCTACAAGGCCGAGGACGACAGCAAGTGGGCCCGCAAGGTGTTCGGCTTCTCTATCCTCACCGTCACTGCCCTGAGCGTGATGATGGGGGTGGATAGCCAGACCGCTGCGGACGTGCTGATGACCTACGCACGCTGAAACTGCTGCCTGTTTCACGAAAACCCCGGCCACTGTGCCGGGGTTTTTTTATGGGTGTTTTCCTGTGCCGGCCCTTTCGCGGGCTTGCCCGCTCCCACAGGTACGGCGCAAGCCTCAGGGCCTGTGGGTAACCCTGTGGGAGCGGGCAAGCCCGCGAAGAGGCCAGGCCTGAAAACATAAAATCCTTATTTTCAAAAAATACATCTGAAAAAATCTAACAAAACAGGAGATTGTCCTTTACAAACATACTGTTTCGGCACTATCTTCTGAACCAGGCCGCCACATCGGCCAACGTCGCTCGGACGGTTCCGGGCGCTTACGTATTCAGAGGAAGCCATGGCCAACCCAGGTTCGCCGCGTCGCTTTGCGCGCATCGATCGTCTCCCCCCTTACGTCTTCAACATCACCGCCGAGCTCAAGATGGCTGCCCGCCGCCGTGGCGAGGACATCATCGACCTGAGCATGGGCAACCCCGATGGCGCCACCCCGCCGCACATCGTCGAGAAGCTGGTACAGGTCGCCCAGCGCGAAGATACCCACGGCTATTCCACCTCGCGCGGCATCCCGCGCCTGCGCCGGGCTATTTCCAACTGGTACAAGGAGCGCTACGAGGTCGACATCGACCCGGAAAGCGAAGCCATCGTCACCATCGGTTCGAAAGAAGGCCTGGCCCATCTGATGCTGGCCACCCTCGACCAGGGCGACACCGTGCTGGTGCCCAACCCGAGCTACCCGATCCATATCTACGGTGCGGTGATTGCCGGCGCCCAGGTGCGTTCCGTGCCGCTGGTACCGGGGGTGGACTTCTTCAACGAACTTGAGCGGGCCATCCGCGAGTCGATCCCCAAGCCGAAGATGATGATCCTCGGCTTCCCGTCCAACCCCACCGCCCAGTGCGTGGAGTTGGACTTCTTCGAGCGCGTGGTGGCCCTGGCCAAGCAGTATGGCGTGCTGGTGGTGCATGACCTGGCCTATGCCGACATCGTCTATGACGGCTGGAAAGCCCCGTCGATCATGCAGGTACCGGGGGCCAAGGATATTGCGGTGGAGTTCTTCACCCTGTCCAAGAGCTACAACATGGCCGGCTGGCGCATCGGCTTCATGGTCGGCAACCCCGAGTTGGTCAATGCCCTGGCGCGGATCAAGAGCTACCACGACTACGGCACCTTCACCCCGCTGCAGGTGGCCGCTATCGCCGCGCTGGAAGGTGACCAGCAGTGCGTGCGCGACATTGCCGAGCAGTACCGCCAGCGCCGCAACCTGCTGGTGAAAGGGCTGCACGAGCTGGGCTGGATGGTCGAGAACCCCAAGGCGTCGATGTACGTATGGGCGAAGATCCCGCCGGAGTATGCGCACTTGGGTTCGCTGGAGTTTTCCAAGAAGCTGCTGGCCGAGGCCAAGGTGTGCGTGTCGCCAGGGGTCGGTTTTGGTGACTATGGCGATGACCATGTGCGCTTTGCCCTGATCGAGAACCAGGACCGCATTCGTCAGGCGATTCGAGGGATTCGGCAGATGTTCCGGGCTGACGGGTTGGTCCGCAAGTAAGCCATTGGGGCCGCTTTGCGGCCCAATCGCCGCGGTTCGTCGCCACGGCAAGCCAGCTCCCACAGAGACCCCACAGGTCGTGAGAGCGGCGTCGCACCTGTGGGAGCTGGCTTGTCGTGGCGACGAACCGCGGCGATTGGGCTGCAAAGCAGCCCCAAAATCTTCAGCCGGGTGAGCTTTCCGCCTGCATCCCACTCTTCAGCCTGCCTATCTTCAGCACTCATTTCTCACCACAGAGACCCACCCATGAGTGTCTTCACCGCCTATTTCTGCGGCACCGGCTCGCACCGCTTCGACGACGCCAACCCCAACTTCTGGAATGGCGAGCTGGTCTCGACCCTGGCCAGCAACGACCAGGGCCGCGAATTCGCCCACTGGATCGCCGTCGACGGCCCAGGTAGCGGCAACCTTCAGGATGACAACCTGTTCGTCGAACCCGGCGGCTATTTCAACTGGACCGGCCAGTTGTTCGGCCGCGGCTGGGAAGAAAACGTCAACCATGTGCTTCAGGTAATCAAAGGCGATAGCAACTGGCAGCGCACTGAACTCAGCGAAGCAGAATACGAGCGGTTGAAAGATGCCGGGGTGCCCATTCCGGATGCCACTTCTTCAGCCTCCTGGTTCTGGCGCACCTACAACTTCGGCAAGCGCCACCCAACCCCACAGGAACTGCAAGAGCGCGTCATCAGCATGTTTCGCAAACCGCGCCTGCCCACCCAGGTCAACCTGGTGGGCTGGAGCAGGGGAGGGATCAGTTGCCACATGCTGGCCAATGCCATGGCACAAGACCCTGTATTGCGCGGCATACCGGTGAACATCTTTGCCATCGACCCGGTACCCGGGGTTGGCAATGTGCAAGCGGAACGCGTCACGTTGGCTGGGAACGTCAAAGAGTACGTCGGTTTTTACTCGCGGGATGAGCGTTCCAAAGGTTTTGCCTGCGTGATCCCTGCAGTCGCAAGCAGTACGCGAATATGCATTTATCCGATGCCTGGCCGGCATGCCACGTTGGTAGGCAACGCATCGGCTGACGGCGCAGGCGAAGGCAAGGTGCTGGCAGAACCGGGGTTGATCGTTCGCCACTTTGCCGAAGTGTGCCTGACCCGCTGGGGTGTGCAGCTGGACAAGTGCCTGGCCTTGGCCGACAGCCAGTTGATGAAATATCACCAGCTCATGGCGGCGGCTGACAAGCAGTACCAGGCCATGCGCAGCGAGTCCTACACCGTACTGACCGAGGGTGAAAAACACGACCGGCTGGTGCACTGTGGTGAAGCGCGTACGCACTTCAGCAAGGTGAAGGGTGATGACTACGACCCGAGCGCAGGCCTGGCCTTGCAGCGCTGGGATGCCGCCACCTACAAGGCCATCTGCTAGCCGTGGCGGGCGGCCGGATCAGCGGCAGATTTATTTTGCATCGCCCCTCTATCCAGCCGCCCCTGCTTGGAATGAAAATGGCGCCGCGGGCCAGCCCCGATAACAACAACCTTCCCTCCGTGCCATCATGTCCGAATATAACCCTTGCCTTGACTGCGGCGCCTGCTGCGGGTACTTCCGTGTGTCCTTCTTCTGGGGCGAATGCCAGTCTGCCGGGGGCCTTGTGCCAGATGACCTGGTGGTACAGGTCAACCCCTCCCGCGTTGCCATGATCGGCACCGATGCCAAGCCTTGTCGTTGCGTCGCCCTTGATGGCGAGATCGGTAAAGAGGTGGGTTGTACCATTTATGCCAACCGCTCAAGCACCTGCCGCGAGTTCGAGGCTTCCTGGGAGGGCGGGCTGCATAACCCCAGCTGTGACGCTGCGCGTGCGGCATATGGGTTGCCACCATTGACCCCGCCGGGGGCCAACGAGCCGCATTGGCCGGATGATGGGGCGGAGGTGGCCTGAGCCATTTTCGCTAGCCAGCATTGGCCCTATCGCCGGCAAGCCAGCTCCCACAGGTACTGCTCAAGGCTCAGGCCCTGTGGAGACCTTGTGGGAGCTGGCTTGCCGGCGATAGGGCCATCAGCTGTAAGAAGATTCTGAACTTGAAACCAAATGCTTCAGGTTGCCAGGGATTGGGAATTATCCTACGAGCTCAGTCGGATGCCGTCTGATAGGCAAGTAGGAACCTCAGAGATAACGTTTCAGCGTCGCCACACATGGCGATCGGGTGTGAGAAGCCCGTTGTTTGAGGAGGCTTGCCAGTTATGGCAGCCGTGCGCGTGCAGACTTCGGTCTGGCCGTGGTACCTCGGACACGGTCTTCTCACCTCGCGTACGGCTGCCACCTTATCTGTGAGAAGGATGTGAGTGGTTGCTTCTGAAATATTTCCGAGGTGACTATGAAAAAACTTGTACCTGACCCACCTGTTACCGACCTTACCTACCAAGCCGCGAAGTCCCAGGCTACCCAGGTCATGGATACCCTCTCCAACATCATCATCCAATACCTCGACGCCGAAGCCCCGGCCTTGCGCTCCTCCCTCCTAGAAAACATGTCGATCCAGACCAACCAGTTGCAAGCCCTGCTGGCCCACATGAAAGCGCAGGAGGCCAAGGCATGAGCGACCACCTCAAATCCCGCACCACTGCAGGCGTGGAGAAATTCCTAGAGCTGTATCGGGTAGAGCCGGGTGTGCCACTCGACCTGGCGTTCGATGAGCTGTCAATGCTGATTGGCTGCATCAAGCACCTGAACGAAGAGGCCGAGATGGAGGGCGACAAGATCGCCGGCAGCGCGGCGCGGATACTCAGTGCCATGGCCAAGGCGCTGATCAATGATATGGAAGTGGGGTTGAATCGCGGCGCCTGAGCGATTTTTGGGGCCGCTCTGCAGCCCATCGCCGGCAAGCCAGCTCCCACAGGTACTGCACAAGGCTCAGGTCCTGTGGGGACCTTGTGGGAGCTGGCTTGCCGGCGATGGGCTGCAAAGCAGCCCCGGGATGCCGGAACCTTGCGCTTGACGTTAAACTGTCATCTCCCCAGCCATGGACAGGAGATCCGGCGTGACCCCACCCCGCAGTTTCCCCACTGACCTCTGCCTCGACAGCCCGCGCCTGCAACTGCGCCCCATGCGCCATGCCGATGCCGCGCAGTGGCTGGCGATCATGGCCGACCCGGAGGTCATGCGTTATTGGCACCATGCCCCCTGGCAAGACCTGGCCGAAGCCGAAAGCGCCCTGGCCGCGGACCGTGAAGCCTATGCCAATGGCGACCAGCTCAAGCTTGGCATGTACCGCCGTGACAACGGCGAGCTGATCGGCATGGTCCAGTTGTTCAACATCGACGATGTTTCCCGCCGCGGCGAAATTGGCTACTGCCTGGCCAGCGCCGTGCAGGGCAGGGGCTACATGGACGAAGCGCTGACCTGCTTCATCGACTACCTCGCCCACACCCTGCACATGCGCCGCCTGGAAGGCGAGATCGACCCACGCAACCAAGGCTCTGCACGCACCCTTGAACGTCAGGGTTTCGTGCTGGAAGGCACCCTGCGGGCACGCTGGTGCGTGGCCGGTGAGTTGTCCGATTCCGGCATCTATGGTCTTCTGCTAGAGCCCCCGGTTGCCTAGGAAATTAACCCCTTGCCCGCTTTTTACCTGAGCATCAGCCTGCTGCTGTACTTGCTCGCCCTGTTCTTCGATGGCGCGCTGATGAGCGGCGGCCACCGCATGCCGGCTCTGCAGATGCTGCTGTACGGGCCATGGGGCATGCCCTTCGGCTTGTACCAATGGTTTGCCAACCCGTTGCTGGCCCTGGCCATTCTTGCCCATCGGCGCTTTCGCCGGCTGGCATTGCTGGCCGGGTTGGCGGCGGTGTATCTGGCGGCCAGCAGCTTCGACATCACTCGGTTGCCGGACAACCAGACCTATGAATTCCACGACCTGACCGGTTTCGGTGCCGGCTTCTATCTGTGGCTGGCGGCGATGGTGGTGTTCTGCCTGGGCCAGGCCTGGCATTGCTGGAAGGCCCGCAGCGCCGATGACATGCCCGGTTGGAACTGGCTTGATGTGGCCTTGATTGCGGCGTTGGGCGTGGCGCTTTATGCGGCAACGCAGATGCCATCGTTGCGCTTCGAGCCGGGCAAGGTGCTGATGCCTCCGGAGCAGCCGCAGACGCTGTGATATCCACAAGGAGGATTCGCATGATCAAGCAATATCTGACAGGTCTGGCACTGGCCTGCGTGCTGCCAATGGCGGTGGCGGACGACTACACATCGGCCTATGGCCAGTGCATGGACAAGGCCTCCACTACGGTGGCCATGAGCGAATGCATCAAGGCCGAGACGCAAGTGCAGGACCAGCGGTTGAACCGGGTGTACAAGCAACTGATGGGCAAGCTGGATGCGGGGCAGCAGAAGAGCCTGCGCGATGTGCAGCGCAAATGGCTGGCCTACCGCGATGGTAATTGCCAGTTCCATGTACAGGCCAGTGGCGGGACCATGGCGCAGCTGGAAGGCGGCAGCTGCCTGATGGACATGACCCGCGATCGCGCGGCGGAGCTGGAGCGGGTGCTTAGCCCGGGGCAGTGAGTTGTCTGTACGGGCCTCTTCGCGGGCATGCCCGCTCCCACAGGGGTAGTGTGGTGAGAGCAACTGTCTTGTATTGCCTGGACTGGCCTCATCGCCGGCAAGCCAGCTCCCACAGGGATTGCGCCAGCTTATAGATTTTGAGCAAGACAGTTGCCCCCACAGGGATTGCACAGGATTTGAGGTCGATGCGATCGAGGTGAGAGCAACTGTCTTGTATTGCCTGGACTGGCCTCATCGCCGGCAAGCCAGCTCCCACAGGGATTGCGCCAGCTTATAGATTTTGAGCAAGACAGTTGCCCCCACAGGGATTGCACAGGATTTGAAGTCGATGCGATCGAGGTGGGAGCAACTGTCTTGTATTGCCTGGACTGGCCTCATCGCCGGCAAGCCAGCTCCCACAGGGATTGCGTCAGCTTATAGATTTTGAGCAAGACAGTTGCCCCCACAGGGATTGCACAGGATTTGAAGTCGATGCGATCGAGGTGGGAGCTGGCTTGCCGGCGATGGGGCGCGAAGCGGCCCTGTTTTTATGTGCGCGGTTGGCGCATCGCCCTGGCCTTGAGGTACTCGCGCACTTCCATGGCATCCCCGGCAAACTCGATGCGCTCGGACTTCGCTGCGCGCTGGTAGGCGTACATAGGGTCGTAATACTCGTTCAGCAAGCCCTCGATCCAGCCCCGGTGCAGGTCCACCGCGCCGCTGCGCTGCTGTTCTTCCAGGGCCTGGCGCAGGATTTCCGATAACCGTTGGTAGCGTTCGCCACCCAAGCGCTTGTAGATGTTGGCCATGCTCTGCAGCATGCGCTCGGCGAACAACCGGCGGCCATCCTCGTCGCCGTGCACGCCGACGAATTCGGCACTCAGGTTGATCACATAGTCGCGCAGGATGCGCTCCACGCGGTTGGTGAAGCTGTCTTCCAGCCACACCAGCGGATACCGCTGCATGCCTTGGTACAACTCCAGCGGCACCGTGCAACTGCCGACAATGCGGCCTTCATCTTCCAGCACGAACTGCTCGACACCTCGGGCGCGCTTTTTCAGCACATCAATGGCCAGCTGGTTCTCGAAATCGATCTGCGCTGGCTGCGCAGTGGCGCGCTTGCCGAAGCTGGAGCCACGATGGTTGGCGTGGCCTTCCAGGTCGAGCACGTTGTCCAGCTGGTGCAGCACATCGGTCTTGCCGGTACCGGTCAGGCCGCCCATCAGCACGAAGTCGCATTGCTCCACCGCCTGCTGGGTAGTCTCCAGCAGGAAGGTACGCATGGCCTTGTAGCCACCTTTCACGCGCGGGTACTGGATGCCCGCTTCATCACGCAACCAGCCCTGCACGATCTGCGAGCGCAAACCGCCACGGAAGCAGTACAGGTAGCCCTCGGGGTGGGCCTGGGTGAACGCTACCCAGGCCTCCAGGCGGGCCTGCTTGGTGGTGCCGCTGACCAGCTGGTGTCCCAGGGCAATGGCAGCGGCCTGGCCCTGCTGCTTGTAGCAGGTGCCAACCTTCTGCCGCTCCTGGTCGTTCATCAGCGGCAGGTTAACGACGCCGGGGAAGGCGCCCTTGGCAAATTCGACGGGGGCGCGCATGTCCATCATCGGCACGTCGTCGAGGAACAGCTGACGGAAGTTGGTGCAGTCGGGGCGCATCAGATTACCTCGACCGCATGGCTCTGTCGCTCGACCAGCTTGCCTATCGGCGACAGTTGCAGGCCCAGTTCGGCGGCCACGGCGAGGAACTCGGCTTCGCCTTCCGGGGTAACCGCCACCAGCAGGCCACCGCTGGTCTGCGGGTCGCACAGCAGGTGCTTCTGGTCGTCGCCGAGGGCGCCGATCTTGTGCCCGTAGCTGTCGTAGTTGCGCAGGGTACCGCCAGGGATGCAGCCTTCGGCCAGGTAGTGGTCGACGCTAGGCAGGCGCGGTACGGCGGCGTAGTCCAGGTGCGCGGTGAGACCGCTGCCTTCGGCCAGTTCCACCAGGTGGCCGAGCAAACCGAAACCCGTGACGTCGGTCATGGCCTTGACCCCGTCGAGCTTGCCGAAGCGGCTGCCAGGAGTGTTGAGGGTGCACATCCAGTCGCGGGCCAGGCCCTGGTCCTGCGCGCGCAGCTTGGCCTTTTTCTCGGCGGTGGTGAGGATGCCGATGCCCAGTGGCTTGGTCAGGTACAGCTGGCAGCCAGCGCTGGCGGTGTCGTTGCGCTTGAGGTGGCGCTTGCTGACCACGCCGGTGACGGCCAGGCCGAAGATCGGCTCGGGGGCGTCGATGGAATGGCCGCCGGCCAGCGGGATGCCGGCTTCGGCGCACACCGCACGGCCACCGCGGATCACTTCGCGGGCGACTTCCGGCGGCAGCACGTTGACTGGCCAGCCGAGAATGGCGATGGCCATCAGCGGGTCGCCACCCATGGCGTAGATGTCGCTGATAGCGTTGGTAGCGGCGATGCGGCCGAAGTCGTACGGGTCGTCGACGATCGGCATGAAGAAGTCGGTGGTCGAGACCACGCCACGCTCGTCGTCCAGCGCGTACACGGCCGCGTCGTCGCGCGAGGCGTTGCCGACCCACAGCTTCGAGTCCAGGGCCTGGGCGCCGCTTTCGGCGAGGATCACATCCAGCACCTTGGGGGAGATCTTGCAGCCACAGCCGGCACCATGGCTGTACTGGGTCAGGCGAATCTGCTCGCTCATACGCACCTCAGCAGGTCAAATTGTTGCGCGATTGTAGCAAAGCTGGCCTTTGTGCCTGCGCCTCTTATAATTCCCGTTGTCGGCGCGTAGGCCGGCCTTTCCCCGCTATTGAACCGGAGAACACCCATGCTCAAACGCCCCCTGGCGCTCGCCGCCGGTCTCGTGCTGTCTTGCTGTGCCGTTGTCGCCCAGGCTGCTGACACCCTGCGGGTCAGCGCCATCCCTGACGAAGCGCCAACCGAACTGCAGCGCAAGTTCAAGCCGTTGGGCGAGTACCTGGCCAAGCAACTGGGCATGGAAGTGAAGTTCGTGCCGGTGGCTGACTACCCGGCAGTGGTTGAGTCGTTGGCTTCCGACCGTCTGGACCTGGCCTGGCTGGGTGGTTTCACCTTCGTCCAGGTGCACCTGAAGGACCCGACCGCCACGCCGTTGGTACAGCGTGAGCAGGATGCCCAGTTCACCTCCAAGTTCATCACTGCCAACCCCAATGTGAACAGCCTGGCCGACCTCAAGGGCAAGTCATTCGCCTTCGGTTCCATCTCGTCCACCTCGGGCAGCCTGATGCCGCGTTACTTCATGCTCAAGCAGGACAACATCAAGCCTGAAGAGTACTTCAGCCGCGTGGCCTATTCCGGCGCCCATGACGCCACCGTGGCCTGGGTACAGGCCGGCAAGGTCGATGGTGGCGTGCTCAACGCCAGTGTGTGGCAGAAGCTGGTGGATGCCGGCAAGGTCGATACCAGCAAGGTGAAAGTGTTCGCCACCACCCCGACCTACTTCGACTACAACTGGACCGTACGCGGCAACATGGACCCGGCGCTGAAAGAGAAGATCAAGAAAGCCTTCCTCGACCTCGACCCGGCCAACCCGGAGCACAAGGCGATTCTGGACCTGCAGGCCGCCAGCCGCTTCATCGAGACCAAGCCTGAGAACTACGTGGGCACCGAACAGGCTGCACGTGAGGCCGGCCTGCTCAAGTGACAGCTTCGAACGTGGCAATCCATTTGTACGGTGCCAGCCTGCGCCATGGCCAGGTACGCGCGCTTGACGCGGTCGACCTATGCATCGAGCAGGGCGAGCGCGTTGCCATCATCGGGCCGTCGGGGGCGGGCAAGTCGAGCTTGCTGCACCTGATGGCCACGGCCATCCAGCCCAGCAACGGGCATTTGGAGCTGCTCGGCGTGCAGCCCTGGAGGTTGTCGGCCAGGGCGCGCCAACGCCTGCGGGCTCGGGTTGGCCTGGTGCACCAGGCACCGCCCTTGCCGCCGCGCCAGCGGGTGGTGACGGCGGTGCTGGCCGGCCGCCTGGGGCAATGGGGTGTGCTGCGCGGTTTGCTCAACCTGCTGTACCCCAGCGATGTGCCGGGGGTACGCCAGGTCTTGGCCGAGCTGGGCCTGGCCGACAAGCTGTTCGTGCAGTGTGGGCAATTGTCGGGTGGCCAGTTGCAGCGGGTAGGTATTGCCCGCGCGCTCTACCAGCGGCCGCAGGTATTGCTGACCGACGAGCCGGTGTCGGCCATGGACCCGGTGCTGGCCGACCACAGCCTGGCCTTGCTCAACCGCCATGCCCAGGCCAACGGCGTGACTCTGGTGGCGAGCCTGCACGCGGTAGAGCTGGCGCTGGCGCACTTCCCGCGGGTGATCGGTATTCGCGAAGGGCAGGTGGCGTTCGACTGCCCGGCCGAGGCGGTCACCGAGCAATTGCTGGAGGCGCTGTACGCCAACGAGCACCTGGCCTCGCCGCCAACCCAGGGGCCTACCCTGACCGTGCAGATTCCGCGATGCTGAAGGCCGACGCCCGCGACCCGGCGCTGCTGCCGCGGTTGCTGCTGACCTTGCTGGCCGTAGCGGTACTGTGGCCGGGTATTCAGTTGAGCGAACTGAACCCAGGGGTGTTGTTACAGGCGGAGAACCGCCAGCAGATTGCCAGCTTCACCCGTGCTTTCTGGCCGCCGGCACACGATGCCGATTTCCTTTCGCTGTTGTACGAAGCCACCTTGCAGACCTTGGCCGTGGCTACCGCTGGCATGGCGCTGGCGCTGTTGTTGGCTGTTCCTGCCGGCCTGCTGGCCAGCCGTGCCTTGTCGTTACGTGCTGCTTCTCGCGGCGGGCGGGCCGGGTTGTGGTCACGGTTGTTACGCCTGCCGGTGCGCGGGCTGCTGATTTTCCTGCGCAGCGTGCCGGAGATCGTCTGGGCGCTGTTGTTCGTGCGTGCCGTAGGGCTGGGGCCGACGGCGGGTGTGCTGGCTATCGCCATCACCTACAGCGGCATGCTCGGCAAGGTCTATGCGGAGATCTTCGAGTCGGTTGACCAGCGCCCGGCCCATGCGTTGTTGCAGGCGGGCAGCGGCCGGTTGACGGCGTTTCTCTATGGCATCCTGCCCAATGCCGCATCCGAAGTGGTGTCGTACACCGTGTACCGTTGGGAGTGCGCGGTGCGGGCATCGGTGGTGATGGGCTTTGTTGGCGCTGGCGGGCTGGGCCAGCAGATCGACCTGTCGATGCGCATGTTTGCCGGTGCGGAGGTAGCGAGCATGCTGCTGACGTTCCTGCTGCTGGTGATGCTGGCCGACCTGCTCAGCCGCCTGCTGCGCTGGAGGCTGGCATGAACCGGGCAATCAACCTGTTGCTGCTTGGCGCCATCGTGGCGGCGGTGGTGGCCTCGTTCGCTTATCTGGAGCTGGACTTGCAAGCGCTGGTCGGCAACGGTGGGCTGGGGCAGATGGGCGAGTACGCCGGGCGTTTCCTGCATCCGGACCTGTCTGCAGGGCGCTTGCAGGCGGTGTGGCGTGGGGCGCTGGAGACCTTGGCCATGTCTGGCCTGGGTACCTTGTTGGCGATGGTACTTGGGATGTTGCTGGCACTGCCGGCAGCAGGCCGCTTCGGTTGGCCGTTGCAGGGCGCGGCGCGCTTGCTGCTGAATGCCTTGCGCGCGATTCCGGAGCTGGTGTGGGCGGCGCTGACCGTGTTGGCGGCCGGGCTTGGGCCGAATGCCGGTACTCTGGCTTTGGCATTGCATACCGCTGGCGTGCTGGGGCGGTTGTTTGCCGAGGCGCTGGAGAACGCCCCGCCGGAGCCGGCGGCGGCGATCCGCTTGCAGGGTGGCAGCCAGGTGGCGGCGTTCTGCTTTGGTACCTTGCCCAACCTGTGGCCGCAGTTGCTGGCCTACAGCTTGTACCGCTGGGAGAATAACATCCGCATGGCCAGCGTACTGGGGTTTGTCGGGGCTGGCGGGTTGGGGCAGATGCTGTACACCACCTTGAGCCTGTTCCAGGAGGCCCAGGCCAGCACGGTGATCATCGGCATGCTGGTGTTGGTGTTGCTGGTGGATGCGCTGAGTGATGTGTTGCGCCAGCGCTATGTGCGGGCCTGATAGATAGCCGGGGCCGCTTTGCGGCCCTATCGCCGGCAAGCCAGCTCCCACAGGTACTGTGCAAGGTCACAAGGCTCCACGGCCCCTGTGGGAACTGGCTTGCCGGCGATAGGGCCCTTGAGGTCTGGCACTAAGCCAACTCCCCACACTGCGCTTCCCGCTGCATCGACTCCAGGTTCCGCTCGATCGTCTCGCAAATGCTGTCCATCTGGATCTGGTGCTCACTGAGCCTGAACAGGCTCTGCAAATCCGTGCCGATCCGCTCGATGGCCAGCAGCATGAACCCCACCACCGTCGACGCCAACGGCGTGAACCAGCCCAGCGACTCCACCAGCCGGTACTTGCGGGCGATGACGTCTTTCACGCGGGGGGTACCTCGGATTGCTGGGGATGCAGTATGGGACGTCGAGGGGCGTCGAAGGTTCGCGTGCCCGATGGGATAGGGAAGATCGAGCAGGCAGGGTATGCGATCTGGAATGCGCGCCTGGCTTACCAGATCAACAAGCACTTCAGTGTATCGTTGAACGGCAACAACCTGTTCGACAAGAAGTACTACTCCAGCATTGGCTGGCTGTATGCGGCGAACTACTATGGGGATCCGCGTAACTACAGCGTGACCCTGCGGGCGGATTTCTAAGGCTTCTGCATCCCTTACCTGGCGCTGACACCCCTGGTTCCGAGTGCGATCCGGGGGCAAAGTGGTCATGATTGGCAACGCTCGATGATTTCGATGTTTGGTTTGCCAAGCTTAGGGATAGGCGATCTGTAATACGCATTCAGGCGCGCATTGATCGTGCTGAAGCGGGGAACTTCGGCGATTGCGAGCCTGTAGGTGAGGGCGTCGCGGAGATGCGTATTCATTATGGGCCGGGGTATCGCGTGTATTTCACTCAGCGTGGCCTTGAAATCGTAATCCTGGCACGACGGGAGGAGGCATCCATGGGTAGCGTCAAGTTGAAAAAGTGGGACAGTGCCGAACACCTCAAGACGGACGAGGACATGGCGCTTTACCTGGAGGCCTGTATCGAAGAGGCGGGCGATGATGCTGCATTTATCGCCAAGGCCCTCGGCACCATTGCGCGCGCCAAAGGCATGGCGCAACTCGCGCGTGATACTGGGCTCGGGCGCGAAAGCCTGTACAAGGCGCTGTCCGGCGAGGGCAACCCCAGCTTTGCCACTATCCTGAAGGTGACCAGGGCACTTGGTCTTCAGCTGCATGCACACGTTGCGTCCACTCATGCTGGTTAGCGTCATCTAGAAGCGAGCACAGTACCTGTGGGAGCGGGCGAGCCCGCGAAACAGGCGGCGCCGTGAATAGCACCGGCTTTGCCGGTGTTCGCGGCGGTTCGACGCCTCGACATGCCCGCTCCCACAGGGCTTGCGATAGCCTTTGGATTTTGTTTAAGGCAGTTGCTGCTATTAGGGACCGCGTCAGCCTTTGAATTTTTCAAGGCGAAAAAAAACCGACCATAAGGTCGGTTTTTTCCGGATTTGGTGCCCCGAGGGAGACTCGAACTCCCACTCCTTTCGAAAACGGATTTTGAATCCGCCGCGTCTACCAATTCCGCCATCAGGGCGTGGCGCGCAGTATAGAGAGGTGCCGCTGGTCGGTCAATCGGCTTTCATGGTCAATTTTCACACATTGGGCTAAACTTCCCGGCCCTGCCGAACCGAACATCATCATGCGCGTCGCCGATTTTTCCTTCGAACTCCCCGATTCCCTGATCGCCCGCCACCCGTTGGCCGAGCGCCATGGCAGCCGTCTGCTGGTCCTCGATGGGCCGAGCGGCGCGCTGGCGCACCAGCAATTTCCCGACCTGCTCGAATACCTGCGCCCCGGCGACCTGATGGTGTTCAACAACACCCGGGTGATCCCGGCGCGGTTGTTTGGCCAGAAAGCTTCCGGCGGCAAGCTGGAAGTGCTGGTCGAACGCGTGCTCGACAGCCACCGGGTGCTGGCCCATGTGCGTGCCAGCAAGGCACCCAAGGTGGGGGCGGTGATCCTCATCGATGGCGGTGGCGAGGCCGAAATGGTTGCGCGCCATGACACACTGTTCGAGCTGCGCTTCAGCGAAGAGGTGCTGCCGCTGCTCGACCGCGTTGGCCACATGCCGCTGCCGCCCTACATCGACCGCCCGGACGAGGGCGCCGATCGTGAGCGCTACCAGACCGTGTACGCCGAACGCGCCGGTGCGGTCGCCGCGCCCACGGCGGGCCTGCATTTCGACGAGGCGCTGCTGGAAAAGATCGCCGCCAAGGGCGTCGAGCGGGCCTTCGTCACCTTGCACGTGGGCGCCGGCACCTTCCAGCCGGTGCGGGTCGACAAGATCGAAGATCACCATATGCATAAAGAATGGCTCGAAGTGGGCCAGGATGTGGTCGATGCCATCGAGGCCTGCCGCGCCCGTGGTGGCCGGGTGATCGCGGTCGGCACCACCAGCGTGCGTTCGCTAGAGAGCGCGGCGCGAGATGGCGTGCTCAAGGCCTTCAGCGGCGACACCGACATCTTCATCTACCCTGGCCGGCCGTTCCATGTGGTCGACGCCCTGGTCACCAACTTCCACCTGCCGGAGTCCACGCTGCTGATGCTGGTCTCGGCCTTCGCCGGTTACCCCGAGACCATGGCTGCCTATGCGGCGGCGGTCGAGCAGGGCTACCGCTTCTTCAGTTACGGTGATGCCATGTTCATCACCCGCAATCCGGCGCCACGCGGCCCCGAGGATCAAGCATGAGTCGCACCTGTCGAATGTCCTTCGAACTGCTGGCCACCGACGGCAAGGCCCGTCGTGGTCGCATCACCTTCCCACGTGGCACCGTGGAAACCCCGGCGTTCATGCCGGTGGGCACCTATGGCACGGTCAAGGGCATGCTGCCGCGTGATATCGAGGCCATTGGCGCCGAGATGATCCTTGGCAACACCTTCCACCTGTGGCTGCGCCCGGGCACCGAGGTGATCAAGAAGCACAACGGCCTGCATGACTTCATGCAGTGGAAAGGCCCGATCCTCACCGATTCCGGTGGTTTCCAGGTGTTCAGCCTGGGCGCCATGCGCAAGATCAAGGAAGAGGGCGTGACCTTCGCCTCGCCAGTCGATGGCTCCAAAGTGTTCATGGGCCCGGAAGAGTCGATGCAGGTGCAGCGTGACCTGGGCTCGGACGTGGTGATGATCTTCGACGAATGCACCCCGTACCCGGCCGAGCACGATGTGGCGCGCACCTCCATGGAGCTGTCGCTGCGCTGGGCCCAGCGTTCGAAGAATGCCCATGCCGACAACACCGCGGCGCTGTTCGGTATCGTCCAGGGCGGTATGTACCAGGACCTGCGCATGCGCTCGCTGGAGGGGCTGGAGAACATCGGCTTCGACGGCCTGGCCATCGGCGGCCTGTCGGTGGGCGAACCCAAGCATGAAATGATCAAGGTGCTGGATTACCTGCCGGGCCAGATGCCTGCTGACAAACCTCGTTACCTTATGGGGGTAGGCAAACCGGAAGATCTCGTTGAGGGTGTGCGCCGCGGCGTCGACATGTTCGACTGCGTGATGCCGACGCGTAACGCGCGCAACGGTCATCTGTTCGTCGATACAGGGGTGATCAAGATCCGCAATGCGTTCCATCGCCATGATGAATCGCCGCTGGATCCGACCTGTGATTGCTATACCTGCAGCAACTTCTCCCGCGCCTATCTCCATCACCTGGACAAGTGCGGCGAAATGCTGAGCAGCATGCTGAATACCATCCACAACTTGCGCCATTACCAGCGCTTGATGGCCGGTTTACGCGAGGCTATTCAACAGGGTAAATTGGCCGCCTTTGTCGACGCCTTCTACGCCAAGCGCGGGCTGCCTGTGCCGCCCTTGGACTGACTGTTCGCTCACACTATTAAAAACTTAAGCAACTGGAGTGCCCAATGAGCTTCTTGATTCCCGCCGCCTACGCGGACGCCGCTGCACCCGCCGCCGGCCCAGCCGGCACCGGCTTTGAATGGATCTTCCTGGTCGGTTTCCTGGTCATCTTCTACCTGATGATCTGGCGCCCGCAGGCCAAGCGTGCAAAGGAGCAGAAAAACCTGCTGAGCAGCTTGCAGAAGGGTGACGAAGTTGTCACCAACGGCGGTATCGCCGGCAAGATCGTCAAGGTTTCCGATGATTTCGTGGTACTGGAAGTTTCCGACAACGTCGAGCTGAAGTTCCAGAAGGGCGCCATCGCGGCGACCCTGCCAAAAGGTACGCTCAAGGCTATCTGAGTTACCGGTTTTTCTTTCCAGTCGGGGCGCGCAACGCGCCCCGCGTCTTGAACGGGCGGCGTGATGCTGAACAAATACCCTCTGTGGAAATATGCACTGATCGTGCTGGTACTGGTGGTCGGTTTCATTTATTCCGCTCCTAACCTCTACCCGGATGACCCGGCGGTGCAGATCAGCGGTGCCAGCTCGGCGCTGCATGTGAACCAGGGCGACCTGGATCGTGCCGGCAAGGCGCTGGCCGATGCCGGTATCACCGTCAAGGCCGCGAGCCTGGGCGAGAAGGGCAGCGGGCTGATTCGCCTGACCAACCAGGAAGACCAACTGCCGGCCAAGGATGTAGTGCGCAAGGCACTGGGCGATGATTACGTCGTGGCCCTGAACCTCGCTCAGACTACCCCGCAATGGCTGCGCAACCTGGGTGCAAGCCCGATGAAGCTGGGCCTGGACCTGTCCGGTGGTGTGCACTTCCTGCTGGAAGTGGACATGGACAAGGCCATGAGCGCCCGCATGAAAGTCTACGAGGGCGAGGTCAAGACCTTGCTGCGTAAAGAGCGCGTCCGCTACCGCAGCCTGCCTCAGCAGGATGGCGGCATCATGCTGGGCTTCGCTGACGATGCCTCCCGCGAACAGGCCCGTGCCCTGATCCGCAAGAATTTCAATGATTTCGACCTGACCACCACCGAGCGCAATGACCTCGCCGTGCTGCGTCTGGCGCTGACCCAGGCGAAAGTCGCCGAGATCCGCGAATACTCGATCAAGCAGAACCTCACCACCGTTCGCAACCGTGTCAACGAGTTGGGCGTGGCCGAACCGCTGGTACAGCGCCAAGGCGCCAACCGTATCGTGGTCGAACTGCCAGGCGTGCAGGACACTGCCGAGGCCAAGCGTATCCTTGGTAAAACCGCCAACCTGGAGTTCCGCTTCGGTGCCGAACCGGGTGCGTCCAAGGCCACCACCGAGGTCTTCGAGTTCCGTGAAGGCGGCCGTTCCGCCGCAGTCGAGCGCGGCCTGATCATTACCGGTGACCAGGTCACCGACGCCCAGGCCAGCTTCGACGAGCATGGTCGCCCGCAGGTGAACATCCGCCTGGATGGCCACGGTGGCGAGCTGATGAGCCGTGCTACCCGTAGCAACGTCGGCCGCAGCATGGCGGTGATCTTCATCGAACAGAAGCCGGTCACCCGCTACGTCAAGCAGATCGTCAACGGCGTCGAGAAAGACGTAGCTGTACAGAGCTTCCAGGAAGAGAAGAAGATCATCAGCCTGGCGACCATCCAGTCGCCGCTGGGTAGCCAGTTCCGCATCACCGGCCTGAATGGCCAGGGCGAATCGTCCGAACTGGCCCTGCTGCTGCGTGCCGGTGGCCTGGCCGCGCCGATGTACTTCGCTGAAGAACGTACCATTGGCCCGAGCCTGGGTGCCGACAACATCACCAAGGGTATCGATGCGTCGCTGTGGGGCATGCTGTTCGTCTCGCTGTTCATCATCGCCATCTACCGCGCCTTTGGCGTGATCGCCACCATCGCCCTGGCGGGCAACATGGTCCTGCTGCTGGCGCTGATGTCGTTGCTGGGCGCCACCCTGACCCTGCCGGGTATTGCCGGTATCGTGTTGACCATGGGTATGGCGGTAGACGCCAACGTGCTGATCTTCTCGCGTATCCGCGAAGAGATGAAAGCCGGCATGTCGGTGCAGCGCGCCATCCACGAAGGTTTCAACCGCGCCTATACCGCGATCATCGACGCCAACCTGACCAGTTTGCTGGTCGGTGGCATTCTGTTCGCCATGGGCACCGGCCCGGTCAAGGGCTTTGCGGTCACCATGTCCCTCGGGATTTTCACCTCGATGTTCACCGCCGTCATGGTGACCCGTGCAATGGTCAACCTGTCCTGCGGCGGGCGTGACATCAAGAAGCTGTGGGTTTGAGGGAGCTGCGATGAAAACCATCAACTTCATGGGCGTGCGCAATGTCGCGTTCGCCATTACCGTGCTCCTCACCGTGCTGGCGTTGTTCAGCTGGTGGCAGAAGGGCCTGAACTTCGGCCTGGACTTCACCGGCGGTACGCTGATCGAGCTGACCTACGAGCGCCCGGCCGACCTCAAGGCGGTACGTGCCGAGCTGGCCGATTCCGGCTTCCACGAGGCTGTGGTGCAGAGCTTCGGTGCCACCACTGACCTGCTGGTGCGTATGCCGGGCGATGATCCGCAACTGGGCAACAAGGTAGCTGCAGCCCTGCAAAAGGCTGGCGGCGACAACCCAGCCACGGTCAAGCGTGTCGAGTTCGTCGGCCCGCAGGTGGGTGAAGAGCTGCGCGACCAGGGTGGCATGGGCATGCTCCTTGCCTTGGGCGGCATCCTCATCTACCTGGCCTTCCGCTTCCAGTGGAAGTTCGCCGTGGGTGCGATCATCTCGCTGATCCACGACGTGGTGGTGACCTTGGGTATCCTGTCGTTCTTCCAGATCACCTTCGACCTGACGGTGCTGGCTGCGGTGCTGGCGATCATCGGCTACTCGCTGAACGACACCATCGTCGTGTTCGACCGGGTGCGTGAGAACTTCCGCGTCATGCGCAAGGCCTCGTTGATCGAGAACATCAACGTTTCGACCACCCAGACCCTGCTGCGTACCATCGCCACCTCGGTGTCGACCTTGCTGGCTATTGCCGCGCTGCTGTTCTTCGGTGGCGACAACCTGTTCGGCTTCTCGCTGGCGCTGTTCCTCGGCGTCATGGCTGGTACCTATTCGTCGATCTATATCGCCAACGTGGTACTGATCTGGCTGAACCTGAGCAGCGAAGACCTGATCCCGGTGGTCAAGGCCGAGGGTGTGGACGAGCGTCCATAAGGCCTGGTCTACGCCGTTGGGCGGCCCGAAAGGCGCGAGTATTGAACTCGCGCCTTTTTTTTCGCTCCAAGGCAGGGAGAAGGCGGGTTGGCTCCCGCGGGTATGATCAGGAGGTTCATGTGAACAAATCAATGCTGGTAGGTGCTGTGCTGGGTGCTGTCGGTGTGACTGCCGGAGGTGCTGTCGCGACCTACAGCTTGGTGAACAAGGGGCCTGAATACGCCCAGGTCACCGACGTGCAACCGATCAAGCAGCAGGTGAAAACCCCGCGTGAGGTGTGCAAGGACGTCGCCGTGACGCGCCAGGCGCCGGTCAAGGACCAGCACCAGATCGCCGGTACCGTGGTGGGTGCCATTGCCGGTGGCCTGCTGGGTAACCAGATTGGTGGTGGTACTGGCAAGAAGATCGCTACCGTGGCTGGTGCGGTCGGTGGTGGCTATGCCGGCAACAAGGTGCAGGAAGGTATGCAGGAGCGTGACACCTATACCACCACGCAAACCCGTTGTAACACGGTCAACGACATCAGCGAGAAGGTGGTGGGCTACAACGTGACCTATTCCATCGGTGACCAGGTGGGCAAGGTGAAGATGGACCGTGAGCCCGGGTCGACCATTCCGCTGGACAAGAATGGCAAGCTGATCCTCAGCGAAGCTGGCCAGTGATGTTGTTGCTTGTTCCGGCCTCATCGCCGGCAAGCCAGCTCCCACCTCGATCGCATAGGCCTCAAGCCCTGTGCAGTACCTGTGGGGGCTGGCTTGCTGGCGATGAGGCCAGTCCAGGCAATACAAGACAGTTGCTCCCACAGGAGAGCATTAGGCCCAAGGTCTGCGGATAGCCTTGTAGGAGCTGGCTTGCCGGCGATAGCGCCAGCACAGGTAATGCAAAACCACCAGGCACAGAAAAAGCACCCCGAGGGGTAATGCCAGTCAGTTAAGCCTTAGTGGCAGCCATTGGGGCTGCTT
>NZ_JYKS01000047.1 GCF_000935045.1 Pseudomonas sp. 10-1B
CAGTACCTGTGTAGGAGCGGGCTTGCCCGCGAAGAATCCAGCGCGGTGGATGGCACCGGCGTTGCCGGTGTTCGCGGCTAAAGCCGCTCCCCCAGGTATAGCGTGAGCTCGAAACCTGCACAGCACCTGGACTGCCCCCAGGAATTGGGGCATCAACATTCAGATGGCAGGCAAATTGTCGCGCAGCCAGTCCACCAGCCCCAGGATCGTCGGGGTGGTCGTGCGCCCGTGGGGTACCACCAGGTAATAGGCCTCGTGTGGCTTGACCACCAGGTCGGTCAGACGCACCAGCTCCCCGGACGCCAGCAGGTGGTCGATCATCCGCCCCCAGCCCAGCGCCACCCCATGCCCATGCAGCGCGCCCTGGATGGTGTCGGTGTACAGATGGCAGCGCAGGTTGTAGTGCAGCTTCGGCGGGTTGCCCCCCAGGGCGCGGAACCAGGTAGGCCAGGTCATCCAGCCCTCGGTGGTGGCATCGGCGTCCAGCAGGTCGGTGCGGTACAGCGCCTCCAGCGACTCCGGCACCGGGTTGCGGGCCAGCCAGGCCGGCGAGCACACCGGAAAGATCTCTTCATCGAACAAGTGCAGGGCGATACCGTCTTCCCAACGGCCGTTGCCATAGCGCACCAACAGGTCGACATCGTGGTTGCGCAGGTCGCCGATGAACATCTGCGTGGCCAGGCGCAGGCGCACCTGGGGCAGCGCGCTGCGCAAGGTGCCCAGGCGCGGCATGACCCGCAGCTGGGAAAAGGTGGCGGTAGAGCTGAGCACCAGCTCCTGCTCGCTGTCGCCCTCGCTCAGGCGGTCGAACACCGAGGCAATTTTCTGCAGCGAGTCGGAGATGACCGCATACAGTGCCTGGCCTTCGCTGGTCAGGCGGATGCCGCGGTGCAGGCGCTGGAACAGTTGGCTGCCAAGGTTCTCCTCAAGTTGTCTGATCTGCTTGCTGACAGCGGCCTGGGTGACCCCCAGCTCCTGAGCAGCCAGGGTGAAACTGTTGTGACGGGCTACCGCTTCGAACTCGAGCAGGGCGGTCATCGATGGGATGATGCGGCGGTAGCCTTTGTGCGTGTTGCGGTTTTCTTGTGTTTTCATGCGACGTCCTGGCAAGGCGCGGCGCGCTGGTCCGCGCCGCGCGGGCACAGTGGCAGAAAAAGCGTGATGGCGGTAGCTCGAAACTCGCACTTGGCAGGTTGACGCGGTCAATTGTTGGAGTGGCCTTGCGATACCTCACGGCTGGCGCTCCGCCACTGCCCGCAAGGTGCGCAATGTCACCACCGGCGCGTCCACCACAAAGCGGTTGGCCAGCCACCCGGGCACATCCCCGGCAGGGTCGGCCTGCAACTGGTAAGTCACCTCGGTTCTGCGCTCGCCCAGCGGCTTCATCACCCATTCGCCGCTCAGGTGCTGCACGCGGATCAAGCCCTTTACCTCGGGGACTCTGCCAGGCTCGGCGCTCAGGTGGCGCAGCAGCGTGCCATCGTCCAGCCGCTCGGTAGTCACCTTCACGACGATATCCCGCGGCATCGTCGGCCACGGCAGGTTGGTGGTCAGGTACACCCACGTGTTTTCGCCGTCCACCTCCAGCAGGCGCATCTGCTCGCAGGCATACAGCCACTTACAGGCTACCCGCAGGTTCTCCTGCAGGTCGGTGAGCGTGCGCACGCTGGCTTTCATGGTGCTCACACCGCGAAATTGCTGGTAGGGCGAGTTGGTTACGCCACTCAGGTACACGCGAATGCCTTCGCGGTCGTAGGCCAGGTTCCAGTCGTCGGCAGCCAGGGCGGGGGTGCACAGCAGCAGGGCGGCGAGCAGCAGGCAGCGGTTCATGGCCGGTACCGCACGGGGATGGGGTGTTTCAGTATGCGCGGCAAACAGAAAGCCCGCCAGGTTGGCGGGCTTGCGGGCATCAGCCTGAGCTTAGCGCTTAGGGTTCAGCGTCAGGTGTACGTGGCGGTTCACATCCTTGTACAGCAGGTAGCTGAACTTGCCTGGGCCGCCGGCGTAGCAGGCTTGCGGGCAGAAGGCGCGCAGCCACATGAAGTCACCGGCTTCCACCTCGACCCAGTCCTGGTTCAGGCGGTACACCGCCTTGCCTTCCAGCACGTACAGGCCGTGTTCCATCACGTGGGTTTCGGCGAACGGAATCACGCCGCCCGGCTGGAAGGTGACGATGTTCACGTGCATGTCGTGGCGCATGTCGGCCATGTCGACGAAGCGGGTGGTGACCCAGCGGCCTTCGGTGCCTGGCATTTCGATGACGGTGGCGTTGTCGCGGTGGGTGACGAAGGACTCCGGCACGTCCAGGCCTTCGACCTTCTGATAGTGCTTGCGCAGCCAGTGGAAGGTGACGTTGGACTTGCTGTTGTTGCGCAGGCTCCACTCGGCGCCCGGGGCCAGGAAGGCGTAGCCGCCCGGAACCAGGGTGTGGTGCTTGCCTTCGACGGTGATGTCCAGTTCGCCTTCGACGATGAACACCACGGCTTCGGCGTTCGGGTCCAGCTCAGGGCGCTCGCTGCCGCCCTCCGGCGCCACTTCGACGATGTACTGGGAGAAGGTTTCGGCAAAACCGGTCAGCGGGCGGGCGATGACCCACATGCGCATCTTGTCCCAGAACGGCAGGTGGCTGGTGACGATGTCACGCATCACGCCCTTGGGGATGACGGCATAGGCTTCGGTGAACATGGCACGGTCAGTCAGCAGCTCGGTCTGAGCCGGGTGCCCACCGTGGGGGGCGAAGTAGGAATGATTCGACATGGACGGTCTCGACTTGTTGTTCTCTCCCCATGCCGTGAACCGCACCGGCCGGTGCGGCGCAGGGGATGTGGCGACAGAATAGGGTCGAGCGCGTGTCATCCACAAATTAAATGTTGGAATACCCGGTATTTGTTAGCTGAATGCGAACCTGGCGGCCAACGTGCTGTTCCGGCAACTGGTCGCCCTGGCCGAACAGCTTGTGGCGCAGGGTGCCTTGGGCATAGCCCAGCGGGTAGCGACCGCGGCGTTGCAGCTCGGGCACCAGCAGCTCGACCACATTGGCCAGGTCGTCCGGTTGCACGGCGTAGGTCAGGTTGAAACCGTCGATGCCGGTCTGGTCCAGCCAGCTTTCCAGCTGGTCGGCGACCTCGCTGGCAGCACCTACCAGCACCGGGCCGCGGCCGCCCAGGCCAATGAATTCGGCGGCTTCACGTACCGTCCAACGGCGGTTCGGGTCGGCGGCGGTAAAGGCCGCAAGGGCCGCGCGGCCGGCATCGTTCTCGACGTATTCTATCGGCGCATCGGGGTCGAGGCCGGCAAAGTCGATGCCGGTCCAGCCCGACAGCAATGCCAGGGCGGCATCCAGGTCGACATAGCGGCGGTATTCGGCGAAGCGTGCCTCGGCTTCTGCCCGCGTGGGGGCGACGATCAGCAGCGCCTGGGCATAGATCAGTACCTCGTTTCGACCACGCCCGGCGGCTTCGCTGGCCTGGCGGATGCCGTCGGCGTAGCGGCGCAGTACCGTCGGCGTCGGTCCGCTGATGAACACGCATTCGGCGTGCCGTGCGGCGAACTGCTGGCCGCGTGCCGAAGCGCCGGCCTGGAACAGCACCGGCGTGCGTTGTGGCGAAGGTTGGCACAGGTGCATGCCGGGCACCTGGAAGTGCTCGCCGGCATGGTTGATGGGGTGCACCCGGGAGGGCTCGATATAGCGCCCGCTGTCACGTTCCAGCAGCACCGCGTCGTCATCCCAGCTTTTTTCCCACAGTTTGTACAGCACCTGCAGGTATTCCTCGGCCAGGTCGTAGCGCTGATCATGGCCCAGCTGGCGCGCCAGGCCCAAGTTGCGCGCGGCGCTGTCGAGGTAACCGGTGACGATGTTCCAGCCGACCCGGCCATTGCTCAGGTGGTCGAGCGTGGACATGCGCCGGGCGAAGGGGTAAGGGTGTTCGTAGGTGAGCGAGAAGGTGACGCCGAAGCCCAGGTGCTCGGTGACCCCGGCCATGGCCGGCACCAGCAGCAGCGGGTCGTTGACCGGTACCTGCACGCCACCGCGCAGGGCGGCTTCAGGGCCGCCCTGGTAGACGTCGTAGATGCCCAGCACATCGGCGATGAACAGCGCGTCGAACAGGCCACGTTCGAGCAGCCGGGCCAGGTCGGTCCAGTAGTCCAGGCGGTTGAACGCCACGCTGGTGTTGTGCGGATGGCGCCACAGGCCGGGGGACTGGTGGCTGGCGGCGTTCATGCTGAAGGCGTTGAAGCGGATCGGGCGAGGCATGGCGGGCGCGCTCCGTTCAAGGCAACACGGAAGCCGGGTAGACCGCATCGGCCACCTGCAGCTTGCGTGGAATCAGGCCCAGGCCCTGGAAGGTGTCAGCCAGCTTCTGTTGCTCGGCAACGATCTGCGGGGTGATGGCCACGGCATTGTAGTTGCGCCGTTCGCTGGCCACCTCCAGCACGTCGGCGTTGATCCCCAACTGCGGGGCCAGCAGGGCAGCGACCTCGGCAGGCTTGGCGTTGGCCCACTGGCTGACTTTGCCCAGTTCGGCGAAGAAGGTCTTCAGCAGCGCGCGGTGCTGGTCGGCGAAGCTGGCAGTGGACAGGTAGAAGGTACGGTTGTTGGACAGGCCACTGCCATCGCGCAGGTTCTTCAGGCCTGGCTGGCTTTCAGCGGCGGCGAGGAACGGGTCCCACAGGGTCACGGCCTGGACGCTGCCCGATTGCAGGGCGGCCACGGCATCGGCGGCGTTGTTGACGTAGGCAGGGGTGATGTCCTTGTAGCTCAGGCCGGCCTGTTCGAGGGCGACGGCCAGCAGGTACTGGGCGTTCCAGCCGCGGCCGGTGGCCACGCGCTGGCCCTTGAGGTCCTGCACGCTGGCCAGGTGGTCCTGCTCGCGCACCACCAGGCCGATGCCGCGTGGGTAGGGTTGCTCGGCGGCCAGGTACACCACCGGCTTGCCCGCCGCCTGGGCGAATACCGACGGTGCATCGGCGGCGTGGCCAAGGTCGATGGCGCCGGTGCTCAACGCTTCCAGCAACTGCGGGCCAGCGGCGAATTCGTGCCAGCTGACTTTCACGCCTTGTGGCGCCAGGGCCTTCTCCAGGGCGCCGCTGCCCTTGAGGATGTTGATGCTGTTGAACTTTTGGTAACCGATGCGCAGGGTCTTGGCGTCATCGGCAAGGGCTTCTGACCAGGGCAGCAGGGCGCTGACGACACTGGCAAGCAGGCCACCGACCAGCAGGCGGCGCAGGGGCGAGAAGGCACGGGGGGGCATGGGCAAAACTCCTTGGGCAGAGTGGGAAAGCGGTGGGTCCAGCCTAAGGAGGTGGCGGTTGCCTTTCAATTTTAATATTTCGTTTTGTTAGATTGTTTTGTTCTTTTTATATCCTTTTGTTTTGTAATGGGTGGTCCATTTCGACATTTTTTTCACATCGGCTTGCTAGGATCCCCGGCAATTCCGAGGAGCCCTTCATGCCGCACATCCTGCGCAAGCGCAGCACCCGTATCACCCTGACCGCAACCACCGGCCTGCTGGTGGCCACCTTGGGCTTCTTCGCCTGGCAAAGCTTCTACCCGGTGCAGGCTGCATCCGGCTGGGACGTCGAGGTGTTGCACCGTGACGTGGCCAAGGCTGCTTCGTTGCTGCCGCAGGCCGATGGCAGCCTGCTGGTCAGCCGCGAACTGGACGACGGCCAAGGCAGCATCCTCAAGATCACCGCCCAGGGCGAGCGGGTAGTGGTGATCGACAAACTGTCCAAGCCAGACGGCATGGTTGCGGCGCAAGGTGGCTGGGTGTTCAGCCAGGAAGGCGGGCGCGCCCCGGTCAGCCTGGCCCGTGATGGCCAGGTCACGCGGCTGTTCGACGGCGAAAGCGTGCAAGGCCTGTGGAACGACGGCGACCATCTGTACGCCATCGAGGACCGCAAGGGCAATGGCCGTTTGATGCGCTATGACTGGAACAGCGGCCAGCTCGATGTGCTGCGTGCCGGCCTGACCGAAACCGAAGGCCTCACCCGCTGCAGCGATGGCCGCTTGTTGTATACCGAAAAGGCCAATGGCAAGGTCCGTGCCCTGTCGGACGATGGCAACGACCCGGTGGTGGTCGCTGGCCTGCGCAACCCGACGTTCCTGTTCTGCGACCAGCGCGGGCTGTGGATCAGCGAAGACAACACCCACCGCGCGCGCCTGCTGCGCATCGATGCCGACGGCTCGCGGCAGACCGTGCTGTCGTTCCTCAAGGCGCCCCAGTCGATCGTCGCCGATGGCAAGGGCGGCTACCTGTTGGCCGAAGGCGGGCGCAACCGCGTGCTGCATCTGACCCCGCCGCTGCAGCGCAGCACCGCCCAGCGCGACTGACCCCGACTAACAGCGCGCTTCCCTGTACGGCCGTGCTCACGGATAATCCCCCACATTCCAATAAACAGCCTGTGAGTGGGTATGAGTGATTCCGTAGTCGGCCTCGGCCAGCCTGAAACCGAAGGGGGGCGCAAGGCGCGCAAGAACAACCCCGAGAAAACGCGCGAGGACATCCTTCAGGCCGCCATCAACGAGTTCGTCCAGCAAGGGCTGGCCGGCGCCCGCGTCGACGCCATCGCCGAGCGCACCGCCACCTCCAAGCGCATGATCTACTACTACTTCGGCAGCAAGGAGCAGTTGTACTGCGAGTGCCTGATCAAGCTTTACGGTGACATCCGCAAGACCGAGCAAAGCCTGGACCTCGAGTCGCTGCCGGCCGAGCAGGCGATCCGCCGGCTGGTGGAGTTCACCTTCGATCACCACGACCGCAACGTCGATTTCGTGCGGATCATCTGTACCGAAAACATCCACTATGGCGAGTACGTCAAGCAGTCGCCGGCGATTCGCGAAATGAGCAGCCTGGTGCTCGAGGCCCTGGGCAATACCCTGCGCCGTGGCGTACAGGAAGGCGTGTTCCGCGCTGGCATCGAGGTTATCGACCTGCACATGCTGATGAGTTCGTTCTGCTTCTATCGGGTGTCGAACCGCCACACCTTTGGCGAGATCTTCCAGATCGATTTGTCTGATGAGCAGGTCAAGCTGCGACACAAGGCGATGATCTGTGATGCGGTGTTGCGGTATATCCAGGTCGAGCATCGCTCCTGAACGTTTTCTAGCGCCTGGGCTGGCCTCATCGCCGGCAAGCCAGCTCCCACAGGGTACCGCACAGGTCTCAAGATCTGTGGCGCAGCCCAGATCCTTGTGGGAGCCCGGCTTGCCGGCGATAGGGCCGCTCCAGGCGACGCCTCATTGAAGCCGCAGTGCAAAGTCCTTTCCCAGCTCACTCCCCCAGCCGCTGCTCCCGCGACGGCGGGTAGCCGAAGTACGCCGCATAGCACTTGCTGAAGTGCGACACCGAGACAAACCCGCAGGCCACCGCCACTTCCATCACCGACAAGTCGGAATACTGCAGCAGGCGGCGGCTCTTGGTGATGCGCAACTCCATGTAATAGCGCCGCGGCGACGTGCCCAGCTGGGCCTGGAACAGCCGGTCGATCTGCCGCCGCGAGCGCCCGCTGTAGGCGGCCAGTTGGTCGAGGCTGAGGGTTTCCTCGAGGTTGTTCTCCATCAGCTCGACGATGGTGCGCAGGTGCAGGCTCATGGACTTCTTCGCCCCCGGGCCGACCTGACGGTAGCGCGCACCTGAGAACGACAGGATTTCCTCCACGCCTTCGGCCAGGCCATCACCATACAGGCGGCGCACCAGGCCGAGCATCAGCTCCATGGCACCATTGGGACTGGCGGCGCTGAGGCGGTCGCGGTCGAGGGTGAAGCTGGCAGGGGTGATGCGCGTTTGCGGGCTGCGCTCCGACAGGCTGGCGCGCTGCTCGGGGTGAATGCTGCAACCATAATCGTCCAGCACCCCGGCGCGGCCAAGGAACCAGGCGCCATTCCACAGGCCGCCCAGGGCCATGCCGTGGGCCGCGCAATCGCCCAGCAGGCGGTCCAGTTCCGGGTACTTCAGCGGTGTGCGCAGGCCGCCACAGATCACCAGCAGGTCCAGTTCCTTCAAGGCCTCGGCGGACAGCTCGGTGGCCACCAGCTCCAGCCCCAGGTCGCTGAGCACCCGGTCGCCGTCCAGCGACAGCGGGGTGAACTGGAAACTGTCGGCACGCAGCAGGTTGGCTGTGACCAGCACGTCCATGGCCACGGTGAAGCTGGCCATCGAGAAGTGTTCGAGCAGGACGAAATCGACCCGATAGGGGGCCTGGGCATTGGCGCTACTGGTTTTCAGCCGCAGCATGTTGCTGGTGCTGGTCTTCTTGCTGAACTGGCGTGGCGTGGGCACTCTGGACTCCGCTTCCTGGCTGGCCCGCAGAGTGTGGCCGGTGCCCGGAGGAAAGACAATCTCCCCGGTGGCTGTGTCGTATTACAGGTCGTGTTCAGGCAACCTGTCTGGGTCTGGCGTTCTGCCACTATGCTGACGCCCCACCGATTTGGCGCTGCAAATTCCCCCGGCGAACATTACTTCGCCGGCAAGCCAGCTCCCACAGGTTGCCTCGACAAATCGTGCCCATCCCCCCGGCCAAATCAATCTGAACCCTCAGCGCCCGCTGCAACCCAACCCATTACATGCCTAATGGGAGAGCGCTCGTGGAAATCGGAACGATCTGGATCATCATCGCGGCCTTAATCATCCTGCTGGAAATCTGGGCCATCTGGCACATCATCGGCAGTGACCGGCGCGCCGAGCGCAAGATGCTGTGGATCGTGTTCGTGGTCTATGCGCCATTCCCCGGTTTGCTGTTCTGGGCCTGGCGCGGGCCGCGGGCGGTGAAGGGCAGGGCGGTACTGCAGGAAAAATGACAGTACAGGCGCGGGCGTTCCCCGCGCTTGACCTCAAGTTAACTCGAGGTCTGATAATCCGCCACTCATTCATCTGAACGAGGGCGTGTCGTGACCAATCCAACTGCATTTCAGCTGAGCAACCCCGAGGGGCTGTACGATCCGGCTGGCAATGCCTATTCCCATGTCGCCGAGGTGCGCGCCAGCAGCCGTCTGCTGTACATCGCCGGTCAGGGCGGGGAGGGTAGTGATGGCCAGCTGTCGCCAGTGTTCGCAGAACAAGCGCGCCAGGCGCTGGCCAATCTGGAACTGGCCTTGGCTTCCAAGGGGGCCAGTCTGGCTCAGGTGTTCAAGCTGACCTTGCTGATTGTCGAGCACTCCGAGGAGCGCCTAAGGCAGTGGGTGTCGGAGGCTGACCGCGCCTGGGGCCCTCACATGAAACCGACCTGCACGCTGATCCCGGTTCCCCGCCTGGCGCTGGACGGCATGCTGGTGGAAATCGAGGCAATCGCCGCGATGGGGTAAAGGGCCAGATACCCTGCGCGGCAAGGGTAGACCACAGGACCTGGTAATTCTGCCAGTTGAACTGCGGAGTATCATCAGACATATTCATAACCAAAGGCGAAGAAGAACGCTATAGCAGTGCACTGCGTCAGAACAAAGAATTCAAATTTAAAGAGGTTGCACAAAAAACACTAACTTCAAACCGATCAAGAGCGGCCTGATGCATCAATGTTGAATATTTAAATTTGAAAAGCCCGCACACACAAGAGAGGTAGCCTCGTGCAGCCAGTCACCCATACTCCTGCTACTAGCCCTATTAATTACGATGTACACGGTTACAGTACGATTCTGATTCAAATACCCTGCTCATCTGGTTTTAACGGAGAATGCTTTGACGTACACACACATTGCTATCACCTAGGGCAAGGCCATCGCGTATACAGCCCGGCATTGAAGAGATTCACTCGCCCGGACTTCCTGAGTCCTTTTGGGCGTGGCGGAGTCAATTCTTATGCATACTGCAATGGGGATCCGATTAACTTTATCGACCCACATGGAACCAACGGGGTCTTCCAAAGATCGCTGAAATGGATCGGTACACGTAAATTTCGGAAACATTCTAGGGTTGATATGAGCCATGCAAGGAGTAACGCAAAGCTAGCCGGGGAAATGTACGAAAAAGAAATTCTATCCTATGAGCAAAAGAGGAAAGAAAGCGTCATTGGTAAACTTAAGTATGTTTCAACTCGCAAACCGGCCGTGCTCGACAACGTGCTACAATATTTACCCCCCGGCGCTCTTCATAAGGCAACGCGCCACCTTTGGTCGGGTGACCCATTGGCTAAATGGACACAGCGCATTTCTGATCAGGCATATGTAAATCATCACAGCAAAGTTTTACACGGCGACATAAGCTACCACACTGACGGAAGGTTAAATAGCTCGGCAGTATTTCGTCTTGAAAGCCTTGAAAAATCTATATTGAAGGCGAATAGACCTTATACGCTCGCCGACAGCCAGGACTATGCTATGCCAGAGATACAGCTTGAACTATCAATTAGCAGAGCCAATAAACTCCGCCGGAAGTTGGAAAGCCTACGAAAGTATTCATTTTAGTGGCGATAAAATAAACAAGTTCAGTGGGCAATGAACGTCGAATTCAACATGCCTCCGGGCCACAATGCCATACATGCGATAAATGCCCCATAAGTCGAGCATCATGCTGCAACCTCGGTCCATAGCTTGCTTAGCAGATACCCCAGTTGTAGCCGGCAGCACCTCTTCAATTCACCCACACGAGGTCAGGCCATGAACACTCCCATTCCACCGGAAATCCCCGATCCGAACATCGACGACCCCGGTTTGCCGCCGCCCGTGCCGGAAGAATAGCCGAAGGAAGTGCCGACCAAGCCTGCGGTGCCGCCGACGGTGGGCGACCCGCCGAGCCAGGAGCCACCGGTGAAGGCTTTGATGGTAGACCACAGAACCTGGTAATTCTGCCAGTAGCGGTGTCGATGGGTTGTTTCGATGATGGGGCTCCCAATTCATGCAGGAGACTCACGATGGTAGATGACGTGATGACGCCGTCGGAGCGCAAAGAGTATGAGGAGTACGTGCTGCGAAGGCCGAAAAGTTGTGGAAAGCAGTGCAATCTCGGTGATTTTGCTAGCCTCTTCGCGGGTAAACCCCGCCCCCACAGGGTCAGTGCTTACCTCAAGGCATGCGCAATAATTGTGGGAGCGGCTTCAGCCGCGAATACCGGCGCAGCCGGTGCCAGGTATTTCATGGGGAAGTCGCTTGTATATCGGCGCCGGTCCTGACTACATTGCCGCTATAACAACAAACTCCCCTCAGAGGTGACCACACCATGAGCACCGGCACCACCACGCTTACCGATCGCAAGGCCCGTGCCTGGTTCTGGCCTGCACTGTTCAGCCTGGTGGCTTTCGCTGCCAACTCGGTGTTTTGCCGGCTGGCGCTGAAAGACGGGGCCATCGACCCGGCATCCTTTACCGTGGTGCGTCTGGCCAGTGGTGCGTTGTTCCTGTTGTTGCTGATCCACCTGCGCCGGCCGGCGCAGGCCATGGGCGGTAGCTGGCGGGGTGGCCTGGCCCTGTTCCTGTATGCCTTCCTGTTTTCTGCGGCGTACCTGCAACTGGGCGCAGGCGCGGGGGCCTTGCTGCTGTTCGGAGCAGTGCAGATCACCATGTTCGGCTTTGCCTGGTACAAGGGCGAGCACATCACCGTGCGCATGCTGCTGGGCATGCTGATCGCTTTTGCCGGCCTGCTGGTGCTGTTGTTGCCCGGTGCTTCGGCGCCGCCCTTGGCCAGTGCCTTGCTGATGGCCCTGTCTGGCGTGGCCTGGGGCGTGTACACGTTGCTGGGCAAAGGCTCACCCAGGCCGCTGGCCGACACCGCCGGTAATTTTGTCCGCAGCCTGCCTTGCCTGGTGCTGCTGGCACCGATGCTGTTGCTGGGCGCCGGTCCACACCTCTCATCAATCGGTTTGTTGTACGCCCTGGGCTCCGGTGTGCTGGCTTCCGGCGCCGGCTATGCCGTGTGGTATGGCGTGGTCAGGCAGGTCAGTGCGCAACAGGCGGCGACCATGCAGCTTAGTGTGCCGGTAATTGCCGCACTGGGCGGGGTTGCCCTGATCGGCGAGTCGTTATCGTTGCGCTTGCTGATTGCCTGCGTGGTGGTACTGGGCGGTATTGCCCTGGCGCTGGCGCCGCGCCGCTAAAAGAAACTGCGCTGCGCCTTGAACGTGACCACGCTGTCGCAATAGGTGTTGATCCCCGAGTAGGCATCACAGCCGCCGCCACTGAGGTTGGAGTTGCTGTAGATCAGGTTGAGGTCTATACCCAGCCAGGGCCGCGACAGCTCCAGCGACCAATCGGAAAATGCATTCACCTGGCTGCCATCGCCGATGGTGAACGGCGTGCCCAGGCGGTGATGGGCGAGCTTGACGGTGAAGTCGACGTCGAACAGCGGCAGTTGGCCGAAGTCGGCGAACAGCGTGCCGGTGCGGTTGTCAGGGTTGTCGCGCAGCGCCCCGCCGAAGCGGCTGCCCAATACCGAGACACCGCCGTAAAGGGCATAACTGTCGGGGCCGGCGATGTTCGGCTGACTGTAGTGGATCAACCCCACCTCATAGCCCAAGGTGCTGTCGAAGTGATGCTTGTAGCCCAGGTAGCTGTCCAGACGCAGGGTGGAGTTGGGGGTTACGCCCAGGCTCGGAGCGTACTGGCCCAGGTACCAGCCATTGGCATGGCTGAGGTCGAGACCACCGTGGAATGCGCCGACGGCGCTGGGTGATATAAGGCCTTGGGCCATACTGCGTGAGGGGGTGGTGCCGAGCGTGAAGTCGAAGTCGCCCAGTTGGCGTTTCATCTGCTGAGCCAGCAACACAGGGCTGAAAAGCAGCGCAGCACTCAGCAACAGAAGGGGCCTGGTCATGGTCTCCGTCCTGGAAGGCTTGCGGTTGAGCGGTAGAGGATACCTGTGCAGTTGGCAGGAGGGAACTGTTGGCTAGTCCATTCAGCCTTTGGTCGAACGGTCAGCGTCGGCGGCTTCGGTCACTACCGGCAGGTTGCCGGCACGTTGGATCACCCGCTGTTGCTGCTCGTAGTCGTCCAGCGACAGGCCGCGGCGCTGCAATGCCTCCAACTGCAACTGGCGGGTTTCTTCGGCGCTGTACGGGCGCAGTTCGGGGTGGCTGGCGCAGCCGCTGATGATGGCGATGGCAACAACGGCAAAGATGGCGGACAGCAGGCGGGCCAGGGTGTTCATCAGGTAACTCCAGGGGCCGGGGTGATGGGCGGCGGGTCGATGGAGCTAGGTTATGTGGCCACGGGGGTCGGCAGAAATTGTCATTCTCGATAGTGACTATCGACGGTTCCTGATGGAGAAAAGTTTGTACCCCCGCAGCTGGCCAAAAGCACCGCCATTGCTACCCTTATCCCACGCGGTCCGACCTCATGGGGGTAAGCGATGCGCATGCCATGGTTTGCTGTCCTGTCGGCATTATTTTGTCTGAGCGCTGCGCCCGGGCTGGTATTGGCACAAGACGTACCGGACCCGGCACCTGCCGCCGCCACGGCGGTGGCCAAGGACCCTGTGTTCACCCAGGAACAGTTGGACCAGATGCTCGCTCCGATTGCCTTGTACCCTGATCCGCTGTTGGCCCAGGTGCTGATGGCGTCGACCTACCCGGGGCAGGTCAATGAAGCCGTTTCCTGGTCCAAGGCCAACCCCAAGGCCTCCGGCGACGATGCCGTCAAGCAGGTAGCGAAGCAACCCTGGGACCCGAGCGTACAAGCACTGGTGGCTTTCCCGCAGGTGCTGGCGACCCTTGGCCAGGACCCGGTCTGGGTGCAGCGCCTGGGTGATGCCTTCCTCGCCCAGCCCGACGATGTCATGGGTAGTGTGCAGCGCTTGCGCCATCAGGCCCAGACCGCCGGCAACCTGCAGAGCAACCAGTACCAGAACGTGACCGTGCAGACCGCACCTGCACCCGCTTCCAGCGGCAGCAGCACCCAAGTGGTCGCGGCCAGCAGCCCACCCACCACCATCGTCATCGAACCGGCCGACCCGCAAGTGGTGTATGTGCCGAGCTACAACCCGAGCACCACCTACGGCACCTGGGCCTACCCGGCCTCGCCGCCGGTGTACTACCCGCCACCACCGATGTACTACGCCGGTTCCGCGCTGGTGGCGGGCCTTGCCTTCGGCACCGGCGTGGCGATCATCAGTTCGCTGTGGGGCGACTGTGACTGGGGCCACAATGACATCGACATCGACGTCAACCGCTACAACAACATCAACGTCAACAACCGCATCGGCAACAACCAGAACAAATGGCAACACAACGCCACCAATCGCGATGGCGTGCCTTACCGCGACGCCCGCAGCCGTCAGCAGTATGGTCGGCAGCTGGACGGTGCCAGCCAGCGCACTGCGTTTCGCGGCGACGACGCCCAGCGCGCCCAGGCGCGGGACAAGGCCCGGGCCTCGCTGGACCGGGCCGGCATCGAGCGGCCGGCTACCAGCAACATCCAGGCACGCCAGCAAATGCGGGAGGCGCAGGCCGACCGTCGGCAGGAAGCGCGCGTACCTCAGGGCCGGTTGCAGAACAGTCAGGCTACCCCGCGCAGGCAGGGTGAAGGCCAGGTGCGGCAGGTGGCACAGAACCGGCCCGGCAATAGCGCAGGCCGGGCGCGTAACAACGCCTTCGATGGTGTGCGTTCGCCCTCGCGCACCAGCGTACAGGCCAGCCGCGGTCGCACCAGCCAGTCGTTCGCCCAGCGGCCAAATGCCTCGCGTGCCGCCGGGCATCCGATCTCTCGGCCCAGTGCCCCCCTGCGCCGTGGGGGAGGTGGCCGTCGATGAACCGCCAATCGATAGCGGTACTGGCATTGCTGGCCGGCATGGCCTGGTCGTCCCTGTCGGCTGCGCAGCAGGCCTTCCCGAGCCCGGAGCAGGCGGTGGAAGCCTTCGTTGCTGCGCTGGGCGAGGAGAAAGCGGATGAAGCCCGCCTGGCGCAGTTGCTGGGCGATGACTGGCGTATCTACATACCGCGCGGCGGCGTGCAACGCAGCGACGTGGATACCTTTCTGCAGCAGTTTCGCGCGCAACACAGCATCGACAAGGAGGGTGAGGGGAAGGCCATTCTGGCGGTGGGCAGTGATCACTGGGCCCTGCCCATCCCGCTGACCAAAGGTAGCCAGGGCTGGCGTTTCGACCTCAAGGCCGGCAGCGCCGAAATCCGCGCCCGGCGCATTGGCCGCGATGAACTGGGCGTCCTGCAGTCGCTGCTGGCCTACCACGACGCGCAAATGGATTACGCCAGCCAGGACCACAACGGCAATGGCGCGCTTGAGTATGCGCAGAAAATTTTCAGCGAACCCGGCAAGCATGACGGGCTGTACTGGGAAGATGACGGCGATGGGCAAGTCAGCCCGCTGGGCCCGTTGTTTGGCCAGGATGTGGTCGGCGATGCCTGGTACGGCTATCACTTCCGCATCCTCGACGCACAAGGCCCTTCCGCCCCTGGCGGTGCCTACAGCTACCTGATCGGCAACCGGATGAGCCGTGGCTTCGCCATGGTCGCCTGGCCGGCCAGGTATGACGACACCGGGGTGATGAGCTTCATGATCAGCCATGACGGCCAGGTGTTCGAGAAAGACCTCGGGCCGCAGGGGGACAAACTGGCCAAGGAGATGAAACGCTTCGACCCGGATGACAGCTGGAAAGTGGTGGATGTGGCGGCGAGTGACTGAATTCGCACGCTTACCTCACCCAGTCAGTCAAGTAATTTGGGGCCGCTTTGCGGCCTTTCGCGGCGGTTCGACGCCTCGACAGGCCCGCACCCACAGGTTTGGCACTGAGCATTTGGAAGTGTGCAGTACCTGTGGGAGATTCTATGGTTTCTGGCAAGGGCATCAGGGTTGTCGGATGCGATCCCTGTTGGAGCTGGCGCGGCAACTGCAGGGCTACCCGCAGGCGGCACTGCGTATCAGCAAGCGCTTGCTCAAGGACAGCCAGCGGGCCGAACTGGAGGCGACGGTGGCGCGGGAAAGCCGATTGTTCATCGAGTGCTTGCGTACTGAAGAAGCACGAGCAGTGTTGCGGGGGTTGATCAAGGATTGATTGGCTGACGCGGTCTTTTTTGTGGGAGCGGCCTCGTGTCGCGAAAGGGCCGCACAGCGGCCCCAGGATTTCAGCCTTCATGCAAAAATTGCTGGGGCTGCTTTGCAGCCCATCGCCGGCAAGCCAGCTCCCACAGGTACCGCGCAGATCTCTAGCTTTGCGCAGTCCCTGTGGGGCTTGCCGGCGATGAGGCCAGCCCAGGCAATACAAGGCGGTTGCTCCCACAGCCCACATTCTCGCAACCAGTCCATCCACCCTGGTGACACCCCTGCTTGTAAAGACAAGTGCAACCGCTCCTCGGAAAGGGGCTTCGCAAGTGCAACCTTTCCGTGCACAATCGCGCCCCTATTTCTCGGTTGAGTTGGGCGAAACGTCTATTTCGCCATTCTCAGCCTGTTGCAGTCTTGCGAGTGGAGCTTCACCCGGAATGAATGAGCAGGCCCCAAGCGTTGAACAACGCTTTGTAGAATCGACCCCCGCCACCCTCGGCAACTGGTCGCGTCACGATACCACCTGGATGTTGGGCCTGTTCGGCACAGCCATTGGCGCCGGAACCCTGTTCCTGCCGATCAACGCCGGCCTCGGCGGTTTCTGGCCGCTGCTGATCCTGGCCATATTGGCTTTCCCGATGACCTATTTCGCCCACCGCGGGCTGACCCGCTTCGTCCTCTCCGGGCGCAATGGCGGCGACATCACCGAGGTGGTCAAGGAGCATTTCGGGCTCACCGCCGGTGCCTCGATCACCGTGCTGTACTTCTTCGCGATCTTCCCGATCCTGCTTATCTATAGCGTGGCGCTGACCAACACCGTGTCCAGCTTCATGGAGCACCAGTTGCATATGCAGCCGCCGCCACGGGCCATCCTGTCGTTCGTGCTGATTCTCGGCCTGCTGGCCATCGTGCGCTGCGGCGAGCAAGCCACGGTCAAGGTCATGAGCCTGCTGGTGTACCCGTTCATCGTCGCCCTGGCGTTGCTGGGCCTGTACCTGGTCCCGCACTGGACCGGTGGCATCCTCGACAGCGCTACCCAGGTGCCGCCGGCATCGGCCTTCCTGCATACCCTGTGGTTGGCCATCCCGGTGATGGTGTTCTCATTCAACCATTCGCCGATCATCTCGGCCTTTGCCGTCGACCAGAAGCGCCGCTACGGCGAGCACGCCGATGAGCGCAGCGGCCAGATCCTGCGCCGCGCCCATCTGCTGATGGTGGTCATGGTGCTGTTCTTCGTGTTCAGTTGCGTGCTCACCCTCAGCAGCGCCCAGTTGGCCGAAGCCAAGGCGCAGAACCTGTCAATCCTGTCGTACCTGGCCAACCACTTCAGCAACCCGACCATCGCGTTCGCTGCGCCGCTGATCGCCTTCGTGGCCATCGCCAAGTCGTTCCTCGGCCACTATATCGGTGCCAGTGAAGGCCTGAAGGGCATCATCGCCAAGACCGGCGCGCGCCCAGGGGCCAAGGCCCTGGACCGCGTGGTTGCCGCACTGATGCTGGTGGTGTGCTGGATCGTCGCCACCCTCAACCCGAGCATCCTCGGCATGATCGAATCGCTCGGCGGCCCGATCCTCGCAGTGCTGCTGTTCCTGATGCCGATGTACGCCATCCGCCGCGTGCCGTCGATGCGCAAGTACAGCGGTGCAGCGTCCAACGTGTTCGTCGTGGTGATCGGCCTGGTTGCGCTGACTTCGGTGGTGTACGGCCTGCTGGGCTGATTCGCCGCTTGCAATAAAGGATGCCCGGGGCGGTTGTAGCAACCCCGGGCATTTTTTTGTCCACAAAAATTGTCCGGCAATAGAACAATTTCACCTGCCCCCATAGGCACCCGGCCGCCTTCATGCTTAACTCAGTGTCCTTTTCAAACCCCGCATAAGGATTTCGTCATGGCTCAAGTGACTCTCAAAGGCAACCCGGTCCAGGTCAACGGCAACCTGCCACAAGCCGGCGCCCAGGCTCCGGCTTTCTCCCTGGTAGGTGAAGGCCTGGCTGACAAGTCGCTGAAGGACTACGCCGGCAAGCGCAAGGTGCTGAACATCTTCCCGAGCGTCGACACCCCAACCTGCGCCACCTCGGTGCGCAAGTTCAACGCCCAGGCCAACGATGTGCCCAACACCGTGGTGCTGTGCATCTCCGCCGACCTGCCGTTCGCCCAGGCACGCTTCTGCGGCGCCGAAGGCCTGGAGAACGTGAAGAACCTGTCGACCCTGCGTGGCCGCGAGTTCCTCGAGAACTACGGCGTAGCCATCGCCGACGGCCCGCTGGCCGGCCTGGCCGCCCGTGCTGTGGTGGTGCTGGACGAGAACGACAAAGTGCTGCACAGCGAGCTGGTTGGCGAAATTGCTGACGAGCCGAACTATGATGCGGCGCTGGCTGTATTGAAGTAAGGGTTGTGTGGGGCAGGGCGGGCGTCTATCGCCTGTACCGGCCCTTTCGCGGGCTTGCCCGCTCCCACAGGTACATCACAGGTTTCAAAGGCAGTGCTATCCCTGTGGGAGCGGGCAAGCCCGCGAAGAGGCCGGAACAGGCAACGGAACCCTCCAGCCCGCCACCGCTCCAAGCAACACCCTGTAACGGCCCGGAACGCTTTCCGGGCCGTTTTCATTTAAAGTTCAGCGTTTTGGCAACGTCAGGCAAAGGTAAACCTCTGGTAAAGGGCCTTTGCTAAAACGATGCCAGTGCTTATCGTTCACCCTCTCCAAGTCGTCATTCCGAACAAGGCTCGTTCAACCCATGCAAGCGTCCAATTCCCGTTCCCCCCGTCGCTGGCTCGTCGGCCTGCTGATCCTGCTGCTGGTGGTTGCACTGGCCTGGTGGCTGTGGCCTGCAGCAACGCCTGAGCATCAAGCGGCCAGTGGTGGGCGCGGTGGCAAGGGCATGGGCATGGGCATGCGGGGGCGCCCAGGTTTCGGCGGCTCCAGCGAAGCGGTGCCGGTGCGCGTCGAACCGGTGCGGGTAGGCGACTTCCCGCTGTATTACAAGGCCCTGGGCACCGTCACCGCGACCAACACGGTCAATGTGCGCAGCCGCGTGGCGGGCGAGCTGGTGAAGATCCACTTCAAGGAAGGCCAGCAGGTCAAGGCCGGCGACCTGCTCGCCGAAATCGACCCGCGCCCGTACCGTATCGCCCTGCAGCAGGCCGAAGGCACCCTGGCACAGAACCAGGCACAGCTGAAAAATGCCCAGGTCGACCTGGCCCGTTATAAAGGCCTGTATGCCGAAGACAGCATCGCCAAACAAACCCTCGACACCGCCGAAGCGCAGGTGGCGCAGTTCCAGGGGCTGGTCAAGACCAATCAGGCGCAGGTCAACGACGCCCGCCTGAACCTCGATTTCACCCAGATCCGCGCGCCGATCACCGGCCGCGTCGGCCTGCGCCAGCTCGACCTGGGCAACCTGGTGGCGGCCAACGACACCACCGCCCTGGTGGTGATTACCCAGACCGAGCCGATCAGCGTGGCCTTCACCCTGCCGGAAACCGAACTGAGCACGGTGCTGGAGCGCTACCGCAGCGGTGCCAGCCTGCCGGTCGAGGCCTGGGACCGCAGTGACAGCAAGCTGCAGTCCACCGGGGTACTGGGCAGCATCGACAACCAGATCGATACCACTACCGGTACCCTGAAGTTCAAGGGCCGCTTCGAGAACAAGGACCTGGCCCTGTTCCCCAACCAGTTCGTCAACGTGCGCCTGCTGGCCGACACCCTCAAACAGGTGGTCATCGCTCCGGCAGCGGCCATCCAGTTCGGCACCGACGGTACCTTCGCCTATGTGGTCAACGCCGAGAGCACCGTGAACGTCCGCAAGCTCAAGGTCGGTGCCAGCGACGGCGAGAACAGCGTGATCCTCGAGGGTCTGGCCACGGGTGACCGCCTGGTGCTGGAGGGCACCGACCGCCTGCGCGAAGGCTCCAAGGTGGAAGTGGTCGAAGACAGCTCGCAAGTGCCGACCACCCCCGGCCAGCACCTGCAGGGCCAGGACACCAAGGGCTCGGCGCAGACGGGCGAGGCACAGCCGGGTAAAGCAGCAGGCAAGGCGGGCGCATGAACCTCTCGCGTCTGTTCATCCTGCGGCCGGTCGCCACTACGCTGAGCATGCTGGCCATCGTCCTGGCCGGCCTGATCGCCTACAAGTTGCTGCCGGTTTCCGCCTTGCCGCAGGTGGATTACCCGACCATCCGGGTCATGACCCTGTACCCCGGCGCCAGCCCGCAGGTCATGACCAGTGCCGTCACCGCACCACTGGAGCGTCAGTTCGGCCAGATGCCGGGCCTCGAGCAGATGGCCTCGACCAGTTCCGGCGGTGCCTCGGTGCTGACCCTGCGCTTCAACCTCGACATGAACATGGACGTCGCCGAGCAACAGGTGCAGGCCGCGATCAACGCCGCCAGCAACCTGCTGCCTAGCGACCTGCCGGCACCGCCGGTGTACAACAAGGTCAACCCGGCCGATACCCCGGTGCTGACCCTGGCGATCTCGTCCAAGACCATGCCGTTGCCCAAGCTCAACGACCTGGTCGACACGCGCGTGGCACAGAAGCTGGCGCAGATCAGCGGCGTGGGCATGGTCAGCATCGCCGGTGGCCAGCGCCAGGCGGTGCGGATCAAGGTCAACGTCGACGCCCTGGCCGCCAACGGCCTGAACCTGGATGATGTGCGCACGCTGATCGGTGCTTCCAACGTCAACCAGCCCAAGGGTAACTTCGACGGCCCGACCCGGGTGTCGATGCTCGACGCCAACGACCAGCTGCGTTCCCCCGAGGAATACGCCAACCTGATTCTGGCCTACAACAACGGTGCGCCGCTGCGCCTGAAAGACGTGGCCGAAATCGTCGACGGCGCGGAAAACGAACGCCTGGCCGCCTGGGCCAACGAGAACCAGGCGGTGCTGCTGAACATCCAGCGCCAGCCGGGTGCCAACGTGATCGAAGTGGTCGACCGCATCAAGCAGATGCTGCCGTCGATCACCGACAATCTGCCGGCTGGTCTCGATGTCTCGGTGCTGACTGACCGCACCCAGACCATCCGCGCCGCGGTCAAGGATGTGCAGCACGAACTGCTGATCGCCATCGCCCTGGTGGTGATGGTCACCTTCGTCTTCCTGCGCCGTTTCAGCGCCACCATCATCCCGTCGATTGCCGTGCCACTGTCGTTGATCGGCACCTTCGGCGTGATGTACCTGGCTGGCTTCTCGGTCAACAACCTGACGTTGATGGCCCTGACCATCGCTACCGGCTTCGTGGTCGACGATGCCATCGTCATGCTGGAGAACATTTCTCGGCATATCGAGGAAGGTGAGACGCCTATGCAGGCCGCGCTCAAGGGCGCCCGGCAAATCGGCTTCACCCTGATCTCGCTGACCTTCTCGCTGATCGCGGTACTGATCCCGCTGCTGTTCATGGCCGATGTGGTCGGCCGCCTGTTCCGCGAGTTCGCCATCACCCTGGCGGTGGCCATCCTGATTTCCCTGGTGGTATCGCTGACGCTGACGCCGATGATGTGCGCCCGGCTGCTCAAGCGCGAGCCCAAGGAAGAAGAGCAGGGGCGTTTCTACCGTGCCAGCGGTGCCTGGATCGACTGGCTGATCAAGCACTACGGCAGTGCCCTGCAGTGGGTACTCAAGCGCCAGCCGCTAACCTTGCTGGTGGCCGTGGCCAGCCTGGTGCTGACCGTGTTCCTGTACATGGTGGTGCCCAAGGGCTTCTTCCCGGTGCAGGACACTGGGGTGATCCAGGGTATTTCCGAAGCGCCGCAGTCCACCTCGTTCGCTGCCATGAGCGAGCGCCAGCAGGCCCTGAGCAAGGTGATCCTGCAGGACCCGGCGGTGCAGAGCCTGTCGTCCTACATTGGCGTCGATGGCGACAACGCCACGCTCAACAGCGGCCGCCTGCTGATCAACCTCAAGCCCCATGGCGAGCGCGATGTCACCGCCAGCGAAGTGATCAGCCGCCTGCAGCCGCAAGTCGACCGGCTGGTGGGTATCCGCCTGTTCATGCAGCCGGTGCAGGACCTGAGCATCGAAGACCGGGTCAGCCGTACCCAGTACCAGTTCAGCCTGTCGTCGCCGGACGCCGACCTGCTGGCGCAGTGGAGCGGCAAGCTGGTACAGGCGCTGCAGCAGCGCCCGGAACTGGCCGACGTGGCCAGCGATCTACAGGACAAGGGCCTGCAGGTGTACCTGGTGATCGACCGTGACATGGCCAGCCGCCTGGGCATCAGCGTGTCGCAGATCACCAACGCCTTGTACGACGCCTTCGGCCAGCGGCAGATCTCGACCATCTACACCCAGGCCAGCCAGTATCGCGTGGTGCTGCAGTCGCAGGATGCTGCGGTGATCGGCCCGCAGGCGCTGGAATCGATCCACGTCAAGGCCACCGATGGCGGCCAGGTACGCCTGTCGGCGTTGGCGCGCATAGAGCAGCGCCAGGCGCAGTTGGCGATTTCCCACATCGGCCAGTTCCCGGCGGTAACCCTGTCGTTCAACCTGGCCCACGGTGCATCGCTGGGCGAAGCGGTGCAGGTGATCGAGCAGGTGCAACAGGACATCGGCATGCCGCTGGGCGTGCAAACCCGCTTCCAGGGCGCTGCACAGGCCTTCCAGGCATCCTTGTCGAGCACCTTGCTGCTGATCCTGGCGGCAGTGGTGACCATGTACATCGTGCTGGGCGTGCTGTACGAGAGCTACATCCACCCGGTGACCATCCTCTCGACCCTGCCATCGGCGGCGGTCGGTGCCTTGCTGGCCTTGCTCATCAGCGGCAATGACCTGGGCATGATCGCCATCATCGGCATCATCCTGCTGATCGGTATCGTCAAGAAGAACGCGATCATGATGATCGACTTCGCCCTGGAGGCCGAGCGCCACCAGGGCATGAGCCCGCGCGATGCCATCTACCAGGCGGCGTTGCTGCGCTTCCGCCCGATCCTGATGACCACCCTGGCCGCGCTGTTCGGCGCCGTGCCGCTGATGCTCGCCACCGGCTCCGGCGCCGAACTGCGCCAGCCACTGGGCCTGGTGATGGTCGGTGGACTGCTGGTCAGCCAGGTGCTGACGCTGTTCACCACACCGGTCATCTACCTGTATTTCGACCGCCTGGCACGTCGCTGGCGCCCGGCCACTGACGCGCAGCAGGCCGAGGCATGAACCTGTCCGGTCCTTTCATTCGTCGCCCGGTAGCGACCATGCTGCTGAGCCTGGCGATCATGCTGCTGGGCGGGGTCAGCTTCGGCCTGCTGCCGGTGGCGCCGCTGCCGCAAATGGACTTCCCGGTGATCGTGGTGTCGGCCAACCTGTCCGGTGCCAGCCCCGAGGTCATGGCGTCCACCGTGGCCACGCCGCTGGAGCGCAAGCTGGGCAGTATCGCCGGTGTGACCACACTGACCAGCAGCTCCAACCAGGGCTCCACCCGGGTGATCATCGGCTTCGAGATGGGCCGCGACATCGACGGTGCGGCGCGCGAGGTGCAGGCGGCGATCAACGCTACCCGCAACCTGCTGCCCAGCGGCATGCGCAGCATGCCTACCTACAAGAAGATCAACCCGTCGCAGGCACCGATCATGGTGCTGTCGCTGACCTCGGACGTGCTGCAGAAAGGCCAGCTGTACGACCTGGCCGACACCATCCTGTCGCAGAGCCTGGCCCAGGTGCAGGGGGTAGGGGAGGTGCAGATCGGCGGCAGTTCGCTGCCGGCGGTGCGTATTTCCGTCGAGCCGCAATTGCTCAACCAGTACGGCTTGTCGCTGGACGACGTGCGCACTGCCGTGGCCAACGCCAACCAGCGCCGGCCGATGGGCTTTGTCGAGGACGCCGAGCGCAGCTGGGAGGTGCGTGCCAACGACCAGTTGGAAAACGCCAGGAGCTACGAGCCGGTAGTGATCCGCCAGCAGAACGGTACCATCCTGCGCCTGTCCGACGTGGCGACCATTACCGACGGCGTGGAAAACCGCTACAACAGCGGCTTCTTCAATGACCAGAGTGCGGTGTTGCTGGTGGTCAACCGCCAGACTGGCGCCAACATCATCGAAACGGTCGACCAGATCAAGGCGCAGTTGCCCGCCCTGCAGTCGCTGCTGCCGGCCAGCGTGCAACTGAACGTGGCCATGGACCGTTCCCCGGTGATCAAGGCCACCCTCAAGGAGGCCGAACACACCCTGCTGATCGCCGTGGTGCTGGTGATCCTGGTGGTCTACCTGTTCCTCGGCAGCCTGCGCGCCTCGCTGATCCCCAGCCTGGCGGTGCCGGTGTCGCTGGTGGGCACTTTCGCGGTCATGTACCTGTGCGGCTTTTCGCTCAACAACTTGTCGCTGATGGCACTGATCCTCGCCACCGGCTTGGTGGTGGACGACGCCATCGTGGTGCTGGAGAACATCTCCCGGCATATCGAGGACGGCCAGCCGCCGATGAGGGCGGCCTTCCTCGGCGCCAAGGAAGTGGGCTTCACGTTACTGTCGATGAACGTGTCGCTGGTGGCGGTGTTCGTCTCCATCCTGTTCATGGGCGGCATCGTGCGTAACCTGTTCCAGGAGTTTTCCATCACCCTGGCGGCGGCGATCATCGTGTCGCTTGTGGTGTCGCTCACCCTCACGCCGATGCTGTGCGCCCGCTGGCTGAAGCCGCATCAGGCCGAGCAGACCCGCCTGCAGCGCTGGAGCGACAAGCTGCACCAGCGCATGGTCAACGCCTATGACCGGAGCCTGGGCTGGGCCCTGCGGCACAAGCGCCTGACCCTGTTCAGCCTGCTGGTGACCATCGGCATCAACATCGCCCTGTACGTGGTGGTGCCCAAGACACTGATGCCGCAGCAGGACACTGGCCAGTTGATGGGCTTCATCCGTGGCGACGACGGCCTGTCGTTCACCGTGATGCAGCCGAAGATGGAAATCTACCGCCGTGCCTTGCTGGCCGACCCGGCAGTGCAGAGCGTTGCCGGTTTCATCGGTGGCAACAGCGGCACCAATAACGCCATGGTGCTGGTGCGTCTGAAGCCGATCAGCGAGCGCAAGATCGATGCGCAGAAGGTCATCGAGCGCCTGCGCAAGGAGATGCCCAAGGTGCCGGGTGGGCGTCTGTACCTGATGGCCGACCAGGACTTGCAACTGGGCGGTGGTGGCCGTGACCAGACGTCGTCGCAGTATCTGTACACCTTGCAGAGCGGCGACCTGGCAGCGTTGCGCGAGTGGTTCCCCAAGGTGGTCGCGGCCGTGCGTGCATTGCCGGAGCTGACCGCCATCGACGCCCGCGACGGTGCCGGCACCCAACAGGTGACCCTGGTGGTCGACCGCGACCAGGCCAAGCGCCTGGGTATCGACATGGACATGGTCACCACAGTGCTGAACAACGCCTACGCCCAGCGGCAGATTTCCACCATCTACGACAGCCTCAACCAGTACCAGGTGGTGCTGGAGATCAACCCGAAATACGCCTGGGACCCGAGTACCCTGGAGCAAGTGCAGGTGATCACCGCCGACGGCGCCCGGGTGCCGTTGTCGACCATCGCCCACTACGAGAACAGCCTGGCCAACGATCGGGTCAGCCACGAAGGCCAGTTCGCCTCCGAAGACATCGCCTTCGACGTCGCCGAAGGCTACAGCCCCGACCAGGCCATGGCGGCGCTGGAGCGCGCGGTGGCCAAGTTGGGCCTGCCCGAGGAGGTGATCGCCAAGCTGGGCGGTACCGCCGACGCCTTCGCCAAGACCCAGGAGGGCCAGCCGTTCATGATCCTTGGCGCGCTGGTGCTGGTGTACCTGGTGCTGGGCATCCTGTACGAAAGCTACATTCACCCGCTGACCATTCTCTCGACACTGCCCTCGGCCGGCGTGGGGGCCTTGCTGGCGCTGTACGTCACAGGGGGCGAGTTCAGTCTGATCTCGCTGCTGGGGCTGTTCCTGTTGATTGGCGTGGTGAAGAAGAATGCCATCCTGATGATCGACCTGGCGCTGCAACTGGAGCGCCACCAGGGCCTGTCGCCGGAGGAGTCGATCCGCCGCGCCTGCCTGCTGCGCCTGCGGCCGATCCTGATGACCACCCTGGCGGCCATCCTCGGCGCCTTGCCGCTGTTGCTGAGCCACGCAGAGGGCGCGGAAATGCGCCAGCCGCTGGGCCTGACCATCATCGGTGGCCTGGTGTTCAGCCAGGTCCTCACCCTTTACACGACGCCGGTGGTCTACCTGTACCTGGACCGCCTGCGTCACCGTTTCAACCGTTGGCGCGGCGTGCGCACCGACGCCGCCCTGGATACCCCGCTATGACTTTTGCCCAGACTCCACTTCACTGTGCCCTGCAGATGCTGACCCGTGGGCGTGGCTCACGCCTGCTCGGCGCCGGGTTGTGCGTGGCCTTGCTCAGCGCCTGTACCCTGAGCCCGGACTACCAGCGCCCCGAGCTGAACAGCACGGCGGCGCAGTTCAAGCACGCCGAGGGCTGGACCCAGGCCGCGCCGTCCGACGCCATTGCCCGTGGCGCCTGGTGGGAAATCTACGGCGATACCGGGCTCAATGCGCTGGTCGAGGAGCTCAACCGCAGCAACCAGACCGTGGCCCAGTCGGAAGCCCAATACCGTCAGGCCCAGGCGCTGGTGCGCAGCAGCCGTGCAGCGTTGTTCCCCAGCCTCGACCTCAGTGTCAGCAAGAACCGCTCGGCTCAGGGTACCGGCAGCTCCAGTTCGAGCTTGTCCAACAACAGCAGCGGCATTCGCAACACTTACAACGCCCAACTGGGCGTGAGCTGGGAGATCGACCTGTGGGGCAAGCTGCGCGAAACCCTCAACGCCAATGAGGCCAGTGCCGAAGCCAGCTTGGCCGATCTCGCGTCGATCCGCTTGAGCCAGCAGTCGGAACTGGTACAGAACTACCTGCAACTGCGAGTGATCGATGAGCAAAAGCGCCTGCTGGAAGCCACCGTGGCGGCTTATGAACGCTCGCTGCGGATGAACGAAAACCAGTACCGTGCCGGTGTCGCCGGCCCGGATGCGGTGGCCCAGGCGCGCACCCAGCTCAAGAGCACCCAGGCCGACCTGATCGACCTGATCTGGCAGCGCGCGCAGTTCGAGAACGCCATTGCCGTGCTGCTGGGCAAGCCTCCGGCGGACTTTGCCCTGGCCGACAGCAAGGACATTCCGGCGCTGCCACAGATTCCGCTTGCCCTGCCTTCGCAGTTGCTGGAGCGGCGCCCGGACATCGCCGCGGCCGAGCGCAACGTGATGGCTGCCAACGCCAACATCGGCGTGTCGCGGGCGGCATACTTCCCGGACCTGAGCCTGAGCATGAGTGGCGGTTACTCCAGCAGCAGCTTCAGCAACTGGATCGAACTGCCCAACCGTTACTGGTCGGTAGGCCCGCAGCTGGCGTTGACCCTGTTCGACGCTGGCAAGCGTAGCGCCGAGGTGGATCGCACGGTGGCGGCGTATGACCAGACTGTGGCGCAGTACCGGCAGACCGTGCTGGATGGCTTCAAGGAAGTGGAAAACCTGCTGGTGCAGTTGAAGGTGTATGGCGATGAAGCCGCGGTGCGCCAGGAGGCACTGGAAGCCGCCCGCGAGTCGCTGCGCCTGACCGAGAACCAGTACCGCGCCGGGCTGATCGGTTACCTGGATGTGGTCAACGTGCAGACCACGGCGCTGAGCAACGAGCGCAGCGTGCTGAACCTGCTGCAAGGGCGCTTGGTGGCCAGTGTGCAACTGGTGGCTGCGCTGGGCGGCGGCTGGGACGCCGAACAGGCGTTTGCCGAGCAGGACTGAAGCACACGCAGAGCTTTTGTGGGGGCAACTGTCTTGCTCAAAATCTGATCTTGCGCGGTCCATGTGGGAGCGGCTTTAGCCGCGAACACTGGCAAAGCCGGTGCCATCCACCGCGCTGGATTCTTCGCGGGCGAGCCCGCTCCCACAGGTACTGTGCAGGTTTCGGGCGCAGGCTGTGGGCCTGCGCGGTCCATGTGGGAGCGGCTTTAGCCGCGAACACCGGCAAAGCCGGTGCCATCCACCATGCTGGATTCTTCGCGGGCGAGCCCGCTCCCACAGGTACTGTGCAGGTTTCGGGCGCAGGCTGTGGGCCTGCGCGGTCCATGCGGGAGCGGCTTTAGCCGCGAACACCGGCAAAGCCGGTGCCATCCACCATGCTGGATTCTTCGC
>NZ_JYKS01000048.1 GCF_000935045.1 Pseudomonas sp. 10-1B
CGCGCGGCGCATCGCGAGCTGGCGCTCGCTCCTACGTTTGTTTCGGGCCAGTGAGGCCTGTGACAGGCGCGCGCGACCGCCTTGTTCGTACGACGCGATATTGAGCCATGCGCCAAGGCGTTCGCGCGCAAATCCCCCAGGAATAATTGGCCCGAAACAAACGTAGGAGCGAGCGCCAGCTCGCGATGCGCCGCGCGGGCGGCGCTCGATCTCACACGCGCTGCATATCTTGTGGCAAACACTTGTCAGCCCTGATGCGGTACCTGTGGGGCTGGCTTGCCTGCGATGGACGCAAAGCGGCCCCAAAATCGCTTGACTGACTGGTATCAGGTTTCAGGCTTCCTCGAAGTGCATCTCCGGGGGAGGCCGCCTGAAACCACGGGTAATCACGGTCAGATAGAGCATTCCAAGGCAAAGCCAGCCAACCCCGAGGTAAATTGCCAGGTGGTCCAGGCTTGCCATCAGCCACACGTTGGATACCAGCCCCACCAGGGGAAACGCCAGATACATCAACACCGCCTTGGCGCCACGATTGCTCATGGCAAGCCAGTAGTGAAAGATCACCGCCAGGTTCACCAGGCTAAAGGCAAGGAAGGCGCCAAAATTGATGAACGAGGTGGAAGTCGTCACGTCCATGCGCAAGGCGAGCAGGGCGACTACCCCGCACAGGATGATACTGGGCACAGGCGTGCTGAAACGCTCGCTCAGCTTCCCGAAAAACGATTTTGGCAGCACACCGTCACGCCCCATCGCATACAACAACCTGGAGGCGCTGGCTTGAGCCGAAAGGCCTGAGGTGAACTGGCCGACGATCAGCCCCAGCAGGAAAATGCTGACGAAGATATCGCCACCGATGTTCTGGGCAATCTCGTAAGCGGCTGCATCCGCGTTGGTGAAGGTTGTCGATGGGTGGGCGAGCTGAACGAAGTAGCTACAGGCGATGAACAACCCTCCACCCAGCAAGGTGATCAACAGGATGGCTCTCGGGATGTTCTTGCGTGGCTCCTTGGTTTCCTCGGTAAGGGTGCTGACCGCGTCGAAGCCCAGGAAGGAATAACAGGCGATCGCGGCACCGCTCATGATCAGCGGCAACTGGGCACCCTCCTGATAGAACGGTTCGAGTGTCCACAGTGGCACTGTCGGATCGCCCCACACGTAATGCACGGCGAGGGCAACGAACGCCGCCAGCACCAGCAACTGAATGAACATCAGCAAGCCATTGACAGTTTTGGCCAGGCGCAAGCCAATCACGTTGATCGTTGTGGTTACAGCGATGAACGCCAATATCCAGATGGCCTGTGGGACGCCTGGAAATGCAGAGTGCAGATAAGCCGCGCCAATCAGCCAGATCGCCATGGGCAGGAACAGGTAGTCGAGCAACACCGCCCAACCCGTGATGAAGCCCAGCTGTGGGCTGATCGATTTACGAACGTAGCTATAGGCGGAGCCGGCAACCGGGAAGGCACGGGCCATGTTCCCGTAGCTCAAGGCGGTAAACAGCATGGCGATGGCGGCCGCAAGGTAGGCCGCGGGTACCATCCCTCCCGTCGTCTCAGCCAGAATACCGAAGGTGCCCAGGACGATGATTGGGGTCATGTAGGCGATGCCGAAAAGCACCACCGATCCCAGCGAAAGTGTTCGCTTGAGTTTGGCCATTACTGCTTGCTCCAGCTTGTGATTGTTATTCAGAGTCGGACGCGCTGCCGTTCTTGGCGGCCTTGGTTGCCATTCCGGGTGGGCCTGGAATGGCGCAATGCTCAGGAGGGGATGATCAGTTCTCGAACGCCGTCTTCGCGCTCGACCTGTTCGCCTGGCAGTTGCATGCGGCGCTGCGCGATGTAGGTGTAATCGCGCCTGGATTGCTGCAGTTGATCCTTGTCCAGCGCGACGGTCATGCGACACTCGCCCCGGCCCGCTTCGCACAGCAGCTGGCCATAGGGGTCGACAACGGCACTGCCGCCAGCGAAGACCAGCCCGCCATCACCGTCACCCACGCGATTGACCATGACTGCGAAGGCCTGGTTCTCCATGGCGCGTGCCGTGATGGCGCTTTTGTGGGTTGGCCCGTAAGGGTCCATGTTGCCATTGGTGACGATGATCAGTTCGGCACCCAGTTGCCCCAGGGCCCGGGCGGTCTCAGGGAACTCGATGTCGAAGCAGATCAACAGACCAACGCGAAAGCCTTTGAACATGGCCGTTGCAAAGCGGTCGCCAGGGGTGAAAACACCGCAATCCGATGCCCACAGATGCGTCTTTCTGTAGGTGAGTGCCACGCCTTCAGGCGTGATAAGCACGGTAGTGTTGTAGAAGTGACCGTCGTCGCCAGCCTCGGCCATACCTACCACTACGGCAACATCCCGCGCTTGCGCGGCCTGATGGATCGCCATGATGCTTGGGCCATCCAGTGGCTCGGCTATGCGATCGATGTTTTCCTCGGTAGGAAAACCCATCAGCTGGGTTTCAGGGAACACCAGCAGATCGGTATCGGCGCCGCAGTTGCCGATCGCGTCGACGGTGCGCTGCAGGTTGTACGCGGTATCGCCATCGCGACCGGCCAATTGGACAAGCTCGACCTTCATTTCTAATCCTCGACTAACAGCTTCGGCCGCCATGCTCTAGCGGCATAGGGGCGTAAAAAACGATCCCGGTACAGGTTCGGTCAGCGTAAGCTAGCCCGGATTATGGGGGTGGTCGTCACGGCGGGGGTATTACGCCCACGTGGTAACCCAACAGGGGTAGAGGATGAATTTTACGCTGCACGACATTGCCTGGCACCGATCGGTGGGCCAACTGATCGACACGCTCGACAAGGACCACTTCTGGACAGCCCTGGTGCGGCTGTTGAATGAGTATGTTGCCTGCGACAGCTGGGTTGCATTGCTGTTCTCTGCCGGGCGCCCGCAAGTATTCGCCGAATGCCCCAGTGAGGACGGTAGCCCTGATCCATTGTTTCAGGATTACCTGAAGGGCATTTATCTGTTGGACCCGTTCTACGTGGCCAGCCGTGAGTCAGCGGTATCTGGCCTGGTTCGACTGGCGGATGTCGCCCCAGAGTGTTTCGAGCAGACGGACTACTATCAGCGATATTTTCGCCTCAATGTGGTAGCGGATGAACTGCAGTTCAACGTTCAGCTGGATGCGCAGCGCACGCTATGCCTGTCGCTCGGCAGCAAGCGCCGATTCAGTATCGAGCAGGTGACTCTTCTTGAACTGTTGCGCCCGTGGGTCACCGCCCTTATGCGCCAGCGGATGACCTTTGAGCGTGAGTTGCTGGAGGCTGCCAGCAACCCGGCGCCGCATTGGCAGAGCCGCATGGAGGCAAGGGTCGAGCAGATGGAGGCGCCACTGACCGGGCGTGAGCTGGAAGTCGGTCGACTGATGCTCAGTGGCTGTTCCAGCAAGGAGATCGCTCGCAAGCTTGAAATCTCGGTTGAAACAGTGAAAGTGCACCGCAAGCATATGTACAGCAAGTTGGGAATCAAGTCGCAGTCGGAGCTGTTTTCGCTGTTTCTGCAGGCGCAGCTGGGTTGACCTAGGTTATCGGGTTGTCCCCGCGCTCATCGGAGAATCCTGCGGGGTACAAATGTACCCCTGCCGGGTGGCCCTTGAAGGAGGCTGCGATCGATGGTCCTATCCTGCCCATAGTCCAATTGGTATCGAATGATGAAGCGCCCGCTATTTGTTTCTCTGGATGGGCCCAAGGGCACCGGCAAAACCACACTTCTGGAGGCCGTGACCAAAGCCCTGAGGGCCGACAACAAGAAGGTGATCCGGCTTTGCGAGAAAAAAAGCGACCCTTGCAGGGGGGAAACCATGGCCCTCGTCAACGAACTCGCCAGAAGCCCGTCCCGGGAGCTGGAGTTGAGGGTTTGTGAGCGCTTTGCTGAAAGCCGTGCCTGGATTTCCCGGCACGTGCTACCCAGGCAGCCAGCGGGCAGCATTATCTTGATCGATCGCTGGTATCCGTCCGATGCTGCATTTCGCCGCACGGTCCCGTTCGCCGAGATCTTGCGGTTGAACATCGATCGAGAGGTGCGAGTGCCAGATTTGCATGTGGGGGTCGTCACGGCTGCTGATACGTCATGGGCAAGGGCCGCGGCACGAGCGCGTGGGCTGGGCAGCACGGTGATCCATCGCCTGGATGAGCAGGTGGCATGTACCGAGGCGTTCGAGCGAGCGGTTACAGATCATGGTTGGGTTCTGTGCCGTAACGAAGGAACCATCGAAGAGGCAACGAAGCAGGTGGTTTCCGAGATCGATAAAGTGTTTTGCACTATTGAAGGCTGAAACAGTTATCAATGAGCAGTGTTCAATAGTCAATGAGCCGCAAAGTACCCATTGACCACTGAACTGCCCACACTAAGTCTGCAGCGCCTGAATAAGTTCGCTCAGCGTGCGGGGGGCGGGCGCGAAGAATATGGCGCCGGTGTGCGCGGTCGAGAAATCGAGCAGTCGGTCATGCATGCCCGGTGGATCGCCGAGGAACATGCGCTCCAGCATCTTTTGAGTCACCCACAGATGCCGGGAGTAGCCGATGAAGTATGTGCCGTATTCGCCATGGCCAGGGCGACCAAAGGGCATGTTGTCGCGCAAGATATCGTGCTCGGTGCCGTCGTCGTCTACGATCGTGGCGAGGGTCTTGTGCGACTTCTGGCCGCTAGTTGCGTCAGGCAATTCGACATTACTGACGATCTCCCGACCGATGATCTGCTGCTGTTCGTCCTTGGAAAGTCGAGCCCACGGCTGCATTTGATGCAGATACTTCTGCACCACCACGTAACTACCGCCCGCGAACTCCTGATCCTCATTACCGACCAGTGTTGACGCGCCTATGTCATGGCCTGTCGGATTGGCCGTACCATCAACGAAGCCAAGCAAGTCTCGGGAGTCGAAGTAGCGAAATCCCGACACTTCATCAGCTAGTGTCACGCTGCTGCCCAATTGATCCAGCAGCAGGCGCTCGAATTCAAAGCAGAGATCTTCCCGCTCGGCCCGGATATGGAAGAACAGGTCGCCGGGTGTGGCTGGCGCCGAATGTGTCGGGCCCTTGATCGGCGCAAAGGGGCGCAATTCCTTTGGGCGTTTGCCAGTCTGGAAACGGTCCCACAGTGCTGAGCCCAGCGCAGTGATGCATGACAGCCGACCGTTCAGATCGCGGAAACCGACGGTCTTGATCAGGTCGTCCAACCCCTCCAGGACGCCAGCGATCGACTGTAGGGCGTCCCGGCCCTCCGCGACCGTCAATGTGAGAAACACCGCTGCGCGCGATAGCGGCGCATCGATGCTTTGCGAGTCAATAGGTACCCGATCCCAATTATTCTCAGCCATTCTCACCTCTGTAATGTTGGATGTCAGACAGTTGCGGTATGACGTAATCAAGTCTTTATAGCACGGCGTTAGCCGGTTCTGCGTAAGCGGAGGGGGCGAGGGCGGGGGATACAACTCTGCACAAAGCGGATAGTGTTTACGTTAGTCAGTCGATAGCCTAACCACGGGATAAGAATAATGAATTGAACTCGACAGGCCACTGGGCATGCGGGTTGGGGACCACTATGTCAAAAGTCACGAAGCGTCTTTGCCTTGCCGCAATAGTCCAGAGCTGTGGGGTAATCGCTTGCTTGGCAACACTGTTTTATCCTGAGCATCTCGTTACAGGCCTGTCAATCACCGGGCTGTCGTTGCTCGTTGCAGGGTGGCTGTACCATTTCGAGAGAGTCGAGAGGGTAGAGGTACGTATTGAAGTACCTTACGAGGTGAGAGTGCCAAGCGTACCCCCAGAAAACATTGCAAAGAAAACCGAGACAGTAGCGATTGACTCTCGACTCAGAGATGACTTGCAGCGGTTGAACCGTGCTATTGAAGATACCGAGCAGGATATGGACTTCGCTAACCAGCTGGCTCGCGATGCCGGCGGCAAGGTAAGTACAAGCTCAAGCAGCATCCAGGGTTCGGCGGGAATCTTCAAGGCGCTTGACCAGTCAATGGTTCATTTGGCCCAAGCCTTCAACGAACTGGGTGGTCAGTCGGTAGAGATCACGGCGCTAGTAGGGAGCATTCAGGACATCGCCCGGCAAACCAATCTTCTGGCTCTAAACGCGGCTATAGAGGCGGCAAGGGCTGGGGATCATGGGCGCGGTTTTGCCGTGGTGGCAGATGAGGTGCGGAACCTCTCTAGGCGTGTAGCGGACTCCAGCGCGCAAATTCGTCAAATCGCGCAAAGTCTGGAACGTACAGCGGGTGAGGCTCGCGGAGGGATAGATCAGCTTGGCGTCTCTGCGCGCAGTGGCTTGGCTCAGTCCGATGATGCTCTGCTGTCGATGCAAGGTTTGCGTGATGCTGCGGCAGCCCGTTTGGAAATTGTCGAGCGGATCATGTCTCGACTGGCAGGACTTCGTGAACTGGCAGGGAAAATTGAGATGATGCTTCCAGATTAAGCAGGCTGGGATGTGTATTGTTCTATGGGAGAACGGCGGCGGCTGTAATAATAGAGGGCAATTACAAGGGCCATGTCATGCTGACCATCTCCAATAACGTGCATCTGCCGGATGCCGACATCGAACTGACATACATCCGAGCGCAAGGCGCGGGTGGGCAGAATGTCAACAAGGTGTCCAGCGCCGTGCACCTGCGCTTCGACATCCCGGGTTCATCGCTGCCCGAGTTTTACAAGGAGCGGCTGCTGGCGCTGCGTGACAGTCGCATCACCGGCGACGGCGTGTTGATCATCAAGGCCCAGCAGTACCGCACCCAGGAACAGAACCGTGCTGACGCACTGGCTCGCCTTGCCGAGTTGATCATCGCTGCCGGCAAGACCGAGAAGAAACGCCGCCCCACCAAGCCGACCCTTGGATCGAAGACCCGCCGCCTGGAAGGAAAAGCCAGGCGGAGCACTGTCAAGGCGGGGCGGGGTAAGGTGGAGTTCTAGTGCTGGTGGTGGAACTGCGAGCAAATATTTCGCATGCATGCCAGGTGTTCACTTACCCGACTCGATGGCCTGTTCGAGTGCGGCTCGGTGGTCGGGGTGGGCGATGGCCAGCATCTTCTGCATGCGTTGGTCCAGCGTCAGGCCGCGCAAGTCGGCAACGCCAAACTCGGTCACGATCAGGCCCGCATCGCTTCGGCCGATGGTGACTGGTCCATTGAGCCGGCAAACGATGCGACTGTGACTGCCCGCCGTCGAAGGCAGGGCAATGATTGGTAAACCGCCGCGCGAGCGCTGTGCCGCACGAGTGAAATCCAGCGCGCCACCTACCGCTCCTACATAGCTGCCCGCAGCCATTTCCGAGTTGATCTGGCCGGTCAAGTCCACTTCGATGGCAGAGTTGATTGCCACGAACTGCTCGATGTTGGCCATGACCTGCGCATCATGGGTGTACTGGGTACTGCGCAATTGCAGTGCGGGGTTGTTGTGGGCGAACCCGTACAGCGCTTTGGACCCCATCAGCACGCCACCCACTGTCACTCCGCGGTCAATTGTCTTGCGCCGGTTGGTGACTACGCCGCATTGCATCAGCGCGGCAACGCCATCGCCCAGGCTCCCCGAATGTACCCCCAAGTCCCTGTGTTCGGCCAGCGCGCCGAGTACGGCGTCGGGCAGGGCGCCGATACCGGTCTGCAATGTCGCACCGTCGTCCACTAGGTGGGCGATATGGCTGGCGATCAACCGGTCCGCTTCGCGAATACGGCTGGGCGGGCTCTCCAGCACCGGGCGATTTGTGTGAACGATGATGTCCAGGTCCTGATCCGTCAGCATGCGCTCGCAGCAGGTCCAGGGTGCTTGGTGATTCACTTCGGCAATCACCATTCGCGCACTGTCCACGCAGCCCAGCAGGTATTCGCAGGCCAGGCTCAGGCTGTAACGGCCTTGGCTATCGGCGGGCGCCACTTGCACGATCAGTACATCGATGCCCAGCGCGCCGCTGGCCAGCATCCGGGCGAAGTCCGAATAATGGCTGGGCAGTATCCGCAGGGCCCCGGCGTCGGCCAGCGCACGGTTGGCACCGGCGCCGCAATAGGCGATGAACTCTACGCAGTCTGCATGTTCAGCTTGGCAGGTGGCGCTGCGGTCGATGCCCAGCACCACCCTAAAGTGCCCGACGCGATGCCGCTGTTGCATCAGGACCTGAGTGAGCGGCAGCGGCTCGGCAGTGGCCTGCCCCCACAAGACCGTTTCACCCGGGCGGATTAGGTGTGCGAACTCGAGGTTTTCCAGCGATAGGGTTTCAGCCATGCAGGGCTCCACGTCTCAGCATTGCAAAGAGGGTGATTGAACGGGAGAAAGCGGCGGCGCGGGGCCGCCACTGCGGTCACACGATGGAAGAGGGATGTTTGGCCAGCGGCGTGACCTGGATGGTCATGAAGGGGAACAGCGGCAGACTCGACAGCAGTGCATGCAGTTCATCGTTGCTTTCGACGTTGATGATGCTGATGTTCGAGTACTGCCCCACGATGCGCCACAGGTGCGGCCATTTACCTGCCTCCTGCAACTCGGTGGCGCGTTTTTTTTCGGCGGCCTTAATGGCTTCGACGGTTTCGAGCGGGATGTCGCGCGGAATGTTCACGTCCATTTTTACATGATAAAGCATTGTCTTACTCCAGGTTTCAACGTGGTTTGGTGTTTATTCGGGGCGGGCTGGCTGTTGCACGGTGCAGGGCGCATCGGCCGCGGTCGGCTGCAACGTATGGTCGATGGCGTCAAGGCGCAGGCCCCGCGTCTCGGGGAGCAGCAGCACGGCTGTGACGGCCAGGGCGTAAGCGACCAGGCAGAAACCGCCGATGGTCTGGGCCAGTCCGAAGCTTTCCGAGAGTACGCCAACGGCAGCCACGGAGAGGGCGCCGAGCGACTTACCCAGGTTGTATGAAAACCCCATGCAGGTAGTGCGAATGTGGGTTGGGAACAGCTCGCTCAAGAACGGCCCGATCACTGCGAAGATGCCCGTGGCGAACAGCCCGACCGGAAAGCTCATCAGCATAAGTGCGGTCGGGCTCATGGGTACTAGCATGTACAGCATGGTGAACAGCCAGGCGCCAAGGCAAAACGCCAGCAAAGCGGGCCTGCGGCCGAAACGGTCAGCCAGGTAGGCGGTCAGGATGAAGCCGGCGAAAGCCCCGGCGCACATGATCAGCATGGTCAGCACCACTGGGCCTGGCTTCAGGCCGCGTACCTGCACCATCAATGTCGGCAGCCAGACCATGATCGTGTAGGCAGCAGCCTGGAGGCCGGTCACCAGCATCGCCCCGAGCAGCGTAAGGCGAACCACGTCGGGGCCGAAGGCCGAAGCCAGGGAGGCTTTTTTCGTCACCTGGCTGGCAGCCTGCCGGTAGATCTCTGGGTCTTTGACATGGCGGCGGATAAACAGCACGAACATTGCCGGTATCACCCCGACCCAGAACGCGACGCGCCAGGCGGTTTCTGCCGGCAGGTTAGCCAGTAATGCGGTCATCACCACAGCCGCCAGGGCCCAACCGATGGCAAAACCACTTTGCACGAAGCCCAACGCCTTGCCCCGGTGCTCGGGACGGATCACTTCGGCCATCAGGGCCGCGCCCACCGCCCACTCGCCGCCAAAGCCCAGGCCTTGGAGGGTGCGCAGCACCAGCATTTGCTCGTAGCTTTGGGCAAAACCGGCTAACGCGCCGAAGGCGGTGAACCAGCAGATGGTAAACACCAGGATACGCACCCGGCCATAACGGTCACTGAGAATGCCGGCTATCCAGCCACCCAGCGAGGCCGACAGTAGTGCGGCGGTGCCCAGCATCCCGGCCTCGCCCTTAGATATCTGCCACACCACCATCAGGGTCGGCAGCAGGAAACTGAACATCTGTGCGTCGTAGGTATCCAGAGCCCAACCGGAAAAGCAGGCCCAGAATGTCTTGCGCTCTCGCGGGGAGCCAGTCTTGTACCATTCGAACATGTGGCGTTCCTTATTGTTATTAATACTGGGTTGGCAGTATCTGTGCAGCGCTACCTCAAGACGTGCGCGCCACGGCCAGCAGGTCCTGCGCCATGCTGGCGAGCAGGCGACCATTGCTTTGATAGATGTGCGTCCTGATCAGGCTACGACCACCGTGGCTAACCACGGCTTCGCTGGCGAACAACAGCCAGTCGTTGGTGTTCAGCGTCTGACTGTGGAACCACAGGCTATGGTTCAGGGTGCTGATCTGCCAATGCAGTTCTGGGACGTCGGTGCCCGGTTGTGACAACAGCTCGGCAGGCAACCAGCTACATGACATGTAGGCCAGCGCGGCGTGATGCAAAACCCCCTCGCCAGCCAGCGGTGGCACCAGACGCATCCAGTAGTCGACGCTTGCTTGGCCCTCACTACAGGGAACGGGGCGGATATCCAGCAAAGGAGCCTTGCTGCAACGCAGTTGCAAGTGGCGGGACTGCCGCAGGTCTTGCGCGCAAGCCTGCGGTAGTGTTGGCAGGCTCTCTGGTGGCGGTATCTGCCGGGGCCGCGCCGGCCTAGGCGGCGCCTCAGCCTGGGCCACCTGGAAGCTGGCGTTGGCGCTGAGTATCAGGCCGTCGCCCTGTACGCCATGTATCAGCCGGCGGGACAGGCGATGACCGTCGCGTAGCGTATCGACGCTGAACTCCACGGACTGCTGCGGCGCGGCACGGTTCAGGAAGGTCACCTGTAGACTGGCAGGGCAGCGCCCATGGCAGGTCTGGGCGGGAGCCCAGAGGGCCTGCCCCAGCAGTTGGCCAACGAAGACCTGGCCATGAATGTTGGCATCGCACACATAGCTGCGCCAGCTGTTCTCGGTAACCGGCTCCAGTGACAGCAGTTCGGTCAGGTCACGCTGGTCCCACTGCGGGTAGCCGTTCATCGCTGCATTTCCAGCACCACCTCACCGACCTCGCGCAGCGCAGGTAGGCTGCCCTGGCCTGTAGGGGCAATGGCGGAAAAATCCAGCGCTACGCCGGTCACCGCCTGCAATTGCTCAGCTGTAGTGTCGCCAACCAGTTCGATCACCTTCACACCCGCTTCGGTGACGTCCATGGTGGCCAGCTCGGTGTAGATGCGGCTGACGCAGCGCAGGCCGGTCACCGGGTAGGTGCAAGCGGGCAGCAGCTTGCTCCGTCCATCCTTGGCCAGGTGTTCCATCATCACGAACACCCGTTTGGCACCAATGGCCAGGTCCATGGCGCCGCCAACGGCCGGGATCGCATCTGCGGCACCAGTGTGCCAGTTGGCCAGGTCGCCTTCGGCAGATACCTGGAAGGCGCCGAGCACGCAGATGTCCAGGTGACCACCGCGCATCATGCCGAATGAGTCGGCGTGGTGAAAGAACGCAGCGCCAGGGCTCAGCGTGATGGGCTCCTTGCCAGCGTTGATCATGTCCCAGTCCTCGCTACCTGGGTCCGACGCCTGCCAGCGGCCCAGCACGCCGTTTTCGCTGTGCAGGAAGTAGTCCTTGTCCAAGGGCAAATGGTTAGCGACCAGGGTAGGTAGGCCGATACCGAGATTGACGTAGGAACCTTCGGGAATATCCCGGGCCACCCGCAGGGCCATGGCGTTACGCGTGTTGATGTCCATGTGGCTCATCCTGCTATGTTCAGAAGGGGGGCAGCGTCGCGCAACACCAGTTGTTTGACGAAGATGCCAGGGGTGATCACGTGCTCTGGGTCTATTTCTCCTAGCTGGCAATAGGTGCCGATGGAGGCGATGGTGTGCTTGGAAGCCATGGCCATCACCGGCCCGAAGTTGCGTGCGGTTTTACGGAAAGTCAGGTTGCCCCAGCGATCACCAACATCGGCCTTGATCAGGGCATAGTCGACGTGGATAGGGGTTTCGAGCACGCACTGGCGGCCGCCGATCAAGCGTGTTTCCTTGTCCTTGGCCAGCAGGGTGCCGTAGCCGGTGGGGGTATAGAATCCCTCGATGCCACACCCGGCTGCCCGCAGGCGTTCGGCCAGGTTGCCCTGCGGGACGATTTCCAGCTCGATCTTGCCGGCTCGGTAGAGGGCTTCAAACACATACGAACCGGTCATGCGCGGGTAGGAGCAGAGAATCCGGCGGACCTGCCCGGCCTTGAGCAATGCGGCCAGACCACTGTCGCCTTGACCGGCGTTGTTGCTGACCAGGGTGAGATCACGTGCACCGTGCTCGATCAGCGCATCGATCAGGTCGTTGGGCATACCGGCCCCACCGAACCCGCCGACGGCGACCGTTGCACCATCGGGGATGGATGCCACGGCAATCTGGGCGCTGGCGCAGAGCTTATCGATCATGACTGTTTTCCTTGTTGGCATCTTGCGCTGTGACCTTGGCAAAGGCCGGCAACGGGGTACCAGGAAGGCGAGGGCGGGTGCGTGGCCTCGTACCTCAAGCCCTCCTGATGGACTCAGCTTGCCCAAGGTGGCTGGCAGTCACAATTTCGGTCTTCGGAATACGAGGTTAACCTTTGCTTAATGGCCGCCGCCCGAGCGGCGCAAGGCAGCCCGCCCTGCATGTTCGCAGGGCGGGTGGCAGTGCTGCGGGGTTCAGGCCGGCGGGGCGTCGGTCAAGGCTGGGCGGTGGTACTCGACCAGGCTGTTGGCGAACTCGCGGGCGAAGGTAGGCAGGCCATCGAAGTCCTGCGCGCACAACTGGAAGGTACGTAGCGCCCATGGGTCGAGCAGGGTGCAGGCGCCGATTTGCTGCTGGCCCTTCAGGCGGGTATAGCAGGCATGCGGTACCACGGCGATACCGGCGCCAGCTTCGACCATACGAAAGATCGCATCCTGGCTCGCCACCTGCACGCGGATCGTCATCGGGATGTGCAGCGCCGAGGCGGCCCGGCTGAGGAATACGTTGATCGCGCTGCCTTCGAGCAGGGACACGAACGCATACTGCAGCGCCTCCTTGAAGAACACCTCGCGGCGCTCGAGTACCGGGTGCCCAAGCGGTGCGATCACCATCAGCCGGCTGGATACCAGCAGCACGCTCTGCAGGCCGTCGGTGACCACGCTGCCCGAGACCACTCCCAGTTCCGCGCTACCATCGCGCACGCTGCGCACGATGTCGTCGCTGAGCCGTTCGCGTAGATCGATGTGCACATCCGGGTGGGTCTTGAGGTATTCACCAACCACGGGAGGCAGGTACTCGGTGATCGCCGTGGTATTGGCTAGCAGGCGGAACTGGCCCTTCAGGCCAACGGCAAACTCCTGCAGGTCGCCGGTGAGCATTTCCAACTGCGCCAGAATGATTCGCGCATGCTGCAGGTAGGTCTTGCCGGCGTTGGTCAGGGTTACACCCTGGGCGGAGCGTTCCAGCAGTTTCATGCCCAAGTTATCTTCGAGGTTCTTGATGCGGTTGCTCGTTGCTGGTACTGAAAGGAACGAGCGCTCCGCCCCTCGGGTAAGACTGCTGGTTTCGGCTATGTTGATGAATAGCCGAAAGTCAGTGATATCGAAGTGCATCGCCATGATCAAATGCTTCTAGCTCAGGGTATTTCACGGTACCGCTCAAACCTGCGGGGTGTCCACACACGCGCACGCCCCGCAGCGCGTTGTCTGCCTTTACCAGGTGGCCGGCTCGAAGCAGAAACCATCGCCTTGCCGGCGGATGTATCCGCAATGCGGCTCGCCAAAATGCACCGGCATCAGCAGGGCTTCCCGATCAGCGGCGCGGTTAAGGAAGTCCAGCCGGGTGTGCCGGGCGGTGTCGGCCCAGATGCAGTAGCCGGAGTTGATATCGGGGCGCACGATTTGCAACGGACTGTGGAAAATATCGCCGCAGAACAGTCCTTCCTCACCTTGGGAGCGAATGCGAAACGCCACTTGCCCAGGGCTGTGCCCCGGTGCGGGCTCGACGATTAGACAATCGGCAATTTCTCGGGATGGCTCGATCATCACCCCGAGGCCTTCGTCGACGATTGGCATAACACTGTCGAAGAACGCATCGCCGAACACATCGATCACGCCAGGCTCCTTGTTCTTGCCCTCGCGGCAGAACACGAAGTCTTCCTTGGGAATGTGGTACTTGGCATTTGGAAAGGTAGGTACCCAGCGTCCGTCCTGCCAAGTGGTATTCCAGCCCACATGATCGGCATGCAAGTGTGTCAGCACCACATGAGTGACTTTCTCTGGCGGCGCGCCGGCGGCGATCATCCATTCACGCACCAGGGTATTGAGCATATTCATGCGCGGGATTCCTGCGCGTGGTTTGAAATTGCCAACACCTGTGTCGACCACGATGATGTTGTCACCCGCGTGCACGACCCAGAACTGGATGGTGACAATCAGCTTGTTCATGTGCGGTACCCAGTGATGCGGCGCCATCAACGCTTGGTGCGCCTCAAGCACTTGGCGGTCCACTTCGGGGAACAGGAAAGCCGGGTCATGGGTGGGGCCTGCATATTCGAGAATCCGCGTGACCTTGACGTCTCCGATCATACGTGACTGCATCATGGTGATTGTCCTTCTAGTTGTTATCAGGCCGCGTGGCGGCTGGAAGAGATCTGGTGCTCAGGGCAGTCCATGAACTCACGGTAAATTTGAGCGCCAGAGTGGCACCCGAGAATGTAATGTCGCAGCAGCGTGCTTACCCATAAGGGGCTTTGCATCGGCATGAAATGTCCAGAGGCTACGTGCAGCGCCTCAAGGTGGCCAGCAAATCTGGCCAGCCGGTCGATTTCGGCCGGTGGGCGCAGGGCATCGTGCTCGCCCGCTACTAGTAGGGAGCGAGGTGGTAGCTGCTTGAGTTCTGTGTGCAAATCCATGTGCGCAAGCATCGTCAGGGTAGCGGCGAAGCAGGCCGGGTCAGCGCTTAGCCAGCGTCGGCTGAAGGCATCGAACAACAGGCTGTCGGTACGCAGGGCCGGTGGCCATGTTCGTTCCAGAAAACCGGGAATGACGGCGCGCACGCCCAATTGGCGTACGTTAGCTGCGCAATTTAGGGTGGCCTCGCGCGCCTGCTCGGCCACCCCACAGGCGGGTGACAGCGCGATCAGGTGGCTGACCCGTTGCTGGTGGCGGGCGGCGAAGCGTATGGCAATCGCTGCGCCAACGGCTACCCCGGCGATGGCCACGGGGCCATCCAGCTCAAGAGCAGTCAACAACTGCTCAAGATCGGCCACGTGCTCATCGAGGGTGATGCTGTCGCTGACTTTTTCTGAAAGCCCGGCACCGCGCGTGTCGTAGCGCAGGATGTTGAACTGCCCAGCCAGGCGCGCTACCACCAGGTCCCAGCTTTCCAGCGAGCCTCCCATTTCGTGCAACAAAATCAAGGTCGGTGCTTGTGCCGGTAGGTGTTGGAAGCGCAATGCCACTTGGTTGACTTCGATCCAATGCATGCGGCAGCTCCGTTTCACAGGCGTTCGAAGATGGCGGCCAGGCCTTGGCCACCGCCGATGCACATGGTTTCCAGCCCGTAGCGGGCATTGCGGCGCTGCATTTCGTGGAGCAGGGTAGTCATGATCCGGATGCCGGTCGCGCCGATTGGATGTCCCAGTGAAATGCCCGAACCATTGACGTTCACCCGTTCGAAATCCTCCAGCTGCCAAGCGCGCAACACAGCCAGTGCCTGGGCTGCGAAGGCTTCATTGACCTCGATCAGGTCCATGTCAGCCAGACTCAAACCGGTCCGTTGCAGCAGGCGGGCTACGGCCGGCACCGGGCCGATACCCATGCGAGAGGGGTCGCAACCGGCGGCGGCCCAGTTGGCCAGCCTGGCCAAGGGCTGTAGTCCATGCCGGGCGGCGTAGTCGGCAGAAACGACCAGGCAGCCTGCAGCGGCGTCATTCTGCTGACTGGAATTGCCCGCAGTGCATACGCCGTTGGGCAGCAGGGGGCGCAGGCCGGCCAGGGTTTCGACACTGGCATCGGCCCGGATGCCTTCGTCCATGGCAACCTGTGCAATGGCGCCGTGCTTGCGTGGCACATCCAGCGGCACGACCTCATTGGCAAAGCGGCCCTCTTGCCAGGCACGAGCAGCATTGAGGTGGCTGCGAACGGCGAACTGGTCGGCGTCCTCTCGGGTAATGGCATAGTCGCGGGCCAGGTTCTCCGCGGTTTCAGGCATACCGGAAATTCGCCCGCAGCGCGACTCGGGCTGAGAACGCTCGCGGCCGCGCTCCAGTCGATCGTGGAGTTTGACACTGCCAGCGCGTGAGCCCCAGCGCATGTCGGTGCTGTAGTACTCGATGTTGCTCATGCTTTCGACACCCACCACCATCACTGCATCGGCATGGCCGGTCTGCACCTGCATGGCGGCGTTGATCACTGCCTGCAGGCCCGAACCGCAGCGGCGATCGAGGCTGTAGCCGGGCACCTGTAGTGGTAAGTCGGCCAACAGCGCGGCATACCGCCCCATGCACGGCGCTTCGCTGGAGGCGTAGGACTGGGCGACGACAACTTCGTCCAGCGAAGCCGGGTCGATGTCGGTTCGCTCCAGCACTGAACGCATGATCGTTGCCGCCAGGTGGTCAGCCGTCAGCGAGGCCAGAGCGCCGCCGAATTTACCGATTGGGGTGCGAATGGGGGAAACGATCAAAGCGTCCTTCATGTCTGGGCCTCTTGTTGTCATGGACGGAAATGCATGCTGGTCAGAATGGCCGTGGGTCGCCCAGTGAACAATTCGATTTCCCGAAAGGCAGCCTTTCGATGGGGTTAACAGCGTCTGGTGACGCCTGTTTTACCTAACGCAAGGGCAGCTTAAGCAAATCGCAATACCCAAGCGGTGGTGCGCTGCCCATGCTGGTGGCGCAGCGGGGCTGCTGGCCCTGGTGCTACCAACAACAATAAACACTTGGGAACCTCGACATGCACAAGCGTTGTCTGGCGCGGTCTTGCGCGCTGTACTGCATCACACCGGCTCTGGCCCTGCCTGGCTTGGCCAAAGCGGACTTTCTGGCTGACAGCACCGCGTCCCTGAACCTGCGCAACTTTTATTTCAACCGCGACTTCCGCCAAGCTAATGCCTCGCAGTCCCAGCGCGAAGAGTGGGCGCAGGCGTTCATGCTCGATGTGAAGTCAGGTTATACCGAGGGCTTGGTTGGCCTGGGGCTGGATGTCTACGGCGCGTTGGGGGTAAAGCTGGATTCATCCGGCGCACGTGCTGGCACCGGGTTGTTGCCCAACGCATTCGGTGATGCCGGGCCCGGCGAGTACACGGATGTTTCAGGCGTGTTCAAGGCCAAGGTGTCGAAAACCGTGCTCAAGCTCGGGGGGCTGATGCCCAAGTCACCGGTACTACTGTCGAGTGATGCGCGCCTGATGCCCCCTTTGTTCAATGGCGCAGCGCTGGTGTCCCAGGATATCGACAAGCTGATGTTGGATATCGGCCAGTTCAGGAGCGTCAACTTCCGCAATGCCAGCAGCAACGATGCCGACTTGCGCACGGCGAACTTTGCAGCGAGCAGTGATCGCTTCAACTATGCAGGCGCGTCCTACAGTTTCACCCCGCGGTTGACGGCGTCCTTCTGGCGCGGCGAGCTAGAGGATGTCTACCAGCAAAACTTCTACGGAATACAGCTCTCGCAGCCGCTGGGCAAGTGGACCTTGGAGGGCAACCTTGGCTATTTCGACAGTAACGACGCGGGTGAGCGTCGTGCGGGCACCATCGACAGCCGGCTGACGTCGCTGCTGGTTTCGGCCAATCGAGGCGGGCACACCTGGCGTCTGGGCTACCAGGACAACCATGGCAAATCAGCGCTGCCGTTCCTGCAGGACGCTGATCCCAATGTCGCCAACGTGGTACAGATTCTCGATTTCACACGAGCGGGTGAGCGCTCCTGGCAGGCACGATACGACTACAACTTTGCCGCGCTGGGGATTCCTGGGCTGAGCTTCTTCACCCGCTACTTGCGTGGTGATGAGTTCAAAATGGCAGGACGTGAAAGCAAGGAATGGGAGCGAGACCTGGACGTCAGCTATGTCATCCAGAGCGGCGCGTTGAAGAACTTTGCCATCCGCTGGCGAAATGCAATGGTACGTTCCGACGCGCTGGGGGAGATCGATGAAAACCGCCTGATTTTGTCCTACAGCATTGCGCTCAAGTGATAGCTTTGGGGCCGCAGTGCGGCCCCAAGCTTATTTCAGCGTGCGCTGGCTGCCAGCAGGTTGCGCGCGCGTTGTAGCACCGGGGCATCGATCATCTGTCCATCCATCTGGAACGCACCTGCACCTTCGACCTCGTGCAGCACGCGCCTAGCCCAGTCGAGTTGCTGTGCGGTGGGCTGCAAGGCGCGGTGTACCACCGCGAGCTGCGCTGGGTGGATGCACAACATACCGGCAAAACCCATGGCCTTGGCATCGCTGATGAAGGTGGTGAGCGCTTCATCGGCATCGAGTTTGGTGAACACCGTTTCCAGCGGGGCGGGCAGGCCGGCCAGGCGGCTGTGCAGCAGTAATGCGAAGCGTGCCTGGTCGAGCATGCGCTCGGCAGCTGCGCTGCCGCTGAGCAGGCCCAAATCCAAGCTCAGGTCCAGCCCGCCATAGGTCAGGCGCGCTACCCCTGGTGCTTTGGCAATGGCAGGCAGTGCTGCCAGGCCGTGGGCGCTTTCGATGATCGGCATCACCGCCTTGCCTGTTTCGGCTGCACGGCTGACCTGCTCGGCGGATTCTGCCTTGGGCAGCAGAATGCCGACGATACCCGGCAATGCGGCGCACAACGCCAGTTCACAGGCATGCAATGGATGGTCTGCGATATTGACCCGCACCCACACGCGCGCGTGCGGGTGCGCAGCCAGGAAATACGCCAGGTTCTCCCTGGCAGTGGCCTTATCGGCCTCCTGAACGGCGTCTTCGAAATCGACGATCACCACATCGGCCCCAGCCCCCAGCGCTTTGGCGAAGCGTTCGGGGCGGTTACCGGGTACGAACAAGGCAGAACGCAGTAGTGAATCCTCCATGGTCAGCCCCTCAGAAGCTGCGCGGCAGCTCGAGCAGATGCTCGGCCACGTAGGAGAGGATCAGGTTGGTGGAGATTGGCGCTACTTGGTACAGGCGGGTCTCGCGGAATTTGCGCTCCACGTCGTACTCGTTGGCGAAACCGAAACCACCGTGAGTCTGTAGGCAGGCGTTGGCCGCCTCCCAGCTGGCCTTGGCCGCCAAGTACTTGGCCATGTTGGCGGCGGCGCCGGCGTTGCGGCCACTGTCGTATTCTTCGCAAGCGCGCCAGCGCATCAGGTCAGCGGCCTCGATCTCGATGTGCGCTTCGGCGATGGGGAACTGCACGCCTTGGTTCTGCCCGATCGGGCGGCCGAACACCACACGGTCGCGGGCATACTGGCTGGCCTTTTCGACGAACCAACGGCCATCGCCGATGCACTCGGCGGCGATCAGCGTGCGCTCGGCGTTGAGGCCATCGAGGATGTAGCGGAAGCCCTTGCCTTCTTCACCGATCAGGCTATTGGCGGGGATTTCCAGGTTGTCGAAGAACAGCTCGTTGGTCTCGTGGTTGACCAGGTTGGCGATTGGCTGCACGGTCAGACCGTTGCCGATGGCCTCGCGCAGGTCGACCAGGAAGATCGACATACCCTCGGACTTTTTCTTCACCTCGGCCAGCGGTGTAGTGCGCGCCAGCAAGATCATCAGGTCAGAGTGCTGGACGCGCGAGATCCACACTTTCTGGCCATTGATCACGTACTTGTCGCCCTGGCGCACGGCGGTGGTCTTGATCTTGGTGGTGTCGGTGCCGGTGGTGGGCTCGGTCACCCCCATCGACTGCAGGCGCAGCTCGCCGCTGGCCAGCTTGGGCAGGTAATAGCGCTTCTGTTCCTCGCTACCATTACGCAGCAGGGTGAACATGTTGTACATCTGCCCGTGTACGGTGCCGGAATTACCGCCACAGGCGTTCACCTCTTCGAGTATCAGTGACGCTTCGGCCAGGCCCAGGCCCGAACCGCCATATTCTTCGGGGATCATCGCCGACAGCCAGCCAGCATCGGTCATGGCTTTGACGAAGGCTTCGGGGAAGCCTTTCTCCTCATCGATTTTTCGCCAGTATTCGGCGGGAAATTCGCTGCACAAGGCGCGCACGCCTTCACGGATAGCATTGAATTCTTCATGTTTGCTAGGGGTCATGTGCATGATTCTGCTCTTCGGCGGATTTGGTTTAGTCGAATTCGACGTTGGCGTATTGGTTGATACCGTTGTGGTCGCTGGCCCATAGCTCGGCGTAGCCATGGCGCTCATGACGTCCACTCAGATGGAAGACTGCTGGGGCAATCAATGGCCGTGCGGCGCGGAATGAGAAGGTGCGCACACGCACCAAAGGGTTGGCCCGGGTAAAAGCGGCCAAGTTCAACGTTGCTGTTAGTGGGCCATGCACCACCAGTCCGGGGTAGCCCTCGGCCTCGGTTACGTAGGGCCAGTCATAGTGAATGCGGTGGGCATTGAAGGTCAGGGCTGAGTAGCGAAACAGCAACAACGGGTCTGGCGTTACGGTTTCGTGCCAGTCGCCCTCGGGTGCTACTTGCCCTGCACTTGCCTTGGGTGGAGTGGGTTCGCGGTAGACGATGTCTTGCTCTTCGTGCACGCACAGATGTTGGCCTTGCCAGACTTCGTGGCTTAGGGTGACGAACAGCAGTGAGCCCGTGCGGCCGTGTTTTTCCTCGATGTGCTTGAGGGTGGTACGTCGTTGTGCCTGGGCTCCCACCAGCAGTGGCTGGATGAAGCTCACACGGCTACCGGCCCACATACGGTTGCGACCGTGCGCCGGCGGCATGAAATCGCCCAGCCGTGGGTGCCCATCGGGCCCCAACGACTGCTGAGGGGCACAATCATCGAAGAAGCACCAGTGCCACAGCCAGGGTAGTTCCTGGCCTTCCTCGGGGGCGGAGAGGTCAAAGGTCGCAGCTATTTTACGTACATGCGCGCTATGGAACTGATCAGAGCGCGACTGCGTGCGCCCCACCCAATCGTCGGGGTTGAATGCTTCCATGGTGTGCCTTCTCTTCACGGTAGTGTCCAGCATGATGAGGGGAGGGCAGGTGGTGGGGAATTTTCCATTTCGCAAGGCGGCCTAAAGATTTGCCTAAGGCCGTGCCAGCCCCGCGGGCATAAAACACGGCCTTCCAAATTGCAAAATTGCCCTCGATGGGACCGCACAGCATGCTGCGTCGCCGGACGTGAAGGAGGATGCAGCTATAAAACGGTCGATCGAAACGCGCCACCAAGCGCTGGCGCTGTTTGCCAGCAAGGGCTACAGCAATGTCGGTATCCGCCAACTGGCCAGCGCCCTGGGTATCAATTGCAGTTCTATCTACAACCACATAGAAAGCAAGGAAGCCTTGCTGTGCGAGTTTTTCGAGGAACTTTTCGAAGTACTGCACCAGCATGCGGCCCGGATCCAGCGGCGGGTGCCAGTGTATGAGCGGTTACGCGCTTTGATCGAAATGCATGTGCGCCTGCAAGCGCGTATGCCCGAACACTTCCTGCTGGTAGAGCGCGAGCGCTACCAGCTTAGTGATCCCTGGCTTGGGCAAGCGGACGCTCAACGCCTGCGCTACGAACAGTTGATCGCTCGCACGCTGGGCCTGGCTGCCACAGATCATGGGTGTGCAAAAAGTATCGTGACGTTGCTCAACCAGGCGCACAACTGGTTGGCGGGCTGCACGCGTACGTTCGATGAGCGCGTTGAAATCCTCCATGGCACGATCCGCTTGATGTTGGGCAATGCCACGATGTCGGCTGGACAGCGTTGAGGCCAGAGCAAGCAGTACCCGTGCGAGGGCTTAGGCAGAATGAAAGGGGGCCTTTCGTAAACTTGAATGGGCCAGCCCCGCGAACTGCGACATGCTCATGCCGCCACAGTACCCATAACAATAACGCACAACGATAGAGGAGCATCCCATGCTCGCTTGGTACAAAAACGGTTCCCCTCGTGAAAAAAAGACGTTCTGGGCCTGCTACGCTGGCTGGGCACTGGACTCCTACGACATGCAGATGTTCAGCTTCCTGCTACCGACGTTGATCGGCATTTGGGGGCTGACCAAGGGCGAAGCCGGTATTATCGGCACTTCAGCGCTGCTATCGGCTGCGCTTGGCGGCTGGCTGGCTGGCATCCTCAGCGACCGTTATGGTCGCGTGCGTATTCTGGTTTTCACGGTTTGCTGGTTCACCTTTTTCGGCGTCATCGCAGGGTTCGCACAGAACTTCGAGCAGTTGCTGATTGCTCGCACTTTGCAGGGCCTGGGCTTTGGCGGCGAGTGGGCAGTAGGCGTTTCGCTGATGGCAGAGGTTATCAACCCCAAGAACCGTGGTAGGGCATTGGGCTTTGTACAGTCTGGGTTCTCCCTTGGTTGGGCCATGGCTGTGTTGGTGGTCACGGCCATACTGGCCTGGCTGCCGGCTGAATATGCGTGGCGCACGGCTTTCTGGGTCGGTGTAATTCCCGCGTTCGTGGTCATTTTCATCCGCCGTAACGTCAAGGATTCGGATGCTTTCCAGCGAGCTCAGCATCAAACCTCGGATAAAGCATCGATCCTGACAGTATTTACCGCGAAGTATCTACGCGTGAGCATGCTTTCGAGCATGCTGGTGCTTGGGCTACAGGCTGGTTGCTATGTGATCCTGGTCTGGACACCGGCCTTGATGGCAGAACGTGGCGTGGTAGCAGGGTCGTTGATCGTGACCATTCTGATCATGGCTGTCGGTAGCTTCTGCGGGTTTTGCGTCACCGCCTACCTGTCGGACCGCATCGGTCGACGGCCGACCTTGATTTTCATGTCGATGGGCTCATGGATCGTGACCGTGTCGTATATGTTCGTTCCGTTCAATCCGTTTATTGCCCATGTCTTAGGTTTTCTGGTCGGAGCAATGGCCATTGGCATGTTCGCAGCGCTTGGTCCTTTCCTTAGCGAACAGTTCCCCACACAGGTTCGGGCAACGTGCATGGGCTTTTCCTATAACGTTGGCAAATCCATTGGGGCGATGGCCGTCACTGGTGTAGGGCTGCTGGCGACAAAGCTGGGGTTGGCGCAGACCGTGGGGGGCTTTTGCCTGGTCGCCTATGCCATTGCCGTGATCGCGTTGATGTTGTTGCCTGATAACAAAGGCATCCACCTTGACGATCTGGATGCTAGCGAAGCCGACGCTGCGTCCGCACATCAACCTTCTTCTTCTCAGACCCATGCGTAAGGAATGTCCGCGATGATTCGAATTGTCTACCTACTGGTAAAACCTGAAACAATGACTGACGAAACGTTCCGTCAAGAATGCGTGCGTCACTTTCAAATGAGTGAGGGTATCCCTGGATTGCACAAATATGAGGTCAGGCTGGTGGCTGAAAACCCTGCCGATACTCATGTGCCCTACCTGGAAGTAGGGGCGGTGCACGCTATTGGCGAATGCTGGTTCCAAAGCCCCGAGGACTACCAGCTCTATATGGAATCCTCCGTACGCAAAGCCTGGTTCGAACATGGCAAAACGTTCATTGGCAAGCTCAAGCCCTTCGTCACTGAAGCGCTAGTCTGACCTACAGGCGGCTGTCGCCTGCCGTGCCACCCCGTTCATTTGGCTGGACCGGGTGGCATTGCGGCGCTTGGAAGCCGAGTGCCAGCGCAACATTCACATCATCGCGCAAGTCTTCGCGGCGCCCTCTTGCTTTGAAACTCAAGTCTGCAGTTGCATCAGGCATCCCGAGTTCGGTGCGCTGGCCAACGTTTCCAGCTGTAGTGTATGGCGGGCGCTGGTAATGAACAGGGTGGTGCCATCCTCCCCTCCAAAGCACAGGTCGGTCGGGCTCGGCACCGGTAACCCGATCATCCGGTCCAGATTGCCTTCGGCATCGAAGCGCGCCAGGCTCCAGCCATCCAGTTGCGTGGTCCACACGCCGCCTGCAGCATCCAGCGCCAACCCGCCCAGCCTGCCGCCGCCCCGTGGCAGCGAAGCCAGCCGGCGCACGCTGCTGCTGCCCGGCTGCAGCAGCAGGATATCTCCCGCTTCCGGCGCCAGGGCATAGACCGCGCGGCCCTTGGCATCCCAGCGAAACGCGCTGACCGGCTCCGGCAATGACCAGCCATGGCGCAGCTCGCCCTCGGCGCTGAGTTCGCCGATCAGGCAGCCGTTGCCACTTTTCGCGCAGGCCCACAGGGCGCCGGACGGGTGCGGGGCCAGAGCCAGCAGGCGACTGCCGAGCAAGTCTTGGCGCGGGTGTTCGTTGCCTTCCCAGTCGATCAGCGACCAGCCCCCGGTCTGGGCTACCAGCAGGCCATCGGGGTGCAGCTCCATGCCACGCACCGGCAGATCGAGGCGGATCAGCAGGCGGCTGCTGTGGCCGTCCCAGCAATGGATGGCCGGTGCCAGGGTGTCGGCCCAGTACAACACGCGCTGGCCCGCGTGCCAGCGCGGGAACGCGCCGTGAAACGCCCAAGGGCCGGGCACCACGCTGAGCTCGGCGGCGGTGCGCGGGGCGTTGTCCGAGCGCAGTTGCTCACCCACCCGGCGTGCTGCGTCTGCCAGCTCCGGGCCCAGCAGGGTCAAGCGCTCCAGAGTCAGGCGGTAGGCTGGCCCGGCCACGCTGAGGGCGCCGCGAACCTGGCCCTGCTTATCGACGATCGGTGCCGCGACGCAGCGGATGCCCAGGCGGATTTCCTCGTCGTCCAAGGCGTAGCCACGCGCTTGGGTGATCTGCAGTTCAGCCAGCAGGCGTCGGCGGTCGGTGATGGTCAGCGGCGTGAGTGGTGTCAGTACCAGGCCCTTGAGAATCTCGTCGCGGGCCGAAGGGGTGAGCGCCGAGAGAACCGCCTTGCCCTGGCCGGTGCAGTACACCGGCTTGCCCTGCCCAAGGCTGGCGGCCGAGCGTTGCGTGTGGGCGCCTTCGCAGCGTTCCAGCGACAGCACCAGGTTACCGTCGAGTACCGCGAGGTACGAGGTTTCTCCGGTGAGGTCGCGAAGGGCACGCAGCTCGGCACTGGCGGCGGCTACTAGGTCCGGCTTCAGGTAGGCGTTGCGGACCATCAGGACGTTGGCGGGGTGAAGAGCGCCACCGACCAAGGCATCGCGCTGATCGAAGGCATGCTGCCCCAGGCCGATCAGGCGCGTCGTCAGCCGGTGTCCGCCGAGCACTTGATGATCGGAATGCAGTGCGGCGGTTCTGATGGTTTCTCCGGACTCTCAGCCAACCCGGCGTTGGGCGCGGCGGTGGATATCCTGGTGCGCCATGGCGGCACTGCGATTCTTTCTGAAACGTCGGAAATTTTCGGCGTCGAGCACACCCTGACTGCCCGTGCGGCCACTCCGGCGGTGGGTCGAAAGCTGATCGAGCGCATCGAGTGGTGGCTGGAATACAACCGCGGGCGCGACACCCAGATCAACGGACGGGTCAGCCCTGGCAACAACGCCGGTGGCTTGGCCAACGTGTTGGAAAAGTCCTTGGGCGGCGCGAAGAAGGGCGGCAATGCGCTGCTGATGGATGTGTACGAATATGCCCACCCTGTAAAGACCCACGGTCTGGTGTTCATGGATACTCCCGGCTACGACCCGGTCTCGGCCACCGGCCAGATTGCTGGTGGCGCCAACCTGATTGCCTTCACCACCGGCCGCGGCTCGTGCTTCGGCTCGGTGCCGGCACCGACCTTCAAGCTGGCCAGCAACTCGCCCATGTACCAGCGCATGAGCGACGACATGGACATCAACTGCGGGCAGATCATCGACGGCGACAAGACAATTGGCCAGATGGGCCAGGAAATCTTCGAGCGCCTGCTCGCCCATGCCTCGGGGGAGGCGACCAAGAGCGAGCTCAACGGCCTGGGCGAGGATGAATTCTGCCCGTGGCAGATAGGCGTGCTCTCCTGACCCGGCCCCTTCGCGGCTAAAGCCGCTCCCACAGCGTCCACCTGATTCTCAGGGGCTGCACAACTCCCCCTGTGGGAGCGGGCGTGCCCGCGAAGAGGCCCTTCCAGACAACACAACGATAACGGCCAGCCTACAGTCCGGCCGAATGGACCAGTCATGCACAAAAACAACAATATCCTGCCTGTCGCCTCACTGCTGTGCTTCACCCTCCCGGCCCACGCCGAAGGTTTCCTGGAGGACGGCCAGGCCTCCCTGAAGGCTCAGAACTTCTACCTCAACCGCGACTTCCGCGAAGACGCCGGCATCTCCAAGCCTGATCGGCACCGATGCCTATCTGACCAACTACATGATGGCCGCCGACTTCATGGAAACCGGAGAGCGCACCTGGCAGCTGCGCTATGCCTACGACTTTGTCGCCTTGGGTATTCCTGGGCTGACGTTCTCGAACCGCTATAACCATGCCGATCATGCCAACCCGGCGACGTTCGGCGGGGAGGGGCGCGAGTGGGAGCGCGACACGGACCTTGGCTACACCTTCCAGTCCGGGCCACTGAAGAACCTCAACGTGTTGTGGCGCAATGCGGCCCTGCGTTCCAACTACCAACGCGATATCGATGAGAACCGGCTGATCGTGAGTTACACCCTGCCATTGTTCTGAGTTTACCGAGGTCACGTACGAGGAATGACTGCCAGTGATTGGCGGTATGGCCGGCAAAGTATTATTGCCGGCCTTTTTTCGCCTGGGCCCTGAGGCCTCCGCGCTTCGGACTGAATCTCCATCTGACGCGACAGGCTGTTCGACCTGCTGATCAATGGGCATGCTTTTGTTGTTCGCGCACTGCTGCCATAAAGGTTTGCATCGCTGAGGAGTGGACCCTGTTGCGTCGGGTGATCAGCCCATAGGGCGGTAGTCGAGGTTCCAACAGGATTGGCAGGACCGCGAGTAGGTGGCGTCCGGGATAGTCTTCGATCACTGAACGCGGCGTGATACCGATCATGTCGGTCTGCTGCAGCAGTGACAACAGGGTCATGATTGAAGTGGTCTCTACAATGCTGTTAGGCAGGTCAATGCGGGCATTGTGAAACGCTTGATTGATGATGTTACGCATAGGGCTGGGCTGCTGTTGCAATATCCAGGTCATCTCCTGCAGCTCAGTCCAGGCAATTTTTTTCGCTTGGGCCAGAGGGTGCTGGGCGCCGGTGATCACGCATAGCTCCTCTTCTCCCAGGCTGTCGAACTGCAGGTCGTCGGTGCGCGCATTGCTGGGGATGCGGCCGAGCACCACGTCAAGCTGGTCCTGCTGCAGCGCCTGCACCAGCACGTCGCTGGTATCGACCTGCAGACTCATCGACAGGCGCGGATGGCTTTGCTTGAGGGTGGCGATGGTGCGCGTTAGCAGCCCTGAGGCCAGGGCCGGAATGGCGCCGATGGTAACCCGGCCGAGGTTGCCGGACTCGAGGGCGACCATCTCTTCGCGCATGCCGGACAACTCGGCGAAGATCATTCGTGCGTAGTAGATCAGCGTCTCGCCGAACGGCGTGGCACGCATGCCGCGGGCCAGGCGCTCGAACAGCTCGACGCCGAGCAGGTCCTCGGCCTCGTGCAGCATCTTGGTCGCGGCAGGCTGGGTCATGCCGATCTCCTCGGCTGCCCGGCGCAGCGAGCCCAGTTCGTCCAGAGCCAGCATCAGGCGCAGTTGCCGCAAGCGCAGGCGGCTGTGGATGATGTTGGCGTCGGGGATGCGGGACATGGTCTGGCTCGTGGTCATAGAGGTGGCCAAGATTGACAAGAAATGGACGAGGACGCCAGCAGCGGGGCAGGTAGCGCCCCCGCTGCTGGCCCATTTCAGGCGGTACGGCGTGCCAGGTGGCGGCCGACGCTGGCACGCAGCCCGGCGATGGCCCTGGCCAGCAACGGCCAGCACAGCATCACCAGTGCCGCGCCGGTCAGGCTGCCGACCAGCGGGTTGGACCAGAAGATCGACAGTTGCCCGTCGGAAAACAGCATCGACTGGCGGAAGGCGTCTTCGGCCTTGTCACCCAATACGGCGGCCAGTACCAGCGGTGCGATCGGGTAACCGAGCTTCTTGAACAGGTAGCCCAAGGCGCCGAACACCAGCATCAGGCCCACGTCGGTCATCGAGTTGTGCACCGAGTAGGCGCCGATGGCGCAGACCATGATGATGATCGGCGCGATGATCGAGAACGGGATACGCAGGATCGAGGCGAACAGCGGCACTGTCGCCAGCACCACGATCAGGCTGACGACGTTGCCCAGGTACATGCTAGCGATCAGCCCCCAGACGAAATCGTGCTGCTCGACGAACAGCGTCGGCCCTGGGTGCAGGCCCCAGATCATCAAGCCGCCGAGCATCACCGCCGCGGTCGCCGAACCCGGGATGCCCAGCGTCAGCATCGGCAGCAAGGCACTGGTGCCGGCGCTGTGGTCGGCGGTTTCCGGAGCGATCACACCTTCCACTTCGCCATTGCCGAAGCGCTCGCGGTTCTTCGAGAACCGCCGCGCCAGGCTGTAGCTCATGAACGACGCCGCGGTCGGGCCGCCGGGGGTGACGCCCATCCAGCAGCCGACCAGGGCACTGCGCAGCCAGGTCAGCCAGTAGCGCGGCAGCTTGGCCCAGGTGCGTAGGATCACCATCGGCGTGATGCGCGCCCGCTCTCCACGGAACACCAGGCCTTCCTCCACCGTGCAGAGAATTTCGCCGATGCCGAACAGGCCGATGACAGCAACCTCGAAGCTCAAGCCGGACAGCAGCCAGGGCTGGTCGAAGGTCAGGCGCAGCTCACCGGACACCGTGTCCATGCCGACCGCGGCCATGCCAAAGCCGATCATCATCGCTACCACGGTCTTCAATGGAGGGTTCTTGCTCAGGCCGATGAAGGTGCAGAACGCCAGCAGGTAGACTGCGAAGAACTCCGGCGAGCTGAACGCCATGGCGAAGCTGGCGATATGCGTGGACAGGAAGGTCAGCAATAGTACGCCGACCAGAGCACCGAGCAGCGCCGAGGTGAACGCGGCCGTTAGCGCTTCGCCGGCCTGGCCGTTGCGCGCCATCGGGTAGCCGTCGAAGGTGGTCGCCACCGAGGATGGCTCACCCGGGATGTTGAACAGGATCGAAGTGATCGAACCGCCGAACAACGCCCCCCAGTACATGCACGACAGCAGGATGATCGCCGACACCGGCTCCATGGTGAAGGTCAGCGGCAGCAGCAGGGCCACGCCGTTCGGTGCACCCAACCCCGGCAGCACGCCGACCAAGATGCCCAGCAGCACGCCGACCACCATCAGCCCGAGGTGATGGGCGGTGAGAATCAGGCTCATGCCCTGCATCAACGAATCAATTTCGCTCATGGCCGCAGCCCTCCCAGGTAGGTTGCCAGCTCACCCAGCACACCGGTCTCCAGCGGCACCTTGAACCACACGGCAAAGATGAGGTAGCTGGCCAATGCCGCGCCGCAGGCGACCAGGGCGATGGTCAGGCGGCCATGGCCCTGGCCAGCCTTGCGCGCGCGCCACATGAACCAGGCGATGAACAGCACTGAGGCCAGGTAGATGCCGGCGAACGGCATGGCGGCGACATAGGCGGCGATCGGCAGGAACACCGCCAGTACCTGGCGGAACGCCTGACGGCCGACGAATATCTCAGCCATGGCTTGCCGGCGCAGCAGCGCCAGCAACAGGTTGCCCAGGCTGGCGCAGCTCAGCAGCAGGCCGATGTAGAAGGGGAAGTAGCCAGCTTCAGGGCCGGTATCGCCCCAGCCGATGCCGATGGCCAGGCTGCCGTGCATGACGATGCCACCTAGCGCGGCGGTGAACAGCGCCAGACCAATCTCCACCCATCGGGTGGTGACCAGCGGCTTATCCGCAGTCGTGTTCATGATGCTCTCCCTCGCGCCGTTCACTGGCGCAGCCAGCCGGCATCCTTGAACAGCGGGATGACCCGCGCACGGTCCTGCTCGATGTAGCTCACCAGCGCCGGGCCTTCGAGGAAGGTCGGGGCCAGCGCCGAACGCTCGACATAGGCCTTGAACTCGGGGGTCTGGCTGACCTTGCGCAGCAGTTCGACGTAGAAGCCACGTTGCTCGTCGTTGACGCCGCCAGGCAGGAACACCGTGCGCGGGAAGCGGTACTGGTCTATGCCCAGGCCCTGCTCATGGCAGGTGGGGATATCGGCCCAGGCCTGTTCGGCGGTGACTTTCTCTTGGTAGATCATGCGCTCACGGCTGAACACACACAGCGGCCGGACCTGGCCTGCGCGCCATTGGCTGAGGCTTTCGGCGGGGTTGTTGAGGTTGGCGGCGATGTGCTTGCCGGCCAGCTGGATCGAGGCTTCGCTACCGCTCTTGAACGGGATGTAGGTGAGCTTGCTGCCGACCTGTTGGCCGATCATCAAGGCCAGGGTCTGGTCGACATCCTTGGACTGGCTGCCGCCGAAACGCAGCTTGTTGCTGCCGTCGGCCAGTGTGCCCTTGAACGCGGTCGCGTCGGCCCAAGGGGCGTCCTGGTAAGTCCAGAGGATGAAGTCGTCTTCGGCGACCGCTGCCACCGGGGTCAGGTCGGTCCACTGGTAACCGAGCTTGGCCACCAGTGGCAACAGGTAGACGTTGTTGGTGCCGATCACCAGCTTGTGCGCGTCGCCCTGGGCCAGCTTCATGTCAAGGAAGGCTTCGGCACCGTTGCCGCCACCCTTGTTCAGGACCACAGTGTTGACGTCTAGCAGGTGGTGCTGGCTGATCGCCGATTGAATCAGCCTGGCCAACTGGTCGGTACCACCGCCGGGGCCACCGGCGACAACGATCTCCACGTTCTTCTCGGGTTTCCAGGCCTCGGCGAGGGCGGGCAGGGCACTGGCGCAGAACAGACTGCAGCCGGCCAGGAACGACGACAGGTGACGCGCGTAGGCATATCGCATGGGGGTGACCTCTTTGTTGTCTTTGTTATGGGTCAACGGAGTGTGCGAAGGGTGGCGATAAGCGTCTACTCAAAATTCCCTATACATCGATAGCCCAGGGTTATACCTGAGCGATAACCACAGGAAATGGCTCTATGAGTAGTTTTGATTAGACGGTTATCGTTGCCGTATCCATAGTTGCCGAGCTGGAATCACCGAATCACAACAATAACAAACAGAGGTACCTCCCATGGCTCAGGCACAATCTGCCGTGCTTAACGCCGGGCATTCGGCCGAAAAGGCCACCGCCCTGAAAGCCAGCAACGTTCGCTGGCGCATCTTCGCCATCATCTTTGCGCTCACGGTGATCAACCTGATCGACCGTGTCTCCCTTTCCATCGCCATGCCCACCATCGCAGCCGAGTTCGAGCTGACGCCAAGCATGCAGGGGCTGATCCTGAGTAGCTTCTTCTGGGCCTATGCCTTGCTGCAGATCCCCGGCGGCTGGCTAATTGACCGCTACGGACCGCGTAGGGTGATCGGCTGGTCGACTGGACTATGGGGCACCTTCCAGACCCTGGCGGCCTTCGCCACTGGTGGCCTGTCATTGATGTTCGCCCGGGTCGCGCTAGGCGCTGCCGAGGCGCCACTGTTCCCGTCGGGCGGCAAGCTCAATTCGCTGTGGCTCGGTGCCAACGAGCGCAGCCGCGGGGCGGTGCTGATGGACTGCGGTGGCCCGTTGGGCGCTGCCTTGGGCGGGCTGATCATCGCTTACCTGATCGCCGTGCTCGGCTCCTGGCGCATCGCCTTCTTCGTCGCAGGCATCGCGACCTTGGCCATGGCCTGGCTGGCCTGGCACTACCTGCGCGACAACCCCGCCGAACACCCCGCGGTCAACCAGGCCGAGCTGGACAAGATCAACCAGGGGTGTGCCGTGCCGCTGGCCGACATCGCACGGCAAGGCACCAAGGGGCTGGGCATTGCCGCGCGGTCGCTGGCGGGCATCCTGCTCGGCCGCGCCAGTTGGGCCATGGTGTTCTTCGGCCTGCTGACCTGGGGGCCGAGCTACCTGGCCCACGCTCGCGGCTTCGATATCAAGGGCATCGGCGCTGCCACGTTCATCATCTTCCTGTGTGGTGCGCTGGGTTCGCTGGTCGGTGGTTTCCTGTGCGACCTGCTGATTCGCAAGGGCGTGCGCCGTGGCCTTGCTGCCAAGGGCCTGCTGACCTTGTCCGGCCTGGTGGCACTGTGCGCCTTCCTGTTGCTGCCAGGCCTGAGCGACGCCTACGCTGCCGTCGCGCTCCTGTCGCTGACCGCCTTCTTCCTGATGTGGGGCAGCCTGTACTGGAGCTTCCCGGCGCTGCTCGCCGCACCGTCGCGGGTCGGTCTGATCGGCGGCGTGATGAACTTGGCCGGCAGCCTGGGCGGCATTGTCGTGCCGATCCTGGTGGGCGTGCTGCTGCAGCACCTGGGGGGTTACCCGGCAGTGCTCGGCTTCTTTGCCCTGTGCTCGGCGCTGTTCATCGTCGGCACCCTGTTGATTTCGCTGGACAAGACCGAGGTGAACCATGGCTGAGCTGTACGACGGGCCGATCGTCGATGCCCATCATCATTTCTGGGACCCTGCCAACAACCCCCATCCGTGGCTGTCGGGCAATGAGAACATCCCGTTCCGTTACGGTGACTACAGCGCCATCAAGCGCCGTTATTTCCCCCAGGACTATTTTGCCGATGCCGGCACGCATAAGGTGGTCGAGACGGTGTATGTGGAAACCGAATGGGACCCACGCGACCCGATTGGCGAAACCCGCTTCATCCACACCCTGGCCGCGCGCTATGGCGCGCCCAACGCGGTGGTCGCCCAGGCCTGGCTGCACGCCACCGATGCCGCCGACGTTATCGCTGCCCAGGCAAGCTTCGAGCGGGTGCGTAGTGTTCGCCACAAGCCTGGTGGGCCGGCGCACCCCGGCGAAGTGGGGCGCTCGCGTACCTTGATGAGCGATGAGCAATGGCGCCGGGGCTATGCCGAACTGGGGCGCCACGACCTGCACTTCGACTTGCAGACGCCGTGGTGGAACCTCGCTGAAGCCGCACAGCTGGCCCGCGACTTTCCCGACACCCTGCTGATTCTCAACCACGCCGGGCTGCCTTCGGACCGCAGCTGGCAGGGCCTGGCCAACTGGCAGGAGGCCATGGCGCGCTTCGCCGAGTGCGCCAACGTCGTGGTGAAGATATCTGGCATCGGCGTAGCTGGCACGCCATGGCGCGCGGAGGACAACGCCTGGATCGTACGCCAGGTGATCGAACTGTTCGGCAGCGAACGGGCGATGTTCGCCAGCAACTTTCCGGTCGATGGCCTGTGCGGCAGCTTCGATGACATTTATGGCGGTTTCAAGCGCATCGTCGCCGACCTGCCGCGCGCGGCCCAGGAACAGCTTTTCTACCGCAATGCACGGCGCATCTACCGCACCGTGCCCGACACCTTGCGCCACGCCCAGGCGTCGGCTGACATGAGGACACCCGCATGAGCAAACAACCCCTCCCGCGCCTGGCCATGGTGCTGGGTGACCCGGCCGGTATCGGTCCTGAGCTGATCGCCCGCCTGCTGGCCGAGCCCGAGGTACGCAGCAAGGCGCATGTGGTACTGATCGCCGACGAGCAGGAGCTGCGCCGTGGCATGCAGATTGCCGGGTGCGAATTTCCCTATCGGCGTATCGACGCGCTGGCGTCATTGGACTTCAGCGACGATACGCCGGTGCTGTTCGGCTATCATGGTGACGCCCAGGGTTCCTTCCCACGCAGCGAGGCCAGCGTGGTCGGCGGGCGCTACAGTCTGGACACGCTGGCGGTGGCGCTGGAGCTGACCCAGGCGGGCAAGACCGACGCCATCCTGTTCGGCCCCTTGAACAAAACCTCGCTGCACATGGCCGGGATGGGTCACAGCGATGAACTGCACTGGTTTGCCGAGCGCCTGAATTTCGCCGGGCCGTTCTGTGAGTTCAACGTGCTCGATGCATTGTGGACCTCACGGGTGACCTCGCACGTGGCCCTGGCCGAGGTGCCGGGCCTGCTCAGCCAGCAGCGAGTGCTCGAGGCCATCGGCCTGATCGATACCGCGCTCAAACGCAGCGGCCTTGAGCGACCACGCATCGGTGTCTGCGGCCTGAACCCCCACAACGGCGACAACGGCAGCTTCGGCCGCGAAGAGCTGGACATCATCGGCCCGGCCGTACAGCGGGCACGGGAGCAAGGCATCGATGCCGATGGCCCGTATCCGGGCGACACCATCTTCCTCAAGGTACAGGGCGATGCCCAGGCCTTCGACGCGGTGGTGACCATGTATCACGACCAAGGCCAGATCGCCATCAAGCTGATGGGCTTCTCCCGTGGCGTGACCGTACAGGGTGGCCTGCCTATCCCCATCACCACCCCGGCCCACGGTACTGCCTTCGACATCGCAGGCCTCGGCAAGGCCAATGTCGGTGCCACCCGACAGGCGTTCGAGATTGCCTGCCGCATGGGGCGCAACGCCCGCTGAGTGCTCGGCAGCCCCGTTCGGGGTTGCCTCGTTCTGACCTCATCCCGTGCCTGGAGCCTGTTGGCTCCACGGCTGGCTTCACCTTGGAAAAAGGAAAAACAACAATGACAAAAGCCTTTCCTCACCTGCGTAGTGCCGGTGCACTCGCCCCGTGTTTGTTGGCAAGCCTGGCCCAGAACGCCCATGCCGAGGGTTTCGTCGATGACGCCAGCGTCACCCTGGGCCTGCGCAACCTGTACTTCAACCGCGACTTTCGCCAACCAGGTGCGGCGCAGTCCAGGCAGGAAGAATGGGCCCAGGGCTTTGTGCTGCAGGCCAACTCGGGCTACACCGCTGGGGTGCTGGGCGTGGGCATCGACCTGATCGGCCAGCTGGGGGTGAAGCTCGACAGCAGCCCGGCGCGCAGCGGCTCCGGGCTGTTGCCTCGGCACAGCGATGGCCGCGCGGCAGATGAGTTCTCGCGCCTTGGTCTCGCGCCCAAGCTGAAGTGGTCGAAAACCGAGCTCAAGGTCGGCGAGCTGATGCCTGAGCTGCCGATCCTGCTGCGCAATGATGGGCGCCTACTGCCGCAGACCTTCCAGGGCGGCATGCTCAGTTCCAGGGAAGTCGACGGCCTGAACCTGCAGGCCGGGCAGATGCGCTCGCTGAGCCAGCGCAACTCCACCAACCATGAAGACCTTTCGGTGGATGGCCGGGGCGGGGTGTTCGCCGATCGCTTCGACTACCTCGGTGGCGAATATCGCTTCAATGCCGAGCGCACCCAGGTCGGGCTGTGGCAGGCACGGCTGGAGGATGTCTACCAGCAGCGTTACTACAGCGTCAGCCACAAGCAGAAGGTAGGAGAGTGGACCCTGAGCGCCAATGCCGGGTTGTTCACCACTCGAGAGGACGGCAGCGCCAAGCTCGGTGACCTCGACAACCAGGCGTTGACCAGCTTCCTCAGCGCCAGACGCGGCGGGCACACCGTCGGCGCTGGCTACCAGCGCATGTATGGCGATAACGGGATGATCTACATCGCCGGTACCAGCACCCCGCTGGTCAACGACATACAGGTGCGCAACTTCACCACAGCGGGGGAACGCTCGTGGCAGGCGCGCTACGACTACGATTTCGTCGCTCTTGGCATCCCCGGATTGGCGCTGATGGCCCGTTATGTCAGCGGTGATCATGCCCAGGTGGCGGGCGGCGGTGACGGCCAGGCCTGGGAGCGCGACCTGGATATCACCTATGTGATTCAGGACGGGCCATTGAAGAACCTTGGCGTGCGCTGGCGCAACGCCGCGGTGCGTTCCAATCATGTGGCGGATGTGGACGAGAACCGACTGATCCTTAGCTACACGCTGAAGCTGCTCTGAGCGAGCAGGGGGCTGGATGACGGCCCCCTATAACCCCGTCGCTACCAACCAGGGAAAAGGTATTACCCCAGGCTATCGATGGATACGCATAAGTGATTATCCGCCTGGCCTGGGCCCCTCTACAGTCAGCCCAACACCAACAACAAGAAGCCCGCCCAGGCGCTACGCGGGGCGATCAAGGCAAAAACGGGGAATCCCTCCATGAGCGATCACACCAGCTCCCTGGTTTCGGCCATTTCCACCAGCCGCGCGCGGCTGTTCGCCGCCCCACGTGCCGGCATGTTCGCCCTGGCAGTGGTCGGCGTGCTAGGTGCCTGGCTGCTGTCCCGACTGAAAGCTTCCCGACCCACGCCAGCCCCGCTGGAACCTGCGCAGGCCGGCTGATCAACACACTCTAGTGAAAGGAACTTCAAGCATGAAAATCAAAGCTGTACGTACCCGCGTGTTCGAGTGGAAAGGCAAGGTGGTACCGCCCCAGGCGCACTTCTGCACCAACGCCAGCGACATCCTCTTCGAGCGTGGCGACGCCATGGGCTCGTTCCGTTTCCACGGCTGGCTGGTAGTGGAAATCGAAACCGACACCGGCATCGTCGGTATCGGCAACTGCGCCCTGGCACCGCGTGTGGCCAAGGAAATCATCGACCTGTACCTGGCACCGATCTGCATTGGCGAAGACCCGTTCGACAGCGAGTACATCTGGCAGAAGATGTACCGCCGCACCCATGCCTGGGGGCGCAAAGGTATCGGTATGGCGGCGATCTCGGCAATCGACCTGGCGATCTGGGACATCATGGGCAAGGCGGTGAACAAGCCGGTGTTCAAGTTACTGGGTGGGCGTACCAAGGAGAAGATCTGGACCTACGCCTCCAAGCTGTACGCCAACGATAACCTCGACCTGTTCCTCGAGGAGGCCCAGGGTTACCTCAACCAAGGCTTCACCGCTTTGAAGATGCGCTTCGGCTACGGCCCCAAGGATGGCCCAGCCGGCATGCGGCGCAACATCGAGCAGGTGCGTGCGCTGCGCGAGCTGGCCGGCCCCGATGTCGACATCATGCTCGAGTGCTACATGGGCTGGACGCTGGAATACGCCCGGCGGATGCTGCCGAAGCTGGCCGAGTTCGAGCCGCGCTGGCTGGAAGAGCCGGTGATCGCCGATGACATCGAAGGTTATATCGAGCTGAAGAAGATGGGCATCATGCCGATCTCCGGCGGTGAGCACGAGTTCACCGGGCATGGTTTCAAGGACCTGCTCGAGCGCCGCGCAGTGGACGTGATCCAGTATGACACCAACCGGGTCGGCGGCATCACCGCGGCGCGCAAGATCAATGCCATGGCCGAGGCCTGGTCGGTGCCGGTCATTCCGCACGCCGGGCAGATGCACAACTATCACCTGACCATGGCCAGTACCGCCTCGCCGATGGCCGAGTTCTTCCCGGTGTTCGACGTCGAGGTCGGCAACGAGCTGTTCTACTACGTGTTCAAGGGCGAGCCGCAACCGGTCAATGGCTACATCCAGCTGGATGACGACAAGCCGGGGCTGGGCCTGGAAATCTCCGAGGAATACCTCAAGGACTTCAACATCATCGAATGACCGAGCAGGGCGCCGCCCTGGGCGGGCGCCCGGCCTTGCAAGGAGAAGTAACGATGCGTCTGATTCAATTCGAAGATCAGGCTGGCCAACGTCGGGTCGGCGTGGTGGAGGGCGAGCAGGCCCTGGAAATCCGCGGCGGCAGCAGCACCCGCGAACTGGCCCTGCAGGCCATCGCCGCTGGCCGCGACCTGGCAAGCCAGGTACAGGTGGCGGGCTTGGGGGAAGGGCATGACTATCTGGCACTGTTGGCCGAGGGCCGGGTGCTACCGCCGCTTGACCATGAAGACCCGGCGCATTGCCTGGTCACCGGTACCGGGCTGACCCACCTGGGCAGCGCCGCCACCCGTGACAAGATGCACCAGCAGCAGGCCGAGGGTGCAGTCACCGACAGCATGCGCATGTTCCAGTGGGGCCTAGAGGGCGGGCGACCGCCAGCGGGCGAGGAGGGCGCGCAACCGGAGTGGTTCTACAAGGGCGATGGCGCCATCGTCGTACGCCCTGGGGCCGACCTGCCGCTGCCAGCCTTTGCCGAAGATGCTGGCGAGGAGCCAGAGCTGGTCGGGCTGTATGTGATCGGTGAATGCGGCACGCCGTTCCGTCTCGGCTATGCCCTGGGCAACGAGTTCTCCGACCATGTGATGGAGCGCCGCAACTACCTGTACCTGGCGCACTCCAAGCTGCGCGCCTGCAGCTTTGGCCCGGAACTGCGCCTGGGCGCGCTGCCAGCACACCTGGAAGGCCGCAGCCGCATCTTGCGTGATGGCCAGGAACTGTGGAGCAAGCCGTTCCTGTCCGGTGAGCAGAACATGTGCCACAGCTTCGAGAACCTCGAGTTCCACCACTTCAAGTACGCCCAGTTCCTGCGCCCGGGTGATGTCCACGTGCATTACTTCGGCACCGCTACGCTGTCGTTCGCCGACGGCATTCAGGCGCGCCCTGGCGACACCTTCGAGGTAAGCCTCGACGCCTTCGGCCGGCCGCTGCGTAACGGCATCGCCGCTGCCGAACAGGCGCTGCGCCCGGGCCTGGTGAAAAGCCTCTGAGCCTTCAATCGTTGTCACAGGAGTCAATCATGTCGGGAAGCAACTTCATCGGCGGCGCCCGCAGCGCCGCTGGCAGCGTGCGCCTGCAGAGCTTCGACGCGCGCAGCGGCGAGGCCCTGCCGGTGGTCTTCAGCCAGGCCACGCCTGACGAGGTGGATGCCGCCGCTCGCGCCGCCGAGCAGGCCTTTGCCAGGTACAACGGCCTGGTGCCGGAGCGCCGGGCGCAGTTTCTGGAGGCCATTGCCGAGGAACTGGATGCGCTGGGCGAGGCGTTCATCGAGACGGTTTGTCGGGAGACCGCACTGCCGGCCGTACGCATCCAAGGCGAACGCAGCCGCACCAGCAACCAGCTGCGCCTGTTCGCCCAGGTGCTGCGCCGCGGCGACTACCTGGGTGCGCGCATCGACCGTGCGCAGCCACAGCGCCAGCCACTGCCGCGCCCGGACCTGCGCCAGTACCGCACGGGCGTCGGTCCGGTGGCGGTGTTTGGCGCCAGCAACTTCCCGCTGGCCTTCTCCACGGCCGGTGGCGACACCGCCGCCGCACTGGCCGCCGGTTGCCCGGTGGTGGTCAAGGCCCACAGTGGCCACATGGCCACTGCCGAGTACGTGGGCGAGGCGATCCAGCGCGCCGCCGAGGCCAGCGGCATGCCGGCCGGCGTGTTCAACATGATCTACGGCGCTGGCGTGGGTGAAGCGCTGATTCGCCACCCAGCGATCCAGGCGGTCGGCTTCACCGGCTCGCTCAAAGGTGGTCGTGCCCTATGCGACCTGGCTGCCGCGCGTGCGCAGCCGATCCCGGTGTTCGCCGAGATGAGCAGCATCAACCCGGTACTGGTGCTGCCGGCTGCGCTGCAGGCAAGGGGCGAGCAGGTGGCCGCGGAGCTGGCGGCTTCGGTGGTACTGGGGTGTGGGCAGTTTTGTACCAACCCGGGCCTGGTCATCGGGATTGCCGGGCCAGCCTTCACGGCGTTCGTTAACGCGCTCGGCGCACGCATGGCAGACCAGCCGGGCCAGACCATGCTCAACGCCGGCACCTTGCGCAGCTACGTGAGTGGTGTGGAGCGCCTGCATCAGCATCCGGACGTACGTCACCTGGCGGGGGCAGAGCAGGGTGGTGACCAGGCCCATGCACAGCTATTCCAGGCCGATGTCAGCTTGCTGCTGGAGGGGGATGAGCTGTTGCAGGAAGAAGTCTTCGGCCCGACCACGGTGGTTGTCGAGGTGGCTGATGAAGCTGAACTACGCCGTGCGTTGGGAGGCTTGCATGGTCAGCTGACAGCGACGCTGATTGCTGAACCTGTGGATCTGGAACGCTTTGCCACGCTGGTACCGCTGCTCGAACGCAAGGCTGGCCGATTGTTGGTCAACGGTTATCCGACCGGGGTCGAGGTGAGTGATGCGATGGTGCATGGCGGGCCGTATCCCGCCACGTCCGATGCGCGGGGGACCTCTGTGGGCACGCTGGCCATCGATCGCTTTCTGCGGCCGGTGTGCTACCAGAATTATCCCGATGCGTTGCTGCCGGAGGCGCTGAAGGATGCTAACCCGCTGGGCATCATTCGTCTGATTGATGGTGTAGCGAGCAAGGACGCCTAGGCACGGGTTGTTGGGGGCCAGGATGTGGGGGGCTCTGCCGAAAAAAGTTAAGCAGCCAACGTGCGAGCAAGGCACATTAGAGGTGGTTGTTGCAGTCGTTGATACTGATGGAGACTCGTCATTTGATGAGCGCATGCAAGACGTCGTAAAGATAGTTCAGATGGCGGTGCCAGTGTCGAACGGTCAAGCAGATTCCGGTTTTAGTGCACCAATCGCGATTTAAGTGGAAAGCCCCCAAAACCCCGTATTTCCTAGTGTCCTGTCTCGGAAATACGTTCTCTTTTGGCGAGTGGCTTGGGCATTCGGCCAAGGCGCCGCGACGAGTCATGGCAGGGCTATGGCGAGGAGTGGCAACGCCGGCCGGGCGCCCAAGATGCCGCCAAAAGTGAACAGCTTATTTCCGAGACAAGACACTAGCTCTCGACCCTAGGCACCCATCGCCGTACCGTCAAGCGTCTCAGAATAGATTGAGCGGATAGTCGAGGATCAAGCGCATTTCATCCACGCTGTTGCCCAGCGCGCTTGAGCGGTGCGAAGCGTGACGGACCTGTACGGCAAGGTCCTTGGCCGGGCCCGATTGCACCACATAACGCAGGTTCACATTGCGCTCCCATTCCTTGCCATCGTCGACGCTGCCGGTGTCGATGTGTTGGCCGCGGATGTACAGCACCATGGCGTTCAGCCCAGGTAGGCCGAGTGCGGCGAAGTTGTAGTCATAGCGCGCCTGCCACGACGTTTCGTCCTTATCCATGAAGTCAGAGTACTGCACCGAGTTGGCCAGCCAGACTGCGCTGCCGCCGTCGACGCCGTAGACATAACCAGTTTCCCCGCTGCTTTTCTGGTAGGCGGTGGTCAGGGTGTGCGGGCCGTGTTTCCAGGCGGCCGAAGCGCTCCAGATGGTGTTGTCGACCGGGCCACTGAGTTCGCCACCCAGGCCCGTGGTGCGGTACAGGTTGAAGGCAAATTTCAGGCTGTCGGCTTCGCTCAAGGGGGCCGTCCAATTCAGGTCGGCGTAACGCTTCTCGAAATTGTCGGTGACGTGCGAGTAGTACAGGCCGGCATCGAGGTCGTCATTGAAATGGTAGCGGCCACCAACTAGGTTGGCGCGGGTCAGGTCGCGGCCGTCGTGGCGCGCGTTGAACTGCGAGCCCATGGCCGTGAAGCGACCGACGTCCAGGCTCAGACCAGGGATATCCTCGCTGTGGATCAGTGTGCCTTGGGCGGTTTCCGGCAGCAGCCGGCCCATCATGGTCGCCAGCACTGGCAGGGTGACGAACTGGTCGCCATATTTGAGTGTGGTCTGGCCCAGCTTAACCTTCACCGCCGCACCGGCTTCGGAGGTGCTGCCGCTGGCCGGCACGGTGGGCCAGCGGGCACGGCCGTCGCCGCCATCGAGCCTGACCCCGAGCAGCGCAAAGGCATCGACGCCCAGGCCGACCGGACCCTCGGTAAAGCCCGAGGCGTACTTGAAGATGAACCCCTGGCTGGTGTCTTCGGTATAGCTGGCGGGAGCACCGTGGTTACGGTAATCCTGGTTGAAGTACAGGGTACGGGCGAGCACGCTGGCGTGGCTGTCCTGCAGGAAGCCTGCAGGTTGTTCGCTGGCAATAGCGTGGTTCACACAATGCAGGCCGATCATGGCGATCAGCAGTTTCGGGGCATGTGGCATGTTGCTGCTCCTGGAATTTCAGCGGTGTTGCCGCGGCATGTGCTGCGGCTGTTGTTTTTGTTGTTGGCGCTAAAATCAGCACCGACACAGGTCGGCAGTCATGGCTTCGGTTGCCGTTGGCAACCCGGGTGGAGCCTCCTTCCTTCGGTGATCGCTCTTGTCTCAGGGGCGATTTGCGGGTGAGCGAACCCGCTCGACGGCCGCTGCGAACAGCGGGCCGAGTGGGATAAGGGAAATCAGGTGGTGCGGTGGATCAGTCGGGGAAGACTGCTTGGGCAACCAGTTCTATACGCACGCCAGGGGACAGCAGTTCCTTCACCACGACGGTGGCCCGGCAGGGGTAGGGTTCGCAGAAGAACTCGGCGTAGACCTTGTTCATGCCAGGCGAGTCGCTTCGCTCGGTGAGAAAAATCTGCATGTGGGCGACATTGGCCAGGCTGCCGCCTGCGGCCTGCATCGCCTGGCGCAGGTTGCTCAGGGCTTGGTGGGTTTGGCGCTCAATGTCGCCGTCGATGATCGCGCCGCTCTGCGGGTCCTTGGAAATATGCGCCGAATACACGATTCGACCGGCACGCACGGTGCCATTGAGCGGCGCCTTGGAACGGGCGATGCCGGTGTCGATGACTTGCAGCATGGATCACTCCTGAATGACTGGACGCTGGGGTCAGCGTGGTGTGTTTTCGTAATGGGTGACGAACTTGGTATTGACGTAGCCGGCGAAGGTCTCGCTGCCACCTTCGCTGCCGTAGCCGCTGTCCTTGACGCCCCCAAATGGCGTTTCCGGCAGGGCCAGGCCAAAGTGGTTGATGCTCACCATCCCGGCTGCCAGGGCCTGGGAAGCATGCTGGGCATGCGCCGAGGACCCGGTGAAGACGTAGGACGCCAAGCCGTAGGGAAGGGCGTTGGCGAGCTCAATGGCCTGGCTGAAATCGTCGAAAGGAGCGACTACGGCCAGCGGACCGAACGGCTCTTCGTGCAGCAGGCGGATGTGCGCGGGGGCATCGAAGACTACGGTGGGCGCGTAGAAGTTGCCCGTTTCCCCGATCCGCTCGCCGCCGCAGGCTATCTGCGCGCCTTGTTCGCGGGCATCGGCGACCAATGCCTGCATCGCTTGCACCCGGCGGCCATGGCAGAGCGGCCCCATGTCGACGTTGTCGTGCTCGCCGTTACCGAGGCGGGCGGCTTCGATGCGCGAGACGAAGTGTTGCAGGAAGCGATCGTGGGCTTCGCGCTGCACATAGAAGCGGCTGGGCGATACGCAAACCTGGCCGGCATTGCGCAGCTTGTTCATGGCCAAGGCATCGGCGGCGGCCTCGACATCGGCATCGGCGAACACCAGTACCGGGGCATGGCCACCCAGTTCCATGGTGCAGCGCTTCATGTGCTGGCCGGCGAGGGCGGCGATTTGCTTACCGACCGGGACGGAACCGGTGAACGATACCTTGCTCACCCGAGAATCGCTGATCAGGGTCTGGGAGATCCGTGCAGGCTCGCCCCACACCAGGTTCAGGCAACCGTCCGGCAAGCCGGCCTGCTGCAGCAGGCGACCAATGGCCATGACCGCAGAGGGGGTGTCTTCAGGGCCCTTGAGAATCACTGTACAACCGGCGCCCAGCGCCGCGCAGACCTTACGCAGGGCTTGGCTGAACGGGAAGTTCCAAGGGGTGAAAGCCGCGCACACGCCCACCGGTTCGAGCAGCACGCTTTGCTGCACGCGGTTGTCGCGGGCAGGAATGATGCGCCCGTAGAGGCGCCGGCATTCCTCGGCGTGCCATTCGGCGTGCTCGGCGGCGAAGCGCACTTCGCCCAGGGCCTCGGCCAGCGGTTTGCCCTGGTCCCGGGTGAGGTCCAGGGCGATGGCCGGCGCGTGCTGGCGAATCAACGCAGCGAATGCGCGCAGCACTTCCGAGCGGACCATCGGCGAACTGTTGCGCCAGTGCCGGAAGGCCCGCTCGGCACTGGCGATGGCATCTTCCAGGTCCTGCTCGGTGGCATGTGGCAAGCGGCCCAGCTCGGCACCGGTGGCAGGGTTAAACACCGCCTCGGTGATGCGCGGTTCACTGCGCCATTGGCCATCGATGAACAGCGCCAGGGAGGTATAGGCTTGGCTGTTCATCAGGCGTCCACCAAACCTTGCTCGCGGGCCCAAGCCAAGGTGTCGTCGAGGGCGCGCTCGATGCGCACGATCAGGTCGTCGATCTGTTCTTCGTCGATGATCAGTGCTGGGCACAGGCTCAGTGTGTCGCCCAGTCCACGGGTGATCACGCCGTGGGCCTGGGCGCGGCGGCCGGCGTAGGCGGCGGCGGACTGTTCGGGGGCGAATGTTTCGCGAGTCTGCTTGTTGCGCACGAATTCCAGCCCGGCTACCAGACCCACGCCACGCGCCTCGCCGATCAGCGGGTGTTCGCCCAGGCGGCGGATGCCGGCCTGGAAGCGTGGGGCCACACGGCGGACGTGACCGACGATGTCGCGCTCCTGATAGATCTTCTGTGCCTCTAAGGCGACGGCGGCGGCCACCGGATGGCCGCCGTAAGTGAAGCCATGGGAGAAGCTGCCAATCTTCTCGCTCTGGGCCTTGAGCGCCTGGTCGATCTTGTCGTTGACCAGCAGCGCCGAGATTGGCATGTAGGCCGCCGACAGTTGCTTGGCCAGGCTGATCATGTCCGGTTGCAGGTCGTAGGTCTGCCAACCGAACATGTTGCCGGTGCGGGCGAAGCCACAGATTACTTCGTCGACCACGAACAGGATGTCGTACTTGCGCAGCAGGGCTTGGACTTTGGCGAAGTAGCCTTGCGGCGGCAGAATTACGCCACCCGAGACCATCACCGGCTCGGCAAAGAACGCCGCGATGGTGTCGGCACCTTCATGCAGGATCAGCGCCTCCAAGTTGGCCACACAGCGGTCGACGAACGCCGCTTCGCTTTCGCCGGGGAGGCCGTAGCGGTAGTAGTGCGGGCAATCAGTGTGCAGGATGTTGGCAATCGGCAGGTCGAAGTCGCGGTGATTGTTGGGTAGGCCGGTCAGGCTGGCCGAAGCGACGGTGACGCCGTGATAGCCGCGCTGGCGGGCGATGATCTTTTTCTTTTGCGGCTGGCCGATCGCGTTGTGGTAGTACCAGATCAGTTTGACTGCGGTGTCGTTGGCCTCGGAGCCAGAGTTGGCGAAGAATACCTTGCTCATCGACGGCGGGGCCATGGCCAACAGGCGTTCGGCCAGCTCTATGCCAGGCTGCGTCGATTTGTGTGCGAACGCATGGTAGAAGGGCATACGCTGTAACTGTTCGAAGGCTGCCTGGGCCAGGCGCGGCTCGCTGAAGCCCAACGAGGCGCAGAACAGTCCGGCCAGGCCTTCGATGTAGCGGTTGCCCTGGTCATCGGTGACATAGATGCCGTCGCCACCGGTGATCACGTGCGGGCCTTGGCTCTGGTGCAGATGGTGGTTGGTGTAGGGGTGCAGCAGGTTGTCGATGTCGCGTTGCTGCAGGTCGTTGAGGCTCATGCTGTTCTCCATTCTAGATGGGCGGCGCACCGCTGTGCTGCCGCCGAAAAGTCGTCAGGCGTGCAGTGCCGGGATCACGTGGATGTCGTTAGCTTGCCAATGCAGCGGCAATTGCTGACCAGCTTCTAGGCCGCGTGCTTGCGGGCCCGGAATGCGCACCCGCAGGGGTTTGCCGCCGAGCTTGCCGATGGCGAGGACGCTGTCTCCGTAGTTGACCGCGGCCTCTACCTGAAGCGTGCCGTGGGCGGCGCCAGGCTCGGCGACCCGGATCATTTCCGGACGCAGCAGCAGATCGACGTTCTTGCCAGCCGGTAGGGCCAGGTCGCCGGCGTGGAGGTCACCCCAACCTTCGACCCGGTACTGACCATTGCCCAGACTGGTGGCGGCGAGCAGGTTGTTGTCGCCGACGAACGAGGCGACGAAGCGTGTCGCGGGCCTTAGGTACATCTCTTGCGGTGCGGCGATCTGTTCGATGCGGCCATGGTTGAACACGGCGATGCGGTCGGACATGGTCATCGCTTCGGTCTGGTCGTGGGTCACGTAGATCATGGTCACGCCCAGTTCCAGGTGAATGCGCTTGAGCTCCACCTGCATGTGCTCGCGCATGTTTTTGTCCAATGCGCCCAGGGGCTCGTCCAGCAGGATCAGGTCGGGCTCGAACACCAGCGCACGGGCCAGCGCGACCCGCTGCTGCTGGCCACCGGACAGCTCGGCGGGGCGTCGGCTGGCCAGTTGGCCCAGGCCGACCATCTCCAGGGCTGCACCGACCTTGCGGGCTTTTTCCGTTTTGCCGACGCCGCGCATGCGCAGGGCGAAGCCGACGTTGTCGGCCACGCTCATGTGCGGGAATAGCGCGTAGTTCTGGAATACCACCCCGATGTTGCGTGCATGGGGCGGCACTTGGTCGATGGCACGGCCATTCAGGCGAATGTCGCCACTGGTGGGTTGCTGGAAGCCGGCGATCATCATCAGCGTGGTTGTCTTGCCTGAGCCCGAAGGGCCTAGGAACGATACAAATTCACCGGGCTCGATCTGCAGCGACACGTTATCGACGGCCGGTTGCAAGTTGTCGTAGCGTTTGACGACGTTGTGCAGCGTAAGGGGATGAGCTGGCATGGCAATGTCTCCGTAGGCGGTCAGTGGGCAACCTGGGCAGGCAGGCTGCCGCGGCTAGCGCGCTTGGTCAGGCGGGTGGCCAGTGGTACGAGCATGCAGGCCAGAACCATGATGAACAGGAACGACGACGCGGCGGAAATCACCGGGTCCGCCTCCATGCGGAAGCTATTGAACATCTGCCGCGGCAAGGTGGCGGTGTCGCGGCCAGAGATGAACACGGCGATCACCGTCTCATCGAACGACTGGATGAACGAGAACAGCGCGGCCACCAGAATCGCTGGACGCAACACTGGGAATGTCACTAGCCTGAAGGTGGTCAGGGAGCGGGCACCGAGGCTGGATGCGGCGCGTTCGAGGTTGTTGTCGAAGCTCTTCAGTGCCGCAGTGATTATCAGCGTCGCCACCGGAATACCCAGGCAGGTATGGGCGATGATGATGCCGGTGAAGCTCTGGGTAAGGCCCAAGCTACCGAAGTACATGTAGTAACCCAGCGCCATGACGATCTGCGGCACGATCATCGGCAGCATCAGTAGCAGGTTGAATGCATTACGGCCGATGAAGTGATGGCGCACCAGCGCGAACGAGGCCGGGATCGCCAGCAGCAACGTCAGCACGACTGTGGCCACGCCGATGAGGAGGCTGTTGAACAGTGGTTGCATCCAGTTGATGTCGCTGAAGAAATGCTGGTAGTTGCCGAGCCAGTAGGCGCTAGGCGGAAACTGCAGCGAGGCGTTGGCGCTGAACGACATCGGCACCACGATCAGCAGCGGCACGGCGATGAACAGGGCGATCAGTACGGCGAGGAAGGTTAGGCTTCTCATCTTCATTTCCTCCACAGGCGATCAAGGCCGATAAAGCGGTGGTAGAGCCAGAACAGCGAGACCGTGACCACCAGTAGGATGACCGACATGGCCGAGGCGGCGCCGAAGTCGAGCACCTGTTCGATCTGGTCGCCGATCACGCCCGAGATCATTTGCTGGTTGGGACTGCCGAGCAAGACCGGCATCACGTAAAAGCCCAAGCAGGTGATGAACACCAAGGTGCAGCCGTTGACCACGCCGGGTAGGCTCAGTGGCAGGTAGATCGTGGTGAACGCACGCAGCGGATGGGCACCGAGACTCTGTGCGGCACGTACGTAGCGCGAGTCGATGCGTTTCATCACGGCATACATGGCCATCACCATGAACGGCACCATGGCGTGGGTCATGGCCACGGTGGCGCTGAACGAGGTGAACAGCATCTTCGGTGGTGGCGTCCAGCCCAGTGTTGCCAGCAGTTGGCTGAGCGGGCCCTGGCGGCCGAAGATCACCATCCAGGCGTAAGTGCGGACCAGGAAGCTGGTCCAGAAGCTCAGGGCAATGACCGCCAGTAACATGCCGCCCAGGCGACGTGCCGGGCCCGCAGCGAGGTAGGCAAGCGGGTAGCCTAGCAATACGCTGCAGACGGTGACGATGGCGGCAGTCTTGAAGGTTTCCAGCAATACCCCGAAGAAATGTCGGGAACTCAGCAGGTAGGTAAAGTTGCCCAGGCCAGCCTTGGGTTCGGTCACGCTCATCACCAGCACATAGCACAATGGCACGATGAAGAACGCCAACAGAAACAGGCCGGCGGGTAGATAGAGAAGGGCGGGGCTTTTGGCCCAGGCCTTGCCCACGCGGTAGCAAAGATTGCCACCGGGTGCTGCAGGTTTCGCGAGCGTGGCGTCTCGCTGCAAGCTCGTAGCGTCGTTCATGTTTGTATCCCGTACAGCAAATGGGTGAGCGCGCGGCCAGGCCTAACCCGGCCGCGCTGCCCAGGTCGTTCACTCAGCTGCTGATCCAGCGATCGAAGCGCGTCGCGATTTCGTCGAGTTGCGGCAACAGCTTGACGCCGTCCAGAACCACGGCCTTTTCCATGCGCTCGGGGCTGGTCGGTGTGATGGCCGCCGTCTTGGCGTCGATGTGCGCGAAAGCTTTCGGGTTCAGCGGGCCGGAGGCGTCGACCGCGCAGAAGCGCGCCATGCCCTCGGCGTTGTTGGCGATCGACTCGATCAGGCGCCAGGCATTGCGTGCACGCGGCGTGCCCTTGGCCACCACCCAACAGCTCTTGTCGATCAAGGCCTGATTCCAGACTACTTGCACCGGGTCCGGTGAGGTCTGTTGTACGTTGGTGGCGTAGTCATTCCAGATACCGATCATGTCGACCTCGGCATCACGTAGCAGCTGCTGTGACTGCGGGCCTTGGGTCCACCACACGCGGATAGCAGGCTTGATACGGTCCAGCGCGGCGAATGCACGGTCCAGGTCGTAAGGGAACAACTGCTCGGGTGGTACGCCGTCGGCGAGCAGGGCAAACGCCAGCACGCGCACGGGATAGCGCTGCAGGCTTCGGCTTCCGGGAAAGCGTTCCAGATCCCAGAAATCCTTCCAGCTATTTGGCTGGCCGCCAGGGAAGCTGTTCTGATGATAGGCGATGACGTTGGCGAAGGCGTGCGTGGCCACGCCATTGGCATACAGAGCGCCGGGCCACAGCGTGCTTTCGTCGATGTTGCCTGCGGCGGGTTCGATCAGGTTGGAAGCATTGGCTCTGGCGATTTCCGCCAGTCCCAGGGTAGTTACGTCAAACTCGTAGACACCGGTGCGGGCCTGGGTGGCCAACTTGGCAAAGGAAATCGGCGAAACTGTGCGGATCTGGATGCCGGTTTCCTGGGTAAACGGGTCGAAGAGAAATTCTTTCGCCGCCTTTTCCCAGTTGCCGCCCCAGGTGTTCACGTAAAGTACATCGTCGGCGGCTTTGGCCGAGCGCATGAGCGCTGGCATGCTTGCCAATGCAGTACCCGCCAGCGTCGCGCCGATAAAACTACGGCGCGAGAGCTCGAACGGGCTTTTACTCGAATCACGATCACTCATGGTTGTTTTCCTTATTGAGGAAGCGTCGTGGCAGATTGGAAAGCGGCCCTTTCAGCCAAACACTTCCTCATAAAGGCGAAGCCAGTTGCCACCGAGGATCTTTTCGGCCTCTTGAGCATTGAAACCTGCGCGCTGTAGGCCATCGGCGACCACGTTCAGCTGGCCGGCCTTGAGCAACCACTCCGGCTTGCGCGCTGGGCCAGGGCTGGCGGCGGATCCTGCGCCGTACTGCACGGTGCGAGTCCAGCGGCCTTTGCGCATCCAGTCGTAGTCGCGTGGCTGCATGTTGTGGCTGTAGTCGGTACCGATGCCGACATGGTCGATACCAATCAGGTCTACCGTGCGGGCGACCATCTCGCACCAGCCGTCCACCGTGGCGCAGGCGCTTTCGGGCGTAATATTTCGATAGGCGACACAGCCGATCACGCCGCCATTGGCGCGCAGGGCATGCAATACCTGGTCACTCTTGTTGCGCTTGTGGGCGAATAGCGAGGCGGCGTTAGCGTGGGTGATGGCTACCGGTTTCTGTGACCACTCGATGGCTTCGAGGGTGGTGCGATCCCCCACGTGGGACAGGTCGACGACCATCCCTACCCGGTTCATCTCGCGAATCACTTCGCGACCGAAGCGGGCCAGTCCACTGTCGACTTCCTCGTAGCAACTGCTCCCCAATTCGTTCTGGTTGTTGTACGTGAGCTGCACCACGCGCACGCCGAGATCCGCGAACAGCTCAACGAAGGCAATGCGGTTGTCGAACAGGTTGCTGTTCTGGTAGCCGAGCACCACGGCGATCCGGGCGCTACGTTCGGCTTCGCGGATGTCCTCGGCGCTATGAGCGATCAACATCAGATCGGCGCACTCGCGCGCCATATGGCGCCAATGACCGATGGCGTCCAGTGACTCGATGGCACCTTCCCAAAAGCCCAGCGTCGGGGTGACGCAGGTGTAGCCGCCGGCTTTGAGCTCTTCGAAAACTTGACGATCAAAATGGCCGCACTGCAAGGCATCGATAAGCATGAGGTTTTCCTCTTTAATTATGGGGTGGGGGCGGTGGTGCCGGATTCGATGCCGGCCATCAGCAGGGACAGATCGGTCTCGTCTTCGTCGGGTCGGCCGACCAGGCGGCCCTCGGCGTCGACCATGATCGAGCCGGCATGCCGACGCGATTCGAAGGAATCGGGGGCCAGCGCTTCGTTGGCGTGGTGGAACAGTTGCCACCACAACGCTGCGTCGACGCTCAGGCCTTCCAGGCGCAGGCGATCGAGCCAGACAGGAGCCGGCGATACCCGGTTGCTAGCGGTCAGCGACAAGCCTTCGGCATGGGACACCAGGTTGATACTCAGACCATAGCGTTCGGCAAGTGCAACGATCACCTGCAGTTCCCGCGGCTCCAAGACATTGACGACCACCAGCTGCGCCTGGCCATTGCGCTTGAAGTCGTCCGCCAGGACATCGAGTGCCGTGTCGGCGACCCGCCAGGCATGCTGCCCGGCGCAATCGAGGCGCTTCACCGCGCCGTCATAGGTCAGCGCGAGGGCTTGCGCTGCGGACGACTCGAGCAGTTTCAGGTGACGCTGCAGTTCGCCAAAGCCACCCAGGCCCAGGGCGGCGGAGTACAGGGCGCAATCGCGCAACGCCGGCACCATGCCGGGCTCCATGCTGATGACCTGCATCAGGCGCTCGAACACCAAGCGGCATTCGCGAAGGCTGACCTGCAGGGTGCTGGGGGTAGGGGACAAGCTCATAGTGCGGGCTCCGAGGGGTAGAACCAGTGTTGGCTGGCGTTGCCGCTGGCGAGGTCTTCAGGTAGCGGGGCGCCATGGAACAGCACGCCGCGCAGGTTGCGGTTTAGGTAGTCGCGCGTCTTGTCAATGCCGTGTAAGCCGACATTCAGCAGGCGCGTGATGTGCGCTGGGATGAACGCCTCGCTCATGATGTCGGCATGCGGCGAGTGGTATGGGGTGCCAGCGAGCGCCTGGACGCGGGTCACGATGGCACGGTGTTGCGGGTGCGCCAGCAGGAAGCGCGCGGTGCTGAGGTTCGCTGGTTGGGCTGCCAGGTCGGTATCCAGGTCGATGATCAGCTTGGGCATGTCCAAGCCGAGCTTGACCACATCGCCCAGGGTATCCTTAGGGCCACGGCGGGGTTCTTCGGCGGTGGCCGACTTGTACCAGACGTAGCGGCGCTGGCTGTCGTCGAGGTCGATGTCGAAGGCCCAGGAATACTCGCTGCGCAGCAAGTCGCGCAAGCGGCCTACCGGCATTTGCGGCGTGCCCACCAGCTCCTCGTCGAGGATCAGGTTTCGGCAGAGGCGGTCGGCGATCTCCGGCATCAGCTCGATCAACAGGCTGTGCAGGGTCTCCAGCACTTCGTCATGGACACGCCCTTCAAGCGAGCGGCACAGCTCGGCGAACGGCAGCTCGCTGCAGACCAGGTTGGCCTGCAGGCGCTGTTGCAAGCGTTCGGTCTCGGCGCGGACGCTGCGCAGCTCTTGCGCAACCGCCGCGCTACTGACGAACGATTCGTAAACCCCGCGATCTTCCTCGCGGAAACGGATGGCCCGGTCAAGCAGTTGCAGCAGAGTTGGGCATTGGCTGAGAGCGGCGGCAGGCTCCAGCCCCTTGGCGTTGGCCAGGGCCTCTTCGCGGATCCATATCCAGCGTTCGATCAGACGCGGGTGGTTGTTCACGAACAGCATCAGGCCCAGTGCCGAGCCGTTGCCCACGCCGAGGAAGCGGCGCAGCTCAGGTGCCATCGCGCAGGCGTTCGGCGAGGCCAGGCGGGCCAGGTGCTGCACTAGATCCTGAGCGTACACGCGCATCATGTAGGCGCAAAGCATCTGCGATGCCAGCGACCAGCGCAGCGGGTGGTCAGGCTCGTAGGCCAGGAAGCTCTTGGTGCCGAAAGTGCCGTTGCCGTCCAGACCGGTGTTGCGCATCAAGTAGCAGGTTTCGGCCAGTAATCCCACATCCGGCTGGCGACCGGCGGCCAAGGCTTGCACGGCTTGGTCGAAGAAGCGAGCGCTGCGGTTGGAGCGGCACCAGATCAAAGTGTTCGGCGTCGCGCGGCCTTCATAGAGCTTGGGCAGCTCTTCGCCGGTCTTGCGCAGGTCAGCTTCGCTGATCTCGCCTTCCACCAGTGCCCCGAGCATGTCCCAGGTACGGCCGATGATGCGTCCAGTGCGGCCATGGGCCGAAGGCTCGAAAGCGAATACCGGGAAGGAGAACTTCCAGCTGCCGATCTCGATCAGGTAGTTGGCCACGCCCTTGCCCTTGGCATCGATGTCGAAGCGAGTGCAAGTGATCTTCCAGCGCTGTTCAATGGCTTGCGCCATCAGTGCGTGGGAGGCGCTGATGCGTGACGGCTGGATCACCGACAGGCGCTCAGGCTTCATCAGCTCGGCGGGCGAGCGCATCAGCCTGCCCAGACGATGGGCTGGTGATTCGGTTTGGTAGTTGGGTACGGCAGTCATGCTTGGGCTCCACGCAGGCGCGCGTTCACAACATCCGCGGCTGCGGAGGCGATAGCGGCGCATTTATCAAGATCGAAGCCGGCTTCGGGGCCGGAAATCGCCAGGGCGGCGATGCAATGGTCGTGGTTGTCGAAAATCGGCACGGCAACCGCCGAGACAGCGCGTGGGCCGGTCATGCCCGACACCGCATAACCTTGCTGGCGATAGGTTTCAAGCAGTGCCTCGTCCGGCAGGGCTACACCCTCGGCGCGCAACTGAGCGATGACTTCGGGGCGGGCATGTGCAACCAGGATGCGCCCCATGGCAGTGCGTTCGAGGTTCAGGCGGGCACCGACGCGCAGATCGGCGCGCAGGATACCCTTGGACTCGACGCGGCGCAGGATGACTGCCTCGTGGCCTTCCAGGATGGCCAGGGATGCGGTCTCGAGGCTTTCGGTGACCATGTCCTGCAGTACGTCGGCAACACGTTCACCCAAGTTGCCTTGCTCCATGGCCATGCTGGCGTAACGAACGATGCGCAGGGTCAGGCGGTAGCTGCCTTCTTCGGTTTGTTCGATCCAGCCGCCATCGACCAGGGTAATTAGTCGTTGATGAGTGGCCGCACGGGCCTCCTCCAGCCCCTTGGCCACTTCGGTCAGACGTACTGGGCGAGGAGAGGAGGCGACGTAGTCGAGCACTGCAAGTGTCTTGGTGACAGAGGAAAGGGTTCGAACAGCCATTCTTCATTTTCCTTGTTGTATTCTATTAGAATACGTGGTATTCATATGCAATAATATTGAGCTTGTCCCTGATGCATGTCAATGCTTTGGGGTTTTCTGCGTGGATAAAAAAAGCCGGGATGCGGGGCAGAGCCATATGTGAAGGTGTGATCTGGTGTGCGTCGTGATTTGGCGCACTGGCTTCCACAGGTACATCACGAAGCTAGTGTCTTGCGCTTCCATTTTGTTTAGGGAATCTCCGAACAAGCTCCCGGTTATGCGAAAATCGCCGCGCCACCTGATCCGAGCCGCCTATGAGCCAGATGAGCTTTTCCGACTTCGAGTACGCAAGCGTAAGCAAACCCGCCGCGAACGCTTCCTTGCTGAAATGGATCAGGTCGTGCCCTGGACGGCCTGCTGGGGCTGATCGAGCCGGTCTACCCCAAAGCCGGAGGCGGTAGAAAACCCTATCCTCTGGAAACCATGCTGCGCACTACGAAATCACGCCCATGCGCCAGTTCGCACGGCTGACATTGAGCGCGCCAATCCCCGAAGACACCACGATCATGAACTTCCGGCACTTGCTGAAAAGCATTAGATAGCTCTGCGTGGACGACGATACGAGCGGTGTTCTCGGTGCGTTTGCGCAGCTGGTTTCCCGGTGCCTGACTGTTTCGGATCGCAAGGATGGGGTACATGCGATTGGCGCCGTTCACCGGCAGAAGAACTACAGGGCGGAGCAATTCCCGAAGGCTCTGGAGCACTATTGGAGCGCCTATCGCTCAGATGCCGACAGCTCGAGGTACACGCCCAAAACATTCGTTGAAGGTATTCGCAGGGCGAGAGCGCATCTGGCCGTTAGCGGTCATACATACGAAAGCGTTGAATGATTGCCAAGTGTTTGCTTCATCTGGCTGAGCGTGCAGGCTTGAGGAGACCTGTCCAGATCAGGACAAGGCTTCACCGCTTCATAGAGCGCGGCTTAGCGTTGAACACGACGCTTCTGGAAGCCTACCAGCGAGGCATCTATCTCTATTTGTTCCATGCCCATCCGCTGCGAGAGGAGCGTTGGGTTCAGAGGCATGCCGTGCTGCTTAAGCGCCTAATTGCAGAGCTGCATCCTGGCGAGGCGATCTCAAACGAACACGAGGTAGAGGCTTACCTGGCGTGGACAGAGCCGCGTGATACGGACGAGTCCGAGACACCCCGTGAAACCATCAACACATACCGATCCGACGAAGCTGAACATGACCCCGTCGACGTCCAACTGTCATCCATGCACGCCGTCAAGGGCAAGACTCATTCGGCGACACTGATTGTGGAAACGTTTATAGGACAGCATGTCTTGGAGATGATATTGCCCTGGCTGGACGGTAAGCCGCTTGTAAAGAAGGAACATCAGGTGACTTACCGGAAAAACAGGATGCTGATGTACGTCGGGATGACCAGGCCTACGCACTTGCTGTGCCTGGCTATTCGAACCAGTGCACTGGGTGAAGGGGAGGCGAGTGCTGAGCGAAGGGCAGCGCTCGAAGCGCAGGGATGGGTGATCAATGAGCTCGGTGCGCGAGTGACTCACTAACCCACGCTCCTGAATGTGGGGCATCGGGAATACTGCGGCGATCGCTGTACAGATTCCCCTGAGCATATCGAGCGACAAAGACTGGATGCTGGCTCAGACAGCAAGCACCCAGTCCTATGAGCCCTACGCAGGGATTACGCTGCGATGGTGTGGCCGAGCTTGTCGGTCAGGAACTGTCTATTTCGAGCGTACGGGCGCCGTCGCTAGCCTGGGTGATCTTGTCCCTCAGTCAGATGATCCATTCCATTCGATTCAGGTCTCCCGTGATTTCTCGGAGACACTCCACCATGCCTGAATAGGGGTTTAGGTTCCGCATTCCGGATGCCCAGTGGCAGATCGAGTTCTGCGGGGAGTCGTTGCGCGCGCTGGAGCAGCATGTACAGCATGGTTTTAAAACCTCCAAGGCAGCAGGTCAGCTGTTTACTCGGGACATCAATGGCCCCTTGGTGCGGGTTGATAAGGTCACGAACCCCGTATCTCGATGGGCTCGCTATGCCGGCGTACGATTGGATCTCAAGGCCATCCAGAAAGAGCGTGATCGCCTGTTTCGAGAAGGGCTGCACTGCCTGGGATTCTGGCACTCCCACCCTGGAGCTTGTCCAAGCCCTTCGCATGCCGACCTTGCCATGGCAGCGGAGCAGGCCGCTGCCGGCGGCGACGACTTCACCGGGCTGATATTCGTCATTATCGGTAACTCGCCATTCGAGCTCGATGGTTTCCATCTCCCCAGGGGTAACAACAAGCCCTCGCGAGGGCTCACCCGGCATCAGGTCACCGCAGGTCGCTTCCAGGTCAACGCAATAGAGATAACGGTACTGGCTGAGACTGAGCTGAATATTCTGAGGCTGCTGGTTGGACATGGACACGGTGCTCTAGCGGTCGGTTGTCTTCAGGCTATCGAGTTACCCGCCCCTGTGACAATTTCAGCGCTCATGGGCAGGCGGGGTCAGAGCCTCAGCAGGGTTGATCATTGCAGGCTTAAAGTGACGACAGCAGCGTCTGGAGCTGACCATGCTCCCAGGTACTGAGCAACTCCAGAGGATCGGTACCGAAACGCTGAGAGGAGTCGAAGATGTACTCGCGACCATCGGGGCTGTAGCAGCTATTGCAGTAGTCCAGCTTGTTGCTGTCGTTGGAGAAGGTCAGAACCCAGCCATTGACCTCGACCGTCATGAGCCCGGTCTGCGTTTGAGTCCAGCCAAGATCACCCAGGCGTCGCATCGCTTGCTGCCCCAGCGCAATATCACGCAGAACCTGGTACACCTCTCTCGGTGTGAGTGGCTGTGAATGCACGCGCTTTCTCCCTGAGTAGGGCGTCAATTGTCCCTCATTCCTTACATCCAAGCCACTCATACGCTTGTACATAGAGGCCACGTTCCATGAGGAGGATAACTGGGTCTCTGGATTCGATGTCAGCCAACTCGGTTGGTGATGAGATCATCCAGGCAGGTCGCCAACGTGCTGCTGCTCGACCGGAGCAACGAAGTTGGCATCAGGAGGCGAGCTGTATCCAGCATCTTGTTGCTGGCGCTGCGAGGGGAGATGATGGGGCAGGGCCTCACCACTTTGTGTGGTGAGCCCTGTGCGGATTACTGGTAGTGGTATGCGACTGTCCGGAGGCTCGCAGTCACAGCAAAGGGATGGTGTAGCTGATGATCAGGCGGTTTTCGTCAATTCCCCACGCGAAGTCAGAGCGATAGCTCGCGTTCCGCCAGCGGATACCCAAGTTCTTCAGTGCCCCACTCTGGAACACATACTGCACTTCGGTGTTCCGCTCCCACTCGCTGCCTGTAGCATTGCTGGCCAGCTCGACGTCATGCCCCTTCAGGTAACGAGACATGAAGGTCAGGCCAGGTATCCCTACTGCGGCAAAATTGTAGTCATACCGAAACTGCCATGATTTCTCCTTGGCGCCGGCGAAGTCGTTTATCTGGACGAAGTTGATCAAGTAGGGGTCGGTGCCATCAATGTAGGGGAAGGCGGTGTCCCCTGACATCTGCTGATAACCTAGGCCAAAACCGTGCCCCTTGAGACTGTAAGTCACCATACCGTTTACTGACCGGTTGTCTATCTTTCCTGCCTCTGAGCTGCCGCTGTCTTTGCTGACAGCTAGTCGCAGGTCTGCCTTCAATTGCCCTACGGGTAACGGTAAAGATCCAACCAGCCCAAAGAAGTGCTGGGTGTAGACATCCTCGAGTGCGCCGTACTGGTAGGAGCCGACGAGGTTTTTGGAGAAGCTGTAGTCAAAGCCTGCCAAGTCGAAATGGTCTGCGGCAATGTCTGCCTGAAAGCGGCGGTTCTTGTTGTTCAGCACCAGGTCTTGAGCGGCAGTTTGGTCGCGGTCAGTGGCTTTTGTGAGGCGACCCGCCACGACATCGAGGGACTCTATTTCTCCAATGCTCAGCAATCCACCTCTGAAGGTCTGCGGGAAGATACGACCGTTGTTGGCTTTAACGGTTGGCATGTCGGGAATCAGCGTTCCTATCTCAAGGAGGCTCTCTGAAAACCGTGCTTTCGCTGTCAATCCAAGCTTGGAGTATTCATCTGGCGCTCGGCCGTCATCATGTACGGGGAGGAGGCCAGTGCCAGTCCGGTCGGGACTGGAATCTAACTTCAGGCCGAGCATTCCGATGGCGTCTAGGCCGAACCCAACGGGGCCAGGCGTGAAGCCCGACTTCGCATCGAGAATGAAGCCCTGGGCCCATTCATCCCGCTTGGTCTGGCCTGCACCGTCCCGAAAGTCACGATTCAAATAGAAGTTCTTCGTTTGCAGAGAAACCTTGGTGTCCTCAACGAGGCCTTCCGCTGATACAGGGGAGGCGAGGTTACCCAGGCCAAGCATGGTGCAGACTGGAATTGCGTTACGTGGCTTCATGAATACTCCAGGCGTCGCCTGCGCGCCAACAGATGGGCACGCAGGAACAGCCAAATTGTTTTTGTTGGTGGAGTTGCTTGTTTAACTACTGCGCCGAGGGTGTTTCGGGTGAAGCAGGTTTGGATTTTTTGATCAGCATCCCGACCGCGATAACGAGCAGTGCGCCAGCGGCGCTGGCGCTGTAATGGGTGATGTCTGTCGGGAAGGGGATTCTTGGCTGCAACCAGATGTCACTCGCCAGCATTCCGCCCGCGATCCAGCCGAGCAGCCCTGCACCCACCAGGATGACTTGAGGAAATTTATCCATCAGGGCAAGCACCAGGCGGCTACCCCAAACAATGACCGGGATACTGATCAGGACGCCGAGGGAGACGAGCAGTAGGTCGCCACCAGTAGCACCTGCCAGGGCCAGGACGTTATCCAGCGACATCACCGCGTCAGCAATGATGATGGTCTTGATGGCGGCAACCAGACTGACCCCTCCGTCAATCGCACCATGATCATCGTCCTCAGGCTTGAGCAACTTGATGCAAGCACAGATGAGCTTGCCCACCTGTGCGCTGCGCAGTTGAGGAGGGGCCCTCAGTTGAATACGTCGATGGTTCCAATCGCGACAGCCGCCACGAACATGACCAGGCACGTACCGATGCTCCAGCCAATGGACGCTCGCTGGTTGTCGCCGTAGTCAATATCCAACAACCCACACAGCAGGTAGGTGGAGGCTACAAGTGGGCTTAGGAGATGAACGGGCTGGCCGATCAGACCAGCAATAGCCATCTCTTTTGCGCCGATGCCGTAGTGGCTCGCGGTCTCGGCCAGAATCGGCAGGATCCCGAAGTAGAAAGCGTCATTCGTCAACACGTAGGTGAATGGCATGCTGATGAAGGCAGTGATCACCGACATGAAATGGCCGGCGGACTCTGGAATAACGAGTATCAGGCTTTCCGAGATGGCCTTGATCATCCCAGTGCCAGACATGATCCCGACGAAGATGCCAGCGGCAAAGATCAGCAGGGTTACAGCCATAACGCTATCAGCGTACTTGCCGATCAATTCCTTCTGGTCTTTGACGCTTGGATAATTGACCAGGATGCCGATGCCGAATGCCAGCATGAACAGAGTCGGGAGTGGCAGGACGTTGATCATCATCAACGTAATCAGCGTGACTGTGAGTACGCCGTTGAACATAAAGCGCCAGTCAGTCAGCTTGAAATCCGTGTAGTGGCTCATGATCTCGTCATGATCGAGCTCGACCACGCCCAGGCGACGACGCTCGCGGCTGCCCAAATAGAACGCTACAAAAATTACCCAGCCAGCCCCCACGATCATCAAGGGCAGCATTTCGACGAACAGTTCAGTGATGTCGACGTGCATAGCGCTTGCGGCTCGCGAGAACGGTCCGGCCCATGGCAGGATGTTCATGACACCAATGGTAAGGAGCAAGATCGTGGCCAGAACCTGGAGGCTTATGCCTGTCCGTCGGTACAGGGGGAGTAGCGCAGCAGTCGTGATGATGTAGGTCGTTGCCCCATCACCATCCAAACCGACGCAAAATCCAAGAACGGCGGTTCCAAGGACGATCTTCAAAGGGTCGCCTTTCACGCATTTCAGAATCAGCTTGATCAGCGGGTTGAACAAGCCTGCATCGGTCATCATGCAGAAGTAGAGAATTGCGAAGGTCAGCATGATCCCTGTCGGGGCCAGCATCTTAACGCCATCGAACATCATCGGGCCGAGCTGGGTTGCAAACCCACCCAGGCTGGCGAACGCCACCGGCACCAGGATCAGAGCAACCAGCGGTGACAGGCGTTTGCTCATGACGAGGTACATGAAGCAGACGATCATTGTGTAGCTCAAGAGAGTGAGCATGTTGCCCTCTTATTATCTGTTTTGTATGAGTAATAGCGTTCGCTGGCCGTTTTGAGGCCGAGCAAGACCCGTGCGCCAAGTGCACAGGGCTGCAGCAAAAAGTCGTTAGGCTGGGAGGTGCGAGAACATTCGCTTCCCTGAGTGGCCGGTGTCAGCCCTCAAGATGTGTCCTGTCGACGAATCCGTGATGAACAGGCCACGATTACCTTCCCCGCCAAAGGCGAGGTTGGTGAGCGTGCGCCCCTCGGTGCATGACTTGAAGCGATAGAGTGGAACAGCATGGGAATCGAATGCCCACACGCATCCATTGCCTGCATCACAGACGTAGAGGTTTCCTGATTCATCCAGGGCCATTCCGTCAGCCCCACTCACGCCCCCGGCCATGGAGGTGAAGATACCTACCTTGGAGGTCGTGCCATCTGCTTGTAGCGGTAGCCGCCACACAGCATTTCCGCGCGTCATGGCTACCAGGAGGGCGTTTTCCTTCAGATCCATCACCAGGCCATTAGGGCTAGGGCCGTTATCCAGCAAGCAATCCAGGCGCTGTTGCTCCAGGTCGTAGCGGAAAACTCGACCGGTCGGATCGTGCATGCCCGTCTGACCTTGATCGGTGAAGAAAAGGTGCCCTTGCCGGTCAAAGAACAGATCATTTACACCCTTGAAGCTTTCACTTCGTCGATGCGTCAGGAATGGCTCAATGCGCTTGCTGATTGGATCGAGAACGAGGATCCCGTTCTTGTAGTCAGCGATAAAGATCCGACCGTCACGATGGATCTTCAAGCCGTTAGGCCAACCGTCGTATTCGACAACCAGTTCCCAGTCACCCTGCGGGGAAACGCGAAAGATTCGGCCATAGGGAATGTCAGTGACGTAGAGATTGCCAGCCTGATCGAAAGAGGGCCCTTCCAGGAAGCTCGCGACTGGCTGGCCTGGCTTGTTGGCTCTGACCCAATCGGAGTCACCATCACGCCAAAATTCTTTCGGCAGTCTGCTGAATACTTCTGTCGGGCGTTCCTCGGGAGGGGCGTACAGGCTCATGGCAAATCTCCATGTGAAAACAGACACGCGACGCTAAGGCTCAAACAGCAGCGGTTTTGGCCAGTCTTAGCAGTGTACGTTGCCTGGGATATCTTGTTGTATCGAGCCAGTTGTTCTATCTGATAGAACATTATTGCTCTTGGCGGAACACTTTCCAAGCTATTTTCTGCTGTGTCAAGCCCCTTAAGATATTCGTCATGTCACCTCTCTCCGTCGTGGCCGACACAACCGTCCGTTCATCGACAGCCTCGTTGACAGGTATGAAATTCTGGGTAGATACTTGAACAGAACGCAATTCTGCCTGACAGAACAATCATAAAAACAGCGCTCCACCCGCAGCTGCATTGCATGAATGTTCGGGCAGGCTCTCCCCAACCACAGGAGAACCTCCGTGAAAGAAGCGACAGATATCGACATCCTTGTCAGCGAAGTCGGGCCCAGAGATGGCTTGCAGAGTGTCAAGGCCACCATGCCTACCGAGTTGAAGCTGGAGTGGATTTCGGCGCTTGCTGGCGCCGGCCTGAGAGAAATCGAGGTCGGCTCGTTTGTCTCGCCAAAGCTACTGCCCCAGATGGCCGACGCTGCCCAGGTCGTGGCTCATGCCCTGACCCTGCCGAGTCTTTACGTCACTGCGTTGGTGCCGAATCTGAAGGGCGCAGAAGCCGCTTTCAACGCCGGTATCCATAAGATCACGCTGCCCATCTCGGTAAGCGAGCGGCACTCCATTTCGAACATCCGCAAGACACATGCTCAAGTCTTCGATGAGGTACAAGCGGTAGTTGCCCTGCGTAATGAGCGCTTCCCGCATGTCCAGATCGAGGCAGGCCTGTCGACTGCCTTTGGGTGCACGCTTCAAGGCGTCGTGACTGACGACGAGACGATGGCTGTTGCCTTGAAAATGGCCGAGCTTGGGGTAGATGAGGTCGGTCTTTCCGACACCGTCGGCTACGCCAACCCCACGCAGGTACGCCGGCTTTTCACTCGGTTGTACCAAGAGCTGGGTGCGCTCGCGGGAAGCGCTCACTTCCACAATACCCGTGGCCAAGGGTTGGCCAACGTAGTCGCTGCGTTGGAGGCCGGGGTCAAGACGTTCGATGGTTCTCAAGGTGGTTTGGGCGGCTGCCCATACGCCCCGGGTGCCTCGGGCAACATCGTTACCGAAGACCTGGTGTACCTCCTTGAGTCGATGGGCCTGAAAACCGGCGTCGACATTGATCGCCTGGTTGAGGCTCGTGAGGTACTTCGCCGTGGGCTTCCCGGAGAGCCCGTCTACGGCTTCATCCCAGATGCCGGCGTTGGCAAGAATTTCACCTATGCGAAGGAGGCCGTATGAGCCTGCACGAAGAGCAAACCCTCCCACTGGCTGGCATTCGCGTAGTTGAGTTTGTCCACATGGTAATGGGCCCGACCTGCGGGCTGCTTCTTGCCGATCTCGGTGCCGAGGTCATCAAGGTGGAGCCTGTGCCGGAAGGTGACAATACCCGTCGACTGATGGGGTCGGGTGCCGGCTACTGGATGACCTACAACCGCAACAAGAAAAGCTTTGCCGTGGACATCAAGTCCGAAGAAGGCATGGCCGCCGTGAAGAAGTTGATCGCCACGGCAGATGTCGTCACTGAGAACTTCCGTCCAGGCGCCATGGAGAAATTGGGCCTGGGCTACGAGCAGGTCAAAGCCATGAAGCCGGACGTCATCTACAGCTCGATGAAGGGCTTCTTGCCTGGCCCCTACGAGAAGCGGACAGCGCTGGATGAGGTCGTGCAGATGATGACAGGGTTGGCCTACATGACGGGCCCTGTAGGACGCCCGCTGCGTGCAGGAGCCTCTGTCAACGACGTGATGGGCGGAATGTTCAGTACGGTCTCAATCCTCGCGGCCTTGCTGCAGCGCAAGGAGACGGGGCGCGGGCAGTTTGTGCAGACAGGCCTGTTCGAGAACTCGGCCTTCCTGGTCGCCCAGCACATGATGCAGAAGGTCGTGACCGGGAAAGCGGCAGCGCCAATGCCCAGCCGGATCTCTGCGTGGGCCATCTATGACGTGTTCGAGACTGCACAGGAAGGTGAACAAGTCTTTATGGGCGTCGTCAGTGACAGCCAATGGGTTTCCTTCTGCGAGACCTTCGACTTCCCTGAGCTTGGCGGTGACGCCGAACTGAGCCGAAACAACCAACGCGTACAGGCCCGAGACCGAATCATTCCCGTGGTGCGAGAGCGCTTGTCTGGCATGGACAAGCCAACCGTGATGGCGCTGTGTGAGAAAGCCGGCTTGCCGTTTTCCCCGATCCAGCGTCCTGAAGACATGTTTGAGGATGAACACCTCAATCAGTCGGGTGGCATGGCAGAGCTGACACTGCCAGATGGTGAGCAGGTGAAGGTACCGATGCTGCCTTTCGAAATGAATGGCCAGCGTTTTGGCACCCGTTTGAATGTCCCGACACTTGGAAGCCACTCGAGAGAGCTGTTGGTTCAGCTGGGTTACGGTGACGAAGAGATCACTCAGCTGGAAGCCAGCGGCACAGTCAAAACAGCCTGATCAGAACGGAGGCGAGCCTCATGGCAAGGCTCGCCAGCGACACCTTTCAGGTGTCGAGCTCGAAATGACTCTCGGGCGAAATTAGCAGCGCCACGGGTACTGGATATACCGGCGGCCTGTACTCACCGATGGCCCATCCAGCCATGGAATTCATAACAACAAAACCGAGGATACAGTCATGGCTAACGTCACGACCCCGGATACCCATTTGTCCATACCGCAACCTGAAATCACCTCTGAGTTGCAGCAACGAGCCATGAAGAAGGCCGCCTGGCGCCTGATTCCATTGCTCGCGCTAGCCTACTTCTTCAACTACCTCGATCGCACCAGCGTGGGTTACGCCGCCCTGCAGATGACCGACCAGCTCGGGCTTACTGCTGCTCAGTTTGGCCTCGGAGCAGGAATCATGTTCGTGGGCTATTGCCTCTGCGAAGTACCGAGCAACCTGGCCATGTACCGATACGGCGCGCGGCTCTGGATGGCCCGAATCATGATTACCTGGGGGCTTGCCGCTGCCGCCACGGCATTCGTGATTGGCCCCTACAGTTTCTATGTCGTTCGCTTCCTTCTAGGGGTTGCCGAAGCCGGCTTCTTCCCTGGCGTAATTTTCTTCCTGACGCTGTGGTTCCCAGCCCAATATCGCACTCGGGTACTGGCCTGGTTTACCGTTGCCACGCCGATTTCGTTCCTTGTGGGTGGCCCACTTTCTATTTGCCTGCTCCAAATGCATGGCGCTTGGGGGCTCGCGGGCTGGCAGTGGATGTTTATCATCGAGGGTTTGCCAGCATGCATCCTGGGCCTCATCACGTTGAAGGTGCTGGCCAACCGGCCGAGCGAAGCCAAATGGCTGTCGCAAGAGGAAAAGGACGCCCTCACTGGCATGCTGGATAAGGAAAAGGCCAATAGCCAAAAAAGCCACGGCTTCGCTGCAGCGCTCAAGGATCCACGCGTCTGGATCCTAAGCTCTATCACCTTCAGCTTTACGATCGGCACTTACGGTATCGGCATTTGGCTGCCCCAGATGCTGAAAGCGCAGGGCGTGGAAATAAGCCTGATCGGCTGGGTGGCTGCAGTACCTTACTTCTTCTCGACCATCGGCCTGCTGTTCTGGGCCAAGCATGTCGACCGCAGTGGGCGCGGGATCCTGAACCTGATCATTGCCCTGGTGTTGGCCGGTCTTGCATTGATCTTCGCGGTCAACATGAACGCCCTGATCCCAGCGCTGGCAGGCATCACCCTGGCCCTGGTGGGTACGATCTCGGCGAAGACGATCTTCTATACCTTGCCAGCGAAATTCCTGAGTGGCCAAGCGGCTGCTGGGGGTATTGCTCTGATCAACTCTATCGGCGCATTCGGCGGGTTTGTTGGGCCCTATCTGATGGGTTTCCTGAAGGACTACACCCAGTCTTTCACGGCGGGCCTGATGGTTATGGGATGCATCCTGTTCTTCGCCGCTGTAATGGCGTTGTCCCTGCGACTGTTCATGCGAGATGCCTAACGTGCTCTACCGTTTAAGTAGAACGGCGTTATGGACAATGGACTAGCTGTAAACCTTACTCACGGGTAAGGTATCAGCCATCTGAACGGCCCCTTTGAAGGGGCCGCTTTTTCACGATTGTGCCGAGAAGAAGTCCGATGTCGCCAAAAAATGAACCTGTGGTAGCCGATGCTTCCAAGAATAATGCTGACGGAGGGGTGGCGGCGGTTGATCGAGCCTTCGCGATCCTTGGGGCATTCGAGCCCGATCAAAGCAGCCTCCCATTGGCCGAGATCGCTCGTCGCACAGGGTTGTACAAAAGCACCATCCTTCGACTCATCAGCTCTTTGGAGAGGGCTGGTTTTATCAGGCGGCTGACTGATGGGCAGTACGCTGTAGGTCATGAACCCTTGCGATTGGCCCAGATCTACCAAGCTTCATTCCGGCTGCGGGACACGATTTACCCAGTGCTCGAGGCGCTTACAGAGGAGAGCGGCGAGACGTCTTCCTTCTATGTGATCGAGAACGATGTCCGAGTCGTACTGTTCCGTGTAGAGCCCAAGCGGGCGGTGCGCTTCAGCATCCATGAGGGTGATCGTTTCCCGCTGCATGCCGGGGCTTCCGGGAAGATCCTCAGAGCTTTTGGCCCGCCAGCAGATCGCGCTTTAGCTGAGGTACGAGAGCAGTTCTGGGCGATGTCGTTTGGTGAGCGTGATCCGGATACATCGTCGATCTCAGCCCCCGTATTCGGCGTCGGCCATGAATTCAAAGGTGCTCTCACGCTGTCAGGCCCGTCTGAGCGATTCAACAAGGATCAGCTCCGAGCAGCCCGACTGCTACTGCTCAAGCGTGCTGCACAGGCGACTAGCCTGCTCGGAGGCAGCAACCGCGAGCTGCTTGCGGCACTGGAGCAGATCGAGGGTAATTAAGGTCATCAGTTCTGGGTCAGGCGGATGATCTGCTTGGCGAAGTAAGCTCCGGTAAGAATTACGCCGAAGAGCCGAAGCGTCTGCATCGCAAGCACCATGCCGACATCGGCATGCGTCTCCACCGCAATAATGGCCATGGCATCCAGTCCCCCAGGGCTGGTCGCCAAATACATTGAAAGGAAATCGGTGCCAGTGGCATAGGCTAGAAGCCAAGCACAGCACGCGCAGAGCAAGATCAGTATCACTGCACCCAGAATCATTGCGGGCAAGTGCTTGAACACGTACAGCACGGTCTTGCGGTCGAAGCGCAGCCCGATGTAGCAGCCAATGGCACCATAGGCGATCGCAAGTAACCAGGCCGGCATCGAGATGTCCAGCATTCCAGTCAGTTGCAGGGCACCTCCGATCAGAAGCGGCATCAACAAAGCTCCAGCAGGCATTCTTGCGCCAGCTGATACACCAAACAAGATGACTCCCAGGCTCAGGAGGAGGTTGAACAGGTCGGTGCCAGGTAGGGGGCTATCGGATGGAGCTACCTCCACGGACAGGTTCGACGCTCCGAACATATGGCTCACCAGCGAACCGATCATGACAACACACACCACCCGGACGTATTGCATGGTTGCCACAACTCGAGAGTCGGCGCCGTTTTCTTCTGCCATGGAAACCATGGCAGACGCTGCGCCGGGTGCTGTGCCCCATGCGGCAGTGCTACCAGGAATACCACCGTATCGAACCGCTCCGAGCCCGACAATGGCACTCAGGGTTACGGTAAGAAATGTGGCGACTAGCATGATGTGCCATGACTGAGCCAATGCAACCAGAACCGACCAAGTCACGGAGTGGGCCACTACAAGCCCCACGCAACCTTGGCCGAATCGGAAAATGTGCCGATGCATATGCATCTGTGCACCGCACACGCCGAAGACGATGGCGACGAGCATTGGCCCCAGAAACAACCCTGCAGGAACAGCCGCCGCGTGCAGACCTTGGCCTACTGCGCCGGCGATGCTGACGAGCGCGATCCATTTGAGAATCTGGGAGGGGACGTGTCTGGCGGATTTTGAGGTTTGCAACGTGCTGTATCTCCAGGCCATGACTGCCACCTTAGGGCGGCAGCCCCTGGGGACAGCGAGAATTATCGGTGGCTAGACTCATCAAGTCTATTTGCTACTTTCGATGAACCTATAACTGAAATTCATGAATTATGGACTTTCGTGACCTTGCCTACTTCGAGACCATCGCAGAGCTCGGACATCTCGGGCGAGCTGCCGAAAAGCTCAATCGCACTCAGCCGGCCTTGAGTAAAAGCATTCAACGCCTGGAAGAATCCCTCGGTGCACGCCTTTTTCAGCGTGATGGCCGAAGGATCAAGCTGACCGATGTCGGCGAGCTATTGCTGGCCAGAGGGAAGCAGCTGCGCATCAACATTGCGGAAACCGAGCGAGAGGTCAGGGATTATGCCAATGGTCTGGTGGGTAACATCCGTTTGGGATGTGCAGCCAGCATGGCCGAGTATCTGCTGCCGCAGTTGGCCGAGGAGCTTCTGAACAAGGCTCCGAAGCTGACGCTTAAGCTCTCGATAGGCCAGGATGATGTGCTCAAGGAGTCCCTGAGAGCGGGACGGCTGGACGCGATCATCTGCCCCCTTGTCTCTAGCGATCCGGACTTCAAGATCTATCCGGTGCTCCAGGATGAGGCCGTAGTGGTCGCTAGCGCAGACCATCCCATTTTCCTGGCTCCCTATGCTCAGCAGGATCTCTGCCGTTACCAGTGGGTGCTTCCAGGGCCCACCGTTACGGCTAGACGCTGGATAGACAACGCGTTTATCTCTAAGCAGTTGCCACCCCCAAGCGTTCAGATTGAAACCAATTCGATCTCACTGCTTCCTCGATTGATCGCTCGTACCAGGCTGCTGAGTTTCCTCGCCCGAGAGACCTTGGAGTATGGCCAGGGCATGTCACGACTGAAGGAGGTTCCATTGATCGAAACAACCATGAGTCGCACCGTGGCAGTGTCGGTGAGAGCAGAAGGGTATCTACCTCCCGCCGCTGTTGCATTGGTTGAGCTTCTGCGCGAGAAAGGCGGCAGCTTTTTGCAAGAGCCGTAACGGGTGAGGCGTTGCGCTCAAGCAAACGGATGTGAGATCGCGGGCAAAAGAATGCCCGCTGCAAGGCGGGCGAGGTCTATCACGTAGGGAGGGCGCTAGTCTCTGCGAGAGATCATAAAAATGAGTGAAAGAAATGTCCCGACAATGTAATCGGGATGGAGTCACTCACCCCGATCTTCTATGCGATCAGCCGGTTCACCAGTAGATCCAGTGCGCGGTAGTCAGGGCAGGGGTGGAAATTGTCCTCATCTGCGAATTTGCCAAAATCGGTATCGCCAAAGCCCGCAACAATGCAGCCGGCGAGCAGGCCCGCTTCAACGCCTGACAAGCTGTCCTCTACCACCAGGCATTGGTTCGCCGGCAACCGTAGCTTGCCCGCTGCATGCAGCATGATCTGTGGATCTGGCTTCCAGGCTTGCACCTCGTAGGCACTCACGATCAAGTGCTCAAAGGTGTTGTAGAGGCCGACGGACTTGAGGCAGGTTTCGATCTTGATCCGAGGGCCGTTCGAGGCCACGCACGCCGGAATTGTCAGCGCCTCCACAAATGCGAATGCGCCTGGCATGGGTTCCAGGCTGGCTTCAAACAGTGGGATGCTGAGTGCTCGAAAGCCCGTAATAAGCGTCTCGGCAGATAACGCAGGGTACTGATCACAGAGACCGTCCACGAAGCTTTGAAACTGGACGCCACGGAATCGATAAAGAACATCGACGGGGGGACATCTCAATACTCTGCTGCCCAAGCTGCTGGCTCAGTAGCTGAGCCGCGAGACGTTCACTATCCACCAGCGTCCCATCACAGTCGAAAATAATGCCTTGGATTTTCATGGGTACTTCGCTTGCTCATCATTCGGCTGGTATATCCGTACGCACGCGGCGCAGCAAAACTGCTCCGGTTGTAACGGGAAAGCGCAGTCGTCAGCGTTTTAACGAAGCATTCAACCGAGTGCCTGCCGGCGGGCAGGTCTGACCGCCGCGATCACGGAATCGGTGCCCGATCCATGACATGCCTTCAAAACGGCCAGCGCCAGGCAGAGCGTATGAGACGGGCGGATGCCCCGCAAGGGCACCGGCATCAAGCGGTTTTAGGAGACCTGGGAGAAAGTGCTCGAAGTTGAGTTGAAATCAAAACAGCTTAAGGGCATTGATACATCACCGTTCATCAGTGAGGTACAACAATGCGTGGAAGTTACAGCAGCAGCTCGTGTGCCGGGATCTTGATCTGTTTGGCCGTGGTTTTGAGTTTCTGTGCCATGGCCACCTTGGCTGCCCAGGTACATCTGGACATCGCCACGACCGGCGTTGTCCTGGGGAGGCTGGGTCTGGCCTGGCTCTTTGGATACTGCCTGGGCCGAGGGCTACTAGGCGTGGGCCTCAGCTACAGCTGGCCAGTGTGCCTCGGGCTCTCTTGGATCGCACTCATGCCTGCGTTCAGCGTTTGGCTTGACGAGGATACCTACGCCTGGCTCGAGCCTTTTTGGTCTCAATGTGTAGGTGTGGTAGCAGTAGGGCTTCTCGCGTTTCGCATCAGATCATTCGTAGCGTAAGTCGGATCGGGGCGTGGCCATGAACACCTCAGACTGAGGTGGAGCGCGCCCTGCGATCGATGGCATCCATGAAACCACCTCAGCGGCGCTTGTAGCCGAGCGCTGCTGTCGCTCATCACTAGTGGTAGTCAGTGTCAGACAGCAAGTATTCGGCTGGGGGCATTCGACAGGTTCGAGAAGTACTAGGCGAACATTCTGAAAAACCAAGGCTCTACCATCTCTCTCAGCCCCCCTTGCACCGCCTTTTACTTTATGGACTTCCCTGGTTTTGCGAATGGCTGACAAGACCCTTTTTTCCGAAGGGCTCTTTCTACCATTGCGCGTGCTTATTTCGCTGTAGCCCTTAGCGGTGCCGTTGCTGTGAGCCATTACATTCCTGATAACAGTCAGATGATCCAGGTCTGTGATGCCTTGGCCACCAATGACCTTTTTGAGCATAGCGTGGGCCTTTTCTATTGGCCCCATACCCTTGAGCTCCCCCTCAAACCCAGTCACTTCAAGCATAAACACCAGGCATTGACTCATACGGTGTTCGAACAACCCAAACATCGTAAGAAATGCTGAGCGGCGCGTGAGTTGGGTGATCATGAACTTGTACGTCAATAGCACTTCGTCAGAGTCATATCCGATAGAAGAGCCGCATGAGTAGAAAGTCCGTTGCCGCACGTAGCTTTCACCGTAGTGATCGTACGTTTCTTCTTCGTGCTCATGCTCCTTTATCAAATCGTCGGCTTCCTTGAGTGCAAGCGCCAAATTTTTTTCTGCCTGCTCTGCGAGCATTCGCATGACAGAGATGGACTCGCTGAGGGCACACATATGAACACTGAAAATAAAGTCGAGCTTGGCCAAATTGCCTCCCTGCAGGCTCATATTGAAGACACACGATTTTCTGGGCAGATCTGAGATCTGCTCAGCGTACATAATCCATCCGCGCCTCGATATCCCAGCCTGAGCCGGCGCCCACATTGACGTCTGCGCATCAAGTGCACGCCATGGATCTCGGAGGGCACGGCTGCAGTGCCCCACGATCAATCGCCCTGAACACAGGGCCACCTGGGCAGGGCCTGGCAAGCCATAAACTCCGGACGTACGAGTACCTGCAAATACCCTTCAGGCTTCCTAATGAGCCCACCAAACTGCTGCGCAGGCTCAACATAGCGAAGCGCTGATTTCATATCACTCCAGCCCACGTACTCCATCAGCGTTTTGATATCCCAGCCAGAGCTCGCCGCCCACGTTGCAAAGCCGCGCCTCATGGAGTGAACACTATAGATTTCGGAAGGTAAGCCACACCGATCCAGAATGTCGCGGAGGAGGGGGATCAAGCTGTGTGCTGCAAGCGGGCGATCGCTGATGTTGCCCCAGCGGTCAATTCTCCTGAATACGTCACCATGAGTTAACCCGGCAACTTCGACCCAGTTTAAGTAGGCCTCGACAGGACACAGTTTGCTCAACGAGGGGTTCTTGTACTCGTGGCCGAGGTTTTGCGCTCGTCTGGTCGATCCGATCTTTGGGCGCTACGCGAGCGCTGAGGACGCAGCGGTCGAGGGGCAGGGGGCATTGGGGTGATGATGCTAGTCGGAGCAAGCCGCTCGGTGCAGCCATTTAGACCGGGCATTCCAACTCACTGCAGCAATTGGATGGTCACCCCCGCGCCCTGAGCTTTCCGCGGCCGGAGTTGGTTGCGCAGAGCAAAGTAGGGTGTCGGCCCAAGTGTTGGCACGCCCGCGATTCCTTTCGCAACGATGAATGCAAGGCCGCGTGGAGCGCTGAGGCAAATAAAAATTTGGAGTGGTTCGGCAACCGCGGCGCACCAGGCGTCGCTGAAAGAAGCGCGTAATAAAAAACTCAAGCTTTACGGAATCGACGTTGCATCATGCCTGGCTGCCGGAACAATTGGAGTAGCGGGGGCTCTGTGCGGATTCCACGACACTTGGACACCCAGCCCACGCTCATTTGGACACTCGTTCCACGCGCACTTGGACACCTGATCCACGCCCACTTGGACAGGCAGTCGGAGCGCAGCGACGCAGGGTTGCATTGTTAGTCTGAAGCCCCTGCCACCGTCAATTTCGTCGTGCGCTTACGCATCGACTCTCCCCTCAGTTCGATTCGATAAGCGTTGTGCACCAGCCGGTCGAGGATTGCATCGCCCAGGGTCGGGTCGCCGATCAGTGCATGCCATTTGTCCACTGGCATCTGGCTGGTCACCAGCGTCGAGCGGCTGCCGTAGCGGTCGTCCAGCAGCTCGAGCATGTCGCGCCGTTGCGCTGCGGTAAAAGGCGCCAGGCCCCAGTCGTCCAGGATCAGCAAGTCCGTCTTGGCATACCCCGTCATCGTGGGCCAGGGCGCAGGCAAGCCAGGTTTTGCCCACGCCGGTGGGGCCGCCGATGATCAGGTTCAGGCCATCGCGCAGCCATTGGCCGCTGCCCAGTTGCAGGATCAGCGACTTGTCCAGCCCACGTGGGCTGCGGTAGTCGATGTCCTCCAGGCAGGCGTTGTGGCGCAGCCGAGCAGCCTTGAGGCGGGTCGTGAGGCGTGTGTTTTCACGCTCGGTCAGCTCGCGGTCGACCATCAGGCCGAGGCGTTCGTCGAAGCTCAGGTCGTTGATGTCGGGCGTCGCCTGTTGCTCGCTCAGCGCTTTGATCATGCCGTGCAGGCGCAGGGTTTGCAGCTTGTCCAAGGTGGGGTTCGGTAGCATTTCAAGGTTCCTTTTGCAGGTCAGTGGTAGTAGCCGGGGCCGCGCAGGTTGGTGTGTTCGTCGGGCAGCAGGGGCAGGTTTTGCTGGGCCAGCGGCAGCCGTTCCAGCCCTTGGCGCAGGATCGATTCGAGGCTTTTGTAGCTGCACGCGCCCAGTGCCAGCGCACGCTGGCAAGCGGCCTCTAGCCGCGCTTCGCCGTGTTGTTTGCTCAGGCGCAGGATGCCCAGGCATGCGCGGAAGCCGTGCTGCGGATGGATTCGGCGTTCGAGGATGTAGGCGATGACGCCTGCGGTGTTGGGCCCGGTCTGCTCGGCCCAGCGGATCAGTCGCTGTGGCGTCCATTCGGCATGCTCGCGGTGGCTCTTGGGCATGTGCTCGGTTTGGGTGGTGTGGCGGCCTTTGTGCGGCGAGCGCCGGTGGCTGGCCACGCGCTGGTTCGCGTGGAAGCACTCGACAGTCTGGGCGGTCAGGCGTACTTCGAGCTGTGCTTCACCAACTGGTACGGCACCGAGTAGAAGTGGCCATCGACTTCGACGTGGTAGTCGATGTGGACGCGTACCTTTTTCCATTCGGCGTAGACGTAGGGCTGTTCCGGTAGGGCCTGCAATGCCGGTTGGTCGATGGCTTCGAAGGCCGACCGGCGTGAGCCGGGCAACTTTTTGAAGGGCTTGTGGTTGAGCCGATCCAGCAGCAGTGCGATGGCGGTGTTGAGTTCGCCCAGCGCGAAGAACTGGCGGTTGCGCAGTGCCGCGAGGATCCAGCGTTCAACCACCTGGACGCCGACCTCGACCTTGGCTTTGTCCTTGGGCTTACGCGCACGGGCAGGCACGACGGCGATGCCGTAATGCTCGGCCAGGTCGCGGTAGCTGGGGTTGATGTCGGGCTCGTAGCGATGCGCCTTGCTGACACCGCTGCGCAGGTTGTCGGGCACCAGGATCTGTGGGGCCGCGCCCAAAAACGCTAAGCAGCGCGCGTGCGAGCCCAGCCAGTCAGGCAGCGTTTGTGACCAGGTAGCTTCGGCGAAGGTGTAACTGGATGCACCGAGAACGGCGACGAAAACCTGGGCCTGGCGGATTTCACCGGTCTGCCGATCGATGACCGGTACGGTTTGGCCCGCGTAATCGACGAACAACTTCTCGCCGGCGCGGTGCTCTTGGCGCATGGCCACGTCGACCTTGGCGGCCCACAAGCGGTAGTGCTCGCAGAACCAGCTGTATTGGAAGCCTTGCGGGTGGCTGAGCCGATACTCCTGCCAGAGCAGGGCCAGGGTGACGCCGGGGCGGCGCAGTTCGGTGTGCACCCATGCCCAGTCTGGTATCGGGCGTTGATCGCTGGGTACTGCTGGGGCCGGCGGGAACAGAAGCCGCTCTAGCTCGGCGTCCGACATCGGCGTTGGCCAAGTCAGCCCGCAGGCGTTGAAGCGATGTAGGTAGTTGCCAGCACTGCCGCTACTGATCTGCAGGCTTGCGGCGATCTTGCGCACGGACAGGCCGGCGTCGAACTTTAGGCGTAGTACCTCTCGGACTTTACGCATGGATAAACGCTCCACGACGACCTCTTTGCTTCGATAAAAGAGGTCGATGGTAGTGAATAGTCCAGCGTTGCTGCCTGCCTGAGCTTGGGGTCTGATCAGTGAATGCTCACTGTCCAAGTACTCGTGGAATCAGTGTCCAAGTGACCGTGGAATGGGTGTCCAAGTCAGCGTGGAATCACTGTCCAAGTGTTCGTGGAATGGGTGTCCAAGTGCGCGTGGAATCCCCAGGCTCTGACAGGAAGTGTGGCCCTAGGCGCGCTAGGTGGTGTTTTAGGAATGGTTGGTTTGCCTAATCTTAAAGATATCAGGACAAAGTATAAGGATCTCCAGGCAGAACAAAATACCCGTGAAAATTCGCCGACGGGGTTGCTGTTCAAGCACATATCGTGAATGACTGTTGTAGCTTGATTGGACGCTCCAGGCCTTGGTGGTCGGTTAGGAGCACAATCGGCGGGAACAATGGATGCGGCACGAAGGAATCCGTGGGGTCGGCTGGCGCTGGCGATTTGAACGGCGGGCTCGGCGCCAGCTTGTGAGCGACTGTTGAAGGACAGCCTTAATCGTGGCGGTGGCCGTAAAACACGCTGAGGTCACTAGGCACGCAACGTGGTCAGGTCACCGGCTGCGGCTGCCTGCAGGCGATCTAATCTGGCAGCCTGGCCCAAGCTGCATAGACGCCAGAACTCGGCCGTGGAGTGCCAGCGCACGTCGGCTCAGTTCAGTGATGATGGGATTTCGGATGGGATCTCTAGCTGCTGAATTATGGTTTTCAAACCGGGCAATCAGGGATGGCGGGGCTGGTGAAGTCTGGTTTTCGGGAGCTGGATGACAAAAGACGTGCTGATCGATAATACTAAATTTAACATAATATGCATTATGCACACCTTTGTATGAAGCTACCGGGGTCGTGGTTGGGCAGATTTGGCCACAGGCTCACGACGGCTCAGGCTCCTTTCCCGCCTTGGCCTGAAAAATCCGCCGGCGTCATGCCATAGCAAACAACGTCGCGACAGTCTTGCTCGCGGTACCACTTCACAACGCTCTCGATCATCGAGCCCAGGACGCGAATCAACGTGTCGCTGTAGCCTTTGCGTGAGCTGGCTTCATATGGATACCGAGCGTCTGTGAAAACATGCGGTAACGCTCAATCCAATCTTCCTCTTGGTCGAATCGAAGGCGCGTCCGGATCCGCAGGGACTGCACGAAAAAGCATGAACAGATCGTGCTTATCGGCCCGACTGCGGTCAGCAGAAATCTTGCCAGCGCGCTGCAGCTCGCGATGCGCGTCATTGATCAACTTGGCGTCAAGCTCGTGCGTTTCATTGACTTGGCCATGGTTGCCATTGGGCCGAGCCACGAAGCTTTCAGCAAAATCTCCATACCGATCGTCGCGTTTACCTGGGCAACAGCCATCATGTCGTGCCTGTAAGCAGGTGTTTGGCGGCTTTCCAATAGCGCAATCATCCAGGGTGTCAGATGCGGTTGCATCAGGATTTTCCAAGAGTAACGGCCCGGGAATTTGGACTTTCCCTGGTTCAGCAGATGAGCTACCCTGCCCTTATAATATTCATTTCAGGAATAACTACACTAAATATTCATTTTGTTTAGTTATTTAAAAGGATCTCCAGAACCTGCCCTTCAAGCTCCTTTGGCA
>NZ_JYKS01000049.1 GCF_000935045.1 Pseudomonas sp. 10-1B
ATTGGCCCCACCCCGCCCCAAGCCCTACAGTGCGCCCCGAAACCCACCCAACCCGGGAACCCCGCCATGAGCAAAAAGCCGAAAAAGCACGGCCCCAACAAGGCCAAGTCCATCATCGCCCAACCCCTGTTCCGCTGCCGCCAGGAACGACCGAACAAGGGCAAAGGCAGCTACCGCCGCGAAGCCTTCCAATCGAGAGATTGGGAGGCTTCCTACTTTTTGGCTGCATGAAAGCATCGCAAGCGCAGGCATGATATGGTCGTCACCTGACCTGCAATTCTGGATCCGTGCATGCTCCTCAGTCTTCTCCCCCGCTGGAAAACCCGTCAGCTGATCGCGGCCTCCAGTTTCATCCTGCTCGTGGCCTGCGCGGAAAAGCCCACCGCCGCCGATGCCCTGCCGCTGGCCCCGGCCCAGCCCGCCCCAGTGGTGACCCTGCCCGGCACTACCCCCGACAGCAGTACTGAAATCCAGCCTCTGCAAACCTTCGCCCAATGGCAGGCCGGCTTCCGCCAGCAAGCACTGCAAGCAGGCATTTCACCGAACACCTTCGACCGCGCCTTCCTCGGCGTCACCCCCGACCTGGACGTAATCAAGGCCGACCGCAGCCAGCCCGAATTCACCCGCCCGGTGTGGGAATATCTCGAAGGCGCCCTGTCGCCCCTGCGTGTGCGCAACGGCAAGAAGCTGCTGGAGCAGAACGCCGAGCTGCTGACGCGCATCGAGCAACGCTATGGTGTCGACCGCCAGGTGCTGGTCGCGGTGTGGGGCATGGAAAGCAACTTCGGCCAGTTCCAGGGCAACAAGTCGGTGATCCGCTCGCTAGCCACCTTGGCCTATGAGGGCCGCCGCCCGCAGTTCGCCCAGGACCAGCTGATCGCCGCCCTGCAGATCATCCAGCATGGCGACATCCAGCCTGAGGCCATGCGCGGCTCGTGGGCCGGCGCCATGGGCCAGACCCAGTTCATCCCGACCACCTATAACACCCATGCCGTGGACTTCGACGGCGATGGCCGTCGCGACATCTGGAACAGCACGCCGGATGCCCTGGCCTCGACTGCACACTACCTGCAAAGCTCGGGCTGGAAGCGTGGTCAGCCGTGGGGCTTCGAGGTGCAGGTGCCGCCCAGCTTCGATTACTGGCAGGCCGATGGTGCGCTACGCAAGCCGGTGAGCGAGTGGCTGGCGATGGGTGTGAAACTGCCGGCAGGCACCCAATTGCCAGCGGGCAGCAACCAACTGTCTGCCGCCCTGCTGCTGCCAGCTGGCGCGCGTGGCCCGGCGTTCCTGGTACTGGACAACTTCCGCGCCATCCTCAAGTACAACAACTCGTCGTCCTATGCACTGGCGGTGAGCCTGCTGGGTGACCGCTTCAGCGGTTGGGGCTTCATTGCCGGCAGTTGGCCGAAGGAAGACCTGCCGCTCAGCCGCAGCGAGCGCATGGAGTTGCAGAACCTGCTGAATGGCAAAGGGCACGAGGCGGGTAATGCCGATGGGATTATCGGGGCCAACACCCGCAAAGCCATTCGCAATGCCCAGCAGGGGTTGGGGTGGCCGGCGGATGGTTACCCGACCCACAAGCTGCTTGAGAGCTTGCGTCAGCAGTAAGAACTTTGGGGCCGCGCTGCGGCCCATCGCCGGCACGACCGCGCTGTTCTCAAGGCCTGCGCAGTACCTGTAGGAGCTGGCTTGCCTGCGATGGGCTGCAAAGCAGCCCCAACAATCTCAAGCCTTGAACAGATCCTGCTCCAACACCAAGCTCTGCCGAACACTGTCCAGCCTCACCCGAGCCCCCAAAGGCAAGCACACATTCGGGTCACAATGCCCACTGCGCCACCCCGCCAGTACCGGCACGCCCAGCGGCCCGAAGATATCCTCCAGCAACGGCGTCAACGCCGCCGTGGTAATCCCGGCAAAGTCCCCCACCAACACCCCTTTCACTCCCTCCAGCTTGCCTGCCAGGCGCAGCTGGGTCAGCAGCCGGTCCACCCGATACAGCGGTTCGTTGACGTCCTCGATGAACAGGATGCAGCCCTGGGTATCCAGCTCGGCCAGCGTCCCCATGGTCGCCCCCAGCATCGACAGGTTGCCCCCCAGCAGCGGCCCGCTGGCCACCCCCGGCAGCACACTGTTCAAGGCGAAGTCCGCCGGGTGCACGATCTGCTCACCTGCCCGCACATGCCCACCCAGCTGCGCCAGCAATGACGCCTCGGTAGGCTGCAACTTGGCCCCCAGCAAGTCGGCATTGAGCATCCCGCCATGGAAGGTGATCAGCCCGGCGCGCCGGTAGATGGCCATCTGCAATGCGGTGATGTCGCTGTAACCGATCAGCGCCTTGGGGTGGCGGCGGATCAGCTCGAAATCGACCCTATCGAGCAGGCGCATGCTGCCGTACCCGCCGCGCATGCACAGAATGGCGTCGATGGCCGGGTCGGCGAAGGCGTCATACAAGTCTTGCAGCCGCTGCTGGTCGCTGCCCGCCAGGTACCCCTGAGCCTGGCTCGCCCCAGGGTAGATACGGCAGCGGTACCCGCGGTCGGCAAACCACTGGCTGGCCTTGCGCGTATCCAACCGCGCCGGGCCCGCCGGCGCGATGATCGCGAAGCAGGCATCCTTGGCGATCGCCCTGGGCAAAGGTTGGTGAAAGGTATCGACACAATTCATCATGCAGCTCCAGACATCTTGTCGCTTGTAGCTTATGGCTTGTAGCCCACAAAAAAAATGCCGATGCTGCCTTTTCGGCAAGCATCGGCATTTGTGCTTCAGACCCGGCTCAGAGCTTGATCTTGGCTTCGTGAGCCTGCTGGTCGGCGTGGTACGAAGACCGCACCAGCGGGCCGGAAGCGACGTTCTTGAAGCCCATCTTGTAACCTTCCTCGGCGAACCAGGCGAAGGTGTCCGGGTGGACGAAACGCTGCACCGGCAGGTGGCTGCGCGACGGCTGCAGGTACTGGCCGAGGGTGAGCATGTCGATGTCATGCTCGCGCATGCGGTGCATCACTTCGATCACTTCGTCGTCGGTCTCGCCCAGGCCGAGCATCAGGCCCGACTTGGTCGGTACGTGCGGCACCAACTGCTTGAACTTCTGCAGCAGGTCCAGCGACCAGTCGTAGTCCGAACCCGGGCGCGCGGCCTTGTACAGGCGCGGTACGGTCTCGAGGTTGTGGTTGAACACATCCGGCGGCTCTTGCGCGGTGATCTCCAAGGCAACGTCCATGCGCCCACGGTAGTCCGGAACCAGGGTTTCCAGCTGCACGCCCGGCGACAGCGCACGGATTTCGCGGATGCAGTCGGCAAAGTGCTGGGCACCACCGTCACGCAGGTCGTCGCGGTCCACCGAGGTGATCACCACATACTTCAGGCGCAGGTCGGCGATGGCCACGGCCAGGTTTTTCGGTTCGTCCACGTCCAGCGGTTTCGGCCGGCCGTGGCCAACGTCGCAGAACGGGCAACGCCGGGTGCAGATGTCACCCATGATCATGAAGGTGGCGGTACCACCGGAGAAGCACTCGCCCAGGTTCGGGCAAGAGGCCTCTTCGCACACGCTGTGCAGCTTGTGCTTGCGCAGCAGTTGCTTGATGCGGTCTACCTCGGGCGACACCGGGATACGCACGCGGATCCAGTCGGGTTTCTTCGGCAGTTCGTCGGTAGGGATGATCTTCACCGGGATGCGTGCCACCTTTTCGGCACCACGCAGCTTGACCCCAGCTTCCACCTTCTTCGGCGCGGGGCGCGGGGTGACATCCTGGGTAGGTATCAGGTTCGGCACGGCTTCTTGCACAGTTGTCATATTCAGTCGATTCCGCCCGTGAGGGTCGTCTGCTCAGCGTAGTCGAGGTGCTTGACCAGCTGTCCGCGCAGCCTTGTCCTGACCTCGTCGAGTTCGATCGGACCTGCCAGGTCGCGCAGCTGGGTCATGGCCAGCCCCGCATAGCCGCAGGGGTTGATTCGGCGGAATGGCGCAAGGTCCATGTCCACGTTCAGAGCAAGGCCGTGGAACGAACGGCCGTTGCGGATTCGCAGGCCGAGGGAAGCGATTTTCGCTCCATCGACATAGACGCCCGGGGCATCGGGCTTGGCCGCGGCCTGGACATCGTAACTGGCGAGCAGGTCGATGATGGCCCGCTCGATACGGCTGACCAGCTCACGCACGCCAAAGCCCAGCCGGCGCACATCCAGCAGCAGGTAGGCCACCTGCTGCCCGGGGCCATGGTAGGTCACCTGGCCACCGCGATCGGTCTGCACCACCGGGATGTCGCCCGGCACCAGCAGGTGCTCGGCCTTGCCGGCCTGGCCCTGGGTGAAGACCGCGGGGTGCTCGACCAGCCAGATTTCATCCTGGCTATCCGGGCTGCGCTGCTCGGTGAAGCGACGCATGGCCTCCAGCACCGGTTCGTAGGGCTGCAGGCCAAGCTCGCGAAAACCGAGGCAAGCGGACATCAAAGCACCATTTTGACGATACCGGTAGCACGCAGGGCGCTGTTGATATCGTGCAGTTGGTTCTCGCTTTCGGCAACGATGTGCAATTGTACGGTGGTGTACTTGCCTTCCTTGCTCTGGCGCACGGCCAGGGTGGAAAGGTCGACCTTGGCGTACTTGCTGAGGATCTCGATCACCGTGTCCTTGAAGCCGACAACGGTATCGCCGATTACCTTGATCGGGTAATCGTCGCAAGGGAATTCGATCTTGTGCGACTTGACGTCTGGTTCGCTCATGGCGGAAACGGCCTCGTAAGCCGTGGCAGCAACAACACCCCCGCGGGATACGCGGGGGCATGCAGGTCACGTATCAGTTGAACAACCCGTAGAAGAATAGACGGATGCTATCCCACATGCGGCGGAAGAAACCACCTTCCTCTACGCCATCGAGGGCGATCAGGTCGGCGCTGTGAACCACTTTCTCGTCCAGTTTGACTTCCACTTTGCCGATCACGTCACCTTTGGCGATCGGTGCGGTGAGCTGCGGGTTCATGGTCATCGAAGCCATCAGACGTTTAAGCTGGCCTTTAGGCATAGTCATGGTCAGGTCGTTGGCCAGGCCAGCCTTGACTTGGCCGGTGGCGCCCTTCCAGACCGGTGCCTGGGTCAGTTCGGTACCCTTCTGGTAGAAGGTCTGGGTTTCGAAGAAACGGAAGCCGTAGGTCAGCAGCTTCTGGGTCTCGGCGGCACGCGACTGCTCGCTGTTGGTACCGAACACCACGGCGATCAGGCGCTGGCCGTCGCGAACGGCCGAGGCCACCATGCAATAGCCGGCTTCTTCGGTGTGGCCGGTTTTCAGGCCGTCGACGGTCTTGTCACGCCACAGCAGCAGGTTGCGGTTGGGCTGCTTGATGTTGTTCCAGAAGAACTCTTTCTGCGAGTAGATGGCGTAGTGGGCCGGGTCGACGTCGATGATCGCACGCGCCAGGATCGCCATGTCGTGGGCCGACGAGTAGTGCTCCGGGTGCGGCAGGCCGGTCGGGTTCATGAAGTGGCTGTTGGTCATGCCGAGGTCGGCAGCCGTCTTGTTCATCATGTCGGCGAAGGCGTCTTCGCTACCGGCGATGTGCTCGGACAGGGCGACCGAAGCGTCGTTGCCGGACTGGATGATGATGCCGTGCAACAGGTCGCTGACGGTAACCTGGCTGCCAACCTTGATGAACATGCGCGAACCGCCGGTGCGCCAGGCGTTTTCGCTGACAGTGACCGGGTCGTTTTCACCGATCTGGCCACGGCGGATGTCCAAAGTGGCGATGTAGGCGGTCATCAGCTTGGTCAGACTGGCCGGCGGCAGGCGCTCGTCACCGTTGTTCTCGACCAGCACGTTGCCGCTGGACGCGTCCATGAGTACGTAGGACTTGGCTGCCAGTTGCGGGGGAGCCGGCGTCATCTGCTCAGCCGCGAAGGCGGCAGGCGTGATCATCAGCAGTACTGGCAGGCAAAGTCGTTTGGCAAGGTTGGTGATGTTCATCCGTCTCTCGAAAATCGCTAATGGTCTGATGTTCCCTGGGCAAGATCATGTGCCCAGCGCCAGTCAGTCTAGTTTTGTGGCCATGGCCTGGCCCACAAAGTGCGGCGTAGTGTCGCTGCGGGCAAAAGCCGACATTGTACATGGCCGCGCCCGGCAATTCATGACAAAACCGACAGTTTGATGATGCCCTCTTCGCGGGCACGCCCGCTCCCACAAGGGGATGCAAAACCCTGTGGGAGCGGGCGTGCCCGCGAAGAAGGCAACACGGTCAGTCAGCTGTGACCAGCTTGGCCTGCCCCAAGTTCGCCAGGCGGATGCTGTCCTGCGCCTGCTGTACCTCGCCCTGGCTGTTGATCGGCCCCAGGCGTACACGGTGCAGGGTCTGCTGGTTACGCACGATCGAGCTGATGAACACCGGCGCGCTGACCATGGTGCTGAGCTTGGAGCGCAGCAGCTCGGCAGCGTCCGGGTTGGCGAAGGCGCCCACCTGCAGGAAGCTGCCGCCCTGGCCACCGGGCACATTGTTGCCGCCCACCTGCACCGGTACCACCGGCGCCGCGTGCTGCTGTGGCGGCGGGGTCCATTGCTCGACGCGCCCGGTACTGGCCGGGATCGCCTGGGTCTGGGCCACCTGCGGCTCTTTCAGCACCATGGGTGGCGTTTGGCCACGCTGGGCCCACCACTGCTGCGGATCAATGCCCTCGACGCGCACATGCGCGGTGCCGATCTCTGCGTAACCGAGCTTTTTCGCCGCCGCATAGGACAGGTCGATGATGCGATCGGAATAGAACGGGCCACGGTCGTTCACCCGCAGGATCACGCTGCGGCCGTTGGCGAGGTTGGTTACCCGCACGTAGGCCGGCAGCGGCAGGGTCTTGTGCGCCGCGCTCATGCCGTACAGGTCGTACAGCTCGCCGTTGGCAGTGTTCTGGCCGTGGAACTTGGTGCCGTACCAGGACGCAGTGCCCTCGGCGCGGTAGTTGCGCGAATCCTGCATCGGGTAGTAGGTCTTGCCCAGCACCGTATACGGGTTGGCCTTGTAGTTGCCGGTATGCACGGTCGGCGTGGCGTCGGGGATCTTGTTCACATCCACGTCCCACCACGGCGCGCCGTCCTTGTGCGCCCGGTTGATATCCAGGCCCGGCTGGCTGCGCACGACGTTGCCACTGCTTTGCTGGGCCGGGCGATTGGAGGAGCAGCTGGCCAGCACCACGCCGACGGCGAGGCAGGTGAGCAGCTTGAAAGAGTTGGCAGAGATGATTGCGCGCATTACTTGACGCCCCGTGCTTGAACCAGCTGTTCCGAAAGCTGATGCACCGCCATGGCATACATCACGCTGCGGTTGTAGCGAGTGATCGCGTAGAAATTCTTCAGGCCCATCCAGTACTCGGGACCATTGTCACCCTCGAGACGGAAGGCGGTAACCGGCAGATCATCGCGCAGCGAATCATGAACCGACCAGCCCAGGCTTCGCAACTCCCCTACCGTCTTGACCGGCTCGATGCCGGTGGTCAGGCCTTGGTCGGCGCGCTCACCATCCACCTGGGCACGGCTGACCACGCCCTCACCGGCAACCCAGCCGTGGCGCTTGAAGTAGCTGGCCACGCTGCCGATGGCATCATCCGGGTTGTTCCAGATATTGATGTGGCCGTCGCCGTCGAAATCCACCGCGTAGTTGCGAAAGCTGCTCGGCATGAACTGTGGCAAGCCCATGGCGCCGGCATAAGAGCCCTTGAGCGTCAGCGGGTCGAGCTGTTCCTCGCGGGCCAGCAGCAGGAATTCGCGCAGCTCCTTGCGGAAGAATTCAGACCGTGGCAGGTAGTCGAAGCCCAGGGTAGACAGGGCATCGATCACCCGATAGTTGCCGGTGTTGCGGCCAAAGAAGGTTTCCACGCCGATGATGGCGACGATGTACTGCGCCGGCACGCCGTATTCCTGCTCGGCGCGGGCCAGAACGGCCTCGTGCTGGCGCCAGAAGTCGACACCGCGGGCAATGCGCGCGTCGGTGATGAACATCGGCCGGTAGTCCTTCCACGGCTTGACCCGTTCGGCCGGACGCGAAATGGCGTCGAGGATCGACTGCTTGCGCTGCACCTCACGGAACACGCCCATCAGTTGCTCAGGGGCAAAGCCATAGTCGCGGCTCATTTCGCCAACGAACTCGGCCACCTGGGGCGAGCCCTGGTAATCGCCGGCATGGGCCAGCTGGACAGCGCCGAACAGGCCCACCGCGCCGATCCACGGCGCACAACGGGCAGCCCAGTTACGCACTGCTTGCATGAAATTCTTCACCTTATTCAAACCTGTGCGATCCATTTGCGGTGCGTGTGGATCGACATCAGAACGCCAAACGCTGACAGCAGCGTCACCAACGAAGTTCCGCCATAGCTGATGAAGGGCAGCGGCACGCCCACCACGGGCAGAAGGCCGCTGACCATCCCGATATTGACGAACACGTATACAAAGAAGGTCATGGTCAGGCTACCCGCCAGCAGCTTGCCGAACAGGGTCTGCGCCTGGGCAGTGATCATCAGGCCGCGGCCGATCAGCAGCAGGTAGACGATCAGCAGCAGGCAGATGCCGACCAGGCCGAATTCCTCGCCGAGCACGGCGATAATGAAGTCGGTGTGGCTTTCCGGCAGGAAGTCCAGGTGCGACTGGGTGCCAAGCAGCCAGCCCTTGCCGAACACGCCACCCGAACCGATCGCCGCCTTGGATTGAATGATGTTCCAGCCGGTGCCCAACGGGTCGCTTTCCGGGTCGAGGAAAGTCAGTACCCGTTGCTTCTGGTAGTCGTGCATGACGAAGAACCACATCGCCACCGCCACCGGCACCGCGGCCGCCAGCACGCTGAGGATCCAGCGCCAGCGCAGGCCGCCCATGAACAGCACGAAGGCACCGGAGGCGAGGATCAGCAGCGCCGTGCCCAGGTCAGGCTGGCGCACGATCAGGATGAACGGCACGCCGATCAGCACGAGGCTGATCGCCACGTGCTTCAGGTGCGGCGGCAAGGTGCGCTTGGACAGGTACCAGGCGATGGTCGCCGGCATGATGATCTTCATGAATTCCGAGGGCTGGAAGCGGATCACCCCGGGGATGTTGATCCAGCGCGTGGCGCCCATGGCGTTGTGCCCCATCACGTCCACCACCACCAGCAACAGTACCCCGGTCAAGTAGGCCAACGGCACCCAGCGCGCCATGAAGCGCGGCTCCAACTGGGCGATGATGAACATCGACACCAGGCCAATGCCGAACGAAGTGGCCTGCTTGAGCAGCAGGTCCAGGTTCTTGCCACTGGCCGAGTACAGCACGAACAGGCTACCGGCCGCGAGGGTCAGCAGAATGACCAGCAAGGGGCCGTCGACATGGATGCGCTGCAGAAAGCTGGCGCGCCGACGCATCACATCCTCGCTGGAGAGCATGCGATCGAAATTGTTCATCACAGGGCCGATTCCTGGGTAACGGTGGCAGGCGCGAACTCGGACTTGAGCCGGCCATTTTCATCGAGCAGCCAGGCATCCATGATCTGGCGGACCACCGGCGCGGCGACACCCGAGCCGGACTCACCGTTCTCGACCATCACCGAGACCACGATCTTCGGGGCTTCGGCCGGGGCAAAGGCGACGAACAGGGCGTGGTCGCGGTGGCGCTCCTGGAGCTTGTTGCGGTCGTACTTCTCGCCCTGCTTGATCGCCACCACCTGGGCGGTACCGCTCTTGCCGGCAATACGGTACTGGGAGCCGATGGCCGCCTTGCGCGCAGTACCGCGGGCGTTGTGCATCACCTGCTCCATGCCATGGGTGACCTTGGCCCAGTCGGACTTGTCACGCAGCACGATGTTCTCCATCGGGTTGTCGTCCACCGGCGGCTGGCCTTCGATGGTCTTGGCCAGGTGGGGGCGGTTCCACACGCCCTTGTTGGCGATCAGCGCGGTGGCCTGGGCCAGTTGCAGCGGTGTGGTCTGCATGTAGCCCTGGCCGATGCCAAGGATCAGGGTTTCGCCGGGGAACCAGGCCTGGCGGCGGGTGGCGCGCTTCCATTCGCGCGACGGCATGAGCCCGGCGGACTCCTCGAACATGTCGAGGGAAACCCGCTGGCCGATGCCGAACTTGTTCATGTAGCTGGACAACCGATCGATGCCCATCTTGTGCGCAAGGTCGTAGAAGTAGGTGTCGTTGGAGCGCATGATCGCGCTGTCCAGGTCGACCCAGCCATCGCCGGAACGGTTCCAGTTACGGTATTTGTGATCGTAGTTGGGCAACTGGTAGTAGCCCGGGTCGAATACCCGGCTGCTGGCATTGACCACGCCGCTGTCCAGGCCGGCGATGGCCACCGCCGGCTTGATGGTCGAGCCCGGCGGGTACAGGCCGCGCAGCACGCGGTTGAACAGCGGCCGGTCGATCGAGTCGCGCAGTTCGGCATAGGCCTTGAAGCTGATGCCGGTGACGAACAGGTTGGGGTCGAAGCTGGGCTGGCTGACCATCGCCAGCACCTCGCCGGTACGCGGGTCGAGCGCCACCACCGCGCCACGGCGGCCTCCCAGGGCGGCTTCGGCGGCCTCCTGCAGCTTGATGTCCAGGCTCAGCACGATGTCCTTGCCCGGCTTCGGGTCGGTGCGCTTGAGCACCCGCAGCACACGGCCACGGGCGTTGGTTTCGACTTCCTCGTAGCCGACCTGCCCGTGCAGGGCGTCTTCGTAGAAGCGCTCGATGCCGGTCTTGCCGATATGGTGGGTGCCGCTGTAGTTCACTGGGTCGAGCGTTTTCAGCTCTTTCTCGTTGATACGCCCCACATAACCCACCGAATGGGCGAAATGCGCCCCCTGCGGGTAGTGCCGCACCAGCTGGGCCACCACTTCCACGCCCGGCAGGCGGAACTGGTTCACTGCTACGCGGGCGATCTGCTCTTCGTTGAGCTCGAACAGGATCGGCACCGGCTCGAACGGCCGGCGACCTTGGCGCATGCGCTTCTCGAACAGGGCGCGGTCATCGGCTGTGAGCCCCAGCACTTCGACGATGGTATCCAGCACTTCCTGCCAGTTGCCCGCACGTTCGCGGGTCATCGACAGGCTGAAGCTAGGCCGGTTGTCGGCGATGATCACCCCGTTGCGGTCGAAGATCAGCCCGCGGGTCGGCGGGATCGGCTGCACATGCACCCGGTTGTTCTCCGACAGCGTCGAGTGATAGTCGTACTGGATGATCTGCAGGTAGTACAGCCGCGCGATCAGCACGCAAATAAGCAGCATGATCGCCACTGCGCCGACCACGACGCGGTTGCGCACCAGGCGGGCGTCTTTCTCGTGGTCCTTGAGACGGATCGGCTGCGACATCGGACTGCTTACAGGCTCATTTGTGGTAAGGGTGCCCGGACAATACGGTCCAGGCGCGGTAGATCTGCTCGCCGATGAGTATCCTTACCAACGGGTGCGGCAGGGTCAGCGGCGACAGCGACCAGCGTTGCTCGGCGCGCGCGCAGACCTCAGGCGCCAGGCCTTCCGGACCGCCCACCATCAAATTCACCGTACGCGCATCCAGGCGCCAGCGGTCCAGCTCGGTCGCCAGCTGCTCGGTACTCCAGGGCTTGCCATGGACCTCGAGGGTGACGATGCGTTCCCCAGGCTGGACCTTGCTCAGCATGGCTTCGCCCTCCTGACGGATCAGGCGGGCGACGTCGGCATTCTTGCCACGGGTGTTCAGCGGGATTTCCACCAGCTCCAGCGACAGCTCGGCGGGCAGGCGCTTGGCATATTCATGCCAGCCTTCCTCGACCCACTTCGGCATGCGCGAGCCGACCGCGATCAGGCGCAGACGCACGGCGCTTTCCTTATTCGCGGTCTTTGAGCTTGTCGGAATACTCGTGGGCATGGTCCGGGCTGTGGTGCTTGCCATCGGCGGCACGGCTTTGCTCGGCACCCTGCCACAGGCGCTCCAGGTCGTAGAACTGGCGGGCAGCGGCGGTCATCATGTGCACGATGACATCGTTCAGGTCCAGCAGCACCCAGTCGCTGTCGCCCTTGCCTTCTTCACCCAGTGGCTGGGCGCCCTTGGCCTTGACCGCTTCGCGGACCTTTTCCAGCATCGCGTTGATCTGGCGGTTGGAGGTACCGGTGGCAATGATCATGTAGTCGGTCAGGCTGTGCTTTTCGCGCACGTCGATGACCTGGATGTCCTGGGCCTTGACGTCTTCCAGCGCTGCCTTGGTCAGGGCGACCAGTTCTTCGCCGTAAATTTTCTGCTTGGTCATATAAAACTCGTTCAACTCGTTGGATGAGGCGCCAGAGGCACCGTCAGTTGGGCGCACGATACAGTTCGTGCGCCTCGATGTAGGCCAGTACGGCGTCCGGCACCAGGAACCTCACCGATTTGCCGCTGGCCAGCAGCTGTCGGATCTGTGTAGCCGACACCGCAAGCGGCGTCTGCCAGACGAACGAAATGTTTCCCGCCGGGCCGGACATGGCGGTGGGATCGCTCTCCGAGCGCGCAGCCAGCAGGTTGCGCAGCTCGTCAGGGGGTTCTACGTCGGCATCCGGGCGTTGCAGCACCAGGATGTGACAGTGTTGCAACAGTTCTTCCCAGCGGTGCCAGCCAGGCAGGCCACAGAAGGCATCCCAGCCCACTACCAGGAACAGCTGGTCGTTGAGCGCCAGTTCGGCGCGGATCGATTCCAACGTGTCGATGGTGTACGACGGCTTGTCGCGCGCCAGCTCCCGGGCATCCACGCTCAGGCAGGGCACGCCCTGCACGGCGCTTTGCACCATCGCCAGGCGATCCTGCGCGCCCACCTGCGGAGTGTCGCGGTGCGGCGGCCTGGCGTTGGGCAGCAGGCGCAACTCGTCCAGCCCCATGAACTCGGCCACTTCCAGCGCGCTGCGCAGGTGGCCGATGTGCACGGGGTCGAAGGTGCCGCCTAGAATGCCGATGCGCCGGACTGCCTGGGCCTTGCTCAACTCAGCAGGACTCCTGGCCGCGCAGCTGGCCGTCGCCGATCACCACGTATTTTTCGCAGGTCAGGCCTTCCAGGCCGACCGGGCCGCGGGCATGCAGCTTGTCGGTGGAAATGCCGATTTCCGCGCCCAGGCCGTACTCGAAGCCATCGGCGAAGCAAGTCGGGGTGTTGAGCATGACCGACGCCGAGTCGACCTCGGCCATGAACTGGCGGGCTTCACCCTGGTGTTCGCTGATGATCGAGTCGGTGTGGTGCGAGCCATAGTGGTTGATATGCTCGATGGCCTGGTCCAGGCCATCCAAGACGCGGATCGACAGGATCGCATCCAGGTACTCGGTGTGCCAGTCGGCCTCGGTGGCCGGCTTGGCGTCGATGATCGCCCGGGTGCGCTCGCAGCCACGCAGTTCCACGCCCTTTTCCTGGAAGCGGCGAGCCATCTCCGGCAGGAAGCGCTCGGCCACCTGCTGGTCGACCAGCAGCGTTTCCATGGCGCCACAGATGCCATAGCGGTAGGTCTTGGCGTTGAAGGCCACGCGCCAGGCCTTGTCCAGGTCGGCATGCTGGCTGACGTAGACATGGCAGATGCCGTCCAGGTGCTTGATCACCGGCACACGGGCATCGCGGCTGATGCGCTCGATCAGGCCACGGCCGCCGCGCGGCACGATGACATCGACGAACTCGGGCATGCTGATCAGCGCGCCCACGGCTTCGCGGTCGGTAGTCTCGACCACCTGCACCACGGCTGCCGGCAGGCCGGCTGCGGCCAGGCCACGCTGGATGCAGGTGGCGATGGCGCGGTTGGAGTGAATGGCTTCGGAGCCGCCACGCAGGATGGTCGCGTTACCCGACTTCAGGCACAGGCTGGCGGCATCGATGGTCACGTTCGGGCGCGACTCGTAGATGATCCCGATCACCCCCAGCGGCGTACGCATCTTGCCGACCTGGATACCCGATGGGCGGTAGCTCATGTCGCGGATGGCACCGACCGGGTCCGGCAGGCTGGCCACCTGGCGCAGGCCTGTGATCATGCCGTCGATACGCGCCGGGGTCAGCGCCAGGCGGTCGAGCAGCGCTGGCTCCAGGCCGTTGGCGCGGCCGGCGGCCAGGTCTAGCTCGTTGGCGGCAGTCAGCTCGGCACGGGCGGCGTCCAGCGCATCGGCGGCGGCTTGCAGGGCACGGTTCTTCTGCGCGGTGCTGGCACGGCCGATCACCCGGGAGGCGTCACGGGCAGCGCGACCCAGGCGGGTCATATAGTCAAGAACGGACTCAGTCATGGGTTCGGTGTCTTGGCGAAGGGGAAATCGGCTGATTATAACTGTCGCGTAGGTGTACGCCCAGCGGCGGGTGGCGGATGGTAGAAAATGGCCGGGGGGAGGAGCTGGCTATAGGGGTCGCCCAAGTGTTCAGTTCGGGGGCTCTGGCGCCTGGGAGATCGAGCGCCGCCCGCGCGGCGCTTCGCGGGCAAGCCCGCTCCTACGTTTGTTTCGGGCCAGTGAGTCCTATGGCAATTGCGCGCGACCGCCTTGGCGCATGGCTCGATATCGCGTCGTACAAACAAGGCGGTCGCGCGCGGATGTCACAGGAATAATTGGCCCGAAACAAACGTAGGAGCGGGCTTGCCCGCGAAGCGCCGCGCGGGCGGCGCTCGATCTCCCAGGCGCCGAACCTCCCAAGACGAACACCTCCCCCCCCACCAATGAAACATGCAGACACCAATGAATCGCACCACCGATTCAGCCTCGATTAAGCCATTCATTGCTATCATCCCGCCTTTCCAGCCACGAACCGCCCGCATGCCAGCCCTGCCCGACAGCTTTTTCGACCGCGACGCCCAGACCTTGGCCAAGGCCCTGCTGGGCAAGGTCATCCGCCACCGCCACGGCGACCTGTGGCTGGCCGCGCGCATCATCGAGACCGAGGCCTACTACCTCAGCGACAAAGGCAGCCATGCCTCGCTCGGCTATACCGAAAAGCGCAAGGCCCTGTTCCTCGATGGCGGGCACATCTACATGTATTACGCCCGTGGCGGCGACTCGCTGAACTTCAGCGCCCACGGGCCGGGCAACGCGGTGCTGATCAAGTCTGCCTACCCTTGGCAGGACGCCCTGTCGGGCCCCAACAGCCTGGCGCAGATGCAACTGAACAACCCCGACGCCAGTGGCAACCTGCGCCCGGCCGAGCGCCTGTGCGCCGGGCAGACCTTGCTGTGCCGGGCCCTGGGCCTGAAAGTGCCGCACTGGGACGCCCAGCGCTTCGACCCAGAACGCCTGTACGTCGAAGATTGCGGCAACCCCGTGCCACGGGTGATCCAGGCTCCCCGCCTAGGTATCCCGCACGGGCGCGACGAGCACCTGCCCTACCGCTTCGTCGACGCCGAATACGCCCGCTTCTGCACGCGGAACCCATTACGTCGCGGCCAAGTCGAAGGCCGAGACTTCTACACTCTCGAACAAGGAAGCTGAACCATGAGCCAGTGGCTCGACAGCCTGACCGGCTGGCTCAGTACCAACCCGCAATGGCTTGGCCTGGCAATTTTCCTGGTGGCCTGCGTCGAGTGCCTGGCCATTGCCGGCATCGTCGTGCCGGGCACCGTGCTGCTGTTCGCTGTCGCGGTACTGGCCGGCAGCGGCGCCTTCAGCCTGGGCGAAACGCTGTTGCTGGGTTTTCTCGGCGGCCTGCTGGGCGATGCCTTGTCGTACACGGTGGGCAAGCACTTCCACCAGAACATCCGCCGCCTGCCGCTACTGCGCCATCACCCGGAATGGATCGGCAGCGCCGAAGCCTACTTCCAGCGCTACGGCATCGCCAGCCTGCTGGTAGGCCGCTTCATCGGCCCGCTGCGGCCGATGCTGCCGATGGTCGCCGGCATGTTCGACATGCCGCTGCCGCGCTTCATCGCTGTCAGCCTGGTGGCCGGGGCCGGCTGGTCGGTGGCCTACCTGCTGCCCGGCTGGGCCACCGGCGCGGCTATGCGCCTGCCCCTGCCGGAAGGCTTCTGGCTGGATGCCGGGATCATCGCCGGCACCCTGGCCATCATCATCGGGCTAAGCCTGAACAGCAGCATTCGCGATCAGCGCCACGGCACCCGGCTGATCGCCGGCATGAGCTTCGTTGCCCTGGCCGGAGTGTTCCTTGGCTGGCCATACCTGCACGAGTTCGACCAAGGCGTCATGACCCTGGTGCAGGAGCACCGTAGCCAAGCCATCGATGGCACCGTGGTGCTGGTGACCCGGCTGGGCGACTTCCGCACCCAACTGTTCCTCGGCGGCCTGCTCACCGGCCTGCTGCTGCTTGCCCGGCAGTGGCGGCATGCAGTGTTTGCCGCAGCTGCGCTGATGGGCACGGCGATTGCCAATGGCACACTGAAATGGCTGTTCGCCCGGGCCCGCCCGGAGGTATTGAGCGACCCGCTGACCAGCTACAGCATGCCCAGCGGTCACAGCTCGGCGTCGTTCGCGTTCTTCCTGGTGATGGCGGTGCTGGCAGGGCGTGGCCAGCCGCCGCGCATGCGCCTGACCTGGATAATGCTGGGTTGCCTCCCGGCGCTGGCGATAGCCCTGTCGCGGGTGTACCTGGGGGCGCACTGGCCAACCGACATCCTCGCTGGGGCGCTGCTGGCGTGCTGCGTGTGCGCGCTTAGCCTGGCACTGGTGCAACGGCAGCAGACACTGCCAGCCTTGCCGCAGCGAGTGTGGTGGCTGGTGCTGCCGGCGTGTGTGGCGTTGCTGGCATTCTTTGCCATGCATGCGTTGCCGCAGGCTTTGGTCAGGTATCAGTATTGATGTTGCCTGTGCTGGCCTCTTCGCGGGTAAACCCGCTCCTACAAGGGACAGCGCAGGTTTCACGGCGCGTGCATTACTTGTAGGAGCGGGTTTACCCGCGAAGAGGCCAGCACAGGCACTACAGAATGATCAGGCAAACAACTCACCCTGAATCCGCTCCAGCAGCTTCTGAATCTCCCCCAGCCGCTGCTGCGGCGAGTCGAGGGTCAGCAGGTCGAGCTTGTCCTCTTCCATGAACGGCAGCAGGTACGCCAACTGATTGGCCAGTGCCTGGCGCCCGTCCACCGGGCGCGGCATATCCAGCGCTTCGACCATCGGGTGCTCGCCCAGCGCCACCAGCAACGCCAGCAGGTCTTCATCCGCCTCGAGCAACGGGCTGTCCGGCTGCTCCGGCAGCCATTGCACCTGCCCCAGCAGCAACTGGTCCTTCTGCACTTCGCTGCTTTCCAGGTTGAAACGCCGCACGCCTTCGACACGAATGCCGAGCAAACCGTTGTCCTGCTGCACGAAGTCGCGGATCACCGCCTCACAGCCGATCGAGGCGACTACCGGCGGCGCCTTGCCGACTTGCTCGCCTTCCAGGATGCACACCACACCAAAACCTTCGCCCTGCTTCATGCAGCGCCCGATCATGTCCAGGTAGCGCGCCTCGAAAATCTGCAAATCGAGGAAGCAGCCAGGAAACAGCACGGTATTGAGGGGAAATAGCGGTAGCGTCATCACAGTTCCTCAAGCCACCAGGCTGACCGCCAGCGGCAGGAACACCGCCGTGGCCACCCCCATAAGGCTCATTGCCAGCGCGGCAAAAGCGCCGCATTCGTCACTTTCCTGCAGGGCCACCGAAGTACCCACCGCATGCGCGGTCACGCCCAACGACATGCCGCGCGCCTCGGGGCTATGCACGCCAAAGCGGCTCAGCAGCGCCGGGCCGAAAATCGCCCCGATCACCCCGGTGATCAGCACGAACACCGCCGCCAGGGCTGCCACGCCGCCAATCTGCTCGGCCACCAGCATGGCGATCGGCGAGGTGACCGACTTGGGCGCCATGGTCATCAGGATCATGTGTTCGGCCCCGAACCACCAGCCCAGCAACAGGCAGCAGAGCGTGGCGAACAGCCCTCCGATTACCAGCGTAGTAAATGTGGGCCAGAACAGCTGCCGAATACGCCGCAGGTTGAGATAGAGCGGCACGGCCAGGGCCACGGTGGCGGGCCCCAGCAGGATATTCATGATTTCGGTGCTCTTGCGGTACTCGCTGTAGTCGATGCCGCACAGCAGCAGCACGCCAATGACCAGCAACATCGACACCAATACCGGCTGCAGGAAGATCCAGCGGGTCTTCTCGTAGGCCGCGAGCACGACCTGGTAGGCCCCAAGCGTGATGCCGATGCCGAACAATGGGTGATGCACCACCGCATCCAGTGCGCCTTGCCAGTCGAGCATCATGGCTGCTCCTCGCGCTTGCCCTGGCGGTGGATGAGCTTTTGCATCAACACGCCGACGAATACCAGGGTCACCAGGCAGGAAATCAGCAAGGCACCGGCAATGGCCCAGAAGTCCGCGGCAATGTCCTTGGCATACACCATCACCCCAACGGCCGGCGGCACCAGCAACAGCGGCAGGTAGCGTAGCAGGCTGGTCGCAGCCTCGTTCAGCGGCTTGCCGACCTCACCACGGGCCATGAGGAAGAACAACAGCAGCAACAGGCCGATGATCGGCCCGGGCAAAAACGGCACGAACAAGTGATTGATCGCCGTCCCCAGCAGCTGGAACAGCACCAGCCAGGTCAAACCACGCAACAGCATAAGCATCTCCCTCGGGCAGGGCGGCCATTATAAGCACGTGCGGCCAGAGACCGATATTCGCCGAAAAGCGCGCAACTTGACTGCAACGGTTCGCCGTGCTGATCTTGCACTTTCGTACCAATTGACAACCTGGAGAGTCAGCGATGCCCTATGTACCGGTTACAGAGCTTTCGCAGTACGTTGGTAAGGAACTGGGCCGCTCCGCCTGGCTGAAGATCGACCAGCAGCGCATCAACCTGTTCGCCGAGGCGACAGGTGATTTCCAGTTCATCCATGTCGACCCGGAAAAGGCGGCAAAAACCCCGTTTGGCAGCACCATCGCCCACGGTTTCCTGACTTTGTCGCTGATCCCCAAGCTGATCGAGGACATCCTGGTCTTGCCGCAAGGGCTGAAGATGGTGGTGAACTATGGGCTGGACAGCGTGCGCTTCATCCAGCCGGTCAAGGTCGACAGCCAGGTACGGCTGAAGGTGGAGCTGGCCGAGGTGGTGGAGAAGAAGCCGGGGCAGTGGCTGCTCAAGGCGATAGCCACGCTGGAAATCGAGGGCGAAGAGAAGCCTGCTTATATTGCTGAGTCGCTTTCATTGTGTTTCGTCTGATCCATCCATGATCAGGCTCAAGGCCTAATCGCCGGCAAGCCAGCTCCCACAGGACTTGCACAGGCCTCGAAATAGATGCGAACCCTGTGGGAGCTGGCTTGCCGGCGATTGGGCTGCGCAGCAGCCCCCGATTCAATCCACAAACCCTCCGCACTCGCGTAAACTGCCAGCCTTCGCGCAGCCTAGGGCTGCCCCTGTCGATTTACCAAAGGTGCCCGCCATGCCCTGGCTGCAAGTACGCCTGGCCATCAGCCCGGAACAAGCCGAAACCTACGAAGACGCCCTGCTCGAAGTGGGCGCCGTATCGGTCACGTTCATGGACGCCGAAGATCAACCGATCTTCGAGCCAGACCTCAACACTACCCCACTGTGGTCGCACACCCACCTGCTGGCCCTGTTCGAGGCCGATGCCGAGCCCGAGCAGGTGTTCGCCCACCTGCGCCTGCTGACCGGCAGCGAGCTGCCCGAGCACCAGGCCGAAGTGGTCGAGGACCAGGACTGGGAACGCAGCTGGATGGACAACTTCCAGCCAATGCGCTTCGGTCGCCGCCTGTGGATCGTACCCAGCTGGCACGATGCCCCGGAAAAGGACGCGGTGAACCTGCTGCTCGACCCGGGCCTGGCCTTCGGCACCGGCACCCACCCCACCACCGCCCTGTGCCTGGAATGGCTCGACGGCCAGCAGCTCGAAGGCACCCAGGTGCTGGACTTCGGCTGCGGCTCGGGCATCCTGGCCATCGCCGCACTGCTGCTGGGCGCCCGCGAAGCGGTCGGTACCGACATCGACGTGCAAGCCATCGAGGCCTCGCGTGACAACGCCCAGCGCAACGGCATCGCCGATGAGAAGCTGGCGCTGTACCTGCCCGAGCACATGCCGGCGATGCAGGCCGACGTGCTGGTCGCCAACATTCTGGCCGGCCCGCTGGTATCGCTGGCGCCGCAGCTGTCTGGCCTGGTCCGCCCAGGTGGCCTGCTGGCCCTGTCGGGCATCCTGGCCGAGCAAGGTGACGAAGTGGCCGCCGCCTACGCCGCCGACTTCGAACTGGACCCGATCGTCGTCCGCGATGGCTGGGTACGCATCAGTGGTCGCCGCCGCTAGTCAAGCCTAGAATAAACTTCTGCTATAGCCCCGGATCGCCGCATGACTGACAGTTTCGTCACCCAGTGCCCGCATTGCCACACCAGCTTTCGCGTCACGCATCACCAGTTGAGCGTGGCCCGGGGTGTGGTGCGCTGCGGCCACTGCCTGCAGGTGTTCAATGCCGCCAAGCAGTTGCTGGAGCAGAACCGCACCGGTACGGCCAGCGTACCTGCGGTGCCAGCGCCGCTGCCAGCAGCGCCTGTACAGCCGGAGGTCGAGCCGGCGATCGCCGCCGAACCTGCTGCCAGTGAGCGCAGCACTGGCCCTGATCAGGATTGGGCGCTCACCGCCCAGGCGCTGGATGCGCTCGACCTCGACAAGGAACTGGAGCGCCTGGAGCGCCGCGACCAACCTGCCCCGGCACGCCCGGCCAACCAGGATGACGGCTTACAGGCACGGCGTGACGAGCTACACCCGGACGAGCATGCCGACGACCTGTTCGGCACAGCCACCGACGCCTTCGAGCCAGCACAGCCGGCAGAGCCCGCGCCGGTACTGCTTGAACCGGAGCCCCTGGAGCTGGACCTGGAGCCGGCCCCCGGCGAACGTACCGAGCCGACCCTGGGCAGCAATCTGGACCTGGACATCGACGACGAGCCACCGGTGCGCCGCGCTGACGAAATCGATGACCACCCCGAATTCAGCGAAACGCTGCACGCCAGCGATGATGACATCCCGGAAAAGGGCCTGAGCGCTCGCGACGATGAGCCGCTGGCGCTGCACCTGTCGGCGCGCGACGACGACCCTGTCGAGCCACTGCCCGGCGAACGCCTGGAACCGGGCCTTGCCAGCAAACCCGAGCGCCCGGCGCGCAAGGAGCCGCTGGTCGACGTGGTCGACGACCCGCTGCAACTGGGCTGGGAAAAACCCGCACCCAACTGGGGCAAGCGCCTGCTGTGGGGCGTGCTGACCCTGCTGGCCGCTGGCCTGCTGGCATTCCAGTACGTGTGGTTCCACTTCGACGAAATGGCCCGCCAGGACCAGTACCGGCCGCTCTTCCAGCAAATCTGCCCGATAGTCGGCTGCCAGGTGCCAACCCGCGTCGATATCGCCCGCATCAAGAGCAGCAACCTGGTGGTGCGCAGCCACCCGGACTTCAAGGGCGCGCTGATTGTCGACGCGATCATCTACAACCGTGCGCCGTTCGCCCAGCCGTTCCCGCTGCTGGAGCTGCGCTTCGCCGACCTCAATGGCCATCTGATCGCCAGCCGGCGCTTCAAGCCCAGCGAGTACCTGTCCGGCGAGCTGGCCGGGCGTGGCGAAATGCCCAGCCAGACCCCCATCCATATCGCCCTGGACATCCTCGACCCGGGGCCGAAGGCGGTGAACTACAGCTTGAGTTTCCGTTCGCCGGAATGACCAGTATCCCCGCCTCTCTGTGGGAGCGGGCAAGCCCGCGAACCAGGCGCCGCAGTGGATGGCACGGGCTTCGCCCGTGTTCGCGGGCTCGCCCGCTCCCACAGGGTGTGGTGTCGCGCATGCCCTGCCCCCTCCCATACCAAATGTCATAAGCCGACAACTGTTCAGATTTTATCCAAATCCATCTTTATCCGGTCACCGAGAGCGGGTATCATGCCAACCCTTTTTCGGACTTCAAGATTCGGCCCCACAACAGGGATCACCTATGTCGGCGGTACGCATCGGCCCATATACACTACGCAACAACCTGATCCTCGCGCCCATGGCTGGGGTCACGGACCAGCCTTTCCGTACACTTTGCCAGCGCTTGGGCGCAGGCATGGTGGTGTCGGAAATGGTCTCCAGCGACATGAGCCTGTGGAACAGCCGCAAGTCGAGCCTGCGCCGCATCCATGAAGGTGATCCCGAGCCACGCTCGGTGCAGATCGCCGGCGGTGATGCGCAGATGATGGCAGCGGCGGCGCAGGCCAACGTCGCAGCGGGTGCCCAGATCATCGATATCAACATGGGCTGCCCGGCAAAAAAAGTCTGCAACAAAGCCGCAGGCTCTGCTTTATTGAGAGATGAAGCCTTGGTCAGCGAGATCCTCCACGCCGTGGTCGGCGCCGTGGATGTCCCGGTGACCCTGAAGATCCGCACCGGTTGGGATCGGGCGAACAAGAACGGCCTGAACGTGGCGAAGATCGCCGAACAGGCCGGCATCCAGGCGCTGGCGGTGCATGGCCGCACACGCGCCGACCTCTACACCGGCGAAGCCGAATACGACACCATCGCTGCCATCAAGCAGGCGGTGTCGATCCCGGTTTTTGCCAACGGCGATATCACCTCGCCAGAAAAGGCCCGGGCGGTGCTGGACGCCACTGGGGTCGATGGCCTGTTGATCGGCCGGGCCGCCCAGGGGCGGCCATGGATCTTTCGCGAGATCGAGCATTACCTGCGTACTGGCGAACACCTGCCAGCGCCGCAGCTGGACGAAGTGGAACGCATCCTGCTGGAACACCTGGCCGCGCTGCATGCCTTCTATGGCGATGTGATGGGCGTACGTATCGCCCGCAAGCACGTTGGCTGGTACCTGGCAACACGACCCGGCGGCAAGGAGTTTCGCTCCCGGTTCAACGCTTTGGAAGACACACAAGCGCAGTGCGCCAACGTTCGCGCGTTTTTCAGCGAACGTCGACAGAGCCTTGAGACAGAGGACGGACAAGGGGTGGCCGCATGACGATGATGACCGAGAATTTTGTGAGTGGAACAACGCCCGTGAGCGACAACGCCAACCTGAAACAGCACCTCAACACGCCGAGCGAAGAGGGCCAGACCCTTCGCGACAGCGTCGAGAAGGCGCTGCACAACTACTTCGCCCACCTGGAAGGCGCGGCCGTGACGGACGTGTACAACCTGGTGCTCTCCGAAGTCGAGGCACCCCTGCTCGAAAGCGTGATGAACTACGTGAAGGGCAACCAGACCAAAGCCAGCGAGATGCTCGGGCTGAACCGAGGCACCCTGCGCAAGAAGCTCAAGCAGTACGACTTGCTGTAAGCCAGAATCCCAACCAGAAAAGGCGGCTCCCTGAACAGAGGCGCCTTTTTTGCTGACTCCACCGCGTTATTGGAACCCGAAATGACCGACCAGACTACCCGCCTGCCAGTCCGCCGCGCCCTGATCAGCGTCTCCGACAAGACCGGTATCCTCGAATTCGCCCGTGAGCTGCAGCAGCTCGGTGTCGAGATCCTGTCGACCGGCGGCACCTACAAGCTGCTCAAGGACAACGGCGTGAACGCGGTGGAAGTGGCCGACTACACCGGCTTCGCCGAAATGATGGATGGCCGGGTCAAGACCCTGCACCCGAAGATCCACGGCGGCATCCTCGGCCGTCGCGGCACCGACGACGCCATCATGAACGAGCACGGCATCAAGCCGATCGACCTGGTTGCAGTCAACCTGTACCCGTTCGAAGCCACCATTTCCAAGCCTGGCTGTGACCTGCCGACTGCCATCGAGAACATCGACATCGGCGGCCCGACCATGGTCCGTTCGGCTGCCAAGAACCACAAGGACGTAGCCATCGTGGTCAACGCCAGCGACTACGCCGGCATCGTCGAAGGCCTCAAGGCCGGCGGCCTGACCTACGCCCAGCGCTTCGACCTGATGCTCAAGGCGTTCGAGCATACCGCCGCCTACGACGGCATGATCGCCAACTACATGGGCACCATCGACCAGGCCAAAGAGACCCTGAGCACCGAAGGCCGCAGCGAATTCCCGCGCACCTTCAACAGCCAGTTCGTCAAGGCCCAGGAAATGCGCTACGGCGAAAACCCGCACCAGAGCGCGGCGTTCTATGTAGAAGCCAGGAAAGGCGAAGCCAGTGTTTCCACCGCCATCCAGCTGCAGGGCAAGGAGCTGTCGTTCAACAACGTGGCCGACACCGACGCCGCGCTGGAGTGCGTGAAGAGCTTCGTCAAGCCGGCTTGCGTCATCGTCAAGCACGCCAACCCTTGCGGCGTGGCGGTAGTGCCTGAAGACGAAGGCGGCATCCGCAAGGCCTACGACCTGGCCTACGCCACCGACACCGAGTCGGCGTTCGGCGGCATCATCGCCTTCAACCGCGAACTGGACGGCGAAACCGCCAAGGCCATCGTCGAGCGTCAGTTCGTCGAAGTGATCATTGCCCCGAAAATTTCCCAGGCCGCCCGCGATGTGGTTGCCGCCAAGCAGAACGTACGCCTGCTGGAATGCGGCGAGTGGCCTGCCGAGCGCGCTGCCGGTTGGGACTTCAAGCGCGTCAACGGTGGCCTGCTGGTGCAGAGCCGCGATATCGGCATGATCACTGCCGATGACCTGAAGATCGTTACCAAGCGTGCTCCGACCGAGCAGGAAATCCACGACCTGGTGTTCGCCTGGAAAGTGGCCAAGTTCGTCAAGTCCAACGCCATTGTCTACGCCAAGCAGCGCCAGACCATCGGCGTCGGCGCCGGCCAGATGAGCCGCGTCAACTCCGCACGCATTGCTGCAATCAAGGCCGAGCATGCTGGCCTGCAGGTGCAGGGCGCGGTCATGGCGTCGGATGCGTTCTTCCCGTTCCGTGATGGCATCGACAACGCCGCTAAAGTAGGTATCAGCGCCGTGATCCAGCCGGGTGGTTCGATGCGTGATGCCGAAGTGATTGCCGCCGCTGACGAAGCCGGCATCGCCATGGTCTTCACCGGTATGCGCCACTTCCGCCACTAACTACGCGGATCCCGGGCAAGCGGCGATCCTGTGGGAGCGGGCATGCCCGCGAATACGATGGTGCATGCACCGTCGCATTCGCGGGCACGCCCGCTCCCACAGAGTTCGACGCCTGCCTCGGGATCGCATGAATCGAGGTTTTGACATGAAAGTTTTGATCATCGGCAGCGGCGGCCGTGAACACGCCCTGGCCTGGAAAGTCGCCCAGGACCCACGCGTCGAGAAAGTCTTCGTTGCCCCGGGCAACGCCGGCACCGCCATTGAAGCCAAGTGCGAGAACGTCGCCATTGACGTCTGCGCCCTTGAGCAATTGGCCGACTTCGCCGAGAAAAACGTCGACCTGACCATCGTCGGCCCGGAAGCCCCGCTGGTCATCGGCGTGGTCGATCTGTTCCGCAGCCGTGGCCTGGACTGCTTCGGCCCAACCAAGGGCGCGGCCCAGCTGGAAGGCTCCAAGGCGTTCACCAAGGACTTCCTGGCGCGTCACAAGATCCCGACCGCCGACTACCAGAACTTCACCGAGATCGAACCAGCGCTGGCCTACCTGCAAGAGAAAGGCGCGCCGATCGTGATCAAGGCCGACGGCCTGGCAGCGGGCAAGGGCGTGATCGTCGCCATGACCCTCGCAGAAGCCGAAGCCGCCGTGCGTGACATGCTGGCCGGCAACGCCTTCGGCGACGCCGGTTCGCGCGTGGTGATCGAAGAGTTCCTCGACGGCGAGGAAGCCAGCTTCATCGTCATGGTCGACGGCCACAACGTGCTGCCCATGGCCACCAGCCAGGACCACAAGCGTGTCGGCGACCAGGATACCGGCCCGAACACCGGCGGCATGGGTGCCTACTCCCCTGCCCCGGTAGTAACCGCCGAGGTGCACCAACGTGTGATGGACCAGGTCATCTGGCCAACCGTGCGCGGCATGGCCGAGGAAGGCAACGTCTACACCGGCTTCCTCTACGCCGGCCTGATGATCGACAAGGCGGGCAACCCCAAGGTCATCGAGTTCAACTGCCGCTTCGGCGACCCTGAGACCCAGCCAGTCATGCTGCGCCTGGAGTCGAGCCTGGTGCTGCTGGTCGAGGCCGCATTCGCCAAGGCGCTGGACAAGGTCGAAGCGCAGTGGGACCCGCGCCCGAGCCTGGGCGTGGTGCTGGCTGCCGGCGGTTACCCAGGCGACTACGCCAAGGGCGCCGCGATCAGCGGCCTGGACGCGGCCGCCAAGCTGGAAGGCAAGGTCTTCCATGCCGGCACCGCACTGAAAGACGGCCAGGTGGTCACCGCCGGTGGTCGTGTGCTCTGCGCCACGGCCCTGGGCAATACCGTCGAAGCCGCTCAGCAGCAGGCCTACCGCCTGGCCGAGCAAGTGAAATGGGACGGTAGCTTCTACCGCACCGACATCGGCTACCGGGCAATTGCCCGCGAGCGCGGTGAGCACCAACAGTAAGCATCAGCGGTACGCCGTGTCGCCCAGGGTTGCCAAAAGCCCGGCGCACGGCACCCGGCTTGTCGGCAGGGCCTGGCCTGGGCCTTGCCTTCGACTTGGCGCGCCGCGCATAGTTAGTACCTGGCACCTCGGCCAAGAAGGGATTTCGTAGTGCGTCGGCTTCGGATTGCCTCAGCTCTGATCGTCAGCTTGCTGACCTTGCTCTGCATGTTCCCGGCTGCGGCCGCACATGACGGAGGCTGGACCATACTGCTCGACGAACAGGCCAACCTGCAACTGAGCGACGTGCGCTCGGAGCGTTACCACAACCAGTTCAGCCCACTGCTCCTCGCCGACCTGGATGCCGCCCCTGCGGAACAAGCCTTGTGGCTGCACTACCGCCTGGAACCAGGCGACCAGGAACAACTGCTGCGGGTATTCGCCCCAGACCTGTCTGGCCTGGACCTCTACGCCCTCGAGGGCGACAAGCTTCTGCGTCAGCTGCACCACGGGCGCCAGCCCGGCAATGCCAGCCCGACCCTGCGTGGCAGCGACCATATACTGCCCCTGCCCAACAGCAAGCAAGCACTGGACATCTACCTGCGCCTGGTCTCCGAGCACCAGCTGCGCCCGGCCATCAGCCTGGAGCCGGCCGCCGTGGCCGCCTCCGACCAAAGCCAGCCGCTGCTGTTCGGCATGCTGTTCGGCGGCTTGGTGATGCTGATCCTGCACAACCTGATCCGCTTCCTCTACAGCCGCTCCAGCACCACCCTGATCCTGGCCCTGTACCACGGCCTGATGTTGCTCAGCGGCCTGATTTTGCTGAACCTCAGCGGCCCCTGGTGGCATGTGTGGCATAGCGCGCAAACACCCGCCGCCTACCTGACGCTGGTAATGGCCGGCCTGGCCGGGCTGCATTTCACCCAGCATTTCTTCTCGCCGTGCAACTCGCCACGCCTGAACCGCCTGCTACAGGGTGAAATGCTGGTGGTCGGGGTCAGCGGGCTGGTGCTGTTGTTCGTCGACACCCTGCCCCTCAACCTGATGACCTACGCCCTGATGGCCCTGGGTAGCGTGAGCATGCTGCTGGTCAGCAGCTACCACTGGTACAAGGGCTATGGGCCCGCGCGCCTGTTCAGCCTGGCCATGCTGGTGTTCAACCTGGGAGGCCTGGTGCTGCTGCCGGCCCTGCTGGGCCTGACCCGCACCACGACGCCGTGGCTGCTGTGCATCCTCCTGGGGCTGGCCGTGACCAGCGGCCTGCTGCTCAACCTGGCGGTCAGCGAACGCCTGCGGCGCATGAGCGAGGAGCGCTTCAGCGCCAGCCGCGCCCTGGCCGCCAGCGATGCCGAAATCAACGCCAAGGCCGAGTTCCTGGCCAAGATCAGCCACGAAATCCGCACCCCCATGAACGGTGTGCTGGGCATGACCGAGCTGCTGCTGGGCACGCCGCTGTCGGTGAAGCAGCGTGACTATGTGCAGACCATACACAGCGCCGGCAACGAGTTGCTCACGCTGATCAACGAAATTCTCGACATTTCCAAGCTCGAATCCCGGCAGATCGAACTGGATGACGTGCAGTTCGACCTCAACGCACTGATCGAGGATTGCCTGAACATCTTCCGCGCCAAGGCCGAGCAGCAGAACATCGAGTTGATCAGTTTCACCCAGCCGCAAGTACCGCGGGTGATCAGCGGCGACCCCACGCGCCTGCGTCAGGCCTTGTCGAGCCTGCTGGAAAACGCCCTGAAAAACACCGACCATGGCGAGATCCTGCTGGTGGTGGCACTGGACCAGCGGGGCGAGGTACCGCGCCTGCGCATCGCCGTGCAGGACAGCGGCGAACCGTTGCCTGCCGCCGACCGCGAAGCCTTGCTGCAGGCCGAGCTGCACAGCCACCACTTCCTTTCCAGCAACAAGCTGGGTGGCCACCTCGGGTTGGTCATCGCCAAGCAACTGATCGGCCTGATGCAAGGCGAATTCGGCATCAAGAGCAGCACCGGCATGGGCAACACCCTGTGGCTTACCCTGCCGCTGGACCCTTCGCGTCTGGAACAGCCACCGGCCGATCTCGACGGCCCGCTGCGCGATGCCCGCGTGCTGGTGGTGGACGACAACGACACCTGCCGCAAGGTACTGGTCCAACAGTGCAGTGCCTGGGGCATGAACGTCAGCGCGGTGCCGTCGGGCAAGGAAGCCCTGGCCCTGCTGCGCACCAAGGCCCACCTGCGCGACTACTTCGACGCCGTGCTGCTGGACCAGAACATGCCCGGCATGACCGGTATGCAGCTGGCGGCCAAGATCAAGGAAGACCCAAGCCTGAACCACGACATCCTGGTGGTGATGCTCACCGGCATCAGCAACGCGCCGAGCAAGGTCATCGCGCGCAATGCCGGGGTCAAGCGGATACTCGCCAAGCCGGTGGCCGGCTACACACTGAAGACCACCCTGGCCGAGGAGCTGGCCCAGCGCGGCCGCGAGCAGGCGCTGCCTGCCAGCCTGCCCGGCACCCCGCAAGCGCTGGACCTGCCCGGTGATTTCCGCGTGCTGGTCGCCGAGGACAACAGCATCTCGACCAAGGTGATCCGCGGCATGCTCGGCAAGCTCAACCTGGAACCCGACACCGCCAGCAATGGCGAAGAGGCCTTGCAGGCAATGAAGGCGCAACGCTACGACCTGGTGCTGATGGACTGCGAGATGCCGATACTGGACGGTTTTTCGGCCACCCAGCAACTGCGGGCCTGGGAAGCCGCCAACCAGCGCCAGCGCACCCCGGTGGTGGCGCTGACCGCGCACATTCTTGCCGAACACAAGGAACGCGCCCGGCTGGCGGGTATGGACGGGCACATGGCCAAGCCTGTGGAGTTGTCGCAGTTGCGCGAGTTGATCCAGTACTGGGCCAATCAGCGGGAAGCCAAGGTGGACCCGGCGCATACGTCCTAGACTGCAGTGGACACGACTTACAAAGTCTCTACCGCCCCTGTGGGAGCGGGCGTGCCCGCGAAGAAGCCACCTCGCCGCATGGCACCGGCTCTGCCGGTGTTCGCGGGCATGCCCGCTCCCACAGTGATCGCGCACCTTTTGGAATCTTCGAGGACCCAGCGCTCATGCTCCATGAGTTGTTCAGCGTCTACTTGAAAATGCTCGTGCTCTACAGCCCGTTCTTCGTGCTGTCGTGCTTCATCAGCCTGACTCGCGGCCACTCCAGCAAGGAGCGCAAGCAACTGGCCTGGAAGGTTGCCTTTGCCGCACTGGTTGCCAGCGTCCTGCTGTACCTGTTCGGGCGGGCGATCTTCGGCATTTTCGGCATCACTGCCGACGCCTTCCGCATCGGTGCCGGCAGTGTGCTGTTCATTTCGGCCTTGGGTATGGCCCAGGGCAAGCCGGCAGTGCAGGCCGACAACGTGCAGCAAGACGTGACCATCGTGCCACTGACCATTCCGCTGACCGTCGGCCCTGGCACCATCGGTGCCCTCCTGGTGATGGGCGTGGGCCAGCCGCATTGGGATGACAAGTTGCTGGCCATCGTCAGCATCGCGCTGGCCAGCTTCACTGTCGGCCTGGTGTTGTATCTGTCACACGGTATCGAGCGGATCCTCGGCGACCAGGGCCTGCAGATCGTCAGTCGGCTGATGGGGCTGTTCGTCTGTGCCCTGGCCGCACAAATCATCTTCACCGGCATCAAGGGCTACCTGGCAACTTAAGTGGCGTAATCCATGATTCGCTGCAACGAGGCCTCGATGACTCGCGTCTGCACTTTGGGCAAAAAGCTCTGTTCGAACGCCAGAACGTTGAAGCGTACCAGCTCCGCTCGCACATTCCGGTGGCTGCGCGTGTGGCTGATGAAGCCTGCCCTGAACGCCGAGCGAGTGTCTATTTCGTGATACAGCACCATGTCGACCCGCCCTGCCCCCGCTGGCGCGCAGGGCAGCAGCTGGAAATGCTGCCGCTCATAGGCGCGCCGCTCGAGCTCCTGCAGAACCGACGGTTTGGCCAACAGTTTCTGCATGGAGATGTTGATTGCCGAGGCAAAGTGATCGCCAGCGGTTGCAGCGATGGTTTCCAGCACCTGGTCAGCTTGCTTGGCGCGGCGCCCGTCAGGCCAATGAATCTGCTCGGCAGAAACGGCATCCCAACCCATGAATTTGAGCTGGTTGCGGTAGTAGGCGAACCAGTCCTCGATCGCCCCTTCCCGGTACACCGTCTCGGTGGCTCGCTCGGCCATCGCCAAAGCCAGTTTCACGTTGTTTTTCTGCGTAGCCGGAATACCCGGCAAGAACGAGGCAATCCCCGCGCCGATCACGGCAGATGTGGCGTCACTCATGGTTTGCTCCTGTCGACGGCGCGTAAGGGTCGAATCGGTAATCCCCCTGGGCATCCTTGGTTTTCATCAACGCCTGCAGTTCATCACGTTGGCGCTGGAAGCGCCCGTTATCCAGCGCCAGAGAGACCGCATTGAATTCCGCTTCCCCTTGAAGCACCTGCTCGTGCAGCAAGGTTTCCAGGGATATCTGCGAAAGCGGCTTGTCGATTTGCAGCGAGATGCTGCAAAGGTCCAATACCGGCCCCGGCTTGAGGATGCCGAGTTCGATCACCACCTTTGAACGCTGCGCCTGCTCATGCACGCTGAACGTCTGCAGGCGGCGGAAACCTTCAGCTGAACGATCCAGGCCCGCCTTCACTGCCGCCAGCACGGCTTCATGGCGAATCGAGCGCATCTTCAGCCATGCCTCAAGTGGCTGTATCTGCGCGCTGCGCACGGGTTGCCCCAACTGTTTCAGGTCATGCGTGCTGGCCAGCTTGACCCACCCCAGTTGGCGGTAGGCATTCCGATAGGCGGTGTACCAGCCGTCATAATCGTCAAAGCGTGGCCCTGCGTTCCTGTTGGCCACCAACTGTGCGTAGAGTATTGAATCGAAGGCGGCCTGCCGTTGTTCTTCGACCGCACCCGGGGCATACAGCAATGCCGTTCCGCCAATCAACATCAGTTGCTCGACTGCTCTATCCATCGTCTTGCCTCATCACAAAGAACCGAACAAGGCGGCGCTGCGACACGCCGCCCGGCAATCAGATGTCGTATTGGAGAACGTTCTCGACACTGCGCACGCCGAGTTTGTTTTCCACGGTTTCGCGGACTTTGTCGTAGACGAAGTTGTTGAGCGTGAGTATTGCCGTACCGGCGTAGTAGTGGGTCTTGTCCAGCTTCCACTGGATGCCCAGTACGTCGTCATCCAGTTGCGGGGCAGACGCCTGGATGCAGCTCACCACCATGACCACATCGTGGTTGTCGGTTTCGATGCAGGCGGCCATGCCGACCATGCCCCGGGCCTTGTTCTTGCGTTTGTGATCGAGCACCTTGGCGTCGTTTTCGACGGTGGTCAGTTTGTCGAAAGCCATCTTCGCCAGATCGCCCAGCTTGGTCCCCCCCAACATCGCGTTACCGGCCACGCCGATCGCGCGGATCGCGACAGCGCCTACGGTGACAGACAGTTCTGCCGAGGTTTCCAGCTCAAAACTGCGCCTTGGAACGGTAAAGCCAAGATCACGCATGACATCGACGAATTTGTCGTACCACTCCCGGCTCTGCTTTTCGGCATCGAAGGCTTTGTCGGCCACTAACGTGGCAAAGTGGAAGGCATTCTTCACATCGTGACGGCTTTGCGCAGACATGCCTGCGCCGCAGGCCAGCAGGTTGCCCTCTACCAGAATGGCGGCGTCGTTTGCGGTTTTATCGGACATTTGGAAACTCCTTAATGGTTGCCCCTTGCATCAGGGGCAACCACCCTAGCCAGCACGCTCGCGATACAGCGCGCTGAAGGATTTCCGGAGCAATCAGGTGGCCGAAGGGTACCAACGCGGCGTATAGGCCCACACCCCGCCCGATAGGCGAGGAAACACGCAGGTTGTAGAGGAGCCCACCAACACCATGGTGCGCATGTCGACCATTTCTGGCAGCAGCTCGGCCAATGTGACTACCTTCAGCGTCTGCCCCGGCCTACCGATGTCACGGCCAAGGACTACAGGCGTGTTCCCCGCGCGATGCCGGCGCACGACGTCCAGGGCCACCCCAAGCTGGTGCGGTCGGGCCTTGGAGATCGGGTTGTAGAAGGCCAGCACCAGGTCGGCCTGGGCTGCCAGGTCCAGGCGCTTTTCGATGATCGACCAGGGCTTGAGGTTGTCCGACAGCGACATCACGCAGAAGTCATGCCCCAGCGGCGCCCCCGCCTGCGCGGCCGTCGCCAGCGAGGCCGACACCCCCGGCAGAATCTCGAGGTCGACCCGATGCCAGGCCGGGTCGCTGGACTCGTGCAACGCCTCGAGCACCGCAGCCGCCATGGCGAACACGCCTGGGTCGCCCGACGACACCACCACCACCGAACGGCCCTGGGCCGCCAGTTCGAAGGCATGCCGGGCGCGCTGCATCTCTTCACGGTTGTCGGTGCAGTGCAGCACCTGATCGCCACGGAACGGGCCAGCCATGCGCACGTAGGTTTCGTAGCCGAGCACGTCCTCGGCCCGCGCCAGCTCGGCCTTGACCGCTGGCACCATCAGTTCGGCAGCGCCCGGGCCCAGGCCGATGACTGCCAGGCGGCCGCGGCGGCGGCCGACCTGCGCCACCTCGACTGGCGACGACGCCACCGCGATGACCACGTCTGCCTGCTCGATCAGTTGCGCATCGGGCAATGCCGCAGCCACCATGCTGGCCACATCGTGCGGCTTGGCGGCGAAGCGCAAGGCGACACCCAGGGCCTGCGCCGCCTCGTGCAGGGCACTATCGGCCATGGCCTGCTCGCCGGCCAGCACGCAGGCCAGCGAAGGCTCGGCGATGCCGGCCTGCTGCAATGCAGCACGCACACTGTCCAGGTTGCCGCCTGCAACAGCCACTACCACCGAACGCGGGTGGATCAGCAGTTCGTCGCGGCTGGCCGGGCGCGCCTGGGGCCCGACATGAATGGTGCGCAGGGCCGCTTCACTGGCGGGTAACTGCGCCTGTTGCAGCCACGGCGCGTCACCTTCGATGCGCACCGTCTCGCCGGCCAGCAGATCGGAGACAAAGCGCTTGCCCTGCTCGATATCCGCCAGGGCATAACCCTGCGGCGGGTTCAGCAGGCAGGTACCGAAACGCAGTTCGCCACTGGTGGTGATCGCCGCAGCGACACCCAGCGCTTCAGCGATTTCCCGCGCCATCACGTTCACCCCGCCCAGGCCACCGAGCAAGGGCACCACCGCGCTGCCATCCTCGGCCACGGCCAGTACCGGTGGCTCGACGCCCTTGTCGCCGAGCAGGCTGGCCAGGCTACGGATGACGATACCCGCGGCGCACAGGGCGATGATCGGCGTGTCCTGCTGGTACAGCCCGCGCAGGGTATCGCCGAACGAGGTGTAGTAGCGGTCAGCCCCTGCGACCCGGCCTTCCAGGCCATGGATCGACGCCTGTGGGTAACATTGCTGGATGCGCTGCGCCGTGGCCAGGCTGCCCGGGCCAAGAATGACGATCGCCGGTGCCTTGTGCATGTTCAGCCCTGCCATTTTTCACCCGGCACGATGATCAGCGAGAAGTACGGCGACGATTGCGGGTCGACTTCGTCCAGCGCGACGATCTTCTGGTTGGCCATGGTCGCTCGTTCCACATACAGCGCACGCCGGTCCAGGCCCAGTTCCGCCAGCACTTGGCGCACTTTGGGGAAGTTGCGCCCAAGCTTCATGATCACCGCCGCATCGGCGTCGGCCAGGCGGCGCTTGAGCTCATCGGCCGGTAACACGCCAGACAGCACCGACAGGCTCTGGTTACGGTACACCAGCGGCGCGCCCAGCACCGAGGCGCCACCGAGCATCGAGCAGACGCCAGGGATCACTTCGCTATCGAAGCGCTGCGCCAGGCGGTCATGCAGGTACATGTAGGAGCCGTAGAAGAACGGGTCGCCTTCGCAGATCACCGCCACATCGCGGCCGGCATCCAGGTGCTCGGCCACCTGCACGCTGGCTTCGTCGTAGAAGTCGCTGATCACCTGCTCATAGGACAGCGGCGCCGGCAGGGCTTCGGTGGTCACCGGGTAGACCAGCGGCAGCAGGGTCTGCTCGGGCTGCAGATGCGCCTCGATGATGCCGAAGGCATTGCCGCGCTTGCCCTTGGCCACGAAGTAGCCGACCACCGCTGCCTCGCGCAGCAGGCGCAGGGCCTTGACGGTGATCAGTTCAGGGTCGCCAGGGCCCACGCCCAGGCCCAGCAGTCGTCCACGCGGCGCCATCATTCCACCTCCGTGGCCAGGGCGTTGACCGCGGCGGCGGCCATCGCGCTACCGCCCAGGCGGCCCTGCATGATCACGAACGGCACACCGCGGCTGTCGGCAGCGAGCATCGCCTTGGACTCGGCGGCGCCGACGAAACCAACCGGGAAGCCGAGGATCAGCGCCGGCTTGGGTGCGCCGGCATCGAGCATTTCCAGCAGGTAGAACAGCGCGGTCGGGGCGTTGCCGATCACCACCACGCTGCCTTCCAGGTATGGCCGCCACAGCTCCAGGGCCACGGCGGAGCGAGTATTGCCGGCGTCTTTCGCCAGGCCTGGCACACTCGGGTCGCGCAGGGTACAGATGACTTTGTTGTCCGCAGGCAGGCGCGCCCGGGTGATGCCTTCGGCGACCATGTGCGCATCGCACAGGATCGGCGCGCCATTGACCAGCGCCTCGCGCCCGGCACGGCCGGCGCCTTCGGAGAACTGCAGGCCATCGATGGCGTCGACCATGCCACAGGCGTGGATCACGCGCACGGCGAGCTTTTCCAGGTCTGCGGGGAACCGCTCGAGCCGGGCTTCCTCGCGGATGATCCGGAAGGAATTGCGATAGATCTCCTGACCATCGCGGATGTAGTCAATCATCAAGGTGCTCCGTCGGCAGGGCGAGCATGGCGCCTGCTTCATTCAAGGTAAGGTCGGTGGCGCGCAGGGCGCCGAAGCCTGGCTGGCGCGCATCGCGCAGATACAAGTCATAACGGCCTGGCGAGCGGGCCAGCAGGGTGGCCGGGGCCACATGGGCCACGGCGCAGGAGCGGGGGCAACCGGACAAGTGCACGCTACCGGGCACACCAGGGCCCAGCAACGCGGCCAGGGTGACGGCATCGGCCTTGGTCTCGCCGAGGGCCTTGGCGCAACCGCTGGCACCGCTACAGGCGCTGATGCGCGCCAGCGGCTCATGGTCGTGGCACAACAGGCCCAGGGCGGATAATTCGGCCCTGGCCTGGTCGATGCGCTGCGCTTGCAGGCTGGTCAGCACCAGGCTTTGCCAGGGGCTAAGGCGCAGGCTGGCATCGCCCAGCTCGCGGGCAATACGCGCGGCGCCACGCAACATGGCCGGGGTCAGGCGGCCCTGCGGGGGGGCAACGCCAAGCGCCAGGCCATGCGCCTGGGGCAGAATGCCCAGCCACGAGGCGCTACGCTGTTCACGTCGCCATTCGAGCACGGCGGCATCGCGGCGGATGGCCAGGCCGAGCCCATCGACAAAATCGTTTGCCGAACACACCTCGAGCAGCTGGCGCATGCGCGACTGCGTCGGGGTTGCAAGGTCAAGGAAGCGCTCCAACACCGCGCGCACCAGCGCCAGGCCCTGCGCCAGCGGCACCGCGCCAAGCACCTGGCCGTCTGCCGGGCAGCCTGCCAGGCCGAACGCCAGCCAGGTCTGCTGCTCCAGACTCACGGCCGACAGCCACAGGTCATGGGGGTGTTCGAGCATCGCCAGGCGTTCGCCGGCATCCAGCTGCACGGCGAACTTGGCCGACAACTGGTGAAAGCGCGGGGTGCCTTCCAGCAGGTCGAGGATCTGCCCGGCCAACGGCCGGGCGTCCAGCAGCATTGCCGGGTCATGCCCGGCCAGCGGGCTGAGCATCAGGTTGCGCACATCGTCACCGGCCGCATCGCGCGGGCCCAGGCCGGCTGCGAGCAGTGTCTCGACCAGGCCACGATGCTCGCTGCCAATGCCGCGAATCTGCAAGTTGCCGCGGTTGGTGGCCTCGATCACGCCGCCAGCGAAGCGCTCGGCCGCCGCCGCCACCGCATCGGCCTGGTCGGCCAGCAGCAGGCCGCCCGGCAGCTTGATGCGGCAGATACCGCCATCACGGGCGCTGACGATGCGCCACAACCCCGGGCAGGCCGAGGGGCGGGGCGATACGTGGGGGGCATGGGCCTGCGTCAAAGGGGCGTCCGGCAATCTGTGAAAATGCGCTTGAGTGTAGAAGGCGCGGTATTATGCCTGCTTTGTCCGGCGGCATGAAAAGCCGGTGGTCGAGCATGCTCAGCGATTGAGCAGGAATTCAGGACCGCGTCACCTCCTTCGCGGGCATGCCCGCTCCCACAGGATCACCGCTGTCCTCAATGGCTGCGATATACCTGTGGGAGCGGGCAAGCCCGCGAAGGGGCGCGCAGCGGCCCCAAAAATGGCGGAATGAAACACATGGCACCCTGGCTGACAGTAGTAGGCATCGGCGAAGACGGCTTCACTGGCCTGGGCAAACAGGCCCGGCGCGCGCTGCTGGGCGCTGCGAAGATCTTCGGCAGCCCGCGCCAGCTGGCCTTGCTGCCCCGCTGCGTGGCCGGCGCACGGCTGGGCTGGCCAAGCCCGTTCTCCCTGGCCCCAGTGCTGGCCCTGCGCGGCGAGCCGGTGTGCGTGCTGGCCAGCGGCGACCCGATGTTCTATGGCGTCGGTGCCAGCCTGGCGCGCCAGGTGCCCAGCAGCGAGATGCGCGTGTTGTCGATGCCCTCCTCCTGCGCCCTGGCCGCCGCGCGCCTGGGCTGGCCGTTGCAGGACGTGCAGGTGGTGTCGCTGGTCGCCCGGCCGCTGGCGGCGCTCAATGCCCACCTGCACGGCGGCATACGCCTGCTGGTGCTGAGCAACGATGGCGACAGCCCGGCGGCGATTGCCGCACTGCTGCGCGAGCGTGGCTTCGGGCCAAGCCGCCTGCGGGTATTCGAACACTTGGGTGGCGACCAGGAGCGAGAGTTGGCCGGCAGCGCCCAGGACTGGCCGCACAGCGAAGTCGCCGCGCTCAACCTGGTGGCCATCGAATGCCTGGCCACGGCCGACGCCCCACGCCTGCACCGGCTGGCCGGGTTGCCGGACAGCGCCTTCCGCCACGACGGCCAGCTGACCAAGCGCGATGTCCGCGCCATCACCCTGGCGCGCCTGGCACCACAGCCCGGCGAATTGCTGTGGGACGTGGGCGCGGGCTGTGGCTCGATCGGCATCGAATGGATGCGCGCCCACCCGGCCTGCCGCGCCCTGGCCATCGAGGCGGACGAAGGCCGCCAAGGCTTCATCGAACACAACCGCGATACGCTGGGGGTACCCGGCCTGCAACTGGTCCGCGGCAAGGCGCCAGCGGCACTGGAAGGCCTGGAACGACCCGATGCCATCTTCATCGGCGGCGGTGTGACCCGTGCAGGTGTGCTGGACCTGTGCTGGGCGCGCCTGCGCCCCGGCGGCCGGCTGGTGGCCAACGCGGTGACCCTGCAGAGCGAACTGGCCCTGGCGCACTTTCGCGAACGCCACGGCGGCGAGCTTACCCGCATCCATGTCGCCCATGCCCAGCCTTTGGGCGCCTTCGACACCTGGCGCCAGGCGCTGCCGATCACCCTGCTGGACGTGGTGAAACCCGCCGATGCGTGAAGAAACCCGTGAACAACCCGCGCCCCTGCGCAGCGGCCTGACCACCGGCAGCTGCGCCACCGCCACCAGCCTGGCGGCGGCACGTCTACTGCTGACTGGCACAAGCAGCGATGCCGTCAACATCACCCTGCCCAAGGGCAAGGTGGTGCCGATGCGCCTGGAGTTCTGCCGCCACACCGGCGCCAGCGCCGAAGCCGGCACACTCAAGGACGCTGGCGACGACCCGGACGTGACCCACGGTGCCCTGCTCTACAGCCAGGTGCGCCTGCTGGCCGAACCGGGCATCCGTTTTGTCGCCGGCACTGGCGTCGGCACCGTGACCCGCCCGGGGCTGGTGCTGGCGGTGGGAGAACCGGCCATCAACCCGGTGCCGCGGCGCATGATCAGCGAGCACCTGCAACGCTTGGCCGACGACTGCGGCTACCCTGGCGGCTTCGAGGTCACGGTCAATGTGCAAGGCGGCGAACAACTGGCACTCAAGACCATGAACCCGCGCCTGGGCATCCTCGGCGGGCTGTCGATCCTCGGCACCAGCGGCATCGTGCGGCCGTTTTCCTGCTCGGCCTACATCGCCTCGATCCACCAGGGCATCGACGTGGCCCACAGCAACGGCTACACCCATATCGCCGCGTGCACCGGCAACGCCAGCGAGGACACCATGCGCAGGGTCTACGGCCTGCCGGAAATCGCCTTGATCGAGATGGGCGATTTCGTCGGCGCGGTGCTCAAGCACCTGCGCAAGGTACCGGTGCCGCGCCTGACCCTCTGCGGTGGTTTCGGCAAGATCAGCAAACTGGCCGCCGGGCACATGGACCTGCACAGCCGTCACTCGAGCATCGACCTGCCGCAACTGGCCGGCTGGGCCGCGGACATCGGTGCTGACCAAGCGCTGCAGGCCGCCATCATCGGCGCCAACACCAGCCAGCAGGCGCTGGCACTGGCGCATGCGGCCGGCATCGCCCTGGGTGACGCGGTGTGCGCCCACGCCCTGGCCTTCGCCCGCAGCGTGGTGCCGGCGCAGGTACAAGTGGAAGTGTTCGCCATCGATCGCCAAGGCGGCATCGTTGGCAAGGCAGGCGTGCAATGACTACTCGTATCTTGCTGCTAGGCGGCATTACTGAAGCCCTGGCCATCGCCCGTCGCCTCGGCCCGCAGCATGTCTACAGCCTGGCCGGTATCGGCCGTGTACCGCAGGACCTGCAGTGCCAGGTGCGGGTCGGCGGCTTTGGCGGTGCCGAGGGCCTGGCCAGTTACCTGCGTGAGGCGGGCATCACTCTGCTGATCGACGCGACACACCCGTATGCCGCGCAGATCAGTCGCAACGCCGCCAGTGCCGCGCACAGTGCGGGCATCCCGTGCTGGGCCTTGCGTCGCCCGGCCTGGCAGGCCCAAGCGGGAGACGACTGGCGCGAGGTCGAAGACTGGGCCGGGTTGATCGAGGCGCTCAAGCCGTTTCGCAGGCCGCTGTTCACGCTGGGGCGCGAGCCGCTGCAACATCTGGACGAGATTCCGCCGGAGCAGTTCTGGACCTTGCGGGCGCTGGAGGCCTGCCCTGGCAACGAGCGCTGCGAGGTGATTGGCGCGCGCGGGCCATTCCATATCGAGGATGAGCGGGCGTTGTTCCAGCGCCGGCAGATCGATGTGCTGATCAGCAAGAACAGCGGCAGTGTGGCGACCGAGCCCAAGCTGGAGGTGGCGCGGGAGCTGGGGGTACCGGTGCTGGTCCTGAAGCGCCCGGCCTTGCCGGAGGTGGACCGGACATTCGACTCAATGCCTGAGTTGGCGGCCGCGCTCGACCTGTAATAATAATTTTCACAAGGCTGCCGCAGAGGCCGCATCAGGGCTGACAAGTGTTTGCCACAAGATATGCAGCGCCTGTGAGATCAAGCGCCGCCCGCGCGGCGCATCGCGAGCTGGCGCTCGCTCCTACGTTTGTTTCAGGCCAGTGTGGCCTGTGACAGGCGCGCGCGACCGCCTTGTTCGTACGACGCGATATCGAGCCATGCACCAAGGCGTTCGCGCGCAAATCCCATAGGAATAATTGGCCCGAAACAAACGTAGGAGCGAGCG
>NZ_JYKS01000005.1 GCF_000935045.1 Pseudomonas sp. 10-1B
CCACCACCTTGGCGATGCCGCTACTTTCGCCGATGTTGGCGAACACCTCGACGGCGTGGCCATCACGGGTGACGGCCGGCTCGAAGCGGTTGGCCCAGGCGGCCTGCAAGCGCTGCTCGCGCAAGTCGCGCTCGGCCAGGGCACGTTGCAGTTCATCCGCCGGCGGTGCCACGCTGACCACGCCGCGCTGGCCATCGAGCAGCAGCGGCGTGCCACTGTCCAGCAACAGTATCGCCGCCCCCGCCCCCACCACCGCCGGAATGCCCAGGGCACGGGCGACAATGGCGCTGTGGGCGGTGGCGCCACCTTGGGCAGTGACAATGCCCGCGACCCGGCTGGGGTCTAGCCGAGCGACATCGGACGGGCCGACTTCGCTCATCACCAGTACGTAAGGTTGCTCGGGCTCCACCTGGGCCCGCACACCACACAACTGCGCCAGTACCCTGCGGCCAATGTCACGCAGGTCGGCGGCGCGTTCGGCGAGCAAGGCGTCGTGCAACGATTCCTGCTGGCGGGCCGCCGCCTCGATCACCGCCATCCACGCCGCCGCAGCGCTTTCACCCTGGGCCAGGCGCTGCTCGACATCGTCGCTCAGGGCCGGGTCGGCGAGCATTTCCTGATGGGTGACGAAAATTTCGCCAATGCCCTTGTCGCTGCGCTGGACCAAAACCTGCAGTTCGCCGTTCACACTCGCCATGGCCTCGCGCAGCTTTTGCCGCTCCTGGGCGCACGACTCACCGCGCAGGGGGTAGTCGAATTCGCGTTCCACACACACATGCGCCGGGCCGCTGGCAATGCCGGGGGCAGCGCCCACACCGTGAATACGGCTGCCGGCGGCGGGGGCCTGCAGCACTTCGGGCGCAGCGCTGGCGACAGCTGCGCTGCTCTGCGCCAGCGGTTCCACCTCTTCACCCAGGCCCTGTTCGATGGCGGCCAGCAACACCGGCAAGGCATCGGCGGCGATACCTGGCTCGGCCAGCAGTTCCAGCGTCTGGCCACGGCGGGCGCCGAGGCTGAGCAGCTTGCTCAGGCTCTTTACCGACACCGCCGGCTGTGCACTGTCAACCAGGCGTACCCGGACTTCCCCCTCGAAGCCTTTGGCCAACTGCGCCAGCACCTTGGCCGGGCGGGCATGCAGGCCGTGCGGGTTGGCCAGCACGATACTCGCGCTGGGCCAGTCCAACGGCGCTTCGCCACCCAGCATTTGCAGTACCGCACGGCTGCTGGTGGCCTGGTAGAGCATCTGCCCACGGCCCTCGATCAGCACTTCGCACAAGCGTTCGAGCAAGGCCTGGTGCGCCGCGCCGAGGCTGGCCAGGCAGAACAGGCCGTTGAGCGGCTGGTCGCGGTAACGCAGCGGTTGCTGCGGGGTGATGAAGGCCAGGCCCGGCTGGCGCACCTGGCGCTCGCTGTGCAGCCACCACAGGCCCTCGCCCAACGGCAGCGGCTCGGCCTGCTGCAGCACGGCGGCAAAGCCACTGTCGACGCAGTCGGCACGCTGCAACAGGCGGGCACCGCGCCAGGCCAGCTCGTCGAAGTCTTCGGCCGGCAGGTTCAAACCGACCAGTTGGGCATCCAGCGCCAACTCCTGGGGTGCACCTTGCAAAAGCTTGAGCAGCGCCTCGGCGGAACTGGCCCGGCGCAAGGCTTCGGCCAGGTCTGTCTCGCCCAGGGCGCGGGTCAGCAGTTGCAGCAGGCGCAGGTGCTCGTCGGAACGGGCGGCGATACCGATGGCCAGGTAGACGATCTGGCCATCGCCCCAGTCCACCCCCTCGGGAAACTGCAGCAGGCGCACACCGGTGGCGTACACCAGGTCGCGGGTCTGCGGCGTGCCATGGGGGATGGCGATGCCCTGGCCAAGGAAGGTGGAGCCTTGCCCCTCGCGGGCCTGCAGCCCTTGCAGGTAACCCTCGGCGACCAGGCCGTCAGCGACCAGCCGGTCCGCCAACAGGCGCAATGCCTCGGCCTTGTCGGCGGCCTTCTGGCCCATGGCTATCTGCTCCTTGGCGAGCTCGAGCATGACCTTCTCCTTTTGCAGTTCCCGGTCGGGTACTGGAGTATTGTTGTGAAATTCACGTAAAGGGCCAGTTCAACAGCCTTGCACGGATGGCTGCCGAGGCAGAAAAATCGGCGGCTGAAACGTTTAATCTGACCAGGCGGCCACGTTACTCGATAATCTGCCGAGGAAAAAGCCCCATCCTGTCGGACAATTGCGACAATGGTCGTCTGCGCGTGGCGCCAGTAGCGGGTCAAACTACCCGATCCGGCCCCACAACCAGCCCCGGTAATAACAAGGAAAATTCGGTGAAACTCAGCGATATCGCCCGTCTGGCCGGTGTGTCCGTGACCACTGCCAGCTACGTCATCAATGGCAAGGCCGAACAACAGCGCATCAGCAGCAGCACCGTCGAGCGGGTGCGCGCGGTGGTCGAGGCCCACGGCTTCACACCCAACCCGCAGGCCGCTGGCCTGCGCAGCCGGCATACCCGCACCCTGGGCTTCATTCTCCCGGATCTGGAGAACCCCAGCTACGCCCGCATCGCCAAGCAACTCGAGCAAGGCGCCCGCGCCCGCGGCTACCAGTTGCTGATCGCCAGCAGCGACGACCAGCCCGACAGCGAGCGCCAGTTGCAGCAACTGTTCCGCGCCCGCCGTTGCGATGCGCTGTTCGTCGCCAGCTGCCTGCCTCCGGAAGATGACAGCTACCGCGAACTGCAAGACAAAGGCCTGCCAGTGATCGCCATCGACCGGCGCCTGGACCCAGCGCATTTCTGCTCGGTGATCAGCGATGATCGCGACGCCAGCCGCCAACTGGCTGCCAGCCTGCTGAGCGCCGCCCCGCGCAGCATTGCGCTGATCGGTGCACGCCCCGAGCTGTCGGTCAGCCAGGCCCGTGCCGGCGGCTTCGACGAAGCCCTGCAAGGCTATACCGGCGACGTTCGCCGTTACCAGGGTGAAGCCTTCAGCCGCGCCTGCGGCCAGCGCCTGATGCAGCAATTGATCGACGACCTGGGCGGCCTGCCGGATGCCCTGGTGACCACCTCGTACGTGCTGCTGCAAGGGGTGTTCGACACCCTGCAGGCGCGCCCTGCCGACTCGCGCCAACTGCAATTGGGCACCTTCGGCGACAACCAGTTGCTCGACTTCCTGCCGCTGCCGGTCAATGCCATGGCCCAGCAGCATGGCCTGATTGCCGCCACCGCCCTGGAGCTGGCGCTGGCCGCGATCGAGGAGAAACGCTACGAACCCGGCGTGCATGCCGTCGGCCGCACCTTCAAGCAGCGCATCACGGCGGCCTGAACATGCGCCTGATCGACACCCACACCCACCTGGACTTCCCCGACTTCGACGCCGACCGCCCGCGCCTGCTGGCCAACGCGGCGGCGCGCGGGGTGGAGCGGATGGTGGTGCTGGGGGTGTGCCAGGCGAATTTCCAGCGCGTGTGGGAGATGGCCTGCGCCGATCAGCGCCTGTTCGCCGCGCTGGGCTTGCACCCGATCTACCTCGACCAGCATCGCCCGGAGCACCTGGTGCAGTTGCGCCAGTGGCTCGGGCGCCTGCACGGCGACCCGCGGCTTTGCGCCGTGGGTGAATTCGGCCTGGACTACTACCTCGAAGACCTGGACAAGGTGCGCCAGCAGGCGCTGTTCGAAGCACAGCTGCAAATGGCCTGCGACTTCGCACTGCCCGCCCTGCTGCACGTGCGCCGTAGCCATGCCCAGGTGATCGCCACGCTCAAGCGCTACAAGCCGGCGCGGGCGGGGGTGATCCATGCGTTCGCCGGCAGTTACGAAGAGGCACGCGAATACATCAAGCTTGGCTTCCGCCTCGGCTTGGGCGGCGCGGGGACCTGGCCGCAAGCCCTGCGCCTGCGCAAGACCATCCCGCGCTTGCCGCTGGAGAGCATCGTGCTGGAGACCGACTCGCCAGACATGGCACCGGCGATGTTTGCCGGCGAGCGCAACAGCCCCGAGCACCTGCCAGCGATTGCCGAAGCGCTGGCGCAGTTGATGGGCATCGAGGCCGAGACACTGGCGGAGGCCAGCAGCCGCAATGCCTGTGAGGTCTTTGGCTGGTAGTACCTAGACCTTGAACGCCCCGATCAAGCGCTTCAACTCCACCACCTGAACCGACAACGCCCGGCTGGCATCCTCGGCCTGGCAAGCGCCTTGGGTGGTGTCCTGCGCCGCCCGGTTGATCGCGACGATGTTCTGGTCAATGTCATGCGCCACCGCGGTCTGCTGCTCGACTGCCGCGGCAATCTGCTGGTTCTGCTCGACGATCCCGCCCACTGCGCCCAGGATATTGCCCAGCGCCTGTTGCACCTGGCGCGCTTCATCGACGGTTCCCGCGGCCATCTGATGGCTGCTGCCCATTGCCTGCACGGCCACCTCCACGCCTTCGCGCAGGCGCTGGATCATCTGCGCGATCTGCGCCGTCGAGTCCTGGGTACGCTTGGCCAAGGTGCGCACTTCATCAGCTACCACGGCAAACCCACGCCCCTGCTCGCCGGCCCTCGCCGCTTCGATGGCCGCGTTGAGCGCCAGTAGGTTGGTCTGCTCGGCGATGCTGCGAATCACCTCGAGCACCTGGCCAATCGCCTGGCTGTCGTCTGCCAGCCGGTTGATCGCCAGCACGGTCTGGTCGATTTCCGCGGCCAGGCGGCCGATGCTGCCCTGTTGGTTTTCCACCAGCGTACGGCCATTGGCACTCTCGTGATTGACCTGCTGCGCACCATCGGCGGCCAGCGTGGCGCTGCGCGCTACCTCCAGCGCGGTAGCGCTCATCTGGTTCATCGCCGTGGCCACCTGTTCGATCTGTTCCCGCTGGCCACTGACCGCCTGGTTGCTGCGCATCGACACCGCCAGCACCTGCCCGGCCTGCTCCTCGACCGCCATCACAGTGCGCCCGACCTGGTCGATCAGGCCACGGATACGCCGCACGGTTTCGCTGAACCCCTGCCCCAGCTCGCCCAGTTCATCGCGGCTGTGCGCGGTGAAGCTGACCGTCATGTCGCCAGCCGCAACCTTGTCCATGGCACCGCCCAGCTCACGCAAGGAGGCCCGGGTCGAGACATAGAAGCCTGCATAGAGGTACAGGATCAGCGCCAGGACACCGGCCAACACCGCCCCCAAGGCGAACATGCGCAGGCGCTGCTCGGCAAGCCGCTCCTGCAGCTGCTCCTGCAGGTGCGTAAGCACTGCGTCGTTCAGGCGGTAGGTCTGCGCCATCAGCTCACTGACCTGCTGATAGAAGGTTGGCCAGGGCATATCGAGGGTTTCCGCCACCACCACCTGCTCTTCGAACAAGGACGCGGCCTGCCTGACCGTCGCCTGGCTGGTCTCGGCCACCCCCGCCAAGCCGGCCTTGGCCCCAGGCGCCGTGGCCATGACATCGTCCAGCCGCAGGGCATAGTCCGCCGCCAGGCGCTCAAGGCGTTGCAGCAAGTCTTCGAAACGGGCACTGGCAGAGGAATCGAGGAAGCCCCGTCCCAGCGCAACGGCGCCCATTGCCCGGCCCTCGCCCAACACCTGCGTGACCTGTGCCGTGCTCACCCCGAGCAGTTCACTGAACTGGCGCACCGAGGCTTGGCTGTCCTGGCTCAAGCCGGACTGGCTCACCACCTGTTTGCCCAGCATCTGGGCCTGGACCAGTAACTTATCGAACAGGGCCACCTTGGCCTGCAGCGACGATTCCGCCCGCGCGCTGGTAAACGCCCCCGCCAATTCATCGAGCTTGCCTTGCGGTACCGACACGCCCCCCTGCAGCGTCTGCAACTGCGCCTGGACTTTGTCCTGCAACGCCGCGATACGCGCCTCCAGGTCACCTGCCTGGCCCGACTGGCCAAGCACGGCGTTGATCTGCAACAGGTTGCCAAGCGACTCCAGGTCGGCGCGCAGGATCAAGCTGTCCCCCAGCGGGCCAATGCCCTGCAGTTCAGCGCGGGTGACATGAAATTGCTGCAAGGCATCACGCATCAGATAAATGCTGGTGGCGAGCATGGGCAGGAAGAACAGGATGCTGATCAGGCTGAACTTCTTGCCGAAGCTCAGCCGATTCATCAATGCGATGGCCGGATAGAGCAAATGCTTCACGGGGCACCTCCATGGATTCTTGTTGTTCTGCAGAGATAGCACTAGGCCATTTGTATAGCGCAGATCGAATCGGAGGTTTGTAACTTAACGTTAACCGCTGCCCGCGAATGGGCTCAGACCAGTACCGTTCACAGGGCAGCAGCCTGCGCTGGCTGTGGGAGCGGGCATGTCGAGGCTTCGAACCGCCGCGAAGAATCCAACGCGGTGGCTGGCACCGGCTATGCCGGTGTTCGCGGGCAAGCCCGCTCCCACAGGGACCGCGTATTTCCATAGCTCAGCGCCAAACCTGTGGGAGCGGGCGTGCCCGCGAAGGGCCGCAGAGCGGCCCCAAATTGCTTAACTGACTGGCATTAGGGCAAGCCCGCTCCCACAAGGCCCCTGCTAAATCAATCAGTTGTTCTATGAGAACGTGCTTGGTCTCGCATCAGACCAGTACCGTCCACAGGGCAAACCCGGCATACCACAGCACCGCACAGCGCAGCAGCAGCTCCCACAGGCTGTCCAGCCGCCCCAGCCCGCGCTGGTTGTCTTCTTCTTCGGGAATGTCATCGGCAATGCGCCCGACCCTGGCCACCAGGTGCCCGGCGCTGATGTGCCAGTTGAGCAACTCGTGCAGCATCACCCGCATTACCGCCACGAAGTTGCCAACCAGTGCAAAACTCAATGCCAGCACGCGTACCGGCAACCAGTCCATGATGTGCCGCAGCTGTTCGGCACGGGCCTTCAACGCCGGCTGCTTGCTGTGCTCGCCGCACAACGCCAGCAGCCGATAGGCCAGGGCGGCCCCCGGGCCCAGCACGAAGTACCAGAAGATCACCGCGAAAAAGCCCTGGTACACCTGCCACAGCAAGTTACCCTGCACCCGCACCAGCAGGCTGTGCGGTTCATCGGCCACCAGGCCCAGGTCACGCTCGGCCACATGCAGCGCCGCCTGGTCGTCACCACGCCGCCAAGCATCGCGGAACGGCCCCAGCGATGCCTTGGCATCGCCGCGGCCCAGGCTGTAGACCAGTACCAGCAGGTGCACCGGCAAGGCCAGCAGGCCATACGCCACCGGCTCCAGCACATGCAGCAGCAACACCAGCAGCGCTACCGGTGCCAAGACCAGGATGGCCAGCGTCCACCAGGGGTGCACCTTGCCACTGCGCTCCAGGCGTACCAGTTCGCCGAGGAAGAACCCATCGCGCTGCACCTGATGGCGCAGGGCCGAGAACTTCTCGACCCACAGCGCCAGCAACAACACCAGAAAACTCATGCCTTGTCCTCGTTGTGCTGCAGCGCTTCACGGTAGCGCGACCAGTCGAAGGCCGGGCCCGGGTCGGTCTTGCGTTGCGGGGCTATGTCGCTATGGCCCTGGATCCGGTGCAGGTCGATGGCCGGCCAGGCGCCGCGGATGTGCCGGGTGAGTTGCTCCAGCACCGCGTACTGGGCATCGGTATAGGGCAGGTCGTCGGTACCCTCCAGCTCGATGCCGATGGAGAAATCGTTGCAGCCTTCGCGCCCGTCGAAGCACGACACCCCGGCGTGCCAGGCACGGTCGAGCAACGACACGAACTGGGTCACTGCACCATCACGCTCGACGAACAGGTGCGCCGACACAGTCAGGTGGTTGATGCTGGCGAAGTAAGGGTGTTCGTTGGGGTCCAGGCGATTCTGGAAGAATTGCTGAACCTTGCCCGTACCGAAGCAGGCCGGCGGCAGGCTGATGTTGTGGATCACCAGCAACGAGATCGATTCGCCTTCGGGGCGGGCATTGAAGTTCGGCGAAGGGCAGTGGGTGATTCCGATTCCGTGGAACCAGCCAGTGGCACGGTCCAATTGCATGGGGCAAATCCTGAAACGCCGTGAACAGAGCAACAGTATGCCTTGCCGCCAACGCCGTTTGCATGTGAATGATTGTAATGTTGCCTCCTACAGCCGCAACCCGTCGAGCGCCGCCGCCAGCGCCCGTTCGAACAACAGCCCGTCATCCAGCACCCGCACTTCGCCCCGGTGCAGTGCCTGGGCCAGGCTTGCACTGCTCCACTCGCACACTTTCATGCCGGTGCGGTTGGCGAACACCAACCTGTCGCTGCTGTCGATGCGCGCCACCAGTTTGCAGCGCAGGGGGCCTTCTTCATCGCGCACCTCGATCCAGGTGCCTATACGCATGCGCTGCACCTGCCGCAGCAACGCAGCCTGGCCGTCGGCAAAATGCCGTGGCGCACAGGCGGGTTCTTCGGCAATCGCCAGCACGATGTCCTCGCCCACCAGCACTTCGTCGAGGGGCTGATCCGCGCCGTCGGGCTGCGACGCGCCAGCGGCACAGGCGCGCAGGTGCAACCGCTCCAGTTGCAGGAAGAATTCGCGGGTTGCCAGCGAATCCAGGGCCACGCTGGCCAGGCCATCGCGTAGCGCCTTGAGCAGGCCCGGCACCTGCTGCAGCAAGGCCTGCGGCTCGTGCGGCGGGGTGATGCTGGCCAGCAGCAGGTCCAGGGTCTGCACCGCATCCCGCCACGCCTGGGAGGCCTCACCCTGCTTCAACCAGGCCAGTAGCAGCACTTGGCTCCAGGCCTGCACCAGCATCTGCACCACCACCAAGGGCAATACCCGGCCGCGCAGGCGCTGGTTGAGCAACTGTTGTACCTGCTGCCTGGCCTGCAGGGCCCGGGCACGCCCTTCTTCGGCGTCGCGGGTACGTTGCTCGAGCAGTTCGTTGCGCCGCCGCTCGTCCTGGCCGAAGGCAAGGAAATCGTCGAGCAGTTCGGCAAACAGCCCGACATCTTCGGCAAAATCATCGAGCAGGCGCTGGACGATACGCTCCACCCGCAGGTGCAGGTTGTCGCGCAGGCCTTCGCCGCCGCACTCCCAGCCAATGGCCGCGCCAGCGATCTCGTTGAGCAGCCGGCGCGCCGGGTGGCTGGCCCTGCTGAACAGCCCCCTGTCCAGCAGGGCCACCTTGAGCAGGGGGATATGCAGGCGTGCGAGTAGCGCACGCAGGCTGGCCGGCAGGTTGTCGTCGTCATGGATGAAGGCGAACAGCAGGCCAACCAGGTTGATCATGTCTTCATCGGCCACGGCGATGCGCCGACGCGTGCCGCTGCGCACGCTGACACGCAACAGCAGTTGTTCGAGCTGCTGGTCGAGTTCGAAATCGTCGGCCTCGTGGGTGGCAGGCACGTAGTGCTGCAAATGCGACAGCAGGCGCAACAGGTCGGCGGTGCTGATCGGCTGGGCAGCAGCCACCGCCTGCAACCGTGGTGCGAACTGCCCGCGCAGCGGTGCCAGCAGCGTTTGCACCGAGGCAAAGAACGCCTGCCCTGCCGCGTCTGCGCCCACCTCTTGCCCTGGGTTTGCCGGCCCTCGGCGTACGCTCATGCGCCGGTCTTCGGCGCGCCGACGCGGTGCCGGTTGCAGCTCTGGCAGCACACCGGCGGCAGCCAGCAACTGGTTGGCTTCGCCGTAAATCACGTCGATATCGCGCAGCACATAACGCTCGAACAGCTTGAGCAGGATCAGTTTGACCCGCAGGCCAACCCCCAGGTTGCAGCCGGCGTCGAGGAAGTACCCGCATAACGCGGCGGGCCCCAGCGGGTTGTGCTGTTCATGCAGGGGGCGGTCAAGCAGCGCCTGCAAGCGCAGGCCCAGTTGCTGCAACGCGAGGCCGTCGCGTGACAGCACCCGCGCGACCATGCCGTCGATGGCCGCGGCCCGCTCCAATTGTGCCTTGCTGCGCAGCTTGCCCGGCTCGACCAGGTGCGCCAGCAGGTCTACCTGGCCAATGCGGGCGAAGGTGTCATAGAAGATATCGAGAAAACCACGCTCGATGCTTTTGCGCTTCAGGCGCAGGTCGCGCATGGCCTCGAAGTACAGGTGCTGGTCACAGCGGTCGAAGGCCTTGTCGGCCATTTCGAACAGGGTATCGTCGGCGTTGGCGAACAAGTCCTGCAGGCCTTGCCGCAACTGCAATGCGGCCTTGTCGCGCACCTGCAGGAGCAGCACCGGAAGGCAAGGCAGAGGCGTACGTCCACCTCGGTCGATGGCTGCCGCCAGGGGCACCACCTTGCCTTCTTTTTGCATCCTGGACTCCTTGCAGGGTGTCTCGCCCGACGGGGCTGTAGATCGTCAAAGCTATGACGCCAAATACTGGTCGCTATTATCGATAAAAATGCGCACAGCTGCCAGCGCCATGTCGCTGGTTGGCAAATGACCCTGATTTGCCGGAATTGCTCGTTCGTGCCGACCAAAGGTCGTTGCCAAGGCGGCTGTACACACCGGCCCCCTGCCCTATAATCGCGGGCATCTAGCTTGTGGAGCCGACCATGCCGAACCTACGCCTTGCCGACCTGACCGCTGAAATCGAAGCCAATGTGCGCCGTGCACTGTTGGAGGACATCGGCAGTGGCGATATCACCGCGCAGTTGATCCCGGCCGAACGCCTGGCCAAGGCGACCATCATCACCCGCGAAGACTGTGTGATTGCCGGCACCGCTTGGGTCGATGCGGTATTCCGCCAGCTCGACCCACGGGTAGCGGTGCACTGGCAGGTAGCCGACGGCGAGCGCGCCACGGCCAATCAGCCGCTGTTCCATCTGGAGGGCCCGGCCCGTTCGTTGCTGAGTGGTGAGCGCAGTGCGCTGAACTTCCTGCAGATGCTGTCGGGTGTCGCCACCCGTGCACGCTTCCTGGCCGACCTGGTGGAAGGCACCCAGGTACGCCTGCTGGACACCCGCAAAACCTTGCCAGGCCTGCGTTTGGCGCAGAAGTACGCGGTCACCTGCGGTGGTTGCGACAACCACCGCATCGGCTTGTACGATGCCTTCCTGATCAAGGAAAACCACATCGCCGCCAGTGGCGGGGTGGCCGAGGCAGTGGCGGCGGCGCACCGCATTGCGCCGGGCAAGCCGGTGGAAATCGAGGTGGAGAGCCTGGACGAACTGCGCCAGGCACTGGCTGCCGGCGCCGACATCATCATGCTCGATGAGCTGAACCTGGATGAAATGCGCGAAGCGGTGCGCATTACCGCCGGCAAGGCCAAGCTGGAGGCCAGTGGCGGGGTCAACGAGACCACCTTGCGGGTGATTGCCGAGACCGGGGTGGATTACATCTCGATTGGTGCCATGACCAAGGATGTGAAGGCGGTGGACCTGTCGATGCGCCTGAGCCTGTGAGCTGATTGCAGGCACAAGAAACCGGCCATTTGGCCCAATGCCAGTCAGTTAAGCCTTAGTGGCAGCCATTGGGGCTGCTGTGCAGCCCATCGCCGGCAAGCCAGCTCCCACAGGTACCGCGCAGATCTCAAGCTTTGCGCAGTCCGTGTGGGAGCTGGCTTGCCGGCGATGGGCCGCACAGCGGCCCCAAATGGCTTAACTGACTGGCATTAGCCATTTGGCCGGTTTCTTATTAAGCGGCGCTTTGCGCCCCTTTCGCGAATCAGAACGAAGCGTTGGCCAGCCCGTCCAGGTAACGCTCGACATCCAATGCCGCCATGCAGCCGGCACCGGCCGAGGTGATGGCCTGGCGGTAAACGTGGTCAGCCACGTCACCGGCGGCGAACACACCCTCGACGTTGGTGGCGGTGGCATTGCCTTCACGGCCACCATTGACCACCAGGTAGCCGTCTTTCAGGGTCAGCTGGCCTTCGAACAGCGAGGTGTTCGGGGTGTGGCCGATGGCGATGAACACGCCGTCGACCTTGATCTCGTCGCTGCTGCCGTCGTTGTTCTTCAGGCGCGCACCGGTCACGCCCATGTTGTCACCCAGCACTTCGTCCAGGGTGGCGTTGAGCTTGAGCTCGATCTTGCCTTCGGCCACACGGGCGTGCAGCTTGTCGACCAGGATCTTCTCGGCACGGAAGGTATCGCGACGGTGCACCAGGGTCACCTTGCTGGCGATATTGGCCAGGTACAGCGCCTCTTCCACGGCGGTGTTGCCGCCGCCAACCACGGCGACCGGCTTGTTGCGGTAGAAGAAACCGTCGCAGGTAGCACAGGCCGAAACGCCCTTGCCCATGAAGGTTTCTTCCGACGGCAGGCCCAGGTAGCGGGCACTGGCGCCAGTGGCGACGATCAGCGCGTCGCAGGTGTACTTGCCGCTGTCACCCTGCAGGGTGAACGGCTTGTTGGCCAGGTCGACGGCGTTGATGTGGTCGAAGACGATTTCGGTTTCGAAGCGCTCGGCGTGCTCCTGCATGCGCTGCATCAGGGCCGGGCCGGTCAGGCCATGGGGGTCGCCCGGCCAGTTGTCGACTTCGGTGGTGGTGGTCAGCTGGCCGCCAGCCTGCATGCCGGTGATCAGCAGCGGCTTGAGGTTGGCACGGGCGGCATACACCGCAGCGCTGTAACCGGCAGGGCCGGAACCGAGAATGATGACGCGCGAATGACGTACTTCAGACATGTCGAACTCCTGTCGAGCGGGCCGCAAGGGGCCGGCATCGGTGTACCGGCTGCGCCAGCTGGAAAGTTAAAAAGGACCCACGCAGCACTTGGGGAAGGCTACAACGCGCAGGCCCACAAAGCGGAAAGTTGAGCGCACTGTAGCGAGGTCGCAAAGATTAAGGAAATATCCTTCGACAATCCACCTCATAGGCATCGTCTATTCAGCGATTTCATCGATAGCCAACGCCTGCTGCTTTTGTTACAGCCGGTTTCCCGGCCAGTACCCGCCTTTCGTCGGCGCGGCAAACTCGGTAAGGTCAGCGGGTTTTCTTCTCTGCGGAGTGTTCCGATGCAAGCCCCTGTCCTCTCCGGCCCCCAGTACCTGCGCGAAGGCCTGAAACTGGTGCTGAGCCCCAACCTGCGGTTGTTCGTGCTGCTGCCGCTGGCGGTCAACCTGCTGTTGTTCGGCGGCCTGATCTACTTCGCCGGTCACCAGTTCAGCCTGTGGGTGGATGCCTTGATGCCGACCTTGCCGAGTTGGCTGAGCTTTCTTACCTACATTCTCTGGCCGCTGTTCGTCGCCTTGGTGGTGTTGATGGTGTTCTTCACCTTCACCCTGGTCGCCAACGTCATTGCCGCGCCGTTCAATGGCTTTCTGGCGGAGAAGGTCGAGGTGGTGGTGCGTGGCGAAGACAACTTCCCGGCATTCAGTTGGGGTGAGCTGATGGCCATGGTGCCACGTACCTTCGGCCGCGAAATGCGCAAACTGGGCTACTTCCTGCCACGGGCCATCGCCCTGTTCATCCTGTCGCTGATCCCGGTGGTGAACGTGGTGGCCGCGCCGCTGTGGCTGATTTTCGGGGTGTGGATGATGGCGATCCAGTACATCGACTACCCGGCGGACAACAACAAGATGAGCTGGCAGGACATGCTCGCCTGGCTGCGCGCCAAGCGCTGGCAGTCGCTGGGCTTTGGTGGCATCACCTACCTGGCGCTGATGATTCCGCTGGTGAACGTGCTGATGATGCCGGCTGCGGTGGCTGGGGCCACGCTGTTTTGGGTGCGGGAGCGGAGCTGATCCCCGGGTCATGTGCGATTGGCATGACTTGCACGCCCCCCTGTGGGAGCGGCCTTGTGTCGCGATAGGGCCGCAAAGCGGCCCCAGCAATCTGTGCATTGGCGCTGAAATCCTGGGGCCGCTCTGCGGCCCTATCGCGACACAAGGCCGCTCCCACAAAAAAGCAGAGCGTGCCTAGCCTGGGTTTCACTGCCCCAACCGGCTGGAAAACTGCCCCACCACATCCACCACCCGCTGCGCTCCGTCCTGGATCTCGACAATCACGCTGCCCGTCTCGTCGGCCAGCGCCAGCCCTTGCTCGGCCTGGCGCTTGCTGGTGTCGATGATCGCCACCGCCGCCTGCGCCAGTTGCTCGTTCTGCTGCACCACCCGGGCAATTTCCTCGGTGGCGGTGCTGGTGCGCGAGGCCAGCTGGCGCACTTCATCGGCTACCACGGCAAAGCCGCGCCCCTGCTCGCCGGCGCGGGCGGCTTCGATGGCGGCGTTAAGGGCCAGCAGGTTGGTCTGCCCGGCAATATCGCTGATGGTCTTGATGATCGAGCCAATCACCCGCGACTGGGTGTCCAGCGCCTGGATGCCCTCGGCCGCCTCCTGCATCGAGGCTTCCAGCCCGCGCATCACGCTGACGGTCTGGGTAACCACGTCGGTGGCCTTGCGGGCGCTGGCATCCGTGCCCAGCGAGGTGTTGAAGGCGACGTCCGCCGCCTCGGCCACCGCCTGTTCCTGGTTGACCTGTTCGGTGATCACGGTGGCGAACTTGACCACCTTGTACAGCACGTCGTGAGCATCGAAGATCGGGTTGTACGAGGCCTCCAGCCAGACTACCCGGCCATGGGCATCGATACGCTTGAAGCGGTCGGCAACGTATTCGCCACGGCGCAGCTTGTCCCAAAAGGCCTGGTAGGCTGCCGAGTTGGCTTCCTCCGGCTCGCAGAAAATACGGTGATGCTTGCCCCGAATCTGTTCCAGGCGGTAACCGACAGTGGCCAGAAAACGCTCGTTGGCGGTGAGGACGATGCCGTCGAGATCGAATTCGATCACGGCGGTGGAACGCATCAGCGCGTTGATCAGGCTTTCGTGCTCACGGGAGGTCTCGATGGTGCGGGTGAGGTCGCTGGAGTGCAGGGTGAAGTACTTGATGCGCCCCTCGCTGTTCTTGACCGGCTGCAGGATCGAGCGCAGCCAGGCCTCCTTGCCATTGCCACGCAGCAGGCGGAAGGCGCCGTTCAGGTGTTCACCACGGCTGATCGCGCCTTTCATGCGCTGGTAGAAATCCAGCGACTTCACATGGGCGGGGACGATGTCCTCGATGTTGCGTCCAAGCAATTGTTCGGCACGGTAGAGCATCTCGCTCTCGAAGTTGCCGTTGACCATCTCGATGCGTCCCTGAGGGTCGAGCTGCAGTACCAGCATCTCGCTGTCGAGACTGCTCTTGACCTGTTCGATGGACATCAGGTCTTCGCGCAGTTGCCGGACTTCTTGCTTGAGTTTGTTGTTGAACATCACCGCTCTCCTGGAGCGCATCAGGTAGTCGAATGCATCTTCATCGGCTGCCGGTGCGCCCTTCTTGAGTGCCGTGAAAGGAAATATTCACAAAGCCAAAAACGTCGACGGCCAGGCGTCATCTGTACGTCACACGACAGTCACATTGGCGCAACCCAGTAGGCGGAAACTTTTTGTCATGAATACACCCGCCCTACGCATTACCCTGGTCAGCGAAACCTTCCCGCCCGAAATCAACGGTGTGGCCAATACCCTTGGCCGCCTTGGCGAAGGGTTACGTCAACGCGGCCATGCCATCGAGGTCGTCCGCCCACGCCAGGCCGGTGAAGGGCCAGTGCATGACGACCCGAACCTGATGCTGTGCCGCGGCTGGGCATTGCCTGGCTATCCGGGTTTGCAATGGGGCGAGGTGTCGATGCACAAGTTGTTGCGCCACTGGCGCCGACAGCGCCCGGATGTGCTGTACATTGCCACCGAGGGCCCCCTCGGGCTCAGTGCGCTGCGCGCGGCAAGACGCCTGGGGGTAGCGGTGGTCAGTGGCTTCCATACCAACTTCCCGCAGTATTCCGGCCAGTACGGCCTGGGCCTGCTGGCGCGCCTGCTCACCCACTACCTGCGCTGGTTCCATCGGCGCACGGCAATTACCCTGGTGCCCAGCCTCAGCCAGCGCCTGGAGCTTGAACGCCGTGGTTTCGAGCGCCTGGAACTGCTGGCCCGCGGGGTAGATGCCTGCCTGTTCAACCCGGCCCGGCGCTGCCAGGCATTGCGCGAGAGCTGGGGGCTTGGCCCGGCCGACATCGCCGTGCTCCATGTCGGACGGTTGGCGGTGGAAAAGAACCTTGGCTTGCTGCATCCATGCTTCGAGGCATTGCAGAAGACTTATCCACACCAGCGCCTGCGCCTGATCGTGGTGGGTGACGGCCCGCAGCGCGCGGTCCTCGAACAACAGGTAGCCGATGCCGTGTTCTGCGGCACCCAGCGGGGCGAGGCACTGGCCGAACACTATGCCAGCGGTGATCTGTTCCTGTTCCCGAGCCTGACCGAAACCTTTGGCAATGTGGTGCTCGAAGCCATGGCCTCGGGGTTGGCGGTGGTCGCTTATGACGAAGCGGCCGCCGCGCAGCATATTCGCCATGGCCACAGCGGTGCGCTGGCCATGCCGGGGGACCAGGCGGCGTTCATCGATTCGGCCTGCTGGTTGCTGGAAGAGGAGGAAACCTTGCGTCGGGTGCGGTTGAATGCCCGCCAGCATGCCAGCCGCCAGGGCTGGCCGGCGATTGTCGAGCAGTTCGAGGGGTATCTGCATGCAGCCCGCAGCCAGGCTGCGGCCTCACCAGCAGACGCTGGCACCATCGCCCTAAAGACTCGAAGCTGAAGGCTAGGCAATCCCTGTGGGAGCGGCCTTGTGTCGCGATAGGGCTGCAAAGCAGCCCCCTCGAAAGTTGCAGCGACGCTGATATCCGGGGGCCGCTATGCGGCCCATCGCGACACAAGGCCGCTCCCACGGAGGGGCCGCGCAAGAAGCTTCAGGCTAGCGCCTTCTCGATAGCCTGCACCACCGCCGGGTCGTCCGGCGCCGTGCGCGGCGAGAAGCGCGCCAGCACCCGCCCGTCCTTACCCACCAGAAACTTCTCGAAGTTCCAGGTGATGTCACCCGGGAACTCGGCGCCCTCGCCCGCAAGCAGGCGATACAGCGAGTGGCGCTGCGGCCCGTTGACTTCCAGCTTGGCCCCCAGCGGGAAACTCACCCCGTAGTTGAGACTGCAGAATTCCTGGATTTCCTTTTCGCTGCCTGGCTCCTGGCCGGCAAACTGGTTGCATGGCAGGCCAAGCACATTGAAGCCCTTGCCCTTGTATACCTGGTAGAGGTTCTCCAGGGCCTTGTATTGCGGCGTGAGACCACACTTGGAGGCTACGTTGACCACCAGCACCACTTGGCCCTTGAACGGTGCGAGGGGCAGATCCCCGCCGTTCAGCGCGTCCAATTTCAGGTCGTGAAATGCACTCATGATGAAATCCCCTCTCCGGTTCCCGATTGCCGCGCAGACGAATTCCGCCCACTAAAAAGGCGCTCGTCCAAACCGTCCACCTCCCGTAGGAAGGCAAATCGGCTTGCCCGAGCGCCTGGCGACTTTCTGAGCTTAGCGCAGAAAATCAGTGGTGATGGCCACCTTCACCGTGGATGTGACGGTGAGCGATTTCTTCGTCGCTGGCGTCACGCACGTTGACCACCTTGACCTGGAAGGTCAGGCGCTGGCCGGCCAGCGGGTGGTTGCCGTCAACGGTGACGTCGTCGCCGTCGATGTCGCGGATGGTGACGATCTGCATCTGCCCGTCCGGTGCCGAAGCGTGGAACTGCATGCCGACTTCCAGCTCGTCGACGCCTTCGAACAGGCTGCGGTTCAGGGTGCTGACCAGTTCGGCCAGATATTCGCCGTAGGCCTCTTCCGGCTCGATGGAAACGTTCAGCTCGTCACCGGCCTGCTTGCCTTCCAGGGCTTTTTCCAGGCCCGGGATGATGTTGCCGGCACCGTGCAGGTAGACCAGCGGCGCGCCACCGGCGGAGCTGTCGATGGTCTCCCCGGCGTCGTTGGTCAGGGTATAGTCGATGGAGACAGCCTTGTTGGCGGCGATCAGCATGGGGCAAGACCTTTTGCAAAAGTATGTAGAGCGGACAAGTGTAACCAAGCCATCGCCCGATTGCGAACGCACTACGGACGAGCAACGGCCCATCAGTCGGATCACCGGCTTCCACCAGGACGAAGAAGGCCACTGGGTGGCCGAACTGTCCTGCGGCCACACTCAGCACCTGCGCCACCAACCGCCGTGGCAGGCACGCCCCTGGGTGCTCGACCCGGAACAACGCGCACAACGCATCGGCCAGCCTTTCGCTTGCGGCTGGTGCGCACAAGGGGCCGATAGCGCTACCCTTGGCCGTTGATTTTTTGCACCGCTTATTTCGAGAAGCACGCATGCAGACATTTTTCATTGCGCCGACCGACTTCGGTGTCGGCCTGACCTCCATCAGCCTGGGCCTGGTGCGCACCCTGGAGCGCGCTGGCGTCAAGGTCGGCTTCTTCAAGCCGATCGCCCAGCCTCACCCGGGTGACACCGGCCCCGAGCGCTCCACCGAGCTGGTCGCCCGCACCCACGGCATCAAGCCCCCCATGCCACTGAGCCTGGCCCACGTCGAGCGCATGCTCGGCGACGGCCAGCTGGACGAGTTGCTCGAAGAAATCATCCGCCTCTACCAGCAAGCCTGCGTCGGCAATGACGTGGTGGTGGTCGAGGGCATGGTGCCCACCCGCCACGCCAGCTATGCGGCGCGGGTCAACTTGCACCTGGCCAAGAGCCTGGATGCCGAGGTGATCCTGGTTTCAGCACCGGAAAACGAAGTACTCAGCGAGCTGTCGGGCAGGGTCGAACTACAGGCCCAGCTGTTCGGCGGCCCGCGCGACCCGAAAGTGCTCGGGGTAATCCTCAACAAAGTACGCACCGACGAAAGCATGGCGGATTTTTCCATGCGCCTGCGCGAGCACTCGCCCTTGCTGCGTGGCAATGACTTCCGCCTGCTCGGCTGCATCCCCTACCAGCCCGAACTGAACGCCCCGCGCACCCGCGACGTGGCCGAATTGCTCGGCGCCCAAGTGCTCAATGCCGGCGACTATGAGCAGCGGCGCATGAGCAAGATCATCATCTGCGCGCGCACCGTGGCCAACACGGTGCCGCTGCTCACCTCGGGCACCCTGGTGGTGACCCCAGGCGACCGCGACGACATCATCCTCGCCGTCAGCCTGGCGGCGATCAATGGCGTACCGCTGGCCGGCCTGTTGCTGACCAGTGACAGCAAGCCCGACGCGCGCATCCTCGGCCTGTGCCGTGGCGCCCTGCAAGCCGGCTTGCCAATCCTGTCGGTAAGTACCGGTTCATATGACACCGCCAACCAGCTCAACTCGCTGAACCGCGAAATCCCGGTGGACGACCGCGAACGCGCCGAATTCATCACCGACTTCGTCGCCAGCCACCTCGACGCCGCCTGGTTGCATCAGCGCTGTGGCACCCCACGCGAACTGCGCCTGTCGCCGGCAGTGTTCCGCTACCAACTGATCCAGCGTGCGCAGCAGGCCAACAAGCGCATCGTCCTGCCGGAAGGCGCCGAGCCGCTGCTGGTACAGGCTGCGGCCATCTGCCAGGCCCGTGGCATTGCCCGCTGCGTGCTGCTGGCCAAGCCCGAGGATGTCGACGCGGTCGCCCGTGCCCAGGGCATCACCTTGCCGCCGGGCCTGGAGGTCCTCGACCCAGAGCTGATTCGCGGGCGCTACGTGGAGCCGATGGTCGAGCTGCGCAAGAGCAAGAACCTCAACGCGCCGATGGCCGAACAGCAACTGGAAGACCCGGTGGTGATCGGCACCATGATGCTGGCCCTGGACGAAGTGGACGGACTGGTCTCGGGCTTGGTGCACTCCACCGCCAACACCATCCGCCCTGCCCTGCAACTGATCAAGACCGCGCCGGACTCGAGCCTGGTATCGTCGGTGTTCTTCATGCTGTTCCCCGAGCAAGTGCTGGTGTATGGCGACTGCGTGATGAACCCGCACCCGAGCGCTGCCGAACTGGCGGAAATCGCCCGACAGAGCGCGGAATCGGCGCAGGCCTTCGGCATCGCACCACGGGTGGCGATGATCAGTTATTCAAGCGATTCGGCCAGCGATGAGGAAGTCGAGAAAGTGCGCGAAGCGACCCGCCTGGCACAGGGTGCGGCGCAGGAACTGCTGATCGATGGGCCACTGCAGTATGACGCGGCGGCCAACCCGGCGATTGCCCGGGAGCTGGCGCCGGGTAGCCCGGTGGCCGGGCGTGCCACGGTGTTCGTGTTCCCCGACCTGAACACCGGCAATACCACGCACAAGGCGGTGCAGCGCAGCGCCGATGGGGTCAGCCTGGGGCCGATGCTGCAGGGCTTGCGCAAGCCGGTGAACGACTTGCCACGCGGGGCGCAGGTTGACGATATCGTGCATACCATTGCCCTGACGGCGATTCAGGCCAGCGTAGCGGGTTAGAATTCAGGGCTGCTTTGCTGCCCATCGCAGGCAAGCCAGCTCCCACAGGATTTGCTCAGCCCTTGAGCCTTGTGCAGTACCTGTGGGAGCTGGCTAGCCTGCGATGGGCCGCAACGCGGCCCCAGGATTGATGCCTTACTGCTGAACCTGGCCCTGGTCATACTGCTGGCCCGGAATCGGCTTCAGGTTCACCTCGACACGGCGGTTCTGCGCACGGCCATTGGCGTCGGCGTTGCTGGCGATCGGCTGGTCCGGGCCCATGCCACGCACCGAGATACGCGAGGCATCCACACCCTGCGAGGTCAGGTAGGTGCTGACCGCCTGCGCACGGCGCTGGGACAGGTCCATGTTGTGCTGACGGCTGCCGGTGCTGTCGGTAAAGCCAACCACTTCGATGGTGTTCTGGTTGAACTGCTTGAACGAGCCAGCTAGGTTGTTCAACGGCGAATAGAAGCTTGGTGCGATGTTGGCCGAATCGGTGGCGAAGGTGATGTTGCCCGGCATGATCAGTTTGATCTGGTCACCTTGGCGCTGCACTTCCACGCCGGTGTTGGCCATCTGCGCGCGCAACTCGGCTTCCTGCTTGTCGGCGTAGTAGCCATAACCGGCCGCAGCGGCACCCACTGCGGCGGCGCCGATCAGTGCCCCCTTGCCGCGGTTGTTGTGGTCGATGGCGGCACCGGCAATGGCGCCGGCCAGCGCGCCCAGGCCGCCGTACTTGGCGGTCTTGCTCATCCCCGTGGAGCCCTGCGCCTGCCCCTGGTTGTCGTACGGGTTCTGGCTGGCACAGCCGCTCATCAGGGCGGCGGCGGTTGCGACGATAATCAGACGACGCATGGTGAACATGGACAAGCTCCTACTGAAATTCGTAAATGCGGCAGACCGCGAACGGATCTATGCCAGCCTTGGAACGCTTGGGCAACGAAAAATTCCGTGAAAGCATTTTCACTGGCCATCAGGCGCGCACGAAGGGGTTTTCGCGCATTTCGTCACCCAGGCGGGTATCGGGGCCATGGCCCGTTACCACGATGGCCTCTTCGTCCAGGCGGTACAGCCGCTCCTTGATCGAACGCACGATAGCCCGCTGGTCCCCACCCCACAAATCGGTGCGGCCAATACCACGGCGGAACAGGGTGTCACCGGCGATCAGCAGCTTGGCATCGGCGAACCAGAAGCTCATCGAGCCCGGGGTGTGGCCTGGGGTATGCAGGGCCACTCCGCAGCCGCAGGCCAGCTCCTCGTCATCGCCCAGCCAGCGGTCTGGTGCCGGCACCGGAGTGTAGGGCACGCCGAACATCTGGCACTGCATCTCCAGGTTGTCCCACAGCGCCTGGTCGTCCTTGTGCAGATGCAGCGTGGCGCCGGTCAGCTCCTTGAGCTTGCCCGAGGCAAGGAAGTGATCGAAGTGCGCATGGGTGTGGATGATGCTTACCAGCGTCAGGTCGTGAGCCTGCAGGCGGGCCAGGATCTTGTCCGGATCACCGCCCGGGTCGACGACGATGGCCTTTTTGGTCAGTGGGTCGCCGATCAGCGTGCAGTTGCATTGCAGGGGGCCTACGGGGAAGGTTTCGCGAATGAGCTTGGGTCATTGTATTTCTCATGAGGAATAGCGGAGAGCACTGAAAAGCTTCGAGTCTATTATTTCAATCAAGAATCGAAATGTAACCAAAACTCCGAATTCACTCGCTGAGACAAACGAAAAACCGGCCAATAGGCCGGTTTCAGATAAATACTAGCCTGCAGGAAGGCGCCTGACCTACTGTCGATCAGGATGGGACGCCTGCCAGAGGGCCCACGGGCTCAAGCTCTGCCCCCTTAGTCTTGGCCACCTGCAGAAACCGCAGCTGGTTACTGGAAATTCGACCTGCAAGACGTCTTGCTTCAGCCTCAAATCTTGCGATGGCAAGCAACTCTACCTGTCTGGTTTTGGATCGCATGGCGACCTCCAAAAGCTTGATCGACTCTTGATCGATGTTATTAGGAATCAATCTGGATCACAAGCCGACCTTCGGCAGTCCAAGTAAAGCCAAGCGCTTCATAAACTGACCGGGCGCCCTCAAGGGGGTCTTGTACTTCAATCTCTTGGCAACCCAACATGCGAGCGTAGAAGTCTATCGATGTCAGCGCCAAACCAGCGATCTCTCCCCTCAATGGATGCGTTCTGCTGGGATTACCTTGTAGCAGAATGACCTTGATGCATAAGCTGCTCTTTCTAGGGCTTGCGTAGCAGAGGCCGCAGAGATCGTTTGCGAACCAGATTGCAAGATCGAACCCTTTGGGATCGCTATCCTTCCAGTCGACAATCTCCTCCCAAGGAAACAGATACCCAATATCCGGCCATTCCAGGCAAGCAGCGACAGCTTCGCGCGTTATCGGCTCTATCCGGACTTGGCTTGCCTCTACATCCGCGCTCAATAGATCTGGCTGCCGACACAGCAATTCATGAGTGAGGGCTCGAGCTTGGGAGCGAAAGACTTGATATCGAAGCTTGCTGAATCGTCTTCTCATGCAGGCACCACGTCCGAATTGAGCCTCCGCCCATTCAGAACTCACGACCTACTGGTCGCATGTGGTTCCACACCTGCATATCTTTGGGTTGCGGCGCATTGAAATCGCACTGATCGAGGAGGGACACGAGGTCATAGCGGCTTGCGCCGGAGCCCGCCAGCTTCTGATGCGCCTTCACTCGCACGCTTTCGGTCTGTGAGCATTGCTTCGATTTCTGGGTAAATTCCTTCATGGCCACTCTGCTGGTAATCATCGAAAATCGAATAACTACCAGCATGACCGCCAATGAAAAAGAGCCCAAAAGCCCGTTTGGTGGAGTTCAGATTGCTCCTACGACCCACGACGAAACGTCGCCCCTGCAGCACCAGGAAGCGTTGCATAATGTGTCACTCTGAACCGCGCGCTACACCTTTCTCTCAAGGCAAAAACAACCTGAACAACCCGCCCCCAAGCGCCCCGCCATTGGAGATCTCGATCCGCCCGCGCACCCCGCCGCTTTCATGCAGCGCCGCGATCCGCGCCGCGAAATACAGCCCCAGGCCAGTGCTGCCACTGTTCGAATCGATACCTTGGATGAACTCTTCCTGGCGTTCGAGCATGCGCTGTGGATAACCTGGGCCGTCATCGTTGACGCAAATGACCAGTTGGTTGTCTTCCTCTTCGATGGTGATCACCAAGGCATGCGCGGCAAAACGGGTGGCGTTGGTGATCACGTTGGTAATCACCGAGGCCACCAGCTCACGATCGAAGAAGCCCAACGGGTTATCGGTTTCGATGCGCCAGGTGGCGAGGATGTCCTTGTGCTTGAGCACCTCTTCATGCGCAGCCAGCTGGGCTTCGATGAAATCGTCCAGCTCGTGGTAGTCCGGGCACACCGGCAACTGGTTCACACCGAGTTTGTACAACCCCAGCAACTGCACCAGCATGCCGTTGAGGTGACGAAACTCATGCTCCATGACCCCCTGCTCGGCACCACCACGCAGCTCCTCGGGCAAGCGCTGCATCCACTGGTCATGGGCCTGGATCAACGCTGACAAGGTATTCTTCAGGTCGTGCACGGTGGAGGCGATCACCGTGGAAAAATCCAGCCCCTGATTGTCTTGATTCATGCGCCGAATACTCGGATGTGCAGTTTGCGGTAACGGTCATAGCGATTGTCGCTGCCAGGGATACCAGCCACGCTGCCCAAGGCGTCGCGGCACTCCTGCAGGATCGCGGGCTGAGGGTTCTCACCACCGATGCGCAGCAGCGCCTGGGCGGTATTGAGGGCGATACTGATGTTCTTCGGCTGCAAACCCAATGCCTTGCGGAACAACTGCAACGCCTCGCCGAGTTGCCCTCCCTGGTAACTGCGCACACCCTGGCGATTGAGAGTGACCGCCTCGGTAATGGCGTTGAGCACGCTGGGGTCGTCCGTCAGCTTGCCCACTTTCTCCATGACCTTGGGGTCATCGCCATAACTTTCCACACAGCTCTTCAGCACGCCGATGGCGGCCGCTTCCTGTCCCATCGCCTGCAACTGCGCAGCGACGGTCAGGGCCGAATCGACAGAGAAGAACTGGTTCATCTTGTCCAGGCGCTGGATCGCCTGTTCGGTCAGCTTGGCGGCCGTTTCAGGGTCGCCCGCCTGCTGCAGGCTGGCGGCTTTCATCATCCGCGCGCGCACTTGCAAGCCCTGGTCTTCGGGGTTTTCCTTGGCCACCTCGCTGAGCGTGGTGTTGATCTCGACCCGGGTGCGGGCGTCCAGGCCAAAGCCTGCATTCTTGCTCATCAGCGCCTGCACCAGGCCAAGGTTGTTCTCAGGGTCCTTGTAGCGCGAGCTCTGCCCTTGGTTCACCGCATGGCGGAACGCTTTCGACGCGCTCTCGAAGTCCTCGTTCTGCAGCGCCAGCTTGCCCAGCGTCGACTGCCGCCGCACTGAAAGCGGCGACAGGCGCACGGCTTCTTCAAGCATGCTCTGCGCGCGCTGGGTTTCGCCCTGGGCCACCAATACCTCGGCCATGCCATCGTAAAGGCCCGGCATGATCGGGAACGCCTTGAGCGCCTGCTCGTACACGCCCTGGGCCTGGGCATTCTGCCCGCGCTTGTGCATCAGCGCGCCCAGCGCCGAGTACACCCACGGCTGCGGACGGCTGGCCAGGATGGCCTTGAGGAACTTTTCCAACTCCTCGAAGCGGTTGAGGTTGCGCAAGGCATCGGCCCGATAGCGCAGGCACAGCGGTGCCAGGCGCGGGTCCCGTTTGCACAGCTCGGCGCAGGCCGCCAGCACTTCGCCCGGGCGATTGCGGTCCAGGGCCTGCAGGATCGGCCTGAGCAGCGTCTTGCGCTGGTACAGTTTCTCGACGCGCTGGGCCAGGCCAACCCGATTGAACGGCTTGGTCAGGTAGGCATCGGGCTCGTGTTCGATGGCGCTGAGGACAATCGCCTGGCTGCTCTCGGCAGTGACCATGATGAACACGCATTCATGGCTGATGTGCTTGTCGATGATCAGGTCTTCGAGTACCTGCTGGCCGTTCTTCTTGCCGTCGCCCAGGTGGAAGTCCTGCAGGATGAAGTCATAGCGCTTCTGCACGCACATGCGCAGCGCCTGCTCGCCGCTGTCGGCGGTGTCCACATCGCGCACGCCCAGCTCGCGCAGCATGGAACGGGTCGACGTGCGAAAGTCGGTAAAGTCGTCGACGATCAGAAAGCTCTTTTGCCCGTACTGCAGCATCAACACGACCTGCCTTGGAATGATTGAAAAATCGCGCGAGGCGATGCCACCGATCGCTGTATCGGCAGCCGGTCGGGAAAGATGAGGATAGAGCATCTGCTGCCACGACCCATGGCCCCGGGCCATCACTTTAGCGGGCAACGACCTACCGGGCCAGCCTTACGCCAGCAGCCCCAAGGATTTGGCTTTGGCCACCGCCTGTGTACGCCGCTCCACCCCAAGCTTGCCGTTGATGTGGCTGGCGTGGGTTTTCACGGTGTGCAGTGAAATGAACAGCCGCTCGCTGATCTGCTGGTTGGAACAGCCTTGGGCAATCAGCTCGAGCACGGCCAGCTCGCGGCCACTCAGGGCCTCGCCGCTAGCCGTGCTGGCGCTTGGCATTTGCGGCAGGCGCTTGAGCAGCTCTGCCTGCACCGGGCAAGCGGCCCTTGCCTGCAACTGCTCGTGAAGCCACTGGGGATGCTTCTCCAGCAAAAGCTGGAACGGTTGCAACACGCCGCCATGGGCCGCTTCCAGCAACCTTGGCAACAACTGCACGGCCTGCCCTTCCCGGCCTTCGCTCAGCAACAAGGCAAGCCACTGGCACAGGGCGCTGACGGTGAGCATCATGCCGCCACTGGCCTGGCCGCGTTCGACCAGGCCAGCCAGGCGTTGAGCGGCGTCGTCGCAACGCGACTGGATACGTTCGAGCAACGCTTGCTGCAACTCGATGTGCATCGGCAGCAGCGGGTGGAACTCCGGTGCTGCCGCCGGTTGCTCGCCGCCATAGGTCTGGCCCAGGCGCAGCAGCCATGACTCGGCCAGGTCGGTGCGCCCCTGGGCTAGCCACAACTCGCATTTGACCAGGGTGATCATGGCCAGGTAATAGACCGGGGGGACGTCCCAGATATGCATCAGCCGCTCGGCCTCGGCCAGCTCGGCAAAGGCCTCGGCAAAGTGCCCTTCCCGGCCATCGAGCGTAGCGATCACGCAGTGCCCGATGAGCACGCTGATGTCCCGACAAGCCCGCGCCTCGCCCAGCCCCGCGCGCAAGCGCGCACGGCCCTGGGCCGGCTGCAGGCGCGCGACCAGCAGGTAGCCTTCGTAAAGCATCAGGCGGGCGCGTACGGCATACAGGCGCTGTGCCGAAAGCCCCTGCAAGCGTTGCAGCCCCTCGCGCACTTCATCCAGCGCCCGCAAGACCTCGCCACGGGCGTGCAGCACCCGTGCCCGGTCGTAATGGGCCAGGGCCTCGAACAACGGGTTGCCGACACGCTGGGCCAGCTCCAGCGCCTCGCGGTTCCAGCCACGGGCCCGCCAGAAGTCGCCATCGGCAATGGCCAGGTTGGACAACGTCGACAAGCACACCAGACGTTGGCCGTAACGCTTGCTTGGCAGGCTCTGCAGTGCTTCACCGCAATAGGCCAGGGTGCGCTCGCGGTCACCACGGCCACGGGCGATTACACCACTCAGCGCCAGCCACTGGGCCAGCATGGACTTTTGCGCGGTCGCCGAGGGTGCCGGCAGAAAACGGCTGAGGTAACCCGCCAGTTCCTCGGCCGCGTCCAGCTGGCAAGCCAGGCCCAATGCCCAGCTGTACAGCACGATCAGGCGTGGCGTGCTGATCAGTAGGCTTTCGGGCAGGTCCATCTTCCAGCGCAGCAACATGCCGACGTTCTGTTCGGCCAGCAGCTGCTCCTCGGACAGGCTCTGCACCAGGCCGGCAGCGACATCGAGGTGGCCGGCACGCAGCGCCTGCTCCACCGCCTCGTCCAGCAGGCCCTGGGTTTCGAACCAGCGGCAGGCACGCAGGTGCAGGCCGGCCAGCGGTTCGCTGGCCTGGCGGCTGCGCAGCAGGTCGGAGAACAGGTGGTGATAGCGGAACCAGTGGCCATGTTCGTCCAGCGGCACCAGGAACACCTGGTGTGCCTGCAGGAAGCGCAGGATTGCGGCACTGTCGTGACGGCCACGCAAGGCATCGCACAATGGGGCGCAGAAGCGCTCCTGGCAGGCCGTGTCGTACAGAAAGGCCTGTACGTCGGCGGGCAGCATGTCGATGACTTCTTCAAGCAGGTAGTCGCGGATCAGGCCCTCACCACCATGCAAGGCCTGGGGCAAGGCCTGCTCGTCAGCGGACTCGCTGGCCGCCAGCTGCCAGAAGCGCAACCCGGCCACCCAGCCATCGCTGCGCTGGATCAGGTTGTCCAGAGCCTGGCCGCGCAGACCGGTGGGCTGGCGGCCGATCACCGCCAGGGATTCCTCGGCGGTCAGGCGCAAATCCTGTTCGTTGAGTTCGGCCAGTTGCCGCGACAGGCGCAGGCGCGCCAGATGCCAGTCCGGGCGCTGGCGGCTGGTGACCAGCAACACCAGGCCGGCGGGCAGATGGTTGAGAAAGAACTGCAGGCAACGGTCGAGCACCGGCCCCTGGGCCAGGTGATAGTCGTCCAGCACCAGCAGCAAAGGGGTATCGGCTTGCAGGTACAGCGCCAGTTCGTCGAGCAGGCCATCGAGCCATTCTTCGAAGGCGAACGGCTGGTGGCGCTGGCGCATTTTCAGCAGGCCCATGGCCTGGCCGCCCAACGCCGGGCAGTACTGCTGCAGGCCTTCGAGCAGGCGTTCGAGGAAGCGGCCTGGGTCGGCATCTCGTTGGCTCAGACCCAGCCACAGACTACGCCAGTGCTCGGGTAGCGCTTCGCAGAATTCGATGGCCAGGGAGCTTTTGCCGAACCCCGCCGCGGCATTGACCAGCAGCAAGCGCCCGCCAAGGCCGGCTTGCAGACGCTGACACAGGCGTGGGCGCGGCACATGGCCGTCTGGCAACGGCGGCCGGAAGAAACGCCCGTCCAGCAGGCCCACGGCCTGGCTGGCGAATCCATGCGTACGGGACAGATCTATCATGGCCGGCTCGTTCTGGTTGGAAGACTACGGCGGTATGGATGCTTGCGAGACTAGCGGGTAACGCAGCGCATTTGAAGATGATGGGGACAATTAGGCTGTAAAAGACTACGACAAAAAGCAACAACGCTGATGGACAAGGCCTGGGGCGAGGGTTTGGTGGAGTATTCAGCAGATTTATTGCCTGTTCGGGCCTCTTCGCGGGCAAGCCCGCTCCCACAGGGACCGCGCATTTCCAAAGCTCAGCGCCAAACCTGTGGGCGGTAAATAGAAACGCCCCGGACAAGCCGGGGCGTTCTGGGGATCACACGGAGTGAATGACGCTCGGATCAACGAATACCCGACTGGCGCAATGCCGCAGGCTGGAAGTCAGCCTTGCTGGCGCTGAAGCCGAAGTCGTAGGCCCGCTTCTCTTCGTTCTTCATGCCCAAGGCCAGGTAGCGGCCCGACTGCAGGTCGTAGATGGTCTCCAGGGTGTACCACGGCACGTCCATGTTGTAATACGGCTGGGCGTGGGCCTCGGATACGCGCCACAGCTGACCACGGCCGTCGTACTGGTCGATCACCGCGGCCTGCCAGGTGTCTTCGTCGATGTAGAAGTCACGCTTGGCATAGATGTGCCGCTGGCCCGGCTTGAGGGTAGCGACCACATGCCAGACGCGACGCAGCTCATAACGGGTCAGGTCCTGGTTGATGTGCCCGGCCTTGAGAATGTCGGCGTACTTGAGCTTCGGGTCATCCAGCTTGAAGGCGTTGGAGGCGATGTACATCTCCTTCTTGCCCTCCAGCTTCCAGTCGTAACGGTCTGGCGCACCGTTGTACATGTCCAGGTTGTCCGAAGTGCGCAGGCCGTCGGCAGCGGTACCCGGGCCGTCGTACGACACCTGCGGTGCCTGACGCACGCGGCGTTGGCCGGCGTTGTAGATCCAGGCCTTGCGCGGCTCCTTCACCTGATCGAGCGTTTCGTGCACCAGCAGCACGGTACCGGCCAGCCGCGCAGGCGCGGTCACTTCCTGCTTGAAGTAGAACAGGATGTTGCCAGGGTTGTTCGGGTCGTAGTCCTTCATCTTGTCGCGGAAGACGAACTGGTCGGAGAAGTACACCAGGCTGTAGGAGCCGTTCTGCTGCGGCGTGGCCTGGGTCACCAGGCGGCTGACGCTGCCGCCACGGTAGCGGGTGATGTGGTTCCAGATCACTTCCAGACCGCTTTGCGGGATCGGGAACGGCACGGCCGTGCGGAAGTTGTTCAGGCCGTTGCCGCCTTCGACCAAGGTGGTCTTGGTGGCGTTTTCCTTGATGGCGGCGAACACCTCGGCGGGTACCGTGGAGCCGCGGTGGGTCTTGAACACCGGGATCCTGAAGGTGTCCGGGTAGCGCTTGAGCATGGCCAACTGGCCCGGCGAAAGCTTGTCCTTGTACTGGTCGGCGTTCTGCGCGGTGATGGTGAACAGCGGTTTTTCACTGCCGTACGGGTCGGAGAGGAAGCCCTTGCCATCGACACTGCCCGCCGTCTTCGACAGCGGCTCCCACGGGCCGATCGAGCCATCGGCATTGCCGGCCTTTTCGGCGCCCATCGGGGTCAGGGTGCTGCCCAGCTTGGCCGCCTCGTCGGCGGATACCGCAGCCATGACGCTGGTCGCCAGCAGGGACAGGCCCAGCACACCGGCTTGCAGCAGACTTCTGGTCTTGTTCATGTCGTGTCGTCCTGGATCTATATGCTTAGAAGTTCACGCCGAAGCTGAGGGCGACGAAGTCGCGGTCATCCACGGTGGTGTACTTGCCGTCGAAGAAGTTGGTGTAAGAAAGGCTCGCCGTATAGGTGTTCTGGTATTCGGCGTCCAGGCCCAGGCTGACAGCCTTGCGACCTTCCTCGAAGTTGCCACCTGGGCCTGGCGAGTAACCATCTACGTCGTGCGACCAGGCCACGCTCGGCTTGAGGTTGACCCCCGCAAACACATCGTTGTAGTCCCAGATGGCGCGAGCGCGGTAACCCCACGAGGTGCTGGTGGTGAAACCATCGCTGTTGCAGTTGCGCGACAGGTTGGCGGTAGAGCTGCCCAGGCCAGAGCCACCGATGGTGGAACCGTTGAGCGCGGTACACATGCCACCGGGCAGTTCGCCAGGGCCGTAGACCGGGTCACGGCCATAACGTACCTTGCTGGTACTTTCCAGGCCGCCGACATGAGTAACACCGACTTCGCCCACCACAGTGAGGCGGCTGGCGCCCATGACTTGATCGAAGAAGTGGGTGAAGGTGGTCTGGAACTGGGTGATTTCCTTGCGCCGGTAACCGTGCAAGTCCTCACCAGGTGCCCCCTGGAGCAAGGATGCGTTACCGAACCCGGCCAGCGGCGTGACACCAGCGAACAGGATGTCGGTAGAGTTCAGCTGCACCGGTGCATTGGGGCGATAGCTAAGCTCGCCGCTCCAGGCGGTACCGGTAGGCAGCGTGGTGGAGAAGCTCAAGCCATACAGGCGGATGTCTTCTGGATACTCGACGAAGTACTGCGAGTTGCCGGCAATGAGCAGCGGGCGCAGCCCCGATAGCGGCGTTGGCGTCAGGCTATTGGCAAAATCGAACGCAGCCTGGGAGGCGCCGGTCGCACTGAAGATCGGCGCACGGCTGTGGTAGTTCATGAAGTACGCACCGAACTCGGTATCCAGCGGCTCGAACATGTAGCGGAACGCCACGCCGAACTGGCCACCGTCGCGAGCATCGCGATCGGCACCACGCCTTACCAGCACGCCCTCTTCGTTGTAGTTGACGTTGTTGGCAGCAAGCACGCCCCTGGCAAGCGCTGGCAGCCCATTGAGGGTGCGGCTGCTGCTGAGCACGCGCAGGTTGTCGGTACAACCGTCGGCAATGATGTCCGGCTGGGAGAAGAAGGTGCCGCAGTTGTCGACGACCGTCTGGTCCCATTCGATCTGGTAGAAGGCCTCGGCCGACAAGTTGTCGGTCAGGCTCTGGGAGATGTAGAACATGTTGACCGGGATCAGGCCTTCCTTGATCTCGGCCCCCGGGCGACGAAACGCCGACACGTCGATGGGGTTGATCGAGTTGATGCCGCCGCCGATGAAGGTACTTTCACCCCAGCTCACCACCTGCTTGCCCAGGCGCACCGAGCCCGGCTGATCGCCGATGGAGTAGTTGTGATAGACGAAGGCGTCGAGCAGCTCGGCGCCGGACGACTTGGCGCCCTCCTTGCGATTGGAATCGCTGATGTCCTTGAACTCGCGGCCTTCGTCCTTCAGCTCGAAGTCGTACCAGTACTTGCCGCGCACGAACACACCGGTGTCACCATACTTGAGCTCCAGGTCATGGATACCCTTGAAGATCTTGGAGAAGGTTTCGCCCTTCTTGAAGTTCAGGTGGCCATCGTCGGACGTCTGCGACAGGCCCTTGCCGCCGTTGTTCACCCCGATCAGGTTCTTGTTGGGGTTGGCAGTCGACCAGCTGGCGCCGATGGAGAGCGAAGAGTCGAACTGGCCTTCGATTTCACCAATGTTGAAACTGACCGCGAAAGCAGGACTTGCGAGCGTGGAAGCAAGGCTGACGGCCAAAGGCAACTTGGCCCGGCGCCAGAACAGGTTTGCAGATTTCATCGACGCTACTCCATGTACTTTTTTGTTATGGCAGTGAGTCCTTTCAAGAACGGCCCGGGCGACCGGTTTGCAGGCTTGCGCCCGCGGCGACACGGCTTGCGCGTGTCGCCCTCCCCCATTCCTGAAAATCCCCTGGCCCCGACTATAGCCAGCAAGGCACAGGCGCTTGATCCCTCTAAAGTGTGATTTGCGCTCCATGCCGCCAGCTCGCTGCTATGTTGTCCTGGTTGCGGGCTGGCAGTGCTCAAGGATGGCGCATTTCTGCCATTTGGCAAGGCGCCGGCCCCTCTAGCATGCGGGTCGCGTTCTGGCGCACACGACCCGCACCGTGGCTACAGCGTGGAAAGGAACGCGCTGTTGCTGGCCTGCCACTGGACGATGTCCTGGCGAATGCGTTTCTTGTCGAGCTTGCCGACACTGGTCTTGGGAATTTCAGTAACAATGGCGATCTGGCTTGGAATCGCCCACTTGTTGATATGCCCTTGCTCGACGAATGGCTTGAGGTGTTCCTTGAGCGCCTTGGCGTCGATGGCCTGGCCGTCGCGCACCACCAGCAGGGCAAACGGGCGCTCGCCCCACTGCGGGTCGGCAACCCCGACCACCGCCACTTCGCGTACCGCCGGGTGGCGGCTGACCAGGTCCTCCAGGTCAAGCGAGGAAATCCACTCGCCGCCGGTCTTGATCACATCCTTGATGCGGTCGCGGATGTCGATGTAGCCCATGCCATCGAGGGTGGCGACATCACCGGTGTGCAGCCAGCCGCCCTGCCACAGCTCTTCGCTCTTTTCCGGCTCCTTGAAGTAGCCCATGGTCAGCCATGGCGCACGCAGCACCAGTTCGCCCTGGGTTTCACCATCGGCAGGCAGGAAGTTGCCGTCGCCATCGACGATGGCCGCCTCGACCAGAGGCACCGGCACGCCGGCCTTGATACGGTAGGTGACGCGCTCATCCTCGCTGCCGGCCTGCAACTCGTCGTTCAGGTGCGCGGCGGAGATCAGCGGGCAGGTTTCGGACATGCCATACGCCGCCGTCAGCTGGATGCCACGCGCCAGGGCGGCCTGGTACAGCGAACGGTTGAGCGCGCTGCCGCCGATGATGATCTTCCAGCCGCCGAAGTCCTGGCCTTGGGCGGTCGGGCAGTTCAGCAGCATCTGCAGGATGGTCGGCACGCAATGGGAGAAGGTGACTTTCTCTTCGCGCCACAGCTTTACCAGCATGTCCGGCTCGTAGCGCCCCGGGTACACCTGCTTCATGCCGAGCATGGTGGCGGCGTAGGGAATGCCCCAGGCGTGCACATGGAACATCGGGGTGATAGGCATGTACACATCGTTGCTGCCCAGCAGCCGCACGCTGTCGATACTGCCGGTCACCGAGGCTTCGGCCAGCGTATGCAGCACCAGTTGCCGGTGGGTGAAGTACACCCCCTTGGGGTTGCCGGTGGTGCCGGTGGTGTAGAAGGTGGTGGCCACCGAGTTCTCGTCGAAGTCCGGGAAATCGTAGCGTGGGCTGGCTGCGGCGAGCAGTTGCTCGTACTCGCCGACCAGGTTGGGCAACTCGGCGGTCTTGTCCGGGCCATCGGTCAGCAGCAGGGTCTTGTCGACGGTGGTCAGCTGCCCGGCAATGGCCTGGTAGAGGCCGACGAAGTCGCTGTTCACCAGCACCACGCGGTCTTCAGCGTGGTTCATGGTGTAGAGGATCTGCTCGGGCGACAGGCGCACGTTGATGGTATGCACCACCGCACCGATCATCGGGATGGCGAACATGCATTCGAGGTAGCGATGGCTGTCCCAGTCCATCACCGCCACGGTGTCACCGGCCTTTACCCCAGCTTCGGTCAGCACATTGGCCAGGCGCGCGATGCGCTCGTCGAGCTGTGGATAAGTCAGCCGCAACTGATCGCGGTAGACGATTTCGCGGGTCTTTTCATAGCGGCTGCCGGACATCAGCAGGCGTTTGATCAGCAGTGGGTAGGCGTAGGCGCCCTCGGCGGGCTTGATGATGCGGGTCTGCAACATGGGTATCCCTTTTCTGAAAAGCGGGCCGGACAAGTCTGGCAACTACTGTAGTTCGCCAATGTGACGGCTAAATCAGCCAAAGGAATGATTTGCGTGGCAGAGGTATGAGCGGGCGGGCGTTGACGGGCAGTAACCGCGGGCTAGACACTGCGCTGAGCGGCTTCAGGATTTGTACTGGAGCTCCATGGCCCTTTCGCGGGTAAACCCGCTCCCACAGGTACTCCACCAACCTTTGGGGTTGTGCAGTACCTGTGGGAGCGGGCGTGCCCGCGAATGGCCACACCGCAGCACCATTATCCCGCCCTGCCACCGGAGAACCCCATGCCCAGCCCGCGTCGCGCCGTGTTTCTCGATCACCAGTCCCTGGACCTGGGCGATCTCGACCTCTCGCCCCTGAAGCAGCAGTTCGACGAGTTCGAGTTGTTCGCCGCCACCCGCCCGGACCAGGTCGCCGAACGCCTGCAGGGCGCCGTTGCCGTGGTCAGCAACAAGGTCATGCTCGACGCCGCAGCCCTGGCTGCCAACCCGCAGCTCAAGCTGATCCTGGTGGCCGCCACCGGCACCAACAATGTCGACCTGGTGGCAGCGCGCGCCCAGGGCATCACCGTATGTAACTGCCAAGGCTACGGCACGCCGTCGGTGGCCCAGCACACCCTAGCCCTGCTGCTGGCCCTGGCCACCCGGTTGTGCGACTACAACCAGGCGGTAGCCGACGGACAATGGGCCAAGGCCAGCCAGTTCTGCCTGCTGGACTTCCCAATCGTCGAACTGGAGGGCAAGACCCTCGGCCTGCTCGGCCACGGTGAACTGGGCGGTGCGGTGGCACGGCTGGCCGAGGCCTTTGGCATGCGCGTTTTGAGCGGGCAGATCCCCGGGCGCCCGGAACGCGCCGACCGGCTGCCGCTGGACGAACTGCTGCCGCAAGTCGATGCCCTGACCCTGCACTGCCCGCTGAACGAGCACACCCGGCACATGATCGGTGCCCGGCAGTTGGCCCTGCTCAAGCCCAATGCACTGGTGGTCAATACCGCCCGGGGTGGCCTGATCGACGAACAGGCGCTGGCCGACGCCCTGCGCAGTGGCCACCTGGGGGGCGCTGCCACCGACGTGCTGAGCGTCGAGCCACCGATCAACGGCAACCCGCTGCTCGGACCCGGTATCCCGCGCCTGATCATCACCCCGCACAGCGCCTGGGGTGCGGTGGAGTCGCGCCAGCGTATCGTCGGCCAGCTCAGCGAGAACGCCCAGGCCTTCTTCGCCGGGCAACCACGCCGCATGGTCAGCTGAGCCCGGCGCCCGCCTCTGCTACACTGCGCCACTTTTTCAGGAGGCGTCGTCCATGGACCCGCGCAGTGAAGTGTTGCTCCGCCAGGCAGAGCTGTTCCAGGGGCCGCTGCTGGTCGCCGGCGCCCCCGCCGACGACCTGCTCGGCCAATTGCCCCAGGCCCAGGCCTGGACCTGGCATGCGGGTGATCAGGCCATGCTCGAAAGCCGCTTCGGCGGCCGCAGCCACTACGCGGTCGAGCCCCCGCAGGTAGCTTTCGACAGTGCCGTGCTGTTCCTGCCCAAGTCCCGCGAATTGGCTGCCTACCTGCTCAATGCTCTGGCTTCGCGCCTGGCCGGCCGCGAGCTGTACCTGGTCGGTGAGAAACGCGGCGGCATCGAAGGCGCGGCCAAACAGCTGCAGGCCTTTGGCAAACCGCGCAAGCTCGACAGCGCCCGGCATTGCCAGCTGTGGCAAGTGACCGTCGACCAGGCACCGCAGGCAAAACCGCTGGAAAGCCTGGCCGAACGCTTCGAACTCGCCCTGGAGGACGGGCCGCTGCAAGTGGTCAGCCTGCCTGGAGTGTTCAGCCATGGCCGCCTCGACCGGGGCACCGCGCTGTTGCTCAAGCACCTCGACGGCCTGCCTGACGGCCATGTACTGGACTTCGGTTGCGGTGCCGGGGTGCTCGGCGCCACGGTCAAACGCCGTTATCCACAAAGCCGGGTGACCCTGCTGGACGTGGATGCCTTCGCCGTGGCGGCCAGCCGCCTGACGCTGGCTGCCAATGGCCTGGAAGGCGAGGTGATCAGCGGTGATGGCATCGACGCAGCGCCGACCGAACTCAGCCTGATCCTGAGCAACCCGCCGTTCCACACCGGGGTGCACACCAATTACCAGGCTTCGGAAAACTTGCTGAAAAAATCCGCCGTTCATCTGCGAAAAGGTGGCGAAATGCGCCTGGTGGCCAACAGCTTCCTACGCTACCAGCCGCTGATCGAAGGGGCGCTGGGCAACTGCCAGGTACGCGACGAGGCCGACGGTTTCCGTATCTACCAGGCAACACATGGATAAAAACAGCGCTTGCCGAAAGCGTTTTGCCTAGGCAGAATCCGCACCGTCCTAGGGGAGTAGTCTCCCGCGAGCACCCTGCTCGCCCGGTACGCGTCAACATACTTGGTCCATAGACCATGGCGCGTGCGACCCACCATGCCAGCCTGCATGGAAAGATCCGCAAAGACGGATCCAGGGTTTGACAAGACCTATGACACGCACACCTTACCCGGGGCGGGGAGGTTGTACGTGTCATAGCCGTGTCGACCCGCCCCCGTAGGAAACCTGATGCTGGAATCTTTGCTGGTCCCCACCGCCATCGTTGCGCTCGCCGAAATCGGCGACAAGACGCAACTGCTCGCGCTCATTCTCGCGGCCCGCTTCCGCAAGCCGTGGCCGATCATCGCCGGCATCATCGCTGCCACCCTGGCCAACCATGCCGCGGCGGGGGCCGTGGGCGCGTGGGTCGGCAGCTTCTTCAGCGATTCGACATTGCACTGGATCCTGGCCGCAAGCTTTACCGCCACAGCGCTGTGGACGCTGATACCGGACAAGATGGATGACGATGAAAATCCGGCACGCCGCTTCGGGCCGTTCCTGACCACGCTGATCGCGTTTTTCCTGGCCGAAATCGGCGACAAGACCCAGGTCGCCACGGTGATGCTGGCGGCACAGTACCCGCACCTGATCATGGTCATCATCGGCACCACCCTGGGCATGCTGATTGCCAACGTGCCGGTGGTGCTGGCAGGTAACTTCGCAGCGGACAAACTGCCGTTGACGCTGATTCGGCGCCTGGCGGCCACGGCGTTCATCGTGCTGGCGATCGTGGCCGTGTACTCGGCGATGAAGGCCAGTGGCTGGATTGGGTAACTGCCAAAGGGGCCCCGCTGCGGCCCAATCGCCGGCAAGCCAGCTCCCACAGGGACTGCACAGGGCTTGAGATCGATGCGGTCGAGGTGGGAGCAACTGTCTTATATTGCCTGGGCTGGCCTCATCGCCGGCAAGCCAGCTCCCACAGGGACTGCACAGGGCTTGAGATCGATGCGGTCGAGGTGGGAGCTGGCTTGCCGGCGATTGGGCTGCAAAGCAGCCCCTTGCAGACTTACTGCTTGGCCGCAGCCTGATACAACGGCATCACCTTCGGAATCGCCGCCTGCAACGAAGCAATGCGGCTATCGGACGCCGGGTGAGTGCTCATGAACTCAGGCGGCGCGCCTTCGGAGGCCTTGCTCATCTTGTTCCACAAGGTGATCGCGGCATTCGGGTCGTAACCGGCACGCGCCGACAACTCCAGGCCGATCAGGTCGGCTTCGTTCTCGTTGGCACGGCTGTTGGGCAAGGTCATGGCGTAGTTCACCACGGTATCGGCCAGGGCCATGCTGCTCTGGCCCAGGCCGAAGATGGCACCGGCACCCTGGCGGGCCATTTCCACGCCGTATGCCTTGGACATCGCCTCGCGGCTGTGCTCGCGCAGGGCGTGGGCAATTTCATGCCCCACCACCGCGGCAATTTCCGCATCGGTGAGCTTGAGCTGATCGATCAACCCGGTGTAGACGATGATCTTGCCGCCCGGGCCGCAGTTGGCGTTGAGCTCGTCGCTCTTGATCACGTTGACTTCCCAGTTCCATTGCGCGGCATCCGGGCGGAACCTGGGCGCCTGGGCGATCAAACGGTTGGCGATCACCTGCACACGCTTGGCATCGGCGCTGGACTTGTCGAGCACGCCTTTGCTCGATGCCTCACCCAAGGTCTGCTGGTATGACTGGGCGTACATCTGGTTGACCTCATCGGTCGAGAGCATGCTGAACATATATTGCTTGCGCTCAACGCCGACAGCACCGCCGCTGGTGGTATTCACTGCCTGGCAGCCAGCTAGCAGGATGCCAGCGCTCAACAGGCTGACGACAAAAGACTTACGCATGAAAACACTCCCTATCTACATGCGGCGTATCCTAGGCTGAGTCGGCTGGAGCCGCCATAGCCGCAGGGAAGATTTTCGTAGCCGGCACTGGCCCTATCGCCGGCAAGCCAGCTCCCACCTCGACCGCATAGGCTTCAAGCCCTGTGCAGTGCCTGTGGGAGCCGGCTTGCCGGCGATGAGGCCAGCCCAGGCAATACAAGACAGTTACTCCCACAGGGAGGTGGGAGCTGGCTTGCCGGCGATAGGGCCGCTGCAGGCAACCCATCAGGCCGGGGTCAGGCACTCCGGTGCATCCAGTTTCGGGTCGTTGACGAAGTTCGCCAGGGCCCGCTCGCGCAACGTCGCCGGCGGGCTGGCCAGCAGCTCATGCAAACGCGTCAACGGCGTATCCGGGTCAAGCCAGGCCGCCTGCCCCGCCTCGTCCAGTATCAGCGGCCGACGCTGGCTCATGGCCGCCTGGGTCACCACCGCACAACTCAGCCACACCTGGTCCTGCACCGGGTAGGCCTCCCACACCGCTGCGAAGTACAGTGACGAACCCTCACCCGGGGTCAGCCAATAGGGGCGTTTGCGCACGCTGCCGCGCCATTCGTAAAAGCCGTTGGCCGGCATCAGGCAGCGACGCTGGCGAAACGCATCGCGAAACATCGGCTGCTCGGCCAGAGTTTCGGCGCGGGCATGGGCAGGGGTGCGGGACAGGTCGGTGAGCCAGGCCGGGGTCAGCCCCCAGCGCGCCTTGGCCAGCTGCTGCTGGCCGTCGAGCTGGCGCTGGATCAGCACCGAAGCCCCCGGCGAGATGTTCCATTGGGCCGGCTGGCCATCGGGAAAGCCAGGCAGACAGGCAAGCGCCTGGGGCCAGCGAAACAGGGCATAACGTCCACACATGGGCGAATTTAGAACCTAGCAGATCAAAGTACCGGGGAAACTCTCCGGTTCGTCGCCAACCAGTGGCTGGGCGTCATTGTACGCATCGATCAGTTGCCGTGCGTACTCGGCCTGCTCATCGGCCACGGCAAGCCCCAGCAGGCCCTGCATCGGCAGCTCGCCAGCGGCACCGACCAGGTCACGGCCGACCAGGTGCACCTCGACCCCCTCGCTGGCGAGCATGCCTGCCAGCATCTGGGCCTCGAGCAGGCTTTCCGGCTCGTAGATCCGCTTCATCAGGCATCGTCCTCGCGCCGCACTTCGAGCATCCATTCGTCACCATGCACCTGCAGAATGAACACCACAGGCTGGCAGCACACCTGGCAATCTTCGGTGTAGACCTGGTCGCCACCGGACAGATCGACGGTGGTTTCCACACGTTCGCCACAATAAGGGCAATCATAGAAGTCGGTTTCCAGCATCGCGGTCTCCGCAGTGACTTATGCGTATAATTGCCGGTCTGTTTACAGGGTCTGTGTGCGTCCGAGCCGTTTTTCGGAGCCCGCCCCTACCTTATTACCCTAGCCGTTTCCAACAAGAGAGCATGATGGGCGAATTCGATGCCATCCGACCGTATGACGACGCTGAGGTCCCTGCCGTTCTGGCACGCCTGCTCAGCGACCCGGCATTCCTCGATATCCTCACCCACTTCCGCTTCCCGCGTGCGGCCGGTGCTCTCGGCTGGTTGCTCAAGCCCCTGATCGCCCGCCGCCTGCGCAAGGAATTCGCCGGCGTCACCTGTGTCTCGACCTTGCAGGACAAAGTCGAGTACTACGTCGACCAGACCATCGATCGCGCCACCGACGGCGTCACCTATTCGGGCGTGGAGCAGCTCAAGGCCGGCACTGCCTACCTGTTCCTGGCCAACCACCGCGACATTGTCATGGACCCGGCCTTCGTCAACTACGCGGTATACCACGCCGGCCTGCCGACCCCACGCATCGCCATTGGTGACAACCTGCTGCAAAAGCCGTTTGTCAGCGACATGATGCGCCTGAACAAGAGCTTCATCGTGCACCGCTCGATCAGTGGCCGCCGCGAGAAGCTGGCGGCCTACCAATTGCTCTCGGCCTACATCAACCATTCGATCCGCAACGACGCCACGTCGATCTGGATCGCCCAGGCCGAAGGCCGGGCCAAGGACGGTGACGACCGCACCGACTCGGCGATCCTCAAGATGTTCCACATGAGCCGCAAGGACGAGCCATTCGGTGCGGTGATCCAGAGCTTGAACCTGATACCAGTGTCGATCAGCTACGAATACGACCCTTGCGACCAGGCCAAGGCCCGCGAGCTGTACATCCGCGCTACCACCGGTACCTACAAGAAGGCGCCGGGCGAGGACGACAACAGCATCGCCAAGGGCATCACCGGCTACAAAGGCCGAGTGCACATCAACTTCGCCCCGCCGGTGACCGAGTACCATGAGGACACCAAGCAACTGGCGGCGGAAATAGACCGGCAGATCCTCGGCGGCTACCGGCTGTTCCCGGTGCATTACCTGGCCTATGCGATGTGGGACGGCAAGGATGAAGCCCTGCAGGTGCCGAGCGCCGAGAAGGTGTTCCCGGCCGATGAGCTGGCCCGGGCCAAGGAAGAATGGCAGCGCCGCCTGGATGCCTGCCCTGAAGAGCAGCGGCCTTACCTGGTATTGCAGTATGCGACGCCGGTACGCAACCAGTACCAGGTCAAGCAACAGGCGCCGGTTGCCTGAAGTACCATGGGGGCTGCTTCGCAGCCCCAGGTTCTCAAACCCAGGTACTGAACCAGGACAGCAGCAGAGCCATCGCCAGGCACGAAAACCCAAGGATATAGAAGTACTTGGGCACCCGCAGGCCGAACGCGTCCACCACCCCGTCCTCCACTGCCAGGCTCTCGCGGGCTTGCACCTCGCGCCGCCGGGCACTGTGCAGCAGCAACCCGCCCGGGCAGGTCAGCAGCAGCGCCAGCAGGTTGATCAGCTTGGTGGGGTGGGCGGCCAGGAACCCCCAGAGCACTTGCAAGGACATCACGCAACCTCGGTGTAAGCGACGGCAAAGGCCCGCATTCTACCCAAGTCACACCCCGGCGCCCGGCCTTGGCGACAAACTGTCATTAATTTCATCTGTCATGCGCTCGTCATCAGAACAGGCCACCCTGTCGGCCTTTTCATGATCCGGAGCTTGTTCAATGCTGCACGCCGAAAACCAGGACCGCCTCTATCTCGTTGCCCAGAGCGATGAACAACAGGCGCTGATCGATGGTTTTGCCATCAATGTGCAGGACCGTCAGTGGCTGGTCTACTGTGCCCTGGGCGGGCATGTGCATGAGGACTTGCCGGACATCGATACCCATACCGGCGTCAGCTTGCTGGATTTCCAGATATTTGAAGCTGCTTAAACCTGTACCGGCCTCTTCGCGGGCACGCCCGCTCCCACAGGGATATCACTGGACCTGAGCATAGTGATATTCCTGTGGGAGCGGGCGTGCCCGCGAAGAGGCCGGTACAGACAACAAAAAACCCGCTGCCTGACACACAGGCAGCGGGTTTTCTTTTCCAGCTGAAAGCTTACTGGCCCAGCACCTGCCCGATGGACGGGTCCTTGAACAGGCGGGTCAGCGCATCGCTCAGCACATCGCCCACCAGTTGGGTGTTGGTATCCTGGTTCGGCGCCATGCCGAAGCGCTGGTCCAGCGAAGCGCCGTAGCGGCCGCTGTAGCGGCGGCCGCCATTGGTCACGTCGGCACGGAAGGTGGCGCCGATGGTGGCTTCGGTCACGTAGAGGTTGTCTTTCGGCGATTGGTATTTCAGCTCGGCCAGGGTCACGGTCAACTGCGGCGCGTTGTAGGCGTTCGGCGTCGGGGTGAAACCGAGCAGGCGCACGGCGGCTTCGGCCTGGGCCTGCAGCTTGGGCACCACGTCGTTACCGCTGACGCTGATGGTGCTGGTCTCGGGGTACATGCCACCGCGAGTGCCCAGGGACTGCGAAGGCCGACCATCGACCACCTTGACCACCACCGGCTGGCCATGGCCGACCGGAGCGAGCTGGGCCTTGAGCGTGGGTTGCGGGTTGAGTTGTTGCGGGCTGTGGGCACAACCGACCAGGCTGAGGCTGGCCACGGCGAGCAAACCGAACAACAGACGTTGCAACATGCGCGTTACTCCAGAAAATGCGGCGAAGGCGCACAGTATACCTAGCGGCAAGCTATAAGCGGCAAGCTGCAAGTGAAAGCAGATCGCACGACGGGCTGGGTTTTTCTTGAGGCTTGCAGCTTTATGGCTTGCCGCCCAGAACCATTGTCACAATCGTTTCATGGCCACGCCCTTATCCTTGGGCCAAGCCCTAATGCACAGGACTCGCCGCCATGGCCTCGCTCTGGACCCTGCTCTTCCAATACCCGCGCCACAACACCTATGCCCGCCTGGACGCCGCAGGCAAATGCCTGGCCTTCAAGCAATGCAGCCAGGCACCCAGCGGTAGCGGCTGGGTCCAGATCAGTGAAATCCAGCTCACCTGGCTGGGCCGCGAGCTACCCGCCAGCGCCCGGGTTTGCGCCCGCGCAAGCCGCCGCTGGCACCAGCGCATCCTCGCCGCCTGACAAACGCTGCAATAAAAACCAAGAATGGCGACATTTCTGCCCGCGACATCGCTATAATCTCCCCCCGATTATAAGGACGTCTCCTGATCGGGCCCCGCATTCGCCGATTGACCCCGGCACCTCCCGCTTCGCCCACAGAGAGCCTTCCACTCAGGTCTTGCATCGGCTGTCGTGCCTGCTTTCCGGCCCTTCGCACTGCATGAACCTGTGGGTTGCCATCGCGCAGTCCCCTTTTGAGGTTCACGTCTCCAAAAGAGCGTGAAAAAACGGTTTTTCACAACTTCACGAGAGTGTGGCGAGCAAATGAACAGTCTGGCATGTGCAAAAGCGGCAGATGTGTCCCGAACAGCCCTGAACAGGCGGCAAATACGCTCATCCCGCATGAGTGTCTGAGCCGTTCCATAACGCACGCACGACACCTTGACCATAAGTCGAATTGCCGCACCCGTGGCAAACGGCGTTCAATGCACGAACCCGAAGACTGATTGGCGGTGTCCGCGGAAGTTGCAAGAACTGCGAAAAGTCGGACATGGCGATCCTGGCCAACCCAGGTCCTATGCTGTCAATTAGGTAGCTGTAGATTGTGGAGACGCGTTAAATGGCGCAGAACGAATCGGTTGATGTGGTACTGGTAGGCGCGGGCATCATGAGTGCCACCCTGGCCGTACTGCTCAAGGAGCTCGACCCGGCCCTGAAGCTCGAGGTCGTCGAGGCGATGGACTCCGGAGCCGCGGAAAGCTCCAACCCCTGGAACAACGCAGGTACCGGCCACGCCGGTCTGTGCGAGCTTAACTACACACCCCAGGCCGCCGATGGCAGCATCGACATCAAGAAGGCCGTGCACATCAACACCCAGTTCGAGGTTTCGCGCCAGTTCTGGGCCTACCTGAGCAAGAAGGCCAACTTCGGCTCGGCGCGCGCCTTCATCAACCCTGTCCCGCACCTGAGCTACGTCGAGGGTGACAAGGGTGTTTCCTTCCTCAAGAAGCGCTTCGAGCTGCTCAAGCAGCACCATGCCTTCGCCGAGATGGAATACACCGAAGACAAGGCCGTGATGAACGACTGGATGCCGCTGATGATGCCTGGCCGCCCGGCCGACCAGCACATCGCCGCCACCCGCGTGGCCAAAGGCACCGACGTCAACTTTGGCGCCTTGACCAACAAGCTGCTCAAGGTGCTGGGCGACTCGCCGGACGCGCAGGTCAAGTACAGCAAGAAGGTCGTCGGCCTGCGCCGTAACGGCAGCGGCTGGACCGTGAGCATCAAGGACGTCAACAGCGGCGGCAGCCGTGAAGTGGACGCCCGCTTCGTCTTCCTCGGCGCCGGTGGCGCGGCCCTGCCGCTGCTGCAGTTGTCCGGCATCCCGGAAAGCAAAGGCTTCGGCGGCTTCCCGGTCAGCGGCCAGTGGCTGCGTTGCGACAACCCGGAAATCGTCAAGCAGCACCAGGCCAAGGTGTACAGCCAGGCCGCTGTCGGCGCCCCGCCGATGTCGGTACCGCACCTGGACACCCGCGTGGTGGACGGCAAGACTTCGCTGCTGTTCGGCCCATATGCCGGCTTCACTACCAAGTTCCTCAAGCACGGTTCGCTGATGGACCTGCCGCTGTCGGTGCGCATGGGCAACATCGGCCCGATGCTGGCCGTGGCCCGCGACAACATGGACCTGACCAAGTACCTGGTCAGCGAAGTGATGCAGTCGATGGAGCAGCGCCTGGAAGCTCTGCGTCGCTTCTACCCGCAGGCCAAGGCCGAGGACTGGCGCCTGGAAGTGGCTGGTCAGCGCGTGCAGATCATCAAGAAAGACCCGAAGAAAGGCGGCGTGCTGCAGTTCGGTACCGAGCTGGTCTCGGCCCAGGACGGCAGCCTGGCTGCCCTGCTCGGTGCATCGCCGGGTGCTTCGGTGACCGTGTCGATCATGCTGGAGCTGATCGAGCGCTGCTTCCCTGAGCAGGCCAAGGGTGCCTGGGCTGCCAAGCTCAAGGAAATCTTCCCGGCGCGTGAGAAGACCCTGGCGACCGATGCCGCCCTTTACCACAAGATCAGTGCCGACAACGACGTGGCGCTGGAACTGGTGGAAAGCAGCCCGGCGGCCAAGCATTACGCCTGAGCCGGCCAGTAACGAAAAAACGCCTCTCGGGGCGTTTTTTTGTGCCTGGATCTTCATCAACCTGCCCCGGCCTCTTCGCGGGCATGCCCGCTCCCACAGGTTCAGCGCTGCCCTCAGGCTCGATGCTATCTCTGTGGGAGCGGGCGTGCCCGCGAAAGGGCCGGGACAGGTTTACAAATCAACCACGGGCGTTATCGATGATCTCGATGTACTCCGGCGCATTGCGCTGGTCGGCAATCTGCTCGACGAAGGTCTTGCCGTGCTCGTCCTTGCCGTCCAGGTCCAGGCCAGCCTCGACGAAGAAGCCGACAAAACGCTCGAAGTCATCGACACGCAGGCCACGGTAGGCCTTGACCAGCTTGTGCAGCGACGGCGAGGTCACGCCATCGGCTGGCTCGAACTGGAGGAACGACTTGATGTAGTCGTCGCTGATTTCGTCGCCGATTACCTGTTTCTTGTCTTTACGCATTGCCGACTCCAACTGGGCCATCACGGAATTTCGAAGGCCGGCAGTTTACCCCCCGCAGGCCGCGTGCCTCAACGCGTACGTACGGTACCGGTGTGCAGGTCGGCCCAGATATGGCCGTTGCCGTAAGTGAGGAACTGCACGTACAGCGTTTCGTTGCGCAGCAGGTCCATGATCACCCGGTAGTCGCTGGCCGGGTAATTCAGGCTCAGGGTGCGGGTTTTCTCGTCATACACGGGCTTTTTCAGGCTCTTGCCAGCTTCACCGTCGAAGGTCAGCCGCACCTGGGCGATGGTCGCGCCCTTGCTCAGCGGCTTGCCCTTGAGGCGCACCTGCAACGACGAGGTGATCGGGATAGGCTGCTGGTCGGATTGGCGTTGAGCCCCAACCACCACCGAATAGTCGGTCACTTGCAGCAGTTGCTGACTGGTCGGCGCTTCCTGGCGCAAGGACTGGTCGTCAGGTGGCAGGAACTGGCTGTGCAGCGGTGCGGCGGCGAGTGGCAGGCTGACCACCAGCAGGAGAGGAAGAATCGCACGCATGTAAGGCTCCTTGAATGAAGGAGCACTCTAGCATGCTGTATCCAGGCTGTACCGGCCCTATCGCCGGCAAGCCGGCCACCACAGGTACGGCGCTATCCCTGTGGGAGCCGGCTTGCCGGCGATAGGGCCGGTACAGGCAACATCAAGCGAACTGCGCGCGCATCCAGGCCTGGTATTCGGCCACGCCCGCTTCACCCTCACGCGGCGCCCAGTGCGCATGTTCGCCCTCGCCCACCGGCCGGTACGGCCCGGCCTTGCACTCGAACAGGATGCTGTCCGGTTCCAGCACTACCAGCCCATGGTAGGTGCCTGGCGCCAGGTCCACACCCAGGCAGTCGCCGCCCGCCTGCAGCACCCGCTTGTCGGTCACCGCCCCCTGCTCATCGAAGATCAGCAGGCCCAGGCGGCCCTTGAGCACGATCAGGGCCTCGGCCTTGTCGTCGCTCAGATGGCGGTGTGGCGGGATATAGGTACTTGGCTGCAGCCCGACCGCCATGCGGTGGCAGGGCTCGTCCATCTCGTGGAAGTTATGGTGCTGCCGCCCACGCGGGTTGGCGGCAGCCTTTGCGGCCAGCCCGGCGAACAGCGATTGGTCGATGAACGCCGGCTGGCGCATGGTCACAGCCCCTTGACGGCGAAGATGCCGTTGGCGTTGCGCCAGTAGCCTTTGTAGTCCATGCCGTAACCGAAGATGTAGCGGTCGACGCATGGCAGGCCCACGTAGTTGGCCTTGAGGTCCGGGCTGGCCTTGCGGTCGTGATCCTTGTCGATCAGTACGGCGGTGTGCACCGAGCGCGCACCGGCATGCTTGCAGAACTCGATGATGGCGCTGAGGGTGTGGCCTTCGTCGAGGATGTCGTCGACGATCAGCACGTCACGGTCGATGAACGACACTTCCGGCTTGGCCTTCCAGAACAGCTCGCCGCCGCTGGTCTGGTTGCGGTAGCGGGTGGCATGCAGGTACGAGGCTTCCAGCGGGAACTGCAGGTGGGTCAGCAGCTTGCCAGAGAAGATCAGGCCGCCGTTCATCACGCAGAACACCACCGGGTTCTTGTCGTGCAGGTCCTTGCAGATCTGCTCGCCGACCTTGGCGATGGCCGCTTCGACTTCGGCTTCGTTGTACAGGCAGTCAGCTTCACGCATGACTTGACGGATATGCTCGAGATCGGCGGACATGGCGCTCTCCGGGGGGTGCATTTTGGAAAAGCGGGCAAAGGTACGCATCCGCTCGTCACAGATCAAGCATTTATGGACTAACGTCCAGAATGACCAGACGACAGCACAGGCTGAATAGATTAATCTAGCGCGGTTTTTTTGCCCGCCTTTCGGAGCCCCCCCTATGCCCACTCGTGAGATCCGCCACCCGCTGATCCGCCACAAGCTCGGCCTGATGCGCCGTGCCGATATCAGCACCAAGAATTTTCGCGAACTCGCCCAGGAAGTCGGCGCCCTTCTGACGTATGAAGCCACCCAGGACCTGCCGCTCGAAACCTACGAAATCGATGGCTGGTGCGGCAAGGTCTCGGTGGAAAAAATCGCCGGCAAGAAGATCACTGTAGTACCGATCCTGCGCGCCGGCATCGGCATGCTCGACGGCGTGCTCAGCCTGATCCCTGGCGCCAAGGTCAGCGCCGTCGGCGTTGCCCGCAACGAGGAAACCCTCGAAGCCCACACCTACCTGGAAAAGCTCGCGCCGGATATCAACCAGCGTCTGGCCCTGATCATCGACCCGATGCTGGCCACCGGCGGCTCGATGGTCGCCACCATCGACCTACTGAAAAAGGCCGGCTGCAAGGAAATCCGCGCCATGGTCCTGGTCGCCGCACCAGAAGGCATCGAAGTGGTGGAAAAAGCCCACCCGGACGTGCAGATCTACACGGCCTCGATCGACCAGCGCCTCAATGAACACGGCTATATCGTGCCGGGCCTGGGCGATGCCGGTGACAAGATCTTCGGCACCAAGCAAAAGGACGCCTGACCATGCAGGACGGCTTCAACGACCCGCTCTGGCGCCAGGTCGTTTCGGGCGCGCAGATGCTCTTCGTGGCATTCGGCGCGCTGGTGCTGATGCCACTGATCACCGGCCTCGACCCGAACGTCGCGCTGTTCACCGCCGGTATCGGCACCCTGCTGTTCCAGCTGGTCACCGGCCGCCAGGTACCGGTGTTCCTGGCCTCGAGCTTTGCCTTCATCACCCCGATCATCCTCGCCAAGGGCCAGTTCGGCCTGGCCGAGACCATGGGTGGCGTGATGGCCGCAGGCTTCGTGTACACCTTCATGGGCCTGATGGTGAAAATCAAAGGCACCGGGTTCATCGACCGCATGCTGCCGCCGGTGGTGATCGGCCCGGTGATCATCTCCATCGGCCTGGCCATGGCGCCGATCGCCGCCAACATGGCGATGGGCAAGGCCGGTGACGGCAGCGTGCTGCTGCCGTACAAGACCGCCATGCTGATCTCCATGCCGGCCCTGCTGACCACACTGATCGTCGCCGTGTTCGGCAAGGGCATCTTCCGCCTGGTGCCGATCATTGCCGGTGTACTGGTGGGCTTTGCCCTGTCGTTCGCCTTTGGCGTGGTCGACACCGCCAAGATCGCCGCCGCGCCGTGGCTGGAACTGCCCAACTTCACCGCGCCAGCGTTCAACTGGCAAGCCATCCTGTTCATCGTCCCGGTGGCCCTGGCGCCGGCGATCGAGCACATCGGCGGGGTGATCGCGGTCGGTAGCGTGACTGGCCGTGACTACCTGAAAAAGCCCGGCCTGCACCGCACCTTGCTGGGTGACGGCCTGGCCACCACAGCAGCCGGCCTGTTCGGCGGCCCGCCCAACACCACCTACGCCGAAGTGACCGGCGCGGTGATGCTGACCAAGAACTACAACCCGAAGATCATGACCTGGGCGGCGGTCTTCGCCATTACCCTGGCCTTCATCGGCAAGTTCGGCGCGCTGCTGCAGAGCATTCCAGTACCGGTGATGGGCGGCATCCTCTGCCTGCTGTTCGGCTCGATCGCGGCGGTAGGCATGAACACCATGATCCGCCACAAGATCGACCTGGCCGAAGCGCGCAACCTGGTGATCGTTTCGGTAACCCTGGTGTTCGGTATTGGCGGCGTGCTGATCGGTAGCGGAGATGGCCCGGATGACTGGGGCCTGAAAGGCATCGCCCTGTGCGCCATCGTGGCGATTGCCCTGAACCTGATCTTGCCGGGCAATGATGGCTGGAAGCACAAGAAGCTGGATGATCAGTTGCCTTGATCCGGCGTCAACCTGATCTGGCCCTATCGCCGGCAAGCCAGCTCCCACAGGTTCCCCACAGATTTCAAGAACTGTGAGCACCTTGTGGGAGCAACTGTCTTATATTGCCTGGACTGGCCTCATCGCCGGCAAGCCAGCTCCCACAGGTACTGCACAGGGCTTGAGGCCTATGCGGTCGAGGTGGGAGCTGGCTTGCCGGCGATAGGGCCGGTACAGGCAACCTGAAAATCAGGCCTTCTCGCACATGTCAGCCAACACCCTCACCCACTCCGGGTGATCATTCAGGCACGGCACCAATACCAGTTCTCGCCCGCCGGCCTCGACAAACTGCTCGCTGCCGCGCATGCCGATCTCTTCCAGCGTCTCGATGCAGTCGGCCACGAACGCCGGGCACATCACCAACAGCTTCTTCACCCCCGCCTTGGCCAGCTCATCCAGCCGCGCTTCGGTATAGGGCTCGATCCATTTGGCCCGCCCCAGTCGCGACTGGAACGACACCGACCACTTGCCATCGGGTATGCCCATTTTCTGCGCAAAGGCCTTGGCCGTGGCCAGGCACTGCCCGCGGTAGCACACTGCGCGCATTTCGGCGCTGGCGCCCTTGCAGCAGTCGGCGGCCTGGAAGTCATGCTTGCCGGTTGGGTCCAGCTTCTTCAGGTGCCGCTCCGGCAACCCATGGAAGCTCAACAGCAGGTGGTCGTAATCCTGCTCCAGGTAGGGTTTGGCACTGGCGACCAGTGCCTCGATGTAGTCCGGGTGCTCATAGAACGGCTGCAGCACGCGCAGCTGCAACGGCAACTGGCGTTCGCTGAGCGTCTGCCTGGCCAGTTCCACAACGGTGGTCACCGTACTGTCGGCGAACTGTGGATAAAGTGGCGCCAGGGTCACCTTGCGCACGCCTTGGGCTGCCAGGCGCTCCAGCACCTCGGGCAAGGCCGGCTGGCCATAGCGCATGGCAATTTCCACCGGGCCATGGGGCCAGTGCTCGACCATCGCCGCCTGCAGGCGGCGGGTCAGGACCACCAGCGGCGAGCCCTCGTCCCACCAGATCGAGGCATAGGCATGCGCCGACTGCTCCGGGCGCTTGACCAGGATCAGCGACACCAGCAGGCGCCGCACCGGCCACGGCAGGTCGATCACGTACGGGTCCATGAGGAACTGGTTGAGGTAGCGGCGCACATCGGCCACCGAGGTGGAGGCCGGGGAACCCAGGTTGACCAGCAGCAGGGCGTGATCGGTCATGCAGCGTCCTATGTCAGAGGCGACTGGACAGGTTGTCCAGGGCCGATTGCAAATCGTTGAAGCGGAAGGTGAAACCTGCCGCCAGCAAGCGTACAGGGCGCGCCCGCTGGCCACCGAGCAGCAAGGTCGACAACTCGCCCAGCCCGGCCTTGAGCAGCATGGCCGGTACCGGCAGCAGCGCCGGCCGGTGCAGAGTGCGGCCCAGGCGCCTGGCGAACTCGCGGTTGCGCACAGGCTCCGGGGCGCAGGCATTATAAGGACCGCTGGCATCCTTGTGCTGCAAGAGAAAATCAATCAGGGCGACCTGGTCGTCTATATGGACCCAAGACATCCACTGCCGCCCGTCGCCCAAAGGCCCGCCCAGCCCCAGTTTAAAGGGCAGGCGCAGGCGCGACAAAAAGCCGCCATCACTGGCCAGCACCAACCCGGTACGCACCAGCACCACGCGGATGCCCTGGGCCTGGGAACGCAGGGCGGTCTCTTCCCAGGCAATGCACAGCTGGCTGGCGAAATCTTCGCGTACCGGCGGCGAAGCCTCGGTCAGTTCGCGTTCGCCGCCGTCACCGTACCAGCCCACCGCAGAGCCGGAGATCAGCACTTCCGGGCGCTGTTCGCGGCTACCCAACCAGGCCAACAGCTGCTCGGTGAGGGTGATGCGGCTGGCCCATAGCAGGTTGCGCCGTGCTGCTGTCCAGGGCCGGTCGGCAATCGGTGCACCAGCCAGGTTGACCACTGCGTCGAGCTGATCGCTCGCCTCCAATTGCTCCAGGCGGGCGATGCCACGCACGCCTGTCCCACAGATTTTCGGCACCTGCTCCGGTCGTCGGCTCCACACCGTCAGCCGATGGCCCTGGCCGAGCCAGTACTGGCAAAGGTGCTTGCCAATCAACCCGGTGCCGCCGGTCAGCAATATATGCATGGCTGTGTCCTCGCAGAATGCGGCGGTGGTCTATTTTTAACATCAAGGCACTTTTTTGACCCGACGCTCTCGGATAAACATAGGCTAACCTGCCCGCTACAGCGGAATAACCTTATACAAATTTTGTGTATTGTACAGGTTTACCTGACAGCGTAGTCTGCTCACAGCAAGGTTTGAAGAGGCCATCATGACAGTACCTATCGCCATCATCGGGGCCGGTATCGCCGGCTTGTCAGCCGCCCAGGCCCTGCAGAAGGCCGGGCAATCCGTGCACTTGTTCGACAAAGGCCACGGCAGTGGCGGGCGCATGGCCAGCAAGCGCAGCGAGGCCGGCGCGCTCGACCTTGGCGCCCAGTACTTCACCGCCCGTGACCGGCGCTTCGTCGAGCAGGTACAGCAGTGGGTTGCCGCTGGCTGGGCCGCACAGTGGAAACCGCAGTTGTACAACTATCGCGATGGCCAACTCAGCCCCTCGCCCGACGAGCAGACGCGCTGGGTGGGCGTGCCGCGCATGAGCGCCATCACCCGCGGCCTGCTCAAGGATGTGACGGTGAACTTCGGCTGCCGTATCGCCGAGGTGTTCCGCGGCAAGCAATACTGGCACCTGCAGGACACCGAAGGCTGCAGCCATGGCCCCTACAGCCGCGTAGTGATCGCCGTGCCGGCACCGCAGGCCACGCCGCTGCTGGCCGCTACCCCAAAGCTGGCCGCCGTGGCCGCCGGCGTGCAGATGGAGCCCACCTGGGCCGTCGCCCTGGCCTTCCAGACCCCACTGGACACGCCGATGCAAGGCTGCTTCGTGCAGGACAACCCGCTCGACTGGCTGGCCCGCAACCGCAGCAAGCCCGGTCGTGACGAGCAACTCGACACCTGGGTACTGCACGCCACTTCGGACTGGAGCTGGCAACACATCGACCTGCCCAAGGAAAAGGTCATCGAACAGCTGTGGGGCGAGTTCGCCGAGTTGGTCGGCTGCGTGGTGCCTGCCCCCACCTTCGCCCTGGCCCACCGCTGGCTGTATGCCCGCCCCAGCAGCAACCATGAGTGGGGCGCGTTGGCCGATGCCGACCAAGGCCTGTACGCCTGCGGCGACTGGTGCCTGTCCGGGCGCGTCGAAGGCGCCTGGCTCAGTGGCCAGGAAGCGGCACGACGGCTGCTCGAACACCTCGAGTAAGCAAAGTTATACAAAAATATTAGTTTGCATAACTTTCTAGCTGTGCTGGAATGAACCTGTACAAGCCAAGAGCCGCGTACAGGTTTCCGGAGGCAGCCATGCACGACCCTTCCGCCCACAGCAAGCCGCGTATTGCCATCAGTGCCTGCCTGACCGGGCACAGCGTGCGTTACAACGGCGGCCACAAGGCCTCCGACCTGTGTCGCGAGCAACTGCAAGCACATTTCGAATGGTTACCGGTGTGCCCGGAAGTGGCCATCGGCCTGGGCGTTCCGCGCGACCCGATCCGCCTGGTCGGCAACCCTGGGCACCCGGAAGTGGTCGCTACCCGCAACCCGAGCACGGACCTGGCCGGCCCGTTGCGCAGCTACGGCGAGCAGATGGCCATCGAGCTTGACGACATTTGCGGCTACATCTTCATGCAGAAGTCACCCTCTTGCGGGCTGGAGCGGGTCAAGGTGTACCAGGACAATGGCCACCCGGCCTTCCACGGCGGGCGCGGCGTGTATGCCCATGCCTTCTGCGCACTACGCCCGGACCTGCCGGTGGAGGAAGAAGGCCGCCTGCACGACGCCGTGCTGCGTGAGAACTTCATCAGCCGCGTGTACGCCTACGCCGACTGGCAGCGCCTGCTGTCCGTGGGCTTGAGTCGTGGCGCCCTGGTGCGCTTCCACGCTCGCTACAAGTACCTGCTGATGGCCAGCAACCCCCAGGCCTACCGCATCCTGGGGCGCCTGCTCGGTAGCATGAGCCGGGATGACGACCCGCAAAGTATCGGCCCGCGCTACTTCAGCCAGCTGATGCAGGCCCTGCGCCGCTGCGCCAGCCGCGGCACCCATTGCAACGTACTGCAGCACCTCAGTGGCTACCTCAAGGGCGCGTTGACGCATCAGGACAAAGCCGAACTGCAGACGATCATCGGCCAGTACCAGCAAGGCGTGGTGCCGCTGGTAGTACCGCTGACCCTGCTCAAGCACCATTTGCGCAAGCACCCCGACCCATACCTGCTGCAGCAAGCCTACCTGCAGCCGCACCCGGAAAGCCTGGGCCTGCGCAATGCCGTCTGAAACTCTATTGCCCATCGGTGAGCTGGCCCGCCGCACAGGTGTCAACCCGGTCACCCTGCGCGCCTGGGAGCGCCGCTACGGCCTGCTCAAGCCCCAGCGCACCGCCAAGGGGCACCGCCTGTACCCACTGGAGCAGGTCGAGCGGGTCGAGGCGATCCTTGCCTGGCTGCAGCGTGGCGCATCGGTCGGCCAGGTACGCGAGCTGCTCGACAAACCCTCCAGCACGCCGCCGAAAGGCGACTGGCAGGCCAGGCAGCTGCAACTGATCGAGGCCATCGCCAATCTGTCGCAACGGGCGCTCGACCAGCAACTCAACCAGGCCATGGCCCTGTACCCGGCCGTCACCCTGTGCGAGCAATTGCTGTTGCCGCTGCTCGAGCTCCTCGACCTGCGCTGGCGCAACTACTTCAACGCGCGCCTGGAACAGGTGTTTTTCCACAGCTGGCTGCGCAGCAAGCTCGGTGCCCGGATCTACCACGACAACCAGTTGCTGCAGGGCCCCGCCGTATTGCTGGCAGAAGACAGCGAACACGCCTTCAGCCCTGTTTTGTGGTTATGTGCCTGGCTGTTCACCAGCAACGGCTTCCCGGTCGAGGTGCTCGAACACGCCGTGGCCGGCCCGCAACTGCAACGCGCCGTCACCACGCTCAAGCCCCGCGCGGTGCTCCTGCACCTGGGGCCACGCATCGATGGCAAGGCGCTACAACGCACCTTGCACAACCTGCCCGTGCCCACCCTGGCCGGTGGGCCAACGCTGGCGCTGCATGAAACCCAACTACGTGCCCTCCAGTCGCCCAACCTGGCCCTGTTCGATACCCCGCAGGCGGCATTGCGCTTGCTGCAAGCCCATGACCGCCAGCCTGTAGAGATGAATGCCCCATGCACCTGACCTGGCTGCGCAGCGACCTGCGCATCGATGACAACCCCGCCCTGAGCGCCGCCAGTGAACGCGGCCCGACCATCGCCCTGTGGCTGGTCAGCCCTGGGCAGTGGCAAGCCCACGATGACGCCGCCTGCAAAGTCGACTTCTGGCTGCGCAACCTGCGCGACCTGCGCCAGTCACTGGAGCGCCTGAACATCCCCCTGCTGATCCGCAAGATCGACACCTGGGCCCAAGCGCCACAAGCCGTGCTCGACGTATGCCGGCAACATCGGCTGCAAAGCGTTCACTGGAACGAGGAGTACGGCGTCAACGAGCAACGCCGCGACGACGCAACCCGGGCCCTGCTGGAGCAGTCGGCCATCCCGGCCTACAGCCACCTCGACCAGTTGTTCTTCCGCCCGGGTACCCTCCTTACCCGCAATGGTGACTACTTCCAGGTCTTCAGCCAATTCAAGAAGCGCTGCCTGGAGCACCTGCACCGTAGCCTTCCTGCCCTTGCCCCCCGAGTGAAGCGTCAGGCACCGCTGCAGATCGGCAGCGACCCGATCCCCCAACATGTGGACGGTTTCGCAGAAACCGCGCCAGCCCTGCGCGAGCATTGGCCAGCGGGTGAAGCCGAGGCGCAAGGACGCTTGGCACGCTTTCTCGATGAAACCATCGATGACTACCAGCAACTGCGCGACCTGCCTGCCATGCCTGGCACCAGCCAGCTCTCCGCCTACCTGGCCGCCGGCGTGATCTCGTCGCGCCAGTGCCTGCACGGTGCCCTGGCCAGCAACCGTGGTGAGCTCGACAGTGGTAGCAGTGGCGTGCAGAGCTGGATCAACGAGCTGCTCTGGCGGGAGTTCTACAAGCACATCCTGACGGGTTATCCACAGGTCTCACGTCATCACGCCTTCCGCGCCCAGACCGAGGCCCTGCCCTGGCGCGACGCCCCGGCCGACCTTGAATCCTGGGAGCAGGGCCGTACCGGCTTCCCGATCATCGACGCAGCCATGCGCCAGTTGCTGCACACCGGCTGGATGCACAACCGCCTGCGCATGATCGTGGCCATGTTCCTCAGCAAGAACCTGCTGATCGACTGGCGCAAGGGCGAGCGGCATTTCATGCGCCACCTGATAGACGGCGACCTGGCCGCCAACAACGGTGGCTGGCAGTGGAGCGCATCCACCGGCACCGACTCCGTACCCTATTTCCGCATCTTCAACCCGATTGCGCAGTCGCAGCGCTTCGACCCGCAGGGGCGCTTCATTCGTCACTGGCTGCCGGAATTGCGCGACATGGATGAAAAATCCATCCATGAGCCGGTGAAGTCCACGGATCTTTTTGGTAATAATCAGTATCACAGTCCTATGGTCGATCTCAGCAGCAGTCGCCAGCGTGCATTGCAAGCCTTCAAGGGCCTGGCGCGTCGGCAGGATTAGAGGACAACGTCTTGACTCATTCGCGTAGTTATTGGGTTACGGGCGCCAGCAATGGACTAGGTCTGGCTTTGGTGGAACGCTTGCTCGAACAGGGCTATCACGTTGCCGCCAGTGCGAAGGAAAGCGATGAACTGGATGTTTTGGCTGCCAGACATGGCCGGCGCTTGTTGCGCCTGCCCTGGCAACTGCATATCGAAGAAAAAGCAGCCGCTGCCAGCCAGCAGCTCTGCCATGCCTGGCGTTCGCTGGACGGTTTGATCATCAACGCCGGCACCAGCGACTACCTGACGGACGATGTGGCGGACAGCGAACTGTTCGAGACGATCGTCACTAGCAACCAGTTGGCCAGCGAGCATTGCCTGACCAAGGCGCTGCCCTTGCTGGCCAAGGGCGACTCGCCGCAGGTGATGGCGGTTTTCAACCGTTACTCGGCATTGCAGTTATATGCGCCAACGCAGGTGACCGCGGGCTGGAACAGCCTGCCGCAGTGGATGCGTGAACAGCGTCAGACGCTGCAGGCTCAGGGGGTTGAGCTAACGGTGGTGGCGCCACAGTCGCTGAAGACACCCGTGACGTCGGCGCAGGCGATACCGGAGCAATGGACAGCACAAAGTGCAGCAAAAGAGCTGCTACTGCGCTGGCCGGAAGGTGAGCCGGAGCTGGTGCTGGAGGCTTTGGACCTGAGCAGCCTATGGCCGTTGACGCGCCGAGATCTGAAATAGCTGGCACCGGCTTTGCCGGTGTTCGCAGGCATGCCCTAATGCCTCTCGGTTAGTGACAAAGGGGCTGCTTCGCAGCCCATCGCCGGCAAGCCAGCTCCCACAGGGATCGCACAATTCCTGAATTCTGTGCAGTACCTGTGGGAGCCGGCTTGCCGGCGATGAGGCCGGTACAGGAGAACTCAGAGCGCCATGCGGTAATGCAGTCTGTAGCTTTCCACCCCATCGTTGGGCTGCTTGAGGCCGGCGTTGGAATAGTGACAAAGGGGCTGCTTCGCAGCCCATCGCCGGCAAGCCAGCTCCCACAGGGATCGCACAATTCCCGAATTCTGTGCAGTACCTGTGGGAGCCGGCGATGAAGCCGGTACAGGAGAACTCAGAGCGCCATGCGGTAATGCAGGCTGTAGCTCTCCACCCCATCGTTGGGTTGCTTGATGCCGGCGTTGGAATAGTGACAAAGGGGCTGCTTCGCAGCCCATCGCCGACAAGTCAGCTCCCACAGGGATCGCACAATTCCCGAATTCTGTGCAGCACCTGTGGGAGCGGGTTTACCCGCGAAGAGGCCGGTACAGGAGAACTCAGAGCGCCATGCGGTAATGCAGGCTGTAGCTCTCCACCCCATCGTTGGGCTGCTTGAGGCCGGCGTTGGAATAGTGAATCGCCCGCACCCCGATCTCATGCCCACCGGCAAAACGCAAACCAAAGCCAATGCGGTCCTCGAACTGGAACGCCGAGCCCAGCTCGTTGCTTTCCAGCTCGGTGCTGGAGAATGCCGCCACACCGATCCCCGCCTCGATGTAGGGTTTCACCGACTCCCCGGCAAACTCATAGACGAATACCGGCGCGAACGACAAGCTGTGGTTGCTCGCGGTCTCGTCACCATCCCAATAGGTGTAGGCACCATCCCAGTAACCCGTGAGGCGACCGACGCTGGTCTGCCACCAGCTCGCGTCCCAGTTCGATTGCAGCCCCAGCCGGTAAACCATGGTCGAGTCACCGGTCTGCCCCACCGAAAACGACACATCGGCTGCCTGCGCCGATGCTGCCTGCCCCAAAGCGAAGACGGCAACCGCCGCCAAACCCAGCAGTTTCTTCATGAGAAACATCCTTCTTCCTGATGCTGTTTATTAGTGTCCGCCTCATGTCAGGCAAAGCGGTAGAAAGCGGCAGTGGTACGATAGTTCAGCTATTTTTCACGTTTTTTTTACAACGCAAAGCTTTGCACATCGTCCGATTTATGCCACAGCACAGGTAGGATTTTTCTGAGCAATTGCGGATCGGCGCTGGTCCAGAAGCGGGTATCGCGGGCCGGGCCTCGGGCCAACAGGTCACCCGCGCCCAGGAGCCGCTGCAGCTGACGCGCCACAGCGGCGCCGGTATCGATGATGGCCACGTCTGCGGGCACCATGCCAGCCAGCAACGGGCGCAGGAAAGGGTAATGGGTGCAACCGAGAATCAGCGTGTCGCAGCCCGCGGTCAGCAGCGGCTGCACATAGCCCAGCAGCAACTGGCGCAATGCCGGGCTGGCCAGGTCGCCGGTCTCGATCAGCTCGACCAGCCCCGGGCAAGGTTGAGTGATGACCCGTACATCGCTGGCGAAACGGTCGAGCAAGGCGGCGAACTTGGCGCTCTGCAACGTGCCGGTGGTGGCCAATACGCCGACCACGCCCGAACGGGTGGCTGCGGCAGCGGGCTTCACGGCAGGTTCCATACCCACCAATGGCCAGGCCGGATACAACTCGCGCAGGTCGGCCACCGCCGCCACCGTGGCAGTGTTGCAAGCCAGCACCATGGCCTTGGCGCCTTGCTCATGGAAGAACGCGGCAATACGCCGGCAGCGCTCACGGATATAGTCCGGCGATTTTTCCCCATAGGGCACATGGCCACAATCAGCCACGTACAGCAGCGTCTCGTTGGGCAGCAGGCGCTGGATTTCGGCAAGCACCGACAAACCGCCGACCCCCGAGTCCATCACGCCGATCGGCGCCGAGCGCTCAGCCATCGCGTTTGCCGCAAACCGCGCACGCCGGGTCGCGCTTGACCCGCAACTCACGGATACGGGTGCCGAGGGCATCGATCAACAGCAAGCGGCCGACCAGCGGCTCGCCGAAGCCAGCCAGCAGCTTCATCGCCTCCAGCGCCTGCAGGCTGCCCACCAGGCCCACCAGCGGGCCAATCACGCCGGCTTCGCTGCAGGTCAGTTCGGCTTCGCTGCCATGGCCGTACAGGCAGTGGTAGCAAGGGCTGTAGTCACGCCGTGGGTCGAACACCGACAACTGCCCTTCGAGGCGGATCGCTGCACCGCTGACCAGCGGCTTGCCGGCCGCGACACAAGCAACGTTGACCGCCTCGCGGGTGGCGAAGTTGTCGGAGCAATCCAGCACCAGGTCGACCGCCGCCACCGCGGCGGCCAGCGAGTCCTCGTCCAGCGCCTGGCGGTGGGCAACCAGGCTGATTTCCGGGTTGATCGCCTGCAAGCGCTGCAAGGCCGAGTCGACCTTGCTCATGCCGACGCTGGCACTGTCGTGGATCACCTGGCGTTGCAGGTTGGTCAGGTCGACGGTGTCGAAGTCGGCCAGGTGCAGCTCACCCACCCCGGCAGCGGCCAGGTACAGGGCGACCGGCGAACCAAGGCCACCGAGCCCGACGATCAAAGCCTTGCTCTGCTTGAGCCGCAGTTGGCCGTCGATGTCGATCTGGGCCAGCAATACCTGCCGGCTGTAACGCAGCAGTTCCTGATCACTCAGCATGGCAGGCGCCCCAAGGTAATACGTTCATGGCCACCCAGATCGGTACGGCTGGCCACCTCGATAAAGCCTTGCTCGGCCAGCAAGGCGCGTACCGCTGCGGCCTGATCGTAACCGTGCTCCAGCAACAACCAGCCACCCGGCAACAGGTGCGCAGGGGCCTGGGCGACGATCACGCGCAGGTCGTCCAGGCCATCGGGGCCGGCCACCAGCGCACTGCTGGGTTCGAAACGCACGTCACCAGCCACCAGGTGCGGGTCTGCCGCGGCGATGTAGGGCGGGTTGCTGACGATCAGGTCGAAACGATCGCCGGCCAGGCTGTCGAACCAGTGGCTGACCCGCACCTGGGCGTTGGCCAGGCCCAGGCGCTGGCGGTTGCGCTCGGCCAGGGCTGCCGCCTCTTCTACCCGGTCAACGGCGGTCACCTGCCAGGCCGGGCGGTCGCTGGCCAGCGCCAGGGCGATGGCGCCCGTGCCGGTGCCCAGGTCGAGGACCTTGGCTGGCGAAGCGGGTTGCAGTTCAAGGGCGGTTTCGACCAGCAGCTCGGTATCCGGACGCGGGATCAGGGTATGCGGCGCTACTTCCAGGTCGATCTTCCAGAAACCTTGCTGGCCGAGGATATAGGCCACCGGCTCACCGCCACGGCGGCGCTGCAGATACCCGGCATAGGTCTCGGCATCTTCGCTGCTGACAATACGCTCGGGCCAGGTGTGCAGGTAGCTGCGCGACTTGCCGATGGCCGCGGCCAACAGCAGTTCGGCGTCCAGCCGCTCGGTGGGCGATTCGGGCAGCTGCGCGTTGCGCAGCAGGCTGGCGATGATGGTCATCAGTCCCCCAGAGCGGCCAATTGATCGGCCTGGTATTCGGCCAGCAACGGCTCGATCACCGCCTCCACGCCACCGCTGAGGATGTCGTCCAGCGAATACAAGGTCAGGTTGATACGGTGATCGGTCACCCGGCCCTGTGGATAATTGTAAGTACGGATGCGTTCGGAGCGGTCACCAGACCCCACCAGCAGCTTGCGCTCGCTGGCAATGGCGTTCTGTGCGGCGCTGGTCTGCATGTCGTTCAGCTTGGCCGACAGCCAGGACATGGCACGGGCGCGGTTCTTGTGCTGCGAACGCTCTTCCTGGCACTCCACCACGATACCGGTGGGCAAGTGGGTGATGCGGATGGCCGAATCGGTCTTGTTGACGTGCTGGCCGCCGGCACCGGAGGCGCGGTAGGTGTCGACACGCAGGTCAGCCGGGTTGATTTCGATGGCCGCTTGTTCGTCCGGCTCGGGCAGTACCGCCACCGTGCAGGCGGAGGTGTGCACGCGGCCTTGGGATTCGGTTTCGGGCACGCGCTGCACGCGGTGGGCGCCGGATTCGAACTTGAGCTTGCCGTAGACGTTGTCACCCTCGACACGGGCGATGATTTCCTTGTAGCCGCCGTGCTCGCCTTCGTTCTCGGACAGAATTTCCAGGCGCCAGCCGCGTTTTTCGGCGTAGCGCGAATACATGCGGAACAGGTCGCCGGAGAAGATCGCCGCCTCGTCGCCACCGGTACCGGCGCGGATTTCGAGAAACACGTTGCGGCCATCGTTGGGGTCCTTGGGCAGCAGCATGCGCTGCAGCTGTGCCTCCAGCGTCAGCAGTTGCTCTTTGGCTTCACGCACTTCTTCCACGGCCATTTCGCGCAGGTCCGGGTCACTGTCCTTGAGCAGCGCCTGGGCACCTTCGAGGTCGTCCTGCACTTTGCGCCACTCTTTATAAGCAGCGTAGACCGGCTCGACTTCGGCGTACTCACGGGAATAGGCGCGGAAGCGCGTCTGGTCGGAAATGACCTCGGCATCACCGAGCAGGGCGGTGAGTTCTTCGAAGCGGTCCTGGAGGATTTCCAGTTTGTTCAGCAGCGACGCTTTCATTGCGGGGATTTGTCCGTGGAGCCCTCGTTGAGGGCAAAGAGTTCCTGGGCCATGGCCAGCGCATCGAGGCGGCCCTCGGCCGAGAGCTTTTTCAGCTGCACGCTGGGGGCATGCAGGAGTTTGTTGGTCAGGCCCCGGGCCAGTTGGGCCAGTACATCCTCGGGGTTGCCACCGTTGGCCAGCAGGCGCTGGGCCTTTTGCAGTTCTTCGTCGCGCAGGCGCTCGCTTTGCTGGCGGTAGGCCTTGAGCACATCCACCGCGGCCAGCTCGCGCAGGCGCAGCATGAAGTCTTCGGCGCCCACCGAGACCAGCTCTTCGGCGGCCTGGGCAGCGCCCTGGCGGCTCTTGAGGTTTTCTGCCACCACGTCGTGCAGGTCATCGACAGTGTACAGGTAGACGTCGTCCAGCTCGCCAACCTCGGTTTCGATATCGCGTGGCACGGCGATATCGACCATGAAGATCGGCTTGTGCCGGCGCTGCTTCAACGCGCTCTCGACCGCGCCCTTGCCCAGGATCGGCAACTGGCTGGCGGTAGAGCTGATGACGATGTCGCTGTTGGCCAGTTCCTGGGGGATGTCGGCCAGCAGCACCGCGTGCGCACCGAACTGCTCGGCAAGGATACTGGCCCGCTCCAGGGTGCGGTTGGCCACGACGATGCGGCGCACGCCCTGCTCGTGCAGGTGGCGGGCGACCAGGGTAATGGTTTCGCCGGCGCCGATCAGCAGCGCCTGGCTACGTCCCAGGTCGGCGAAGATCTGCTTGGCCAGGCTGACCGCAGCAAACGCCACCGACACCGGGTTTTCGCCGATGGCGGTATCGGTACGCACCTGCTTGGCGGCGCTGAAGGTGGCCTGGAACAGGCGCCCGAGCAACGGCCCGACGGTACCGGCTTCGCGGGCCACGGCATAGGCGGACTTCATCTGGCCGAGGATCTGCGGCTCGCCGAGGACCAGCGAGTCCAGGCCCGAGGCCACCCGCATCATGTGCTTCACGGCGTCATGCTCTTCATGCACGTAGGCACTGGCGCGCAGCTCGTCGAGGCTGAGGCGATGATAGTCGGCCAGCCATTGCAGCACGGCGTCGGCGGACAGGTGGTCCTGCTCTATATAGAGCTCGCTGCGGTTGCAGGTCGACAGGATCGCCGCTTCGCGGCTGGACGTCAGTCGGCAGAGCTGCTGCAGGGCGTCGACCAGCTGCTCTGGGGTAAACGCCACGCGCTCGCGTACGTCTACCGAGGCAGTCTTATGGTTGATACCAAGTGCAAGAAAGGCCATGCAAGATCGCTGGTTGTGACGGGAAGCCGATAATTGTCCTCTTTCGCAGGTTTGAGGACAACCACCGTTCGCTATTGTCGTGATAGCCCGGGCCGCCCCGGCCCCGGAGAGCCCCTGTCCACACCCCGCCCGGCGAAACGCCGCAGCCGAGGCAAGCGCAAAACCTGTGGGAGCGGGCTTGCCCGCGAAGAGGCCAGCGCAGGCTCAGCCAATTTCTTTTCCGACCTCTGCCCCACCGCGCAGCTCGCCCCGAGCGGTTGAACCGCTGGCAGGTAATATTTCCCACAAAAAACACCTATCAATGAAGTCTTTCGACATACCCACAGTGAAGTTACCCACAATCTTGTAGTCCCTTTCCCAAATACAGCCCCCTCTGTTGCCCTCGCCGATATCGGTGCCTAGTGTCCTACCTCGGAAATACGTTCTCTTGGCGAGTGGCTTGGGTGTTCGGCCAATGCGCCGCGACGAGTCATAGCAGGGCCATGGCGAGGAGTGGCAACGCCGGCCGGGAGCGAGCTGCATATGTAAACTCTGCATCATTAGCTGGAGGTCTGGCTGGTAGCGCTGTAGGCGGTTATCTAGGAGAGAATATTGTTGCACCCGCAGTATGTGCGGCTAGGAGTAGGGACTGCCGGACTAAGGGCACTCACCTGCGCGGTCATCGGTGGCGCTGCCGGGGCGAAGTTAGCCGGTGATTTCGCAGGAGAAAAAGGCGACGTATTAGGTTAATGCCAGTCAGTTAAGCCTATAAGGTACATTTGGGGCTGCTGTGCAGCCCATCGCAGGCAAGCCAGCTCCCACAGGTACCGCGCAGGTCTCAAGCTTTGCATAGCCCCTGTGGGAGCTGGCTTGCCTGCGATGGGCCGCACAGCGGCCCCAAATGGCTTAACTGACTGGCATTAAGGTATTAGGTGACTTTTTGTATCACGAGCTCTCAAAATGACTAACATAGAGCCAGGACTGATCGCGCTGATCCTAATTACATCAATGTTAATTGCGACTAGCGCGCAGATTATTATTTCACACAAATACACCGAGCATTTTGAATCTTTCCTGCCCACCTCTCGCCTCGTATCTGACAACATCAAAAATTACCAGCACGCCGGACTCTTGGGCAAAACAATAAGAACCGGTCAGATTGCAACACTGTTGGCCATACCCAAAATCTTCATTTACAGGGGTTACGCTGAAATTGAGGAAATAAAAAATTTCCCCCTCCGCGAAAAGCGCATTTTGTTAACCCTATGGATTATTCACATCACCTTGTTCATTGCACTGATGCTGTCGCATTATCTATGACTTCATGCCGATACGACTTGCCCCGAATCGGGGGCCTGACGTGGCAACGTAACGAGGGGATATTTCCTACAAAAGCCTGTACCGTTGGCCGCGATAATGAGTGTAGAAGAGCTAAATACGTCCATGGATCTTCCTTGACAGGCAGTGTCGCCGGGGGAGGGATAGCAGCAAGCTACGGTGGTACTATTGCCACTAGTATTTGTCTCGCTCTTGGCGTGCCAACAGCCGGTACAGGCGCACTCCTCTGCGCTGTTATTGGTGGAGCTGCGGGAGCCACGGGAGGAAGCATGCTTGGCGGTGCTGTAGGGGAAGCGCTCGGCGAAGTACTGTATGAAAAGGTAGGCAGCCAATGAGTACTGCTGTGGGCATTGTTGCATTTATAATTTTGGCCGCCATGACCATCACGCTTTGCGCATCGCTCTACATATCAATCTATCATCTTGGCAGGATCGAATCACTACTACCGAATAGCGCATTCGTGAGCGGAAATAAAAAAACCTTTTCACAAGCAGGCCTTATTGGCAAGGTAATGCGCACACTCTCAATATCAATACTACTAACAGCACCAAAGATATATGCGCGAAAAGGCTTAGTTGACCTTGATGAGGTCACGAGCTTCCCTATACGCATGAAGCGCACTCTGATCGTCTTAGGGGCTATGCACCCAACACTTATCGGAGCACTTATTCTATTTCGCATTTGGTTGCATACCCTGGACCCAAGCCGCAGCTGGTAGCGTGAGAATAACGTCAGCCGGAGAGCTACGGCAGGGCGTCTACCATCTGCTCTGGGGTAAACGCCACGCAGTGGTGCGCTTCGCGGGTGTCCGCCTTTACACCATCTGCGCTCGACCTCATAAACCGCCAAAAAACCCAAGCCAAACACCCGGCACAGCCACCACATCACGGAATCCTCTCCCACCACAAAGGTCGCAGTTAACCAGACACCACACAGGTGGGTTTGCCCCCGCGCTTGTGTCATCATGCTGCGACCGCCGGTGAGTCCTCCTATTAAGCCTTCTATGAACAAACCATACGCATTGCTGCTTGCCTTCGCCCTGCTCCAGGGCTGCCAGAGCCTGGCCCCGCAAAAGGCCGAGTCTCCCGTTGCCGATGCCGCCAAGGCTGAGGCCGAGAAGCCCGTGGTGTATGGTTCGTTCAAACAAGACACACTCTACAGCCTGCTGGTGGCGGAACTGGCCGGCCAGCGCAACCGCTTCGACATCGCCCTGGCCAATTACACCGACCAGGCCGAGAAAACCCAGGACCCGGGGGTTTCCGAACGCGCCTACCGCATCGCCGAATACCTCGGCGCCGACGAGCCGGCCCTGGACAATGCACTGGTCTGGGCACGCAACGACCCGCAGAACCTCGACGCCCAGCGCGCCGCCGCCATCCAGCTGGCCCGCGCTGGCCGCTACGACGATTCCATGACGTACATGGAAAAGGTGCTGCAGGGCCAAGGCGACACTCACTTCGATTTCCTCGCCCTGTCTGCCGCCGAAACCGACCAGAGCACCCGCGACGGCCTGCTGCAAAGCTTCGACCGCCTGCTGGTCAAGTACCCGGACAACAGCCAACTGGTGTTCGGCAAGGCCCTGCTGCTGAACCAGGACAACAAGCCCGAAGAGGCGTTGGAACTGCTCGAGTCGCACCCGCCGCAAAACGGCGAAATCGCCCCGGTCCTGCTGCGCGCCCGTCTGCTGCAGGCCCTGGACCGCGGCTCCGAGGCCTTGCCACTGCTGCGCGGCGCGATCCGTGACAACCCGGACGACAAGCGCCTGCGCCTGACCTACGCCCGCACCCTGGTAGAGCAGGACCGCATCGCCGACGCCAAGGGCGAGTTCCTCAGCCTGGTCCAGCAATACCCCGACGACGATGAGTTGCGCTACTCCCTGGCCCTGGTGTGCCTGGAAAACAAGGACTGGGACGAAGCCGAGGGTTACCTGCAGGAACTGATCGAGCGCGACAGCAATGTCGATGCCGCGCACCTGAACCTGGGCCGTATCCAGGAAGAACGCCACGACCCCGCAGGCGCCCTGCGTGAGTACGCCCTGGTCGGCCCAGGCCCCGACTACCTGCCGGCGCAACTGCGCCAGGCCGACATCCTGATCGCCAACGGCCGTGGCACCGAAGCCTCGCGCCTGCTCGCCGAGGCCCGCGAAGCCCAACCGGACTATGCCATCCAGCTGTTCCTGATCGAATCGGAAAGCTACAGCAACAACAACAAGGACGCCCAGGCCAACCAGGTGCTGCAGCAAGCCATCCAGCGCTACCCGGACGACCTCAACCTGCTGTACACCCGCGCCATGCTGGCCGAGAAGCGCGACGACCTGGCGCAGATGGAAAAAGACCTGCGCGCCATCATCGCCCGCGAGCCGGAAAACGCCATGGCCCTGAACGCCCTGGGCTATACCCTGGCCGACCGTACCACTCGCTACGTCGAGGCCAAGGCCCTGATCGACAAGGCCCATCAACTGACCCCGGACGACCCGGCCGTGCTCGACAGCCTGGGCTGGGTCAACTACCGCCTGGGCAACCTCGCCGAGGCTGAAACCTACCTGCGCCAGGCCTATGCCAGGTTCCCCGACCACGAAGTGGCCGCCCACCTGGGCGAAGTCCTGTGGGCCAACGGCAAGCGCCGCGAAGCCCGCCAGGTCTGGGCCAAGGGCTTCGAAGCCCAGGCCGACAGCCCCATCCTGCGCAAGACCCTCCTGCGCCTGACCGGATCCGAGACCCTCTAACGCCATGTTCCTGCGCCATTGCATTACCTTCACCCTGATCGCCCTGCTGGCCGGTTGTGCCGGTTTCGGTAGCCGCGAGGCCCTGCAGGGCCACGGCGACCCGCAACAGTGGCGCGCCCATAAACAGCAGTTGAGCAGCCTCGATGGCTGGCAGATCAACGGCAAGGTCGGCATCCGCGCCCCGCGCGACTCCGGCAGCGGCACGCTGTTCTGGCTGCAACGCCAGGACTACTACGACATTCGCCTGGCCGGCCCGCTGGGTCGTGGTGCCGCGCGCCTGACCGGGCGCCCCGGCGGCGTGGTGCTGGAAGTGGCCAACCAGGGCCGCTTTGAGGCCACCAGCCCCGAAGCCCTGCTGGAAGAACAGTTGGGCTGGCAACTGCCGGTTTCGCACCTGGTCTGGTGGGTGCGCGGCCTGCCCGCCCCCGACAGCAAGAGCAAGCTGACCCTGGACGGCGACAGCCGCCTGGCCAGCCTCGACCAGGATGGCTGGCAGGTGCAGTACCTGAGCTACACCGAGCAGAATGGCTATTGGCTGCCCGAGCGCCTGAAGCTGCACGGCAAGGACCTGGACGTGACCCTGGTGGTCAAGGACTGGCAGCCGCGCCAGCTAGGGCTCTGATTGCATGCAAACGCTCACCCTGCCCGCCCCGGCCAAGCTCAACCTGTGGCTGCACATCATCGGCCGCCGCCCCGACGGCTATCACGAACTGGAAACGGTCTTCCAGTTCCTCGACCACGCTGACGAACTGAGTTTCGCCCTGCGTGACGATGGCGTGATTCGCCTGCACAGCGAAATCGAGACGGTGCCCCACGACAGCAACCTGATCGTGCGCGCCGCGCGCAAGCTGCAGGAACAATCCGCTACCACGCTGGGTGCCGACATCTGGCTGACCAAGGTGCTGCCCATGGGCGGTGGCATCGGCGGCGGCAGCTCGGACGCCGCCACCACCCTGCTGGCCCTCGCCCACCTGTGGCAGCTGGACTGGGACGAAGACCGCCTGGCCGCACTTGGCCTGAGCCTGGGTGCCGACGTGCCGGTGTTCGTGCGCGGTCATGCGGCGTTCGCCCAGGGCGTGGGCGAGCAACTGACCCCGGTCGACCCGGAAGAGCCCTGGTATGTCGTGCTGGTGCCGCAAGTGTCTGTCAGCACAGTAGAAATTTTTTCACATCCACAGTTGACACGTGATTCGCTCCCCCTTAAGATGCGCCCCGTTCCCGAGGGAAACAGTCGAAATGACTGCCAACCGGTGGTAGAGCAGAGTTACCCAGAAGTTCACAATGCGTTGAATTCATTGGGTAAATTCACTGAAGCTCGACTGACCGGAACTGGAAGTTGTGTGTTTGGGGCCTTCCCAAGCAAAGCCGAAGCTGATAAAGTTCTGGCCCTTCTTTCAGTGACCCAAACAGGGTTTGTGGCGAAAGGAAGCAATGTTTCGATGTTGCATCGCAAGCTGCAAAGTCTGGTCAAGAAGTCGAACTCATAAGAGTTCGCAGCAACAGATACAGGGGCGTCGCCAAGCGGTAAGGCAGCAGGTTTTGATCCTGCCATGCGTTGGTTCGAATCCAGCCGCCCCTGCCATTTTCCTTATACTCATCCAGGTATACCCTCAGCCTTCAGGTACTGCGCGTGTCCAAGATGATGGTCTTTACGGGGAACGCTAACCCCGATCTGGCTCGGCGTGTCGTACGTCAGCTGCATATCCCTCTCGGTGACGTCTCTGTCGGTAAATTCTCCGACGGTGAAATCAGCACTGAGATCAATGAAAATGTCCGCGGTAAAGACGTCTTCATTATTCAGCCGACCTGCGCCCCGACCAACGATAACCTGATGGAACTGGTAGTGATGGCCGACGCCTTCCGCCGCTCCTCAGCATCCCGAATCACCGCCGTGATTCCTTACTTCGGATACGCCCGCCAGGACCGCCGTCCGCGTTCGGCACGTGTAGCCATCAGCGCCAAAGTCGTCGCTGACATGCTCACTGTCGTAGGTATCGACCGTGTACTCACCGTCGACCTGCACGCTGACCAGATCCAGGGTTTCTTCGATATCCCGGTCGACAACATCTACGGTTCGCCCGTACTGGTCGACGATATCGAAGACCAGCGTTTCGAGAACCTGATGATCGTCTCCCCGGACATCGGTGGTGTCGTGCGCGCACGTGCCGTCGCCAAGTCCCTGGGTGTCGACCTGGGTATCATCGACAAGCGCCGCGAAAAGGCTAACCACTCCGAGGTTATGCACATCATCGGCGACGTCGAAGGGCGCACCTGCATCCTGGTAGACGACATGGTCGACACCGCCGGCACCCTGTGCCACGCGGCCAAAGCCCTGAAAGAGCACGGCGCGGCCAAGGTTTACGCCTACTGCACGCACCCTGTCCTGTCGGGCCGCGCGATCGAGAACATCGAGAAGTCGGTACTGGACGAGCTGGTGGTGACCAACACCGTTCCGCTGTCCGCCGCTGCTCAAGCCTGTGACCGTATCCGCCAGCTGGATATCGCACCGGTTGTCGCTGAAGCGGTCCGCCGCATCAGCAACGAAGAATCGATCAGCGCGATGTTCCGCTAAGCGGAACACACGCTGACGAAAAGCGCCCCGCCCCAACACTGGTTGTTGGGGCGGGGCTTTTTTGCCATCCCCGTTGGCGCTGGTCGCAAACGCCCTCGGGGGGCTATTTTGGAGAAACAAAATGACCGAATTCACTCTGAACGCCCAAGCGCGTACTGACCTGGGGAAAGGTGCGAGCCGCCGCCTGCGTCACTCCGCCAACATCCCAGCCGTTGTCTACGGTGGTAACCAGGACGCCCAGTCCCTGACCATCCTGGCCAAGGAAATCACCAAGCTGTTCGAAAACGAGGCTGCCTTCAGCCACGTTCTGGAACTGAACGTCGACGGCGCCAAGCAAAACGTCGTGGTCAAGGCCCTGCAGCGTCACCCGGCCAAAGGCTTCATCATGCACGCCGACTTCGTTCGCGTCGTTGCTGGCCAGAAACTGACCGCCAAGGTACCGGTTCACTTCATCAACGAAGAAGCCCCGGCCAAGAAAGGCGGCGAGATCTCCCACGTAGAAGCCGAGATCGAAGTTTCCTGCGAAGCCAAGGACCTGCCTGAGTTCATCGAAGTCGACCTGGCCAACGCTGAAGTCGGCACCATCATCCACCTGTCGGACCTGAAAGCTCCGAAAGGCGTAGAGTTCGTAGCTCTGGCCCACGGTGATGACAAAGCTGTTGCCAACGTTCACGCTCCACGCGTTGCTCCAGAAGCAGAAGGCGCTGCCGAGTAATCCACTCGCGCGCCGGCGTTGATCGGGTTACAGTGCCGCGCGCCCTGTAACCCACCAACTCCAAGGAAGAGCCCCTGACGTGACCGCCATCCAGTTGATCGTCGGCCTGGGTAACCCCGGCCCCGAATACGAACAGACCCGGCATAACGCAGGGGCTCTTTTCGTTGAACGCATTGCCAGCGCCCAGCGCGTCTCGTTGACCGCTGACCGCAAGTATTTCGGCCTGACGGCTAAGTTCAGCCATCAGGGCAACGACGTTCGTCTGCTCATCCCCACCACCTACATGAACCGCAGCGGCCAGGCCGTGGCGGCCTTGGCCAATTTCTTCCGCATCAAGCCGGAAGCGATCCTGGTGGCGCATGACGAACTCGACCTGCCGCCAGGCGTCGCCAAGCTCAAGCGCGGCGGCGGCCATGGTGGGCACAACGGCCTGCGCGACATCATCGCGCAGCTCGGCAACCAGAACGACTTCCACCGCCTGCGGCTTGGCATCGGCCACCCGGGCGACGCCAAACTGGTCTCCAACTTCGTCCTGGGCCGCGCGCCGCGCGCCGAGCAGGAGAAGCTCGACGCCAGCATCGATTTTGCCCTCGGCGTGCTGCCGGACGTGCTTGCCGGCGACTTCGCCAAGGCGATGCGCGAGCTGCACAGCCAGAAGGCCTGATTTCCTTTAGAGAGGGGAATACCCATGGGTTTCAATTGCGGCATCGTCGGCCTGCCCAACGTCGGCAAGTCCACCCTGTTCAACGCCCTGACCAAGTCTGGCATTGCGGCGGAGAACTTCCCCTTCTGCACCATCGAGCCGAACAGCGGCATCGTGCCGATGCCCGATGCACGGCTGAATGCACTGGCTGAGATCGTCAAGCCAAACCGCATCCTGCCGACCACCATGGAATTCGTCGACATCGCCGGCCTGGTGGCCGGTGCCTCGAAAGGCGAAGGCCTGGGCAACAAGTTCCTCGCCAACATCCGCGAGACCGACGCCATTGCCCACGTGGTGCGCTGCTTCGAAGACGAGAACGTGATCCACGTTTCCAACAGCGTCGACCCCAAGCGTGACATCGAGATCATCGACCTCGAGCTGATCTTCGCCGACCTCGACAGCTGCGAGAAGCAGCTGCAGAAGGTTGCCCGCAACGCCAAGGGCGGCGACAAGGAAGCCCTGGCGCAGAAGGCCATCCTCGAGCAACTGATCCCGCACTTCACCGAAGGCAAGCCAGCGCGCAGCCTGATGAAGAACATGAGCGCCGAAGACAAGGCGGTCATCCGCGGCTTCCACCTGCTGACCAGCAAGCCGGTGATGTACATCGCCAACGTGGCCGAAGACGGCTTCGACAACAACCCGCACCTGGACGTGGTCAAGGCCATCGCCGAGGAAGAAGGCGCGGTGGTGGTGCCGGTGTGCAACAAGATCGAAGCAGAAATCGCCGAGCTGGAAGACGGTGAAGAGAAGGACATGTTCCTCGAGGCCCTGGGCCTGGAAGAGCCCGGCCTGAACCGCGTGATCCGCGCCGGTTACCAGCTGCTGAACCTGCAGACCTACTTCACTGCCGGCGTGCAGGAAGTACGCGCCTGGACCGTACGCGTCGGCGCCACCGCACCGCAGGCAGCCGGGGTTATCCACACCGACTTCGAAAAAGGCTTCATCCGCGCTGAAGTGGTGGCCTATGACGACTTCATCCAGTTCAAGGGTGAGAGCGGTGCCAAGGAAGCCGGTAAGTGGCGTTTGGAAGGCAAGGACTACATCGTCAAGGATGGCGACGTGATGCACTTCCGCTTTAACGTCTAAGCGGCGCCGTGGAATTCCACGGTACTTGAAAGACTTCAAACCCCCCGTGATCGCCAGGCGATACGGGGGTTTTTGTTTAATGGCCGCCATTTTCATCCTGAGGAGCAGCCGGAGCCAAGGGTACTGCTTCGTATATTAGAAGCTGTATTTGACCGACAGCATCAAGTTGCGTGGGTCACCGTAGATGTTTTCAGCCAGCCATGGGTCGTCGGTAATACTCACATAATACTTTTTGTCGAACACGTTGTTCAGGTTCAGGCGTGCGTCGATATGCTCGGTTGGCTTGAAACCGACCATCAGGTCCAGAAGGGCGTAGGCTTTCTGTTCGATCTTGTAATTAGCGTCCTTGTTGTACACGGTGTTCTGACCGTAGACGGTACCGCCGACGCGCCAGCGCTCAAGTTCGCCTGGCATTTGGTAGCTGGTGGTGAGCTTGACCAGATGGCGTGGCAGGTCGGTGTCGAAGCTGCGACCAATGTTGGCAGGGTTGGAGTCGGTGCGATACTTGACCTCAGTATAGGTATAGCCAGCGCCAACCTGCCAGCGAGGCGTAATTGCGCCTTGCAGTTCCATATCGATACCTTGCGCGCGAACTTTACCTGCCGCTTCGTAGCACGTTACCGCGGTCGGGCAGCCATCGGCGACGCGCGCACGGTTTTCCTGGTCCATGCGGAACAGCGCGATGGAGCCGTTGAGTGCCCCGTTGAAGTATTCGCCCTTGATACCGACTTCATAGTTTTTGCCCACGACGGGAGCCAGCAGGCCGCCACTGGCGTTCAGGTAGTTCTGGGGTTTGAAGATGTCGGTGTAGCTGACGTACACCGAGTGATTGTCGTTCAGGTCATAGACCAAGCCTGCGTACTTGGTGACATGACGGGTCACTTTATAATCCACATTCCCATAGTTGGAGCCTGCATCATAGTCATACCAGTCCAGGCGGCTGCCAAGGATCAGGTGCAAAGGGTCTGCCAAGCTGAAGCGGCCGGTGACGTAGGCGCTCTTCTGTTCGATATCGATATACTGCCAGTAGTTGGAGACCAGCGTCGTCGGTTTGGGGCGCAGGCTCGGATCCCAGTTATGGACGTCGATATCGTCCCAGACCGAGTTGTCGGTACGCTCGATGATCTTGATTTTCTCGTTGCGGGTGCTGGCACCCACCACCAGTTGGTGTTCCCGTTCGAACAGTTGGAATGGGCCGCTGGCGAACGCGTCGACACCGGTCTGGGTGTCATCGTATTTGTAGCCACCGATAATCTGGCTATAAACGTCCTCGTCGTTGTTAACCTTACTGGCGAGGTGCTTCAGCTTGGACCAGATCTTGTTGCCCGCCACGGTGAGCTTCCAGTCATTGGCCAGGTTGTGTTCGATCTTGGCGAAGGCGGTGGTGGTGTCCTTGTCCCAGTAATCCCAGTCGTTGCCCAGGTAGGTCGAGCGGGGTTGGTGCAGGTCGCTGCCGTCCGCCGCAACGGGGAGGCCGCCCCACGGCAGGTGGTTGTTATCGTCCTGATAGGACGCGCCGATGGTCAACAAGGTGTCGTCGGTCAGGTCTGCGTCGAGCACGCCATAGTAAACACCGCGTTCGGTCTGAACGTTGTCTTGAAAGCTGTGATTGTTTTGGTAGGCACCCACGAAGCGGCCACGTACCGTACCTTGGTCGTTGAGGGGGCCACTGACGTCCGCCTCGGTACGGTAACGGTCCCAACTGCCGGCGTTGGCGGTGATGCTTGCCTGGGTCTCGGCGGTGGGCTTCTTGCGCACCAGGTTGATCGAGGCAGCAGGGTTACCCGACCCTTGCATCAGGCCGGTCGAGCCACGGACGATTTCTACGTGGTCGTACATCGCCAAGTCGCCGGACGCGATGATGTCGGCTGCGTTGCCACCCACGTTGGTGGGAATCCCGTCGTACATCAGGTTGTCGACCTGGTACCCGCGAGAGTAGTAGCGCTGGCGGTCCGGGCCGAACCGTTGCGAGCTCATGCCCGGCGTATTGCGCACCACGTCATCCAGCGTGTTCATGACTTGGTCATCCATGCGCTGGCGCGTGATGACCGTGACCGATTGAGGGGTCTCGCGTATTGTCAGCGGTAACTTGGTTGCGGTCTGCATGGTGCCGGTAGTATAGGAGCCAGAGCCTTCGGTCGCCCAACCCAACCTCGATCCGGTCACAGACGTTGCCCCCAGCTCCAGGGCGCCACCGTAATCCGCAGCGAATTCGACCGTATAGTTGCCACCGCTTTTGAGTGCCCGAAGGCCGGTACCAGCCAACAGGCGGGCCAGGCCATCTTCAACGGAATAACTGCCGTTGAGGCCAGCGCTGCGCTTGCCGGCGGTAAGTTGGGCATCGGCAGAAAGCAAGATGCCAGCTTCGCTCGCGAAGCGGTTCAGTACCTGATCCAGGCCGCCGGCGGGGATGGCGTAGCTGCGTGATTGCTCGCTGGCGTCAGCCGGGGTTGCGGGCAGCGCAAACAGCAACGGGCCGCTGCAGAGCAAGCCGGCAAACAGGGCGTGACGAACCGCAAGGCTCAGTCGAGAACAGGATGTTGTGGGCAGATACGGCACTCTGAATGTTCCTCTTGAGAATGCTTCTTGGTTGAGTTCAAGAGGTATCCCGGACGAGTCGGCAAAACCGACAAGGGGCAGCAGAATTTTTTTCATCTACGGCATGCGACGTCTGCTATGCGGGGCCTATGGTGGTCCACAATCGTGTCAGCCTGTGCACTTTCACTGGCAGGGACTGCTCAAGTGCAATGAGCACACGGTCTGTGTCTGCCAAGGGGAAAACGCCAGTCAGCGGCAGGGAGGCAACGACCGGGTCGCAGCGCAGCATGCCGTTACGATGGCGAGCCAGTTCTGCAACGAACTCCCTCAGCGGCGTACGCTCGGCGATCAGCCGGCCATCTTGCCAGGCGATGGCGTTGGGGTTCGCTGGCCCGATGTCACCGTACCGGGTTGCGGAAAACCAGCACCCCTGCCCGGCTTGCAGGCGCCTGACGCAAGCATGAAGCGGGCGCAGTTCCAGCTCGCCGTCGAACAGCTCGACCTGACATTTATCGTCGCGTTGGTACACAGAAAAACGCGTGCCCAGCGCCTGGATTTCCCCGACTGCGGTGTCCACGATCAAGGGGCGTTGCGCTGCCTCATGGCCGCTGTCGAGTAACAACTCCCCTGCGAGCAGGCGAATGCGCCGCTCGCTCGTGCTGAACAGGATATCAACCGCGCTACCGCTGTTCAGGCTCAACTGACTGCCATCGGCAAGGGTGCGCTGCAGGCGTTCACCGGTACGGCTGCGCAGGTCTGCCATGGCCTCGCGCCAGGGCAATCGCGATTGGACGAGATAGCTGCTCCCGCCGGCCAATAACAGCGTGCCGAGCAGCTTCAGTGTTTGTCGACGACGCGCATCGGGCAACTCACGCAGCACGGTGAGAGCGGTATCCGCTGACACACCGCCCAAGGTACTTTGCAGCTGCTCCAGGCGTTGCCACGCGCGCTCATGTTCCGGGTCCGCAGTGCGCCATTCGGCGAAGCGGCGCTGTTGGTCCTTGTCCAACTCGCCACCCCATTGCAACATGAGCCAATGGCTGGCCTGCTCGACGATGGCGGCGGAGATGGGCGCTTCGCTGGCGTTTTTCATTCGGCGTACAGAACTTGATAGCAGGCGGTGATGGCACGCAGCATGTACTTTTGCACCGAACTGACGCTGATCTCGAGACGCTCCGAAATCTGGGCATAGGTCAGCCCTTCGAACTGCGACAGCAGGAAGGCCTCGCGTACCTTCGCGGGCATACTGTCGAGCATGGCATCGATCTGCATCAGCGTTTCGATCACGATGGCACGGGTTTCCAACGACGGGGTTTCTGGTTCGGGCAGAGCAGCGAGACTTTCCAAGTAAGCTTGTTTGATACGCTGGCGGCGCCATTGGTCTATCACGAGATTACGGGCGATCTGAGCCAGGAATCGGCGCCCGTCGCTCTGCGACGGCAAACGCCGGGTTACCAGCAAGCGCAAGAAAGTGTCTTGCGCAATATCTGCCGCCCGCTCGCGATCACCAAGGCGCAGACGCAGCCAGCCCTGCAGCCAGCCGTAATGGTCGCGATAGAGGCTATCGAGTGGTTGCGACGGGGTGTCAGTGGGCACTTTCCTCTTCCCATGGATAAGGCGCAGATAGGAATGAGTTGCAATTCTAGAGGGCAAAGTGCGGTTTGGGAAACAGCCGCAGCAGGAATCGGCTGAATATCGTGCAAACACAGACAGATGGCGCCCTGCTTCATGAGCAAGGGCAGCCCCGACACTGAGGGGTGTGCGGGCTTGCCCCGCAAAGCGCCGCGCGGCGGCGCTCTGCCTCACAAACCATGCAATTGCCATGGCGAGTATCTGACAGACTTGGCGGACGCTTGCGAATCAGAAACTTCCGCGCAAGGTCACCGTGTAGTTGCGAGGCGTACCGTAGCGGCGGCCACCCTGATCTTCGTAGTATTCGCGATCGAAGATGTTGTTGGCGTTCAGCTGAACGCTCCAGTGATTGTCAAGCTGGTAGCGCGCAAAGGTATCCCATATCGCGTAGCCATTCTGCTCATAGCTGTAAGGGCCGCTGAGATAGTAGGTGTCGCTTTGAGCAGTCATGCCGCCACCAATCGTCAAGCGCTCCAAGGGGCCTGCAAACTGGTAGCTGGTGTAGGCGCGGAACAGATGCTTGGGCGTAGAGTCGCTGAAGTTTCTGCCGCTTGCGCTGATGTCCTTGACGTAGACCTGACGGTTGTAGGTGTAACCGACGCTGCCCTGCCAGCGCTCGAGAATTTCACCGCTGACCTGCATTTCGATACCCTTGCTCTCGACCTCGCCGCCCACGGTGTAGCAGTTAGGCCGATTTGCCGGGCACTCTGTTTCATCAAGCTTCTGAGCACGGTCTTTCTGCCGTGTATAGAACACGGCCAACGAGGTATTGAGACGGCCATCGAACAGTTCGCCCTTGATCCCCACCTCGTAGTTGTAGCCGGTGGTGGGTTTCAGCGCGCCGCCTGACGCGCTCTTGTAGTTGTACTGTGGGTTGAAGATGTCGGTATAGCTGGTGTAGAGGGTCCATTCAGGCGTGAGGTCATACAGCAACGCGGCGTAAGGAGTGACCTGGCCATTTTCCTGTGCGGAGGTCGGGTCTCCTTCGTACACTTCGTCATAGCTGTATTCGCTCACTCGCCCGCCCAGGACCAAATGCAGCGGTTCGGCCAGTTGCAGGTTAACGCTACCGTAGATCCCCTTGTTTATCGTCTCGCCAGTGGAGGATGGCATGTTTATTGTGGCGGGTTTGGGTACGTTGGTGTCGAGGTCGTTGAAGTTGATCGCAAACCCTGGACCATACCCTTGGGCGTAGTGTTCACTTTCTTTCAGGTAGTTGGCCCCGATGATCAACTTGTGTTCCAGGCCGAAGGCCTCAAAGCTTCCAGTGAGGTTTGCATCCACGCCGGTTGCGCGAGTAGTGTCCTGCGAATAGTAGGGCGTCAGTCGTGCGCCAGTCATCGTCGAGGGGGCTACGGAACCCAGCACCCACACGGTACGGTAGTCGTCCTCGATCTGGAAGTGATTGACACCGACCTTGCCGTGCCAGTTTTCGTTGAAGTCATGATTAACATCTACGAAAAATTCGTAGGTTTCTATCCGGTCGCGTGCCCAGTCGGGGGCCAGACCGGTTGAGCGCGGCAGGTGCAGGTTGGTACCGTTGTTCGAACCTGGGAGGTTTCCTGCCCAGATGCCCGGTTGCCAAGCGCGCTGATAGCGCAGGCCGGCGGCAACCACGGTGTCCTCTGTCAGGGCGAAATCCAGTACGCCGTAGAAGAACGGCATTTCCGCGTGGGTTCCGTCGTAGAAATAGTCCTTGCTCTCGTAGGAGAGCACCGTACGTCCACGCAGGCGTTTGTCATCGCTGAGCGGACCACTCACATCCAGCTCGGTGCGGTAGTCATCCCAGGATCCTGCTTGTGCTGCGACACCCAGGCGGAAGTCGTCAGTGGGGCGCTTGCGAACAAGGTTGACCGTGCCGCTGGGGTCCCCTGCACCGATCAGCATGCCTGCTGCCCCACGCAGTACTTCAATGTGGTCGTACATGGCCATGTCAGCTTGCTTGCCGAAGCCGCCCTTGGCCCAGTAACCCATGGGGATACCGTCATACTGGTAGTTGCGGATCTCGAAACCACGCGACAGGAAAACGTTGTTGCCGGCGTTGGTGACCGACTTGCTGATCCCCGGTGTTTCCATCATCGCGTCGTCAATGGTCTTGACGTTCTGATCCTGCATCTGCTGGCGCGTGATCACGGAAACGGACTGCGGAATGTCCTTAAGCCGGGTATTGCCCTTGAGCATCGAGGCGGTGCCGGTGGTGTAGGAGCCGGTGCCTTCGGTGGTACCGCCCAGGCCTGTGCCAGATACCGTGGTCACCCCGAGCTCAATAGCGCTTCCATCAACCTCGACCACTTGGAGGCTGTAACTCTTCTCCCCACGCCGTACCGCTTGCATTCCGCTGCCCATCAGCAATCGATCAAGCGCTGCGCTTGCTCTGAAGTGCCCATTTACCCCTGGCGAGCGCCGGTCTCGGGCGGCCGCGGGATCGAACGACACCGTTACCCCCGCAATCCGTGAATACTCGGCCACCGCGTCTTCCAGCGGCCCGCTGGCAATGGCGAAATCGTACTCGGCATAGGCTTCTTGCGCCCAGGCCTGGGCCGTCGGCAGTGCAGGGATCACTGCAACGGAGCACAGGGCGCCACGCAAGGTGGCACTAAGCAGTCGAGATCTGGAGGTCGGGGACAAAGCGTTGCTACGTGACATGTTGGGTCCTTCGTCGATGGCAAGTATCCGGCGTCTTTGCGCCTGTACTTGTTAAGTCGAACGAGAATGAAAACCACCAACACCTGATGCAAAAAACTTTCAGGCAGGCTCCACCTGGGTCCAGAAGCGAGTGAAGCGACGCAGCCGGATGGGCAGCATTGCGCTCAGGTTGTCCAACACCACATCAATGTCACCCAACTGGAAACTCCCGGAAATACGCAACTCGGCAACCCGACTATCGCAGCCCAGGTGCCCTGTGCGATAGCGGGACAATTCGGCGATCACATCCGCCAGCCGCCAATCACTGACCACCAACAAGTTGTCTCGCCAGGCATCGGCGCCCTTGGCCAAGGGCACAGGCACACCCACGGCAGTGGCTGAAAAGTCCAACTGCTGGCCGGAATCGACCCGCACCGGCGCGTCGCCGGCCACCGCTGAACCCCATTCCACGGCATGCTCGAGCACAGAGACGCGGGCGCCGGCCGGGTTGATACGGACCAGGAATTGAGTCCCCAATGCGCGCAAGTCGCCAAACTGCGTGCGCACGATAAAGGGGCGAGACAAAGGGTCTGACGCAGTCTGGATAAACACCTCGCCTTCGCGCAGCACGACTTGGCGCAGATTTTCGTCGAACGAAATATCCAGCGCAGTGCCCGTGTTGAGCAGGACTCGACTGCCATCGGCAAGCGTCACGGGCAAGCGCTCGCCCGTACCGGTGGAATAGTCGGCCATCATCTTGCGCCACGGGTCCGTACGCGCGCCGATGCTGATCACGCCACTGGTTCCGACCAGCAGCGCCAGCACTTTCAGAACTGTGCGACGCTTGGCCCGGGAGCTTTGCAGCGCGGGGCGCGCGGCGCGAGGGTCGAGCTGGCCGAATGTCGCTTGTAGTCGCTCTACCCGCCCCCAGGCCTGGGCATGGCGTGGGTCATCACGCAGCCACTGCCGATGGGCTTCCCGCGTCGCTTCGCTGCCATCGGCAAGGTTTACATACCATTGAGCGGCGACTTCGAGGGTTTTCAGATCCAGCTCGGTAGCCACGCCTCAGTCCCCGATCAGCAGCAGACAATGCGCCATGGCTCGCACGAAATGCTTGCTGACGGTATTGGTGGAGAGGTTCAACTGACGCCCGATGGCGGCGTGGCTCAAGCCATCCAGCTGAGCCAGTAGAAAGATTTCGCGGGTTCTTGGCTCGAGGCCATCGAGCATCAGATCGATCTGCAGCAAGGTCTCCAAAATGACATTGCGCTCCTGCGGAGAAATCTCGGCAGGCTCAGGCAGCGCCGCGAGGCTTTCGAGGTAGGCTTGCTCGAGCATGCGCCGACGGAACTGATCGATCATCAGGCTGCGCGCGATGCGGCTCAGATAGGCCCTGGGCTGTTTCAGCTCCTCGACCTTGCGCTGGGTGAGCAAGCGCATGAAGGTGTCCTGAGCGAGATCCGCCGCCTGCTCCCGGCAGCCGGTCTTGCGCCGTAGCCATTGCTGCAGCCAGCCATGGTTATCGAGGTACAGCTGCTGCACTGACTGACAGGAAGGGGTTTCTGGCATAGCGCTCGGCCAAGGCTGACAAGAATTGAATGGTAATCTATCTCATTATCGCAGTGGTCGGCGAGGGGGCTGCTGGAATTAAGCCGTGCACGAAATCGGGTATGTCACAGGTTTTACATTGCTGGAGCCCATGCTTTACAAGGCCTGCAGGCCATGACTTCGGATTTAACGTCCGATAGGTGCCGTGGAATTCCACGGTGCTTCATAGACTTCAGAACCCCCGCAATCGCCAGGCGATGCGGGGGTTTTGTGTTTAAGGGCCAGCATTTTTATCCATTGGGATCCAAGCATTGGTTGGTTAGTCTTCCGAGTACGACATCAAATCCGGTTATCAAAAAAGAACTTTATCCTCTTCCACTGATAGTGAAGTATTGGCTTGCGCATGTGCGTAAACCAAAGGGTGGCAAGGCCCACAGTCTGCGCACAACCACATCGAATCCAGATCGGTATCGGCGCAGGGGGCTGAACAGGTCCACTGTTCAACAGAATAACCACCTCAACGGGGGAGCTTTTCCAGCGAGCTGCTACTGGCGCATATGCTTCTGGCTGTCGGCAAGAAAACGCCAGACCGCTGGGTCCTCCCCAAGCGCCGCATTGAAACGCAGCCAAGGCGAGGCCTCCAGATCCGGCCGGAAGATGCAGCCGGGCGACAGCAGGATATTCTGCTTGAGCCCTGCCCGGGTCAGCGCCACAGGGTCGAAGCCTTCTTGCCCGCTGCGAATCCACAGGTACGGCGCCGGTGCGATGGGCGCCCAGCATTGCCAACCGATCTGCAGCAATTGCTGGCGGGCGAACACCTGGGCCTGCAGCAGCCGGTCACGCAGTTTCTGGCACCGCTTGCGGTGGGTACCATCGGTCAGCATCTGCAACGCCAGCTGTTCGCACACCTGCGAGCTGTAAAGCCCGGTGGTCATCTTGTAGTGCAACAAGGCTTCGGCCACCACCGGTTCGGCCGTGACGAAGCCAACTCGCAGCGAAGGCGCCATGTCTTTGGAAACGCTGCCGATGTAAATCACCCGTTGCAGGTTGTCGAGGGCTGCCAACGGTGGCTGATGGGTTTCTGCTAGCTGGCCATGCACGTCAATCTCGACGATCCAGCAATCATGGGCATCGGCCAGTTGCAGTACACGATGAGTCACTGCTGGGCTGTAGCTGGCTCCGGTCGGGTTCTGCAACCACGGGTTGGTGAAAAAAGCCTTGGGGCTATGAACCGCCAGCAGTTCGTCAAGCTTCACCACGTCCGGCCCCTGCGGCGTCCAGGGCACCCCAATGATCTTGACCTTCTGATCACGCAGGTTAGCCAGCAGGTTGATATAGCCTGGGTCATCCACCAGCACGCAATCACCGGGCTGCAGCAAGGTATTGATCACCATGTTGAGCGCCTGGCTGGCGCCATGGGTGAGCACAATGTGTTCGCATTGCGCGGGCACCCCGCGCTCCCCCAGATGGCGCTGTAGCCATTGCCGCAACGCCAGCACGCCATGGGACTTGCCATACTCGGCAATCAGCCCCGTGCCACGCCCAAGGCTGCGCATGGCCAGCCGCAGCCCGGGTTCATCCAGCCATGCCTCCGGCACACCGCCACTACCCGGTTGCAAGGCCTCCTCATCCGGGTTGAACCCATCATCGAGCAGCCAATAGACGTCCTTCAACGGTGCCGCGCTGCGCTGTTGCTCGATACGTGGCGAGGTCTGGGCGACGAAGAACCCGTGCCCCCGGCGAACCTCGACATAACCCAACGCGACCAGACGATCGTAGGCCTGCACCACGCTAAAGGTACTGACCTTGAACTCTTTGGCGGCAGAGCGAATGGAAGGCAAGCGCGCGCCCTGAGCCAACTTGGTCTGGTCGATCAACTGGGAGAAGTGCTCTACCAACTGACCGATGCGCGACATCTTTCGAGGCGAACTCATTGAAGTGTGTAGCCTTTTCGACCAATACAGGTGCGCCCATTTTAGAGGCCGCTGTGTATGGAATGAAAGCGTATATCAGGTAGCTTGGCACTCAGCCACCGTGCTCTACAAAGCAGACCGACACTACACGCTGCTTTGCCAATCACCGTCTGAACCGCCTACCTGGATACCTGCCATGCAACAACAACGACATGCGCTCATCACGCAGACCCTTGGCACACAGCGTGAGATCATCAGTTTCCATTTCGGCCCCCAGGGCCAAGGCAAGAAAGTTTACTTGCAGGCCGGCCTGCACGCCGACGAGCATCCCGGCATGCTGGCGTTGTACCACCTGAAACATCACCTTCTCGAACTCGAAGCGGCCGGCCGCCTGACTGGCGAAGTGGTAGTGGTGCCCAGTGCCAACCCGATCGGCCTTGGCAACTATGTATTCGGCCGTCAATTAGGGCGCTTCGAGCTGTCCGGCCGGGAGAACTTCAACCGCAACTACCTCGACCTCGCCGCCCTGATACGTGAGGACATTGCCAATGCGCTGGGCAGTGACCCGGATGCCAATGTCGCGCTGATCCGCCGCTGTGTCCGCGAGCGCCTTGACGCCCTCCAGCCTGGCACCGAGCTCGACGCCTTGCGACGCACACTGCTGCGCCTGGCCGGCGATGCCGACTACGTCATCGATTTGCACTGTGACAGCGAAGCCATGGTGCACCTCTACGTGCACAGCGCACAGCAAGAGGAGGCTCGCATCCTGGCAGGCTTCACCGGTGCGCATGCCGTGCTGCATACCACCGAGCAGGGCGGCCCTGACGCTAAGTTGTATTGCTTCGACGAGTCCTTCACCACCCTGTGGGACAGGCTGCAGCGGCAGTTCCCGGACTTTCCGATCCCACAGCCAACCTTTTCCGCCACGCTGGAGCTGCGTGGCCGCTACGATGTCAGCCAGGAGCAGGCAATGCGCGATGCCGACGCCTTGCTGGGCTACCTGACGCATGTGGGGCTGATTGCCGATGCACAGGCCAAGGTGCCAACCACCCTGTGCGAGCCGACGCCGTTGGCCGGGGTGGAGATACTCAATGCCCCCCACTCCGGTGTGATCGCATACCGCGCAGCGCTTGGCAGCAAGGTAGAACCCGGCTGTGCACTGGCCGACGTCATCGACCCCATCAGCGGCCAGGTCACCACCCTCTACAGCAAGATCTCTGGCGTTTTCTATGCGCGGGTCATCGAGCGCTTCACCGAAAGCAACACCGAGCTGACCTTTGTCGCCGGCCATGAACCCTTACGTTCGGGCTCGCTGCTGTGTGCCTGAAGATGATTCCAACAATGCCAAGTGAGGTGATAGTCATCACCACAAGATGAACAGGCGGTTTCGCTACTTTGCGTCATGCACTTCAAGTCGCAGCATTCAGGCGCTACAAGCGCTCAATAGGAATAAAACAATGAAAAAAACCCTTCTGTCCCTTTCTGCGATGGCGCTTTGCGTCGCCGCCGGTTCTGCGTTGGCCAAGGAATACAAAGAACTGCGTTTTGGCGTCGATGCCTCCTATCCACCCTTCGAGTCCAAAGCCGCCGATGGTAGCCTGATCGGTTTCGATATCGACCTGGGCAATGCCATCTGCGCCGAGTTGAACGTCAAATGCAAATGGGTCGAGAGTGACTTCGATGGCATGATCCCCGGCCTCAAGGCCAACAAGTTCGATGGCGTGATATCTGCCATGAGCGTGACCCCCAGCCGTGAGAAAGTCATCGACTTCTCCAATGAGCTTTTCTCTGGCCCGACGGGGCTGGTCTTCAAGAAAGGCGCAGCCATCAGCAATGATCCAGCGTCTCTGGCAGGCAAGAAAGTCGGTTACGAACAAGGCACCATTCAGGAAGCCTACGCCAAGGCCGTACTGGCCAACGCCGGGGTCGAGATTCGGTCCTACGCAAACCAGGATCAGGTTTACGCCGACCTGATCTCCGGTCGTCTCGACGCTTCTTTGCAGGGCATGCTGCAAGCCAAGCTGGGCTTCCTGAAAACCTCACGAGGCGCCGACTTCGATGTCAGCCAGCCCGTCGAGAGTGCGTTGCTGCCGGCGAAAACTGCGGTGGGCATTCGCAAGGGCAATGCAGAACTCAAGGCCTTGCTGAACAAAGGGATCCAGGCGTTGCACGACAAAGGTATCTATACCCAGCTCCAGCGCCAGCACTTTGGCGACCTGAACCTCTACAGCGGCAATTAATAGCCTTGCGCCCATTGCCAAGTGCGTGATGGGCGCTTTCCTGATTGGCATAGGGGTGTTCGATGTTGGAAAACCTATTACAAACGCTAGGGCTCTCGAGTTTGAGCCTCGAAGGCTTTGGCCCGCTATTGCTGCAAGGGACCTGGATGACGCTCAAGTTGTCCTTGCTGTGCCTGTTGGTGAGTGTCGTGCTAGGCCTGTTCGGTGCCAGTGCCAAGCTGTCCAAGTCCATGCTTTTGCGCGTACCTGCACAAGCCTACACCACGCTGATTCGTGGCGTACCGGACCTGGTGCTCATGCTGCTGATCTTCTACAGCCTGCAAACCTGGCTGAGCGATGTCACCACCCTGATGGGTTGGGAGCATATCGAGATCGACCCCTTCAGCGCGGGGGTGGTTACGTTAGGGTTCATTTACGGTGCCTATTTTACCGAAACGTTTCGCGGCGCGATTCTCGCCGTGCCTCGCGGGCAGAAGGAGGCAGCAATTGCCTATGGTCTAAGCCGCACCCAGTGCTTTTTCCATGTGGTATTTCCGCAAATGATGCGCTTCGCCCTGCCGGGCATCGGCAACAACTGGATGGTGGTCCTCAAAGCCACAGCCCTAGTCTCGATCATCGGCTTGGCCGACTTGGTCAAGGCAGCAGTGGAGGCCGGCAAGAGCACCTACCAACCGTTCTACTTTCTGCTGGTGGCGGCGTTGATCTACCTGTTGATCACCACGGTTTCGAACCATGTCCTTAAACGCCTGGAAACCTTCTATTCGGCTGGCGCCCGGGAGGCCGTACGATGATCGAACTCTTGCAGGAATACTGGCAGCCCTTTCTTTACCACGACGGTCGTCAATTCACCGGCCTGGCCATGACCCTGTGGCTGCTCAGCGCTTCGCTGTTCTTTGGTTTCATCCTGTCGATCCCGCTATCGATCATTCGGGTCTCCCCCCATGCTTGGGTGCGCTGGCCGGTCCAGTTCTACACCTACCTGTTCCGTGGTACCCCCCTGTATATCCAGTTGCTGATTTGCTACACCGGAATCTACAGCATTGCCGCGGTACGGGAGCAGCCGGTCCTCGACAGCTTCTTCCGCGACGCCATGAACTGCACCATCCTGGCCTTCAGCCTGAATACGTGCGCCTATACCACGGAGATCTTCGCCGGTGCGATCCGCAACATGCACCACGGTGAAATCGAGGCCGCAAAAGCCTATGGCCTGCGGGGCTGGAAGCTTTATGCCTACCTCATCATACCGTCGGCCTTGCGCCGGTCGTTACCGTACTACAGCAACGAGGTGATTCTGATGCTGCACTCCACCACCCTGGCCTTCACGGCCACGGTGCCGGATATCCTCAAGATTGCACGGGATGCCAACTCGGCCACCTTCCTCACTTTCCAGTCCTTCGGTATCGCCGCGGCGATCTACCTGGCGATCACTTTTTCTCTCGTTGGCCTGTTCCGCCTCGCTGAACGCCGTTGGTTGTCGTTCCTTGGGCCGAGTCATTAATTCCGGAGGTTTGCGCATGTACAAACTGACCATTGAAAACCTGAAGAAAAGTTACGGTAATCATGAGGTCCTCAAAGGCGTTTCCCTGAATGCCAAGACTGGTGATGTGATCAGCCTTATCGGCGCCAGTGGCTCGGGCAAGAGCACGTTTCTGCGCTGTATCAATTTCCTGGAAACACCCAACGACGGCGCCATGAGCCTGGACAACCAGCCAATCCGCATGGTCCATGACAAGCATGGCATGCGTGTGGCCGACGCCGATGAGCTGCAACGCCTGCGCACCCGGCTCACCATGGTGTTCCAACACTTCAACCTGTGGAGCCACATGAACGTGTTGGACAACATCACCATGGCCCCGTGCCGAGTACTAGGCATCAGCAAGAAGGAAGCACAGGAGCGCGGCCGGCACTATCTGGACAAAGTGGGCTTGCCAGCACGCGTCGCCGACCAGTACCCGGCGTTTCTCTCCGGCGGCCAGCAACAGCGCGTCGCCATCGCCCGCGCCCTGAACATGGAGCCGGAGATCATGCTGTTCGACGAGCCGACCTCGGCCCTGGACCCGGAACTGGTAGGTGAGGTGCTCAAGGTTATTCAGGGGCTGGCCGAAGAGGGGCGCACCATGATCATGGTCACCCATGAAATGGGCTTTGCACGGAAAGTGTCGAACCAGGTGCTGTTCCTGCACCAAGGGCGGGTCGAAGAGCAAGGCGCGCCCGATGAGGTACTGGGCAACCCGAAAAGCGAGCGCTTGCAACAGTTCCTGCGTGGCAACCTGAAGTAGCCCTCATCTGCACCAAAGGTGTTCCCGGCGGCCTTGCGGCCGGGAGCGCCCCAAGGCTCAACGTGGAGATGGCCCCGCCTGCCCTTTCATTTATTGCTCTTCCCATAGCCAATCTGGAATGGCGCCAGGGCACGCATGGTCGGTGGCTTGGTCGAAATCAGCGTGGCCGTGTTGATGAGCTTGGGTACGAGCTCCTCGATTGCCTTCTCGATCGTCCAATAAGCGGTGGACACCGAAACACTCACTGACGCGACCGGGGCGCCCCAGATGTTGAGGATGGGTGCGGCAAAGTTGAGGTCATGCAGGTAAAACTCTTCAACGCTATAGGCATAGCCTGTCTCCCTGACCTTCAAGATCATATCCATCAGCGCCCCCGCGTCAGTCACCGTATGGGGCGTGAACTGCATCCGCTCCATGCCTGCCAGGGCCTCCTCGATCTGCTCATCGGGTAGGCCGGACAAATACGCCCGCCCTGTCGCTACGCAGAACATGGGCAACCGCTTGCCGACAGGCATGTGCACCACCGCCCGATGAAGGCTCGGGAAGCGCCCGATATACACCATGTCCTGGCCATCAGGCTCGGCCAGGTTGACCGTTTCCCCAAGGTGTCGGTTCAACTCCAGCAGGTAGGGGTTCGCGCGCTCCAGAAGCACGTTCGCCTGGAGGTAGCGACACCCGACATCAAGTGCACGTACGGATAATGAAAACCGCTTGGAGACTGCATCCTTTCGTAACAGCCCAAGTTCAACCAGCGTATGGGTGAAACGTTGAGCCGCACTTTTGGTAACACCAGCAGCTTCAGCCAGCTCTCGCAGGTTCATGCTGGGCCGCTCCGTGGTGAATGCGTCCAGTACGGACAACCCGGCGGCCAATGATTGAACGAACAAGGGTGAATCATGCGAGCTCATGGTGCGCAACCTCCCAGTTTTTGCTGCAACACGCCTCTAGCTCGCGCGTTGAGCCGCGCTTTGCTCTCGGGCATTCAGGTTTGATTAACCCCTTCACAGGGCTGTTTTCGGGCCAAGTGTATCTTAGAAAAATCCACGCGTATCGAACAGCGATACGAGAGTCCTGAAATAGGCCTAGGCTCTGCATCCGTAGTGGCATCATTGCTCATAGAGTTGAAGACGTCATGCTGAACGCGGAACAACATGCCAGGGAGGTCACCATCGTCGGCGCAGGGATCGTAGGTCTTTGCGCCGCGTACCACTTGAACAGAGTGGGGCTGCAGGTACGGATCATCGAACCCGCCGGCGCCGGTGCAGAATGCTCTTCTGGAAACGCCGGCTCCCTCTCCTCCGGCTCGGTCGCCCCGTTGGCGATGCCTGGGGTGTTGAAACAAGCCTCGGGAATGTTCCTTGACCCCACAGGGCCACTCTACATACCCGCCAGCTACCTGCTGCACGTCGCGCCCTGGATGGCCCGCTTCGTCGCTGCCTCCCGGCCGTCACGGGTAGCAGAAATCGCTCACGCACTTCACAGCCTGATCGGCAACGCCGTACAAGAGCATAAAAGCCTTGCGGCGACGGCCGGGTGCCAGGACCTGATCAGCGATACCGGACAGTTGCATTTGTACTCAAGCCAGCAAGCACTGGAAAAAGACTCGGCCGGCTGGGCCCTGAAAAAGCAGTATGGGCTGAACCCAATCAAGATTGGACGCACTGATATTCAGCAGTTGGAACCTTCGATTGCACCGCAATACCAGCTCGGCTATTACCTGCCAGACCAACCGTGGGTCAAAGACCCCTACCTTTATTCGCTGCGTATCACCGAGTACCTGGAAAAGAACGGCGTCACCTTCGTCAAAGACCAGGTTCAGCGGTTTGAACGTAAAAAGGCAGGTTGGCTTGTCAAGGGCGAACAACGCGACTATGAGACGGCCAGTATCGTGCTGGCCGCTGGCGCCTGGTCAGCGAAACTACTGTCTTCGCTAGGTTTGAAAGTGCCACTGGAAACACAACGTGGCTACCACCTTCGATACCCGCAAGCAGCAGAGCTCATCCAACGCGTCGTCGTGCTGGCAGATCGCAAAGTGTTCATGACGCCCATGCAAAACGGGCTGCGTGCAGCCGGCACGGTCGAGTTTGGCGGCCTGCAGCGCTTGCCCAGCAGCGCCCGCGCTCGGCTGTTGGGTCACCATGCCAAAACGGCCCTTCCTGGCCTGGACATTGACAACCCGATCGAATGGATGGGGCATCGCCCATGCCTGCCCGACTCTCTGCCGGTAATAGGTGAACTGCCGCGCTTCCCGGGCCTGTGGTGCGCGTTCGGGCATGGCCACCTCGGCCTGACGGGGGCTGCGGGTACAGGCCGCCTTCTAGCTCAAGCGATGACTGGGTGCGAGCACGCCAAGGCAACCCTATCCCCGTTCTCTGCTTCTCGCTTTTAACAACAACAATATTTCACCAGGAGCCAACAATGACTCAACTTATCACTCGTCATGAAACGAACGCGCGCATGAGCCGTATCGTTCTACACAACGGCGTCGCCTACTTGGCAGGCGTTGTCGCGGCTAACCGTGCCGCGGACATCAAGGCGCAAACCCAAGAGGTACTTTCCCGTATCGATGCACTTCTGGAACAGGTTGGAAGCCACAAAAAGAAGTTACTCACCGCGCAAATCTGGCTGAAAGACATAACCGCAGATTTTCAAGGCATGAATGATGTCTGGGATGCCTGGGTAGCCGACGGCGAATCCCCCGCTCGCGCAACATGCCAAGCGCACTTGGCGGCCTCCGACATCCTCGTCGAAATCATTGCCACTGCTGCCCTTTGAAACCGATAAGCCGTCGACTGCCCTTCTAGAACAGGACCCATGACCATGTTTGCACGACTCAAGAAAGCCATCACCTGCCTTGCATTCGCGATGCCCATGCTGTTGCCCCACGCCTATGCCGAAACGCTGCGCGTCGGCTCCACGCCAACCGCCGTGCCTTTCAACTTTCTGAACCCCAAGACCAACACACTTCAAGGTGTGATGATCGACGTCACCCAAGTGCTCAGCCAGGAACTTGGCTTCACCCCCGAACAGTTCACCATCCCATTGTCTGGCCTGGTCTCATCCCTGCAAACCAACAAGATCGACCTGGTCAGTTCGGCGTTCGCCATGAATGAGCAGCGGGCCAAAGCTGTTGATTTTTCGGACGCGCTGTTCACTTACGGCGAGGCCGTCATCGTCAACGCGAACGATTCGACCCTCTACTCAAAGCCGTCTGATTTTTCTGGGAAGTCGATAGGCCTACAAACCGGCTCGGTGCTGGCGGAACCCTTCAAGGCGCAAGCGGGCATCAAGTCCATAAAAATGTACGACAGCATGGCTGACATGATTCGCGACGTTTCGCTTTCGCGTATTGACGCCGCCATTGGTGATGGACCGGTCATGCTTTATACCGTCAAACACGCCGGTTACCCGAAAGTGCGGGTGGCCGAGACCTACCACCCGCAAATCAAGTTGGAAATCGGCATCGCTGTGCGCAAAGGCAACACTGAACTACTGGACCGTATCAACCAAGGCGTCAGAAAAATAAAACAGGACGGCACACTCGACGCGATCTTGCATAAATGGGACATCAAAAAGTCCTGACCTGTTAGCGGACACCTTGGGCACCTACGGAGAGCACAGATACCATGTTCGAAGGTTTTTTCACCCAGGCAGTGGAGTATTTCCCCATTCTTCTGGAAGGGGTATGGACAACCATTGCCATCACGCTTTGCACCCTGGTCATCGCCACGTTGCTCGGCCTGTTCTGGGCGATATTGAGGGTAAGCGGAATCAAACCGCTTGCCCACGCCGCCCGGCTTTTCACCAATACGATCCGCGGTATCCCGATCATCGTGGTTCTTTTTTATCTGTACTTCGTCATGCCGGAATTCGGCGTTGAACTCAGCGCCTTCCAAGCGGGTTTCCTGGGCCTCGGGCTAACCTACTCGGCGTATATGTCCGAAGTCTTTCGAGCAGGTATCGAGTCCATTGATACGGGCCAAAACGAAGCCGCGCATTCCATTGGCATGAGCCGAACGATGACCCTGCGTCGAGTCATACTTCCTCAGGCATGGAAAGTGTCGCTTCCTCCCTTCAGCAACAATATGGTCATGATGCTGAAGGACTCCTCTCAGACCTCGATCATCACGGTAGTTGAACTGTCGATGCAAGGTAAGCTTCTCGCAGCCGCTTCCTTCAACAATGCGAACATCTTCACGCTTGTCGCCCTGATGTACCTCTGCCTTAGCCTCCCTCTGATGGGGTTCGCCGGCTGGCTGGAACGTAAATTCAAAAGGAACACACGATGATCAAGCTTGAGAACATTACCAAAGCCTATGGGCAACACCAGGTGCTGCAGGGAATCACCATCGAGATCAAACAAGGCGAAGTGGTATGCCTGATTGGGCCTTCGGGCTCCGGCAAATCGACAGTATTACGCTGCATCAATGGACTGGAGGCGTACGACAGCGGCTCGATCACTGTTGAAGGGGTCTTGGTCGACAGCAAGTCAAAAAGCATCAGGGGCATCTGTCGATCCGTTGGAATGGTCTTCCAGCGCTTTAACTTGTTCCCCCATCGAACCGTTCTGGAAAACGTCATCGAGGGCCCCATCCGAGTCAATGGTCTGCCCGCCGATGAAGCACGCAAACGTGGCAAGGACTTGCTGAACCGGGTTGGCCTTGCGACTAAATACGATGCCTACCCTGCTCAACTTTCAGGTGGCCAGCAACAGCGTGTGGCTATTGCCCGCTCCCTGGCCATGGAGCCGAAAGCGATCCTTTTCGATGAGCCGACGTCTGCACTTGATCCAGAACTTGTCGACGAGGTGTTAAGCGTGATGAAGAGTCTCGCTCAAGAGGGCATGACCATGGTCGTCGTCACGCATGAAATGGGCTTTGCACGAGCAGTCTCTGACCGCACCGTGTTTCTTGAGGGGGGTAACATCGTTGCTCAGGGGCCATCGGCAGAGATCCTCGGCAACCCAACCAACGAGCGTATGAAAGACTTCCTCAGCCGCGTTTCTCACAGCTGAGAGCAGTAAGCCGCCATGCCACCAAACCCCTCTGGCCCACGCTCGAAAGGGGTTTGGTTTTTCCGACTGCCTGTCAGAAATCCCCACGCAAGGTCAGCATGTAGCTACGCGGGGTGCCGTAGGTGGTACCGCGAGTCCAGTAGCCGGTCGAATCGAAGTACTTGCGGTCCAACAGGTTCTCCACATCCACCCCCACCGTCCAGTGTTGGTCGAGCTTGTACGCCGCCCGTGCGTCGAACACTGCCCGGCCGCTGTTGCTCACGCCGTTGTAGGCGTCGTAGTAGTGGGACTGGGCCGACACGCCGCCGCCGACACTGAAGCGGTTCCATTCACCTGGCAGCGTGTAGTTGGTATTGACCCGCAACAGGTGCTTGGGCGTTTGCGCCGAGATCGGCCCGCCATTCTCCGACTGCGTGGTGTTGAAGGTGTAACCCGCCGCCACTTGCAGGCCCGGCAGCAGCTCACCGCTGGCCTCCGCCTCGACGCCCTTGCTGCGGCTGATGCCATCGCTGTTCACGTAGCACCGGCCGGCAACGTCATTCGGGCAGTTGCCGTCGTTGGCGTAGTCGCGGGCGGCCACGTCCTCCTGCTCGATGTAGAACAGCGCGAAGGAGACGTTCAAACGCTTGTCGAACAACTCACCCTTGATGCCGGTTTCATAGTTGGAACCGATGGCGGGGTCGAGCATCTTGCCGCCAGCACTGCGGTAGCTGGCCTGGGGCATGAAGATGTCGGCATAGCTGGCGTACAGGGACCAGTTATTGTTCAGGTCATAAATCGCACCGACGAAGGGCGTGAACTCGTGCTTCTGTTCATTGGTACCTTTCAGCGTGCCGTTCCAGGCCTCGGTCTTGTACCAGCTCAGACGCCCGCCCAGCACCAGGCTCAGGTCCTCGGTCATGTGCAGGCGGGCATTGAGGTAGGTGCCGTAGCGGGTATCGAAGGTGTCGTCCTTGTAGTCCCAGCCCTGCCGCGAAGGTTCGGGGACGATGCTGTGGTCCGGGTCGAATACATTGAGCGGGATGGGGTTGTCCAGCCTGACGGTGGCGTCCTTGTCATTCATCTTGCGCCTGGACCAGTTGGCCCCCAGCGACAGCTGATGAGTCAGGCCAAAGGCTTCGAAGTCACCGTCCAGGTGGCCGTCCACCGCGTTGGCGGTGACGTCGAACTTGTGAAAGCTGGTGTCGTTGATCATCGGGCCGGTAGGGCTGCCGTATTCCAGCGTATCCTCTGCGCTCCATTCGATGGCGCTGCGGTTGTAGCTGCTTTCGGAGTGCGACAGCGCCAGCTTGCCGCTCCAGTTGTCGTTGAAGCGGTGGGTCAGGTCGGCGAACACTTCGTCGGTGCGGGTCTGCAGCGTGGCCCAGTCCTGGCCCAGGAAGGTGGAACGCTTGAGGTGCGGATTGCTGCCATCGGGGTTGGTCGGCAAGCCCAGCACGCTGTAGCCATCGATGCGCGAGGTTTGCCGGCGCAAGCCCAGGGCAACGGTGGTGGCGCTACTCAGGTCGCCCTCGACGATGCCGTACAGCAATGGCCGCTTGGACTTGCTGACATCGGTGAAATAACCGCGGTCCTCGTAGGACGCGACCATGCGCCCGCGCAAGGTGCCTTCCGGGTTCAGCTTGCCACTGGCATCCAGGTCCAGGCGGTAGTTGTCCCAGGAACCGGCACGGGTGGTCACCGAGAAGCGCGGCTCGACGGTCGGGCGCTTGCGCACCAGGTTGACGGCACCGCCCGGGTTGCCCGCCCCGACCAGCAGGCCGGAAGCACCACGCAGCACCTCGACGCGGTCGAATACCGCCATGTCGGGGATCATCCAGCCGGTGTAGGCATAGGCCTGCCCGGCCACGCCGTCGACCATGTAGCTGTCGTCGGTCAGGTCGAAACCGCGGGAGCTGAAATGGTGGTTGCCATAGCCCCGGTTGGCACGGGTGATGCCCGTGGTCTGGGCCATCACCTGGTCCAGCGACACCAGGTTCTTGTCGTCCATCAGCTTGCGCGTGACCACGGTCACCGACTGCGGTGTGTGCCGCAGCGACTGCGGGGTCTTGCCGATGGTCACGGCGCCGGTGGTGTACGAACCGGAGCCTTCGGTGGTTTCGCCCAGCCCCACGCTGTTGATGTTGGTGGCCCCCAGTTCCAACGCCCCCTTGGCGTCGACAGCCGGCACCACGCTGAACGTGCCGCTGCCGGTAACGATCGCCTGCAGGCCACTGCCGGCCAGCGCTTGCTGCACCGCTTGCAGGGCGCTCATCTCACCCTGGATGGCGGGTGCCTGTTTGCCAGCGACCAAGGCAGGGTCGAGGGACATTACCTGCCCGCCCTGGCGGGCGATGGCGTTGAGGGTATGCGCCAGGCTGGCAGCCGGCAGGTCGAAACGCTGCAGCTGTTGCTGGGCGGAACCTTCCGCCCGGACGAAGGCCGTAGGCACTGCGGCCAGGGCGATGGCAAGGGCGAGGGGCCAGGGTTTGAACACGTGGATACTCCTGAATTTTTGCTGTTGTCAGGAGGAAGGTGGGACGAGCGGGAAAAACCGGACACGAATGATAAAAATTTTCATTCAATAACTCTCAGCACTCATGCGGACTCTGTGGGGGCAACTGTTTTGTATTGCCTGGACTGGCCTCATCGCCGGCAAGCCAGCTCCCACAGGGATCGCATCAGCCTCAAGCCCTGTGCACTACCTGTGGGAGATCCTATGGCTTCTGGCAAGGGCACCAGGGTTGCCAGGTGCTCGCCACAGCATCTGTCAGCCCTGATGCGATCCCTGTGGGAGCTGGCTTGCCGGCGATGAGGCCAGCCCAGGCAATACAAGACAATTGCTCCCACAAGGCCCCTGGCCAGGTTCTGTCAATGCCCGGCTAGCGCGCATCGATCAGGGTCATCCACGCACCATAGCGCTCGATACGGATCGGCATGGTCTCTTCCAAGGCTGCCAGGGTGCGCTCGCTGTCATCCAGCGGGAACACACCCTGCACACGCAAATGCCGCACCTGCGGGCTGACGCGGATCAGCCCGGGACGATACGGGCGCAAGGCATCGATGACCGTCGCCAGAGGCTCGTCCAGCACGCTGAGGCGGCCCTCCACCCAATCGGCACGGTAGGCCTGGCCGGCAGCCAGCGGCTCGATGCGTCTCGCGTGCAGCAACGCCGCCTGCCCCTGCGCCAGGTCCAGTTCGGCGCCGCTGGGCAGCGAAGCGCGCACGGCATGCTCCAGCACCACCACACGGGTGGCATCCGCCAGTTGCTCGACCAGAAAACGCGTACCCAGGGCACGGACATCACCTTGGTCGCTGCGCACGATGAACGGCCGCGTCGGGTCCGCAGCCACCTGCACCACCAGCCCTCCCCTGTACAGGCGCAGCAGACGCCGCCCGCTAGAGAAATCGACATCCACCGCACTGCCAGCGTTGAGAATCAGCCGGCTGCCATCGGCCAGCGTCAGGCTGCGGCGCTCACCGGTGCCGGTACGCAGGTCGGCAGTCAACGCCCGGCCGCTATCGCTGCGGGCGGCAAACCAGAGGCTGCCGCCCAGCAGGCCTAGCCCGGTCAGCCCACGCAACACATCACGGCGGCCGACTTCCGCTTGCAGCAAGGTATCGCGCAACGCGCCCGGTGCCCGCCGCACAACCTCATAGTGCCGGCCCAGGCCGCGCTGCAGTTGCTCCCAGGCATGGGCGTTGGCCGGGTCCTGCCCCAGCCACTGCTGGAACAGCGCCTGTTGCCGGGCATCGTCGCGCCCGGAGCGCAGGCGCACCATCCACGAGATGGCCTGCTCGGCGGCCGGGCTCAGCGTGTTGCGGCTCATGGCTGCGCCCCGCTCAGGTAGCACTGGCGCAAGGCCTGGGTCATGTAGCGGCCAACCGTGCGCTCGGACACCTCCAGGCGCCGGCCGATTTGCGCGTAGGTCAGGCCATCGAGCTGGCTCATGAGAAAGGCCTTCTTCACCACCAGCGGCAAGCCGGCAAGGCTGCGGTCGATGGCGTGCAGGGCTTCCAGCAACAGGTGGGTTTCTTCCGGCGAGGGCGCCAGCTCCTCGGGCAACAGCATCAGCCGTTCCAGATAGGCCTGTTCCAGACGTCGCCGACGGTGACGGTCGAAGATCAACCGACGGGCGATGGTGGCCAGGTAGGCACGCGGCTGTTCGATGGTCGCCGGGTCGACCCGGGCGGCGAGCAACTGGCAGAACGTCTCGGCAGCCGTGTCCTCGGCATCCGGGCGGTTGCTCAGCTGCCGTTGCACATGCCGCAGCAACCAGCGGTGATGATCGCTGAAAAAGAAACCCAGCTTGCTGGTGTCGGATGCAGGCACAGGATCGACCAGAGGTGAATGAGAATTTGTCGCATCTTATAGGCCAGGCGCGGGAAGCGCCATAGCCAACTGGATCGTGTATCAGGCTAGAGAGCGCCGAGGACTGCACAGCGGCCCCGACTCCAGCATCTAAGCTATGACTGAGCCCCCTCCCCCGAGCGCCCGTACCATGCCGGAAACTCCCCGCTTCGACTGGAAACGCTGGCTACCCGGCCTGGTCACCCTGCTTCACTATCAACCCGCCTGGCTAGCCAAGGACATCGCCGCTGGCCTGGTGCTAACCACCATGCTGGTACCGGTGGGCATCGCCTACGCTGAAGCCTCTGGCGTACCCGGCATCTACGGCCTGTACGCCACCATCATTCCGCTGCTGGCCTACGCCCTGTTCGGCCCCAGCCGTATCCTGGTGCTGGGCCCGGACTCGGCGCTGGCCGCGCCGATCCTGGCGGTGGTGGTGCAATACGCCGCCAGCGACCCACAACGGGCGATCGCCATCGCCAGCATGATGGCCCTGGTCGCCGGAGCGTTCTGCATGATCGCGGGGTTGCTGCGCCTGGGCTTCATCACCGAACTGCTGTCCAAGCCGATCCGCTATGGCTACATGAATGGCATCGCCTTGACGGTGCTGATCAGCCAGTTGCCCAAACTGTTCGGCCTGTCCGGCGATAGCCAGGGCCCGCTGCGGGATATCTGGAACCTGGGCCAGGCGTTGCTCGCCGGCCAAGGCCATTGGCCAAGCTTTCTGGTCGGTGGCGGCAGCCTGGCGCTGATTCTGCTGCTCAAGCCGTTCAAGCGCTTGCCGGGCATCCTCATCGCGGTAGTACTGGCTACGCTGGCGGTAAGCCTGCTGGGCCTCGACCAGCAGGGCGTGAAAGTGCTCGGCGAGCTGCCTCAGGGGCTGCCTAGCCTGGTCTTCCCCTGGGTCAGCGATATCGACCTGGTGGAGGTACTGCTCGGCGGCATCGCGGTGGCGCTGGTATCGTTCGCCGACACCAGTGTGCTGTCGCGCTCCTACGCCGCGCGCCTGAAGATGCGGGTCAACCCCAACCAGGAAATGTTCGGCCTGGGTGTGGCCAACCTGGCCTCGGGGCTGTTCCAGGGCATCCCCATCAGCAGCAGTTCGTCACGCACGCCAGTGGCCGAAGCCGCCGGCTCGCGCACCCAGCTCACCGGCATCATCGGCGCGCTGGCGGTGACTCTATTGCTGCTGGTGGCGCCCAACCTGATGCAGCATCTGCCCAACAGCGCCCTGGCCGCGGTGGTGATCGCCGCAGCACTGGGCCTGTTCGAAATCACCGACCTCAAGCGCATCTTCCGCATGCAGCAATGGGAGTTCTGGTTGTCGTTCACCTGCTTCGTCGGCGTGGCGGTGTTCGGCGCCATTCCCGGCATCTGCATTGCCGTGGTGATTTCGGTGATCGAGTTCCTGTGGGACGGCTGGCGACCGCACCATGCAGTGCTGGGCCGGGCGGATGGCACACGTGGCTACCATGATGTGCAACGCTACCCCCATGCCCGGCGCATTCCAGGGTTGGTGCTGCTGCGTTGGGACGCGCCGCTGTTCTTCGCCAATGCCGAGCAGTTCCAGGCCACGGTGATGGCGGCGGTGGATGCATCGCCGACACCAGTGCAGCGGCTGGTGATCGCGGCGGAGCCGGTGACCAGCATCGACATCACCTCGGCGGACATGCTGGCCGAGCTGGACCGTGCGCTGGAGGCGCGGGGGGTGGAGTTGCAGTTTGCCGAGATGAAGGACCCAGTGAAGGACAAGATGCGGCAGTTCGAGTTGTTCGAGCATATGGGGGAAAACGCGTTTCATCCCACCGTCGGTGCAGCGGTGGATGCCTACCTGGAAGAGAGCGGGGTTGACTGGAAGCCTTAGGTTTCCTGTGGCGGCCTCTCCGCGGGCACGCCCGCTCCCACAGGTTTGGCGCTGAACTGTAAAAACGCGCGGTCCCTGTGGGAGCGGGCGTGCCCGCGAAGAGGCCGGCACAGAATACTAGGCAGCCCGAGCCCGGCGCCGGTCGATCCAGATCAGCATGGCGCTGGCATACACCGACACCACCAGAAACAGCGCCATGCGCACGGCAAAGGCACGGTACACATCCTGCCCGCCGGCACTGTCCTGCACCGACTGCCCCAGCAGGATCAACATGGTCGTCAGGCAACTGACCCAGTAGGCCGGGCTCTGCCGGTTCGGCACCGCCTGGTACAACCGCCGCGCCTGCCACAAGACGAACAGCAGCACCCACAGGAAAAACATCCACAGGTGCACGAACAGGCCGAGCGCCCCCCACATCAGTATCGCCAGCAACCCGGCCAGCAAGGTCGAGCCGATCAGCTCGCGGCTGGCATGCCGCGCGTGGGTCTCACCGGCCTGCTGCCCCAGGCTCACCGCTTTCATGATCAGCGGCATGTACTGGTCCGGGGCGATCAGCGCCAGCAGAAACGCCGGCATGACGATCAGCGTGGCACGTAGCGCCACCCAACTGACATGCTCGCTGCCAAGCAGCGGCGGTACCGGTTGTAACGGCGCGTTGGCCGGTTCGGGAAACAGCGCATGCGCCACTGCCGTACCCAGCACCGCCACTAGCATGCCTTTGGCCAGCGCTTCGACTACCGACAACGCCAGGGTGAAGTCACTGCTGCCGGCAGCGGCGATCATGGTCAGGCCGATCACCAGCAGGTTGGCCAGCAGGCCGTTGCCGCCCTGCAACGCATAGCGCAAGGTCAGGAAAACCCCGACGCCCACTAGCAACACGCCACTCACCGGGGCATGCCGCAGCAGCGGAATCAGCAGCAGCCCACTGCCGCAAGCGAGCAGCACCAGCACCGCCAAGGCCGGTGCCGCACGCAGGGGCAATGGCTGACTGCGCATGGCCAGCAACAGTACCGCGAACACCGGTGCCAGGATCGGCACCGGCAGGCCCATGCCAAAACTCACCGCCAGGCACAACGCCACACCCCAGGCCAGGCGCAGGGCACGCAGGCGGCGTAACTCAATAGGCATACGACAGCCAGCTCATCAGCCACATGAACGACCGGCCCAGCAGGTTCAGCGGGTTGCCTTCGCTGGGCAAGGCCATGACCTCGGCCTGGCCGCCGACCCGCAACCCGGTCTTATCCTGCAACTGGTCACGCTCCAGCTCGACGATCACCGGGAAGCGCTGCGCCGAGCGCAGCCATTCGCGGCTGTTCTGCACGCTCGGCAGCGTACCCGGCGGGGTGCCCTGGCCCACGCTCACCCCGTAGCCGATACTGCGTATGCGCCCCTTCAATACCGTGCCGGGCAACGCGTCGAGCACCACCAGCACCGGGGTGTCGGGGCGCAGGCGGCCAAGGTTGTTCTCGGTCATGTCGGCACTTACCCACACGTCATGGATGGCGATCAGGGTCATCATCGGGCTGCCGGCCGCGACATAGTGGCCAACGTCGGTGCGCAGGTCAGTGATCAGCCCGTTCGCGTCCGCGCGCACCACAGTGCGGGCCAGGTCCAGGCGGGCCTTTTCCACATTGGCCGCCGCGCTGCGCAACTGAGCGTTGTCGTCCTGCGCCCCGCCCTGCTGCTCACGGGCTCGCTCCACCTCGGCGCGGGCCGCCGCCACCTGGCTGACGGCCTGGTCGCGGGTGGCCTGGGCGCCTTCCAGGCGACGCACCGATACTGTCCCCGGGTCTTCATCGATCAGGCGCTTGAGCCGCTCAGCATCCTGCCGCGCCTTACGCTCGTTGGCCTGGGCCGCCACCAGCCCCGCCTGGGCCGAGTCGATGCCAGCGGTGTGGGCGCCGATCTGCCGGCGTACCGTGTCCAGGTCGGCCTCGGCACGGGCCAGGGCGATGCGGTATTGCTCCTGGTCCAGTTCGAACAGCACATCGCCCTGGCGCACCTCCTGGTTGTTGCCCACCGCCACGCGCTTCACCTGCCCGGCTACCTCGGCGCTCACTGGCACCACATAGGCCTGCAGGCGAGCCTGCTGGGTGTAGGGCGTGAAGCGGTCGGCCAGCAGGTACCAGAGCAAGCTCACGGCAATCAGCAGCAGCACCCAGCGCATGCCGCGATCAGGGACTGGCGGGGGCGGCGTTGGTGCAGCGTCGCTCATTTCATTTCACCTTGTGCTTGTGCGCCGGGGGCTGGCGCGTCGAGCAGGTCGCCCCAGTCGGTCCGTCGCTGCATCTGCTGGCGGGTGGCCGGGTCGATCGCGGGGCGGCTGGCATCCCAGCCGCCACCCAGGGCCTTGTACAAAGTCACCAGGCTGCTGACGGCATTGCCGCGGCTGACCAGGTAACCGTCCTGTTGCTGCAACAGCAGTTGCTGGGCGTCGAGCACACGCTGGAAGTCGGCGAAGCCTTCGCGATACTGCGAGCTGGCCAGGTTCAGCGAGCGCTGTGCAGCCTGCGAGGCCTGGTCGCGGATGCTCGCGCTCTGCAGCGAGCGCACCAGCCCGCTGGCAGCATCGTCGGCTTCGCGGGCGGCTTCGCGCACGCTCTGGTGATACAACTCGATCAGTTGCTGCAAGCGGGCATCCTCCACGCGCACGGCGTTTTTGCGCCGGCCATGGTCGAACGGGCTCCAGATCAGGCTCGGCCCGGCGGCGATATCGAAGGTATCGGGCAGGTGGCTGGCCGAGACGAAGCTCCAGCCGATGCTGCCCAGCAGGCTCAGCTGTGGATAAAGATCGGCCTCGGCCACCCCGACCAGCGCCGACTGCGCCGCCACCGCCTGTTCGGCGGCGCGGATATCCGGGCGGCGTTGCAGCAGGCTGGCGGGTACCTCCTGCAGCACTGCCCGATCGGGCAACGGCAGTTGGCCATGGCGTGCGTCCAGCTGCGGCAGCGGCCCGGGCGGCCGGCCCAGCAACGAGCACAACACGTTGCGCAGGGCATTGAGCTGGTTCTGGAACTCGGGGATGGTGGCCTGGGTGGCCAGGTACTGGGTACGTGCCTGTTGCCAGTCGAGTTCGTCGTTCTCGCCATGACGGAACAGCCGTTCGGTAATCTCCAGGCTGCGGGCCTGGCGGCGGGCGTTTTCCTCGGCGATAGCCAGCCGCGCCTCGGCGGTGCGCAGGGCAAAGTAGGTGTCGGCGACCTGGGCACGCAACAGCAGCATGGCATCGGCGTAATTGGCCTGGGAGGCGAAGTAAACGGCATCGGCCGACTCGATGGCACGGCTGAAGCGCCCCCAGAAGTCCACTTCCCAGCCGATGTCGAAACCCACACTGGACTGCCAGAACACCGAGTCGCGGGCGCTGGCAGTGCCAGACTGGTCCTGCTTCAGGTACAGGCTTTGGGCGCGGATCTGCTGCAGTTGTGGATAACGCCCGGTCTGCACGATGGCCAGCTGGGCACGGGCTTCGGCGATGCGCAGGCCGGCCACGCGCAGGTTGGTGTTGTTGGCGTCGGCCTCGACGATCAAGGCATCCAGGGTCGGGTCGGCGAACACGGCCCACCACTGGCGCAGGTCGGGCGCCGCGGCATGCTGCCCCGCCTGTTCCAGCAACGGCGTGCTCCAGGTGCTCAGCCATGGGGCCTGCGGCGGCTGAAAGTCCGGGCCGACCTGGGTACAGCCGGCCAATGTGACAGCCAGGCTCAATACATGGCCACAGGCGCGTCCAGGCATGGCAGGCTTTGGCTCAGGCTGCCGGCTCGACGGGGTTCTCCGGCACCTGCAACGCCACCCACTGCCAGAACAGTACGTAAGTGACAGCAAGGATCACCGGGCCGAGGAACAGGCCGATGATGCCTTTGACCACCATGCCGCCCAGCGCCCCGATCAGCACCACCGGCATTGGCACGTCCACCCCACGCCCCAGCAGCAGCGGTTTGAGCACGTTGTCGACAAGCCCGGCGACAAAGGTGTAGATGGCGAATACGATGGTCGCCACGGTGAAGCCTTCGGCGTTGAACACATAGATGATCACCGGCACCGTGACCAATGTGGCAGGGGCCTGGGCAATCCCCAGCATGAGGACGACGATGGCCAGCATCCCGGCCCCTGGTACCCCCTTGATCACGAAGCCGACACCGATCAGCAGCATCTGGATGAAGGCAATGCCGATCACGCCCTGGGCCACCGCACGGATGGTGGCAGTGCACAGCTTGGCCAGCGGCTTGCCCCGCTCCTCGCCCGAAACCCGCATGGCGATGCGCTGCGCCGCGATTTCGCCGCGTGCACCGAAGGCCATGATCACCCCGGAAATGATGATCGCACCGATGAACAGCAGGAAGGCTGCGCCAGCGCTGGCAGCAGCACCCAGTACCGTGCGCCCGGCGCCCTTGAGCTGGGGCATCCACTGGTTCAGCACGCTGGCCATGTTTTCCGAGGCTGCCAACCAGAGGGCATGCACCTTCGGCCCTATCAGTGGCCAGGCCGCCACCGAGTCAGGAGGTGCCGGCACGCTCCAGGCGCCGCTCTTGAGCAATGTCACCAGGCTGTCCACCGATTCGCCGATGGACATCACCACCAGGTAGATCGGCACCAGCAGCACGACCAGCACCAGTAGCACCACCAGCGTTGCCGCATACCCCTGCTTGAGCCCGGTACGGCGCTGGATGCGGCAGTGCAGCGGGTACAAGGTCACCGCCAGGATCACCGACCACAGCATCAACTCCAGGAACGGCTGGAACGTCTGGAAGGCAAATATCACCAGTGCGGCCACCAGGCCGGCCTTGATGAGTACATCGAGCAAGCCTCGCGACAGGCTGCTGTCCAGCTTGATACCCGGCTGCATGCTGCACCTCCGAACGCTCGATGCGCCGTATGGCGCGATTCATTGACCCGATTCAGGGCTTGCCTGGGTTGGGCTGTCGTCACGCAACTGCCGCGCCAGAGCCATCATTACCAAGGGCACCAGCGCCATCGACAAGGTGATGGCCAGCACCAGCAGATCGTGAACCTGCTGTGTCAGCACCTGATGCTCCAGCGACAGCTTGAACACCACGAAGGCAAACTCGCCGCCAGATGCCAGCACCACGCCCAGGCACAGCGCCTGGGCCTGGTTGAGCCCGCCGGCCGTGCGCCCCAGGCCATACAGCAGCGGCAGCTTGATGACGACCAGCAGCAGGGTCAGCCCCAGCACCACCAGCGGCATGCCGAACAACAGGCGCAGGTCGGCGCTCATCCCGACACCGACAAAGAACAGCCCCAGCAACAGCCCTTTGAGCGGTTCGATCTGGGTTTCCAGTTCATGCCGAAAGGGCGACTCGGCCATCAGCACACCGGCAAGAAAGGCCCCCAAGGCCATCGACACGCCCACATGCTCCATCACCCAGGCGGTACCAAGCACCACCAGCAAGGCAGTAGCGGTCGACAGCTCCGGCAAGCCCGAACCGACCGTCCATTTGAACACCGGGGTCAGCAGATAGCGGCCAAAGACAATCAACCCAGCAACGCCGACAGCCACCGCCAGCAGTGGCCAGGCACCTTCGTCAGCGGTGCTGACATCGCCGCCGAGCAGGGGCACCACGGCGATCAATGGAATGGCAGCAATGTCCTGGAACAACAGGCGGCCGTGTGGCTTGCCCAGGTCCTTGCGCTCGGCCAGTACCTGCAAACCAAAAGCCGTCGATGACAACGCCAGCCCCAGGCCCAGCACGATCGCCGCCGCCTTCGGCTGGCCGAACAGGAAATACGCCAGCAGGCCCAACACCACCGCCGTCAGCCCCACCTGCAACGACCCGACGCCAAACAGCGCCCGGCGCATGGTCCACAGACGCTGCGGCGACAGCTCCAGGCCGATGACGAACAACAGCATGACGACGCCCATTTCCGACAGCCGCGCCACGTTGTCCGGGTTGTCGAGCAGGCCGAGCACAGAGGGGCCGATCAGGATGCCGGCCAGCAGGTAGCCCGGCACCGCCCCCATTTTCAACCGCTGCGCCAGCGGTACCAGAAGCACCACAGCCAGCAGGAACACCACCGTCGCCTGCAACAAGCTGCCGTCATGTGGCATAGGTTCGCACCCTCGCGACTCCCCGCAGGGAGGGGATCAGAAACGCTCTTCGACGACCTTGAACGGGTAGGCCACGGCCCGGTACTTGCCGATCTTGCCGCGCTTGGGCAACTTCACTACCTCGTCGCGGGTGATGTCCTTGTAGGGAATGCGCGTCAGCAGGTGGCTGATGATGTTCAGCCGGGCACGGCGCTTGTCGTCGGAGTGGGCCATGAACCACGGTGCCCAGGACGAATCGGAGGCGGCGAACATATCGTCGCGGGCCTTGGTGTAGTCATCCCAGCGGGTATACGACTTGAGGTCCATCGGCGACAGCTTCCACAGCTTGCGGCCATCGTTGATGCGGTCCTGCAGGCGGCGGGTTTGCTCTTCGGCGCTGACCTCCAGCCAGTACTTGATGACGATGATCCCCGACTCGACCATCATCTTTTCGAACAGCGGTATCACCGCGAGGAACTTAGTGGCCTGTTCCTCGGTGCAAAAGCCCATCACCCGTTCGACGCCAGCGCGGTTGTACCAGCTGCGGTCGAAGATCACCACCTCGCCCGCAGCGGGAAGGTGAGTCAGGTAGCGTTGCGCGTACATCTGGGTCTTTTCCCGCTCGGTCGGTGCCGGTAGCGCCACCACGCGGAACACCCGTGGGCTGACCCGTTCGGTAATGGCCTTGATGGTCCCGCCCTTGCCAGCGCCATCGCGGCCTTCGAAGACGATGCATACCTTCAGGCCCTTGGCCACCACCCATTCCTGCAGCTTCACCAACTCTACATGCAGCTGCTTGAGCGCCTTTTCATAGGCCTTGCCGCCCAGCTTTTCCGGCTGGTCGTTGGGGTCCTTCTTCCTGGACGACTTCGACATGGCACTCTCCCGAGGGCAAATGAAGAGTCAGTATGGTCGATCCATGGCGGTTTGCCGTTTCGCTTGTCATTCCCACAGTAAGCAAGGATGAGCGGTGGCAGGGGCGATGGGGCCGCAACGCGGCCCCTGCAATGCTTAGCCAAGCACCTTCCCAGCCACCTCATCGACCGCCGTCTTGGTAATGGCCACGATCTGCTCGGCATCCTCCTGGGTCAGCACCAACGGCGGGGCAAAGCCGAGAATGTCGCCATGTGGCATGGCCCGCGCGACCATCCCGCGCTCAAGGCACGCGGCCGACACCTGCGGCCCGACTTTCAGCGCCGGGTCGAACGCCGTGCGCGTCTCACGATCGGCCATGAACTCGACTGCGCAAAGCATGCCGTCACCGCGCACTTCACCTACCAGCGGGTGGCCCTCGAAGGTCTCGCGCATGCGCCGGTTGAGATACGCCCCCACCACTTCGGCATTCTCGGTCAGGTTCTCGCGCTCGAGAATATCCAGGTTGGCCAGCGCCGCCGCCGCGCAGATCGGGTGCCCTGAGTAGGTCCAGCCGTGGCCCATGGGGCCGGCCTTCTGCGAGCCCTCATCGATCACGTTCCATACCTTCTCGCCGACGATCACCGCCGACAGCGGCGCATAAGCGCTGGTCAGGCCCTTGGCCGTGGTGATCAGGTCGGGACGGATGTCGTAACGCTGGCTGCCCATCTTCGAACCCAGGCGGCCGAAGGCGCAGACCACTTCGTCTGCGATCAGCAGCACGTCATAGCGATTGAGCACGGCCTGGATCGCCTTCCAGTAGCCCTTGGGCGGCACGATGATGCCGCCGGTGCCCATCAGCGGTTCACCGATGAATGCGGCGACCGTGTCGGGTCCTTCGGCGAGGATCAGTTGCTCCAACTCATCGGCGCAATACTGCACGAAGGCCTGTTCGTCCATGCCGGCCGGTGCCTTGCGGTACCAATGCGGGCAGACGGTGTGCTTGACGCCTTCCACCGGCAGGTCGAAATGCTGGTGGAAGCTGGGCAGGCCGGTAAGGCTGCCGGTCATGATGCCCGAACCGTGGTAGCCGCGGTCGCGGGAGATGATCTTCTTCTTGCTTGGGCGACCGAGGATGTTGTTGTAGTAGCGCACCAGCTTGACCTGGGTCTCGTTGGCGTCGGAACCCGACAGGCCGTAATAGACCTTTTTCATGCCCGCCGGCGCCCAATCGATGATGCGGCTGGAAAGCTCGATGATCGCCTCGGTCGAGTGGCCGACGTAGGTGTGGTAGTACGCCAGCTCCTTGGCCTGGCGATGGATGGCATCGGCGACCTCGGTACGCCCGTAGCCGATGTTCACGCAGTACAGGCCGGCGAAGGCGTCGATCAGTTCGCGGCCTTCATGGTCACGCAGGCGGATGCCCTCGGCCCCAGTGATGATCCGGCCCTTGAGCGCGCCGCTGGCGTGGTCATGGGCGTGGGTCGAGGGGTGCATGAAGTGGGCGCGGTCCTGTTCGAACAGCTGGCTGAAATCTTGGCTCATGGCAAACACTCCTTAGAACTGACCTTGGTGGTGCAGGCAAACGTATTTGGTTTCGACGAAGGGCTCGAAGCCCTCGCTGCCGCCTTCGCGGCCCAGGCCCGAGGCCTTCATGCCGCCGAACGGGATTGGGTGACCGGTGAACTTGACGCCGTTGATCGCCACCATCGCGTGGTCGAGCCGGCGCACCAGCGGGTGCACGACATCGAGGCGATTGCCGACGATGTAGGCGGCCAGGCCGTATTCGGTGTCGTTGGCCATGGCGATGGCCTGCTCCAGCGTGTCGAACGGCATGACCCCGGCGATCGGTGCGAAGTTTTCTTCCTGGTAGATGCGCATCGCCGGGGTGACATCGGCCAGCACCGTCGGCTGGAAGAACCAGCCCCCCAGGGCATGCCCTTCGCCGCCGACCAGGCGCCGGGCACCCTGCAGCAGGGCATCCTCGACCCGGGCCTGGGTAGCATCGAAGGCGGCCTGGTGCATCAGCGGGCCGATCTCTGCCGCCGTTTCCTCGCCATCGACCATGGCCGGGCCAACCTTGAGCGCCCGCACCGCCTCGGCGAAACGCGCTAGGAAAGCCTCGTACAACGGCCGCTGCACCATGATCCGGTTGGCCGCACAGCAGTCCTGGCCGGAGGTCTGGAACTTGGCCGCCACGGCAACCCGCACGGCCAGTTCGAGATCGGCATCGGCGCAGACGATGAACGGCGCATTGCCGCCCAGCTCCAGGGCCACTTTCTTCACATCCTGCGCCGCGGCCTGCAACACCAGCTTGCCGACCCGAGTCGAGCCGGTGAAGCTGACCGCCCGCACACGGCTGTCGCGCACCAGGGTTTCCATGGTCATCTGTGGCTCGCCGATCACCACGTTGAACACCCCCGGCGGGAAGCCGGCATCCTCTGCCAGCTGCGCCAGGGCTAACGCCGAGAATGGCGTTTCATGGGCCGGCTTGACCACCACTGTGCAACCAGCGGCCAACGCTGCAGCCGCCTTGCGGGTGATCATGGCGCTGGGGAAGTTCCACGGGGTGAGCAGCGCGCAGACGCCGACAGGCTCCTTCAGCGTGCTCAGTTGGGCACCTGGAATATGGCTGGGAATGGTCTGCCCGTGCAGGCGCCGGGCCTCCTCGGCGAACCAGGGGATGAAGCTCGCCGCATAGGCGATTTCACCGCGCGCTTCGGCCAACGGCTTGCCTTGCTCCTCGCTGAGAATGCGCGCCAAGGACTCCTGATGCTCGAGCATCAATTCGGCCCAGCGCCGCAGCAAGGCAGCGCGGCTGTCCAGGCTCTGCTGACGCCAGGCCGGGAAAGCCCGCTGGGCCGCATCCACGGCGGCGACGATCTGCTCGTGGTCGAGCAGCGGCACATGGCCGATGACCTGGCGGCTGGCCGGGTCGTGCACGGCGATGCTGTTGCCGCTGTGGCTGTGCAGCCATTGGCCGTCGACGTGGCACAGGCTATTGAATGGGTAGTGGTGTGACATGACTGTTCTCCATACCTCGTTATCGTGGTAGCGCGCTAGGCCAGTACGTCGGCGATCACCGCCAGGGTGTCGCCGCACTGCACCAGCCCGGGAAAGTGCCGGGCGGCGAGCAGGCCGCTGCGGCGGGCGCGGTATTCGACCGGGGCGCTGCCAGTGCGGCGGACGTCATGGATACGGGCGATCACTTCGCCCTGGCTGACCGTTTCGCCCAGGTCGCGGCACATCTCCAGCAAACCGTCATGCTCGCTGGCGATGAAACAATCGCCATCGGGCATGTCCAGCAGGGTGGTCTCGCCCTGCTCCATTTCGCCGGCGAGGATGCCGGCGTGTATCAGCAGGTTGCGCACGCCGCGCTCGGCCAGGGCTACGCTTTTGGCCGTGGAGGTGCCGCCACCGCCCAGCTCGGTGGTGACGAACACCTTGCCCTGCTCTTCTGCGGCGGTGTCGTACATCGCCTGCGCATCGAGTTCGAGCATGCGCATGCTGTAGGGCGCGGCAAAGGCCTGCATGCCGGCTTCGCAGCGCGCCTGCTGGCCCTTGTCGGGCAGCACGTGGCAGGCGGCGAACGGCAGGAAGTCGAGGGTGCGACCACCTGAATGAATGTCCAGGACGATATCGGCCAGCGGCAGCAAGGTACGGCGGAAATAGTCGGCGATCTTTTCCGTCACGCTGCCATCGGGGCGCCCGGGGAAGCTGCGGTTGAGGTTGCCCTGGTCGATCGGCGAAGTGCGGGTGCCGGCATGGAACGCCGGTGTGTTCATGAACGGTACGATGATCACCCGCCCGCTCACCTGCTCGGCCTGCAGCTGCTGGGCCAGCTTGCTCAGCGCCACCGGGCCTTCGTATTCGTCACCGTGGTTGCCGCCAGTGAGCAAGGCGGTCGGACCAGTGCCGTGCTTGACCACGGTCAGCGGGATCATCACCGCCCCCCAGGCCGAGTCGTCACGCGAGTACGGCAGCTTGAGGAAGCCGTGCTGCACGCCGTCCCGCTCGAAATCCAGGGTGCAGCTGATCGGGTTGGCCACCGCGGCGGCGGCCTGTGCGATTGCATTCATGGGTCAGTCCTTCACGAACAGCTGGCGCGGCACGTTGCACAGGGTCTCGACCCCGGTCTCGGTGATGAGGATGCTTTCGGTGATCTCCAGGCCCCAGTCGTCCATCCACAGCCCCGGCATGAAGTGGAAGGTCATGCCCGGCTGCAGCACGCTGGTGTCGCTCGGGCGCAGGCTCATGGTGCGCTCGCCCCAGTCTGGCGGGTAGCTGATGCCGATCGGGTAGCCGCAGCGGCTGTCCTTGTGGATGCCGAATTTCTCCAGCACGCGGAAGAACGCCCGGGCGATGTCACCGGTGGTGTTGCCTGGGCGTGCGGCATCGAGGCCAGCAGCGATGCCCTCGACCACGGCCTTTTCACCGTCGAGGAAGTGCTGCGGCGGCTTGCCCAGGTACACGGTGCGCGACAGCGGGCAGTGGTAGCGTTTGTAGCACCCGGCGATCTCGAAGAAGGTGCCGGCCCCGCGGGTGAACGGCGAGTCATCCCAGGTCAGGTGTGGCGCGCTGGCGTCGGCACCGGTCGGCAACAGTGGCACGATGGCCGGGTAGTCGCCGCCATGGCCGTCGACACCAAGGATGCCGCTGCGGTAGATCTCGGCCACCAGCTCGTTCTTGCGCATGCCCGGCTCGATGCGTTCGAGGATGCACCCATGCATCTGTTCGACGATACGTGCGGCGATGCGCATGTAGTCGATTTCCTGCGGCGACTTGACCGCCCGCTGCCAGTTGACCAGCCCGGCGGCATCGCTGAAGCGCGCCTGTGGCAGGTGCTTGCACAATGCCTGGTAGGCCGCGGCGCTGAAGTAGTAGTTGTCCATCTCCACGCCGATGCTCAGGCTGCCCCAGCCCTTGGCCAGGATCACTTCCTGGCACAGGTAGTCCATGGGGTGGCGTTCGCGCGACTGCACGTAGATGTCCGGGTAGCCGACGATGTTGTCGTGCTGCATGAACACCGTGCGTTTGGCACCGTTGGCATCCTGGCCGCGGCCGAACCAGATCGGCTCGCCATCGAGCGCCAGCAGCACGCACTGGTGCACGTAGAACGACCAGCCGTCATAACCGGTGAGCCAGGCCATGTTCGATGGATCGGTAACCAGCAACAGCTCCAGCCCCTGCGCCTGCATGGCGGCGCGGGTCTTGGCCAGGCGCTGGGCGTATTCCTGCCGGCTGAACGGCAGGTTGACCACTGTCTGTGACATACGGATGCCCTTCTTGTGAGTGGGTTGCGAAAGTTTCAGCTGAGAAATGCCAGGCCTTTGTTGGCGGCGACTGCGCGTTCGAAGGCGAGGTTGGCGATGGCGGTATCCTGGGCCCCGGTGCCGGTCAGGTCGCACAGGGTGACCTGCTGGTCACTGACGCGGCCCGGCCGTTGCCCGGCGATGATCTGGCCCAACTCGGAAAACTCGGCCTGGTCGCTGACCGCACCGGCGCGCAAGGCGTGGTGCAGCTCGCCCAGCACGCGGGTCTGGCTGAGGCGGTCGGCCACGTAACGATCGACCTGGGCCAGGGCCTTGGGCGCGATCTCGTTCTTGTGCTCGGCGTCCGAGCCCATCGCGGTGATATGCAGGCCAGGGTGCAGGTGATGCGGCTGGATCAGCGGCTCGCGGCTGGGCGTGCAGGTGATGGCGATGTCCACTGCCTGCATGGCTTGGTCGACACTGTCGCAGGCTTGCACCTGCAAATGGCCGTCGCGTCCAAGTTCATCACACAGCGCAGCGGTTTTTTCTGCGTCGCGGCCCCAGACCTTGACCTGTTCGATCGGCCGCACCAGGCGCAGCGCCTGCAATTGCAGGCGTGCCTGCTCGCCACTGCCGATCAGCGCCACGCTGCGGCTGTCCTGGCGCGCAAGCCAACGGGCGGCCACTGCGCCGGCCGCGGCCGTGCGCACGGCAGTGAGGTAGCCGTTGTCGAGGAGCAAGGCATCGAGCAGGCCGGTGCGTGCCGACAACAGCATCATCATGCCGTTGAGGCTGGGCAAGCCAAGCTTGGGGTTGTCGAAAAAGCCTGGGCTGACCTTGATCGCGAATCGTTCCAGCCCCGGCAGGTAGGCGGTTTTCACGTCCACTTCGCCGTTGTGTTCGGGCACGTCCAGGCGCAGGATCGGCGGCATCGCCACCTTGGCCGTGGCCAGCAGGGCAAAGGCCCGTTCGATGGCATCGAGCGCATCGCGGTCGAGGGTGATGCAGCTACGCAGGTCGGCTTCGCTGAGCAAGGTGATGGCCGGCATTCGAATACCTCCAATGAAGGGAACGTGAAGTCTCAGGCGTCGCCGCCGTTGATGACGCGCTGGTGCTGTGCGCTGTCGACGTTGCGCCCGCTGACCACCACCACCAGCGGACCACGGGCCGCCACCAGGCCGTCGAGCAGTGCGGCGATGCCAACCGCGCCGGCGCCTTCGAGCACCAGCCGTTCGTGCTGGTAGGCGTGGCGCATGCCGTTGGCGATCGACGCTTCCGGCAGCAGGTGGAGTTGGTCGAGCAAGCGTTGAGTCATGCTCAGGGTGTACTGGTTACCCAGGCCGATGCCGCCGCCGAGCGAGTCGGCCAGGGTTGGCAGCTCCTCGACCTCGACCGGGCTGCCGGCTTGCAGGCTGGCGTGCATCGCCGCGCCGCGCTGCATGCTGATGCCATGGGTGGTGATCGCCGGGTTGATGCTTTTCAGCGCCAGCGCCACGCCGGCGAACAGGCCGCCACCGGAGAGCGGGATCAGCACCTGCTCCACCTCGGGCAACTGCTCGATGATTTCCAGGCCCAGGGTGCCTTGGCCGGCGATGACCAAGGGGTGGTCGAAGGGCGGAATCAAGGCGGCGCCGTGTTCGTCGGCATGCTGTTGTGCGGCCTGCTGGGCATCGTCCTGGGACTGGCCGACGATGCACACTTCGGCGCCCAGGTCGCGGATGGCCTGGACCTTGTTGGCCGGCACCAGTTGCGAAAGGAACACGGTCGCCTTCACACCCAGTTGCGCAGCGGCGTGGGCCACCGCCCGGCCGTGGTTGCCCGTAGAGGCGGTGACCACGCCACGCGAGCGGTGCTCGGGGCCGAGTGCGGCAATGGCATTGCTGGCACCGCGCAGCTTGAAGCTACCGGTGGTCTGCAGGGCTTCGAGCTTCAGGTAGACCGGCACGCCCAGGTGCCGCGACAGGCTGGGTGAAAGCTCCAGCGGTGTGCTGCGCACGAGGCCGTGGATACGCTGGCGGGCGAGGTAGAGATCGTGAAGCGAGAGCGCTGACATGACCGGGACCCAACAAGTGAACTGATGTTGGGCGGAGTGTATGAGGCGAAAATTGTCGTGATGAATGTACTAGGGCAATTTGCCTGAGAATTTGTTTTTGCCGCTCCCACAGATACGGCGCGAGTCGCAAGCCTGCGCTGTCCCTGTGGGAGATTCTATGGTTTCTGGCAAAGGCATCAGGGTTCCCGGGGCTCGCCACAGGCGCTGCATATCTTGTGTCCAACGCCTGTCAGCCCTGATGCGACCCCTGTGGGAGCGGGCGCGCCCGCGAAGAAGCCAGCGCGATAGATGGCACCGGCCTTGCCGGTGTTCGCGGGCATGCCCGCTCCCACAGGTATGGCGTTAGCCCGAACCCGCGAAGAGGCCGGTACAGGCTGCTCACAGCTCATGGATCTGCGGATACTGCCCGAACAACTCGCGCATATCGCCCAACGCCTGGCGCATCTTCGCCTCGGAACATTCGGCGCCCACGCACAAGCGCACCGCCCGCGGCCGTGGGGTGCCGCGTACCAGAAACGGCTCCGGCGGGGTCACGGCAATTTGCCTGCGACGCAAGGCCCGCACCAGGCTGTCTACCTCCCAGCGTTCGGGAATGTTCAGCCACGCGCCCAATGCATGGGGATGCTGACCGCGAACGTATTCCCCCAGGTATTCCCGCAACAATGCCTGGCGCTCGCCCAACAACGTGCGCTGCAACTCCACCAACTGCATGGCACGCCCATCGTTGATCCAGCGCGAGGCGATTTCCGCCACCAGCGGCGTGGCCATCCAACTGTTCACCCGCAGGATGCTCTCGGTACGCAGCGCCAGGCGCTTGGGCATGGCCAGGTAGCCCACGCGCAGGCCAGTCAGCACCGACTTGGTCATGCTGGTGCAATAGAACGACAGCTCCGGTGCATAGGTACTGAGCGGCGGTGCATGACGGCCACCGAGCAGCGGCCCGTACACGTCATCCTCGATGATGTGCACGCCAAAGCGCCGGGCGATGGCGGCGATCTCCTGCCGGCGGCTGTCGGGCATCAGGCTGACGGTCGGGTTGTTGAGGTTGGGCGTGCACACGAGCGCGGTCACCCGCTCGTTGCTGCAGATGTCCTCGAAATGCTCCGGGTCGATACCCTCGCGGTCCATCTCCAGGCCCTTGAGGGTGAAACCGAGCACCTGTGAGTTACCGATCACACCATGGTCGGTCAGCCCCTCGCAAAGCACCACATCGTCTGGCCCGGCCAGCGAGGCCAAGGCCAGGAAAATGGCGTGGGCGGCGCCATTGGTGACCAGCACATCGTCGCGTTCGACGCGCATGCCCAGGCCGTCGAGCCAGCGCACCGCGGCCTCGCGATGGCTCTCGAAACCGGCGATCGGCCGGTAGGCATGGATCCACGGCTGCTCTTCCTCCACCGCCAGTTCGGCGCAAGTGTCGCGCCAGATACGTTCATGCACCTGGGTGTGCAGGATGCGGGTGATGGAGAAGTCGACCAGGGTGCGCTCGGGCAGGTCGATGATGTCATCCGACACACGGTCGCTCATGCGCCGGCTGACGAAACTGCCACGGCCGATTTCGCAGCGCACCAGGCCTTGCCGCTCCAGTTCCTTGTAGGCATTGGTCACGGTCTGCACACTGATGCCCAGGGCATCGGCCACCTGGCGCTGCGGTGGCAAACGCTGGTCGTGCAGCAGCACACCGCGCTCGATCTCACCGGTGACCACCTGGACCAGAATCTTGTATTTGGATTCGCCGATGCGGGCGGCGTCGAGGGCTGCCTTCCAACTGTGCATCATGATGTTCGCTTCGCTTGCCTTGGCCAGGGCCACAGCATCACCCTAACAAGCTGTCTGGGCAATTGTCCTAGTGCAATGCCATCGCCGTTTCAGCTTTTGTATGCTCCGTCCAAGGTCGACAACCCGCTGCCTGGCAGCCTCGAACAAACGACCGACCCTGCTTTCGCTGTTTTGCTCCACTGCCTCCTAACACAGAGCCGTCGGCGACGGTCTTTATAACAAACAGGAGATTCATTGATGAGCCAGCCTTTCAACGTTCCACGCCCGTTCCAGCGCCTGCTGGTGGCCTGCGCTACCCTCGGCGTGCTTGCCAGCGCCCAGGCCGCCAGCCTGGAGCAGATCAAGGAAACCAGCCGCATCCGCATCGGCTACGCCAACGAAACCCCATTCGCCTTCACCGAAACCGACGGCCGGGTAACCGGGGAGTCGCCGGAAATCGCCAAGGTCATCTTCGAGAAGATGGGCATCAAGCAGGTCGATGGCGTGCTCACCGAGTGGGGCTCGCTGATCCCGGGCTTGCGTGCCGGGCGCTTCGATGTGATTGCCGCCGGCATGTACATCACCCCGGCTCGTTGCAAGCAGGTGATCTTCACCGATCCGCAATACGCCCTGCCCGACACCCTGTTGGTGGCCCAAGGCAACCCGAAGAACCTGCACAGTTACGCCGACATAGCCAAGAACCCCGACGTGAAGCTGGCGATCATGGCTGGTACGGTCAACCTCGCCTATGCCCGCGACTCGGGCGTCACGGATGCGCAGATCCTCCAGGTGCCAGACACCACCGCCCAACTGCAGGCCGTGCGCGCGGGCCGCGCCGATGCCGCCGTGGGCACCCAGCTGACCATGAAGGGCCTGGCCAAGAAAGGCGGTGACAAGGTCGAGGCGATCAGCGACTTCAGCGATGACCCGGCCCACACCGGCTACGGTGCCCTGGCCTTCCGCCCCGAGGACAAAGCCCTGCGCGATGCGGTCAACGCCGAGATGAAGCAGTGGCTGGGTAGCGAGGAACATCTGAAGACTGTCGCACCGTTCGGTTTCGACCGCTCCAACGTGACCGACAAGACCGCCGCCGAGCTCTGTGCCCAGCAGTGAATCGAAGTGGCATGGCGCTTGCCGTGCCATTCCCTGTGTCATCCGATTATGCAGGTCGAACCATGGGTGAATTGATACCGTTGTTACTGCAGGGCGCCTGGATCACCATCCAGGTCACCTTCTTCGGCTCGCTGCTGGCCATCGTCGCCGCGATCCTCGCCGCCCTGGGCCGGCGCTCGTCATGGCGGCCATTGAGCTGGCTGTGCGTGGCCTATATCGAACTGTTCCGGGGCACCTCGTTGCTGGTGCAATTGTTCTGGCTGTTCTTCGTGCTGCCGTTGCCACCGTTCAACCTCGAACTCAGCGCCTACACCGTGGCCATCGTCGGCCTCGGGCTGCATATCGGTGCCTACGGCGCCGAAGTGATGCGCGGGGCGATCAGTTCGGTAGCCAAGGGGCAGTACGAGGCCTGCACCGCGCTGAACATGCCGGCCGCCACCCGCTTCCGGCGGATCATCCTGCCCCAGGCGTTGCTGGCGGCCATCGCTCCCGGTACCAACCTGCTGATCGAACTGCTGAAGAACACCTCGCTGGTGTCGCTGATCACCCTGTCGGACCTGAGCTTCCGCGCCCGCCAGCTGGATCAGGCGACGTTCCAGACCCTGGAGATCTTCAGCCTTACCCTGCTGCTGTACTTCGTCCTGGCGCAGGTCATCAACTTCCTCATGCGCCGGGTCGAACGGCGCCTGAGCCGTGGTCGCCTGCGGGGGAGCCTGTCATGAATGTCTGGGACTGGAACTACGTCGCGCAGATCCTGCCCGACTTGCTGCAGGCGTCACTGAAAACCTTGGGCATCACCTTGGTGGGCTTTCTGATCGCGGTAGTGCTCGGCCTGTTCCTGGCCATCGCCCGGCGCAGCCGCCAGGCCTGGCTGTCGTGGCCGGTGGCGCTGGTGATCGAGTTCATCCGCAGCACGCCGCTGCTGATCCAGGTGTATTTCCTCTACTACGTGCTGCCCAACTACGGGGTCAACATGACCGCCATGCAGGCCGGCATCATCGGTATCGGCCTGCACTATGCCTGCTACCTGGCCGAGGTGTACCGCGGCGGCCTCGACTCGGTGGCGCGCAGCCAGTGGGAAGCGGTGGTCGCCCTGAACTTCGCGCCGTGGACCGCCTATCGAGTGGTCATCCTGCCCCAGGCGATCCGGCCAATCCTGCCGCCGCTGGGCAACTACCTGATCGCCATGCTCAAGGACACCCCGGTGCTGTCGGCCATCACCGTGGTGGAAATCATGCAGCAGGCCAAGAACGTCGGCTCCGAAAGCTTCCGCTACCTGGAGCCGATCACCCTGGTCGGTCTGTTCTTCCTGGCTTTGAGCGTCGCTCTGGCCTACCTCGTTCGGCGCCTTGAAGTGCGCCTGGAGCTCCGCTGATGATTGCGCCTGTGACCCACCTCGCCACTGCCACCACCACCCTGCCGCTGGACACCCGCATGCCCACCCCGGCCATCGCCCAACCCATCGTCAGCTTCAAGGACGTGACCAAACGCTACGGCAACTTTACCGTGCTCGATGGCCTCAACCTCGAGGTCGCACCCGGCGAGAAGGTGGCGATCATCGGCCCCAGCGGCTCGGGCAAGTCGACCTTGCTGCGGGTGCTGATGACGTTGGAAGGCATCGACCAGGGCATGATCGAAGTCGATGGCGAATCGCTCACCCACATGCCTGGGCGCAACGGTGCGCTGGTCGCCGCCAGCGAACGCCATGTACGCAAGGTGCGGGCGAAGATCGGCATGGTGTTCCAGAGCTTCAACCTGTTCCCGCACATGAGCGCTTTGCAGAACGTGATCGAGGCGCCGGTGCAGGTGCTGGGGGTCAAGCCGGCCGAAGCGCGGGAGCGCGCTGCCGAACTGCTGGAAATGGTTGGCCTGGGCAACAAGTTCGAGCATTACCCCTCGCAGTTGTCCGGCGGCCAGCAACAGCGCGTGGCGATTGCCCGGGCGCTGGCGATGCGGCCAAAAGTGATGCTGTTCGACGAAGTGACTTCGGCGCTGGACCCAGAGTTGTGTGGCGAAGTGCTGAATGTGATCCGCCGGCTGGGCAGCGAGCACAACCTGACCATGCTGATGGTGACGCACCAGATGGGCTTTGCCCGGGAGTTCGCTGATCGGGTGTGCTTCTTCTACAAGGGGCAGATCCATGAGCAGGGTACGCCGGCGCAGATCTACGAGAACCCTCAGCAGGAGCGGACCCGGGCGTTCTTGAGCGCAGTGCGGGAGGCGAACTGATCGAGGGGCGCGGTTTCAGTATTCGCGCCACTTGCTGAACGCCCAGCGCCCCGCCAGAACGGTAAAGGTCGCCACCAGCGCCACCAGCCCCCAGAAACCATGGGGGTCGTCCGCCAAGGGCACACCGCCGACGTTCATGCCGAAGAAGCCGGCGATGATGTTGATGGGCAGCGCCAGCACGGTCACTACCGTCAGGGTGAACAGGGTGCGGTTGGTCTGCTCGGTGAGCTTGGCGGCGATTTCTTCCTGCAGCAGCTTGATCCGCTCGCCCAGGGCGGTGAGGTCGCTGATCACCAGGGTGAATTCTTCGGTGGCCGCGCGCAGCTGGCGTATGTCCTGCTCCTGCAGCCACTCGGGCGGCCGGTTGAGCAGGCGCAGCAGCGCGCCCGGCTCCAGCGCCAGCAGGCGCTGCAAGCGCACCAGCACCCGGCGCATGCTGCCCAGCTCGGCGCGGTTGTCGCTCAGGCGCTGGGACAGCATCTGGTCTTCGATGCGGTCGACGCTGGTGGTGGTTTCGCGCACGATCTGGGTCAGCACATCGCCCTGGTCGCGCAGCAGGTGCACCAGCAGTTCGATGGACGAATGGAAGCGCTCGCCATGCTTGACCGAGGAGCGCAGCTTGTCCACCGAATGCAATGGCTGCAAGCGCGCGCTCACCAGCAACTGGCTGCTGGCGCAGGCCCACAGCGTGGAGATGTCCGACGAGACCAGGCCGAAGTTGAACACCACGTCGTTGACCACCGCCAGCAGCGCCGAGTCGGCGTGCTCGATACGGGTCGAGCGCGAGCCTTCGCGCAGGGTTTCGAAGAACGCCTCGGGCAACTGCAAATGCGTGCGCAACCAGCGCTCGCAGGCGGCATGGGCCAGGTTCAGGTGCACCCAGAGAAACTCGTCGGGCTCCAGCGGCTGACCAAGCTTGTGCAGCAACTGCGCCGAGTCGATTTCGCGCCCGGGCTGGCCAGGCTGGAAGGCGAAGGCGTAGAGCAGGCCGAACAGGTCGTGGTCCTGGGGCAGATGCAGTGCGGGATGGCCCATTCGAACTCGCAATGAGGCACGGGGAGATGGCAGAAATGTTGCTGAATATTCGTTGCAGCCAGATGACAGCAAAGGCTGCCGACACCATCCCTGTGGGAGCGGCCTTGCGTCGCGATAGGGCTGCGTAGCAGCCCCAGGTTTTTAGCTTCGCAGCAGAGATTGCTGGGGCCGCTGTGCGGCCCTTTCGCGACGCAAGGCCGCTCCCACAGTGGATACATCCCCGCTGATGCAGCGTGTTACCAACGATAGGTCGCCGTACCCAGCACCGTGCGCCCATTGCCATAGATGCAGCGGGTAGCGTCATAACAACCCGCCACGTACTCCTTGTCGGCCAGGTTGCTGGCATTCACCGCAAAGCGCCATGGCCCGGTTTCGTAATGCACGGCCGCGTCCAGCAAGGTGTACGCTGGCACGTTCAGCGAATTGTCCGCAGCCCCTGGGTTGCGCCCGGTGTAGCGCACGCCGGCGCCGAAACCCAGGCCCTTGAGCAAGCCATCGTGCAAGGTGTAGTCAGCCCACACCGAAGCCAGGTTGCGCGGTGTCGGAATGCTGATCGGCGTCTTGCCATCGCTCTCGTCGTTGGCCTTGGTCACCTTCACATCCTGGTAGGTATAGGTGGCAATCAGGTTGAGTTCGTTGCTCAAACTGGCCACCCCTTCCAGCTCGATGCCACGCGAGCGCACCTGGCCAGTCTGTACTTTGTCGTTGGGGTTGCCTGGCGCGGTGGTTAGCACATTATCCTGGGTAATCTCGAACACCGCGGCAGTTACCGAACTGTTCGAGCCCGGTGGCTGGTATTTGATACCCGCTTCATATTGCTTGGCTTCGGTCGGCTCGAACGGCTGATTGTTGGCGTCGGTGCCCGGGTTTGGCGTGAAGCCTTCGCTGTAGCTCAGGTAGGGCGCCAGGCCGTTGTCGGCCAGGTAGACCAGGCCAACCCGGCCACTGAACGCCTCGTCACGGGTATGTATTTCGGGATCGGAGCCGGCAACGGTCCAGTTGCGGGTTTCGGAGGTGGCCCAGTCATAGCGGCCACCCAGGGTCAGCACCCAGTGGTCGTCGAAACGCAACTGGTCTTGCAGGTACAATCCGGTCTGCCGGCTGGTCTGGTGGCTGTAGCTCCAAGTGTCCGGGGTGAACTGGCTGGGGTCGACCGGGCCGTAATCCGTACCGCCGTAGAGGTCGACGGGGGTGGTCAGGATGTAGGCCTGCGGGTCGGAAGTCTGCTGGCGCTGCCAATCCACGCCGATCAGCAGGGTATGGCCGACAGCGCCGGTGCTGAAGTCGGCCTGTGCCTGGTTATCCACAGCCCAGCGGCTGTACTTGGGGTTCTCGATGCCGGCGTAGCGCAGCAGCGTGCGCTCATCGCCGCCTTCCATGCCGTAGTAGGCGGTGGTGCCGACGCCGAAGACCATGTTGTCGTTCAGGTCCAGGTGCGAGTAGCGCAGGTTCTGGCGCAATTGCCAGACGTCGTTCAGGCGCGTTTCGAATTCGTAGCCGAGGCTGTATTGGGTCTTCTCATATTTGGAGAAGTGCTTGTCGCCAGTGAAGGTATCACGGCCAATCTTGCCGTAGGGCGAATGGGACAGCGTGCCCACCGCCGGCAGGAAGTTGTCCTGGGCGTTGGAATCGTCCGCCAGATAGCTGCCCAGCACAGTCAGCCGAGTATCTTCGGACGGCTGCCAGGTGAGCGCGGCGGATAGCGCCTGGCGCTTGTCTTCCCAAGGGGTGTCGCGAATGTTGGCTTCATGGCCGATGGCGGTGACGCGATAACTCCATACGCCCTCGTCATCCAGCGCACCGGTGCTGTCGAAGCCCAGCTGGCGGCGCGCGTCGGTACCGTACTGGGCCTGGATTTCGTGGCTGCTGACAGTGCTCGGGCGCTTGGATACCTGGTTGATCACCCCGCCTGGGTCGCCCTGGCCATACAGTACGCCAGCCGGGCCACGCAGCACTTCGACCCGTTCGAGCATGTAGGGGTCGACCATCCAGCTGGCCAGGTTGATCGTGGTCGGCAATTGCAGGCCGTCGAGGTAGGTGGTCGGCGAGAAGCCACGCACTACCGTGTACCAGTCGGAGCGGTTGTTGGCACCGTAGGAGGAAACACCGGGGGTGTAGCGCAAGGCCTCGTTGACCGACTGCACGCCCTGGGCCTCCATGCGTTCACGGGTCACCACAGAGATGGACTGTGGGGTCTCGTGGATCGGCGTGTCGGTCTTGGTCGCGGTGATGCTGCGCTTGGCCACGTAGCTGCCCACCGGCCCCAGCGGGTTCTCTTCGCCCATGGCGGAAATGGTCTGCGCCTGCAGGGTGACTGTGCTCTCGGCACCCGCGCGTACCAGGCGCCAGCTGCCATCGCTGCTGACCTCGGCGGCCAGCTCGGTATTGCCGAGCAATGTGGCGAAGCCTATCTCGATCGGGTAATCGCCCGACAGGCCGCGGCTGCTCAGGCCGCGCGTAAGTGCCGGGTCGAAGCTCAGCAACACACCCGCCTGACGGGCATAGGCGTTAAGGGCATTTTCAAGGCTGCCAGCCGGCACTTCGAAGTGATGGCCCGGCGCGGCCAGCGCTGGGCTGCCCAGGGGCAGGCTGACGCTCAGTCCCAGCAGGGCGATGCGCAGGGCTCGGGCAAGCGGGGTGTAGGGGGACGACGCCATGGGGTTTCCTTGTTGTCATGAGCGGAATTGCAAGGAGGCCGAGCCACGGCGAAAAAACTGCAAAAAGAAACTGAAAATAATTTTCTTGGCATTTGTGTGGGCCTTTTCGCGGGCAAGCCCGCTCCCATAGGTACGGTGGTTTGCCTGTGGAACATTCGCTGTCGCGCAGAGAACACAGCCAGTTGGGGCGCCGCATATCCTGTGGGAGCGGGCGCGCCCGCGAAAAGGCCCACGCGCTTTGTCAGGCTGGCTCCAGTGTCACCCACCACCGGGTAAGGTACCGAGCCCGCACCGGCAGGCTATGCCCCAACGCCGCCAGCGCCCGATCTGTCTCGCCCACCGGAAACACCCCGGAAATCAGCAAATCCGCAACCGTCGGGTCACAGCGCAGTACCCCGCTGCGATAGCGCCCAAGTTCGGCGCACAGCCGCGCCAAAGGCCACTGCCGGACCACCAGGTATCCTTCGCGCCACGCCAGCGCATCGCGGTCCAGCGGTTGCGCCGCGAACACGCCCTGGCGATCAAAACGCGCCTGCTCCCCGGCATGGACGACTGCCGCAGTCTGCTGCCCGGCGCTCGGCCGCACCGCCACGGCCCCCTCCTCCACGGCCAGCAACACGCTGTCTTCGCCCAGGCGCACCGTGAAGCCGGTACCCAACGCCTGCAAACGGCCCATGGGCGTGTCGACCCAGAACGGCCGCTCAGCCCCCTGTTTACCGGTCTGGATCATGATCTCCCCGGCCAACAGCCGCACCCGCCGCTGCTGGCTGTCGAATGCCAGGTCCAGCGCCGTACCACTGTTCATCTGCAGCCAGCCGCCGTCGGGCAGCGCCAGGCGCCGTCGTTCGCCGGTGGCCGTGCGCTGCTCGGCCAACCAGGGCGTGCCATGCAAGCCCAGGCTGGTACCCCCGGCCAGCGCCGTGCCCCCCAACAGCAATGCCAACCCCTTGAGCACCGTGCGCCGGTCGCGGTAGCGCAGGGCCTGGCTTGCCTGCGGTGGTGGCATGCCACCCAGGCGCCCATCGAACACCGCCAGACGCTGCCAGGCTTGTTCATGGCTCGGATGCAGCCGGCGCCAGCGCACACAGGCTTCCAGTTCCTCGACCGGGGCCAGCCCGGACGCCAGGCGCACTCGCCAGTCGATGGCTTGCGCCACCACCTCCGCTGTTGGCTCGGCCAGGCTCACGAATACAGCACCCGATAGCAATGGCCGAACGCCTGGGTCATGTACTGCTGCACCGAACTGAGCGAGATGCCAAGCTGCTCGGCGATTTGTGGATAGGTCAGGCCGTCGAGCTGCGACAGCAGGAACGCACTGCGCACCTTGGGCTTCAGCCCGTCGAGCATGCGGTCGATTTCCACCAGGGTTTCCAGTACCAGTACCCGCGCTTCGGCCGACGGGGCTTCAGGTTCGGGCAGCGCGGCCAGGCTGTCGAGCCAGGCCCGCTCCAGGCTCAGGCGGCGGTAATGATCCACCACCAGCCCCTTGGCGACGGTTGCCAGAAACGCCCGTGGCTCGCGCAGCCCGTGCAGAGTGTCACGCCCCAACAGGCGCAGGAACGTGTCCTGGGCCAGGTCGGCAGCCTGGTGCTGGCATTCCAGGCGTTTGAGCAACCAGCCACGCAGCCACGAATGATGGCCACGGTAGAGCTCGCCGACTTGAGCGTTGTGGGGCTGCGACGACACGGAAGTACCTCGGGGCAGGGTTACGCGAGGGCGTTAATGGGAAGCAGTATTATTTAGAAGCAGGGGCATTTCAATATCCGCTCAGCAACGGAGCAGACCAATGGCATTTGCTTTTACTTGGTCGGTTACTTGGCCGCTGCCATCACTTCACAAATTCCTGAACTGATTATTTGCCGCCAGCGATTTTTCTCCTCGCCAACCGCCACCAGAATCGCTCACCACAATCACAAGAACCGTGAGGCCACTCCCGTGGACCAGACACTCCAGGTACGGCAAGCCGCCGCCGACCTCGTTGCCGCGTTCGCCAGCAACGATACCGCCCGCTATTTCGCCTGCTTCAGCGAAGACGCCACCTTCCTTTTCCACACCTTGCCGCAACCGCTGCTGTCGCGCCGTGCCTACGAAGACCTCTGGGCCCAGTGGCAGGCCGAGGGCTTTGCCGTGCTCGCCTGCGAGTCGGGCAATGCCCAGGTGAGCCTGCAAGGTGATGTGGCGATCTTCATGCACGAGGTGGCCACCCACATCCGCATCGCCGGTGAAGAACACCGATTGAGCGAGCGCGAGACCATCGTCTTCCGCCGCCAGGCTGAACAGTGGCTGGCCTGTCACGAGCACCTGTCGGTCATATCGCCGACCTGAGCGTACTTTTTTAGCGGCCCTGCCGCCCTGCCATCGCACCCACAAGAAGGCCCGCGCACCGCGCCGGCCCACAACAACCGCGCTGGAGCATCACCATGAGCCACTCGACCGGTATCGAGACCAACGGCGTCGAACAGATCCCCGACGATCAACGCGACGCCTCCCCGCTGGACCTGTTCCGCCTGATCTTCGGCGGCGCCAATACCTTCGCCACTGCCGTGCTGGGCAGCTTCCCGGTGCTGTTCGGGCTGTCGTTCCAGGCCGGCGTATGGGCAATTCTGCTCGGCGTTGGCCTGGGCGCGCTGATCCTGGCGCCCATGGGCTTGTTCGGGGCGCTCAACGGTACCAACAACGCCGTCTCGTCAGGGGCGCACTTTGGTGTGCATGGGCGCATCGTCGGCTCGTTCCTGTCGCTGCTCACCGCGGTAGCGTTTTTCTCGCTGTCGGTGTGGAGCTCGGGCGATGCCCTGGTCGGCGGGGCCAAGCGCCTGGCCGGCCTGCCGGAAACCGACCTGACCCTGGGCCTGGCCTACGGCCTGTTCGCGGTGCTGGTGCTGGTGGTGTGTATCTTCGGCTTCCGCTTCATGCTGTGGGTCAACAAGATTGCCGTGTGGGCCTCGAGCCTGCTGTTCCTGCTGGGCATCGTCGCCTTTGCCGGGCCATTCGATGCCGGCTACGCGGGTAGCGTCAACCTGGGCCAGGCGGGCTTCTGGGCGGCGTTCGTCGGCGCAGCGATCCTGGCCATGAGCAACCCGGTGTCGTTCGGCGCCTTCCTGGGCGACTGGTCGCGCTACATCCCGCGTGAAACGCCCAAGGCGCGCATCATGCTGGCGGTGATCGCGGCACAGGGCGCAACCCTGATCCCGTTCCTGTTCGGCCTGTGCACCGCTACCCTGGTGGCCACCCAGGCACCGGACTACATCGCCGCCAACAACTACGTCGGTGGCCTGCTGGCGGTAGCGCCAAGCTGGTTCTTCCTGCCGGTGTGCCTGATTGCGGTGATCGGCGGCATGTCCACCGGCACCACGGCGCTGTACGGCACCGGCCTGGACATGTCCAGTGTGTTCCCGCGCCTGCTCAGCCGCGCCGGCGCCACGCTGCTGATCGGCGTACTGGCAATCGCCTTCATCTTCATTGGCCGCTTCACCTTCAACCTGGTGCAGAGCGTGTCGACCTTCGCCGTGCTGATCATCACCTGCACCAGCCCATGGATGGTGATCATGATCCTTGGGCTGGTCACCCGCCGTGGCTTCTACCACGCCGACGACCTGCAGGTGTTCACCCGTGGCCAGCGCGGCGGCCACTACTGGTTCCTGCACGGTTGGAACTGGCGCGGCATGGGGGCGTGGGTCCCCAGCGCAGCAGTCGGCCTGTGCTTCGTCAACCTGCCGGGGCAGTTCGTCGGCCCACTGGGCGACCTGGCCGGCGGCATCGACCTGAGCCTGCCGGTAACCCTGGGGCTGGCCGGCGTACTGTACCTGGCGCTGCTCAGCCTGTTCCCCGAACCTGCCGGCGTGTATGGCCCCAAGGGCCCGCGTTGGGTGCGCTGCAAAAGCACTGCGCGCACGCCGGTGACCACCGCCGAAATGGCCTGACTGGAAATCGACCATGACCACTTCCCACTACATTGCCGGCCGCTGGGTCGAAGGCCAAGGCAGCGACTGCATCAGCGTCAATGACCCTGCGCTCGGGCAACCGTTCGCCGAGTTGATGGCCGCCAGCGTTGCCCAGGTCGACCAGGCCGTGGCCGCCGCCCGCGGCGCCCTGCCCACCTGGAAAGCCACCAACGCCAGCGAGCGCGCTGCCTACCTGCGCGGCTTTGCCGAACAGCTCGGGCAACGCCGTGAAGCACTGATCACCTTGCAGATGCGCAACAACGGCAAGCCGCGCCACGAGGCCGAGATCGACCTGGATGACGCCATCGCCACCTTCAGTTATTACGCCGAACTGGCCGAGCAACTGCCGTCGAAAAACCGTGACGTAGCGCTGGCCGCCCCAGGATTCAGCGCCCGCACCCGCCTGGAGCCGGTGGGCGTGGTCGGCCTGATCGTGCCGTGGAACTTCCCGCTGGTGACCAGCGCCTGGAAACTCGCCCCGGCCCTGGCAGCCGGTTGCAGCGTGGTGCTCAAGCCCTCGGAAGTCACCCCGCTGATCGAACAGGCCTATGGCCAGATCGCCGACAGCCTGGGCTTGCCGGCCGGCGTGCTGAACATCGTCAACGGCAAGGCCGAGACCGGCGCCGCGCTGAGCAACCACAGCGGCCTGGACAAGCTGTCGTTCACTGGCAGCAACAGCGTCGGCAGCCAGGTGATGCGCAGCGCTTCGGCGCAGTGCCGGCCGGTGACTCTGGAGCTGGGCGGCAAGTCGGCTATCGTGGTGTTCGATGATTGCGATGTGGACCAGGCGGTGGAGTGGATCGTAGCCGGCATCACCTGGAATGCCGGGCAAATGTGTTCGGCCACTTCGCGGCTGCTGGTGCAGGACGGCATTGCCACTGCGCTGCTGCCGCGCTTGCAGGCGGCCCTGGAAAAGCTGCGGGTCGGTAATCCGTTGGCCGAAGAGGTCGACATGGGGCCGCTGACCAGCCAGGCACAGTGGCTGAAGGTGGCCAGCTACTTTGCCACGGCGCGGGAAGAGGGTTTGCAGTGCCTGGCCGGTGGCAAGGTGCTGGACCGTGAGGGCTGGTTCGTCAGCCCGACGTTGTATGCCGATGTACCGAAGGACAGCCGCCTGTGGACCGAGGAGATCTTTGGTCCGGTACTGTGCGCGCGGCGCTTCGCTACCGAAGAGCAGGCGATTGCCGAAGCCAACGACAGCCGCTTCGGGCTGGTGGCGACCGTATGTTCTGCCGACCTGGAGCGCGCCGAGCGGGTAGCCGATGCGCTGGAGGTTGGCCATGTGTGGATCAACTCGGTGCAGGCGGTGTTCGTCGAAACCTCGTGGGGCGGCACCAAGGGTAGCGGGATCGGCCGTGAGTTGGGGCCTTGGGGGTTGTCGGCCTTCCAGTCGGTGAAGCATGTGACGCGGTGTTTGGGCTGAGATTTCCGGGGCCGCTCTGCGGCCCTTTCGCCGGCAAGCCAGCTCCCACCCCGACCGTGCCGACTTCAAGTCATGTGCAGTGCCTGTGGGAGCGGTGGTGCGGCGATCCGATTCACCCGCGAAGAGGCCGCACAGGCAACACAAAACTCTGCCCCGCGTGACTTTCCCTTTCTCCAACAAAGTCCCACTTCCTGGTACCCCACAATCACAACACCAGGCCGGACCACCCATGCATCCTCAACGCACCGCCTTGCACAACGAACTGCACGCCCGCCCGTCGCTGTATTTCGACGGCCCGGCGCATGTCTTCCACCTGGCCCTGCTCGGCGGTGATGCTGCCTGTGCGGCACTGCTGCAACGCTGCTGCCCGGACGCCCTGGACAACGCAGCCGCCCAAGGCATCACCTACCTGGATGGCCACCCGTTCAAGTGGGAGCGGCACACCGAATTCTTCACCCTGACCCTGGTAGTGCCTTGCACTGCCGCTGACAGCGAGTGGCAAAGCCTGCCGCCGGTGCTGGCCGAAGCCATTGCCCCGCAAGCGGCACAGGTGATCAACGCGGTGCAGGTGCTGGTCCGTGACGAACAGGGCCTGGACCTGCCCCACTATGGTTTCAAGGACCCGTGCGGCTCGTGCGTCGGTGGTGGCGATGCGGTGGTGTGGAGCGATTTCCGCCTGACCGAGGATGGCACCAACCGCTTCCTGTTCATCAACCGCCGCCTCAATGCCTATCGCCAGGGCCGCATGATCCGCCGCCTTCTGGAGATCGAGACGTACCGCATGATGGCCTCGCTGACCCTGACCACGGCCAAGGAGCTGAGCCTGGAGCTGGACACCTTCGACAAGACCCTGGTCAGCCTGTCCGAGCGCAGTGCCGGGGGCGATGGCCATGATTCCAAGGGGCTGCTGGAAGCCATTGCCCATCTGTCACGCCAGGTGGTCAGCCGCACGGTGAAAACCCGCCACCGCTTCGGCGCCACGCAGGCCTATGCGCAACTGGTGTTCGAGCGCCTGGGCGAGCTGCGCGAAAGCCATGTGGGTGATTGCCAGCGCCTGGGGGTGTTCATCGAGCGCCGGTTCAAGCCGACGGTGCGCTACTGCGCGGCCACGGAGCAACGGCTGGAGCAACTGACGAAGAACGTGGCCAACCTGGGCGACCTGCTGCAAGCGCGAGTGCAGGTGGAGATGGAAGAGCAGAACGCCGGGATCCTGCGCAGCCTCAATGCCCGGGCCGATGCCCAGGTGAAAATCCAGCGGGCGGTGGAGGGGCTATCGATCATTGCCATCACCTACTACCTGCTGAATTTGTTCAAGCTGTTGTATGGCGGGCTGAATGTGCTGGGGTTGGGGCTGACGGCGCGCGATGGGTTGCTGGCCATGGCGCCGCCGGTGTTGCTGGTGCTGTTGGTGATTTTGCTGAGGATCAGGCAGGCCAAGCAGCATTGAGGGCATGGGGTAATGCCAGTCAGTTAAGCAATTTGGGGCCGCTTTGCGGCCCATCGCCGGCAAGCCAGCTCCCACAGGGACCGCGCAAAGCTTGAGATCTGCGCGATACCTGTGGGAGCTGGCTTGCCGGCGATGGGCTGCAAAGCAGCCCCCAAGGCTCACACCGACTCGTCAGCCGGCCGCGCCCCCTCTTGCACCAACACCATGCTCTGCGGCGAAGACAGGGCTATGCCTTCATCACGCAACCGCCCAAGGATGGTGAACAGCAGGTCGCTACGGGTACCTGACACCTGCCGCGGCCCGGCCACGTAACCACTCACGCCAATCACCATGCCACTGGCCGTCAGGTCCTTGAACGACACCGAAGTGGCCGGCGCATCCAGAATCGCCTCATGCTCGTGGTAGGCCGCCAGCAGCAGTTCACGCACGCGGTTGGCATCGGTATCCAGCGGCAGGGTCAGGGTAATGCCAACCACACCCAGGGCATTGCCCATGGTCACGTTGCGCACGTTCTGCGAGATGAATTGCGAGTTGGGCACGATCACTGTCGAACGGTCGGACATCTGGATCTCGGTGGCGCGCACGTTGATGCGGCGGATATCGCCCTCGACACCCGCCAGGCTGACCCAGTCGCCCACTTTCACCGGGCGTTCGGTCAGCAGGATCAGGCCAGAGATGAAGTTCTGCACGATCTGCTGCAAGCCGAAACCGATACCCACCGACAGGGCACTGACCACCCAGGTCAGGCTGGTGAGGTTGATGCGCAGGGTCGACATCACCAGCATGGCCAGGAACAGGAAGCCCAGGTAACCGACCAGGGTCACCAGCGAGGCACGCATGCCGGCGTCCATGTCGGTCTCTGGCAGCAGGCGCTCACTCAGCCAGCGCTTGACCACGCGGATGGCGAACAGGCCGCCGAGGAAGATCGCCAGGGCCAGCAGGATGTCCTGCGGCACGATGTTCAGGTTGCCGAGCAGCTTGCCACCGGTACCGTCCCAGTCGCCCAGGCTCAGCAGCAGTTCGCTGGGGCTGGTGCCCGAAGGCATCAGCGCCAGCAACAAAGCCAGGAACAGCACCACGGTACGGCCGATGCCGGCGAGGATGGTGCTGGCCTGCGCCTGGTGGCGTGGGGCCAAGCCCAAGGTCGAGGCCAGCGCCAGGCCGCCGGGCTGGCGCGGCGACAGCAAGGTTTCGCACAGGTCACCGAGGAAGGTGGTCAGCAAGTAGGCACAGGTGACCACCAGGCTGACCCACAGCAGCTTGGCGGTGAGGAAGTAGGCGAGCGTCAGGTAGCCAGTGAGCAAGGCCAGCAGGATCAGCGCCAGCCATATGACCATTACGAACGGGATCAACCCGGCCAGGCCCATGGGGCGCGCCAGGTCATGCTTGCGCAGGGTATGACGGTACCGCAGCAGCGCGCCGGCGAAGGTGACCGCCACCACCAGCGCGGTCAGGCCGTTTACGGCCACGGTCAGCGCCAGGCTGGCACCGATCACGCTGTTGATACGCTCCATGGTCATCATGACCATCAATGCCAGCGCCAGCACCTTCGGGAACCAGCCCAGCGCGCTGGCCACCTCGTCGTGAATCGCCGGCAGGCGCCAGGACGGGCGCTGCAGCATCAACATGGCGCGGCCCAGGCCAGTGATGAAGGCGCTGAACACCACCAGGGCGAGGATATGGTTGGCCAGACTGGCGATATCCGAGCCCAGTTCGGCGCTGCTCTCCAGCCCCCAGCGCAGCAACGACACCGAACCGGCAATGGTGCCCAGAGTGGCCAGGCTTACCCCTAGGGCCAAGGCGCTGCGGCGCAGGCGCCCCTCGGGCAGCCAGCTGACCATGGCACTGGCCAGCAAGCGTTCGAGTACGCGGCGCATCAGGGTCCAGACCAGGATCGCCGCCACCAGGCTGGCCATGAACAGCCAGCGGTGTTCCGCGCTGAAGGCACTGGCGATGGCATCGGCTGCCTCGCCGCGCAGGTCACGCAGGCGTGCCACGTCGTCCTGGGTGGGGCGGATGATGCTCTGCCAGAACGCCGGGGTCAGCGGCGAGGCCGCGCGGCTGGTGATCTGCGAGTTGAACTGGCTGCGGCGCAGGTTGACGATTTGCGTGGACAGGTCGCGCGCCGACTGGGTCAGCTTTATGGCTTGGTCCTGCTGGGCTACCAACGCCTTTTTCTCGGCCTCCAGCTCTTTGCGCTGCTGAGTCAGGGTAGCGGCCTCGTCCGGCTGAGCCGGGCCGACGACCTTGAGCTTGTCGTCGAGTTTTTCCACTTCCGCGGTGCGCTGGGCACTCAACGCGTCGGCCTGGCGCTGCACCTGCATAGCCGCCAGGCGCAGTTGCGACAGCAGGTCGTCGTTGGCCTCGCTGGTGACACCCTGGCGGATCTGGTCAAGCCGGTCGCTCAACTGTTCGACGCTGGCGTTTTCGTCCAGCACCGGCATTTCTGCCACTGCCAGGTTGGACAATGGCGTAGCGGGAGCCGACCAGGCCGGGCTGGCCAGTGCCAGCATCAGGGCCATCAGGACCATAAGGCCTGGACAATAACGAGTAAGGCAGACACGCCTCATCGAATATTCCTCTTTACAATTCGATTTGGCGGGGAATTCTACGCCGCTTGAGGCGATCAGGAGAGTGCCGTTTCTCGTTTGAGCAGCTGCTTTTTGCGCTCTACGCCCCAGCGATAGCCACTGATGTCACCGTCACGGCGAACCACCCGATGACAGGGGATGGCCACGGCGATGTGGTTGGCCGCGCAGGCCATGGCCACCGCGCGCACCGCCTTGGGCGCACCGATGCGCTCGGCGATGTCGGTGTAACTGACCCGGCTGCCGGCCGGCACCTCGCGCAGGGCCTGCCACACCCGTTCCTGGAAGGCCGTGCCTTGCACATCCAGCGGCAAGGCCAGGCCCAGCGCCGGGGCCTCGACGAAGCCAACCACTTCGGCAACCAGCTGTTCGTAGGCGCTGTCGCCGCCGATCAGGCGGGCCTTGGGGAACTGATCCTGCAAGTCGTACAGCAGGGCCTCGGGGTCGTCGCCGAGCAGGATCGCGCAAATGCCCTTCTCGCTCTGGGCCACCAGGATCGCGCCCAGCGAACACTGGCCGAGGGCGAAGTGGATGGTCGCCCCGGCGCCGCCGGCGCGGTACTGCCGGGGGCGCATGCCCAGACGCTGGTCGGCACTTTCGTAGAAGCGGCTGTTGGAGTTGTAGCCGGCATCGTAGATGGCGTCGGTGACCGAGCGCTGGCCGTCTTCCAGGTGCGCGCGCAGGCGCTGGGCACGGAAGGCGGTGGCGTAGGCCTTGGGGGTGAGGCCGGTTTCGGCCTTGAACAGGCGGTGCAGGTGGAACGGGCTGACGGCCAGTTGCGCACTGAGCTGCTCGAGGCTGGGGGCGGGGTCACTGGTTTCGATCAGGCGGCAGGCGCGGGTGACCAGTTGGCTGTGGCGGGTTGCGCTGGCGCGTGTGCTGGCGGAGCAACGTTTACAGGCGCGGTAGCCGGCGGCTTCGGCGGCAGCGGGGGTGCCGTAGAACTCGACGTTGCTGCGCTTGGCCATGCGCGACTTGCAGCCGGGGTGGCAGTAGATGCCGGTGGTGCGCACCGCGTAGACGAAGTGGCCGGCAGCGGCGAGGTCGCGGGATTCTACAGCTTGCCAGCGTTGATCGAGGGTGGTGTAGGGTTTCATCGGTGAGTTTCCAGTTAGTTGTTGCCGGTGCCGGCCCTTTCGCGGGCTTGCCCGCTCCCACCTCGACCGCATAGGCTTCAAGCCCTGTGCAGTACCTGTAGGAGCGGGTTTACCCGCGAAAGGGCCGACACAGGCAGTGCAAAACCTCAGGCCCGCCACAAGTACCAGGCCGCCACCGTGCGGTAAGGCCGCCAGCCGCCGCCCAGCGAGCGCATCTGCGCTGGGGTCGGTGCCTTGTCCAGCCCCTTCATCCGCCGATACCCCTCACGCACGCCAAAATCGTCCACCGGCAGAATGTCCGAACGCTCCAGGCAATAGATCAGCAGCATCTCCACCGTCCACCGCCCTACCCCGCGCAGCGCTACCAGGCGTTCGATCAAGGCCTCGTCGGCCATGGCCAATGCTTCCTCTCGGATCGGTACCAGGCCGTCCAGACGGGCTTGGGCAATGCCCTGCACAGTGGCCATCTTGCTCGCCGAAAAACCACAGGCGCGCATCGTTTCCGGGGTAACCGCCAACAACTGTTGCGGCGACGGGAACGCATCCTCCGGGAACAGCGCCAGCAATCGGCCAAGAATCGCCTCGGCCGCACGGGCATGCAGTTGCTGGTAGGCAATCGCCCGTACCAGCGCCTCGTAGGGCTCGCGCCCCGGTGTGGCCTGGTGCAGGCAGGGCCCGGTCGCCGCAATCAGCCGCGACCAGTCAGGGTCGAGTGCAGCCAGGTACTCAGTGGCCTCGCGATAGGCCCCAGGCGAAAGGTCGGCCAGAATCATGGCGCCTCCTTGAAGTCGAATGCGGGTCCAGCTTAGCCCAGCCATTCGTCGGGCAAACGCCGGATCTTGCGCGGCTAATTCCTGGAATACCATTGCTCCGCGCTATCGCCCCCGCATAGAATTGAGAACTATTCACAATCACATAATTCACGGGACTGGGCCTTCGCGACGATGCAGATCAACGACACGCTCAAGCCAACCGAGGTCGCTCTGCTCTATCAGGCCCACCATGCTTGGCTTCGCGGCTGGTTGCGCAGCCGGGTCGGCTGCAGCGAGCACGCCGCGGACCTGGCCCAGGATACCTTCGTGCGGCTGCTGCGGGCTCGCCAGGTGTCACCACTGAAGGAGCCCCGCGCCTACCTCAGCAGCATCGCCCGTGGCCTGATGATCGACCAGTTCCGCCGTCGCGCCCTGGAACGCGCCTACCAGGAAAGCCTAGCTAACCTGCCCGAGGCTGAAGTGCCCAGCGAAGAGCACCGGCTGGTCATCCTCGATGCCCTGGAACGCCTCGACCGCGCCCTGCACCAGTTGAAACCGCGTGCCCGCCAGGCGTTTCTGCTGGCCCAGCTAGACGGCTTGAGTATCGTGCAGATCGCCCAGCGCCTGGAAGTTTCCCGGGCTACCGTCGAACGCGACCTGGCCAAGGCCCTGGGCGTCTGCTACCGGTTGCGTTATGCCGACGCCTGATGACACGCCCGCGCAGGCACAGGTCGACCAGGCGATCGACTGGCTGGTGAAGCTGCGCTTCGATCGTCCCAGCCCACGTACCGAACAGCAATTCCAGCACTGGCTGGCCAGCCACCCGCACAACCCCCTGGCCTGGCAGCGGGTCAGCCATCTTGGCGACGAACTGGCCGGGTTGCCCAAGGACCTGAGCAGGCGCACCCTGGACGCCAGCCAGCGCCAGCGCGTCAGCCGCCGCGACCATCTCAAGCTGCTGACGCTGCTGGCCGTTGGCGGTAGCCTGGGCTGGGCCGCGCGCGAGCCCCTGGGCCTGCCGCAGTTGCTGGCCGACAGCAGCACCGCCACGGGTGAGCAGCGCCAGTTGCAAGGTAGCGATGGCAGCCGTATCCAGCTCAACACAGCCAGCGCCATCGACCTGCGCTACAGCGCCGAGCAACGCGAGCTGCAACTGGTACGCGGCGAGGTCAGCCTGGACAGTAACCCCAACGACATTCGCCCGTTCCGCATCGACACCCGTGTCGGCCCCCTGACGACCCTCGACGGCCAGCTGTTGCTACGCGAAAACGACCAGGGCCTGCTGCTGGCAGTGCGCCGTGGCGAGGTGACGCTGTTCCCCAGCTCGGCTTCGCCGCGGCAGGTACAGCCAGGCGAAATCTTGCAGGTATGGGCCAACGGCAGCGTCCAGGCGGTGAAACTGCACAGCGACCCTTGGGGCTGGACCGATGGCGTGCTCAGCGTGCAGCAGATGCCATTGGCCGAGTTCGTCGCCGAGCTCGGCCGTTACCGCCCAGGCCTGTTGCGTTGCGCCCCCGAGGTGGCGGCGTTGCTGGTATCGGGCACCTATCAGTTGGCCGACACCGGGCAAATCCTGCAATTGCTCAGCCGCAGCCTGCCAGTGCGAGTCGACTACAGAACGCGCTATTGGGTAAACATCGGCGCGGCCTGAAAACATCATCACTCCACCGCGGCCCGCAACCGCCCTGCATGCCGATACGATTGCCGGGCGAAGCACACGAACAACCCGGCCATCAGCGCCAGCGCCATGGGCAGGCCATGCGGCGCCACGTCCATCGCCGCACCACTGACCAGCGGCCCGACCAGGCTGCCCACGCCCCACAGCAAGCCCACGCTGGCATTGGCGGTGACCAGGTCCTGGCCCTTGAAGCGCTGCCCGATCAGCACCAGCGCCAGGGTATAGATCCCCCCCGCCACCGCCCCCAGCAGCACCAGCATCGGCCACAGCAACCAGGTCATGTTCAACAACCAGGGCAGGCCGATACCGATCGACATCGCCACCAGCCCGCACACCAGGTGCAGCCCAGTGCGCTCCACCCGGTCGGCCAACCAGCCCAGCGGCAACTGGAACAGCATGTCGCCGGCAAACACCACCGTCACCATCAGCGCCGCCACGCCCACGGCAAAGCCATGACTGCTGGCATATACCGGCAGCAACGACAGCACCACGGCATCGAAGAACGAGAAGAACAGCACCGCCACGCACAACGCCGGCGCCACACGGAAGAAGCCGGCCAGGCCGAAGCTCTTTTCGCCCTCTTCATGTTCGACATGGTCATTGGGTACGGTCAGCACGATGCACAGCAACGCCAGGCCATAGCAGGCGGTGACTACAGCAGTGATCCATGGGCTGTCGGCGCCCAGCACCGCCAGCATGGCCGGGCCGAGCACCTGGAAGCCGGTGAAGCTGGTGGCGTACAGGGCCATGATCTTGCCGCGGTTGTGCTCTGGACACAGCTCGTTGACCCACGACTCGCCGAGGATGATGGCGATACCCATGCCAAGCCCCAGGCCCAGGCGCAGCAGCGCCAGCAGCCACAGCGAGCCGAACGCCGACTCGAGCAAGGCGATGCTGACGGTGCACAGGCTGAAGCACAGCAGGTAGATGGTGCGCCGGGTGAGGTGGCGGCAGCAGGCGTCGACCAGGAATGCCGAGAGCATCATGCCCGCAGCAGGGATGGCCGAGATGATGCCGATTTCCAGGGTGCCCGCCCCGGCTTCATGCAGGCGCAACGACACCAGCGGCAGGCTGGCCCCCAGGCTGAAGCCCACGACCGAGACGGCGAACAACAGGCCCGCCAGCAAACGCATGTTCATGTACCACTCCTTGCAAACCGAAAAGACGTGCAGACACAGGCGCGCACGCCGGGGCGGCGAGCGACGCAAAAGCGCGGATCAGTTCAGGGCAAGGTGTGGCGAGAAGGTGAAGGCGAACAGCACGCTGCGGCGGCGCTTGAGCACCGTATCGCTCGGCCACGCACGACGCAGGGCCTGGAGGGCAGGCTGGCGAGCATGCGGGAGGGACTGGGTACGGCGCATTGCTGTGGTTACTACGCAGGTGGTTGGAAAAAGAGGCGGCACTCTAGGCCAAGGGTGGTCAGGTCGTCAATCGTCGGGGCCGCTGCGCGCCCCATCGCCGGCAAGCCAGCTCCCACCCCGACCGCATAGGCCTCAAGCCCTGTGCAGTACCTGTAGGAGCTGGCTTGCCGGCGATGGGCTGCAAAGCAGCCCCGGCAATATCAGCGCTTACCGGTACTCGGCAAGAACACCGCCAACAACCCGAACAATGGCAGGAACGAGCACAGCCCATATACATACTCGATACCACGCAGGTCCGCCACGTACCCCAGCAGCGCCGCGCCAATCCCGCCAAAACCGAACATCAGCCCGAAGAAGATCCCGGCGATCATGCCCACGCTGCCCGGCACCAGCTCTTGCGCATACACCACGATCGCGGAAAACGCCGAAGCCAGGATAAAGCCGATCACCACGCTCAAGACCGTGGTCCAGAACAGGTCGGCATACGGCAGTGCCAGGGTGAACGGCGCCACGCCCAGGATCGAGAACCAGATCACCGCCTTACGCCCGATGCGGTCACCGATCGGTCCGCCAAAGAAGGTGCCAGCCGCCACCGCGCCAAGGAACAGGAACAGGTGCAGCTGCGAGCTGGCCACCGACACGTCGAACTTCTCGATCAGGTAGAAGGTGAAGTAACTGGTGAAGCTGGCCATGTAGAAATACTTGGAGAACACCAGCAGGCCCAGCACGATCAGCGCCGCGATCACCCGCCCGCGGGAAATGCCGTGGCTCGCCTGCACCGCCTTGCGCGCCTTGGCCTGGTTGAGGTGCTCCTTGTACCAGCCGCGCAGCATCAGGGTCACGCCGAGGAAGAACAGCCCGGCCAGGCCGAACCAGGCCACGTGGGTCTGGCCGAACGGAATGACGATGGCCGCCGCCAGCAGCGGGCCCAGGGCCGAGCCGGTGTTGCCGCCCACCTGGAAGGTCGACTGGGCCAGGCCAAAGCGCCCGCCCGAGGCCAGGCGCGCAATACGCGAGGTTTCCGGGTGGAAGGTCGACGAACCGATCCCCACCAGCGCCGAGGCCAGCAGAATCATGGGGAAGCTGCCGACGAAGGCCAGCATCACGATACCCAGCAGGGTGCACAGGGTACCCAGCGGCAGCAGGTTCGGCGTTGGCCGGCGATCGGTGAAGAAGCCGACCCAGGGCTGCAGCAACGAAGCGGTGATCTGGAACGTCAGGGTGATCATGCCGATCTGGGCGAAGCTCAGGTCGTAGTTGGCCTTGAGCATCGGGTAGATCGCCGGCAGCACCGCCTGGATCAGGTCGTTGATCAGATGCGCCAGGGCGCAGAAACCGATGATGCGCATCACAAGTGGCGTGGCTTGGCTTGTCGCCGCGCTGGTGGACGCCGTGGAGGCGCTACTGATGGCCATGTGCCTGAATCTCCGTCCGCAGTTTGGGATCCGATTATCGGGAAACAAATAGATACATAGCTACCTTTTTTATCCCTCTGTCGAGACGTACTTGAAAATGGTTCTCAATATAATTAGCATCCTTTGCCTATACCCCTGTCATCGTTGGGCGAAAAGGCCCCTATCGTGAGCAGACCGATCCCATGAGCCCGATGCCCGCCAAGCAACTGCAGCCCGACCCACAGCAGGAAGCGCTGGAGTGGTTTTCGCTGTTGCGACAGCCCGGTTGCGACGAACCCCTGCGCCAGGCGTTCGCGGCCTGGTGCCAGGTGCAACAGAACGCCCAGGCCTACGCCGAGCTGGAAACCTTCTGGCAACAGCTGCAACCCCCTCCCGCCCGCCCTCGCCCACGGCAGGTCGCCGCACGCCGCAGCCACCTGGGCAAATGGCTGGCGTTGCTATTCCTGCTGGGGCTGGGTGCTGTCGCCTACCTGTACTGGCCACTGATGCAACGCCTGGGCAGCGAGCTGCACACCGATGTGGGTGAACGCCGCAGCATGCGCCTGGCCGATGGCACTACCCTGCACCTGGACAGCGCCAGTGCGATGAACGTCGACCTGCGTGGCCGCACGCGCCATCTACACCTGGTGCAGGGCCAGGTTTTCCTGGAAGTGATGCTCGACGGCCGGGCCATGGAGGTGGAGGTAGGCGATGCGCGCATCCAGGTATTCGGCACCCGTCTGCAGCTCGCCCGCCATGCCGGCCATGACGAACTGGTGGTGCTCAGTGGCAAGGCCATGGTCCTCCAGGGCGGCGATCAGCGCATGGTGTCGGCAGGCGAACGGGTGACCTTCGATGGCAAACGGATCGACCCGCTGCAGAAGGCCGACCTGAAAACCGCCGACAGTTGGCGCAGCGGGCGCCTGAAAGCCACCGACATGCCCTTGGGGCAAGTGCTGGAACGCCTTGCCGGCTACCAAGGGCAGCGGCTATGGATGATGGATGAACAAACCGCCCACCGGCGCGTGAGCGGCGACTTCAACCTCGATCGGCCTGGCGAAAGCCTGGAATCCCTGGCTGCCGCCCAGCATCTGAAGCTGCAAGGCGTGCTCGGGCACTGGCTGGTGGTGCGCTGAAACCGGCCCCTGCCGCTAAGTTTTTGAAAGCGTGCAAATTTTTTTTGAAATGAGTGTTGACAGAGGGGCCGTTCAAGAGAATAATGCGCGCCATCGGCTACATAGCTCAGTTGGTTAGAGCATAGCATTCATAATGCTGGGGTCCGGGGTTCAAGTCCCTGTGTAGCCACCAAACAAGACGAAGGGCTTACCGCAAGGTAAGCCCTTTTTCTTTGCCTGCGAAAAATCTAAACAGCTTGCGCGGTACATGTGGGAGCGGAGCGCCTGTCGAGTCTCACTTCGTACAAGGCAATCCCCACCTCAACGTATGCCGGTCACCGCCACCGCCAGGCCAAGCCCGATCAGCGCCACACCGATCACCCGATCCACCAGCAATTGCCGCTCTATCATCGCCTTGCGCAATGCCACGCTGGAGAAAAACACTGCGACCAGGCTGAACCACAGCCAATGGGCGAAGGACATGAACGCGCCGTAAGCGAAATCCAGCGCCAGCGGGCTGCCGGGTTGAACCACCTGGGTGAAGGCGCTGATGACGAACAACATCGTCTTGGGGTTGAGGGCATTGGTCAGGAAGCCCGTGCGCAGGGCCTGCATTACGCTGGCAGCGGATTGGTCAACGCCGTCAAGGCTGATGCGCTGGGTGCTGGTCAGCGATTGGTAGCCCAGGTAGATCAGATAACCCGCGCCCAGTACTTTCATGGCCAGGAACAGGGCTGGGCTCTGGCTGATGATCAATGCAATGCCCAGCACCGTGTACAGCACGTGCACCTGTACCCCCAGGGCGATGCCCACTGCGGCAGCCAGCCCGGCCTTGCGGCCCTGTGCATAACTGCTGCGGGTGACCATGGCGAAGTCGGCACCAGGGCTGATGACGGCGAGCAGGGTGAACAGGGCGACGGCAATGAGTTCGGTCATGCTGATGGCTCTCGATAGGCGATGGAAATGCACAGGCCGTGGATTATCGAGCGCTTATGGGCAAGGAAAAATCGATTTATAGTGAGGCATATCTGATAGTTTTTTTCACAGAGGTGTAGTGCCAGTACCGGCCTCTTCGCGGGCAAGCCCGCTCCTACAGGTACCCCACAGGGCCTGAATACTGTGGGATACCTGTAGGAGCGGGCTTGCCCGCGAAGAGGCCGGTACAGGTAAAGCCAATGCCATGAAACTGCCGCCACTCAACGCCTTCCGCTACTTCGACATCGCCGCCCAAACCGAGAGTTTCGTGCGCGCCGCCGAGCACCTGCACGTCACCCATGGCGCGGTCAGCCGCCAGGTACGCCAGCTTGAAGAAAGCCTTGGCGTGGAGCTGTTCGAGCGCCGCAACCGCGCCCTGTTCCTCACCCCTGCCGGCCGTGCCCTGCAGGGCACCACCCAGGCGATCTTCGAGCAGCTCGAAGGCGCCGTGCAGCGCTTGCAGCAACAGGCCCGCGACAATGTGCTGGTATTGTCCTGCGAGCCCACCATCGCCATGCGCTGGCTGATCCCGCGCCTGCCCCGCTTCCATGCCACCCATCCCGACCTGCAGTTGCACCTGGTGGCCGCAGGCGGGCCGTTGGACTTCGCCCGCAGCGGTGTCGACCTGGCACTACGCCGCGACGACTTCCACTGGGACCAGCAGCTGTACAACCTGAAAATCTGCGACGAATGGATTGGCCCGGTGTGCCGCCCCACCGCCCCCACCCAGCTCGATGGCCAACGCCTGCTGCACAGCAACACTCGCCCAGGTGCCTGGCCCACCTGGCTGCGCCTGAGTGGCCAGCAGGCCCGGCACACCGAGCGCAGCGACTACGAGCATTTCTATCTGTCGATCCAGGCCGCCAGTGCCGGCCTGGGCCTGGCCATGGCATCAGCCCTGATGGTGCGCGACGAAATCGACAGCGGCCAGTTGCAGGCGCCGTTCGGCTTTGTGCGCGACGGCTCCGCCTATCACCTGCTCAGCCCCCACGTCCTGGACGATGGTGGCAAGCGTCAGCGCTTCGCCGCGTGGGTGGTGGACGAATGCCAAGGCTGCCTGACTCATTTGGGCTTGATGCAGAACGACGACCCAGCGCCGCCATCGCCACCCCAGGTGCGATAGCCGGCAGTATCCAAATGGATGCGCCCGGACGGGTAGCGGCCCAGCCCCATGTTCCAGGCCTGGCCGTACTGCTGCCAGAAGCGGCACAGCGGGTTGGGATCGGCCCAGGCTGGCAACAGGATATCGACGGCGAAGGCACGGGTGTGGGCACTGTTGGCCGCCCCGCCGGCGCAGGCATTCAAACGCGGGTCACGGTAGGCTGAGACGACCTCGAACTGGCGCAGAATACCCTGGTCGTCGAGCGTCTTGATCAGCGAGAGAGTCGAACGTACCGCTGGCCAGTTGCTGGCAGGCGGCACGGCGAAAGGTGACGCGCGGCACAGCCTCCAGTCCGATGCCGAGCGTAGCAACTGGTGGATAGGCACTACGCCGTAAAGGCGCGCATCCACCAGCATTTCTCGGAAAGGACGGGTCTGATGGTCGCCAGCCCACTGGGCGAACATCCACAGGTCGCGTTGGTCGGCGTGGGCGGTGCCCGCTATCAGCAGGCTTGCCGCCAGAAGCAGTGCTTTCATCCGTTGACCATCCCTGTATTGAAACTGCTACACGCTGCTACGAACGCTATTGATCCAAAGCCCGCAACCGATACTGCGGCGGCAACTGGGCAAAACCGCTGATGGTAGTGTCCAGGCTCTTCCAGCGCCCATCCTTGATGCCATAGATACAGCCGTGCACCGACAGCTCCTGGCCGCGGTGCCAGGCGTTCTGCACGATGCTGGTGTGGGCCACGTTGGCCACCTGCTGGATGACATTCAGTTCGCACAGACGGTCGACCTTGGCCTCTTCACCGTCCAGTTTGGCCAGCTCGCCACGCTTTTCGTAATACAAATCGCGAATCGAGCGCAGCCAGCCATCGATCAGGCCCAACTGGCGGTCCTGCATGGCAGCGCGTACGCCACCACAACCGTAGTGGCCGGTGACCAGGATGTGCCGCACCTTCAGCACCTCCACCGCATACTGGATCACCGACAGGCAATTGAGGTCGGTGTGCAGCACCACGTTGGCGACGTTGCGGTGGACGAACAGGTCGCCCGGTAGCATGCCGACGATTTCGTTGGCCGGCACGCGGGCATCGGAGCAGCCGATCCAGAGGAACTCCGGGGTCTGCTGGCGGGCCAGTTTGGCGAAGAAGTCGGGGTCACGCTGGTTGATCGCGTCGGCCCAGCGGGCGTTGTTGTCGATCAGTTCCTGCAGGTCGTGCATGGTGGTTGCCTCATCAGGGTTTGCCTGTGTGACAGGGCCAGCCCCTGCAAGGTCACTCCTCGAGCAGGGTGCAGGCCATCACCAGGGCGTCTTCACGGCCACCGGCAATTGGATAATAGTCGCGGCGGCGGCCGATTTCGTTGAAACCGTAACGCTCGTACAAACGATAGGCCGACTGGTTGCTGGCGCGCACTTCCAGGAAACACTCGCGGCCATTGAGCTGGTAGGCCCGGGCCATCAGGTGCTCCAGCAAGCGCAAGCCCAGGCCACGGCCCTGGTTTTCCGGCTTGACGGTGATGTTGAGCAGGTGCGCCTCGTCGATGATCACGTTGATCACGCCGTGGCCTACCTGCTGCTGGCCATCGAACATCAGCCAGATCTCGTAAGACTTGAGCGCATCCTGAAAGATCCCGCGGGTCCAGGGATGACTGAACGCGGCATATTCAATCTTAAGTACGGCATCCAGATCCGCCTCGGTCATCGGGCGGAAGCTGATCGAGTCACTCATTCAACGCTCTTCCAGCGCGCCATCAGCTGGCGCATGGCTTTCCAGACGTCCGCCTTGCGCTGCGGCTCGTCCATCAACAGTTCAAGGCCCGGCAAGGCCCAGGCGTCGCCCAGGCCTTCGAGCTTCAGGGTTTGGTAATAGGCTTCGGCGTCGGCATTGGCGGCAAAGCGCAGCGCCGGCAGGCCGACCAGCCACAGGCAGGTACAGGGGGCGTCCTCCAGGCGGGCCTGGACAAAGCCCTGGACGAAATCGCGCGCGGCCTCCGGGCCCTGGTCCATGTTGCCGCGCACCAGCAGTGGCCAGCGCACCGGCTCGCCGATGATCTGCGGGGCGTCGGGCAGGCCGGCGGCGCGCAGCATGTCCTTGAGCAGCAGGTAGGACGGGTCGCGGCTCTGGAACGGCTGGCCGGTGGCCAGCTCCACCAGCAGCAGGCAATTGCCAGCACGCAGCAGTTGCAGCGAGAAGCGCGGTGGCGGCACCGGTGCCGGACGCGCTGGTGCGGCCTGCTCCTCGGCCTCGACGGGCTTGGCGGCCGGCTTGGGCGCACTGCCCGGGCGCGGGATCTCGATTTTTGGCCGCTCGCCGGAGCGCGCCTGGGGGGTAGCGGGCGCATCGTTGCCAGCCGGTGCCGGCCTGACCTCGAAATCCAGGTCCTCGACCGGCACCACCGGCAGCAGCAGCTCAGGCCGCGTCGGTGCGGCGAACGGCAGTTCGGCGCGCGGCAGCCAGTGCACCACTTGCATGGCGGAAAGGTAGGCGCGGCGACGGGGTTCGGTGAGCAAGGGGTGGATATCCGAGGGGTGGAGGCAGTTGGGCATTCTAACGTGTACGCCTTGGTTTTTGCAGCGCCTATCAGACCGAGCGCCGCCCGCGCGGCGCATCGCGACGCAAGGCCGCTCCCACATCTGTTTCGGGCCAATTACTCCTGAGCCCTTGGCGCGCGCACCCTGGGTGTATGACTGGAAATTGTAGAAAAGCAGCAGCGCAACCTTCGATATCGAAGGGGGCAAGCAAGGCGGGCAGCGATGACTTCACAGGAGGGACTGGCCCGAAACAGATGTGGGAGCGGCCTTGCGCCGCGATGCGCCGCGCGGGCGGCGCTCGGTCTCACTGTCACCACAAAAACCAAGCCATACACCCATGTGACATAAGGTTATCCCCCCATTACAGACCAAGGGGTGAAAACCTCCCCCCCGGATGCAGTACAATCGCCCCTTTTTCTTGGCAACGAGTCGCAGCCAATGATCGAACCCAAGCGCGTCCTGCGCGCCCTAGCCGAACACTGGGCCCTGATCGAGCCGCTGTGCGAGCGTTTCGACCAGGGCACCCTGAGCCTGGTCGAACTGCGCCAGCACGTGGCCCGCCAACAGGTCGAGAGCACCCCGCAGGACATCACCCAGTTGCTCGATGTGTGGATCCGCCTGGATATCCTGGTCCCGGTGGCCAAGAGCCCGAACCGTTTCGAGCTCAACGCCCAGATCCACGACTTCCTCGCCTACCTGCGCCGCGAACACCGGCTGGGCCTGTGCCTGGAGATCGAAGCCTACCTGCGCCACCTGGAGCGCCTGGCCGGGCATATCCAGGATGCCTTCGACAACCGCGACAGCGACGACCTGGCGCGCCAGCTGCGCCTGCTCGACATGCGTGTGCGCGATGTACTGAAGAAGCTCGACAACGACGAGCAGGCGCTGGTGGCCGTGGCCGAGCGGGCCAAGACCAGCAACCGGCAGATTCCGCTGCGCCAGCGTTATGCTGAAGTACTGGCCACCTGGGACGAGTACGTCGAGCCGATGATCCAACTGGTCAACGCCGATGGTGCGTTCGAGCAGGGCGTGCGCAAGGTCGAGACCGTGCTGCTGAAGCTGCTGGGTGAACAGGCACGCCTGGGCCACCTGGTCGACGACGACATGCTGCTGCGCACCCACGCGCGCATCCTGGAAATGCAGACCAACGCCCAGCTGACCCTGCGCCACGCCCGCGAACTGCTGCTGCCGCTGCGTGAAGAAGCGCGCCGGCACAACGCCGTGACCCGTGGCGCCGCGCTGGCCCTGTCGGTGATCCGGCGCAAGGGCATCGATGCCGTGCCGCAAGCGGCCATGCCGATGTTCACCCGCCCGCAAAGCACCTTCCTCGGCAGCGCCAGCCAGGTCGAGGCCTACGTATACGCCCTGGCCCGCTTCGAGCCCAAGCCGGCGCGCTTCCCCAAGGCCCACAAGACCCAGTCCGGCGCCCTGCCCCGTGCACCGCGCACGGTCAAGGAAATGGCCGAGCGCTGCGAACAGGCCCTGCCGCTGCCCGACCTGATGGTCTGGCTGCTGGAGCAGGAGCCCGAAGGCGCCACCGACGAGCTGCTGTACTGGTTCTCGCGCCTGTCGCGGGAAAAGCGCTTCAAGCGCGAACGCCTCGACCGCCGCGAATACACCACCCAGGAACACCTGGTCAGCCTGCGTTCGTTCGCCCTGACCTCCAGCCGCGAAGACGCCACCAGCGCGCCTACCGAACCCAACGCGAGCCCAGCCCATGCATCTTGATCTTTCCGAACTGTCCCAGCTCGCGCCGATCTTCCGCGAGCTGTTCAAAGGCTTCCACGTCAGCCGCCGCGACCCCGAGCTGTACGCCCAGCTGTCGAACTTCCAGGACCAGTACCGCACCCTGTTCAAGGCCCTGGGCTTCGAACTGGTATGCGACACCCGTGGTTTCTACTACTTCGTGCCGGACATGGCCGCCGCGCAGGTCAACAAGACCGCCCAGCGCCTGTCACTGTTCACCTTCATCCTGGTCGAGCACCTGGCCGACCAGGGCCGCGACCCAATGGCCGTGCTCGACGGCGGCAGCATCGGCCGTGACGAGCTGCCTTCGCTGCTGGACAAGTACCGCGACCTGTTCCTGCAGGCCGAAGTGCAGAGCGTGGACGAGCTGGAAGAAAAGATCCTGCGTCGCATGACCCAACTCGGCTTCGCCCATGAAGAAGGCGGCATCTACCGCTTCCTGCCGCCGATGCACCGCTTCCTCGATGTGTGCCTGGCCGTGCAGCAGGACCGCGACCTGGCGGCCACCCTGCACAGCGACCTGCCACTGCCGACCCCGGTGCTGGTCGAGGAAGAAAGCCCCGAAGAACTCAACCGCACCGACGACCCGCTCGACCTCAGCCCCTTCGAGGGCGAGGAAAGCGAAGAGGAAGCCCTGGCCCGGGCCATCCGCGAAGAGCAACAGGAGATTGACTCATGAGCCAGGAACGCTACGGCATCCGCCGCTTCGCACTGCTCAACACCGCCGGCTACAGCCTTGGCCTGTTCCCGCTGGAGCACCCGCTGTCGGTATACGGTGCCAACAACCTGGGTAAATCGGCGTCGATCAACGCCCTGCAGTTCCCGATCCTGGCGCGCATGTCGGACATGAGCTTCGGCAAGTACAGCCTGGAGCAATCGCGCCGCTTCTACTTCGCCAGCGACACTTCGTACATTCTCTGCGAACTGAGCCTGCCCCACGGCCCGCACGTGATCGGCGTGGTCGGCCGCGGCCCGGGCGGCGGTTTCGGCCACCAGTTCTTCGCCTACAAGGGCGAACTGGACCTGGCCCACTACCAGAAAAACGACACCTGCCTGCGCCAGAAAGAGCTGTTCACCAACCTCGAACGCTTGGGGATCAAGGCCTACGAGCTGAAGCCGGACGAGCTGCGCCGGCTGCTGGTCGGCGGCCACACGTCGGTGCCGCTGGACCTGACCATGATCCCGCTGCGCTCCACCAGCGAGCAAAGCCTGAAAACCTTCCGCGCGCTGTTCATCAACCTGCTGCACATGCGCGAAATCACCGCCGCCAAGCTCAAGCAGCTGTTCCTCGACGCCTTCGAGCACAGCTTGCGCTCGGGCAGCGTCGACTACATCGCCGCCTGCGAAGAAGCCTTCCGCGACGTGCGCCGCATGGAACAGGACTACAACGCCCTGGTCGCCGCCGGCCCGCTGGTCGAGGCCCTGGCTGGTGGCGTGGCCCAGCGCGACATTCTGCGCGGCAAGCTGCACCGCATTTCGCCGGTGCTCGACACCCTGCTGGGCACCTGGCAGGAATACGCCATGGCACGCAAGGAAGAGCTGGTCATCCAGGCCGAGCACTACCGTGGCGAGCAGGACCGCCTGCAGAACGACCAGCGCGGCGGCACCCAGGAGCTGATGCGCCTGGAGCGTGAAATCACCGGCATCCAGCGCTGGCTGGGCGAGCTGTCGGTGCTCAAGCACCGCTTCGCCCTGGTCGATGACGTCAAGGTCCTGGAGCAGCAACTGCTGGCGGCCAAGGACGCCCACGACGAACTGGCCGGCGCCCTGGCCCAGTCGCGGCAGTTCAGTGCCGAAGACCTCGACGAGCGCGTGCGCGACCTGGAAAAACGCCTGAAGCAGGTCAAGCAACAGCTCGACCACGCCGACAATAACAGCTACGCCCGCCTGCGCGAGGAATTCTCCCAACAGGACGTCGACCGCCTGATGCGCCTGTTCAACGGCGCGCTGTTCAGCCTGCCGCTGGGCGACCGTGGCATCGAGCTGGACGACAGCGACCTGTGGGTAAAATCGCTGGAAGCGGTGCTCGACGGCTTCAAGGGCGAACGCTTCGAAGCCCCGGGCCTGTCCATCGACCTGTCGCACATCGACCCGCCAGCGCTGCAAGCCTTGGCCGACCGTGCGGCCCTGCGCGACCAGAAAGAGCGCCTGGAAAAAGAGCTGAAACAGCTCAAGACCCAGCAGGCCGTGGCCGCCGACCGCTCCGCCTCCAAGGCGCAGACCGAAACCCTGTACCAGGAAGTGCTGGACGCGCAGAAGGCGCTGGAAGACTTCCGCCGCAGCGAAACCCTGGCCGCCGAAGAGCCCGAGAAGCTGGAACAGCTGTCACAGCTGGAAGCTGCCCAGGACGAACTGAAGCGCTCCAGCGACGCCTTCACCGAACGCGTCCAGCAACTGTCGGCCAAGCTGCAGCTGGTCGGCCGCCAGATCGGTGACCTCGAGGCCAAGCAACGCACCCTGGAAGACGCCCTGCGCCGTCGCCAGCTGCTGCCGGCCGACCTGCCCTACGGCACGCCGTACATGGAAGCCATCGACGACTCGATGGACAACCTGCTGCCGCTGCTCAACGACTACCAGGACAGCTGGCAGAGCCTGCAACGGGTGGATAACCAGATCGAGGCGCTGTATGCCCAGGTGCGCCTGAAAGGCGTGGCCAAGTTCGACAGCGAAGACGACATGGAACGCCGCCTGCAACTGCTGGTGAACGCCTACGCGCACCGCACCGACGAGGCCCTGACCCTGGCCAAGGCCCGCCGCGCCGCGGTCACCGACATCGCCCGGACCCTGCGCAACATCCGCAGCGACTACGACAGCCTCGAGCACCAGCTGGCCCTGTTCAACCGCGAGATCAACAAGCGCCAGGTGTCCAACCTGGAAAGCTTCCGCGTGGTACTGGCGCCGAACAAGGAAGCACTCAAGCACATCGACCAGATCATCCACAGCGCCGGCCAGTACGAAGAAGGCGAAACCCTGTCGGTGTTCGACCTGACCCAGAGCGCCGAGCAGGACAACAAGAACGAAGAGGCCAAGGAATACCTGGCACGGCTGGTGGCGGCCAACCACAACCAGCTGGGCCTGAAGGACCTGTTCGAGCTGGCGTTCGAGATCACCAAGGTCAACGGCCAGCCGGTGATCCACGCCGACATCGACGGCGCCGCATCCAACGGCACCACCATGACCATCAAGGCGCTGACCAACATGTACCTGTTGCTGCACCTGATGGACCGTGACCTGGCCGGGCGCATCCGCCTGCCGTACTACCTGGACGAAGCGGCGGACATCGACGAACGCAACCAGGCGGCACTGCTGGAGACCAGCCTGCAGTTGGGCTTCGTGCCGATTCTGGCGAGTGTGAAGCCGCAGGTATCGGCGCGCGTGGCAATCGACCTGGAAGGTGGCAGCGGGCCGAATGGCATCTACATCGACGAGGCGGACTGGAAGTTCATCAGCCGTCGCGATGAGGTGAAGGCGGTTGTGCGTGAGGATCAGGCCGAAGAGTTGGCCTGAGGCAGTTGGGGCCGCTTTGCGGCCCATTCGCGGGTAAACCCGCTCCTACAAGGTTACGCAGTCCCCTGTAGGAGCGGGTTTACCCGCGAATGGAGGCCAAAGGCCTCCCAGCAAGCTACCGGGCTATCAGTGAGCCCAAGGCAGGATCGGAATCGCCGTCACCGCATTCTGCGGGCTGCCTTCGATCATGCGGTCGCTGTACACCAGGTACACCAGCGTATTGCGCTTCTTGTCGAGAAAGCGCACCACCTGCATGGTCTTGAACACCAGCGAGGTACGTTCCTTGAACACTTCCTCGCCATCCTTGAGCTCACCCTTGAAGTTGATCGGCCCGACCTGACGGCAGGCAATCGATGCCTCCGCCCGGTCCTCCGCCAGCCCTAACCCACCCTTCACACCGCCAGTCTTGGCCCGCGACAGGTAGCAGGTCACGCCCTCCACCTTGGGGTCGTCGAACGCCTCGACCACAATGCGATCGTTCGGCCCGACGAACTTGAACACGGTGGACACCTGGCCGATTTCCTCGGCCCCAGCCAGCATCGGCAAGGCCAGTGCCAGCACGGCAATCATCCTTTTCAGCACGTGGCCGCCCTCAAACCAGAACCAGGTTGTCGCGGTGGACCAATTCCGGCTCCGCGATGTAGCCCAGGATGCTTTCGATGGCATCCGACGGCTGGCCAATGATCTTCTGCGCTTCCAGGGCGCTGTAGTTGGCCAGGCCGCGGGCCACTTCAACACCGTCCGGGCCGACGCACACCACCATCTCGCCACGGCGGAAGCTGCCCTGCACGGTCTTCACGCCGACCGGCAGCAGGCTCTTGTTGGCCTGGCGCAGGGCCTGCACGGCACCGGCGTCCAGCACCAGGGTGCCACGGGTTTGCAGGTGGCCGGCCAGCCACTGCTTGCGCGCGGCGAGCATGCCGCGCTCGGGCGACAGCAAGGTACCCAGGCGCTCGCCGGCCTTGAGGCGGTCCAGCACGCGTTCGATGCGGCCACCGATGATGATGGTATGGGCGCCAGAACGGGCCGCCAGGCGCGCGGCGCGCAGCTTGGTCTGCATGCCGCCACGGCCCAGGGCACCACCGGTACCGCCGGCCACGGCGTCCAGTGCCGGGTCGTCGGCACGGGCCTCGTAGATCAGCTGGGCTTCGGGGTTGTTGCGCGGGTCGGCGTCGAACATACCATCGCGGTCGGTGAGGATCACCAGCAGGTCGGCCTCGACCAGGTTGGCCACCAGTGCCGCCAGGGTGTCGTTGTCGCCGAAGCGGATCTCGTCGGTGACCACGGTGTCGTTTTCGTTGATCACGGGCACCACACCCAGGTCGACCAGCGTGCGCAGGGTGCTGCGGGCGTTCAGGTAGCGCTTGCGGTCGGACAGGTCGTCATGGGTCAGCAGGATCTGCGCGGTGTGCTTGCCGTGCTCGCCGAAGCTCGACTCCCAGGCCTGCACCAGGCGCATCTGGCCGAGCGAGGCAGCAGCCTGCAGCTCGTTCATCGCGCTCGGTCGCGAAGTCCAGCCCAGTTGGCTCATGCCGGCAGCCACGGCCCCGGAGGAGACCAGTACCAACTCCACGCCCGCCTCACGCAGCGCGACCATCTGCTCGACCCAAACGGCCATGGCACCGCGGTCGAGGCCCTTGCCATCGGCGGTCAGCAGAGCACTGCCAATCTTCACGACCCAGCGCTTGGCGCCCGTCACCTTGCTTCGCATCTTCTTCCAACCTATGTCGATCTGTAGATACCAAAACGCCGCTCCAGAGAGCGGCGTTTAGTGTACTGCAACCGGTCAGTCGCGCACGTAAATGATTTCCGGGCCGTCTTCGTCGTCCTCGAAATCATCGTCCCAACCGTCATCGTCGCCGATGTCGTGCACGCTCTTGACGCCGGTGCGGCGCAGGGTGCGCGCGTCGTCCAGGGCCTGCAACTGGGCGCGAGCCTCGTCTTCGATGCGCTGGTCGAGGTCGGCCAGTTCTTCGGCGTAGGCCGGGTCGTTGGCCAGGCGGTCGGCGCGGTCTTCGAGGTAGCGCATCAGGTCGTGGCTGAGTTTCTCGGTGCCCTGCTTGGAGATGGCCGAAATCACGTAGACCGGGCCTTCCCACTGCAGGCGCTCGACCACTTCCTTGACCCGCTCGTCGCGCTCGTCATCCATGACCATGTCGGCCTTGTTCAGCACCAGCCAGCGCTCACGCTCGGCCAGCGACGGGCTGAAGCGGGTCAGCTCGTTGACGATGACTTCGGCGGCATCGGCCGGGCTGCTTTCGTCCAGCGGCGCCATGTCGACCAGGTGCAGCAGCACACGGGTACGCGCCAGGTGCTTGAGGAAGCGGATACCCAGGCCGGCGCCTTCGGAAGCACCTTCGATCAGGCCGGGGATGTCGGCGATGACGAAGCTCTTCCAGCGGTCGACGCTGACCACGCCCAGGTTTGGCACCAGGGTGGTGAACGGGTAGTCGGCCACTTTAGGCTTGGCGGCCGAGACCGAGCGGATGAAGGTGCTCTTGCCCGCGTTCGGCAGACCCAGCAGGCCAACGTCGGCCAGCACTTTCATTTCCATCTTCAGGTCGCGCTGCTCACCCGGCTTGCCTGGGGTGGTCTGGCGCGGCGCACGGTTGGTGCTGGACTTGAAACGGGTGTTGCCCAGGCCGTGCCAGCCGCCCTGGGCGACCATCAGCTTCTGGCCAGGGGTGACCAGGTCACCGATCACTTCCTGGGTCGAGGCATCGATCACGGTGGTGCCGACCGGCACGCGCAGGAACAGGTCCTCGCCTTTCTTGCCGGTGCAGTCGGTGCTGCCACCGTTGGCGCCACGCTGGGCCTCGTGGTGACGGGTATAGCGATAGTCGACCAAGGTGTTGAGGTTTTCGTCAGCCACCATGAACACCGAGCCGCCGTCGCCACCGTCGCCACCGTTGGGGCCACCGTTCTCGATGAACTTTTCGCGACGGAAGCTCATGCAACCGTTGCCACCGTCACCGGCCTTGACCCGAATGGATACTTCGTCAACAAACTTCATTCAAAACCGCCTCTCGTCTTCCGACGAGCTGAATACTGATAAACCTGAGGCTCTTGCAAAAATGAGCGCGGCGGCCCCGTACGACCGTAGAAACCCACGCCGGCAGCCCATACAAACAGCTTTGCAAGAGGCTCACCACAAACGAAAAAGCCCCGTCGCATGACGGGGCTTCTGGAGCGACGTCGCGATTAAGCTGCGACGATGCTCACGTAACGGCGCATGAACTCGCCTTTCTTCTCGAACTTGATCACGCCTTCGATCTTGGCGAACAGGGTGTGATCCTTGCCCATGCCAACACCGTAGCCAGCGTGGAATTCGGTGCCGCGCTGACGGACGATGATGTTGCCTGGCTTGATAACCTGGCCGCCATACATCTTCACGCCAAGGCGTTTCGATTCTGAGTCGCGACCGTTACGAGTACTACCACCAGCCTTCTTGTGAGCCATGGTTCAATTCTCCAAATAAATTCAGGGGATCTAGGGGATTAAGCCTGGATGCCGGTGATTTTGATCTCGGTGAACCACTGGCGGTGGCCCATACGCTTCATGTGGTGCTTACGACGACGGAACTTGATGATGCGAACCTTGTCGTGGCGGCCTTGCGAAACGACTTCGGCCACTACTTTAGCGCCAGCAACGACTGGAGCACCGATGGTGACTTCTTCACCGTTGGCGACCAGCAGGACGCGATCGAAGGTCACGGATTCGCCAGTGGCGACTTCCAGTTTTTCGATCTTGAGGAATTCACCTTCAGCGACTTTGTACTGCTTGCCGCCGGTAACGATTACTGCGTAAGACATGGTATTTCTCCGATAATCCTGCTCACCCAGCGCTTTATATGATGAGTATTGGCTGGCATGGCTGCACAGGGCTGGAACGGCCCGGTGCAATTGCGTAAGGCAGGTGCTGCCCAGGAAGTTAGGGTGCGCGATTGTACGCAACCCCGGTTTTGCTTGCAAGTACCGCCCCCGGCCAGCCGGCACCGCGCCTTGACACACCGGGACCCGCGACCTAGCATGCCGCGCAACCTCACTGGAGCAGCCGATGCAACCCCAAACCTTCTACCGCGCGGTGGCTGATGATTTCAGCGCCGTCGACGAGATCATCAAGAAGCAGCTGACCTCGCGCGTGCCGCTGGTATCGAAGATCGGCGACTATATCACGTCCGCCGGTGGCAAGCGCCTGCGCCCCCTGCTGGTGCTGCTGTGTGGCAAGGCCCTGGGCCGCGAAGGCGACGACCTGCGCCTGCTGGCCGCCACCATCGAGTTCCTGCACACCGCCACCCTGCTGCACGACGACGTGGTCGACATGTCGGGCATGCGCCGTGGCCGTTCCACCGCCAATGCCCTGTGGGGCAACGCGCCGAGCGTGCTGGTGGGCGACTTCCTTTATTCGCGCTCGTTCGAGATGATGGTCGAACTGGGCTCGATGCCGGTCATGCAGATCCTGTCCAAGGCCACCCGCGTGATCGCCGAGGGTGAAGTGCTGCAGCTGTCGCGGGTACGCGACGCCAGCACCACCGAGGAAGTCTACATGGAGGTCATCCGCGGCAAGACCGCCATGCTGTTCGAAGCCTCGACCCACAGCGCCGCCGCGCTGGCCGACGCGAGCGAAGAGCAGCGTGAAGCCCTGCGTACCTTCGGTGACCACCTGGGCGTGGCCTTCCAGCTGGTCGACGACCTGCTGGACTACAAGGGCGACTCGCAGACCCTGGGCAAGAACGTCGGTGACGACCTGGCCGAAGGCAAGCCTACCCTGCCGCTGATCTACACCATGCGCGAAGGCACCGCCGAACAGGCTGCACTGGTGCGCCAGGCGATCCAGAAGGGTGGCCTGGAGGACCTGGAGCAGATTCGCCTGGCAGTCGAGGAATCGGGTGCGCTGGAGTACACCGCCCAGCTGGCGCGTGACTACGTGAAGCGTGCCATTGCGTGCCTCGAGGTGCTGCCGGCCAGTGAATACCGTGATGCGCTGGTTGAGCTGAGCGAGTTTGCGGTCGCGCGTACTCACTGACGGACCGAGTCGTCTTCATTCGCGGGCAAGCCCGCTCCTACAGGATGACGAAAGCCCTGTAGGAGCGGGCTTGCCCGCGAAGCTTTTTGTCCGGACATAATCACTTCAGGAAAAATACCTTCTACAATGTGGGCTTTTAACCGCCTGTCTGTTTGAGGAACCGAAGTGAGCACTCTGCCACCCTGCCCAAAATGCAACTCCGAATACACCTATGAGGATGGCACTCAGCTGATCTGCCCTGAATGCGCCCACGAGTGGTCGGCCAGCGGCGACGCTGAAGCGGCCAGCGATGAGGTGGTGAAGAAGGACTCGGTCGGCAACATCCTGCAGGACGGCGACACCGTCACCGTGATCAAGGACCTCAAGGTCAAGGGTTCGTCCCTGGTGGTCAAGGTCGGTACCAAGGTCAAGAACATCCGCCTGTGCGACGGCGACCACGACATCGACTGCAAAATCGACGGCATCGGCGCCATGAAGCTGAAGTCCGAGTTCGTCCGCAAAGTCTGATTACACAAAAATCTGCCAATTGGCGCTTGCTATTCTGATAATAAGAATTATTCTCATTGGAACTGCTATCCAAGGAGAATAGCCATGACTTATCTGATCGACGCCTGGCTGGACCGCCCTCACCCCTACCTGCGCATACTTCATCGCGAAACCGGCGAAGTGTGCGCCGTGCTTGAAGAAGAAGCGCTCGACGAGCTGCGTGACCAGGGCGACCTGGACATGAGCGGGCTGAATTCGAGTGAACCGGGGGTGCTCAAGGAGCTGGTGCGGAATTTGTTTCTGTTCTGCTATGCGCGGGCATTGCGCCCTGGGGGAACAGATTGGAATTGAGGCCAGCAGGGCCGGCCTCATCGCCGGCAAGCCAGCTCCCACAGGTACTGCACAAGCCTTGAAGGCTAATGCCGCATGTGGGAGCGGGCAAGCCCGCGAATGGGCCGCAAAGCGGCCCCAGCAGCCTTACAGAACGTCGAGCAACTCGACGTCGAACACCAGCACGCTGTGCGGCGGGATGCTGCCAACGCCTTGAGCGCCGTAGGCCAGCTCGCTCGGCACGTACAGGCGCCATTTGCTGCCAGCGTTCATCAGCTGCAGGGCTTCGGTCCAGCCAGCGATCACGCCACCTACCGGGAATTCAGCTGGCTGACCACGGTCGTAGGAGCTGTCGAACACAGTGCCGTCGATCAAGGTGCCGTGGTAGTGGGTACGCACGTTGCTTTCGCGGGTCGGCTTGGCGCCTTCGCCGGCAGTCAGTACTTCGAACTGCAGGCCCGAGGCCAGGGTGGTGATGCCGTCACGCTTGGCGTTTTCAGCCAGGAATTCCTTGCCAGCGGCAGCAGCGGCTTCGGCCTTGGCGGCAGCTTCGGCTTGCATCACTTCACGGATGACCTTGAAGCTGGCCGACAGGTCGGCTTCGCTAACGCGGCTGTCGGCACCGTTGAAGGCGTCGGTCAGGCCGGCCAGGATGGCTTCCAGGCTCACACCTGGTGGCGGGTTGTCGCGCAGCTGGCCACCCAGCTGACGGCCGATGCCGTAGCTGACGCGGGTTTCGTCGGTAGACAGGTTGAGTTCGGACATTGTCGTGCTCCACTGCAGGGCGCAGTGAAGCCGCGCCCTTGATGAAAAGGGCGAGCAGCCTAGCACACTGGGACGCTGCGAGCAGCTACCAGGCCGAGCGCTGGGAAATCGGCACCTTCAAGTCTTCTTCCGGGTGCGTGCCCATGCCGCACATTTCATCCTGCACCGACCAGTGCACCAGGTTCATCGAGACCAGGGGGATGGTTTGCAGCAGCTTGCGGGCATCTTCCACCGAATGCACGCGCAAGCGTTCACCGCGGGTGTCGGACAGTGGGTGAGCGTGGCCTTTGACCCGGGCCTCGAGCAGGTAGTCACCACCTTCGATGGCGATCAGGTTCAGTTCGTCGACATGGCCAGCCCTGGCCTCGGTATTGAGCTGATGCAGGTTCATGAGAGCACCTCGCGATGGGAACCACGCATGAGAGCTCATTTTTTGTACAGGAAGGGAGAATACACAAGGCAAGACTGACGCCGCTCGTCAGTTGAAAGCTGCGCGCCCCTTGTAGGAGCGCGCCAGCTGGCAGGACTCAGTGCTTGGTCAGCTTGTCGAGGTAGCCCATGCAGAACGCCGAGATCACGAAGGTCATGTGGATGATCACGTACCACATCAGGTAATCGGTGGAGATGTTCTGCGCATCCATGAACACCCGCAGCAGGTGAATGGACGAGATCGCCACGATCGACGCGGCAACCTTCATCTTCAACGACGAAGAGTCCATCTTGCCCAACCAGTTGAGCTTTTCCTTGCTCTCGTCGATGTCCAGTTGCGAGACGAAGTTCTCGTAGCCGGAGATCATCACCATCACCAGCAGGCCGCCCACCAGCGACATATCGATCAGCGACAGGATCACCAGGATCAGGTCGGCTTCGCTCAGGGCGAAGACGTTGGGCAGGACGTGGACCACTTCCTGGAAGAATTTCAACGCCAGGGCCAGCAGGCCGAGGGACAGGCCGAAGTAGATGGGGGCGAGCAGCCAGCGCGAGGCATACATCGCGTTTTCGAGGATACGTTCCATGAAGTTCAGGACTCATCAGGTGACTAGAAAAGCGACGGCGAGTATAGCCAGCCACCTGTTACAGCAAAAGCCCGGTGAATTGGGGGCTGCTTTGCAGCCCAATCGCCGGCAAGCCAGCTCCCACCTCGACCGCATAGGCCTCAAACCCTGTGCAAATACCTGTGGGAGCCGGCTTGCCGGCGATGAGGCCAGTCCAGGCAATACAAGACAGTTGCTCCCACAGGGGATCACTGACCTATGGCCTGTGTTTTACCTGTGGGAGCTGGTTTGCCAGCGATGAGGCCTTCAGGTCTCCGGATGAAACTGGTAATCCCCCAGGTTCCGGCAGCGCTCGCCATTGATCCGCCGCAACTGCGCCTGCAGGTGCAAGCACCAGATCTGCGGGTCCTCGGCCACCTGGTACCCATGCAGGGTCAAGCTGTCGACAATGGCATTGAGCACCGACTCGGCCACCAGCGGCCCGTGGAACGGCCCCTGGGCCTTGATCGCGGAGGGTTGTTCACCGGCCATGCCGGCGGCGAACAGTAGCGTCCACATGCCGTTGTCCCCGGCCAGCGGGCGAATACTGCATTCGATGCGGGTCACCAGGCCCAGGCACTGGCGTGTGAGGCTGAGGTTGCGCATGGCCGCGTCCCCTCCATAGAGCCTTGTTCAGCCTGAAAACCTCAGGCTGTTTCCATCCTGAACGCTGATACTGTCCTAAGTTCCAGCATAGAAGAACAGTACAAAAAGATGGAAAACCGGCGCTAAACGGTAGCACATCGCCTTCAGCGCCGGCTTATTGACTCAGGCCGGCTTGGCCTGGGCAATCACCTCCTCCAGGCGCTCCTTTTCCGCCTTCTCGATGTCTTCCTCGCTGATCATCTCGGCGATTTCACGCAGGCGCTCCACCACCCGGGCATTGACGCTGCCCTCGACGAACTGGCCCTTGTCGTCCATCCCCCCTGCTTCCTCCCCCACCAACAGGCTCAACGCCTCGTCGGCCTGGCTGACCGCGTAGACATGGAACATGCCGCTCTCCACCGCCTGCAGCACACGCTCGTCGAGCATCAGGGTGGCTACGTTGGCACGCGGAATGATCACCCCTTGCTCGCCGGTCAGGCCACGGGCCTCGCACAGGCGGAAGAAGCCTTCGATCTTCTCGTTGACCCCGCCCACCGCCTGCACTTCACCGAACTGGTTGATCGAACCGGTAATGGCGAAACACTGCTTGAGCGGCGTACGCGACAAGGCCGAGATCAGCGTACAGGCTTCACCCAGCGAGGCGCTGTCACCGTCCACATAGCCGTAGGACTGCTCCAGGGCGATGCTGGCGGAAATCGCCAATGGGAACTCCTGGGCATAGCGGCTGCCCAGGTAGCCGGTGAGGATCATCACGCCCTTGGAGTGGATCGGCTGGCCGAGGTTGACCTCGCGCTCGATGTCGACGATGCCGCTGCCGCCCGGGTAGACGGTGGCGGAGATACGCGCCGGCATACCGAACGCCGAGTCGCCCACTTCCAGCACGGTCAGGCCGTTGCACTTGCCGATGGCCGCGCCTTCGGTGTCGATCAGGATGATGCCGGCCAGCATGTCGTCCAGCACCCGCTGCGAAACACGGCCGGTGCGGGTGGCTTTGGCCCTGAGCGCGCGTTCGATGTGCCCGGCATCAGTCATTTCGTCGCTGGCCAGCTGACGGATGAAATCGGCCTCGCTGACCAGCTGGAACAGGTCGCCGATACGCGCCGACAGCCGCGACTGGTTCTCCGCCAGGCGAGCGCTGTAAGTGGCCAGGCGTGCCACCGCGTCACTGGTCAGCGGCGCCATGCCCTCCTCGTTGGTGCGGGTGCGCAACAGCTGGGCGAACTGCTCCAGGTTCTCGTCGACCATGGGCATGTCTTCGTCGAAGTCCACCAGCACCCGGAACATCTCCTGGAAGTCCGAGTCATGGTCCTGCAGCGCGTAGTACAGCTGGCGTGAACCGATGATGATCAGCTTGATGTTGAGCGGGATCATCTGCGGCGTCAGGCTGACGGTGGCCACCCGGCCCAGCTCGCCCAGTGGCGATTCCATCTTCAGCTTGCGCGACTGCAGGGCACGCTTGAGCGCGTCCCAGACGAACGGCTCACCGAGCATTTTCTCGGCTTCGAGGATCAGGAAGCCGCCATTGGCCCGGTGCAAGGCGCCCGGCCGCAGTTGCCGGTAGGAGGTATACAGGGCGCCCTGGTCGGTGCTGTATTCGATACGGCCGAACAGATTGTCGTAGGTTGGGTGCGGCTCGAACACCACCGGCGCGCCACCGTCGGCGTGGTGGCCGACCACCAGGCTGGGGGCGTATTGCTCTTCGAGCAGCTTGCGCGCCACCGCGTCGGTCTTGCTGTCATCGACCAGTTGCTCGACCAAGGTGCGCAGCAGGTTCAACTGCACCGACTGCAGGTAGGCGCAAACCGCCGCGTTCTCTGCGTACTTTTCCGACAGCGGCGCCAGCAGCGGTTGCAGGGCCAGGGTGATGGTTTCTTCGTTGAGCTGGCGCAACTGGTTGTTCGATTCGCGCTTCCACTGCGGCAAGCTGGCCAGCTCTTCGTTCAGGCGTTCCTCGAGCTGGGCGATGTCCTCGTGGAACTGCTCACGCACCTCTTCCGGCAACTGGGCGAATTCAGCCTCATCCAGCGCCTTGCCGTCGGCCATCGGGGTGAAGGCGACGTTGCTGGCGTCGCGGTACAAGGCCACGTCCTTTTCCAGCGAGGCGCGCTCGATCACATCTAGGGCACGGTCGTAGCGCTGGTTGAAGGCGCGGTCGATGGCCCCTTTCTTCTGCTGGTACGACGGGTGCTCGAACACCGCCGGGAAGGTCGACAACAGGTTGTCGATCAGCCCGTTCATGTCGGCGATGAACGCCCCGGCGCTGCCAGAGGGCAATTCCAGCGCGCGGGGTTCGCGGGTGTCATCGAAATGGTTGACGTAGACCCAGTCGGCCGGGGTCTGCTGGCGCTTGCCCTCGGCCTTGAGGTAGCGCTTGACGAACGAGAAACGGCCGGTGCCGGGCTCGCCCATCACGTACACGTTGTAACCGGGGCGCGGCATGGCCACGCCGAACTGCAGGGCCTCGACAGCACGTTCCTGGCCCAGGACTCCGCGAAACGGTTCCAGATCGTCGGTGTGGGTAAAGGCAAACTGCTCGGGCGAGAAACGCCGGGTCAGGGCTTCAGGCGCGAGACGCAGGCGCGCAGCGACAGGATCGGGCATTGGGTTTCCTTACTTCGGCGGGGCAGATACGCAGCATTCTGGCGCTGCCCGCGCGCGCCTTGCAAGGCTCGGCAGGACTTTATGTCGCAGCCAGTGCGGGTCATATAGCAGCAAATTTTTCGCAATCAACAACGCAACCTTTAGATCGTGCCTAAACTCCAAGCTGCGCGGGTGGGTTGAAATGCTTTCCCGACCTGGCAACCGAGTTGCCAGAAACCCTGACCCTTGGTTAAGTCAAATAGAGAACAAATGCTATGAAACGGATTCTTCTGGGTACTCTGTTCACCGTGGCTTCGTTGAACGCTATGGCCGAAGCGCCAGGCGGCCCGAACTGCGGCTGGGGCAACTTGCTGTTCGAAGGCCAGCGCGGCACTCCGGCGCACTTCCTGGCATCCACCACCAACGGCACCTCCGGTAACGCCACCTTCGGCATGACCTCCGGCACCAACGGCTGCTCCACCAAGGCTTCGCTGACCTACGGTGGCAAGTCCTGGTTCGCCATGAACGGCATGATGAACGAACTGTCCGAAGACATGGCCATGGGCCAGGGCGAAGCACTGACCACCTATGCCGTGGTCCTCGGTGTGGCCCCGGAAGACCGTGGCTACTTCGCATCGGTCACCCACCAGCACTTCAACCAGATCTTCAGCAGTGCCGACGTCACTGCCGAAACTGTCCACAGCAACACCTTGGCCGTTCTGAAAAACGACCCACGCCTGGCCAAATACGCAACCGAGGCCTAAACGCAGTTGCTCCCGCCCCACCTGTGGGGCGGGTTTCGCCTTTTTCGGCATCGTCAAGAAGTAGTTGCCCGATATGCTCAAACGCCTCGCTTTCCTGGCGCTGTGCGCCTGCGCCCCTGTTCATGCCGCGCCTGTGCTGGATCACGGCCGTCTCCAGCAATTGGCCAACACCCCTTACTGGATTGCCCTGGGCCACTATGAAACTGCCAAGCTAGGTGGCTGGCGCAGCTATGTGGACGATGATGCGTTCTTCCTCGCCGAGGACGGCGCGCACCACCCCGACCAGGAACTGCAAGCCACGGTCGAAGCGCTGTACGCCCCAGCCAGCCTCGGCGACAAGCATGCCCAGTGCGTGTTCCCGGCGCGCACCCGCTGGCTGCGCGAGCAGCTTGGCCTGCAGGGCCTGCCGCAACCGGACTGCCAGGAATTCAAGACCTGGTACCAGTCGATCGACCCGCACAGTGCCGCGCTGATCTTCCCGGCGGCCTACCTGAACAGCCCGTCTTCGATGTTCGGCCACACCTTGCTGCGCATCGACCAGTCCAATACCCGCAGCGACGACACCACGCTGCTGAGCTACGCGATCAACTTCGGTGCCTACATCGAAGGCAGCGACAACAGCATTCTCTATGCCTGGAAGGGCCTGATGGGGGGCTACCCGGGCCTGTTCGCGCTGATGCCCTACCAGGAAAAACTGTCCGAATACCGCAGCCTGGAAAACCGCGACCTGTGGGAGTACCAGCTGGACCTGACCCCGGAAGAAACCGGGCGTATGGTCGAGCATGTGTGGGAGCTGAAACAGATCCAGTTCGACTATTTCTTCTTCGACGAAAACTGCTCGTATCGCCTGCTGGAGCTGCTGCAAGTGGCCCGGCCGAGCCTGGACCTGACCTCGCAGTTCCCGTTGACCGCCATCCCTACCGACACAGTGAAGGCGGTGAAGCAGTCCGGCATAGTCGCCAGCGAAACTTACCGCCCCTCGCGCGAACGTGAGCTGCTGGCCCGTGCCGAGCCGCTGGACCACAACGAAAAGCGCCAGGTACTGGCCGTGAGCGCCGACACTGCACAATTGCAGAGCGCCGAATTCAAAGCCTTGCCCCGCGAACGCCAGGCGTTGGTACAGGATGCCGCGTATCGCCTGGAACGATACCGGGCCAATGGCCAGGAGCGCGACCCGGGCCAGGCAAAACGCAGCTTCGAGCTGCTGCGGGCGATCAACGGCAACCCGCCGCCGCCGCTGCAGGTCGAGCGCCCGGGCCTGCCGGAAGACGGCCATGACTCACGTACCTGGCAACTGGGCGTGGGCAGCCGTGAGGACCGCGCCTACGCCGAGTACGGCCTGCGCATGGCCTACCACGACCTGAATGACAACGCCTATGGCTTCCCGCTGGGCGCACAGATCGAGATCCTGCAACTGAAGGTGCGCCAGTACGAAGGCAATGACTGGCAAGTGCAGCGCCTGGACCTGGCCACCATCCGCTCGCTGACGCCACGCAACGAGCTGCTCAAGCCCTGGTCGTGGCAGGTGGCCGGCGGGCTGGAGCGGGTGCCGGGCAAGCATGATGACGAGGTGCTGGTCAGCCATGTGAATGGCGGGGCCGGTGGCACCTGGCAGTTGGCCGACGGCCTGCTGGGCTTTGCCCTGGGCACGCTGCGAGTCGAGCATCACAACGACTTCGCCCAGTTCATCGCTCCGGCGGCGGGCTTCAATGGCGGGCTGCTGTGGCGTAACGGGCTGGGCAACATGACACTGGAGGCCAAGGGCGACTACTTCACCAACGGCGAGGTGCGGCGCAGCGTGAGCCTGAACCAGCAGTGGGAAATCAGCCAGAATCTGGGGGTGCGCTTGAGTGCTTCGCGGCAGTTCAGCCACCTGGCTACGGCGCAGAATGAAGTGATGCTGGAACTGAAGTGGTATCACTACTGAAAGTTGCCAGTACAGGCAATACAAGACAGTTGCTCCCCCAGGGCTCCCTCAGGCTTCAAGGCCGGTGCAGTAGTCGCAAACGGACATTCCTTGAAACCTGTGGCCTGCCATGATGGTCCCTTGCACAAGGAGGCCCTGCATGAGCCGAGCATTCGTCAACGAAGACCAGGCCGCCGCCCAGGCCGAGCAACCGGTTGAGCGGCGCGTCAGCGAGCAACCCAACTATGTGACTGCCAGTGGCCTGCGCCAGTTGCAGGAACGCGTGGCCGCGCTGAATGCCTTGCGCAGCGAACTGCAGGCGCAGGGCGAGCGTGGTGACAAGCAGCGGCTGGCGGATGCCGAACGCGACCTGCGCTATTTCAGCGCACGAGTGCAGAGTGCCCAGGTGGTGCCGGCGGCGACTTCACGCAGCAAGGTGCAGATTGGTAGCCGGGTGCGGTTTGTCGATGCGCAGGACCAGGAGCATGTGGTGCGGCTGGTGGGCGAGGATGAGGCGGATGCCGGGCGGGGGTTGATCAACTGGGGGTCGCCGCTGGGGCGGGCGTTGCTCGGCGCGGAGCCGGGGGATGAAGTGGTGTGGCGGCGGCCGGTGGGCGAGCAGGTGATCGAGATCATCGAGATCGAGGGTGAACCCTAAGGGGGCCGCTATGCGGCCCATCGCCGGCAAGCCAGCTCCCACAGGTACGCCGCAGGTCTCGAGGGCAGTGATCCCTGTGGGAGCTGGCTTGCCGGCGATGGGGCTGCATCGCAGCCCCAAAGGTCTCGAATCAGACCACGCCTTGCGCCAACATCGCATCAGCCACTTTCACGAAGCCAGCGATATTCGCACCTTTGACGTAGTTGACGCGGCCATCGGCCTCTTCACCGTAATGCACGCAGGCATGGTGAATCGACTGCATGATGTTGTGCAGCTTGCTGTCCACTTCACCAGCGGTCCACAGCAGGCGCATGGCGTTCTGCGACATTTCCAGGCCCGACACGGCCACGCCGCCAGCGTTGGAGGCCTTGCCCGGGGCGTACAGGATGCCAGCCTCCAGGAAGATATCCACAGCCTCCAGGGTGGTTGGCATGTTGGCGCCTTCGGCCACGCAGATGCAGCCATTGCGCAGCAGGGTGCGAGCGTCTTCGGCGCCCAGTTCGTTCTGCGTGGCGCACGGCAGGGCGATGTCGCACGGCAGGCTCCACGGGGTCTGGCCCTTGCGGAACTCCAGGCCGTACTGCCCGGCCAGTTCGCTGATGCGGCCACGCTTGACGTTCTTCAGTTCCATCAGCGCGTCCCACTGGGCATCCGTCAGGCCAGCTTCGGCGTACAGGGTGCCTTCGGAGTCGGACAGCGAAATCACCTTGCCGCCCAGGTCCATGACCTTGCGCGCGGCATACTGGGCCACGTTGCCCGAACCGGAAATCGCCACGCGACGGCCATCGATACGCTTGTCCTGGCGCTTGAGCATTTCTTCGGCGAAGTACACGCAGCCGTAGCCGGTGGCTTCTGGACGGATCAGGCTGCCACCGTAGGCCATGCCCTTGCCGGTCAGCACCGAGGTGAACTGGTTGGCCAGGCGCTTGTACTGGCCGAACATGAAGCCGATTTCGCGGGCACCCACGCCGATGTCACCGGCCGGTACGTCGCAGTCGGCGCCGATGTGGCGGTACAGCTCGCTCATGAAGGCCTGGCAGAAGCGCATGACTTCAGCGTCGCTCTTGCCTTTCGGGTCGAAGTCCGAGCCACCCTTGCCGCCGCCCATGGGCAGCGAGGTGAGGGAGTTCTTGAACACCTGCTCGAAGGCCAGGAACTTCAACACGCTGAGGTTCACCGACGGATGGAAGCGCAGGCCGCCCTTGTACGGGCCGATGGCGCTGCTCATCTGGATGCGATAGCCGCGGTTGACCTGCACCTTGCCCTGGTCATCGACCCAGGACACACGGAACAGCACGGCACGCTCAGGCTCGACCATACGCTCGAGGATGCCCGATTGCAGATAGTGTGGATTGGCTTCAAGGAACGGCCACAGGGTGCGCAGCACCTCTTCCACCGCCTGGTGGAATTCCGGTTGGCCTGGGTCACGCTGCTGCAAGCGTGCAAGGAAATTGTCGACAGATTCGATCATGGTAGACATCTCACCAAGAGGATTGGACTTATTGGTTTTTTTCAGGAATGTACCAAGAAGCAATCGCACTGGAATAGGGCGATATGTCGTTTTTTTGAAATTATTTGGTGCGTTTTCTATAAATGTATACAAAACCGAGATTAGGTGGTGGCTTCTTCGCGGGCATGCCCGCTCCCACAGGTCTAGCACAAGTCCATAGATCACAGGATTCCTGTGGGAGCGGGCGCGCCCGCGAATGACGCCAGCACCGTTTTCCAGCCAGGCACAAAAATGGGGCCACCAAGGGCCCCATTCTTGTGCATCAATCAGCTGGCTTACTGGGCCAGCTTCTTGTGCCGTACACGGTGCGGCTGGGCAGCGGCATCGCCCAGGCGCTTCTTGCGGTCGGCTTCGTACTCGGTGTAGTTACCCTCGAAGAACACCACGTTCGAGTCGTCTTCGTACGCCAGGATGTGGGTAGCCACACGGTCCAGGAACCAACGGTCGTGGGAGATCACGATGGCGGCGCCCGGGAAGTCCAGCAGGGCTTCCTCCAGCGAACGCAGGGTTTCGACGTCGAGGTCGTTGGACGGTTCGTCGAGCAGCAGGACGTTGCCGCCCTCTTTCAAGGTCAGGGCCAGGTGCAGGCGGCCACGCTCACCACCGGACAGGTCCTTGACGAACTTCTGCTGGTCGCCACCTTTGAAGTTGAAGCGGCCAACGTAGGTACGCGACGGAATCTCATAGTTGCCGATGCGGATCATGTCGGAACCGTCGGAGATCTGCTGGAACACGGTCTTGGCACCGTCCAGGTCCTCACGGCTCTGGTCCACGCAGGCCAACTGCACGGTTTCACCGATCTCGATGCTGCCCGAGTCCGGCTGCTCCTTGCCCATCAGCATGCGGAACAGGGTCGACTTACCGGCACCGTTACCACCGATCACGCCAACGATGGCGCCCTTGGGCATGGCGAACGACAGGTTGTCGATCAGCACGCGGTCGCCGTAGCCCTTGGTGACGTTCTTGAACTCGATGACCTTGTCACCCAGGCGCGGGCCGGCCGGGATGTAGATCTCGTTGGTTTCGCTGCGCTTCTGGAATTCCTGCGACTGCATTTCTTCGAAGCGCTGCAGACGGGCCTTGGACTTGGACTGGCGGGCCTTGGCGCCTTTGCGCACCCACTCCAGTTCCTCTTTCATGGCCTTTTCGTGGGCGCTCTGCTGCTTGGATTCCTGCGCCAGGCGCTCGGACTTGGCTTCCAGCCAGCCGGAGTAGTTGCCTTCGTACGGGATACCGGCGCCGCGGTCCAGTTCCAGGATCCAGCCGGCGACGTTGTCGAGGAAGTAACGGTCGTGGGTAATCGCTACCACGGTGCCCGGGAAGTCGTGCAGGAAGCGCTCCAGCCAGGCCACCGAGTCGGCGTCCAGGTGGTTGGTCGGTTCGTCGAGCAGCAGCATGTCGGGGGCCGACAGCAGCAGGCGGCACAGGGCCACACGGCGCTTCTCGCCACCGGACAGGTGTTCGATGCGCGCGTCCCAGGCCGGCAGGCGCAGGGCGTCGGCGGCGACGTCCAGTTGGCGCTCCAGGTTGTGGCCGTCGGCGGCTTGCAGGATGGCCTCGAGCTTGGCCTGCTCGGCGGCCAGCTTGTCGAAGTCGGCATCCGGTTCGGCGTAGGCGGCATAGACCTCGTCCAGGCGCGCCTGGGCGTCCTTGATCACGCTGACCGCTTCCTCGACCACTTCACGCACCGACTTGTTCGGGTCCAGTTGCGGTTCCTGCGGCAGGTAGCCAACGTTGATGTCGGGCATCGGACGGGCTTCGCCGTCGAATTCCTTGTCGACGCCCGCCATGATCCGCAGCAGGGTCGACTTACCGGCGCCGTTCAGGCCGAGCACGCCAATCTTTGCGCCTGGGAAGAACGACAGGGAAATGTTCTTGAGAATTTCCCGCTTCGGCGGCACGACCTTGCTCAGCCGATGCATGGTGTAGACGTAAGAGCCTGTTTTGCCTGATTTGTCATTTTTTGACATGGTTTGATTCGCCTTTAATCCTGTATTTTCAGTGCTTTGAGGGTAGAGACAGGCGCTCAAACCCTGGAGAGTAAAACGTTAGGTTTTGCGTTGACCGCCCGATACCCCTGACTATACTTAGAAAAGTTATGTTTATGAGGGAGCATCATGGGTTTCCAGGTCATAGAGCAGGTAGTGAATGCTGCTCGAAGAAAGCTGTTGGTGCAAGACTACATCCCTGTGTACTACCCCAACCTATACATCACCATGGAGCACTCGGGCAGAGCCCTCGAAACAACCAAGAAATATCTTGAGCATCTAGCTGTGTTTGAGGAGTTTCTGGCGTTTTCCTCCATTGATCTGATTTCTCACCTCGAACAGCGCCCTCACAGCCGGTACCTAACAGACAGTGAGCTTTCCAGGTTTGTGTCGGACGCGGGGTTCGGCAAGGAAATCTTGGCCATGAAGTATGCGGGGATGCGATTGCATCCGACCGCCTACAAATCCGTTAGCAAAGTCCATGCGCAGCAGCGAATCGAGGCGGTACGCGACTATCTGGCCTTCCTCTATGACAAGTTGGGTGATCACTCAACACGATATGAGGCAGTTGACGATCTGAAGAAGCGCATAAACCGCAAGATCAAAGCGGCCAGGCTTGCGTGGAAAAAAACGCGAACGGACCAAATGAAGGGGCTTACTGCCCAGGAGCGAACCCGTTTGCTGGAAATCATGCATCCGGATAGCGCCGAGAATCCCTTTTCAGATGATGCCATCAGGCTGCGTAACTACATCATTTTGCTGTTGGGTCTCGACATGGGGCTGCGACGCTCCGAGATGTTGTTGATCAAGACCAAAGATATTCACTGGCACAGTCGTCAACTGGCGGTGATCAACCTGGAGGATGAGAGCATCGATCCACGAACCATGGCCCCGCAATTCAAAACCCACGAGCGCATGCTGGTGATGACCGATGACCTGTATGACGCGATCACTGAGTACGAATCGAAATATCGCCACAGAAAGGCCCGTAGCGGCACATCGCAAGCAAGGAAGCATCCGTTTTTGCTTGTGGCGCACAAGCGAAATGAGGGCGGGCCTCTAACCATCAAGGCAGTGGATGGCGTTCTGTCGAGGATTCGAGTAATAGCGCCGGAACTGGCTCATGTCCACCCGCATATTCTCAGGCATGACGCGGTCTACACCATGCTGGAAAGCATGCGTGAGGAACTGGCAGCGCTCACGCCGGAGGATCGTACCACGCAAGTTCAAAAGACTCTGACATGGATGTTCGGCTGGAGTCCCGAGTCGAACATGCCCGGCCTCTACGGCGCAAAGTTCTGGAAGGAGGAGGCAGACAAAGCGATACAGAAACGGGCCGAGCGGTTTACGTCCAGCCGTCAGAAGGCCGGCATGACACCAGGAGGTTCAGCGTGAACATCGCCGTCGAAGCACTTCAGGCCCCCACGAAGGACAGCCTCGATGCATGGCTGAGCACGCCTCGCCTGGCGAAATGTGGGGAGGTGTTCACACCGACTCACCCCATGTGGAAACCCGATAAATCGGCCAGAAACCCAGTCAACTGGAAAGCGGCCCTTGCCTGTGTTTCGCCGGATTGGCAGCCCTGGTTGCACGCCGCCCTGGCCTATCGAATGGCTGATCATGCAACGGGCTCGGTTGCTAAAGTCGGCAGTGTGTTGTCGCGGGCTGCTCAGGCCAGTCTTGACCCGCTCAACGAGGATCACCTAATCGCTCTGCGGGAGCGCTTTAACGTCAGCGAGTTCAGTCAGTTCGCCGCTTTCATGGCGTTTTGGTGCGACTGCGAGTCCCTCGAACAACGTCCGCCACAAGCCCTGATCGAGGCCTACCAGGCACTGCCCAGAAAAAAGAAATCCAGCCACGATGTGATCCTCAGCCTGGACCCCGAACAGGGTCCGTTCACCCAGGTGGAGCAGGACGCGCTGCACCAATGGATACATGAGCGGTTCTGTCACGGTCAGCTAGATCCCGAGCAATACCTGTATCTGCGCCTGTTGATGATTTACGGGCAGCGTGGCGCTCAGGTGCGCATGATGGTTTTTGGTGATTTCACGAAGACCGATAAGGGCTGCAAGGTCAGGTTTCATTGGGCAAAGCAAAAAGACGGCGAGGCGGGTTGGCGAGCAAAGTCCGAAATCTTCAGTCTGGATGAAGACCTGTACACCACCGTGCAGGCCTACAAGGCCATGGTTCTGGCGAAGCTCTGGCAAACCTATCCATACCGCGCCGACTGGGATGCAGCCATTGAGAATGTGCCGCTCTTTCGCCGGAAGATGGATGATGAAGCAGAATTTCCGAATCGGGTGAATCCCCCTATTTTACTCGATAGCCCCCTGCAAAAAGCCCTCGAAAAGGCGCCGCAGCCAATCTTTCATGTTGGAGCAGGCACGGTTCAGGCATGGCTTGATCGCATCGAGCGGATTGAGGGCTTTCCGATTTCGCCTCGCACCCATCAGCCGCTGAAAGTGACGCGGGGGCACCGGTTCAGGCACACCCTCGGCACGGACCTGTCCAATACCGGGCTGGATGAGTGGACGATGGCCAGCGCATTGATGCACAAGAATACTCGGACAGTGCGAAAGTACCGCCAGGTGTCGCCGGAGCTGCTGGCCTTGATCGACGCGAAGATGAGCGACCATCTGGCCTTGGTTGTGAATGCGTTCACCGGGATCATCGTCACGGATCGCACCTCAGCAAAAAACGGGGATCGAGCGGATCGACAAATCGAGGATCTGGCAGTGTGCGGTGCCAATGCCGCCTGCCATCTCGATGCGCCCTTTACCTGTTACGCATGCGGAAAATTCCAACCCCTTCTGGATGCCAATCACCGCGCTGTCCTTGAGCGACTGGAACGTCGGCGGGCGCAAACCATTGCCACGGATAAAACGACCGGCGTGCTCTGGGATCGGGCCATTCTGGCGTGCCGCAAGGTGATTCTGGATTGTGAGGCCACGCGCCAATCAGGGAGGAAAGGCGAATGACCGATGCGTTTGATTCTGAACTGACGAACAACATTGTTGATTTCGAGCCTAGGAGCCAACTGGCTGCGGAGGCTCAGCTCGCGGCGTTTATCGAATGGGCAAAACAGACCCTGCCGAAAGGCATTCCCAATCGCGTGCACTCGAGTATTTGCTGGGAGGACGGCAGTTGGCACAAGCATGGCGTCCAATTCTGTAGCTTCACGGCGCAGGGATCGACCAAGGCAGCCCCAAAGGCGATACAGGCACCCTTCACGGAGTTTGCCAAGGCTATCATGGTGTACCGACGGGTGTATTTGCAGAAAAAGGCAATTAAAGACTGGCTAAGTGCCCTGAAGGTGCTGGAAGCTGCCTTGGTCAAGCTGACCGGTACGCGGGATGTGACGCAGGTGTCCGCCGCTGCCTGCAATGAAGCGTGCGAGCAACTGAGTCGTCACTGGGCAAAAGGCAACAACGCATACTGTAGCAGCAAGGCACTTGAGGCCCTCATCTCACTGATGCGGGCCAAAAAACTGCTCAAGACAGATTTTCGGTGGACCTCTCCGCTGACGATGAAGCCGCGTGGCACGCTCAAGCAGCAAAAAGCGGATTGGGAACAGAAACTGCCCAACCCCGAAGCGATCAAAGCGCTCGGGGAAGTGTTCACTAACGATTTGACCCGCCCTCTGGATATCGTTGTGACATCCGCCTGTGCGCTGTTGCTGAGCGCCCCGAGTCGCGTGGGTGAGTTGGCGGATGTTGAATTGGATTGTCGGGTGTTCAAAGAGGATACCCACGGCAAACGGCGCATGTTCCTGCGCTGGTACGCGGAAAAGATAAACCAGGTTACGCTGAAGCCAGTCGTTAAGCCCGAGATGGAGCCGGTCGTCGAGCGGGTCATCACCTTGTTAAAACCGATCACCGATGAGGCGCGGGCTTACGCCGCCTGGCTGGAAGAGCATCCCGATGAGTTTCCGCCCCATGAAGGGCTGCCACCCAAGGGGCCTGATGAACCGCTCACCTTTGCCGAAGCCTGTGCCGCGCTGAAACTCAGTGTTCATGAGAACCACAACCCGCGAATTACATTCCAAAAGGGTTTCCTAAAACCCATGGAGCAGAACAAGGCTCTCAGCCCCGCCGCCCGAGCCCTTTTGGCCGAGATTCGTGATGGTTTGGATGCCATTAGAGGGACGCCGATATACGTGAAGGACAAGCCAGGAGTCCAGGGTGTTGAGTTGGACGGCCGGTGTGTGATCACGCTGCGCACGCTCAATGTGCTGCTGCGTGAGAAGTATCTCCCAAAGGATTTTCCCTACACCACGCCGTACACGGAGGGCAAGGCGCGGGTGAAGTTTCGTGATGCCTTATTCACCGTGCGCACGGGAGCGCTGGCTGAAGACGCAGGTGGCACTGCCGTGACGCACGGGTTTGGCGTAGAGATCGCGGCGAACCCTAACCGAATGAAGGCGCAATTAGCCAGTATGAACAACCCGGCAAGGAAAAGTCTGTTCGAGCGCCATGGCTACCCCGGTGTCAAGGTCAACACGCATGCGTTTCGACACGAATTGAACACGCGGATGCAACAGGCCGGTCTGTCGCAGCTCCTGATTGACGCCTTCTCCGGGCGCACGACGATGGGATCGGTTTACAACCACGAGACCATCGAGGAGCGCACCCAAGGAGTTGCGGCTTACCACCCCAAAACGAAAAACAGCACCGCTGCTCAGCGTCTGGACAAGGTAAAAACCAATCAGCCTCTGAATCTTGCTGATGTAATGGAACTACGCGAGGGTGAGCAGGACCGCATTATCCATCAAACCCATCTCGGCGTTTGTGTGCACAACTTTGCGTCCGAGCCCTGCCCGAAAATGGGTGCCTGTTTGGACTGCGGGCGGCTTGGCTGCGTCAAGGGGGATGACGTGAAGCTGGCCAACCTCAAGGAAGAACGCGACGACCTCAAACGCCGTTTCGATAAAGCCCTGGATGCGCAGTCTAGGGGTGTATTTGGGGCGTCGGAGTCGGCCAAAAAAGTGGGTGAGAAGCTCTTTAAGTGCGAGGCGCTCATGCAAATGCTGGAAAACCCGGAGCTCGAAAACGGTGCCATTGTGTGGAACGCCGATAACGGTTGGACGCTGACCAAGAACGCCGCCGCAATGTCGGGACTGATCGAAGTCAAAGTAATTGAAGAGAACCAGGTGCAAAAGGCGTTGCCATCGTTGGATGACGTCTTGGCTTTGCTAGATGAGATCGAGGGCTAACGATGGGGCATTTAACGCCAAAGGATGAGAAACGCATCATTAAGCTAATTGAGGAATGGTCAGAGCCGAAGCTAACTTGGCCTTTGCTCGTTGAGGCCTGCAAAGAAAAACTGGGTATCAGTCGTGTTCGCCAGTCCCTGATGAATCTACCTGCCGTGGATTTAGCGATGAAGAATTCCAAGGCGGCATTGAAGGCTAAGAAGCTAAAGCCGGGCTGGATTGCCGATATACAAGCAGCCAACGAGCGCATTGAGGAACTGAAAGCGAGTAACCAAAAGCTGTTAGCTGCTGTTCGAGATATGCATAGCCGTTTTTTGATCTGGCAAGCCAATGCTGATCTACACGGTCTAACGCAATCGATGCTGGAGCGGCCGGTTTCACAGCTTCAAAAGAAGAGATGATTGCGCAATTGTGCGTAATTGCATTCACTTGGCCACCCGTTTGCATCGACTTGACCAGGCGCTCGCGTGGGGCGCAGCTTTCCCGTAGCGTCCCCGGTAATCGTTGGCCTGTTCCTTGGACGTCCACGCGTTGAAGATCTACCTCACTTTGCTCGCCTCTAGAGACCGCAGAGGGATTGCGACCTAGAGCTATGATCGCCTGGACCACTACACGGAGATGCTCAGGCATCAGGTAGCCGATGCCATCACCCGACTGTACGATTCCCGGCTGATATCGTTCAGGCCAGGGGAATTTCAGAGCGAGTAGGAATTTGACCGGACTAACCGCTATTTGGTGAGGGAATTTGGTACCCATTGGCCATCTTCTGATGATCAGCAAGCAGCTGCCGAGAAAGACACGGATGCGAGCACGGCTGCCAAGTGGCAAGAAATTCAAGGAAATAGCAGGGAATGAAAGGTTTCAAAAAGGACAACCATTACGTACCGCAGTCGTATCTGAAGCACTGGACGATAGAGGGCAAAGTCCTTGCCTATCGTCTGCTAGTGCCCCATGAAAAAAGCGCGGTTTGGAAGCCGCATTCAACCAAAAGCGTGGCGGTGCTTCGGCATCTTTATACTCGCTTGTCTGGTTCTGAAGCCAGTGACGAAGTCGAGCGATGGCTTGAGCGTGACTTCGAAACGCCTGGATTCGCATCCATCGAAAAGGTAGTTAGCGAGTCGCAGTTGACCCGCGAGGATTGGAACAACTTATTCCGCTTTGCTGTTGCGCAATCTGTCCGTACTCCTGCCCAAATGGAGAGCTTTTTCAAACGCCAAACTGAAACGCTTGAGGCATTTCTGTCAGAGACCATGGAGTGGTCAATCAGCCAAATCGAGGCAGCTTCAGCCGCCGGAGTTCAGTCTGAACCCCCTCCGGTTGTAGACCCTTACGGCAAGCTGCCGCTGAAAATTCACCGTGCGAAGAGTGAGGATGGCGAAGAAGGCATCAAAGCCGAAATCCTAATCGGGCGGAAATTTTGGCTCTGGCAGATCGAACATGTGCTCAAGAGCACCATCAATCGGTTGCCAAATCATCGTTGGACCATTCTACACGCTCCACCTGGAGTCACCTGGCCAACGTCCGACAACCCTTTCATGAGGGTAGGAGTTGGTACGAATGGAACAATTAGTCTTGAGGGCGGCTGGGATGTGCCAGGCACACAGCTGTTCATGCCACTCAGCCCCAAGCATCTCCTGTTCACGTGTGTGGGCTCACCGCCACCTCGGCGCGGCACCACGTTGAGTCTCGCTCAAGCAGCATTTTTCAGGACGATGATTTTGACCGGGGCCCATCACTATGTGTTTGCAACAGATACGCGAGATATCGAAGAGTGCAGGCCACGTACGGTCTGTCCCGAGCAATTCAAAGCAGTGCGAAAGCATTGGGCGGAATGGCATGACAGCCAGTCGAGAGAGGAAGCCAATTACCCCGACCGCTGATTTTTGCGGCTCGCCCACGCTTTCATGAGCCAACTCGCCTTCACAATGGCGCCGTTGGGAGCGGTAAGCTGGGGCTGTTCACTAGCATTCCAGTAAAAAATAGTAAAGCCCGCCATGTGAGGCGGGCTATCAAGTGTCTCCGAGGGGAGGCCATGGCCAACAAAGTCTCAGAGCAATCCTCCACAGGTTACCCATTTTGCGCAGCTTGTGCCATCGACCATTGGGTATGACGCAGGCTATGGGGCTGTAATCTCGTCGATTTGTCCTTGCTGCGAATGGCTGTTTTTGGCCAGTCGATAAGCGTAGGTTCGAAGGTCAAGCTTCACCCCCTTGGTTCGCTTCGCGGAGCGGTTCAGGGCCAGCTAAACCCGCATCGCGGAATCCGCCCATAGACTGCTTTCGACCCATTATAGATAGTCCGTTCCACCTTCACTCTGGGTGCTGGTCATGAAACGGTTTTGTCGGCAGTTTGAAGCATCCCCCTAATGCCACAGCGACTATAGTCGCCATCAGCAACAGCATCATTGGGGCGCCCTGAGCACTCAACACAAAAGCTGCAGCAAATGGACCAGCGGCCTGAGCGAGAAGCATGGGACGCGCCAGTGCTCCCATCCGTGCGCCATATCCCTGAGGGCCAAATAGCACCAGTGGTAACGTACCTCTAGCGATGGTCAGAATCCCCATGCCCGCGCCGTACAGTGCGGCACCAGGAAATGCCAACCAAGGCACACCAGGGATAAACAGGCAGATGCCGATGAAGCTCACCAATACACCAACACGGGCTGACCAGCTCGGATGCAGATGGCGAGCAATCGAGAACTCCAGAACTCTGGCCACTACCTGGGCCGGCCCAATGACCATTCCGACTGCCAATACCGTGACCGTTGGCAGGCCCAGTTGCTTGAGTGCGGCGAGCAGGTGAACGGAGAGGCTGGCCATTACGAAAGCGACTACGGTCAGCAGCCCTGCAACAAGCCAGAAAAGGCGGCGGCTACGTTCATCGAGCGTCACCGGTACACCTTCTTCCGAGGTAGATTCTTTTTCTGGACCGGGCGGTTTCGGTACCGCCAGCCAATGAACAGGCAGGCCGACCAGAACATGTATCGCAGCAAGCACCAAGCAGGTATCCCGCCAGCCGATCCATGACTCCAGTGCCGCCAACGCGGGCCATCCGACAGTACTGGCAAAGCCGCCAATCAAGGTCAGTCCCGTTATTGCACCCCGCGCACGCTCTCCCAGCAACGTCCCCAGAGTGGCAAATGCCGCGTCATATAACCCGGTGGCCATGGCTACGCCGAGGAGCGACCAAGCCAGGTAATAGAGCCACAGAGAACCGGCGATCGACATCACCATGAGCCCTGCACCCAGCATCAGCGAGCTGAAAAGAAGGACCGAGCGCCCGCCGCGGCGATCAATCAATCGGCCAGCCAGCGGAGAGCAAAGACCAGCAACCAGCATGCCCCAAGACAGTCCGCCCACGACAAACGATAGAGACCAGCCCATATCGCGAGCAATTGGACCTGCCAGGACCGCCGGGAGGTAGAACGTCGACGCCCAAGCCAAGATCTGGGTGATGCCCAAGGTGAACACTAACCGAGTGCGACTCAAGTTGGCTGGCAGGGGCGGTTCATGTCGAGTCACGTCAGTCCTTGTTATGGTTGTTAGTGACAACCAATGTAGTCGACGGAGCTCTGAAAGGTCAATCTGATGACCGGTCAGTTGACGAGCGCGCTCATAGCCCATATTGTTGCAGGTAACAACTAACTGGAAATGACATGCTGAACAAGCACAACGACGACCTTAGCCGCGATGCTGAAGACCTCTACGAAGCCCTAAACCAGCTGGTGCGCGTCTACCAGTTCAGGGATCGTGATCGCATCTGCTGCTATGACGTATCCGTCACCCAGTGCTACGCCATCGAGACCTTGGTGAAGCAGGGACCACTACGTCTGCAGGCGCTGGCCGAGGAAATGTTCCTGGACAAGAGTACGGCTAGCCGTGTTGTCGATACGCTGGAGCGCAAAGGGTATGTCTCCCGCGTGGAAGATCCGGAAGACCGCCGCGCCGTGCGGGTCCAGGCTACCGAAGCCGGTGCCGACCTGTATGAGCGCATCCGCGATGATCTCATCAATGAAGAAAAGGCAATGATCAGTTGCATGGCACCGGAAGTACGCCAGGGAGCCCTGACGCTCCTGCGGCAGCTGACCCGCGCTGCTGAGGTACGTTGTGGCTTGGCAAACGAGAGTTGCCCAGCGAAGCCGCAAGAATAATGAGGGGGAGATCCCCCTTTTTTATCTAAATTGTTGTTACTACCAACTTAAAAAGGAAGCCAGATGCACATTCGCCCCGCTCAGCTCGGTGATGTTCAGGCCATCGCCGAGATTTACAACCAAGGGATCGATGACCGTAGCTCTACGTTTGAGACCCAGCCTCGGACCGCTATGGATGTACAGCCCTGGGTTGCCGATATGTCTCGCTTCCCGGTGCTGGTCGTCGAGCTGGACGGCGCAGTAGTGGCGTGGGCAAACCTGAGCAGCTACCGGGCGCGCTCCTGCTATGCCGGCATCGCTGATTTCTCGATTTACTTGCGGCGAGATGTCCGTGGGCGTGGCATCGGCAAGGCACTGCTGAACGCACTGTTGAGCGAAGCAGAGGCACGGGGCTTCTGGAAAGTCCTTTCCCGCATTTTCACCTTCAACGAAGCAAGCCTCGCGCTCTGCCAATCCTGCGGTTTCCGAAAGGTCGGCGTCTATGAAAAACACGCATGCCTTGAAGGACGCTGGCTTGATTGCGCCATCGTTGAACGAGTCTTCCCCTCCAACCAACCTGACACAGGAGAACGAGCATGAGCCAATCTGATCTTCCCATCGTAATCATCGGCGCCGGCCCCGTGGGGCTGGCGGCTGCTGCGCACGCACTGGCCCGGGGTATGAACGCACTCATTTTTGAAGCAGGCAGCCAGGCTGGAGAAAGCATCAGCCAATGGGGCCACGTCAGCATGTTCTCGCCGTGGGAATACAACGTAGACAAGGAGGCTGCAAAATTACTGTCGGCAACGGGCTGGCAAGCGCCTGATTCGGACACGTACCCCACAGGTCGTGAACTGCTGGATCACTACTTGCTCCCGCTAGCTGGGCTGCCAGTCATCAAGGAACGACTTCATCTGAACTCTCGCGTTACTGCTGTGACGAAAGTCGGCGCTGATGTGCAGAAAACCAAAGGCCGCGAATCTGCCGCGTTCCTAGTGCGTGTTAAAGGGCCAAAGGGTGAGCAAGACATCCAAGCTCGCGCAGTCATCGATGCCTCGGGCACGTACGAGACCCCGAACTGGATGGGCGCATCCGGCATTCCGGCATTGGGAGAGTTGAACGCCACAGCGCATATTGCCTATGGGATTCCCGATGTCAGCGGCAATGCGCACGATCGTTATCTCGGGCGCCGAGTGCTGGTTGTAGGTGGCGGACACTCGGCATTCAACGCTCTTCAGGATCTGGTCCAACTGCCCGGTACCCAGGTTTCGTGGGCTATTCGCGGACACTCGCTAGATAAAATTCTGGGTGGTGGTGCCAATGACAAATTGGCCGAACGCGGCAGCCTGGGTCTGCGAATCCGTGCATTGCTCGAACAAGGAAAGATCTCGCTACACCAGGACATCTCCATCAGCCAGGTCGACACGACCGAACAGGGGCTGGTCGTGCACACCAATGGCCAAGCTCTGCCAGAGGTGGATGAGATCATCGTCGCCACGGGCTTCCGCCCTAATCTGCAGCTTCTGGGCGAGCTACGACTGGCTATCGACCCGGCTACACAAAGCCCTGTTCAGTTGGCCCCGTTGATCGACCCGAATGAGCACAGCTGCGGTACCGTTCGCCCCCATGGCATCGATGAGCTCTCTCATCCCGACGAAGGCATTTTTATCGTAGGCATGAAGAGCTACGGTCGTGCTCCGACATTCCTGATGATTACCGGGTATGAGCAGGTGCGCTCAATCATGGCCGGGCTTGCAGGCGACTGGGAAGCGGCACGGCGTGTCGAGCTCGAACTGCCCGAAACCGGTGTCTGCAGCCTTCAGTTCGAGGAGCAAGGTGAAGCTTCCAGTTGCTGCGCACCCGAGGCCACTACTCAAACCAGTTGCTGTGCATCACCGGAACCCCTGGCAACGCCTTCAGCCCAAAAGTCGAGCTGCTGCACACCGGCAAGCCGCGCATAACCCCATGCTCTGGGACTGCTCTTTCGCCCTGCACGAGTTCAAATCGTGCGGGGCGAAGTGGGCAGGTGAGGCAATCGCCTATCGCTCAAATGCTCAAGCAGCCGCGGCATCAGGTATGCCACATCGGCTCCTACACCTCGCAGGGTCGCCGAGGCGAAATTCCTTTGCTTGGGCAGACCCACGAAGTACAAGCCAGGCACCTGAATTGCCACGCCGTTTCGCTGTAGCGTACGCCCGTGCCGGTCAACGACTGGGAGCTGCGCCAGAAACTCCTGGTTAGGGCGAAATCCTGTTGCGAATATCAGCGCGTCAATCTGGGTGCTGCTTCCGTCTGGCCAAATCACACCGTCGGGCAGTACCTGCTGGAACATGGCTCTGCGCTGAATTCTGCCGCTGCTAAGTGCCTTTCGGTACTTGCCGGTGTCGAGCACTGGAGTGCTTTGATCACTCAACCATCGTGTTTGCCCCAACCCGGTGAGTTTCAGCCAGGCATGAAAATCGAGTCCAAGAATCCGCTGAGGGAAGAAGCGGATCTTCTCGCGGGTAGCCAGCACTACCTGTGCAACGCCGGCAAGCTCATAGGCAATCTGAACAGCCGAGTTCGCTGCCCCCACAACGACAACACGCTGGCCGGCAAAGGCCTCAGGTGTTCGATAAGCCGAGCTATGCAGACAGTGTCCTGAAAAGTTCTCCAGCCCAGGAATGTCAGGCATGAAAGGACGGCTGAAGCCCCCTGATGCCACTATCACAGCACGCGCAGTGAAAGTCGCTCCGTTGGCGGTGCGAACCTCAAATGCCTTGTCCTTCTGAACGACCGCCACGACTCGGGTACCGCCCTGGAAAAGCAGCTGAAACTCGGCGGCATATGCCTCCAGGTACTGCACCACATCGTCTCGCAGCGGGTAGCCCTTGGGATCGCCAGGAAACGCCAGTCCCGGCAGCGCAGAGTACTCAGCTGGTGAGAACAGCTGCAGGCTTTCGTAGTAGTTACGCCAGTTCCCGCCTGGGGATGTCTGCTCATCCAAGATGAGGTATTCCAATCCTTGCTGCTGCAATTGCCAGCCAGTCGCCAAACCTGCTTGTCCACCACCGATGACGACCACATCCAGAACGCGATTCGAATCATTCATATGTGCGCACCCATGCATATATAGGGACAAAAAAGGCCGGGCTACGGACAGCACAGCGAAACCAGACCTTTGGTTCGCTGGAGCAGGCCCTCCAGTCGCTCGACGATCGCTCCACCATTCACTTCATAGAACACCTGCCTGCCCACCTTGGTGGCCTTCACGATCTGGGCGTCATGCAATACCTGCAGGTGCCTGGAGATCACCGAGCGCTCCTGTGGCAGCTCTTTGGCGATTTCGCCGACATCAGCCCGGCCGAGCATAAGCACGCGCTTGAAAACCGCGACTCTGGAAGGCTCGCAAAGCGCTTTGAAGAAGGCCTCGTCCAGCGACTCGATGGCGGCGTCGATGGCTTGAGCACGGAGATTTTGGTTGGTCGTCATGCGGCCAATATATGTGCATAAACGTGCACATGTAAAGCCACCCATCATCGAGGGGTTGCGATACATTCGGAAAAGCGTATATTCGAAAAACCATATACGTGCAGGGTACCAAGTGATGACTGGCAAGATCCGCGTCCTGTTTGTTTGCACCGCAAACGCCGCTCGCTCCCAGCTCGCCGAAGCTTTGCTCCGGCACACAGACCCTGTTCACTTCGAAGCTTTCAGCGCAGGTACTAAGCCTGGCCAAGTCGATCCGCGCACCTATGAAGCCCTCGAATACCTCGATATCGATACCAAGGCGCTACGCAGCAAGTCCATCGATGAGTTCGCAGGGGAACGGTTCGACTACGTGATTACCCTGTGCGACAAGGCAGCCCATGAGTGCCTTACGTTGCCTGCCTTCGGCGAGGTTCTGGCGTGGAACTTCGAAGACCCTGTCACCAGTGACCAACACGATGCCTTCCGACACACGCTTCACGAGATTCATGAGCGCATCAAGATGTTCGTCCTGGTGAAAACCAAACACTGAGAATTGCTATGACTGACTCGCTGACCCCCACCAAGGTTTTCAAATGCCTCGCCGACGAGAACCGCATTCGGATGATGCTGCTGATCGCTCGCGAGGAAGAACTCTGCGTCTGTGAACTGACCTGCGCGCTGGAAGAAAGCCAGCCCAAGGTTTCCCGCCACCTGGCGCAATTGCGCACCTGTGACCTGCTGGAAGACCGCCGTCAGGGCCAGTGGGTTTATTACCGGCTGCATCCATCGCTTCCTGCCTGGGTACGTGAGGTCCTGGCGACGACGCTGGAAGCCAACCGCGAATGGCTAAGTACTAGCACCAAACGACTGGACACCATGGGTGACCGCCCTCAACGCGTCGCCTCCTGCTGCTGATCATTGCCGAGAAAAACCGATGAAAGTTCTGTTCCTCTGCACCGCCAATAGCTGCCGCAGCATCCTCTCCGAGGCTGTTTTCAATCATCTGGCCCCGGCCGGCATGAAGGCCTACAGCGCCGGCAGCCAGCCAAAGGGTGAGGTGCACCCGCTGTCCATCACTGCGCTGCAGCGTGCCGGTATCTCCACCGAGGGCCTCAGCAGCAAGTCCAGTGACGCGCATGCCGAGCTGGCACCGGACTTTGTCATCACCGTCTGCGACAAGGCCGCTGGCGAAGCCTGCCCCGTGTTCTTCGGACCAGCAGTGAAAGCCCACTGGGGACTTTCTGACCCTTCGGATTTGCACGGTAGGGCCGCCGAGCTGGACGCGGCGTTCGACAACACGCTTGAGCAGATCAAGCGACGCCTCAAGGCATTCATCGCACTGCCTTTCGACCAAATGGATGCCGCCCAGCTCAAGGTCGAGCTGGCCCGCATCGGAACGCTCTGACGTTTAGGGAGATCCACCATGAGCAAAAGCCGACTTTCATTCCTCGACCGCTACCTGACGGTCTGGATCTTTCTGGCCATGGGCCTGGGCATTGGTCTGGGCAGCCTGTTCCAGGGATTGCCTGCGTGGCTGAATAGCCTGTCGGTAGGCTCGACAAACATCCCCATCGCCATTGGCCTCATCGTCATGATGTACCCACCTCTGGCAAAGGTGAAATACGAGGAGTTGCCACAGGTATTCAAGGATAAGCGCATCCTCGCCCTGTCGCTGATCCAGAACTGGGTGATCGGCCCGGTCCTGATGTTCGGGCTGGCCGTTGTCTTCCTTTCCGACAAGCCTGAGTACATGACCGGCCTGATCCTCATTGGCTTGGCACGCTGCATCGCCATGGTCCTGGTGTGGAACCAGATCGCCGGTGGCAACAACCAGTACGTGGCCGGTCTGGTCGCCTTCAACAGCATTTTCCAGATCCTGTTCTTCAGCGTGTACGCCTGGATCTTCCTGGGCCTGTTGCCGCCGCTGTTTGGCCTTGAAGGTAGCGTCATTGAGACCAGCTTCCTCGATATCGCCCAATCGGTGCTGATCTATCTGGGCATCCCGTTCCTGGCTGGTTTCCTGACCCGCAAGATCCTGATCAGCAGCAAGGGCGAGGCCTGGTACCAGGAGCGCTTCATCCCGAAGATCAGCCCGCTGACCCTCGTGGCACTGCTGCTGACCATCGTCGCCATGTTTAGCCTGAAAGGCGACATGGTGCTGCAACTGCCGCTGGATGTGCTGCGCATCGCTATCCCGCTGACCATCTACTTTGTGGTGATGTTCTTCATCAGCTTCTGGATGGGCAAGCTGCTGGAAGCTGACTACCCACGTACCACTGCGCTGGCGTTCACCGCAGCAAGCAACAACTTTGAACTGGCCATTGCCGTGGCCATCGCCACCTTCGGTCTTGCCTCGCCGGTCGCATTTGCCACCGTCATCGGGCCCTTGGTGGAAGTGCCGGTACTGATCTCCCTGGTGGGCGTGGCCTTGTGGCTCAAGCGCCGCTGGTTCGATCAGCCATCTGGCGCCTTGTCTCAGGAGTAAATCATGACCGAACACCACATCCCCAATATCGACAACGATCTGGTCGACCTGCCGACAGCAGACAAGTTGGCAGTCGAGCAAAAGTCCACCCACAAGCCTCGCATTCTGCTGCTGTACGGATCGACCCGCGAACGCTCGTTCAGCCGCCTGCTGACGGAAGAAGCGGCACGCCTGCTGGAGCACTTCGGTGCCGAGACGCGGATCTTCAATCCGACCGGGCTGCCACTGGCGGATGACGTGCCCGATGACCACCCCATGGTCAAGGAGCTGCGCGATCTGGTGCTGTGGTCCGAAGGCATGGTCTGGTGCTCGCCGGAACGCCACGGTGCAATGACCGGCGTGTTCAAGTCGCAGATCGACTGGATTCCACTGAGCATGGGCGCCGTGCGCCCCACTCAAGGCAAAACCCTCGCGGTGATGCAGGTCTGCGGCGGCTCGCAGTCGTTCAACGTGGTCAACCAGCTGCGCGTCCTCGGCCGCTGGATGCGCATGTTCACCATCCCTAACCAGTCGTCCGTGCCGAAGGCCTACCTGGAATTTGACGAGGCGGGTCGCATGAAACCCTCCTCGTACTACGACCGTGTCGTCGACGTAATGGAGGAGCTGGTGAAGTTCACCCTGCTGCTTCGTGATCGCTCCGACTACCTGGTCGATCGCTACTCCGAACGTAAAGAGTCGGCTGAAGAACTATCCAAGCGTGTCAATCAACGATCCATTTGAGGCTTTGTGAGCATGCAATTGCACCCGTATTCCGTGTTGGCTAATTCCGAACTGGTCGGCCAGCTGATCTTCACTCCGTGCCCCGGTACCAAGGAGACATCGGTATCTCAGGCTCTGGCAACGCTGCGCGATGCCGGCGCGAGCGCGCTGGTAACCCTGATGCCGAGTGAAGAACTGCTGCAGAACGAGATCGATCTGCTTCCCGAGGAGTGCCAACTGCTGGGCCTCGAATGGTTCCACCTGCCGGTCGAGGACGACGAAGCGCCCAGTGAGCCGTTTGCGGCCGCCTGGGAGGCTCACCGGGAACGCCTGAAAGAGCTCGTGATGACCGGTAAGACGATCGCCATTCACTGCAAGGGCGGCTCTGGTCGCACCGGCCTGTTTGCCGCCCGCCTGATGATCGAGTGCGGCATCCCTGTGCAGGAAGCTGTTTCCCAGGTCCAGGCCCTGCGTCCACGTGCGATCCAGAACCCTGCGCACGTTGGGTATATCAACCAGTTCAGCGACACCCTCTGACCTTTCGCTAATCGCGATTCGAGAACAAGAACATGGCTATCAAAGTAGGTATCAATGGGTTTGGCCGTATTGGTCGACTGGCGCTTCGCGCATCCTGGGACTGGCCGGAATTCGAGTTTGTGCAGATCAATGACCCGGCCGGTGACGCCGAGACCCATGCCCATCTGATCAACTTCGACTCGATCCACGGGCGCTGGCACCGTGAAGCCCGCGCAGAGGGCGACGCGGTAGTGATCGAGGGCAAGCGCATCAAGGTCACCGCCAACAAGACCATCGCGGACACCGACTGGTCGGGCTGCGACCTGGTCATCGAGGCCAGCGGCAAGATGAAGTCGGTAGCCGTGCTCCAGGCCTACCTGGATCAGGGCGTCAAACGTGTGGTTGTCTGCGCTCCAGTGAAGGAGAAAGGCGCACTGAACGTGGTGATGGGCGTCAACCAGCACCTGTTCGACCCAGCGCAGCATCGTATCGTCACCGCCGCTTCCTGCACCACTAACTGCCTGGCTCCGGTGGTCAAGGTGATTCACGAGAATTTGGGCATCCGCCACGGCTCGATCACCACCATTCACGACCTCACCAATACCCAGAGCATCCTCGATACACCGCACAAGGACCTGCGTCGTGCCCGTGCCTCAGGCATGAGCCTGATCCCGACCACCACAGGCTCGGCCACCGCAATCGCCGAGATCTTCCCCGAACTGCGCGGCAAGCTGAATGGTCATGCCGTGCGTGTACCGCTGGCCAACGCCTCGCTGACCGACTGCGTGTTCGAAGTAGAACGTGAGACGACGGCTGAAGAGGTCAACGCGCTGCTGAAAGCCGCTGCCGAAGGGCCGCTGAAGGACATTCTGGGCTACGAAGAGCGCCCCTTGGTGTCCATCGACTACCGCACCGATCCGCGGTCCTCGATCATCGATGCGCTGTCCACCCTTGTAGTCAACGGTACCCAGGTGAAGATCTACGCCTGGTACGACAACGAGTGGGGCTACGCCAACCGTGCCGCGGAACTGGCACGCTTGGTCGGCGCAGCGGAGTAAACGGCGATCATGAAGGCGTTGTCAGCCCTGTCTGCGGAAGTGCGTCAGTACCTGCTGGTTACCGGCAATTACTGGGCCTTCACCCTCACCGACGGCGCATTGCGCATGTTGGTGGTACTGCACTTCCATTCGCTGGGCTACACGCCGCTGCAGATTGCGGCGCTGTTCCTGTTCTACGAAGTGTTCGGCGTGATCACCAACCTCGTGGGCGGCTACCTCGGCGCCCGCCTGGGGTTAAACCGCACGATGAACATCGGCCTTGGAATGCAGGTGGTTGCCCTGCTGATGCTCACGGTACCAGCAGCCTCGCTGACGGTGCCGTGGGTAATGGCCGCCCAGGCGCTCTCCGGCATCGCCAAGGACCTGAACAAGATGAGCGCCAAGAGCTCCATCAAGCTCCTGGTGCCGGACAGCCAGCAAGGCACCCTCTACAAATGGGTGGCCATCCTGACGGGCTCGAAAAACGCGCTCAAAGGCGTGGGCTTCTTCCTCGGGGGAGCACTGCTTGCGCTGCTCGGTTTCAGCCAGGCGGTACTGGCCATGGCGGCGGTGCTGGCCCTGATTTGGATCGGCAGTCTGATCCTGCTGAAAAAGGACTTGGGCAAGGCCAAGGCCAAGCCGAAATTCCGCGACATGCTGTCCAAGAGCCGGGCCATCAACATCCTCTCCGCCGCACGGCTGTTTTTGTTTGGTGCACGGGATGTCTGGTTCGTGGTGGCTCTGCCGGTGTACCTGAGCTCTGCGTTTGGCTGGGACTTCTGGCTGGTCGGTGGCTTCTTGGCCGCATGGGTAATCGGCTACGGCATCGTCCAGTCGTTTGCCCCCCACATCACCGGCAAGAAGCGTGGTCATGTGCCAGACGGCCGAGCAGCCTTCATCTGGGCAATCGCCCTGGCCGGGCTGCCTGCGCTCATTGCCGTGGGCCTGTCGGCTGGCTGGTCGGCGCAGGTAGTCTTGCTCGGTGGGTTGATGTTGTTTGGCGTGCTGTTCGCCGTGAACTCATCGCTGCACAGCTACCTCATCGTCAGCTACGCCAAGGAGGACGGCGTCTCCCTGGATGTGGGCTTCTACTACATGTCCAACGCCCTGGGTCGCTTGGTCGGCACGCTGCTGTCAGGTTGGGTGTTTCAGGCCTATGGGTTGGAGGCTTGCTTGTGGGTTTCCAGCATCTTCGTGTTGGCCGCCGCACTCATCTCGATCGCACTGCCCAGGCACAGTGAAATGGCACACCAGGCAAACTGATCAGTGAGGAAATACGGAGGCCATCAGGCCTCCGCTTTCACCACAAACTGATCAATTTCTGCTGCAGTACTGCGGGCTGTGCGTGTCACCCCGATCAAGGTTGCTGATGCAGAACCCGTCCACTCGCCATAGCCGACCATCCACAGCCTGGGCTCACTCACAGATCGGGTACCTTCGACTTCTACACGTCCTTGCTCACTAACAACCCCAAGGCTCGCGAGATGTCCCAAGGCGGGTTTGAACCCAGTGCACCAGATCACCGCATCCACTGCGGTTTCCGAGCCGTCTGCCCAGACCACACCGTCAGGGGTGAAACGAACGAACGGTCTCACCGCGTGCAGAACGTCTCGCTCACGCGCCTCCACCACAGGCGGGACCATCACTACGTCGCCCAACCCGCCGACCGGCTGCTCAATTACACGTCCCTCCATCTGCGCTTTCCAGCGCTCCGTAGCCCGCTCGAAGAGCACTCGGCCATCTACATCATCGGGAAGGAAGAGAGGATCAGTGGGGGTTACCCAGGTCGCATCCGCTACTTTGGAAACCTCTGCGAGAATCTGCGCGCCGGAGTTGCCGCCGCCAACGACCAGCACGCGCTTGCCAGAGAAGGCCTGCGGTTCAACGTAGTTAGCCGAATGCAGCTGTTGGCCACGGAACAGCTCAGCGCCGGGGTAGGCAGGTATGTTCGGGTTGCTCCAGGTACCTGTGGCACTGACCACAGCTTTGGCATCCCAATGGCCAGACTCTGAATGGACACGTAGAGCGCCGGCAACGCGCTCGATCGAGGTGACGCGCACCGGCCGTTCCATTGGAAACTGATAGCGCGCCTCATACTGGGTGAGATAGTCGATGACATGCTCGCGAGAAGGATAGCCATCCTCCACAGGCGGCATCATCCAACCGGGAATAGAGCTCCAGGTAGCCGGCGAGAATAGCCGCAGGGAATTCCAGCCGTGTCGCCAAGCCCCGCCGGCGCCCGGCTCGGCATCCAAGATGATGAACGAGAGATCTGTTCGACGCAGGAAGTACGCCGTTGCCAGCGCCGCTTGTCCTCCGCCAATGATGACTACATCCAACAAGCGCTCTGCATGGGCTTTCATCTAGACACTCCCCTGATCCATTGAGGGGGTTATCTTTCCAGATGGGGGAGAATATTTCTAATAATACGGCTACGTAATTCATAGCTGCTTTGGATGTCTGCTTAGGGTCCAGGCTGTGTGAAAACCTCACGACCTATGTCGCTGTTCAAAAAACAACCTAAAAATTGCGTTCCTACGCGAAATCTAAGTCTGCTGAATAGCCAACATTTTTCAGATTTCACGTAGAAGCACGATCATCGAAAAGTGGCTGGGGTTTTCACACAGCCTGGGTCGATAGCGGACAGTCGGGAGTTTTCGTTTTCAATCTATTGTTGCCTTCCGCACTCATCACAGATCTGCTTCCGAAGATGGGGCGCTAAGCGTCGAGATGGTCGTTCATCGTGGTCAAAGGTTACCAACCAAGCTCGCACAGAGCTCAGATGATTTGCGATTAGATTGTCCCTATTTATGAGACAGCAATTCCATTGAAGGCGTCTTTTTGTCTTAAGTTCGTGACAGTAAAGTGGGTTTATCACAGGCAGGCACCAAGGCCTCAAGGAGACGAATCATGATCACTGTCCGTAACGCTGAAGAACGTGGCCGCGCTAACCATGGCTGGTTGAAGTAATCTCATACCTTCTCATTCGCTGACTACTACGATCCCGATGAGCGAGGATTTTCTGACCTTCTGGTCATCAACGATGACCGGGTGATCGCTGGCAAAGGCTTCGGCCAGCACCCGCACCGTGACATGGAGATTTTCTCCTATGTGCTCGAAGGTGCCTTGGAGCACAAAGACACCCTTGGTACCGGGTCGGTCATCAAACCGGGCGATGTGCAATTGATGAGCGCGGGCAGCGGGGTCGCTCACAGTGAGTTCAATCACAGCAAAGCGCTGCCGGTTCACTTCCTGCAAATCTGGATTGTGCCCAATGTACGTGGTGCGACTCCCCGTTATCAGCAGCAGCATTTCAGTGATGATGAAAAGCGCGGCAAGCTCCGTTTGATCATTTCGCCTGATGGCCAGCAGGGTTCGCTTCAGGTTCGCCAGGATGCACGCGTCTATGCAGGCCTTTTCGACGGCGACGAGCATGCCTCTCTGACTCTGGCTGACAACCGCCATGCCTATGTGCATGTTGCGCGTGGGCGCATTGAGTTGAATGGCCAATTGCTTCGCGAAGGTGATGGTGTTCGGATGAGGAAAGAGCAGGTAATTGAGCTTTCCAACGGCCGTGACGCAGAAGTGCTCGTGTTTGATCTGCGACCTAATGAGCTGCCACTCATGCCCTGAAACATGCAACTAAAGGACTGTCTTACCTCTTCTCACAGAGGGATGAGACGCCAGGCCCCATTAGTGGATCAAGGAATGCCAATTTGGCACTCGTGGGAAATTGCACCTGACTTGACCAAGCGTTTGCATCCCACTTGACCACCTTTTTGCATTCGACTTGACCAGCCATTTGCATCGGACGTGACCAGCGCACGGGCACATCTTGACCGGCAGGAATCGACCCAGAGCTTCCTTTCGAAATGTCTACGAAACCAGGGGCGATTCAGTGAACGACACTGAAGTAGTTGCTTTGGTTTTTAACGAGTGGTAGCGAAAAATGAAATGCACAAGCCCTTTAACTCATCCACTCACGCGCAGATCGCGCTCAGCAGAAAAAATGATTTCTGTGACCTTGAGCTTTTCTTGCCGAGGCGAGAGATGGATGCTGTAACAAGCCCCACCTACTACCTTATAGATATAACCCTCTTCAGCTCCTGAATCGCATTCAGCAATGCTCACTTCCTGGAGCGGTTCCATCACCCAGTCCTTCCCGCCTCTCATGTGACCAGGAGACATCAGGTGAGCCTGCGCAAGCCATGAGCGGTCATCAAGCTCCGAAAGCATCTGTTGAAGAATCGGTACCGTAGGGATCATCAGCATGCTGCCCACGATGTCATCACCATAATCACGCACGAGCTCCACGTAAAACCATGGGTGGTGCAGCTCCAGCTCAATAAATTTCCAGCGGCGACTGGAAGGCTCTCCGAAAATGTCGGCTGAGCTGAGTTCGGCGTGCCTGTAGGTCTTGAACATCGAAAAATCCTCAAAATATTAACAATAGTTAATGGATGTCCGACGTTCAAGACGGCTTCATCATTCCTTTTGTAGGAATGAAAAAATGGAACTGAAACAGGCATTTGGGAAAGCAATGAGGCAGCTTAGAAAATCCCGCAACCTCAACCAAGAAGATTTCGGTGGCCACAGCAGCCAAACCTACCTCAGTCAACTGGAAGCCGGTGGAAAAGGCCCTACCCTCGAAATGGTGCATGGGCTCGCCACTGTCATGAATGTTCATCCTTTGACGATCTTGACCCAGTGCTACCTTTTTATGGACAAGGATGCCACTCTGGATTCAATCATTCAGCGCGTTCGTGAGGAGCTCAGCGTGACGCCATCTGACCGATGAGGATGGGCACCTGCCTCCTTCAGCATGGGCTGAGATGTACTGACTGATGCAATCAAAGTCTGCGCTGCCTGACCCAGTGGCTGGGTTGCGCCTGGGCCCTACCTATGCAGAAAAGGAGAGACATTGAAAGGCCGGCGGAAGGTAAAGACTGAGAAGTGGCGTATCAAGTCGGAACAGGAAGGCAGCGCCCAAGAGCTTTTGCGAGGGCGGGCACAGACGCAAGGAAAGCTCCTCGATATCGCGGCACAAGCCGGCAAGAGAATGGAGCCCGTTGGCCGACTTGCCGGTTGAGAGATACGCTTTCACATTTGAGGTGTGCAAATGAACGATCCACAGATACTGGCGCTTTGCCCCAGTTCACCGTTGGGGTGCTGGAGCATCGGCCACCGATGCTTCAAGGGAAGGTGCGAGCAAATCGGGCACCTGGCAACGCGAGTACTTGGCAGTCGAGTACTTGCCGCACAATGGCTATACAAGCCAGCGATCGGCCTAAGGCATCAAGTGCCTTGCAACATCTTGGAAACCGGATCGGGCTACCAGCAGGTGGTGACACTTCTAGGTCGAATTGAGTACGGTGTCTACGCTTAACGCCGGTAGGTTCATATCCAGACGACCTGTCAACCCGCATGACATAGGATTAGCTGTGTCTGTCGCAGAATCTATTTCCAACTGTATCAAGCGCATGCCTAAGGGAAGGCCCTTTGTTAGGGCGGTATTCGAGCGAGCGGGCTCCCGCTCTGCGGTGAACAAAGCTCTGTCTCGGATGGTACTCAGGGGTTACCTAGAGCGTGTGGCCCGCGGCGTTTACATGCGTCCCAAGTACAGCCAATACACGGGCAAAAGGGTTCGAGCCAACCCGATTTCTGTAATGGAAGCTGTTGCCAGGGCAAGAGGCGAGACTATCCAGATCCATGGTGCAGAAGCTGTTCGTCGACTTGGACTGAGTGTTCAGATGCAGGTTTTGCCTACTTACTACACCAGTGGAGCGACCCGTGAGATCAAGATAGGTAGCGCGGTTGTTCGGCTGCGCCATGCGTCTCGCCAACGACTTCAGCAAGCTGGAACGCGAATAGGTACGGCCCTGACTGCTTTTTTCTATCTCGGAGAAAATGGGGTGAATGAGCAGGTCGCGAGCAAGATTGCCAACTCGCTCAGCGCTGAAGAATTCAAAAAGCTCATGGCATGCAAAATGCCCAAGTGGATGCGCTCAGCACTGGCCAACTGCGCTATAAATGCGAACTGAAAGATTTAGGGAACAATAAAATCCTCAAATCAAGATACAACTAACATCTCCGTTGTCGCGACCGATTCTGGAATTCAGGCTCCGACAATTGCACTAAAAGTCATTCGGGGATATAAACAATAAAGCTTGGGCGTCGACCACGAGAAAGAGAGATTGATATTTTTGGTGCCTCCACTGACCTCGCCAAACTTCGTTGAGCAGGTTCAATTGGTCAGTCATCGCGTAGCTCGGCGACACGCCGAACGAAAGCTACTTCTGATCAGCATCATCTGGACGCTTGTCGTTCAGGCAGACAATATCGAACTCGTCGCTAAAAAAGACGCGTCACCTGCCTGAATTACCACGAGAGGCTCCGCATATCTTATTCGTCACTATCCGCATTGTAATACTTGAATGCCATTTTCGATTCAAGAGCAGTCAGAGTTGTGCAAACATGCTTTGATTTAGGCTGACTTTATACTCCACCTAAATAAATAGACGAGTGATGCATAGCTGATACTCTCAGACTAGCAACTAGGAAGAGCCACCACAATCCGTACTGCAGTTGGGGTGGTGGCCCCGTCAACTTAGCGTAAACAAGAGAGCTCTGGCTAGACTCTCTCGCTTTGCAAACTATATCGCGGCCCGCTGACGTGCCTGCTCTCTTGCCTGTAACTGCAGAGCTAGGGTGGCTTGAATCTCGCTGTATAATTGCGCCTGCTCGTTATCACGGTCTGAAACCGTCACTACAAGCGCGTAGGGTTCTTCAACCAGCACATCCGGATGATTCCACTCCCGATCCTGGCGAATTACCACCACGAACCACTTCTCGTCCGGATTGCGCTGCTTGAAGGTCCATTTTGAGGATTGCACAGTACCTCTGCTTCGCAGCTGCGCAGAGATATCACGATTGGTGGCTGCATCGTCGTTTCGTGTCTCTGCTTCGTCCTGGTTTTCCTTGTTGAAGTGCGCCTGCACTTCATCAAGCGACTTACCTTTGACCAACCTGTAGCTAATCTGCGTGGCGAGATAATCCAACCGCGTGGTTCTCACAGCTGGCGAATAAGCGAGGGTCACGCTCAATTCCCTCAGCCCTCTCGCTTTGCGCAGATAAGACGCTGGCAGTGGCAACTCGAAGAACTGGCAGGCGTCTTTTTCAATCGTCTCCTCGCACATTAGCACTACGCAGTGATCTGAGGATCGAAACAAATCGCTTTCGTTCACCTGCCCATAGCCGGCAACGTCGCGAGAAATCTCACGGTTATAGGTGGCTTTGTTGACCTTGTATCCCTTCCTCATTTCGTCAGGGAAAGCGGTCTCAATCTCGCTCGGCAGCGATGCGTGATTCACCAGCATCGCTCGCAGCAAGTTGGCCGAGGCGTCCGGATATTCATTGAGTAAACGGCCGGAAAGGTAGGTGATGTAGGGGGCAGAGAAACTAGTACCGCAGATTTCTTTGAACAGCGTATTGCCCTGAAACTGGTAGTTCAAGGTCAGAACGCCCAGGCCGCGCATTTCCGTCTTCCACTGGTTGTTCCTGAAATGTACCGGGCACGCCAAGTTTCCTCCATGAGCCACCAGCTCCGGCTTCAACGCGCCTTTAACCGACGGGCCATGCCGCGTGAATGGTGATGGCTGATTCTCACAGGACGGGGATAGCTGATGAATTTCAGGATAACGCTGACTATCCACGGTGGCATCGTGTCGGGCAATACTGCCTACCGTTAGCACGTTCATCGCAGGTGCTGGATCAATGATGACGCTGCTCTCGTGCAACAGGTATTCTGGGTACTCTTCGCGCCAGCTATTGATAGGTACAGCTGGGTCAGATGACCCCATGAAGTTACCGGTCGAGTCTACGAACAGGACGTTGTGCTTACGCGCAAGCACATCCAGGATGTAAGCCAACCCGCGAACGTGGCTGCCGTCATAGGGAGCATTACTGTTCCCCAATGAGAGGTTGAAGATCCTGCACCCTAAACCTACGAAGTGCTCAACAGCCTCCGTCAGAGTAGCCTCAACGGTGTGCTCGTCGTAAATAGGATTTTCGGTATCTGGACATTTCCGCATGACCTTGCCGTTGTAGAGCCAAAACTCCGGACGCCAGTAATTACTGCGGTCACAAGCTTCAACGTCACCATACAGAGCGATGCCGGCTACAGCGGTACCATGCCCCACTTCATCAAACTCGTCTTGGCCTTCAACGAATGATTCACTCTCGGCAATTGCGGATCTAAGAAGTGGATGGTTCGTATTGATCCCACTGTCGAGAATGCATACTCGTGCTGCTTCGAGAGCAGGTTGCGGAATATTGCCTGGAAGCTCAGCTATATCTCGGTTCAGCTGGGCATAAGTGATGCCAGTCTGCGGTATCCGATCGACCAGACGCACATCGCTGTGATTCAAAAGTAGGTCAGCCTGCGCCTGCGTAGCTTCGACGCGATACATGACCAAGCTGTCGTAATTCAGCTTGTGCACTGTCTGCATGCCAGCCTCTTCCAACCATTTTTCAAAACCCGTGACGAGGCGAATCCGTGCTGGGTGATTCATGACGTAGTGAGGCCATAGCTCAACATCCAGCTTGAAGTGCTCCCCCTCGGGGAGGCCAAGATTGCGCAGCGCCCAGCTCTTCCTATCCTCGGCAGACCAGGCGTCGATACCCTCGATGGCTTCGAGAATCTGCTTATAGCTTACGGTCTGACCCAGGACGCCGAGCTTGTTCAGGTGATCTTGGAAAACCGCTAGGCCCTGCTCGGTGGCGAAGACGACACACACCTGCTTGCCTTCCTGACTGATGAACTCTAGGCCATGCTTTTGGAGATTTTCGAAGGTCATCGCGCCGTCGTACTGCAACTTAAGCACGAAAGGGGAGTTTTCTGCAGACTTGATTTGCTGGCGCGCAATGCCTGCGGCAGTGGCGAAGTAGCCGTTCAGCTTTTGACCATGCCCGCGCAAGTCACCACGCTTGGCGAACTTCGGCGGATTTTTTGTCCGGCGGGCATTGTCGAGATTTTCGCGCTCAAAGCTCAGGTGCTTGTACGTTGCCATTCATCGTCCTTGATTGCAGCGGATCAGTGTTTTCGAAGCCCCTCTCGCACCAGTGCACTACGAAGCTCTTTGATGGTGAGGAACTCTTGGTTTCGCAATATCATACGCTTAATGGCACGCCGAACAACTCGTTCGACATCGGCACCACTTTTCCCTTCAAGCTCTGCCAGCAACTCGCCGTCATCTAGCTCAAATTGTCGGCGAATACCCCGCAACTTTAGCTGCAACAACGAGGTAAGCTGTTTCCTATCAGGAAGTGGAAATTCAATGGCGTCATCAAACCGGCGCCAAATTGCTGAATCAAGAATACTTTCGTGGTTGGTCGCTGCCAAAATGAGGCTCTGACCATCGTAAGCATCCATCATCTGCAATACAGCATTGACCACACGGCGGAGCTCACCGTGATCAGAACTATCACCACGCTCTTTGCCAATCGCATCAAACTCGTCAAACAAAACAACCAACTGATGCTTGGAAATGAACTCAAACACCTTTCGCAGGTTGGCGGCAGTTTCTCCGAGGAACGACGACACCAGTGCGTCGAGCCGGACGATAGCCAGTGGCCGGTCCAACTCGAAGGCGATCACTTCAGCCGCAAGAGTCTTACCGCAACCTGGTGGACCGAAGAAAATGACCTTGCCTGATGGCTTCATGCCGTAACTGCGAAGGACCTCAGAACGGCGATGCTCCTCAAGCATCTCCTCGATCATGACGGAACTGCTCTCAGGGAGGATGATCTCTTCAAGCGATCGCTTGGGCGGCCTAATATCGAGAAGCGGAAGTCCACGCTCCTTATCTACAGGAATGTCAGCGGTAAATTGCGGTTTACGTGCGGACTGAACATGCATGTCGCCGCCGTAAAGAATCTGTTCCAAATCGTTAGCCAGAAGGTGGTGCTGTTTTTGCCGCTCTTCTTCGATAATAGCTTCCGAAGCACGACGGAAGGCCGCCTGATCTCCGAGCGTTCCGGCCTTGAAGAGCTGCCGTAGTATTTTTCCGTTAGCCATTTGATAGGTCCTGCAATTAGGTTGTTTCTCAGAGTCGTCAACTCATGAAACCAATTCTTGCCCTAAGCAGTACAACTAACAGGCTGAATCAATGAGAGCTAACATGAACGGACTCCTTTCCAATAATTGCTATAGTGCAAACTCTAAAAACTCTTACACTAAGCTTACTGCAAGAGTATCGCCTAGGGTGGCTATTTGTCCAGTATTTCCAAAGCCTCAGCTCGGATTTTCAATGACAGTCGACGAGCGGCTTTGCTTGCGAGGACGATGAGCCGCCCTCTGTAAAAATGCCACTCCAAGGATAGCCAGGTACCCGCGAAGCAGCATGCTGGCCGGGAGAACCTGCAAGCATCTGCAACTAGATAACTTTTGCTAAAACTAAAAAGTCGAACACCAAGCATGATCCATGCGTGCACCAGAACACCTACAAATTCTGCAAACTTATACAGCTATCAAACTTTCAGCTGTCTGTTCAGCATGTAGGGTGCTTAGGACCTGCAGTTTTAGAGATTAGAGTTGCGCCACACATGCGATGACCGGCGAACCGCGCTTTCTGCCAGATGAAAAAAGTTAAGTTTCGAGGTTAGATCTGGCCCCAAAAGCGCCAAAAGGTTACTAAAATTTAGACAAGGCAACGTTTTTTAGATTTTTTGCCATTGCCGATAGGCTGGAGCCCAGAACTGTAGGGGAAAAATCTCTCAATCAGAAAACGCGACCAAAAACTAATAGCGCAGATATGCGTATTGAGCCAAAACCAAGCCCTCTAATCAGATAGGTAAAGACATCGACGATCGCCCCGGCGCGCTGGCCAGGGGGATGTATTTACGGGGGAGTCATTGAACAAAGTCGACCATTCTACGCCAACGGGCGGCGTTGCATAGGAGGGGCCGATGGTGGACAGGATCAGTGTGATCCTGCCGGGACATTTATTGCCTGTGCCGGCCTCTTCGCGGGCATGCCCGCTCCCACAGAGTCACCACAGGGCCTGAACAATCTGGGATCCCTGTGGGAGCGGGCGAGCCCGCGAAGAGGCCGGCACAGCAGCCGGAATGGCTCAGACGTGACGCTGCTTGGCCTTGCCCCGCGGCAACCGGCACCGGTCGCCCTGCTCGGCCAGGCGCGCGGCCCAGGCGGATTTCACGCTGAAGCCGCCGCTGCGGGCAGGCTGCTGCTCGGCCACCTTGGCCGGCTTGGCGGCCGCAGGCGCAGTGCTGACGACCTTGGCCGCAGGTTTGGCCGCAGGTTTGGCCGCAGCCACTGCAACTGCCGGCTCTGCCGCCGCCTTGGCGGTCTTGCGCAGTTCAGCCAGCGATGGGGTCTTGCTTTTGGCGGTAGCGACCACCTCGGGTTTGCTCAGCGAACGCTGGCAAGACTTGCAGGACACGTCCTCGGTCACGGCAGTGCTGACAAGGGTCTGACTGCTGCGCCCGCAGGCGGAATCGAGGCCATTGGTGGAAAAGTGAGTAACCAAAACCGAACATCTCCGATGCGTTGTCATTGAAGCGGGGGCTATTCTCGCACAGGTTGCAGGGGCTTGCCGAACCCGCCAGCAGGCACCATCGGTCAACACGGCTGGCACTTTGCCATAATCCTAGGCATGCTAGCCGGTTTCGGGTGTCCGGCCTTATAGTGCGCCACCGCGGTCTGGCAACCAGACACCGGCACAGATCCATCCCTGCCATCGCCAGCCCAATCGCAGGATCAACGCTTGACCAATTTTACTCATCCGTCGTCATTGCGTTCCGCGCCACACGCGCCCGCCGCTACCCTGCGCGGGTCGATCAAGGGTGCGTTGGCGCTGTTGGCCCTGATCCTCCTGGGCCTGCTGCTGTGGCAGCTGTTTACCCAGTTCAGGCATACCCAGGCCGACCTGCGCAAACAAAGCCTGGACGCCACCGCAGAACTTGCCGACCACCTGAGCCTGAACATGGCGTTCAAGGCGCAGCAGGCGGTGAATGTGGTGCAGCCCTACGTCAATGCACCGACACCCGCGGCCCTGCCCAGCCTGCTGGACACCCTGCGCGGGCGCCTGCCCGCCTTGCAGAGCGTGGCCTGGCTGGACACTGCCGGGCAACTGCAGGCCGACAGCCTGGCCGGCAGCCCCGACCGCCAGGTGCTTGACGAACTGCTCAAGCTGAACCAGGGCCGCGCGTACTTCTTCACCAATTCGGCAGACAACCGCACCGTCTACCTGTTGCTGCGCCAGGCCACCGAACAAGACCGCGGCTACTGGCTGCTGCGCCTGTCAGCGGACTATTACCGCACCCTCACCATTCACCTGGATGGCGCCAGCCACCCGCTGTGGCTGCTGGAAAACAGCCGCAACGGCGAGGTGCTGCAGCGCCATGCGCCAATCGACACCAGCAACGAGCCGTTGCAAAGCGTGATGCTGGCCTTCATCGACAACAGCACCTGGCAGTTGCGCGGCCTGTTCGACGCCAAGCTGGCCCAACAGAAGCTGCTGCCCGCACTGATCGGCAAGTGCGTGCTGGTGCTGTTCTGTGCCCTGTTGCCCGTGCTGGCCCTGATCAACATGCGCCGCCGTCAGCGGGCGCTGCAGGAAGACCGGCGGCGTTACCAGGAAATCTTCGAAGGCACCGGCGTGGCCTTGTGCGTGCTGGACTTGTCCAGCCTGCCCGGCCAGCTCGATCGCTACCACCTGCGCAACCGCGCCGCGCTCAAGCACAGCCTGGCCCTGGACCCGAACCTGCGCCGCTCGCTGCTGCTGGAGCTGAAGATCACCGAGGTCAACCAGGTGGCGCGCCAGTTGCTGAACATCGAGTGCCACGAAGGTGCCTGGCAGCGCCTGATCGACGGCAGTGGCGATGGCCGCGACAGCGTCGGCATGCAACTGATCGACGCGCTGATCGAACAACGCCCGCTGCTGGAACTGGAAGTGCGCCTGCCGGCGCCGCTGGGTGGCGAGCTGCACCTGTGGCTGATGGCACGCCTGCCGCAACAGCGCCGCGACTACCAGGCGGTGATCCTCAGCATCAGCGACATCACCAGCCGCAAGCAGGTGGAGCTGTCGCTGCTGGAGCGCGAAAGCTTCTGGTCGGACGTGGTGCGTACCGTGCCCGACCAGCTATACGTGCAGGACGTGCTCAGCCAGCGGATGATCTTCAGCAACCGCCACCTCGGCCAGACCTTGGGCTACGACCGTACCGAACTGGCGCAGATGGGCGACCGCTTCTGGGAGCTGCTGTTGCACCCCGACGACGCCACGCATTACCAGGCATTGCGCCAGCAGCAACGCATTGCTGGCCATGACCAGCCGCTGCACTGCCAACTGCGCTTCCGCCACCGTGATGGCGGCTGGCGCTGCTACGACATCCGCGAGCAGGTGCTGACCCGCGACGCCGATGACCTGGTAACCCGCATCATCGGCGTGGGCAAGGACGTGACGGTACAGATCGAGGCCAGCCAGTCGCTGCGCGACAGCGAACAACGCTACCGCATGCTCGCCGAAAGCATCAGCGATGTGATTTTCTCCACCGACAGCCTGCTCAAGCTCAACTACGTCAGCCCGTCGGTACAGAGCGTGCTGGGCTATCAGGCCGAGTGGATCTTCGCCAACGGCTGGCAGTCGATCATCGCCAACCCAGCCCAGCTCACCGGCATCTACAGCCTGATGGAGCGCGTCAGCAAGGCCATGGACGAGCCAGCCCAACTGGCCCAACTGCGCAGCCAGCTGCCGACCCAGCTGTTCCTGTTCGACTGCCTGCGCGCCGATGGCCGCAAGATCCCCATCGAACTGCGCCTGGTACTGGTGTGGGACGATGAGCAGCGCTTCGAAGGCGTGCTCGGGGTGGGCCGCGACATCAGCCAGCAACGCCGCGCCGAAAAAGACCTGCGCATGGCCGCGACGGTATTCGAGCACTCCACCTCGGCGATCCTCATCACCGACCCGGCCGGCTATATCGTCCAGGCCAACGAGGCGTTCAGCCGCGTCAGTGGTTACGCCGTCAGCGAGGTACTCGACCAGTTGCCGGGCCTGCTCACCGTCGACGAGCACCAGGAAGGCCACCTGCGCTACGTGGTCAAGCAATTGCACCAGCGCGGCAGTTGGGAGGGCGAAGTGTGGCTCAAACGCCGCGACGGCGACCACTACCCGGCCTGGGTCGGCATTACTGCCGTGCTGGACGACGAAGGCGACCTGGCCAGCTACGTGTGCTTCTTCACCGACATCAGCGAGCGCAAGGCCAGCGAACAGCGCATCCACCGCCTGGCCTACTACGATGCCCTCACTCACTTGCCCAACCGCACGTTGTTCCAGGACCGCCTGTACAACGCCCTGCAGCAGGCCGAGCGGCAAAAGGCCTGGGTGGTGCTGATGTTCCTCGACCTGGACCGCTTCAAGCCGATCAATGACTCCCTCGGCCATGCCGCTGGCGACCGCATGCTCAAGGACATGGCCCTGCGCCTGCTGGCCTGCGTGGATGACGACGACACCGTGGCGCGCATGGGCGGTGATGAATTCACCCTGCTGCTGCAACCGCGCGCCACCCGCGAAATGGCACTCAACCGCGCCATCCATGTGGCCGAGAACATCCTCGCCAGCCTGGTGCGGCCGTTCGTACTGGAAAACCGCGAGTTCTTCGTCACCGCCAGTATCGGTATCGCCCTCAGCCCGCAGGATGGCAGCGAGCTGAGCCAGCTGATGAAAAACGCCGACACCGCCATGTACCACGCCAAGGAACGCGGCAAGAACAACTTCCAGTTCTACCAGGCCGAAATGAACGCCAGTGCCCTTGAGCGCCTGGAGCTGGAAAGCGACCTGCGCCATGCCATGGAGCAGAACGAGTTCATCCTCTATTACCAGCCGCAGTTCAGCGGCGACGGCAAGCGCCTGACCGGCGCCGAAGCCCTGCTGCGCTGGCGCCACCCGACCCGCGGCCTGGTGCCGCCGGGCGACTTCATCCCGGTGATCGAGGAGTTGGGCCTGGTGGTGGATGTGGGCGACTGGGTGCTGCGCGAGGCCTGCCGCCAGTTGAAAGCCTGGCACAAGGCCAAGGTGCGCGTGCCCAAGGTGTCGGTGAACATCTCGGCGCGGCAGTTCTCCGACGGCCAGTTGGGTACGCGCATCGCCACCATTCTCGAAGAAACCGGCCTGCCGCCGGCCTGCCTGGAGCTGGAGCTGACCGAGAGCATCCTGATGCGCGAGGTGAACGAGGCCCTGCAGATCCTGGCCGGCCTGAAAAACCTGGGCCTGAGCATCGCGGTCGACGACTTCGGCACCGGTTATTCATCGCTCAACTACCTCAAGCAGTTCCCCATCGACGTGTTGAAGATCGACCGCACCTTCGTCGATGGCCTGCCCGAAGGCGAGCAGGATGCGCAGATTGCCCGGGCGATCATCGCCATGGCCCACAGCCTCAACCTGGCGGTGATCGCCGAGGGCGTGGAAACCCACGAACAGCTGGAGTTCCTGCGCGAGCATGGTTGCGACGAGGTGCAGGGCTACCTGTTCGGGCGGCCGATGCCGGCGCATCAGTTCGAGGCGCAGTTCGCCAACGAGACGTTGTTCATGTTCCATTGATGCTGCCTGCACTGGCCTCATCGCCGGCAAGCCAGCTCCCACAGGAGCTCCACCGCCCTTGAGGGATGTGTAGTCCCTGTGGCTTGCCGGCGATGGGGCGCAAAGCGCCCCAAAAAACCGGACTTGCAAGTCAACTCGAATGCCCGCCCAGCCCAGACACGGCGCGGGATGCAAGATGAGGCCCATTGGTCCGCGACTTGATGCCACTTCATATGCCAGCCGCCGATCAATCGGTTAGAATGCCCACCCAAATTACCCCGATCCTTGAGGACCGCCATGTTCAGCCGTGATTTGACCATTGCCAAGTACGACGCCGAGCTCTTCGAAGCCATGCAGCAAGAAGCCCTGCGCCAGGAAGAGCATATCGAGCTGATCGCTTCGGAAAACTACACCAGCCCGGCAGTCATGGAAGCCCAGGGCTCGGTCCTGACCAACAAGTACGCCGAAGGCTACCCGGGCAAGCGCTACTACGGTGGTTGCGAGTACGTCGACGTCGTCGAGCAACTGGCCATCGACCGTGCCAAGGAGCTGTTCGGCGCCGACTACGCCAACGTCCAGCCGCACGCTGGCTCCCAGGCCAACGCTGCCGTCTACCTGGCCCTGCTGTCGGCCGGTGACACCATCCTGGGCATGAGCCTGGCCCACGGTGGCCACCTGACCCACGGTGCTTCCGTCAGCTCCTCGGGCAAGCTGTACAACGCCATCCAGTACGGCATCGACGGCAACGGCCTGATCGACTACGACGAAGTCGAGCGCCTGGCGGTCGAGCATAAGCCGAAGATGATCGTTGCCGGCTTCTCGGCCTACTCGCAGGTTCTGGACTTCGCCCGCTTCCGCGCCATCGCCGACAAGGTCGGTGCCTACCTGTTCGTCGACATGGCCCACGTTGCCGGCCTGGTTGCCGCTGGCGTGTACCCGAACCCTGTGCCGTTCGCCGACGTGGTCACCACCACCACCCACAAGACCCTGCGCGGTCCGCGCGGTGGCCTGATCCTCGCTCGCAAGAACGAAGAGATCGAGAAAAAGCTGAACTCCGCTGTTTTCCCAGGCGCCCAAGGCGGCCCGCTGGAACACGTCATCGCCGCCAAGGCCATCTGCTTCAAGGAAGCCCTGCAGCCGGAGTTCAAGGCTTACCAGCAGCAAGTCGTGAAAAACGCCCAGGCCATGGCCAGCGTGTTCATCGAGCGTGGTTTCGACGTGGTTTCCGGTGGCACCCAGAACCACCTGTTCCTGCTGTCGCTGATCAAGCAGGAAATCTCCGGTAAGGACGCTGACGCCGCCCTGGGCAAAGCCTTCATCACCGTGAACAAGAACTCGGTCCCGAACGACCCACGTTCGCCGTTCGTCACCTCGGGCCTGCGTTTCGGCACTCCGGCCGTTACCACCCGTGGTTTCAAGGAAGCCGAGTGCAAGGAACTGGCTGGCTGGATCTGCGACATCCTGGCAGACCTGAACAACGAAGCGGTGATCGACGCCGTGCGTGAGAAGGTCAAGGCCATCTGCAAGAAGCTGCCGGTTTACGGCAACTGATTGGCGCTTGCCTGAAGTGAAAAAGCCCGGCCTTGCGCCGGGCTTTTTGTTTATTCAGACATACCGCCACTCTTTGTGGGAGCGGCCTTGTGTCGCGATAGGGTCGCGCAGCGGCCCCAGGGTTGCAGCCTCGCCGCCGAAATCGCCGGGACCGCTTTGCGGTCCTTTCGCGACACAAGGCCGCTCCCACAAAAAAGCCGCGACACAATGCTGGCAGCACGTATTACCCTGTGTCCTTTTTCATCTATCAAGCACAGGCCGCACCTTGACCAGAGAGCAACTCGAAACCCGACAGATCCCGATCTATTTCGCCGCCGTGCTCGCCGCGCTCGCCTTCGGCCTGCTGGCCAGCGACACTGCACGCCATCTGGAAGCCCTGGTCACCCCCGCCATCGCCGTGCTGATGTATGCGATGTTTCTGCAAATCCCCTTCCTCGACCTGCGCCAAGGCCTGGGCAACCGCCGCTTCATCGCGGCCCTGCTGCTGGCCAACTTCATCCTCGTGCCGCTGCTGGTCTGGGCCATCACCCGCGGGCTGGTCGAGCACCCGGCGATCCTCATCGGTGCCTTGCTGGTGCTGCTCACGCCGTGCATCGACTACGTGGTGGTGTTCACCCACATCGGCAAGGGCGACTCTCGCCTGACCCTCGCTGCAACCCCCGTACTGTTGCTGGTACAACTGCTACTGCTGCCGATCTATCTGGCCCTGATACTCGGCGACAGCAGCAACGTGACCATCTCCATCGCCCCGTTCGTGGAAGCCTTCGTGCTGCTGATCGTACTGCCGATGGCCCTCGCCGTGCTCACCAGCGCCGGAGCCCGCCGCTCGCGCGTGGTCTCGACCTGGAACGACGCCTGGGCGTGGCTACCGGTACCGGCGATGGCCTTGGTGCTGGTGGTTGTGATCGCTTCGCAAATTGCCGTGGTGCTGCGTGATTTCGACCGTTTGCTGCCGGTCATTCCGCTGTACCTCGGTTTCATGTTGCTGGCACCTTTGCTCGGTTTCATCTCCGCGCGGCTGCTGCGCCTGCCGGCAGTCGAGGCACGCTCGGTAACCTTCAGCGCCGCCACGCGCAACTCGCTGGTGGTGCTGCCGTTGGCGCTGGCGTTGCCTGAAGAGATACGCGGGCTGGCCGCAGCGGCGGTGATTACGCAAACGCTGGTAGAGCTGGTGAGCGAGTTGATCTACGTGCGTGCGGTGCCACGGCTGGTACGCTGACAAACAATGTAGGGCCGCTTTGCGGCCCATCGCCGCGGTTCGTCGCCACGACAAGCCAGCTCCCACAGGGACCGCGCAGCACTTGAGAACTGCGCTGTACCAGTGGGAGCCCGGCTTGCCGGCGATGGGCTGCGAAGCAGCCCCTGGGCATTCACCAGTTGTACGTCACACTCCCGTACACCGTGCGCTGCTGCCCATACTGGCAGCCCATGTCGCTGAAGCAGCCGGCCACGTACTCCTTGTCGAACAGGTTGCTGGCATTGAGCGCCAGCTCCACGCCCTTGAGCGAAGCGTCCAGCTTGCCCAGCTCGTAGCTGACCATGGCATCCACCAGCGCATAGCTGTCGACCTTGAAGCTGTTCTGCGCATCGCCATAGGTGCTGCCCACATAGCGGGCCCCCGCCCCCAGCCGCAGCCCGTTCAACGGCCCGCCCTGCAACTGGTAGTCGGCCCACAGCGAGGCCATGTGCTCGGGCGTGCGGAACGGCGTGTTGCCCTTGTTGCCGCGCTCGGACTTGGTGACTTCGACATCGTTCCAGGTGTAGCTGCCGATCAGGTTGAAGCCCGGCGCCAGCTCGGTCTTGGCCTCCAGCTCGACACCGCGTGAGCGCACCTCGCCCTCCTGGCGGCTGAAGCCGTTGATGTTCTCGGTCAGGTTCTGCTTGGTCAGCTCGAACACGGCAACGGTATACAGGCTGTTGCTGCCCGGCGGCTCGTACTTGAGGCCCAGCTCGTACTGCTTGCCGGTTTCCGGGTCGAGCTGGGTGCCATCGGCGGTGGTGCCCATTACCGGCAGGAACGACTCGCTGTAGCTGAGGTACGGCGCCAGCCCATTGTCGAACAGGTAGACCAGCCCGGCTCGGCCGCTGAATTTCTCGTCCTTCTGGGTTTGCGGAGCGCGGTCGTCCTTCTGGTTGGCGGCCCAGTCATAACGCCCGCCCAGCAGCAATACCCAGTTGTCGATGCGCAACTGGTCCTGCAGGTAGACGCCAGTCTGGGACAGTTTCTGTTCATAGCTGGCGAAGCTGAATGGCACAGTGTTCAGCGGCTGGCCGTACACCGGCTGGAACGGGTCGAAACTCTGCAGGATGAAGTCCAGCGACTGCTGCTGGTCGAACTTGCCGTTGTTGTAGTCCACGCCGGCCAGCAGCGTGTGCTCCAGCGGCCCGGTGGCGAAGTTGGCCTGCACATGGGTATCCACGGTGAACAGCCGGCCATCGCCCTTGCGCTGGTCGCTGTAGCGCGAGTACTGCCCGCCCCCGACCGGGCCGAACAGGGCGATTTCGCTGCTGGCCTGGCGGTAATCGCTGTAGCGCACGTTCTGGCGCAGGGTCCACACCTCATTGAAGTGATGCTCGAACACATAGCCCAGCGAGGTCTTCTCGTTGGTCATGAAGTCATAAGCGCTATCGCCCACATAGGTGTCACGGTCCAGCCGGCCACGCGGGTCGCGGAACACCGTGCCGCTGGCTGGCAACGCGTTGGCGAAGTTGCCGGTCTGGCGCTGGTATTCACCGAGCAGGGTCAGCTCGGTGTCGGCGCTGGGGCGATAGCTGAGCGCCGGGGCGATGTACTGGCGGCGGTTGGTGATGTGGCCGGTCTGGGCGTCGGCTTCGCGGAACAGGCCGGTCAGGCGATAACTCCAGATACCCTCGTCATCCAGCGCATCACCCAGGTCGAAAGCGCCTTGCTGGTAGTTCAGGTTGCCGGCTTGCAATTGCACTTGGTGCAAAGGCTGCTGGGTGGGGCGCTTGCTCACCAGGTTGATCTGCCCGCCGGGGTCTGAAGCACCGTACAGCACCGAACTGGCCCCACGCAGCACCTCGATGCGCTCCAGGCCATAGGGCTCTGGTGCGTCCCAGCCGAGAAACTCTGGCAGGAAGGTACGGGTGCCGTCACGTAGCATGCGCCCTGTACCTTGCTGGAAACCGCGGATGGACAACTGGTCGACGACGAATTGCGGCCCGGCCAGCTCGGTGTTGACCCCGGGCGTGTAACGCAGCGCCTGGGCCACGGTCTTGGGTTGCTGGGCCTCGATCTGCTCGCGGGTGATCACCGATACCGAGGCCGGGGTTTCGATCAGGGGCGTGTCGGTCTTGCTGCCGACCGACGAGCGCTTGGCCACATAGCCATCGTCCGGGCTCACCGAGCTGTAGGCCTGGCCGACGATCGAGGTCGCACCCAGCTCCAGCGCGCCGGACGATTGCCCGGCGGGCTCCAGGGTGACGCTGGCACTGCCGGTGGAGCGCCAGGTCAAGCCACTGCCCTGCAGAAGCTCGGACAGTGCTGCCTCTGGTTCATGCCGGCCGTTGATGCCAGGGCTGCTCTTGCCCTGCACCAGGTTGCCATCGAAGATCACCTGCAACCCACCCTGCGCAGCCAGACGGTTGAGCGCACTGGCCAGCGGTTGCGGGGCGATGTCGAACTCCCGCGGCTCGGCCAGGGCCAAGCCCGGCATCAGCGCACACAGCAACGAAAATGACGTCATCGACGCCCTGCGAAATTGCGCTCGGTCCATCAACACTCCCCCATTCAAATACGAAGCATTCGTTTTTGAAGAGGGATGACGGATGACTGCGATGGACCCGTAAAAATAGTTTTCGGCGCAGCCATCCACAGTGGTAAACGATCAGGGCTCAGTCACGCGCCTCAAACACCAGCAAGTAATCCGAATACCGGCGAATGTTCAACGCAAACGCCTGCTCCAAGGTCGCCAACCCTTCATCCAACCGGTCCAGCTGGAACGTGCCGCTGACCTTCAGCCCCCGCAGCTGCTCATCGCCAATAACCAGCCAGCCAGGCCGATACCGCTCCAGCGCCTTCAACACCTGCGCCAGCGGTGCCTGCTCGAACACCAGCCGCCCTTGCTGCCAGGCCAGCGCGCTGTCCACATCCAGCCCATGTTTGCTGCCCAGCCGACCCGCCTGCTGCCCCACCGCCTCCCCGGCCACCAGCTCGACCCGGTCCGACGCATCGCTGACCGCCACCCGGCCACGCTTGACGATCACGTCCACTGCCGAGCCCTCGCGGCTCACGGCATACACGGTACCCAGCGCCGTGGCCCGTACTTCGCCAGCCTGTACGGTGAACGGCCGTGCCGGATCATGCGCCACATCGAACACCGCCTCGCCCTTGCGCAAGGTAATCCGCCGCGCCTGGGCACTGACCTCGACATCCACCGCCGACTCGGCATCCAGGCTGATGCGCGAGCCATCAGCCAACGCCACAACCCTGCGCTCCCCTACCCCGGTGCGATAATCCGCGCCCCACTGCCCGTGCCAGGCCAGCGCCAAGCCGACACCCAGCACCAACACCGCCGCACTGGCCAGCGCCCATTGCCGGACCGGCGCATGTCGGTGCGCTGGAGCCTGAAGCTGCCCGCTCAACGCCCATACTCGCCGCGCCTCGACAAACGCCTGCTGATGCTCCGGGGCCAGCGCGCACCAGGCACGCGCCGCCTCGACATCGCCAGGCTGGACATTGCCCGAGGTCAGGCGCACCACCCAGGCCTGGGCAGCCCGGCGTACGTCAGGTGAAGGTTCGAGGGGGGCGGAAGGCTTGTGCATGGCCGTCAACGTTGCAAGCTCTGGCCCAGAAAGTCCAGCGCAATGGCCAGCTGCTTCTCGACCGTACTCAGCGAAACCCCCAACTGCTCGGCCACTGCCTTGTGTGCCATGCCCTCCAGGCGGCACAGCAGAAAAATCTCCTGGCAACGCGGCGGCAGGCGCTTCAACGCTTCCGCCATCAGCGCCAGCTCGCGCCGGGCAGCGACCTCGGCGAAGGGCTCGGGGCTTTCGCCAGTCACTTCGTACAAGTAGGCCATGCCGTCATCATGCTGGCCCCGTGTGCCACGGCTGCGGGTGTGGTCGATGACGAGGTTGCGGGCAATGCGGAACAGCAGGCTGCGCAGGTTCAGCACCGGGCCCTGGGGCGGCTGGCGCAGCATGCGCAGGTAGGTTTCCTGCACCAGGTCGGCGGCAGTGTCGGTGTTGCGCAGTTGCCGGTACAGGAACGCGCGCAACTCCCCGGCATGGGTCTTGAAAGCCAGTTCCAGCTCTTCGGTCTTCATGCTTGGGGGCGACCCGGGTTGGAGGAGGAAGTCGCTGACTTTAACGATAAGGGTTTTCATTTACAACGGGGCGAACGGGCGCATATCAGCTTGGACATATCCGGCAAATCACCTGACGAGCCTCCCTGCTACTGAGGCTGGAGAATGATACAGACGAGCGCATCCGGCTTGCGCTCGATGAGCTCAGGGGGCGCTTCAGCGGTTGGCACCACGGCAAACTTAGCACGTTGCAATATTCATCCCGCCGTCGTTTTGCCCTTTGAGCATCCGTATTCAGCGTTGCAGGATATAAGGGAATCCCGTACATTCATATGCATACAGTAATCGAGACGCCTACGTTTCAGAGAGCCGCTGCCAGATTGTGGTCTGACGATGAACGCGTGGCTTTCATCGACTGGATTGCGGTCAATCCGCTCGCAGGAGATGTCATACCCGGTGCGGACGGCGCACGAAAAGTTCGGTGGACCCGCACAGGGTCTGGCAAATCCGGCGGCACACGGGTGATTTACTTCAACTTGAACGAAGATGAAATTGTGCTGTTGCTAACGGTTTATGCAAAGGCCGAGCGTGCCAACATGAGCCCCGCTGAAATCAGCAAGGTGGTGTGAAATGCGTGACATCGATATTGAAAGTGTGGCCAAGGCCATTGAGGCTGATGCGGGTGAGCCCTTGCCTGACCTGCGCCAAGCGCTCAAAGAAGCCAAGATGGGCACCGGCCGCGTAACCACCCCGGAGCAGATTCTGGTTCGCCAGGCCCGCGAACGTTGTGGGCTGACCCAGGCTTCTTTCGCCGAGCGTATTGCCACTCCCGTAGCGACACTGCGTGACTGGGAGCAAGGCCGCTTCGTGCCGCCAGGCGGTGTGTTGTGCCTGATGCGCCTGATTCTCAAGCATCCCGAGTTGTCACAGGAACTGGCCACGATCTGACCACAGCTCCACTTGGGCCTTATCGCCGGCTTGCAGGCCGACGATAAGGCCTTGTCTCGCTCACAAGGCTTTCATTTCAGCAATATCACGCACCACCTGATCCGCAGAGTGGTCGAACATTGCCTGCTCCTGCGCATCCAGCGGCAACTCGATCACCCGCGCAAGCCCCTGCTCTGCCAGTACACAGGGCACACCCATGGCAATATCCTTGCGACCGTACTCGCCCTCCAGAATCGCAACTGCCGGCAAAATACGGTTTCGCCCATTGGCGATGGCATCCACCATCTGGGCAATGGCCACGCCCGGCGCATCGCAGGCGCTGCCCAGCTTCTTCAAGCCCAGGATCTCGCCGCCGCCCTTGCGTGTGCGCTCTACGATCCGCTCTATCTGCTCACTGGACAAGAAGTGAGACAACGGCACCGACCCGACCTGGCAGTAGCGCATCAGCGGCACCATACTGTCGCCATGCCCGCCCAGTACCAGCGCCGTGATATCCCGGGCAGAAAACCCGGTTTCCTCGGCAATGAAACACTTCATGCGTGCGGTATCCAGTACCCCCGCCTGCCCAAACACCTTGTCGCGCCCCAGCCCGCTGAGGCTCCAGGCCCGATAGGTCAGCACATCCACGGGGTTCGACACCACCAACACCGTTGCCGCCGGTGCATGGCGTTTGATATCCGCCATGATGCCATCGAGAATTGGCAGGTTGATGCTCAGAACATCCTGACGTGACTGACCAGGCTTGCGCGGCACACCTGCGGTTATGACGACCAGCTCGGAGCCGTCCAGCATTTCGGCCTTGGCCCCGCCGTAAACCCGCGTATCGGAGCCTGACTCCACAGCAGCTTGCCACACGTCCAGCGCCTTGCCCTGTGCCAGCTCACCCTGCACGTCCATCAACGCCAACTCACGGCACAATTCTTCCCGGGCAATGATCTGCGCCGCCGCTTCGCCGACCAAGCCGGCACCCACAATCGTTAGTTTTTTCACCTCACACCTCCCAGCGGCGCGCGCCACCAGGAACACGCCTGCAATACAGGGAAGTATTGCCCGCTGAAGCAAAAAGGCCACCCGAAGGTTGATGTCCGAGACGAAAGCGCCGACTGAGTCAGGTGCAGGGCTATGACCAAGACCTCATCAAAGCACCATGGGTACCACTGACCGGGTCTTGTTCAGGGCCGGGCACCGCGGCGATTCGCGCCAGCGCCTGCCGGTGCGCTGCGCTGTCGGGCCGTTGAATGTCATAGTCTTCCTGCCCGCGAGGATAGGCGCCGACCACCAGGAAATCATCGCTGCTCTCGACGCAACGATGGCCCGTTCCTGCCGGCAGCACCAGCACATCGCCCCGTTTCACACTCACGGTCTGCCCTGATTCCCCGCCGAGCGTCACCCGCGCCCGCCCGCAGGCGATGCCCAATGCCTCGTGAGCGTTGGGATGAAAGTGGTGGTAATCGAAGATCCCGGCACGCCACAGCGGCGTCCATTGGTGAGCCGCAAACAGCGCTTCGAAGGCACTGGCAGTATCCTGCGACGAGTCAATCTGCAAGTGATAGAGCAACACCGGGAAGCGGCTGTTCGGCGTTGCGCCGTCGTCTTCGAAATGCAAGGTCTGCGCGGTGGCACCAGCTGTGTCGATAGCCTTCATGATGCGCCTCCTGGTCCTGTGGTCCGTTCACTTGCGAACCCGCAGCCTGGTACAAGGTTCCACTCGGAAGACCTGCGCGCATACGCTTGAAACTTTCCCGCCCCGCGCCAAGTCCAGACGCCTATCGGTCACAGGACGGGAGAAGACAATGACCAGCACGGTAGGCGACTTTCTGGTGGAGCGCTTGTATCAGTGGGGTATACGGCGCATCTTCGGTTACCCCGGCGACGGCATCAACGGCGTATTCGGCGCGCTGAACCGGGCCGAAGGCAAGATCGAATTCGTCCAGGCCCGCCACGAGGAAATGGCCGCCTTCATGGCCAGCGCGCACGCCAAGTTCACCGGCGAACTGGGTGTGTGCATCGCCACCTCAGGCCCCGGTGCTTCGCACCTGCTCACGGGTCTGTACGATGCACGCATGGACCACCAGCCGGTGCTGGCCATCGTCGGCCAGCAGGCACGGGCAGCGCTTGGCGGGCATTACCAGCAAGAGCTGGACCTGTTGTCGATGTTCAAGGACGTCGCAGGTGCATTCGTCCAGCAGGCGTCGACGCCGGAGCAAGTGCGCCACTTGCTCGACCGCGCAATACGTACCGCCGTCGGCGAACGCCGGGTCACCGCCATCATCCTGCCCAACGACCTGCAGGACTTGCCCTACCACGAGCCGGCAAAGGCTCACGGCACGGTGCATTCCGGCATCGGCTACAGCAAGCCCAAGATCGTGCCCTTCGAGCAAGACTTGCAGCGAGCTGCCGAGGTACTCAACGCCGGGCGCAAGGTGGCAATCCTGGTGGGGGCCGGCGCCCTGCAGGCTTCCGAGCAGGTCATCGCAGTGGCTGAGAAGCTTGGCGCTGGCGTGGCCAAGGCACTGCTGGGCAAGGCCGTGCTGCCCGATGACCTGCCCTGGGTCACCGGAGCCATCGGCCTGCTCGGGACCGAGCCCAGCTACCAGTTGATGAACGAGTGCGACACCTTGCTGATGATCGGCTCCGGCTTCCCTTATGCCGAGTTCCTGCCCAAGGAAGGCCAGGCCCGTGGCGTGCAGATCGACCTGCAGCCGGACATGCTCAGCCTGCGCTACCCGATGGAGGTCAACCTGGTCGGCGATGCCAGCGAAACCCTGCAAGCACTGCTGCCGCTGCTTGAACACAAAGGCGAGCGACGCTGGCGCGACAAAATCGAAAGCTGGCGCGCGCATTGGGACAAGACTTTAGAGAAACGCGCGTTGGTCAAGGCCGACCCGATCAACCCGCAGCGCGTGGTACACGAACTCTCCCCTCGCCTGCCCGACCACGCCATAGTCACCAGTGACTCCGGGTCCTGCGCCAACTGGTTTGCCCGCGACCTGCAGATCCGCCAGGGCATGCAGTGTTCGTTGTCCGGCGGGCTGGCCAGTATGGGCGCGGCGGTACCCTATGCCATCGCCGCCAAGTTCGCCCACCCGCGGCGCAGCGTGGTGGCACTGGTAGGCGACGGCGCGATGCAGATGAACAACCTGGCCGAGCTGATCACCGTGGCCAAGTACTGGCGGCAATGGGACAACCCACAGTGGATCTGCGCGGTGTTCAACAACGAAGACCTCAACCAGGTGACATGGGAGCAACGGGTGATGGAGGGCGACCCTAAATTCGAGGCCTCGCAGTCGATCCCCGATGTGCCTTATCACTTGTTTGCCATTTCCATCGGTTTGCAAGGCATCTATGTGGAGCGGGAAGAAGATATTGCTGGCGCCTGGGAACGCGCGCTGGCGGCTGAGCGGCCGGTGTTGATCGAGTTCAAGACCGATCCGGACGTTCCGCCTCTACCGCCACACATCAAACTGGAACAGGCGAAGAAGTTCGCCAGCACCTTGCTCAAGGGCGATCCGGACCAGGCCGGGGTCATCGTGCAGACAGCCAAGCAAGTCCTCAGCTCGGTACTGCCGGGCAAAAAATGAGGTTCTTCAGGCAATGTCGGGAAGCGGCGCTCGATCTCGCCGGGTTCGTCATCACCCATGCACAACGCAGGCGCCGCTGAAGCATCGTCTTTGAACTTCGAGCCAAGTCAAAGGCCTCCCATTTCAGGTCTATGGAAAATGGAGATTCAACCATGAGTGCACAACTGAACGGCAAACGCGTGGCCTTTCTGGTCACCGATGGTTTTGAACAGGTAGAGCTGACCGGCCCTCGCGAGGCCTTGGAAAAAAACGGCGCTGTAGTGGACATACTAGGCGACAAGGAAGGGACTGTACGCGGCTGGAACCACGACAAGCCCGCCGACGAATTTGTCGTGGATGCAACCTTCGACAGTGCCCACCTCGATCTTTACGATGCCCTTGTGCTGCCTGGCGGCGTACAGAATTCCGATACCATTCGCCTGATACCCGGCGCCCAGAAACTGGTGAAAAGTCACAATTCGGCAAGCAAGCCGCTGGCAGTAATCTGCCACGGTGCCTGGCTGCTGGTGTCGACAGGCCTGGCCAAGGGCAAGCGGATGACGAGCTACAAGACCTTGCAGGACGATATTCGTAACGCTGGTGGTAACTGGGTAGATGAAGAAGTGGTCGTGGACGGCAACCTGATCACCAGCCGCAAGCCGGACGATATCCCAGCCTTCAACGAGCAGTTGATCAGGGCTCTGGCTGGCTGAGTGTCCACTTTCCGCGTATTGGCCCCCTGTCGTGCGTAAACACCGTTCCGGGGGGCCACGCTCCAACCGCGCACCGCTCGTCGTACCAATTGCGCATTGAAACCAACGCACAGGGGCCAGATGTTTCGAACCGGTATGAGCGTTCTCAACTGCAGGAGCTTCTACCATGCGAGACTTTCCCACTCCCCCCTTCCCGTCACAGCCGCAAAACGTTCCAGGCTCCCAACGCAAGATGGAGCCGTATCCAGACTGCGGTGAGCAGTCGTATACCGGCCACAACCGACTAGAAGGCAAGATTGCGCTGATTACCGGCGCTGACAGCGGGATTGGGCGGGCGGTAGCCATTGCCTATGCCCGCGAGGGTGCCGACGTTGCCATCGCCTATCTCAATGAGCACGAAGATGCACAAGAGACCGCACGCTGGGTCGAGGCCGCGGGCCGGCAATGCCTGCTGTTGCCCGGCGATCTTGCGCAGAAGCAGCACTGTTATGACATCGTCGAAAAGACCGTCAAACAATTCGGGCGTATCGACATCCTGGTCAACAACGCGGCCTTCCAGATGTCGCATGAGACCCTGGAAGAGATCGACGATGATGAATGGGTAAAAACCTTCGATACCAACATCACCGCTATCTTCCGGATCTGCCAAGCGGCACTGCCTTCCATGCCGAAGGGCAGCTCGATCATCAACACCAGCTCGGTCAACTCCGACGATCCTTCCCCCAGCTTACTGCCCTATGCCACGACCAAGGGCGCGATTGCCAACTTCACGGCTGGGTTGGCCCAGTTGCTTGGCAAAAAGGGCATTCGGGTCAATAGCGTGGCACCTGGGCCCATCTGGACGCCCTTGATCCCGGCTACCATGCCCGACGAGGCGGTGAAAAACTTCGGCTCCAGCTACCCCATGGGACGTCCAGGGCAGCCCGTTGAGGTCGCGCCGATCTACGTGCTGCTTGGCTCCGATGAGGCCAGCTACATCAGTGGGTCACGTTACGCTGTCACCGGCGGTAAACCGATCCTGTGACGAAAAAGGCTTTGCGGCCCATCGCCGGCAAGCCAGCTCCCACAGGGATTGCACATGGCTTGCGGCTAGTGCTGTCATTGTGGGACCGCATCAGCCTCAAGGCCTGTGCAGTATCTGTATGTGGCTTGCCGGCGATGAGGTCAGTCCAGGCAATACAAGACAGTTGCTCCCACAAGGATCGCACAGTTCCTGAATTCTGCACGGTACCTGTGGGAGCTGGCTTGCCGGCGATGGGCTGCGCAGCAGCCCCAGTTCGTGTTACCCGTGATCGCGTGCGGTTTTTTGTGCCGTGGAGTCATGGGATGTACCGGTCGAGCCATCCGGGCGACGGGCATCATTGTCCCGTTCCTGTTCGCCGTTCGACCTTGTTTGCGAGCCTGCTTTCTGCTGCGAATGGGCTTCTTTGTTCATGCTGTTCTCCTACCCTTTGCTATGTTCTGGTGAGGTCGGCCCGGTTCCGCGCTTGATCCCACGAGGGCCGGCGACACCCCAGATGGCCAGCCCTACCACCGGCAGAACTACCAGAATCAAAGACCACATCACTTTCGTTGCGTCAGACTTGTCGCTCCGGAAAACGCTGACGATTGCCCACAGGTCAACCAGTAGGATGATCGCTGCTACGGCAATCCAGAAGTAAGTCACAGGATCGTTCATGATCGCCTCTCCCTATTGCCAACTGAAATGGCTGCATCGCTGACCTCACGACTGCCGCCCCTGTACACAAGGGAAGCCAGCGCACTGGGCAAAGTTCAGGCTAGGTTCGCTGGATGGGATGGACGGGCAAAGATGCGATGAACCAATCAGCGCCGGATTGCGTCCATCGTAAAACAACAAGCGAGTCGATTCTGGAATGGCAACCGAACCCGTGTTTACCGCGCTCGGCTATCTCAAAGACAACAAGCTGATCTTGACTACAGCGGAGTCGTGCACTGCGGGTTGCATGGTGGCTTTGCTGGCGGCGCTGCCCGGTACCGGGGAGGTGCTGGAAAGTGGCTATGTCGTCTACTCCCCCAGCGCCAAGAAGCGCTTGCTGGGCGTTAACGCCGAGACCATCGAACGCTATGGCCTTACCAGCGAGGCAGTAGCGTGGGAAATGGCCTTGGGTGCATTGCGAGACAGCGATGCCAACGTGGTGATTGCCACCACTGGCGTAGCTGGGCCAGCCCCTGAGTCAGGCGTACCACCGGGCACCATGTGTTTTGCCTGGGGGTTCGCCGGCGAGCCAGTAGCCGTTTTTACTCTGACCCAACGTTTTTTCGGCGAGCGCGCTGAGGTAATGCGACAAGGGGCGCTCTTCGGGCTGACCCGACTTCCCCACTATCACCAACGCTGGCTGCGAGGCGAGCGCGCCTGAGGGCAAGTGAGATGCCGGAAGATGAGCTGGTATCCAGGAGTCATCCCGTTCAAGAAGACATGCCGATGCAGCAGCGTGTTTGGCGTTTCGAGCGCGTTGGGTGGTACGTGCTGGTGGTCATCGTGCTACTGGCTTTGGCAGGGCTATTTGGTAACGGCCCGTTAAGCGATGCCGAGGTGGTGAGCCAGGATGGTCGGGTAAAAGTCGAGTATCAGCGCCTCAGCCGCAGCGGTACGACCGACAGCCTTTTCATCACCGTCCAGGGCCCCCCTGGCCAGCCGGTGATGGTGGAGCTCGAGGGTACGCTACTTCGCCAAGCCAGTATCGAGACGTTACAGCCAGAACCACTAGTTTCGATGTCGCATGGCCCGGCCCTGTTGCTGCAGCTGGGTACCAGCAATGACGGCATGGCAACCTTGTACCTGACGCTACGCAGTGAGCACGTGGGTATCTTGGAAGGCATCGTAAGGGCGGGCAGCAACAGCGCAGTGCACTTTTCCACATTCCTTTACCCCTAGGAGTGCGTCATGGATTCGATCCTCCGCGCAGCCGGGATGTACCTCGCCCTCATGCTGCTATTTCGCGTGGCCGGGCGGCGCTCGCTGGCCGACCTGACCACCTTCGACTTCATCTTGCTGCTGATCATCGGGGAAGCCACCCAGCAGGCACTCCTGGGTGAGGATTTCTCGTTCACCAACGCCATGCTGGTGATCGCGACGCTGATCGTTCTGGACGTGGGCCTATCGCTGGCGAAACTCAACTCCAAGCCCTTGGCCAGGCTTCTGGATGGGCACGCGACCTTGGTCGTTGAAAACGGGCGATTCCTCCACCAGCGAATGCGTCGGACGCGCCTCACGGAGGACGATATTCTTGAATCAGCGCGGGACAGCCAAGGTATCGAGAACATCGAGCAGATCAAATTCGCCATCGTCGAGCGCAATGGCAAGATCTCAATCATTCCCGCAGATTAAGGCGCCGAGTTCCGGCTCATTAAGTGCCAGCCATCGTGAGCGTTGAACCCTGCCGCTTGGCAATGACTCAACCACAGGCAAGTTCGTGTATCCAGTCCGTGATGAGGTTACGCCATGAACGCTATCGACTTACTGATTCAAGACCACAAGCTGGTGAAGAAGCTCCTCGAAGAACTGTCGGCCACCACGGAGCGAGCGGTGAAAAAGCGGGCCGAATTGCTGCAAAGGATCGAGCAGGAGTTGCAGATTCATACAACGCTTGAGGAGGAAATCCTCTACCCAGCCATCAAGGAAGCTGGCGGCAAGGAAGAAGCGAAAATGTACTACGAGGCCAAGGAAGAACACCGGACTGTCGACTCCCTCGTCATCCCCGACCTCCTCCACACCGAAACCGGCACTGTCGAATTCGCCGGGCGGGTCAAGGTCATGAAAGAGCTGTTGGAGCATCACATCGAGGAGGAAGAAGGCGAGCTGCTCCCGACGGCCAAGAAACTGCTGGGCAAAGACATTCTGGAGCAGCTTGGGCAGACCATGGAAACACAGAAAAAGATGCTCAAGAGCGAGCAGCGCGCCGCCTGATGAAGCAATGGCCTGCCAGCGCCAGCGACGCTGGCAGGCATGCACCTTCAGCCATTGAACACGCAGTTGGGAAAGACTTCATGGAACATTGGATCGGGTTGTTGGAGTGGCCAGCCATGGTGATGACCGTGCTGGCAGCATGGTGCATCGGCTCCCGTCGGCCGGGCAGAAGGAAGATCGGCTTCTGCTGTTTCATCGCAAGCAACGTGCTATGGGCCGTGTGGGGCTGGCAAGCAGAGGCTTGGGCGTTGATCATCCTGCAGTTCTGCCTCTGCGCCATGAATTTGCGAGGTTGGCGGAAGAACACGCAGATGGAGGTTTGTGGATGACGAAGGCCACTTCGCTCAGATCGAAACGCCCCGCTGCCGATCATGAAGAGCAATAGATAGTCATGTGCCGCTAGCCCTGCGCAAGATCGAGAAGGCCAAGGCCCGCGACGTGCCGCACCTGCTCATCGGTATCCAGGATTGCCATCGGCGGTGGTGGTATCGATCTGACCGTAGACCTCTTCAAGGGCCTCTTCAACAGCAGCCCGAAGCTCAGGACGCTGATCAAGCAGACGCTCAACGGGTGTGTAGTTCAGCACCGGTGGCTGCACGCCCCGCCAGCGGAAGCCATCAAAGTTTGCGCAGATGCCTGCGACAGCGACGTCGGGCGCTTGCTGCATAAGCCAGTCGAAATCCTCAAGGTAACCCAAGGCTTTTATGCACCAGTTGCGGGTCGGCTGCTCACAGGACTCAATAGCCTGCCGGCGCAGGGCCTGGATGACGGGCTCATCAGCCATGCCAGCCAGCCCAAGAATACGCGCGGCAGCGGTAGGCGCTTTATGCCCGTTGAGCTGCTCGATAAGCGCAGCCTGTGCGGGACGGCCATTGGCAATCAGCCAGCGCTCTGCGTCCTCCCCTGAAATGCCATCCAAACAATGTAAGCGGCTGACGTAGTATGCGACCTGCTCGGCGAGCGGCAAGGCAGCGACTTCGCGCCGGGTGTTTTCAATGGCCAGCTCGACAGGGAAATTATCCTCGAACTGCTGGCGGGTCATGCTGCGCTTGGCCAAGGCCATATAGCCAGCAAAGTCATGAAAAATCACCACGAAGCCAGGCGTCACACCAGGATGCTGAGCGAAATGGCGGCCCAGCGCCCTGGCGGCACGGCTAACGGTGACCAGAAAGCGCTGCTCAGCCGCTTGCCATTGGCGCGGCCCAAGCCGATTGGCGTGGGCTTGCAGTTCCTCATCAAGCCGCGTGAACGGCTCACCAGCGCAGATTTCCCAATCCCAGCGCCAGTCCGCCGGGTTCCACTTCACCGAACTGAAGCTTTCATCTTCCTCGTCGGGGTAGTCTTCGCTGAGTGCTTGCAGGCTGTTTGCGGCAAAGCTGGGCAGTGCCAGAACCGCCTCTTCCTCTCGGTAGCTGGCATGAAACGCCGCGGCGTACAAAGGGCTGCCCTCCTCATCGAGCAGCGTTTGCAATACCTGCCTGGCGGCTTCGAATAGCGCCTGTTCCAGAGCTTTCCAATTCATCATCAAGTTCCTTGCTGACAATTCCAATAGTTGCATGCCGGAGTGAGTTGATACCCTGTCAGCGTTCAACCGTTGTCTGTGTGGCGAGCCATTTGTGAACGGCCTGCGTCCCGCACCATCAGGCCCCGCAGTTGATCACGTCATCACACTTTGCGCGAAGCACTATTCGATTTCCGGCTTTGAACAACCCGGCACAGGAGCCTGACCTACATGGAAGAACGCGACGTCACCCCATTGATCTGGAACATCATCCACGAACACCTTGCCGCCGCAACGCCGTGGGATTGGCACGTCTATGCCGACGGCTCGAACTACAGCGACAACCTACCGGGGTTGAAATGGCTACTGGACCAGCCCTCGCTGGAGCTGGCTACGGCGCTCACTGTCTATTGGAACCTGGGCGCCGCCTGGTATGTGGCCTATGAAACCGTGGAGCAGGCAGACAACCCTGAAACGTTCGCGCTTCTGCGGCTCATCGAAGATCGTGTCCAACGCGGCTTCTACCAAGGCCGCAGCCTCTGGTTCGACCCAATGCAGTCGGAAAGCGCAACGCCCAACGACTACCCCGACCAACCCGTCAACCGTCCCATCCCTGCCATGATGTTGCAAGTGGTCGATGGCACCGAATACTACGACCGAGACTTGGTGCAAGACGAGTACGAAGAAGGTTTGCCGCCAGCCGTAGCCCAGCGGATTTATGACCTGTTCGATTGAAGGACTTTGGCTCAACTCGGTTGACGGTGCCGCCCCAGGGGGCATGTTCGCATTCGCTTCCCCTTGTTGGTCCATGGATCAGGTCACCTGGCGCAGCGAGGCGGTGGTTCATCTCGTGAAGTTTCCGGGCGATCACCGCCCTGCTGCGCTCGAGCTTGTGGTGGATTGCGCCAATCAAACGGCAGTCGTGGGGTCAGCTGCCGCATGCACGCTTGCCGAGATTGGCCAGGCACTGGACGCCGCTATCGACCCGTTGCTGCCGGTGAGCCGAACAGCAATCTTTGTGGGAGCGGGCGTGCCCGCGAAGAATCCAACGCGGAGCCTGGCACCGGCTGCGCCGGTGTTCGCGGGCACGCCCGCTCCCACAGAGTGCGCATCGCGCTCACGAAACCAGTTATTTTTCAGTGTCTGCAACGGGTCGTATAGCGACGATCAAACCTTGACCGTCGCTATATGCTTTCAGACCTCCGTCTGCTCCGCCATTTCCAATACGTCATCGACCTCGATACCTAGGTATCGCACCGTGCTTCCAAGCTTGGTATGGCCGAGCAGAAGCTGAACTGCTCTCAGGTTCTTTGTCCTGCGATAGATCAGCGATGCTTTCGTACGTCTCATGGTGTGGGTGCCGTCGAAATGGTATTCATGGCATGTCCTCCATGTGAGGGAGGACAAGGATGGTCAACTCGACCCAGAGGCGCTAACCGACCCATAACGAACAATTCCTAGGTTGTTCGGCTAGAGAGCGAAGCGTCAAGGGACTGAACAATAAAACGCCGCAGACCATCAACCGCATTCGATCCCTGTGACGCCTTGCTTCGGTAGACAGCAACATTCATGGGTTCGAGCGGTCTCAGCCCATGCGCGGCACCTAGTATCTGGAGATGCATGGGAACACTGCACCGAGTGAGAACAGCCACTGCCAACCCGCTTTCAACCGCCACGATCTGCCCAGCAAGACTGGAGCTGTTATAGACCACCTTGTAATCGCGTCCTTGCCTGGCCAAAGAGCTAAGTGCGCCGAGGCGAGCCAAGCTTCCCGCTTCGTAAACGGCAATTGGCAGCGGATCTCGCGTCCAGAGTTCGAACTGGGGCGACCCCACCCAGACCATGGGCTCCTGGAAAAGCACCGAACCTCGTCGAGCGTTATCGCTGGAGATCAGGGCTAGGTCAAGGTCGCCACTTTCTACTTGTGGTATCAGTGTTGTGGATTGCTCACACGTCAGTTCAATCTCCACCCCCTCATGCCTGGGAGCGAACCGCTTGAGTATCGGCGTGAGGTAATGTGCTGCATAGTCTTCTGCCACTCCAAGCCGAACTCGTCCAGTGAGCATCTCACCGTGAAACGCTGCCTGGGTTTGGGCATGCAGCGCGAGCATGCGCCGCGCATAGCCCAGTAGCATTTGCCCATCCTCGGTCAAATCAAGTTGGCGTGGGCCACGCTTGAGAACCTCGCGGCCAAGTGCCGCTTCCAGTTTCTTGAGTTGCATACTGACTGCGGACTGGGACCGGTGCACCTCGATCGCCGCGCTGGACAACGAGCCGGTATCAACGGCGGCGACAAAGCACTTCAGCCAGTCGATCTGCAAATCGCGAGGCGACATAATGTACTCTTAAGGCATTCGATAATCGAATATTTAGGTGCCATATTATTCGCTTTTCGTCCAGCATGTTCAGCCTGATGATGCTCAGAATCTGAAACCCTGGAGACATCATGCAGCTCGATACCTGGTTCCTTTATCTGATGACGTGCTTCGGTATCGCAGTGGTCCCCGGACCGAATGCGCTACTGGTCCTTACCCATGGCGCCTTACACGGAAGAAGCAAAACTCTCTTCACAATCAGCGGGGGCGTGATCGGCTTCGTCGGGATGATCGCGCTCTGCGTGCTTGGCCTAGGCGCACTGCTTCAGGCTTCGATGCTGTGGCTGACGGTATTGAAGATCGTCGGCGGGCTCTACCTGATTTGGCTAGGGGTCAATCTGTGGCGATCAGAACCGATTACGCTGGCCAATAAGGCTAACTCTAACTCTGGCAGCTGGTCGTTTTTCTATCAGGGGCTGCTCAGCGCGGTTTCCAACCCCAAAGCACTGCTGCTGTTCACGGCATTCATCACACCCTTCATCGATCCGCGAGGAGATCTTGTGGCCCAAGCTGCGATTCTGTCCGTCACATATGCCGTTGTGGAGTTTGGAGTTGAACTAGGCGTTGCAAGTGCTGCGCACAAAGTGAGGCCTTGGCTGGCTCGGGCGGGGCGTCGATTCAATCAGGTCTGTGGAGGGTTCTTCGTGATCTTCGGTGTGTTGATTCCAGCGCATTAGCAATGATCATGTGACGCTTGGTCGAAAGCGGACACTCGTGTCTAGCGGGAAATCCCGGCAAGCAGATCCGCATCCTGCCTCGCCTGTTCGCTCAACCATTGCGACACTGCGCGGAACCTGGCGACATGTCCAGCATCCTTGTGACTGAGCAACCACAGTTCTCGCTGCGACTCTGGTTCCTGTTGTAGCCGGATAAGGTTCGACCGATCACCGACAAAGCACGGCAGAAGAGCGACACCAACCCCGGCTTCGCAGGCGTGTGCAATCATCGAGATGTTGGTCAGCCGAATCCTTTGTTTGGGTCCGATTTTCGCGAGCCACTGCATCTCTGCCAACTTGGCAAATTCGTCCGGGAAGGATAGCCAGGGAAGAGTCGGCCACTCCTTGCGCGAGGTGCCGGAAAAGTTCTTTGTCCCGTACACCGCAAAACCCAATGTCCCGATTTTGCGCATCCGCAGGGCAGCGTCTGCGGTCGGTCTGTTGAGGCGAATGGCCAGATCGGCCTCGCGTCGGGTGAACGACAGTTCGCGAAAATCACCGATGAGGTTCAAATCAAGGCGAGGATGCTCGGCCAACAATTGCGGCACGTGACCGGCCAACCAGTGACTGAGCAGAACGTCGATGGCGGTGATGTTGACCACACCGGAGATGTCCTGGGCCTCCTCTTTGCTTTCCAGCAGCATCGTCTTGACCCGATCGGCGATGGTGTCGGCATGCGCCAGGAACACCTTTCCTGCTTCGGTTGGTTGATAGCCGGCATGGTTACGGATGAACACTCTGATACCCAGCGCCTGCTCGGCTGCCGCCAACCGCCGGCTCACAGTAGACGTCACCAGGCCCAGGTCGCGCGCCGTCTGGGCCATGTTGCCTGACTCGGCGAGCTTCAACAGCAGGGGAATATCGTTCCAGTCGAAATTCATGAGGCTCCACCCAAGCAAACGTTGCGCCAATTACGTTGCTTTTGCGCAACGCCTGATTGCTATCGTAGCTATTTTCGCAACGACGGGCGAAGCGTAAAAAGTGCCCATCGGACAACATCAGCGCCAACATACACAGGACGGCACGACTTCGATCCCACAGGAACACAGCCCATGAACACTCAGTTCGACACTTCCCTCAGTCAGGCCGCCACCACCAAGACCAACTACGTGCAGATTAACGGCAACCGCATCGCCTACCGCGCCATTGGCTCAGGCAGTCCGATCGTATTGGCCAACCGGATGCGCGGTACGCTCGATACCTGGGATCCGCTTTTCCTCGACACCCTGGCTGAGCACCACACCGTCATCACATTCGACTATCCGGGCGTCGGTTATTCGACCGGCATACTCCCCGAAGACATCGAGCAGGTCGCGGGTTTCGTCGATGACTTCGCCACGGCCATCGGGCTGGACAAGTTCGCCATGCTAGGCTGGTCGTGGGGCGGCTTCACCACCCAGACTCTGCTGCTCGACCAACCGGAGCGGGTGACCCACGCTATTCTAGTAGGTACCAATCCTCCCGGACCGGGCCAGCTGCCGATCCAGCAGGTATTCATCGAGCGTGCCATGAAGCCGGTGAACGACCTGGACGACGAAGAAGTGTTGTTCTTCGAACCGAAATCCGCCTTCAGTCGCGCGGCGGCCAAGGCCTCCCGTGAGCGCATCTACTCCCGCCCTGATGTGGTGTCGAAGATTCCTTCACGGATGGAGCAGTTCATGGTTTACCTGAAGGCCGCCGAGGTCTTCGGTGAAGACGCTTCGGGGCGCCGCGCACGGCTGACCCAGGTTCGCACACCAATGCTGGTGATCAGCGGTGATAACGACACCAGCACTGCGGGGCAGAACTGGTTCCCGCTGATCGGCCAGTTGCGCAACGCGCAATTCGTCTTCTATCCCGAAGCCGGGCATGGCCCGCAGCACCAGTACCCGGAGCTGTCTGCGCAATACATCGCCGATTTCATCTCTCGCACATCCAAATAGACCTGAGGAGGGACACGCCATGCGTTATCGCATCTTCGGCAATACCGGCCTCCGGGTCTCTTCATTGGCGTTGGGTACCGGCAACTTTGGTAAGGGCTGGGGTTACGGTACCGACCGGGAGGAAGCCAGTAGGATATACGCACGTTACCGCGAGGCTGGTGGCAACTTCATCGATACGGCGGATCAGTATCAGTTTGGCCAGTCGGAAATAATGCTCGGCGAGTTCATTGCCGCTGAACGCGATGACATCATTCTTGCCAGTAAATTTTCCCTCGGCGATTCGCCAGACGCTGGCCTCCAGCGCTCCGGCAACAGCCGCAAGGCCATGTTTCGCTCGGTCGAAGCCAGTCTCGAACGCTTAAAAACGGATCGCATCGATCTACTGTGGGTGCATATGCCCGACGCAGTGACGCCCATCGATGAAATCGTTCGTGGTCTCGACGACCTGGTGCGTTCTGGCAAGATCCTGTATGCAGGGTTGTCGGACTTTCCCGCATGGCGGATCGCTACCGGCGCTACCCTGGCCGAGCTGCGTGGCTGGTCGCCCATTTCCGCTGTTCAATTGGAATACAGCTTGGTGGAACGGTCGGCCGAGCGTGAACTGCTGCCGATGGCTGCGGGGTTCAATCTGGGGACTGTAGGCTGGTCTCCGCTGGGGGGTGGTTTGCTTACTGGCAAGTACCGCAAAGGTGAAACAGGTCGGGCCCAAGGGCTGGGTGCGGTTATCCATGGCGAGAGCGATCAGCGCAAGGTCGCGACCGTGGATGCTGTGTTGGCAATTGCCGCAGAGACGGGGTACTCACCAGGCCAGGTCGCCATTGGATGGGTACTCGCCAAGGGAATACTGCCGATCATTGGGCCGCGTACCGACGAGCAGCTCGTCGACAACCTCGCCGCGCTGAAGGTTCGGCTGACTCCGACACAACTCGACCGGCTGGAGAGCGCTAGTGCTGTCAGTCTCGGCTTCCCACACGATGTAGTGGCTGCTTCGGCAGCCATGCTTGCAGGCGGGAAGCTGGAGCTGATCGATGTGCCGAACAGGGCTATTCGCTGATTTAGAACCTGTGATGGCTCTGATGTGGCGCTCATAACCAATTTTGTTGAGGTGGCAAAATGATCGATTGGGGCCTTTAGACTCAGTAGAGAGTATGCTCGCCGCTATTGCTCGCAAGCGGCGCGTATTTTGAAAGACCGCTGTGGGTCGGAAGCGGCCGGTCGTGAATGACCGCTTTCGACCCATAGCAGACGCTGAAAAATAACTGGTTTCATGAGCGCGATGCGCACTCTGTGGGAGCGGGCGTGCCCGCGAACACCGGCGCAGCCGGTGCCAGGCTCCGCGTTGGATTCTTCGCGGGCACGCCCGCTCCCACAAAGATTGCTGTCCGGCTCACCGGCAGCAACGGGTCGGAAGCAGCCGATCGTGAGCAACTGCTTCCGACCCAGCGCTGCCCCTCACCGCGGACATCTAACGGCCAAAAAGCAGAAAATCAAAGTGGTCCTAAAATCGGTTTATACCCGTTTCACCCAACTACCGGCGCATGCTCGGCCATCAATTCGGTAATCCAGTCGATAAACACCCTCACCTTGGCGCTGACATGGCGGTTCGGCGGAAATGCCAAGTACATCGGCATTGGCGACATCTGCCAATCGTCAAACAGCGCCAGCAGCTCACCGCTGGCAAGGTGCGGTTTGGCCATGTACTGCGGTAGCCAGAGCATGCCAAGGCCAGCCAAACCGGCAGCAAGGTAGGCATTGCCGTCGTCTACGGTCAGCTGCGGGCGGCCTTGAGCTTCCATGCGCTCCTCGCCCCGATGCATCGCGTAGGGCAGAGTCTTGCCGGTACGCGACCAAAGAAAACCTACGGTCTTGTGCTGGCCCTCCTCCAACTCACGGGGGTGCTTCGGCGTCCCGAAGCGCTGCAAATAGCCGGGCGCGGCATAGATGCCGAGCTGCAAATCGCCCACATGCCTGGCCACCAGGGACTGATCGGTGATCTCGCCACCACGCACCACGCAATCGACGTTCTCGCTAATGATGTCGACGACGCGATCGCTCGCGCCCAGTGTCAGTTGAATGTCCGGATAACGCGCAAAGAACCCCGGCAAGGCGGGTATCAACAGGACGCGCGCCAGTGGGCTAGGAACATCCACCCGAAGTCGCCCGCGCGGCACCATCGACGCACTGGACACGCTGGTCTCGGCGTCGTCCATGTCGACCAGCAGCCGGACCACGCGTTCGTAGTAGGCCGCCCCGTCGGCGGTAACATTCACTTTGCGCGTGGTGCGGTTGAGCAGGCGCACCCGCAGCCGCGCTTCCAGTTGCTGAACCAGTTGCGTCACGGTGGTCTTGCTCATGTGTAGGGTCGCAGCGGCCTTGGTAAAGCTGCCAGTTTCCACCACCCGGGCAAACGCCTGCATTGCATCGAAACGGTCCATTTCACGTCTCCCTCGCGCCTGGATTGTTTGGATTATACAAACAGTCCTGACCAGAGCTGCCCATTTATCCAGGTCCAAGGCGGTTCTTATAGTGACGTCAACATAGACACCGAGCCGCAATGGCCCAGAACGAGGTATGCAATGTCCAGCAAACGTGATGCCGTTTTCCCGCCTGACCGCCATGCACTGTATGAGCTTCACCGCTACTCGCCAGCGATTCGGTCCAACGGTTTTCTGTTCGTGTCCGGCCAGGTCGGTAGCCGCAAGGATGGCTCGGCCGAACCGGACCTGGCGGCGCAAGTGCGCTTGGCCTTCGCCAACCTCAACGCGATCCTGGCCGAGGCCGGCAGCAGTTTCGACGATGTGGTCGATACGACCATCTTCATGGTCGACCCCGATTCGAAGTTCGAAACCATCTGGGAGGTGGCGTCCGATTATTGGGGCGAAGCGCCGTACCCAACGGTGACTGCAATTGGTGTGACCTGGCTGTCGGGCTTCGACTTCGAGATCAAGGTGATTGCGAAACTACCGTAACGGAGCTAGCCAGAACATACCGCCGAGGGCTAATGGGCGACCATCTTCTTGCTCCTGAAGCGTACCTCGACGGGCGGTCGATTTCTGCTAGATGTCGCCGTTCGCTCTTGACCATTAGCTGCCCGTGGTGAGGGGCAGCTTGGATCGATAGCTGCCTCTCGCAGCCCCGCCCCTAAGCTAACGAGCACTCATGGTTACAGCAACTCAAGGGTGCCGAGATCCTCGAAGTGCAGATAACGCAGGGCGAGAGCGGTTTTCATCTTCGATCTTCCTGTTAAAACCCACAGTAGTTGCCGGCCAACTCGATGCGTCCGAAGCTTGCGCCAGCGTCCTGCGGGGTGATTGCCAGCAGGCGATCCAGGCGTATTTCCTGCCTGCCGGCGTCGCCTTGTAGAACAAGAAACTCTTCCTTGCTAGGCGCCGTGCGCGTATCCAGTGCCCTGGCGACGAAGCTCGGGCCTTCGAGCAACTCGACCCGCAGGCGGTAGCCATGCATGCAGGCAATCTCCAGAAAGTCGTGCAGATCGCAGTTCAGGGGCTGGTACGTGGTCATGGTGCGGGTCTCCTATAAGCTTTGCAGCAGGATGATGTAGTAGCCCTGCCGGGCAATCGCTGCCGCGACCTCCGGGTGGGCCGGTTCGCTGTGACAGAACTGGCAACGGCTCTGCGAAACATCTGCCTGGGCAACGCCGCGGCTGGCAAGCCAGTCGCGGGCGTAGCGGGCGGCGAGCGCCTGGTCGTTGCCTTCGATAAGCACGTCGAAGTGCAGATACCCCCCTTCGGTCGTGCGCACATGAGTATCGAAGACCTGGACGTTCACGGCCTTCTCCTTACTTCAGCTCGTCTATGGAGGCGCCGAAGTTCAGGTGTAGCACCTGGCCCTCGACCACTAGCGCCGGGACCGACCTGACGCCGGCCTCCTCGGCTTCGACAACTCGTTGTGGCTGGTCGCCAAGGTGAACGACCTCAACCTTTACCTGTGGATCTAGCAGGTTGAGCAGCGTCTGCTCGGCGGAAACGCAAACGGGGCAGCCAGCATGGTAGAAGCGTGCAGTAGTCATTTCTGATCTCCCTTGATTAATTGGTATCGATTCGATACTGATTTGAAGGCTACTCCAGCATCGCAATTTGTCAATATAGTTTTTAATCGATACTATATTTCGACAGGAGTGATGATATGACCGCGACTACCTTCTTCGACCTGCTCGAACGCCTGACCAGCCTGATACGCATCTGGAATCGCCAGCATCCGCTGCTGGCTGAGCTGCAGCCAATCCAAGTCAGTGCGTTGATTTATCTGTCGCGTTGCAACCGCTACTCGGACACCCCGCTAGCGGTCACCGAATACCTGGGGTTGACCAAGGGCACGGTGTCGCAGTCGCTCAAGGCGCTGGAGGCCAAGGGCCTGATCGAGAAGCGGCAAGACCCGCTGGATCGACGCAGCGTGCATTTGCAGCTGACCGCGCCGGCGCGGTCATTGCTGGAGGCGGTAGCGCCGCCGCAGTTCCTGACCACCGCACTGGCGGGCATGGGCGAGCGGGCGCAGGCGTTGGAGCTATTATTCGGTGACCTGTTGCGGCAGATCCAGCGTGACGAAGATGTGCCGGGGTTCGGCCTGTGCAAGACCTGCCGCTTTCACCAACAGCGCGATGGCCTGCCGTTCTGTGGTCTGACCCAGGAGCCGCTGCAGAGCAGCGATATTGAACTGATCTGCCGTGAACACCTTGCAACGGAGGCCACATGAATCTGCCCGTGCTTTACCTCGACACACTGCTCACCGGCCGCGCGCAAGACTTCACTCGCCCGGGTTCACGCAGTGCCATTGCCAAGTCGCCCCGTGAAGAAGAACTATGCATTACCGCCTTCGGACTGGCGGGCGATGAACAGGGTGATCTACGGGTGCATGGCGGCGTCGACAAGGCCATACATCATTACCCACGCGAACACTACGCGAACTGGGCCACCGAACTGGGCGAGCATCCTTTGCTCACAAGGGCGGGTGCCTTTGGCGAGAACTTCAGTACTACGGGCTGGACCGAGGAAGACGTGCACCTGGGTGATCGTATCCGCGCCGGCACGGCGCTGCTGGAGGTGTCCCAGGGACGCATGCCGTGCTGGAAACTCAGCGACCGCTTCGGCATCAAGGATCTGGCCCTGCGCGTGCAGCAGTCCGGGCGTACCGGGTGGTACTATCGGGTGTTGGAAGAGGGGAAGGTAGCAGCAGGCTGCAGGCTGCAACTGGTCGAACGCCTTCATGGCAACTGGTCGCTTGCGCGGCTGGCCGAGGTGCTGTTCGACAGACAGGTCGAGCCGGGCCTGTTGCGCGAGTGCTTGACCCTGCCGCTGACCCCGTCCTGGCGTCGCAACCTGGAGCGGCGATTGGATAAGAGCGAGGTCGAGGACTGGAATCCGCGCCTTCAAGGCAAGGACAGCTACCCTTAGCCGGAAGTGGCATACCAAAGTCGCATACCGGCCAACGGCTTTCTAAATAGCACAAATATGCAAGAGCTGAAGCGCAGAGCCGGCCACCGTCGATGCTCAACAATCACCTAGCCGGTTTTCCGGGGGTTCCATGAGCGGACTCATATGCCCTGATTTCGACGAATTTGAAGAGGCGCTGTATGGCGTGGCGGGCCGCTATGTACTCCGCACCCGACAACAACGCAACTGGCGCCTTGAGGTAGTTGACCTCGACGGCGTGGCGCTGATGTTTGGTTGTGAAGGAGCAGGCACTGTGTACAGCGGCATAGGTCTGAGTGGCTTCTTCAATATATTCCTGCCCCTGAGCCGACATGAGTCCACCGTGGTGGATGGCAAGCGCATGGACAGGCATCGGCTTGGCTGGATGGTGCCGGAGGCAATGTTCCACATCGATGCCATGCAACCGGGCAGCTGGATGACAGTGGCAATGTCTTGTGAGCTGGTTCTGGCATGGGCACAACTGCATGAGGACGAATTCGACCCAAGTATTCTCCTGCGAAATCTTGTGGTGGTTGCTCAGTACGATTTGAAGCCGCTGATCAGTCTGGCCCTGCGTCTACGCAGGATCGATCAGCAAGTGCCAGAGCAGCTTGATGCTCCGCAGGCGAAGCAGGCTGCCCGCCAAGAGATGCTTGATCTGGTTTTCCATAGCATGTTTCCGCTGAGGCGGGCACAGGCCAGCCAGGCCGGACACCAGCGGATCTTGAGGCAGGCGCTGGAACTATTGGAAATGGCGCAAGATTCTCCAATACACGTCAGCGATCTTTGCCGCGCCACTCATGCTTCGGAGCGTACTCTGCGCAATGTCTTTACCCGCTATCTCGGTGTCAGCCCGCATCGCTATCTGATGACTCATCGCCTCCAGGCTATACGCCGCGCCATGCTACGTGCCGCCCCGGACACCACCATCAGCGAAATATGCGGGATGTACGGTGTTTGGGACTTCGGCCGCTTTGCCGGCCTGTACCAGAACTACTTCGGCGAGCTGCCGTCGCAGACAAGGCGCCATCGCTATGCGCCACAAGCTGATGTGGCGCTTCCTGACTGATATTGCGCAGCAACGTGGTGCGCGGGGTTTCTCCAAACAACCTCCGATACTGAGCTGCCATCCGGCCACAGTCGCTGAAACCGAATGCGCGGGCGATTGAGGCAACAGTGTCAGTCTGCGGATCGGCTATCGACAATGCTGCCCGCAGCAGATGTAGCCGTCTCAGGGCCAGGTAGCGTGTGGGCGATACCCCAAGAACGCTTGTAAAAGCGTTGCGCAGCGTCCGCTGGCTTACCCCGACACGGCGGCTCAACTCACCGATTGAAAGCATTACCTCGTTACTTCTCGGCAACTCAGCTACTGCCTTCAGCCAAAGAGCCTTGTACTTGGCATGCAGAGTTAAACGGTTGGTGCGTATGGCTGGTTTAGACATGGCAGTAACCAGAGTCTGCTTTCATCGCACAGGTTCTACCGATGAAAGTGGAGGCGCTACGTAAATCAGGAAAATCGCGACGCCGTGAAAATTGCCGATTTTACGTAGCAGCTTGCCGACGCTGAGATCAGGATCTGCTCAGCGCTTTACTTACTCCGTCTGCGGCGTATCTGACGTAGCACCAAAGCGCATACGACGCGTCACTGCGAGCGGAGGCGTTATGGGGCTTATCAGGTATGTGGTAGTTGCGTTTATCTGCAGCGCAGGCGTGCTGCAGGCGCAGCCACTGGAAATGACGGTTCGGCACTTCGCGCTGTTGCCGCAAGATGTGCGCTACCCCGAAGGGCTCGCCGTAGCGCCGGATAGTGGCGAGGTGTATGTCGGCACCTTCGATGCGCGTATGCCTGCCGAGCAGCGCAACAATCAGGTCTTGCGTCTTTCTGCCGAGGGCAAGTTGCTCGCCCGCAAGCCCTTTGGTACCACGCCGCTGACCGGGTTGGCGGTGGCCGCAGGGCACCTGTACATCCTCAATTTTGGCGCAGGCAGCCTGCAGCGCTTGCCGCTCGATTTCGACTCGAACAGTACGGTCGAAACCGTGGTGACCTTTTCTGCCCTCAATCCGCCAGCTCCTGGCCCGCGACAGATAAACAATCCCGATGGTAGCCAGGACCACATCACATTCGGCGCCAGCGGTATGCCCGCGCCCAACGGCATGGTGTTCGACAGGGCAGGCAACCTCTATGTATCTGACTCGTTTCAGGGCGCAATCCTGCGCATCGCCAAGGCGACGCGCTGCCGGCCGTGCAAGGTGGAAGTGTTTATGCGCGATCCGTTGCTGGCCACCAGCGGCTTTCTGCCGTTCGGCGCCAATGGCCTGGCCTTCAATGCTGACGAGTCGCTGCTCTACATCAACAACGCTGGCGATGGCCGAGTGCTGCGCATGCGCATGCCGGACGGCGCTCCGAAAGTACTGGCGGAGAGCCTGCCCGGTGCTGACGGCCTGCTGTTTCACCAGGGGTTGTTATGGGTGACGGCCAACCAGGTCGACCAGGTGGTCGCGCTGAGCGAGCGTGGCCTGCCGCTGGTCAGGGTCGCCGGTTTCGCTGGCCTGGCCGCAGACGGCAGCCCGCGTGGCCTGCTGTTTCCCGCCAGCACGGCCATCCAGGGCAAGCGGATGCTGGTCACCAACCTGGCACTGCCGCTCACCGAGGCTTCCGGAGACGAGTGGGAAGAGCGCGTCACGCGCTGGAATCTCGTGCAATTCAGCCTGCCCACCGAGCTACCCGGAGAAGACCGATGACATCCAGACCAGACCAAAGCCCCGATCCGCAACGCAGGGCGCTGTTGATCGGCTCTGCAGCAACAGTTGTGGCGCTTGCGATACCGCTTGGTGGCTGCATGAGCAGCGAATCAGTGGCGACGGTTCCACCACCCGACGATGGAGAGAGAAAAACCATGGGCACCATTACTACGCGTGACGGCACGCAGATCTACTACAAGGACTGGGGCACAGGCCCGGTCGTGGTGCTCAGCCACGGCTGGCCGTTGAACTCGGACAGCTGGGAAGCGCAGATGCTATTTCTGGCCAGCAACGGCTATCGGGTGATCGCCCATGACCGGCGTGGTCACGGGCGCTCCAGCCAGCCGTGGAGCGGCAATGAGATGGATACCTACGCCGACGACCTGGCCCAATTGCTGGAGCACCTCGACGTGCGCGGCGCCTCGTTGTTCGGTTTCTCCACCGGCGGTGGCGAGGTGGCGCGCTACATCGGCCGCCACGGCACCTCGCGGGTGGCCAAGGCCGGCCTGATCGCCGCGGTGCCGCCACTGATGGTGCAGACCGAGGCCAATCCAGGCGGCCTACCGATCTCGGTGTTCGACGGCATTCGCGCGGCCTCCATCGCCGACCGTTCGCAGCTCTACAAGGACGTCGCCAGCGGCCCGTTCTTCGGCTACAACCGGCCGGGCGCCAAGCCTTCCCAAGGCGTGATCGACGCGTTCTGGATGCAGGGCATGCTGGCCGGACACAAGAACGCCTACGACTGCATCAAGGCGTTCTCCGAGACCGACTTCACCGCAGACTTGAAGAAGTTCGACGTGCCAACCCTGATCCTGCACGGCGACGACGATCAGATCGTGCCGGTGGACGCGGCGGCGCGTGCCTCTGCCAAGCTGGTACCGCACGCCAAGCTGGTGATCTACCCCGGCGCGCCGCACGGCATCACCGACACCCACAAGGAAAAACTCAGCGAAGACATGCTGGCGTTCCTGCGCAGCTAAGCACTCATGCGCCCGCCGAACTCTCGGCAGGCCACAGCGAAAGGAGAGACGAGATGAGCGGCAAGAAAGCATTGATCGTGGTGGACATTCAGAACGACTACTTCCCCGGCGGTTTGTGGACCCTGAGCCAAGTCGAGGCAGCTGCAGCCAAGGCCGCCGAGGTGATCGCGGCGTTTCGCGACAGCGGTGACCTGGTAGTGCATATCCGCCACGAGTTCACCAGTCAGGATGCCCCCTTCTTCCGTCCGGACAGTGAGGGGGCACAGATCCATCCCAGCGTGATCAACCAGCCGGGCGAGCCAGTGGTGCTGAAGCACTACATCAACTCGTTCCGCGAGACAGACCTGAAGCCGATCCTCGACCAGGCAGGAGTGAGCGAGGTGGTGGTGGTCGGCAACATGAGCCACATGTGCGTGGATGGCATCACCCGTGCCTCGGTCGACTTCGGCTACCAGACCACCGTGCTACACGACGCCTGTGCCACCCTCGACCTGGAGTTCGATGGCGTGAAGGTACCGGCGGCCCACGTGCATGCGGCCTTCATGGCGGCGTTGAAGTTCGGCTATGCGCCAGTGATCTCCACCGCCGAATACCTCGGCCAGCACGCGAGGGATACGATGTGAAGCGTACTCTGGTGTTCGCGCTTGTCGGCGCGTTCGCCACACCGGTTCTGGCCCACGAGCCCGGCGGCATCCATAGCGACCGGAGCGCGAAGGTCGAGGCGGCCTTCGATCTTGTGCGCACGCGGGTGTCGCGAGATGGCGAGATGCTGGTGTTCGAGCAACTGGTCGACGGCGCGGCCGGCAGCCGTATGCCGTCCCCCAAAGGCAGCTTCGCTGGCGCCGAGGTGTACAGCTACGTCTGGCCCTCCAGCCTGGACAGCGGCGCGGTCGGTTTCGAGCAGGCCTCGGGCATCCTCGCCCTGGCGCTGACCTCGCACCCGGATTTCGACGATACGCCGCAGCTCGACGAAAACGGTGACGGCAAGAAGGACAACGACGGTGGCCTGTGGCACTCGCACTGGATGGTACTGACCAAGGATGCGACCTGCGGCCCGTCTGGGCTCAAGGTGCGCGACATTCCCGAGGGCGCCAAGCCCAAGCTGCCGACGACCTGGCCCGGTGCGCCGATCTACATCGACTCGCCCGGCTACGACCTCAGCGTGAAGAAGAATGCCGCGCAGATCCGCGTGCCGCTGAAGGCCGTCGGCTTCCCCGAGAGCTTCAACTACGACGGGGTGACCGCCGCACTGCAGGTCAACGCCGACTTGCACAACCCGCTGCTATGCGTGTCCAGCGTGTGGGATGTGGCCTCGGGTGACCTGAGTCTACCGGCCACCTGGAAAGCCACAGACTAATGATCAGGTGCGCGGACCCACGGCGATGCTGCGCCCGATGGTGGAGAACGTCATGAGCTACTCGAAACAAGACACCGGCCTACTGCTGGTCGACCCCTACAACGACTTCCTCAGCGAGGGCGGCAAACTCACCGGGCTGGCTAAGCCGGTGGCCGACCGTCTCGGCACGCTGGCCAATCTGCGTGCGGTGGTGACTGCCGCGCGCCGGGCTGGCATCCGCGTATTCTATGTGCCGCATCACCGTGCGCGGCCCGATGATTTCCAGGCCTGGCTGCATCCCAGTCCTTATCAACTGGGTGCGGCACGGGCTCAGGTGTTCGCGCTCGGCAGCTGGGGAGGGGAATGGCACCCTGACTTCAAGCCCCAGGCTGGGGATGTGCTGGTGCAAGAGCACTGGGGCGGTAGCGGCTTCGCCAATACCGACCTGGACCTGCAGCTCAAACAGCACGGAGTGCGCCAGGTCATCATCATTGGCCTGCTGGCCAACACTTGTATAGAGGCTACTTCGCGCTTCGCCGCCGAGTTGGGTTACCACGTGACGCTGGTACGCGATGCCACCGCAGCCTTCTCCGAGGAAGCGCTACATGCCGCCCATGAAATCAATGGGCCAACCTTTGCGCACGCCATTATCACCACCGCCGAGCTGCTCGGCGAACTGGTTTGAGGAGCAACCGTGATGTCCGAGAAAAAACTGACCAACGCCGTCGGCGCCCCCGTCGTCGACAACAACAATACCCAGACCGCCGGCCCGCGCGGCCCAGCCCTGCTGCAGGACGTGTGGTTCCTGGAGAAGCTTGCCCACTTCGACCGCGAGGTGATCCCCGAGCGGCGCATGCACGCCAAAGGTTCCGGCGCCTACGGTAGCTTCACCGTCACCCATGACATCAGCCGCTACACCAAGGCAGCGCTGTTCTCCCAGGTGGGCAAGCAGACCGACATCTTCGTGCGATTTTCCACCGTCGCTGGCGAGCGCGGCGCGGCGGATGCCGAACGCGATATCCGCGGCTTCGCCGTGAAGTTCTATACCGAACAGGGCAACTGGGATCTGGTGGGCAACAACACCCCGGTGTTTTTCCTGCGCGACCCGCTGAATTTTCCTGACCTCAACCACGCCGTGAAGCGCGACCCGCGCACCGGTATGCGCAGCGCGCAGAACAATTGGGACTTCTGGACCAACCTGCCAGAGGCCCTGCACCAGGTCACCATCGTCATGAGCGACCGTGGCGTGCCGGATGGCTACCGGCACATGCATGGCTTTGGCAGCCACACCTTCAGCTTTATCAACGCCGCCAACGAACGGTACTGGGTGAAATTCACCTGGAAGACCCAGCAGGGCATCCGCAACCTCAGCGATGCCGAGGCCGGCCAGATAGTGGCCGCCGACCGCGAGAGTAGCCAACGCGATTTGTACGACAACATTGAGCAGGGCAATTTCCCGCGTTGGACCTTCTATGTCCAGATCATGCCGGAGAATGAAGCAGGTCAATACCACATCAACCCCTTCGACCTGACCAAGGTGTGGCCGCACAAGGACTACCCGCTGATTGAGGTCGGCGTGCTGGAGCTCAACCGCAACCCGGAGAACGTCTTCGCCGAGGTCGAGCAGGCTGCGTTCAATCCGGCCCACGTGGTGCCAGGCATCGGTTTCTCGCCGGACAAGATGCTGCAGGGGCGGCTGTTCTCCTACGGCGATGCGCAGCGCTATCGGCTCGGCGTCAACCACACGCACATCCCGGTCAATGCGCCGCGCTGCCCGTTCCACAGCTACCACCGTGACGGCCAGATGCGCGTCGATGGCAATCAGGGCTCACGCCTCGCCTACCAGCCCAACAGCTACGGCGAGTGGACCGAGCAACCGGAGCACGCGGAACCGCCGCTGACCCTGGAAGGCGCTGCCGACCACTGGAATCACCGGGTCGATGATGACTACTACTCGCAGCCCGGCGCGCTTTTCCGGCTGATGTCGCCAGCGCAGCAGCAGGCGTTGTTCGATAACACGGCGCGAGCAATCAGGGGGGCTAATCAAGAGGTTATCGAGCGGCATATTAGCAATTGCAGCAAAGCTGATCCGGCTTATGGGGCTGGCGTTGCAGTCGCAGTCGAACGTCTCGGCCGTTGAGGCCGTTACTTTTTTGCAATGCAGCGGTCCGGACAGCCACTCCCGGGCTCGGGGAACAGTAATACGAGCCATAAGGGTAAACCTCTTTGTCGAATCGGATTAATCGCCAACGACCCGCTAAAACGGCTGGCAGCTGTCGGATTTCGACGGCCCCCCCGTAAAACCCGGCAGAAGGCGGGTTTTACGGGGGTTCCAGAGATTTTGGTAGCCTTCGCTGGAACCTGAACTGGTGCGGAGACAGACGGACGGTTGTTGGTAGTGAGGGCTCGGTTTTAGTAGGGCTGGAATTTGGTGGATTTTTCGATGTACCTCAAAGGTTATCTATAAAAAAATCAGCTATTTATGGCTTTCGGTGGAATCGAATCGGGAATTTTTGGGCTGTTTAAATTGGTACACAGCGAGAGCAGGAGATTGCATACCGCTTGGCCATTGAGCCCTAACCGCGAAGCCCTGGGGATGCTGATGGGGCCAAGCAAAATAAATGTAGTGCCCAAGCATGCAAAAAAGCACCACTCAAGCGATGATGAGGCAAAACGCCACCACCCATAAGGACATACCTCTTGGAAGCCTCTTCAACCATTCGCAACATGCTGGCCAACAACCGCATCGTCGTGCCCACATATCAACGCGCTTATGCCTGGGATACGCCAGCTGAAGGTTCAACCCGCGTCAGTCAGACAGCGGTATTTCTATCCGACCTGGAAGCCTATCGCAGCAGCAACTCCCGCAGCCCTTATTACTTTGGCCATTTCCTATTTGAGCAGACACAGGGAGAGTACCGGGTAATTGACGGCCAGCAGCGCCTGACCACGATCACGCTGTTTCTAGCTGCATTGTTCGCATGCCTACAAGCCAAGCGCGCACTCACCGAAGATGAGCAGGACTGCTACAAAGACATGATCAAGCGGGAAAGTCAGATCCGCTTCAAGACGGTCGGTTACGACAACCAGACCTTTGTCGATTATGTGATCAACCAGTCCAGAACCGTCGCCCCTGCTTCGCTGACCACATCTGCCCAGCGGCTCATCAATGCTTTCGACTTCTTCAAAAAGAAGCTGGGTTCTCAGCCTGAAGCCTTCCTGACCGACATGCTGCGAATCGTGTCCCAGGCATCATGCAGTACACACCCAGTGCGGGACGAGGCTGAAGCCATCCAGATGTTCATCTTCCAGAACAACCGCGGCAAGCGCCCATCCAACCTTGAGGTGGTTAAGGCGCAGTTCATGTATGCCATCCATCTTCACAGCGAAGATCAAGAAGCGCGGGACAACCTGATCGAAGAGATCCAGAACCGCTTCGAAACCATCTACAAGTCGATCTCGGCAATTGATTACCGCATCAATGAAGACGACGTGCTGCAGCACACCTTGCGCGTTCACTTCAATTCGCTGTGGGAAAGCGGTGCGCTGGACCGGATTGAGAAAATGCTTACAGCAGAGTCGCCTCTTGAGTTTGTGAAAGACTTCACCAGCTCACTGGCCATCAGTTTCGAACATTTAACGGCATTTTTCGGCGCTGACGAGCGAAGCAGTTTTCCGATTCACTCACTGGTGAGCTTGGGCGGAATCGGGATTGTACTGCCATTTATTCTCAAGGCCTACCGCTTTGGTCTTCCTCTCCCGGACAAGAACCAGCTTTGTGTTGTCTTTGAAAGCCTGATCATCCGACATCGCCTGATTGGCACTCGTGCGGATATCACATCCCGCATTAATGATACTTACGAGGCATTTACCAGTGACGCACCGGCGATAGGGCCTATCCTTGAGAACATCGAGCGTCTCAAGACTGTAGGCAGTGGGTGGTGGGCATATTGGAACAATGAAAAACTGGCAGAGGCTCTAGAATGGGGTATCAGACACTCCACCGCTAGGCACCTGCTATGGAAATACGAAGTACACCTGGAAGGACAAGGTCAGCGCGGTTATGAGCCGCGGCGTAATGACGACATCAAGCGTCCAGAACTGGAGCACATCGCCCCAACCACCGAGCCCACAGCTAGTCCTCATGGTTACGGCGCCTACGACGAAACCTTCAAGAGCGAATACCTGAACTGCCTCGGCAATTACCTTCTGGTGTCAAAGTCCCACAACTGCGCAGTGGGAAACATTCCATTTTCCGAAAAGTTGGAAACATACCAGCACAACTTCCAACAACGGGAAATAGCAAAATTTGTCAGCGCAGGTAGTATTTGGGACCAAAATGCAATCCAGATCCGGCACGATAAAATCGTCGCAACACTGATGGCTGAGCTTTAAGTAAACTAAACTCTGCCCTCAGTCATAAAAATCATGACTGAGGGCATGTCATGGTGGAAAGACACCGCCCCCAAACACACCCCTGATTAATGGGGATTTTGTTGGTTTCCGACAGAGGCTTATGGAAATGAAAAACCGGCTAGAAGGCCGGTTTAGAGTATTTCCAAAATATTCAGCGGAATGCAGTGGAGTTGGATGTGGTGCGGAGACAGCGGACGGTTGTTGGCCGTGAGGGCCCGGTTTCCGTGGGGCTGGAATTTGGTGGATTTTTTGGTGTGTCTCATAGGATATCTACAAGCCAATCAGCTACTTATGGCTTTCAGTGGAATCGAATCGGAACTTGCAGAGGATCCAATGAGAGCTACGCCCACCCGCTTTGAAAGATAGGTGAGGAACGACAGAAAACGACCCATTGCTGCCCTTCAGGAAGGGCAGCTAACGGCCAAAAGCGGACGTTTACTTAGGCCCGATTTTGGGTTACCGAGGCATCTACGAAGCCTGGGACGATTCAGGTTGGTGCTCCACCACTCAAAGCTCCAGCGCTTCCTAGCCGACGGCGGGGAATCCTACAGTGCCTGGCTCGATTACCACAGATCTTGGAAGCTGGGCCCATCGGACATTGGTGGTTGAGAGGGTCGACCAATTTGAATGGTCACCGGAATCGGAAAATCTACCCCCACCATTGCAACTTCACCCTGCTTTAGGTTTGGCAGGAATGCAGCCGCTGAACGATCGATCTCCCCACATGCACGCTCGACAACTTCTCTATCTCGATCATTGGTCAGTCGATGCACTAGAAGAGTGCCCATCTGGCTCAATACACCTTCGGTAATGTCCCTAGGTCGTTGAGTTGCGAGGCAGATGTTCAATCCGTACTTACGGCCCTCTTTGGCAATCAGTTCAAATGCATCGAGATTCTGAAGGTCGTCCTCGTTACCGAGGGTCTTGCCGAGGAAGTTATGAGCTTCATCGAGAATCACTACCAATGGGCTCCGGCGGAACGCTTCACTTCTGGCACGTTGCAGGAGCAGTCGTCCTATTGCATTGGCAATTACTTCCCGTGCATTAAATTCATAACCGATGGAGCTCAGGCAAATCCTGAACAGACGTTTATCACCCTCCAAGAAAGCATCAAGGTTATCAACAAGACTCGGTAGGTCGACTGCAGGGCTGAAAACGCAGCTGAGTGAGCGGGAGCTCATCACACTCATAATCCGGGTCATGAGCGAGGAACAGTACGAAAGCTCATTGCTCGCGCCCCCCCAGCGATCCATTTTATCTGCGCCGGCATCCGGATAGCAGCATTCTTGGACAACCTGCTGAACGAGGTGCCTAGGCTCGAATGGTTGGCTGGGGTTACCGACCAAGCTAGCGTTGTTGTCGCGTCTCATCGCTTCTCGGTAGGTGTTCTTAGATTGGCTGACCTTGCGCACAATTCCCCTAGGGAACAGATCTGGTGCAAGTGCCGCTAGCCGTAAACTTTTAATCGCTTCCCTAAGCTTTGGCCCTTGGGTCTTTCCTGAAGGCTGGAACAAGGCAATAAAGTCGGTTTCCGCAAAACTTGTGGGAGGGATGGCGACTTCAATCGACTCTGCGCTTCGATGTATAGGTTCACCTAGGTGGCAATGAACGGTGTCGGCCCCGTTCAGCGATCGATACTCTCCAGTAGCATCGATCAATACGAGCTTGCATGAGAATTTTCGGCATTCTTGAATCAACTTGGATGTTGTCCAGCTCTTGCCGCCACCTGTCGAGCCCAAAACTGCGCAGTGTCGGCCGAATAGCTTCTCTGGGGTGACCGCGATTGGGAACCCGTTATCACCCGCAACATGTCCTAGATCCAGAGTGACGCGTGGCACTTCTGCGTCTACTCCTGCAGAAGTCAACACCGGGATTTGGGATATGAACTCACCAGGAGCGGAGTAGACTCGATCACCTAGCCGAGGATAAGAGCTGACTCCGGCTGTGATCTTAAGGGTGTGAGGGTTTACCGAACCCAATAGGCGAATGAACCCAATAGCGTCGATCTGACGAATCCCTGCAAAATCTTGAGAGATTTCAGTGCGATCGCGGTCGGGAAGATTGACCTCCGTGATACGCCCCAGCAGTACTGTCTGCTGGCCCTCGATCAAGACAAGTTCGCCTACTTCACCCTTGCCATAGCGATTTTTTCCTAGATAGTGCCCGCTTACCTCGCCCGCATGGGCAAGGTTTGTTTTGATGAGTTGAGCACTGACACTAGATACCACCCCTATTTTCAGGGTGCTGGCCAATATTCCGTCCAGTGCCATCGATTAGGCCCCTCCCTTTACACGTCTCACGGCGTTTGCTAACTGCTCTGCAGGCGAAGCGGTACGCAGATGTGGGATGTGGCTGACCATGTCACCGAATGAGCCGCTGACGAAATGGATATCGAAGCCTTCCATCGCAAGGTCATGGAATTTTCCCCAATAGGGGCTTGAACCATGTTGGCCGCGATTGTGTAGGTGAGTGATGCCCTGAAAATCACAGAGGATGAGTTTGAGGCTTGGGTTGGACTGAATCGCAGAGTAGATGGGCTCGGAGAGGTGATCATCGTTGAAGCCGAAACCCGCAATAATTAAGCAGCTATTGGGCTGTCGCAAAAACTCCAAAAACCTTGATAGGAGCTCAAGGTGTGGCTGTAGGAATGCTTGCTGATATTTTCCCTTTGCCGGATAGATCAAACAGGCATTCTCTGGGGCGGGAGCAGCATGCTCGTAAATCTCTGTACCTTCACGACTCCAGCTTACGGAGCCATGAAGCTTCAGGAGGTGGTAAATACCCTCTGTAAATTCGTGGCTGTCCGCCTCCCGTCGCACGATGTCATAGGTGAAGTGCTTTCCATCGAATCTGCGCTTTCGGGTGTACGAGAAGCCATCAATGGTAACCATCCCTAGATCAGACGCAGCGGTTTCAAAGCACATGTCGTAGTTCGTAGTGAATACCCTTAGTCGAGGATCTCTAACCCTGCGCCTCGCCAACTTCTGCAACAGATTCCTGTACGCTGAGATGTCGGAATTATCGCTGTTCATAAACTCCGAGCAGGCGTGAAGAATCAAGGCTTTCACATCGTTAACAAATGCGCTGACTCCCGCGTCGCTGTTGAACGCCAAGTAGGCGTCGCACTGGGACAAAAAGTGCTCGATGTTTGGGTTGTTTCTCTCAAGATAACGGACGGTATCTGCGACTTGTGCAGCGCGTTCGGAGAGCCTGTTTTGCTCCTCTGGGCACATCGCTCGTTGCCATAACTCCCACATGCTCGGGCCGCCGACGGCGCCAAGCGAAGTACCGCTTCCCGCAAAGAATCCTAGGTTCGGGATTTGAAGTGCGGACGCAAACATGGCCGAAAGCGCGGCTTTATTGGCGCGCACTTGTTCATCATCAGCTTCATCTGTTGACTTCAGTGCCGTGAAGGCCTCCTCAGTCAACGGCAGCCACTCGGCGGCACCTGGCGAGAGGTAAGCCTGTTGCCCCTTAAGTTTGTCGTTGAGTGGGACTACTTCGTCTGTCATGACACGATCCTTTGTCTATGGCTAACCGCATCTATCCGAGTCGAGCGATAAGCCGAAGGGGCTGAAGATGGGGACGCTGTATGGGAAGAATTGATGGGCGTCATAGTGCCATGATGCAATCACTCGAGGAAGCTGCGTTGCATGGCATGCACCGAGCGCTGAGGTGGCGGAATTGGGGAGCCAGACAGGTGCGATCTCTACGGTCTCTAGCTTCGTCACAGTGCCCATCAGCATACTTCCGCCGGTAGCTCTAGTCAGGCAATACAGCCCGCTGCGCGGGACCGTGCAGAAAGTGCCAGTACCGCGCAGACGGTCGCCGGTGTCGCCTAACATCTGCTGTGAGTGTGCAAGGTGTTGGTGCTGGTCAAATCGCCCCAAATTTCGTAGACAGTAATCTAGGTTGGATCACAAAAGGGGACGGACTTATTTTTCAGCAGAAGCTTCAAAAATAAATCCGTCCCCTTTTGATGCGCCAGTTTGCTCGACTGACGCTCAGCGCGCCGATTCCCGAAGACACGACGATCATGAATTTCCGGCACCTGCTGGAGAAGCATCAGCTCGCGGCAGGGATTCTGGAAACCATCAACAACTACCTGCAAGACAAAGGCCTGTCGTTGCGCCAGGGCACGATTGTCGAAGCCACCATCATCCACCAGCCCTTATTGAGCCAGGAGCAGCTCGATGACAAAAGGCAAGTTCCACGTAATTATGACCAGGCATGCATATATAAAGCCCATAATACCCATAGCCACAAATAGCGTTATACGACGCCTATCTATTGGCGTAAGAAATCGCACCTGCTTATCAGCCTGAGATGAGTAGTGCTGCAATACGTCGAGCCACGTTTTGCTCTCGCTGTAGGCAAGATTAGCATCACGCAGATTAGAGCTAAACTGCAAGATACAAGACAGCACCAAATATCCTGCCAGGAATTTTACTAGCAATGCCAACTCTGAACTTTCAAGCAGCATGTTAATATTTTTCTGATCAAACTTACCAATGAAAGAAAACCCAATAAAAACCAGAACACCAAGAATATCTCGGGTTAATGCACTCACAAGATCCCGGACTTTTGCTGCATATAAGTCGGCTTGCGACTTCATGTCCTTCATGAGTTCGCGGACCTCCTTATGATAAGCATCCTTACGGTCCAGAATCACAAAGGTATAGCTATCGCGAGCTTGCTGAAGGGCTACTTCAAGATACTTCTCTACTCCCGAAAGCAGAGTTTGTCCGTGCTCGATGTCTATTGACAATCGGTCCATGACAAGTCTAAGACGAGTTTCAGGGCGTTCCTCGTAAACCCAACAAACGGCTTCTGTGAGTCGCGATAACGTATCAGCGCTCACAGCCTGCATCTCATCATAAAGGGGCAACGAAAGTCGCTTGGTCCCACGAAGTGTCGCATCATAGCCATTGCCGGTGTTCTTCAGCTCCTGGACTAAGCATGCTGCTATGACGCACGCACTCAGTCGTACTAACGGCTTCGCTTCGGAGCTGTCAAGATTTCCCCAGCTCAACGCATACGCACTCGGGCAAACCCGAAGAGGCTTCACTGCATTGGTATGGATTAGACCGTGTACATCCGACTGGTTAGGAAGTTTATTGATCGGAGTTTTGGGCGTTTCACTGGCTGGGGGTAGTACCCAAAGCAGAGGGCCTCCAAACGCAGCAGTCAAGCCATTGACTCGTACCGTAGTTGGGCAGGATAAGTCAGGATCATTGCCGCTAGGATATTGGAAGGGGTCGATGTGCTCTAACCACTGATGAAAGCTTTCGACGGAGAAGAAAAACAGGGTGGACTCGTTGTCCCTGGCACGCATTTTTTGGGCAAGTGTCGACTTGCCCAGCACCGTCCTCCAGGGCTCGTCATCGAATGTGGTCGTGGACAATTCTGCAGCATCTACCGCTTCACCAGAGATCATAATTGTGGGCACATCAATGCCCAGTTGCCGAGCTAGCTCATCAACCTGCTGAAGAATCGCCTTGACGTCCCCACTCAGCGAATCACCCTCTACGGTCAGCCGAAAGCTCTCGTCAATGAACTGCAACGAATGACTACGCAGCTCGCTGATCGCATCAAGTAGGTTCGCTACAGCAGTCATGATTCCTCAACCTTTGGCATCCAGCCGATTCGTTACGATAGTGACTCGGGAACGACCACCGCCCAGTGGCTCGATCTGCATGCCCATAGCCTCGGGCGTGCCTTCAAAGGAAATGGTAACCCCTTCGTAGGTTAGGTAGACCTGCTTGCGCTCGCTTTTACGCAGTGATCCCGCTTGAGGGCGGAATTGTTGTCCTGCCACTCCACCTTCGGCAAGCGCATCTCGCAGCGACCTCACAAGCTCTGCCTTCCGGTTGGCATCCTCGTCACGCACAACTGCGTTCAGGTACTCGTCCGTGTCAAAGGTGTCATGATCACTCAGGTAGTTGAGCGATCGACCGAGAAAAGTGTTCAGGTCCTCCCCAGGAGGGAGCTGCTCTGCTGTCAGCTTTTTTGCCCACTTGCGCACTTGCACGTGGGCAGCCCGAGTGAGTACTGAGTCTTGCTGGCGCTCCGTCACCCCCAAGAAACCCCGAAAATAATCACCCAGCCCTGGTCTTTGTACGCGGTCGAAGGCTAGCACATCCCATGCGAATTGATCTGAGACGTCAATCAGGGCACTTTTCTGGATCGCATTTTTGCTCTCATTAAGAGAGTTTTGCACCTCATTGATGACGGCGACTCTTCGACCGTCCTTCTCCTCGTAGCTATAAGTGAACGAGGGTTGCTTGTCCATTTTCACGACGAAGACCAGCTGCCGCCAGTCATGCGCGGTAGCCAAGTACTTCACCACAGACACGATGAACACGCCGGCAGCCATATGCCCCTTATGGCGCCCTGAAAAATCAGTAGTGATCTGGCGTGAAAATTCAATGAACCTATGGGGCTCGTCAAGCAGCTGCTGACATTTCTCTTTCAGATGCACGGCGTCCTGCTTGAACACGTATTGCGTGCCCTCAGCGATTTCTCGGAGCCGATCTAGGAAGAAGACCTTTTGCTTAGCTTGAAGCTCGACCTCATCGAGAAACACAACATCTTCATCCACCTCAGCATCTGGCTCGATGATGTGGAAGATAAAGCTGACAATTTCTAGGCTCTCACGCTGTGCCTGGCTCAGCACGCCATCCAGTGGTGCAGCCATGTTGCAACTCCTTTTTAGTCTACTTACCAATCACCAGGTTGCTTCGCAGCGCCCCCTATCGGACCAACCGCTCCATCGAGAGCACCGATCCTGCTCGCCAATGTACCGCAAAAAATGGCGGAATGGCTCATTGCCATTACCGATGGGCGCACGATCTGACTATGTTCGAGTAAGCAGCATTGCCTACGGAGACGACTGTGATCGAGAACCATCGGAAGCAGCCAAAAGTTAGCGATCAGTGCAGTTCAACATCATGAGCCAATGCGGATCGGGCCAGGCATCGATTGGTAGTAAAAAACCAGATAACAGCAATTTTCAATGTAACCCTGAAAGCCTGATACTATCGCCGCTCAGCTCCCGAGGTGCAGCCCATGAAACAAGCAATATCTTACGTTCGCTTCTCCAACCGTCGTAAAAAAGGCGCCGGCGCTGTGGAATGGCGGGAAAAGATGATTGCAGAATGGCTAAAGTCGCACACTGATTACGTGCTAGGCACCATCACTTTCCGAGAGCTAGCCAAAAGTGACTTCTCTGGAGATTACCTAGAGAACGGTGGTGGCTTCGGAGAATTGCTACTCGCAATCCAACAAGGGGCAATCAATGCCGGGGACGTCGTTCTCGTCGAGGCTCTCGACCGTGCAGGACGGCTTGAAGCACTAGATATGATCCAGATGTTTATCATCCCCATCCTAAACGCTGGCGTCACGATCATCACGCTTGACGACAACGTTACGTATACCAAGCAGTCGATCGGCGGGCCACACCTCTTCCTATTGGCGGCCAGGATCCAAGCCGCACACCAACAGTCAGAGTCGCTTTCGAGACGTGTGACACATTCCTACACCAAGCGACGTGAGGAAGCCAAGGAAGGTGTCACACCGAAGCGCATGACGCCGGCATGGCTCAACAGCGATGGCTCAGTGCGTGAAGATGTAGCCGCACGAGTCAAAGAGGCATTCGAGTTGTATGTCTCGGGCATGGGTAAATCCACCATCGCCAAGAGGATGCGTGCATCTGGTGTTGAGCGGCTTGCCAAATGCAGCGGGCCTACTGTGGAAGGCTGGCTGCGGAACGAAGCAGCGATCGGTCGGTGGAGTGGCCACAGCGTTTACCCCCCGATTATCGATCCCGCGTTGTACTACAAGGCCCAGATCCACGCAGAGAAGATGAAGACACAACGCCCGATGAAAACGGCTAAGCACTTCCTGGTCGGCTTAGTGAAGTGCGGTTCATGCGGGAACAATTTCATCATGCAACACAAGGACGGTAAGCCCCATGCCTTGCGTTGCCGCGTTCGTCAAAATCTGAAGGGCTGCGACAACTCGCACATGGTGCCTAAACCAGTCATCGAGGCAATTTACCGCTGGACGTCAACCAACGCCGCTTGGGAGGCACTCACACAGCAGCAGATGAGCGTGAATGAAAAGGAGATCGTTAGCAAGGAGGCAGAGCTCGCCGCTCTCACAAACAGAATAAATGAGATCGCAGATTTAGTTGCCGATATGGGCACTGTGCCCGAGCTAGTGGATCGGTTGATAGCGATGAACGCGAGCCGTGAGGCGCTTGAAAACGAGCTGACAATACTCCGCAAAACCGAGGACTCGACATTCACGTTGCACTGGAGCCAAGCAGCCAAGGTGGAGGACTTGAAGAGGGATGATCCGCAACGCCTTGCCGCCATGCTACGTAGCGTTGGCTATGAGATCACTGTGAATATCGATGGAACGATCACCACAACCGGCTCAGGACGTTTCATCTATCGATACGGCGGCGTCGACCGTACCAGCGGCATGTATAAGGTGATGCGGGGAGATAAGATGCAGCTTGTACACAAGCGTTCAAATGATGTGTTTTCAGATGAGCATGACGAGTGGTATGGCGACGTTGAAAGGCCAGCTAAATCGGTGTGGATGGAAGATAACTACAAGGATCTACAGGATCAACACAAGTAACCCTGAGGAGTCTCAATTTTACGATAGGGTGTGAAATCGTAAAAATCTGCACGATTGGAGCATGATGCTGAAAAAGTGTGCAAACCACTTGCCGCAAGGGCTACAGCGAATACCCCCCATTCACTCACAAAGTACCCACAAGTTATCCACAGGCGCTCACCTTGCAAAGCACCTAAGACCTCATTATCTTGTACCCCAGAAAAGCAAAACCCCCATATCTTGGGGGCTGTAGAGGGAAAAGCTTGCGAGTGGTCACGCGAAGTTTGGCGACAGAACGTGTCCACCCGCACCACCCCCGATACGCGCATTTCTAAGAACGCATGAATCTGGGCAGGCGGTCATTAAGCCAAGAGCGTGACCGTCACGTCAATACACTTTATGTGTACTCGTCGTCACGCCCAGAGGATTGCACACACTGCAAATCCTCAAGAGGGCCTTATCTACCATGCGTAGACGCCATCCTCGCCGTTCGTCGGCACCCATAGCCAAAACTGTGTTCGTGCACGCCTATCCACGCTACCGCTTCGGTCGCTGGGAGCATGTCTGCCAGCACTATCGTAGCGCCCCCCATCAGCTCACGCTCGATCTCTAGCAACTCAACCTGGCCATACCCGCTCGGGTATGGCCACTCCACAGACATTGCCTACTACGGGGTGCCCTATGGCAGAGAAAGTGACTTGCGATGTGTGCGGCTCAATTTACAGTCTCCAAGCAATCAAGATCCCAGTGAGAGACAAAGACAGCATAGAATGCTTCGTCTGCGACAGTCGTCTAAAGAGTTGGAACGGATCGAAGATGTGGTCGGCAGAGCTACTGGAACGCAACGAGAATCACAAACCCACTACGTCTGATTGAGCGCGCAACGATGAAGGGTGGTTATCGCATGTATCGTTGTGGCCACCTCATCGACGGTAAGGCGCACATAACGAGTACACAGCAGGGTTGCTGACTCAGCGCGATTACTCAGTCAATTGGCGATCCGAATACCCATATTTTTTGCAATCGACTAACCAGCAGCCGCACGGTCAGCAAGTAGTAGTAACGCGTTGCCTCGCTGCGGTTACCGAGGTGATGATCGAGAAACCAGGCCACATGCTTTCTCTGCCAACTCCAAGGAGTTCCTAGCTGCCAACGCTTTGTAATCTCAGCCTGCATGATTTTCGCCTGTCGCACATGACGTTGCCGAGTTGAGTGCGAGCCGACCAGTACTCCAGCCAAGAACAACTCCATGTCGAATGGCTTGCTCATAACTGCCCCCCTATATAGGCAGCGACCACATCTATCCGACCGTGACCCAGCTCATGGCTGATTTGCCTTCGAGCCTCACGATCTAGGTTCCTTTCTACCTGACAACATTGGCCTCGGTTGATGGGGGCGATCTGTTGGGTGAGCTGCCCATACCGTTCACATGCATACGCTGCCCGTAGTTCATGAAAGCCTTTGAGATTGTGTGCATGAAGGATGTCCCGTGCAGGGCGGATGATTTCTTGCAGAACATTCAGGTAGCTTTCGTTGGGCGCAATCAGGTTGTGGCTACCCGCAGGCGACACCTGCCGTGCAAACCCAAGTGCATCTTGAACATGGTCGTCCACCGGGATCCATCGTGGCGCCGAGGCGCCAGCGCGGCCGCCTTTGGTGCCATCCTGAATATTGATCTTGCCTAGGTTGTTAGCCTCACGGCTTAGCCGTGACAGGTCAGCCAAGATGGCCTCACGCAAGCGCATACCGGTGGCTCGCGCCAACAGAGCGATGGCGGCGGCCCGTTGCTGATGATTGCGGCAAAGCGCATTGACGATCTCTTTAACCTGTTCGCGGTCTTGGCCCTGCGGTACCGCCTGGCGAACCCCGGTGCGCTGCATACCCAACGCCTCGCTCGGACTTGGTAACTTGACGCACTGATCATCGCGAAGCGCCGCCATGGTTCTGTTAACGCTGGATAGCCGGTTTTGTGCGGTGCTGACGGCGAGATCACCGCACCCAACCAGGTCACGCAGATAAGCCGCATAGTCGGCCAACACCTTTCGATCAATGTGCCGCGCATCATTGATACCGGGCCCTTGTTCGGAGCGGCACCATTTCACGAATGCCTGCCACCGGTCACATTGCGCCTTGACCGTGCCGTAGTGGCCACCGCCGAACATGTCTTGCAGCGCCTGCGGTCCTGCGTAGCTCAGTTGCCTGCCGTAGCCGAAATTGCGGCCATCGCGTCTACCCACCAATGCCATGCCGGTCACCCCATCGTTCGCTCTCCGATCCTCGCCCCACGTCATCCCGCCAAGAATGCTGAGTGTTATCAGGGATCAAGGCCCCTGCGACCTGTGGGGATATCCTCTAACGCGGGACTGGCGGCTCCTTACGACCGGGAGCAAGGGCATCTCATGATCTTGCCTCCTGAGCACCGTTACCGGTGGGCGGGTGGAGGCAGCACTGGCTGACGAGACCAGCGCCTGAAGATCCTGAATCTGGTGAACGCAGCGGTGCGATGACCGGGGCATGCCTGACTGTCAGTCAGGTGCAGTCCATTCCCTGGTCTGCGGCACCATCATCTGCAGCGCTGTTGCTGGTGACATCGGCGTTTGTCACGCCGATTGTCACGAGAGGAGTTGCCGCAAAGCCAAGTGCGGTGAGGGCTGCGGCAGTGTTAGAAGCGCCCGTCTCTTTCCAGGTGAAAGAGACGGGCGCAGGTTGGCGCAAGAATCGACCACGCGGATAGGTTGCTGCAGGGCAGCGAAGTAGGAAGTGTTGTCTGGCGCACGAGGGCCAAGATGTGAAGTAGGCATCCATCACCGGGGAGGTGACCTGGCGAGCTGCCGGACGCGAATCGCCATTTGGGGGGAGAACCACCGCGGGAGCGGCGTGACCTTGAAGGTTCGGGTCACCTGGGGTGCTGTCATCGACAGCGCTTGCACGGCCAGTTCTACGCCTGTGGATAAACCCGGTCAAGGGTCGAAATCCAGCTCTCTTGGAGACGTGAAAAGCGGTTATCCAATCGGTGGAATTCCGTGGTGCACCCCGGACAACGTCGTGGCTTTTAGCTCTTCAAAGTAAGGTCCATCCAAACAGGGCGGCTTTGCAGCCCTGCTTGGATGGACCCGCGTGAAAGAGCAGCCAGCGCCGATCTTGCAGGCTCACCCGCGATTGAATGCGCCATGACCATTTGGCAAGGCTGTGACGTTGTCGCCTACCGGATAGGCAAACTCATGCGGGGTGACATGGCCCGATCTGTTGGCGTCGATGTAGTTACTCCACCACGCCATGATCAACCGACGCTGCTCCAGAAATTGGGCCTTGTGGATGTATGCGGCGCGCACGCGGTTACGCTCCTGATGGCTCATCTGCCGCTCAATCGCCGCATCCGTCCATAGCCCTGATTCGAGTAAGGCACTACAAGCCATGGTTCTGAAACCATGTCCACAAACGTCCTTGGTGGTGTCGTATCCCATGTTGCGCAGCACCTGGTTAACCGTATTCTCCGACAAGGGTTTCCAGTACCTGTGATCACCGGGCAACACGAGTTCAGAGAACCGATTCAAGCTGCGCAGCCGTTCAAGGATCTCGATGACTTGAGGCGACAGCGGCACTATCTGAATGTCTCCACTCATCTTGGTCCCGCGCGTGGAATAGCGGACGCCTTCAATCGGCTTACGGGTATCGGGGATCTCCCACATCGCACGTTGCCGAACTCATCCCACCGGGCGAAGCGCAGTTCGCTGGAGCGCACGAACACATGCAGCGTCAGCAGCACTGCGAGCCGGGTCAGCTCGCGACCAGTGTAATTGTCGAGTCGGCTCAACAATTCAGGAAGGCGATTCAGCGAGAGTGCAGGACGGTGCACGCTGCGCGGCGCTTGAATCGAGCCAGCCAGATCGAGCGCCGGGTTTTGAGTGATCTGCCGCGCCCGCTTCGCACCCCGCATGATCGTGGAGAGATAGTTCTGCACACGTAGCGCTACATCCATAGTGCCGCGATCCTTGATTCGCTGGGTGACCTCAAGCAGATCGTGGGTGTCGAGTTCAGCGATAGGCCGCTGACCTATCAGTGGGAACACATGGGTGCGCAACCTGCTCAGCACCGTCTTGGCGTGCCCCTCAGTCCAACGCCGAGACATTTCGACGTGCCACTCCAGGGCGACGGTTTCAAACAGAAGACTCGCCCGCTGAGCTGCGATCTTGGCCTTCTGCTTTTCTTCCATCGGATCAAGGTTGTCGAGCAACAGAGCCTTGGCCTCATCGCGCTTGGTCCTCGCAACGGCCAATGAAACGATGGGGTACTTGCCGATGATCAGCGTGCCTTCCTTGCCGTTGGGTTTGAAATACCGCAGCCGCCAAGTCTTCGAGCCACAGGGCGCGACGTACAGGTACATGCCCCCGCCGTCGAACAGTTTGTAGGCGCGATCACGCGGCTTGGCCGTGCGGCATTTGAGGTCGCTGAGCAGAGTGGCTAGGCGCGGCATAGGGGTACGTTCTCCATTCAGGAAAGACGCTGTACCCCAAAAATACCCCCGGTTATTGGGGATATTGTTGGTTCCCGACGGAGGGTCGTGGAAATGAAAAACCGGCCAGAAGGCCGGTTTAGAGGGCTTCCAAAGCATTCAGCGGAATGCAGTGGAGCTGGATGTGGTGCCGGAGACAGGAATCGAACCTGCGACCTTCGCGTTACGAGTGCGCTGCTCTACCGACTGAGCTACACCGGCGTGTAGCGCAACGTACCACTGCCGCACCCGTTACGCAAACCCCTGTTTCCCCTGGCTTATTACCCCAGCCTCAAGGCGCCTTGCACCCTTTCGGCGCCAGGTCTTCCTCGATGTCGGTGGTGCAGCCCCACCCACCCGGCGTGCGGGCCAGGGTCAGGGCCTTGCCCAGCACATTGGCCGGGGCATCCACCAACGTGCAAACGATGCTCCCGGTGCCATCCGCCGCCTTGCCGTTGGCGGTGATCGCACAGTGCGCGGTCGCCGGCCGGCCACCCAGCGCGGCCACGTCCGCTACATCCTTCCCGTCATTCAACCGTAGATCCATCGCGGTCTTCAGCGCGCTGATTTCCAGCAACCCGGCCGCCGCCTTCGAGCGTGACTGGTGGTTGGTGTACATCGGTAAGGCGATGGTCGCCAGAATGCCGATGATCGCGACAACGATCATCAGTTCGATCAGGGTGATACCGCGTTGCCCTTTCATGAACATTTTCCTTTTTGATACGCATACGTATTGAGGTCAGGCTCGCCCCAACTGGCAGCGGCGCAGTAGGCCTGAACAGACACCTTTTGTCACCCCTGCCGGCTTGGGGGTCATCGTCGCTGAACTACTCTAGTGAGCATCACGGACGCGCGCCCTTCCAAGGACGCGGCAAGCTGTTTCGAAGCTTGTCGCACGGGTAAAAAAGGACCTTTGCATGACCTCATCGACACTCCTCTACAACTGGCATGGCACCGATGCCAACGGCACACCGGTCAGTGGCCAAACGCCCGGGCGCAGCCCGGCCTATGTCCGTGCTGGGCTGATCCGCCAGGGCATCAAAGTGGCCAGCTTGCGGCCTGCCGGCGGGCTGACCTGGCGCTGGCCAAAACGGCGGGCGCAAGCCGACCCGGCGGGGTTCAGCCGGCAGTTGGCGACGTTGCTCAAAGCAGGGGTACCGCTGCTGCAGGCGTTCGAGGTGATGGGGCGCAGTGGCTGCGATGCAGCACAGGCGGCGTTGCTGGATAGATTGAAACAGGATGTGGCCTCGGGCCTGGGGCTGGCGGATGCGTTGCAGCGGCATCCGGGGTGGTTCGACGCGTTGTACTGCAACCTGGTGCGGGTCGGTGAGCAATCCGGCACGCTCGACCGGCAACTGGAACAGCTGGCGACCATGCTGGAACAGCGTCAGGCCCTGCACAAGAAGGTGCGCAAGGCGATGATCTACCCGCTGCTGCTGTTGCTGACCGGGCTGGGGGTATCGGCGATTTTGTTGCTGGAGGTGATTCCGCGGTTCGAGCAGTTGTTCGCGGGCTTCGATACAGCGTTGCCGGCGCTCACTCAATGGGTAATCGACTTGTCCACAGGCCTGGGGCGATCCGCGCCGCTGTTGCTGGTGATGGGGGCGGTGTTGGGTTTTGCCGGGCGCCAGCTGTACAGGCAGCATGCGCCTGCGCGCCTGTGGATATCTCGACGGGTGTTGAGCCTGCCGGTGTTCGGCAAGTTGCTGGGCCAGGCGGCGCTGGCGCGTTTTGCGCGCAGCCTGGCAACGTCGTACGCCGCCGGGGTACCGTTGCTGGATGCGCTGGGTACGGTGGCCACGGTCTGTGGTGGCGACCTGCATGAGCAGGCGGTGTTGCGGCTGCGCCAGGGCATGGCCAATGGGCAAGGGCTGAACCAGGCGATGGCCAGTGAAGCGCTGTTTCCACCACTACTGGTGCAACTGACCGCCATCGGTGAATCCAGCGGCACGCTGGACCAGATGCTGGAAAAGGCCGCCAGCCACTACGAAGAACAGGTCAGCCAATCGCTGGACCAGTTGACCAGCCTGCTGGAGCCAGCCATCGTGCTGATCCTGGGCTTGCTGGTAGGCGGCCTGGTAGTGGCGATGTACCTGCCGATCTTCCAGTTGGGTAGCTTGATCTGAACATGACTTCATGGACTTTCCTGGCTGAGCAGCCAGCGTACTTCCTCACCCTGGCCACAGTGCTCGGGCTGCTGGTGGGCAGTTTTCTCAACGTGCTGGTGTACCGCCTGCCGATCATGCTGGAGCGGCAATGGCAACGTGAAGCGCAGGAGGTGCTGGGGCTGCCGAGCACGCAGCACGAGCGTTTCGACCTGTGCCTGCCGGCCTCGCGCTGCCCGCAATGTGCGCATCAGATTCGGGCATGGGAAAACATTCCAGTAGTCAGCTACCTGGCCCTGCGCGGGCGTTGCTCATCCTGCAAAACCCGCATCAGCCCACGCTACCCATTGGTGGAGGTGGCCTGTGCGCTGCTGTCGCTGGTGGTGGCCTGGCGCTTCGGCGTCTCGGCCCAAGCCTTGCTGGCACTGCCGCTGACTTGGTGCCTGCTGGCGCTAAGCCTGATCGATGCCAAGCACCAGTTGTTGCCGGATGTGCTGGTGCTGCCGATGTTGTGGCTGGGGCTGATCGTGAATGCCTTCGGCATCTACGCGCCGCTGACCGATGCGCTGTGGGGCGCCGTGGCCGGGTACCTCAGCCTGTGGACGGTGTACTGGGTGTTCAAGCTGGTCACCGGCAAGGACGGCATGGGCTACGGCGACTTCAAGCTGATGGCGCTGATCGGGGCCTGGGGCGGCTGGCAGGTGCTGCCGTTGACACTGCTGTTGTCATCGCTGGTCGGGGCACTGGTCGGCCTGTGCCTGCTGCGTTTACGCCGGCATGCCATGGGCACGGCCATCCCGTTCGGCCCTTATCTGGCGATTGCGGGGTGGATTGCCGTGCTCTGGGGTGATGAAATATACGTCTCTTACATGCAACAGTTTGGATACTGATGACCACTGCGGCCTTCACCCCCTGGATTCTCGGCCTGACCGGCGGCATCGGTAGCGGCAAGAGCGCCGCTGCCGAGCGCTTCGTCGAGCTTGGCGTGCACCTGGTCGATGCCGACCAGGCGGCACGCTGGGTAGTCGAACCTGGCCGCCCGGCCCTGACCAGCATCGTCGAGCGCTTCGGCCCTGGCGTACTGCAGGCGGACGGCCAACTCGATCGTGCGGCCCTGCGCCAGCTGATCTTCGCCGACCCGGCGCAGCGCAAATGGCTGGAACAATTGCTGCACCCACTGATCGGGCAGGAAATTTTCAGCTACCTGGCCAAGGCGGAGTCACCTTATGCGATATATGTGTCGCCGCTGTTGATCGAGTCGGGCCAGTACCAAAAAACCCAGCGCGTGCTGGTGATCGACGCGCCGCAGGAACTGCAGGTGGCGCGCACCTTGGCGCGTGACAACACCAGTGCCGAGCAGGTGCAGGCGATTCTCAAGGCCCAGCTGGCCCGTGAGGAACGCCTGCGCCATGCCGATGATGTGCTGGTCAATGACAGTGGCTTGGCTGCGCTGCATGAGCAGATCGACCGTCTGCACCACTTTTACCTGACTTTACGAGGAGGCCAGCCATGAGCCAGCCATTGACCGTCGATTGCCCGACCTGTGGCGCACCTGTGGAATGGAACGAAAAAAGCGCGTTCCGACCGTTTTGTTCGGACCGCTGCAAACTGATCGACCTGGGTGCGTGGGCGGCTGAAGAGCACAAGATTCCGGGGGCGGAAGAGTCCGAGGATGAGCTGTATTCCGGGGACCTGGAGCCGCGGCACTGAGCTGATTGCAAGGTGGCTGTGCCGCCCTTTTTGCGGGTAAACCCGCTCCCACAGGGGCCTCACCGTTTCAGTGGGAGCGGGTTTACCCGCGAAAGGCCCGGAACAGCCAACACAAAATCACCGCTCATCGTCCTTCCAGGGCGCCTGCAAATACCGCGTGCGGTTGAATGTTTCCAGCCACTCCGGGCAAAACACCACCAGCGCACTGATCACCATGCCGTTGATGAACGCCTCGGGGAACATCATCAGCCACAGGTAGCCGACAAAGTCGCTGAGCCATTCCGGCATGGCAAAGCGCCCGTCCAGCCACAACAAGCCCAGCCCGGCCACCAGGCAGGCCAGCACCGTCAGCGCTGCGGGGAAGAACCCTGAACAGAAGATATACACGAACAGGTTACGCGGCTGAGCCCGCTCGACCAGCAGCGCGCACGCCTCGGTAATCAGCACCGGCAAACCAACCAGCAACAAGCCATTCACCCCCAGCGCCGCCAGGTCCTGGCGCCCCAGCAGCAGCAAGCCGACCTGGGCCATGCACCCACCCAGTACCGCCAGCGGCCAGTCCAGCAACAGCGTGACCGCCGTCATGCCAATGAAGTGGTACGACACGCCGGTATCGAAATCACGCCTGACCAGCCACAGAGCAAACAGGCAGAACACCGTGCCAAACAACAGATGCTGGCGGCGCCGGTCGGTGAACAGTTCCACCCAGCGGGCGCGGCTGGCCGCCCAGATCAGCAACGGCACGTAACCAAGCCAGCCAAGCGTAAGGGTGGTGCCGGACAACACCTGCGCGCTGATCACCTGCGAATGCCCCTGTCACTGTTGTGGATTAAAGCCAGTCTACACCCATTCAAATTCAGCATCTTATCGTCATGGTTTAGCGGCTAAGCTTGTCTGCATGGATGACTCAGACTACTTGCGCCTGCTTACCATCCAGGCCGAACAAGCTAATGCCTTTCTCTCCAATGCACGCAAATGGGAGCGTGAGCGTTGGGTGTGCCAGCGCCTGCTGCAAGGGCTGAACATCCCCTACCGCAGCGAGGACTTCACCCCAGCCGGCCAAGAGCCACCAGACGTGCTGTTTCGCGACGCGGCCTTCGAGGTGTTTTTCGTACTCGACGAGGGCCGCCGGCTGAACGATGAGTGGCGCGAAGAGCTGCAGCGCCGGCGCAGCGCGTTTTCCCTGGCGCAGCTGGTACGCCGCGAAGCACGTCCACGGCGCATCAGCGCCACCGAGTTGCTCGGGCGCCTGGCGCCTACCTTGCGCAAGAAGGCACACAACTACCGGGAACGCGGGCTGGAGCTGAACGAACTGGACATCATCGCCTTCGCCAGCCTCAAGCGCGAAGTGCTCGACCTCAATACCCACTTCCCGCCGCCCACCGAATACCTGCGCCAGGGCTGGAGGTCGTTGTCGCTGGTCGGGCCGACGTTTGCCCGGGTGCTGTTCGCCCACCCCGACGCGCCGGATTTCCTGCGTGGCAACCTGGGCCGCAGCATTGTTTTCGACGTGGGCATCAGTCTTTGATCCAGTGCACCGAGTGTTTGCGATGGCGTACACTCGGCGCCAGAGATAGAAAGCATTATCATTTGTCTCAAGCGCCTGCGCGAACGCTGTAGCGTTTGCGCAGTCACAAACGTCTACCTGACGAGGCCCACCATGACCAGCCGCCTGAACCCGGAAGATCAGCGTCGTGTCGATGAGTATCTGCGAGCCCCCCAGCACCAAGTCGAGCGCAGGCCCTTCCGGCCGTGGTTGCTCCTTGTGCTGGTGCTGGCCGTGACCATCGGGTTGGGTCTCATCAGCCGCCTGCTCAGTGGACTGGTGCTATGAGCTGCTTCGCGCTCGCCCTCCCCTCATGCAGTTTGCGGCCGGCCCACAGGGCCACGAATTCCGTAAACCTTATGAGATATCCCCATGACTCATCGCATCGTGATTGTCGGCGGCGGCGCCGGCGGCCTGGAACTGGCGACCCGCCTGGGTAAAAGCCTGGGCAAGCGCAAGCAGGCCGAGATCACCCTGGTCGACGCCAACCTCACGCACATCTGGAAGCCGCTGCTGCACGAAGTGGCTGCCGGCTCGCTGAACTCCTCGGAAGACGAACTGAACTACGTGGCCCAGGCCAAGTGGAACCATTTCAATTTCCAGTTGGGGCGCATGAGTGGCCTGGACCGTGAGGGCAAGCAGATTCAACTGGCAGCCACCCTCGACGAAGAGGGCCGCGAGCTGCTGCCTGCGCGCACCCTGGGTTACGACACCCTGGTCATCGCCGTGGGCTCCAACACCAACGACTTCGGCACCCTGGGCGCGGCGCAGCACTGCCTGTTCCTGGACACCCGCAAACAGGCCGAGCGCTTCCACCAGCAGTTGCTCAACCACTACCTGCGCGCCCATGCCGGCGACGTGGCCAGCGAGCAAATCAGCGTAGCCATCGTCGGCGCCGGTGCCACTGGCGTGGAACTGGCGGCCGAACTGCACCATGCAGCCCACGAGCTGGCGGCCTATGGCCTGGACCGCATCCAGCCCAAGGACATGCACATCACCATTATCGAGGCGGGCCCGCGCGTGCTGCCGGCATTGCCCGAGCGCATCAGCGTGCCGGTGCACAAGACGCTGGAAAAACTCGGCGTGAAGGTGATGACCAATGCTGCGGTCAGTGAAGTGACCGAAGACGGCCTGAAAACCAAGGACGGTGAAGTGATCCAGGCCAGCCTGAAGGTGTGGGCGGCCGGTATCCGTGCTCCGGGCTTCCTCAAGGACATCGATGGCCTGGAAACCAACCGCATCAACCAACTGGTAGTGCGCCCTACCCTGCAGACCACCCGCGATGACAACATCTTCGCCTTCGGTGACTGCGCCGCCTGCCCGCAACCGGGCAGCGACCGCAGCGTGCCGCCACGGGCCCAGGCGGCGCACCAGCAGGCTTCGATGCTGGCGCAGAGCCTGAAGGCGCGCTTGGAGAACAAGCCACTGCCAACTTATGAGTACAAGGACTACGGCTCGCTGGTATCGCTGTCGCGTTTCTCGGCGGTGGGCAACCTGATGGGTAACCTGATGGGCAGCGTGAAGCTGGAAGGCTGGCTGGCGCGGATGTTCTATGTGTCGCTGTACCGCATGCACCAGATGGCGCTGTACGGGTTCTTCCGCACCGCGTTGATGATGCTGGGTAGCAAGATTGGTCGGGGTACCGAGCCGCGCCTGAAGCTGCACTGACAGGCCCTCAATGGAGGTTGCCTGTACTGGCCTCATCGCCGGCAAGCCGACTCCCACAGCGACTGCACAAGACTCGAGTCTATGGAGCTCCCTGTGGGAGCCGGCTTGCCGGCGCGATAGGGCCGGTAGCCCTCCCACAAAGCTGTCGCCGAGATGCACCGAAAGGTGCATTTTTTGCGGGATAAGTTCAAGGCAAAAGAAAAAGGGCATCTCATTCGAGATGCCCTTTTTACATGGTGGGTCGTGTAGGATTCGAACCTACGACCAATTGGTTAAAAGCCAACTGCTCTACCAACTGAGCTAACGACCCGGAAAATGGTCGGGGTGAGGGGATTCGAACTCCTGACATCCTGCTCCCAAAGCAGGCGCGCTACCGGACTGCGCTACACCCCGAGATTGGCTCCGCGACCTGGACTCGAACCAGGGACCCAATGATTAACAGTCATTTGCTCTACCGACTGAGCTATCGCGGAACTGAACTTCGGTACATCTTTACAACTTCGAAGCTTGTGTTAGCTTCGTTCTCTTTAGCTATCCGCTTTCGCGTTGTCGCTGCTGAGGCCGGCTATTCTACATTCTTCGTTTTGCTTGTCAACCACTTTTTTTCGTTCAACTTACTGATTTGTAAGTTGTTTTGCGGTCACCGATGTTGCTGGTGATTCGCTTAGTGCCTGACAACGCGGCGTATATTAGGGGCACTTGGATTTTGATGCAAGCAAAAATTTCAAAATTTTCAGCAAGTTATCCAGGAGTGCCGGAAAGCCCCAGATTTGCTGGGGTCGTACTGGTCTCTTCGCGGGTGAACCCGCTCCCACAGAGTAAAAAAAGCCCCGCAGGTGCGGGGCTCATGGTGAAACAAATTAACTGAAGACGATTTCGTCGCCTTCCACCTTGGCGGTAATCGCCGTCCCCGGCAAGAACTTGCCCGCCAGGATCAACTGCGCCAGCGGGTTCTCGATCCAGCGCTGGATCGCCCGCTTCAGCGGCCGTGCGCCATACACCGGGTCGTAACCCACGGCAATCAGCTTGTCCAACGCCTCCGGGCTCAGGCTCAGCGACAGTTCGCGCTCCAGCAAGCGACTGCGCAGGCGGCCCAGCTGGATTTCGGTAATACCGGCAATCTGCTCGCGGCCGAGTGGTTCGAACACCACCACTTCGTCAATCCGGTTGATGAACTCTGGACGGAAGTGCGAACCCACCGCATCCATCACCGCCGCACGCTGCGCCTCGCGGTCACCCACCAGTTCCTGGATCTGCGCCGAGCCCAGGTTGGAGGTCATCACGATCACGGTGTTGCGGAAGTCCACGGTGCGCCCGTGGCTGTCGGTCAGGCGGCCGTCTTCCAGCACCTGCAGCAGCACGTTGAACACATCCGGGTGAGCCTTCTCCACCTCGTCCAGCAGCACCACCGAGTAAGGCTTGCGCCGTACCGCCTCGGTCAGGTAGCCGCCCTCTTCATACCCTACATAGCCTGGTGGGGCACCGATCAGGCGAGCCACGGAGTGTTTCTCCATGAACTCCGACATGTCGATGCGCACCATCGCCTCTTCGGTGTCGAACAGGAACTCGGCCAGCGCCTTGCACAGCTCGGTCTTGCCCACACCGGTCGGGCCAAGGAACAGGAACGAGCCACTGGGCCGGTTCGGGTCGGACAGCCCGGCACGCGAACGGCGCACGGCGTTGGCCACGGCGGTTACCGCCTCGCCCTGGCCGATCACGCGCTGGTGCAGCAGCTCTTCCATCTTCAGCAGCTTCTCGCGCTCGCCTTCGAGCATCTTGGCCACCGGGATGCCAGTCCACTTGGACACCACTTCGGCAATTTCTTCCTCGGTAACCTTGTTGCGCAGCAACTGGTTTTCGGTCTTGCCGTGCTGGTCGACCATCTGCAGGCTGCGCTCCAGGTCCGGGATCACCCCGTACTGCAGCTCGGCCATGCGGCTCAGGTCGCCTTTACGACGAGCGGTCTCCAGTTCCTGGCGGGCCTGCTCGATCTTTTGCTGGATCTGCGCCGAACCCTGCACTTCGGCCTTCTCGGAAGCCCAGATTTCTTCCAGGTCGGCGTACTCACGCTCCAGCCGCTCGATTTCCTCGGTCAGTTTCTCCAGGCGTTTTTTCGCCGCTTCGTCTTCTTCCTTCTTCAGCGCCTGGGACTCCACCTTCAGTTGGATCAGGCGGCGGTCGAGGCGGTCGAGCACTTCCGGCTTGGAATCGATCTCCATGCGAATGCGGCTGGCCGCTTCGTCGATCAGGTCGATGGCCTTGTCCGGCAGCTGACGGTCAGTGATGTAGCGGTGGCTGAGCTTGGCCGCGGCAATGATGGCGCCGTCGGTGATGGCCACCTTGTGGTGCACTTCATAACGCTCTTTCAGGCCACGCAGGATGGCGATAGTGTCTTCCTCGCTCGGCTCCTCGACCAGCACCTTCTGGAAGCGGCGCTCCAGGGCGGCGTCCTTCTCGATGAACTGGCGGTACTCGTTGAGCGTGGTCGCACCCACACAATGCAGCTCGCCACGTGCCAGGGCCGGCTTGAGCATGTTGCCGGCGTCCATGGCGCCCTCGCCTTTGCCGGCGCCGACCATGGTGTGCAGTTCGTCGATGAACAGGATGATCTGGCCTTCCTGCTTGGACAGCTCGTTCAGCAGCGCCTTCAGGCGCTCTTCGAACTCGCCACGGTACTTGGCACCGGCGATCAGCGCGCCCATGTCCAGCGCCAGCAGGCGTTTGCCTTTCAGGCCGTCGGGCACCTCGCCATTGATGATGCGCTGGGCCAGGCCTTCGGCGATGGCGGTCTTGCCCACGCCAGGTTCACCGATCAGTACCGGGTTGTTCTTGGTACGGCGTTGCAGCACCTGCACGGTGCGGCGGATTTCGTCGTCACGGCCGATCACCGGGTCCAGCTTGCCCTCTTCGGCACGCTTGGTCAGGTCGACGGTGTACTTGTCCAGCGCCTGGCGCGATTCCTCGGCGTTGGCGTCGTTCACCGCGGCGCCGCCGCGCAGGTTGTTGATGGCGTTTTCCAGGGCCTTCTTGCTCACGCCCTGGCCCAGCAGCAACTTGCCGAGCTTGCTGTTCTCGTCCATGGCGGCCAGCAGCACCAGCTCGCTGGAAATGAACTGGTCGCCCTTCTGCTGGGCCAGGCGATCGGCCTGGTTGAGCAGGCGCGCCAGGTCCTGCGACATGTTCACGTCGCCGGTGGGGTTCTGGATTTTCGGTAGCTGGTCGAGCTCCTTCACCAGCGCCTGGCGCAGGCTGTTGATGTCGAAGCCCACCTGCATCAGCAGCGGCTTGATCGAACCGCCCTGCTGCTCGAGCAGTGCTTGCATCAGGTGCACGGGCTCGATGGCAGGGTGGTCCATGCCGACGGCCAGGGATTGGGCATCGGATAATGCAAGCTGCAGCTTGCTGGTCAAACGGTCTATTCGCATGGGGGTACCTTCCTTTAAAGGGCAGGTCGGAGCGATGGACAGCGCCTGTTTTATGAAGAACCTGCCTGAGATGACCTTATAGATAAGGCTGATTCTGGAAGATTCAAGCGTAGCGGGGTTGACGGGAGTCAACCTGTTGGATTAGTGCTGGGGCCATTCGCGGGCAAGCCCGCTCCCACAGATGCACCACAGGTTCGAAGATGGTGATTTACCTGTAGGAGCGGGTTTACCCGCGAAGGGGCCGCTACAGGCTAGCGCGACTCCAGCCACACCAGGGAAGCGAAGCGCCCACCCTGCGGGGTACGGCGATAGGAGAAGAACCGTTCATCGCTGACCGTGCACCAGCCACCACCATAAACGGCAGTCACGCCACGAGCCGCCAGGCGAATGCGCGCCAGTTCATAGATGTCGGCCATCAGCTTGCCCGGCCGTTCGCCGTCGACGAAAGCCCGAGCCGCTTCGGGGTGCACCGCGGTAAAGGCATCACGCACTTCCAGCCCCACTTCGAAGGCTTGCGGGCCAATGGCCGGCCCCAACCACACCAGCACCTCGTCAGGCGGCAGTGCCAGGCGGTCCAGGGTGGCTTCCAGCACACCACCGGCCAACCCGCGCCAGCCGGCATGCGCAGCCGCCACACGGGTGCCGGCCCTGTCGCAGAACAACGCAGGCAGGCAATCGGCGGTCATCACGGCGCAGGCGATGCCTGGCTGGTCGGTCCAACTGGCGTCGGCCTCGGCCACCACGGCCGGGTCGGCATCCGCCACCACCAGCCCATGCACCTGCTTGAGCCAGGCCGGCTGGATGGCGAACTGGTCGCTCAGGCGACGGCGGTTCTCGGCCACCGCGGCAGGGTCATCCCCTACATGGTCGCCAAGGTTGAAAGTTTCATAGGGCGGCAGGCTGACGCCGCCCTGGCGGGTGGTGACACAGGCGCGAACCGAGGCCGGGGCCGGCCAGTCAGGAAACAGCAGCGACTGCGTCAGACCACTCATCCGATAAAGCTCTCGCGGTCGTGGCTCAACAGCGACAGCAACCAGACGAAGTCATCCGGCAGCGCCGATTCCCACTCCATGCGCTCGCCGGTAGTCGGGTGTACCAGCGCCAGGAAGCGGGCGTGCAGGGCCTGGCGCGGGAAGGTCTTCACCGCCTCGACCATGGTCGGGCTCGCAGCCGGCGGAATGCGGAAGCGCCCGCCATAGGTTTGGTCGCCAACCAACGGGTAGCCGACGTGGGCCATGTGCACACGGATCTGGTGGGTACGGCCGGTTTCCAGTTTCACTCGTACGTGGGTGTGCGAGCGGAAGCGCTTGAGCACCCGGTAATGGCTGACCGCCGGCTTGCCGCCGTCGGTTACCGCCATGCGCTGGCGCATGCCGCCGTGGCGGCCGATGGGCGCATCGATCTTGCCACCAGCAGTTACCACGCCAACCACTATGCATTCATAGATGCGGCTGACCGTACGCTTCTGCAACTGGTCGACCAGAGCGGTTTGCGCCTGTAGCGTCTTGGCCACCACCATCAGGCCGGTGGTGTCCTTGTCCAGGCGATGCACGATGCCGGCGCGCGGTACGTTGATGATGTCGGGCACATGGTGCAGCAAGGCGTTCAGCAAGGTGCCGCTGGCATGCCCGGCAGCCGGGTGCACCACCAGGCCGGCAGGCTTGTTGATCACCAGGATCTGGTCGTCTTCATAGACGATGTCCAGCGCGATGTCCTCGGCCTCCCACTCGCCCTGGGCCTCTTGCTCGGCCTCCAGGGCCAGCACAGCGCCACCATGGACGGTGTCGCGCGGGCGCAGGACAGCGCCATCGACCGTCAGACGGCCTTCTTTGATCCACGTAGTCAGCCGCGAGCGCGAATACTCGTCGAACAATTGGGCGGCGACCTGGTCGAGGCGTTGACCGCCCAGTTCGGACGGTACCTCTGCGCTAAGTTGAATGATCTCGGACATGCTCGATTCGGCGGGCGCACAGCCTTTGGTTTCGGCTGCGAGCTTGTGGTTAAATACGGCTTCTTTTGTCCCGGGGTTGGCCGGGGCGCTCATCATAACAGGACGGCACCGCCCAAGACAGCGGCCGTCAAAGGGACGCAAGCCGCCATGCAAGTGAAACACCTGCTGCTGATCGCCATCCTCGGGCTCACCGCGGCCTGTTCCTCCAATAAGGAAGTCATTGACGAGAACCTCAGCGAAGCCGAGCTGTACCAGCAGGCGCAAGCTGACCTGGACAACTCCAGCTACACCAGTGCCGTGAACAAACTCAAGGCCCTGGAATCGCGCTACCCGTTCGGCCGCTATGCCGACCAGGCACAGCTCGAGCTGATCTACGCCAACTACAAGAACTCCGAGCCCGAGGCTGCCAAGTCGGCCGCCGAGCGCTTCATCCGCCTGCACCCGCAGCACCCGAACGTCGACTATGCCTACTACCTCAAGGGCCTGACCTCGTTCGACCAGGACCGTGGCCTGCTGGCGCGCTTCCTGCCGCTGGACATGACCAAGCGTGACCCGGGTGCCGCCCGTGACTCGTACAACGAGTTCGCCCAGCTGACCAGCCGTTTCCCCAACAGCCGCTACGCACCAGACGCCAAGCAGCGCATGATCTACCTGCGCAACCTGCTGGCCTCGTACGAAATCCACGTGGCCGATTACTACCTGGGCCGCCAGGCTTATGTAGCCGCCGCCAACCGTGGCCGCTACGTGGTGGAAAACTTCCAGGAAACCCCATCGGTGGGCGACGGCCTGGCGGTGATGGTCGAGTCGTACCAGAAGCTGCACCTGGACGAACTGGCCGCCACCAGCCTGGAAACCCTCAAGCTCAACTACCCGGACCACCCGAGCCTGGTCGACGGCCAATTCCAGCCCAAGCAGACCGAATCTGACGGCCGCGGCTGGCTGTCCAAGGCCACCCTGGGCCTGATCGAAACCGACACCCCGCTGCCGCCGGGCGAAACCCGCGCCAACCAGGACGTGGTCAAGCAGTTCCAGGACGCCCGCGACGAGATGCCGCAAGAACTGCTGCCGAAAGACGAGAACGGCGACCCGATCGTGCCGGAAGGGCCGAAAGAAGCCGAGAAAGACCGCTCCTGGTTCAGCTACATGACCTTTGGTCTGTTCGACTGATCCACAGCGGAACGAGAAAGGGAGACCCTGGGTCTCCCTTTTTTATTGGCCGCGCCCTAGACTGTTGACTTCTTCAATAGACAAGCTGGACACCATGGTTCGCCTACTTTTCTGGATCGCCCTGATCGCCGCCGCGTTCTGGCTGTGGCGCAAATTCAAAGCCAGCCAGCAGTCGCACCCAGAGCAAAAACTCGATGCGCCGCTGAAGATGGTGCGCTGCGCCCATTGTGGCGTGCACCTGCCCAACGACCGGGCGCTACAGCAGGGCAATGAGTGGTACTGCAGCCAGGCACACCTGCAGCAAGGCCCTGGCCGCCAAGACTGATCCAGCACCTCTTGAACCCCATCGCCGGCAAGCCAGCTCCCACAGGTACCCCGCAGGCCGTGAGCCTTGTGCAGTACCTGTGGGAGCAAGGCCCCGGCCGCCAAGGCTGAATCCAGCACCTCTTGAACCCCATCGCTGGCAAGCCAGCTCCCACAGATACACCGCAGGCCGTGAGCCTTGTGCAACCTGTGGGAGCAAGGCCCCGGCCGCCAAGGCTGAATCCAGCACCTCTTGAACCCCATCGCTGGCAAGCCAGCTCCCACAGGTACACCACAGGGCCTGAGGCTGTAGGTGAACCTGTGGGAGCTGGCTTGCCGGCGATAGGGCCGCAAAGCGGCCCCGGCAATCTCAGCCCAACCGCCCTGCTGGCGCATAGGGCGCCGGGTCGATGATCGGCTCGGCACCGGTCAGCAAATCGGTAAACAGCTGGCACGAAGCCGGCGCCAGCACCAGCCCGTTACGGTAATGCCCGCAGTTCAACCACAACCCTTCATGCCCCGGCACTGGCCCAATGTAAGGAATACCCTCCGGCGACCCCGGTCGCAGCCCGGCCCAGTGCGCCACCACCGTGGCCCCTTGCAGCTCAGGCAACAATTCCACCGCCGACGCCTTCAAACTCTCCAATGCCTCACCGGTCGGGGTCTTGTCGTACCCGGCATGCTCCAGCGTACTGCCCACCAGAATGTGCCCATCACGCCGCGGGATCGCATACCTCCCCTTGGCCAGCACCATGCTCGGCAGGAAGTCTTCGGCACACTTGAACAGGATCATCTGGCCCTTCACCGGCTCCACCGGCAGCTCGAGGCCCAGTGTACGCAGCAGGTCGCCACTCCAGGCGCCGGCACTAAGCACCACCTCATCCGCAGCCAGCACGCCGTCGGCCGTCTGCACACCGGTCACACGCCCATCCTGCTGGACGAAGCCGGTGATCTGGCAGTGTTCACGCAAGGTCACGTTTGGCAACGCCAGCAGCGCTGCCTTCAGCGATTTCACCAGGCGCGGGTTGCGCACGTTGGCCACGCCGGCCATGTAGATGGCGTGCTTGAAACCCGGCCCCAGCACCGGCACCGCGTCATACGCCGCCGATATATCCACGGCACGCAGCGGCCGCTGCTCACGCTCGGCCCAGGCCAGCGCTTCGGCTTCGTCGTCCAGGTCGAGCCAGTACAGGCCGGTGGTGTGCACTTCGGGGTCGATGCCGGTGCTGGCGAACAAGCGCTCGCCCAGCTGTGGATAAAAGTCCTGCGACCAGTGTGCCAGGGCGGTCACTGCCGGGCTGTAGCGCCATGGGTACAGTGGCGAAACGATGCCGCCACCGGCCCAGGACGACTCACGGCCAACCTCGCCTTGATCGCATACCACCACCTGGCCGACCTTGGCCGCCAGGTTGAACGCCGTCAGCAGGCCGATCACCCCGCCGCCGACCACCACTACTTGCTTGCTCATCTGTCGATCCAACACCTGAAGTAAAACCGCGATGCACCGGGCATCATTCAACCTTCAGCTCCCCCAGCAGTGCGCGCTGTGTTCAGCGGCACCCGGATTGCTCTGCACACCGGCCTGGTCGAGCTGGAAATCACCACAGCCATCCTGCGCCATCAGCCCATGCGGCAGCCGCCGGGCGCGCAACGTGAAGGTGTCGCTGTCGCGCCGGGCCTGCAGGCTGTAATAGCGGTTACCGTCGGGCAAGGCCGGGTCGCCCTCGGCGTATTGGCCGGTGCGCACGCGGTGACGCTCCAGGCGCAAGGCGGCATCATGCAGCAGGCCAACCACTTCGCTGCGTGCGGCTCGCCGAAGCTGGTCGCTGTAACTGGGGTAGGCAATGGCTGCCAGAATGCCGGTCACGGCCAGCACAATCAACAACTCGATCAGGCTCAAGCCTTGCTGCATGTCAGTCTCCTCTCAGTCTTTGCCGCCAGGTGAGGCGCTGGATTGTGTCGCCGGCCACGGCGTAGACCGCTTCCAAGACATGCCGTGATTGGGCCCGCTTGCTGACGGCGGTAATTCGGAACAGGGTGACCGGCTGCCCTTCGGGCATGTGCGCAGCGCGTTCGCTGACGCCCAGATTCTGTAGATGGAAATAGCCGGCCTGGGTGGTTTGCCACCGTCCAACCAGATCGTGCGGTCGGGCTGGCGGCAGGCACGCGTCACAAGGATCAAGGGGAGCCCGTTCGAGTTCGCGTTCCGCGGCCTGCAAGGCGGCCTCGGCCTCTTCCAGCGCCAGCAGGCCATCGCTCAGGTAGCCGGTCATGCGCGTTTCCACCAGCGCGTCGCGCAGGGCGGATGCGGCGAGCAGGCCTAACAACATGCTCAGGACCAAGGCTAGTAGAAGAACCACACCACGCTGGCGGCTCATGAAGCGGGTACCGGGTTGCGGATTGCGACGCTCAACTCATGACGCTGCTGAAGTTTGAGCGTGGGTTCGTAAAGCGTCAGGATGATATCCACCCGCTCCCCCTCTGCCATCTGCACGCGCTCGAGAAGCATCGCCTGCACATTCTCAACCAACGGCTGGGGATTGTTTTTTCCGCGTTTGAACCTCAGCGTATTGCCTTGGAGCTGGTAGACATATCTGCTGACCGGGTACATCAGTGGGTACCCGGCCTGGCGCTCTGCATCCACAGAGGCTTTTTTGAGGCAATCGGTCTGCAGAAACCAGTCAGGTGCTCCAGCTTGCCCAGGCAACTCTGCCACGACCAGACTGAGAGTGGATGCTTCGATCACCAAGGGGCGAGCGAATACCTGTTGCACAGTCGGGTCATCGAAATCGGCAGGTTTCAAACGCAAGCAACCGAACATCCCGGCCATGCGTATATCCTGAGCCATGCGCAGCAACGCCTGCCGCGCCTCGTCCTGCATGCGTATCGCAGTACTTTGTAGGCGCCAAGTCTTGTGGGCCGATGTGAACAGCTGACTAGCCGCCGTCAGCAGCATCAACCCGACACCCAGCGCCAACGTCAACTCAAGCAAGCCAAAACCATGTTGGGTACGCCTCATCGACGCCCCCGTTCATGCTCACTGTGCGCCGCCATTGCCGCCTGCCCATCGCGGCGCGCACTGTCCATGGCTTGCAAGGCCTGCAGTTGCAGCCCCGCGGCGGCGAACATACCCACGGCCACGACCGCCACCGCCAACAACACTTCCAGGAGCGTCATGCCCCTTTGTCTTGCGTGCATCCCTGCACCTCCTGCGACTTTTCCCGTTATTGCCTTCAACTTGGGCGACTGGACCTCTTGTCCACCCACCGGGAAGCTATAGCCAAGCACTTCCTGGGAGGAATGCACGGTGAAGCAACGCGGCGCAACACTGATACAAATGTTGTCGGCCTTGGCCGTGGCGGTGTTGCTGACACAGCTCGGCATGCCGGCCTACGCCAGGATGAGCGATGACCTACACAGGGCGGCAGCGGCCCGTGATCTGGCCCAGGCGCTGCGCAGTGCGCGCAGCCATGCGCTGTTGCAGGGTCAGCCGGTGCTGGTGCAGGCGTTGGACGGTGACTGGGGGAAGGGTTGGCGGGTGGCGCTGGAGCATAGCCAGCAGGTGCTGCGTGAGCAGCGGCTGGCACGGCCCCTGAAAATCGTCAGCAATCGCGGAGCGCAGTTCAAGTTCAGTGCGCAGGGGGTGCCGATGAACCTGGGTAATGGTTGGCTCGCGTTAACCTTGGAAGTGTGCGAGCGCTCAGCTGCCACCAGCCGTCATCAAGTGGTGATGGCATCGTCGGGAAGAGTCAACTTGCTTGCAGAGGATCGCAACAATACTCAATGTGCATCCTGATAGCCTTGAGTCGACCTTGCTGGCCCTATCGCCGGCAAGCCAGCTCCCACAGGAATAACACTGCCTTCAAGGCTTGTATTGTACCTGTGAGACCTAGCTGGTCTCATCTCCAGCAAGCAATCTTCTACATGGGTAACACTGCCTTCAGGGCTTGTGTTGTACCTGTGAGAGCTGGCTGGCCTCATCTCCAGCAACAATCTTCTACATGGGTAACACTGCCTTCAGGGCTTGTGTTGTACCTGTGAGACCTGGCTGGCCTCATCTCCAGCAACAATCTTCTACAGGGGTAACACTGCCTTCAGGGCTTGTGTTGTACCTGTGAGACCTGGCTGGTCTCATCTCCAGCAACAATCTTCTACAGGGGTAACACTGCCTTCTGGGCTTGTGTTGTACCTGTGGGAGCTGGCTTGCCGGCGATGAGGCCAGTACTGGCTTACATCAGATCAGCGAACGAACCCGCAGCTCTTTGGGCATCGAGAAGGTGATGTTCTCTGCCCGCCCATCCAGTTCTTCAGCGCCAGTGGCGCCCCAGGCCTTGAGCTGCTCGATCACACCGCGCACCAGCACTTCGGGGGCCGAAGCGCCGGCGGTGATGCCGATACGCGCCGCCTGGTCGAACCAGCCACGTTGCAGGTCCTCGGCACCGTCAATCAGGTAGGCCGGGGTGCCCATGCGCTCGGCCAGCTCGCGCAGGCGGTTGGAGTTGGAGCTGTTCGGGCTGCCGACCACCAACACCACATCGCACTCGCCCGCCAGTTGCTTGACCGCGTCCTGGCGGTTCTGGGTGGCGTAGCAGATATCGTCCTTGCGTGGGCCACCAATGTTCGGGAAGCGCGCACGCAGGGCGTCGATGACGCGGCTGGTGTCGTCCATCGACAGCGTGGTCTGGGTCACGAAAGCCAAGTGATCGGGGTCACGCACCTGCAGTTGAGCGACATCGTCTTCGTCTTCGACGAGGTAGATGGCGCCGCCGTTGCTGGCGTCATACTGGCCCATGGTGCCTTCGACTTCCGGGTGCCCTTCGTGGCCGATGAGAATGCACTCACGGCCATCGCGGCTGTACTTGGCCACCTCGATATGCACCTTGGTCACCAGTGGGCAGGTGGCATCGAACACTTTCAGGCCACGGCCAGCGGCTTCCTGGCGCACGGCCTGGGAAACACCATGGGCACTGAAGATGACGATGACATCGTCCGGCACCTGGTCCAGTTCTTCGACGAAGATTGCGCCACGGTTGCGCAGGTCTTCCACCACGAACTTGTTGTGCACCACTTCGTGCCGCACATAGATCGGCGGGCCGAAGACTTCCAGCGCGCGGTTGACGATCTCGATCGCCCGGTCGACCCCCGCGCAGAAGCCGCGAGGGTTGGCGAGTTTGATTTGCATGCTCGGCTCCAGGCTTACAGGGCCTTCACCTCGAGGATCTCCACCTCGAAGGTCAGGGTCTTGCCAGCCAGTGGGTGATTGAAGTCGATGGTCACCTGGTCGTCATCGAACGCCTTGACCACACCTGGCAGCTCGGTGTTGGCGGCGTCGTTGAAGATGATCAGCAGCCCTTCGGACAGCTCCATGCCCTCGAAGTTAGACCGCGGCATGACTTGTACGTTTTGCGGGTTGGGCTGGCCGAAGGCGTTCTCCGGGGCCACGACCACGGTACGCTTGTCGCCGGCCTTGAAACCGAACAGCGCGTTTTCAAAACCTGGCAGCAGGTTGCCATCGCCAACCTTGAAGGTGGCCGGGGCCTTGTCGAACGTGCTGTCGACGGTGTCGCCGTTTTCCAGGTGCAGCGCGAAGTGCAGGGTGACTTCGGTGTTCTGGCCGATACGGGTGTCAGTCATGGACCGGATCCTCGGACTTCTTGCTCTTGAACATGTCCAGCGCCAGCATCACCGCACCAACGGTGATGGCGCTGTCGGCCAGGTTGAAGGCCGGGAAGTAATGGCGGTTCTGCCAGTGCACCAGGATGAAGTCGACCACATGGCCCAGCACGACGCGGTCGTACAGGTTGCCGATCGCGCCACCCAGCACCAGCGCCAGCGCCACGGCCAGCCAGGTCTCGTTGCGCCCCAGGCGCTTGAGCCATACCACCAGCACGGCACTGACCACCACGGCGATCAGGGCGAACAGCCAGCGCTGCCAGCCTGCGCCATCAGCGAGGAAGCTGAATGCGGCACCGGTGTTGTAGGCCAGGGTCCAGCTGAAATAGTCAGGAATGACCACAATCTGCTGGTACATGGTCAGTGCGTTGTTGAAGTACAGCTTGGTGGCCTGGTCGAGGACCAGGACCAGCAAGCTCAGCCAAAGCCATGCAAGGCGCCCGAAGCGCCCCGCCGCAGGGTTAGGCATAGTGGCGCACCTCACCTGAACCGCTCAGGTTGTCGACGCAACGGCTGCAGATTTCCGGGTGCTCCGGGTGGCTGCCGACGTCTACACGGAAGTGCCAGCAACGGCCGCATTTGGCGTGGCCGGACTTGACCACTTTCAGCTTGAGGCCTTCGACTTCGGTGGCCACGGCTTCGGCCGGCGCCTGCACGAACGGCACCACGCTGGCCGCCGAGGTGATCAGCACGAAGCGCAGTTCGTCGCCCAGCTTGCCCAGGTCGGTGCTCAGGGCTTCGTCGGCATACAGGGTGACTTCGGCCTGCAGGTTGCCGCCGATGACCTTGGCGGTACGCTGGTTTTCCAGCTCCTTGTTGACCGATGCCTTCACCGCCATCACGCGGTCCCAGTAGGCGCGGTCCAGCTCGGTGCCTTCCGGCAGCTCGCTCAGGCCTTGGTACCAGCCATTGAGCATCACCGACTCGTTGCGCTCGCCCGGCAGGTACTGCCAGATTTCGTCGGCGGTGAACGCCAGGATCGGCGCGATCCAGCGCACCAGCGCCTCGCTGATGTGGTACAGCGCAGTCTGGCAGGAGCGGCGGGCGACACTGTTGGCGCCGGTGGTGTACTGGCGGTCCTTGATGATGTCGAGGTAGAAGCCACCCAGCTCCTGCACGCAGAAGTTGTGTACCTTGGAGTAGACGTTCCAGAAACGGTACTCGCTGTAGTGCTCTTCCAGCTCGCGTTGCAGCAGCAGGGTACGGTCCACCGCCCAGCGGTCCAGTGCCAGCATGTCCTCCGGGGCCAGCAGGTCGCGGGCCGGGTCGAAGCCGGACAGGTTGGAAAGCAGGAAGCGCGCGGTGTTGCGGATACGCCGGTAGGCGTCGGCGCTACGCTGCAGAATCTGCTCGGAAACGGCCATTTCACCGGAATAGTCGGTGGCGGCAACCCACAGGCGCAGGATGTCGGCACCCAGGGTGTTGTTGACCTTTTCCGGCTCGATGGTGTTACCCAGCGACTTGGACATCTTGCGGCCGTTCTCGTCCACGGTGAAGCCGTGGGTCAGCAGCTCGCGGTACGGCGCGTGGCCGTCGATGGCACAACCGGTCAGCAAGGAAGAGTGGAACCAGCCGCGGTGCTGGTCGGAACCTTCCAGGTACAGGTCGGCGCGCGGGCCGGTGGCGTGGCCGATGTCGTGCGAGCCACGCAGTACGTGCCAGTGGGTGGTGCCCGAGTCGAACCAGACGTCGAGGGTGTCGGCGATCTTGTCGTACTGGTCGGCCTCAGCGCCCAGCAGTTCGGCGGCGTCCAGCTTGAACCAGGCCTCGATGCCTTGCTGTTCGACGCGCTTGGCCACTTCTTCCATCAGCTCGACGGTGCGCGGGTGCAGCTCGCCGGTCTGCTTGTGCAGGAAGAACGGGATCGGCACGCCCCAGTTGCGCTGACGCGAGATGCACCAGTCCGGGCGGTTGGCGATCATCGCGTGCAGGCGCGCCTGGCCCCAGGCCGGGACGAACTTGGTCTCTTCGATGGCCTTGAGGGCGCGCTCACGCAGCGGCTCGCCAGTGCTTGGCTGCTTGTCCATGCCGACGAACCACTGCGCGGTGGCGCGGTAGATCAGCGGGGTCTTGTGGCGCCAGCAGTGCATGTAGCTGTGGCTGATGGTTTCGGTATGCATCAGCGCACCGACGTCGCTCAGCTTGTCGACGATGGCCGGGTTGGCCTTCCAGATGAACTGGCCGCCGAAGAACGGCAGCGACTCGACGTACACACCGTTGCTCTGCACCGGGGTGAGGATGTCGTCGTTGACCATGCCGTAGCGCTTGCAAGTGATGAAGTCGTCTTCACCGTAGGCTGGCGAGGAGTGAACCACGCCGGTACCGGCGCCCAACTCGACGTAGTCGGCCAGGTAGACCGGCGACAGGCGGTCGTAGAACGGGTGGCGGAAGTTGATCAGCTCCAGCGCCGAACCCTGGGCAGTGGCGACCACCGCGCCTTCCAGGTTGTAGCGCTTGAGGCACGACTCGACCAGCTCTTCGGCCAGCACCAGCAAGCGCTCGCCGGTGTCGACCAGGGCGTACTTGAACTCCGGGTGGATGTTCAGCGCCTGGTTGGCCGGGATGGTCCACGGGGTGGTGGTCCAGATCACGATGGCAGCTGGCTTGGCCAGCGAAGCCAGGCCAAAGGCGGCGGCCAGCTTGGCCTCGTCGGCCACTGGGAAGGCCACGTCGATGGTCTGCGATTTCTTGTCGGCGTACTCGACTTCGGCCTCGGCCAACGCCGAACCGCAATCGAAGCACCAGTTCACCGGCTTGAGACCCTTGAACACGAAGCCTTGCTTGACCATCTCGGCCAGGGCGCGGATTTCACCGGCCTCGTTGGCGAAGTCCATGGTCTTGTACGGGTTGCCCCAGTCACCCAGCACGCCCAGGCGGATGAACTCGGTCTTCTGCCCTTCGATCTGCTCGGCGGCGTACTCGCGGCACAGTTCGCGGGTGCGGTCGGCGGACAGGTGCTTGCCGTGGGTGACCTCGACCTTGTGCTCGATCGGCAGGCCATGGCAGTCCCAGCCCGGCACGTACGGCGCATCGAAGCCGGCCAGGGTCTTGGAACGGACGATCATGTCCTTGAGGATCTTGTTCAGCGCATGACCGATGTGAATCTTGCCGTTGGCATAGGGCGGGCCGTCGTGCAGGACGAACTTGGGACGGTCCTTGCCAATTTCGCGCAGCTTCTGGTACAGGCCAATGCTGTCCCAGCGCTGCAGGATCTGCGGTTCGCGCTGAGGCAGGCCGGCCTTCATGGGGAAGGCGGTGTCCGGAAGGTTAAGCGTGGCTTTGTAGTCGGTCATTTCAGGCTCTTCGTTAGCGGTTGAGCGTGCCAATGTGCACGTGCGGCGGCGATATCCGCATCGATCGCCGACTTCAGCGCCTCCAGGGAGGCGAATCGCTGCTCTTCGCGCAGCTTGTGGTGGAACTCCACCGTCAGGCGCCGGCCGTAAAGGTCGCCGGCATAGTCCAGAAGATGAATCTCCAGGTGCGGGCGCCCGTCACCGGCAACGGTGGGGCGCACGCCGATATTGCCGACACCCGGCCAGGCCTTGCCGTCGATCTCGATGCTGGCCAGGTAGACCCCGGACAGCGGCACGCGGCGGCGCTTGAGCTGGATGTTGGCGGTAGGTGTGCCGAGCTGACGGGCCAGCTTCTGGCCATGCAGCACGCGGCCGGTGATGCGATACGGGCGGCCCAGCAGGTGCTCGGCCAGCTCGAAGTCGCCTTCGCACAGGGCCTTGCGCACTTCGGTGCTGCTGACCCGCAGGCCGTCCTGAATCACCGTGTTGGCGGCCTCGACGGTGAAGCCATACTGCTTGCCGGCGTCGACCAGAAAGGCGAAGTCGCCGGAGCGGTCACAGCCAAAGCGGAAGTCATCGCCCACTTCAAGGTGGCGCACACCCAGGCCATCGATCAGGATGGCCTTGACGAACGCATCGGCGCTGAGCGTGCTCAGGCGCTGGTTGAACGCCAGGCACAGCACCTGGTCGATGCCTTCGGCAGCCAGCAGCTCGATCTTGTCCCGCAGGCGCGCCAGGCGGGCCGGCGCGGTATCGGGGGCGAAGTACTCGCGTGGTTGTGGTTCGAAGATCACCACGCAGGTCGGCAGGCCCAAGGCCTGGCCGCGCTCGCGCAGGCGCGCCAGGATCGCCTGGTGGCCGCGGTGAACCCCGTCGAAGTTGCCAATGGTGGCGACACAGCCCCGGTGCTCGGGGCGCAGGTTGTGAAGACCTCGAACCAGCTGCATAACGCGCTTCTTGCTCATAAAGTGGCCGATTATAACCACACCCGGGCGCCGGTGACAGGCAGCAGCGCCCAAGGGCGGCGTGGAATACGAAAAACCGACGCCTGACCCGCCCGATGCCTCAGTGCAAGGCCTTGCGGGCGAAATGCCGGGGCCGGAAGCCGCACAGGTACAGGCAACCGAAATAGGTCACGACACCCGCCAGGATCAGCGCCCCCAGGCGCACCAGGCGCTCGAGCATGTTGCCCTGTTCCCAGGCCGGCAGGTAGTGCATGCCGGCCAGTAGTACCGCCGACATCAGCCCTACCCCAAGCACCAGCTTGAGCAGGAACATCGCCCAGCCCGGCTGCGGCTGGAACAACTGCTGGCTGCGCAGCTTCCAGAACAGCAGGCCGGCATTCAGGCAGGCTCCCAGGCTGATCGCCAGAGCCAGGCCGGCATGCGCGAGCGGGCCAACCAGGGCCAGGTTGAACAGCTGGGTGCAGACCAGGGTGAAGATCGCGATCTTCACTGGCGTACGGATATTCTGCTGCGCATAGAAGCCGGGTGCCAGTACCTTGACCAGAATGATCGCCAGCAAACCGACCGAATAGGCGATCAACGCCCGCTGGGTCATGGCCGCATCGACGGCACTGAACTTGCCGTACTGGAACAGCGCCACGGTCAGCGGCTCGGCGAGGATGGCCAGGGCCAGGGTGCAGGGCAGTACCAGCAGGAAGCACAGGCGCAGGCCCCAGTCGAGGATCCGCGAGTACTCCTCACGGTCCTTGTTGGCGTAGGTCTTGGCCAGGGTCGGCAGCAAGATGGTGCCCAAGGCCACGCCCAGCACACCCGAGGGCAGCTCCATGAGGCGGTCGGCGTAGTACATCCACGACACCGAGCCGGCCACCAGGAAGGAGGCGAAGATGGTGTTGATGATCAGCGAGATCTGGCTCACCGACACCCCGAGGATCGCCGGCAGCATCTGCTTGAGCACCCGCCACACGCCCGCATCGCGCAGGTTCAGGCGCGGCAGCACGAGCATGCCGATTTTCTTCAGCGCTGGCAGCTGGTACAGCAACTGCGCCAGGCCACCGGCCAGCACGCCCCAGGCCAGGGCCATGATCGGTGGGTCGAAGTACGGCGTGAGCAGCACGGCGAAGGCGATCATCGCCACGTTCAGCAGGGTCGGGGTGAAGGCCGGCACCGAGAAACGGTTCCAGGTATTGAGGATCGCCCCGGCCAGCGACGACAACGAGATCAGCAATATATAAGGAAAGGTCACGCGCAACAGGGCGGTGGTCAGCTCGTATTTTTCGGCGCTGTTGACGAAGCCCGGGGCCGTTACCCACACCACCCATGGCGCTGCGAGTATGCCGATGGCGGTAACCACCGCCAGCACCAGGGTCAGCAAGCCGCTGACATAGGCAATGAAGGTACGGGTGGCCTCCTCGCCTTGCTGGGTCTTGTATTCGGCAAGGATCGGCACGAAGGCCTGGGAAAACGCACCTTCAGCGAAGATGCGCCGCAACAGGTTGGGCAGCTTGAAGGCGATGAAGAAGGCATCGGTGGCGATGCCGGCGCCGAAAATACGCGCCAGGATGGTGTCGCGGACAAAGCCCAGCACCCGCGAAATCATGGTGATCGAGCTTACCGCAGCCAGGGATTTGAGCAGGTTCATCGAAAAGATTCACGCCAAGGGCAGAGGACGCTGCCAGACAGCGTCCGAATGTGCGATACTCCCGCGCCTTCGCAGGGGAGCCAAAAATTCCCGAGTTTACAGGTCGCGCAGCAGAAAGGAATCTTTCCATCCTGTTGGCGCACCGCTCGGCGGAACCTTGCAGGTGGCCTTGACATCCGCTCGACTGATCGGCATGATTCGCGGCCTATTTTGTTTGCTATTTACCTAAAGTCTTTCGAGGAGCTCGACGGTGGCCAACACACCTTCCGCCAAGAAACGTGCAAAACAGGCTGAGAAGCGTCGCAGCCACAACGCCAGCCTGCGTTCCATGGTCCGCACCTACATCAAGAATGTAGTTAAAGCCATTGACGCAAAAGACGCTGAAAAAGCACAAGCCGCTTACGTTCTGGCTGTACCTGTAATCGACCGTATGGCCGACAAGGGCATCATCCACAAGAACAAGGCTGCTCGTCACAAAGGCCGTCTGAATGGCCACATCAAGGCGCTGAAAGAAGCTGCAGCTGCCTAAGCGACGCGCTAGTCGAAAAACCGACCCTAGGGTCGGTTTTTTGTTGCCTGCGATTTATGTTTGCGGGTGCGGCCCTACATGGGAATGGACATCTGTGGAAGCAACTGTCTTGTATTGCCTGGACTGGCCTCATCGCCGGCAAGCCGGCTCCCACAGGTACTGCACAGGGCTTGAGGCCTATGCGGCCGCTCCCACAAAAAAAAGCAGGGCCGCACTTGGCGGCCCCGCTTATTCATCACTTGGCTATCTGAATCTTCGGCGCCCACTGCAGCCACTCATCCTCCGCCTTGTCGAACAAGGCAAAGGTCTGCTGCGGCCGCGCCGGGTTGCCCATCTGCTCACCATCCGGCGTGGCAAAGGCGATACCGCCATCGACCAGGGTCTCCAGCGACTCCGTACGCACCGTGGCGCCCTTGAACAGGCCCCAGTCGAAACCGAAGCCACTGCTGTTCCAGAAGCGGCTACCACTGCGCACCAAGGTGGCATAGCGCGGCTCGATCAGGATATGGATCAGCACGCGATCAGCACTCTGGCCCAACTCGAAGCCGGTCACCTTGCCCACCGCAACCTCACGATAGGTCACCGGCACACCCGGCTTGATCGAGCCCCGGCGGGGGGCGCTGAGCGTCAATGGCAGGCCGACCTCCGGCCCTGCCACTTGCGGGGCATCGGCCAAGGCGATGAAGTCACGCTGCGGGCCACGGTCCTTGGCGGCCGGCTGCACTTCCAGATACTGCCCGCCGACCAGCGTATCGAGGTTCTCAGTACGCACCAGGCCGAAGGCTGGCTTGACCACCCAGAACTGCGTACCGACACGAGCGATACGATCCGCCGCTTCGGTAATGCGAGCCCGCAGCAACACTGCCTGCAGGTCGCCGGTCAGGTCGACGCTCTCGATACTGCCGACATCCAGGCCGCGGAAGCGGATCGCCGTACCCGGTTTCAGGCCATCGGCACGGTCCACGCGAATGGTGATCAAGGTGCCGGCACGGTTGACCGACTCCTGGCTGTCATGCAGACGGAAGCGCGGAATGTGCCGCTTGAGCGCCACATCGGGCCGTGGCGTGTCGAACGCGATACCACCGGCCATCAGCGTTTGCAGTGACTCACTCTTGATCTTGATGCCCGACAGGCCGCCCGTCAGGGTAATACCGCTGACGTTCCAGAAGCGCGACGAACCATTGACCAGCTTTTCGTATTCCTTCTCGATATGCACACCGATCAGGATGCGGTTGCTATTGCGGGCGAACTGGTAGCTCTGCACGCTCCCCACTTTCACTTGGCGGTACATCACCGGGCTGCCGACTTCCAGCGAACCGAGGGTGTCGGCGAACAACACCAGGTGCAGGCCCGGGGCCTTGAGGTCGAGCGGCGGCGCCTTGGCACGCGCCTCGAACTCACGCTCCGGCCTTGCCCCCTTCTCACCGGGGCGAATGGCGATGTAGTTGCCTTTGACCAACGCTTCCAGGCCAGTGATGCCTGCCAGGGAAATCGACGGCTTGACCACCCAGAACTGGGTACCCTCGACCAGGTAGTCTTCGGCCAAGGGGTCCAGCGTCAGCTCGGCCGATGCACTGGCCAGGTTGTCTTCCATTTTCAGGGTTTTCAGGGACCCTACCTGGATGCCCTTGTACATGACCGGCGTGCGGCCTGCCTGCAGGCCCTCATAGTCGCTCAGCTTCACCTTGACCCGGATACCAGCCTGGGCGGCGTCGAAATCTTCATACAGGCGGAATGGCAGGCTCGGGTCGGTGGGTGGGCTGTCCTTGCGGTACTCCGGCGTGGCAAATGCAATACCCCCGGCAACAATGCTGGACAGCGACTCGCTGCGTACCTTCACCCCCGAGAGCGAAGCATCGATGCTGACACCGCTGGCGTTCCAGAAACGCGTGTGCTTGCGCACCAGGCTGGCATAGGCCGGCTCGATGAAGACTTTGACCTCGACAGTGCTCTGGTCCTCGGACAGGCGATAGCTTTTCACCCGACCAACCCGGATCTGCTTGTAGAACACCGGGCTGTCACGGTTGAGCGAACCCAGGCGATCAGCCTTGAGGGTCAGGTGCAGACCCGGCTCGGCGTCCGACAGCGGCGGCGCCACTTTCAAAGCGGTAAAGTGCTTGGTGCGCTCCCCCTCACCCGGGCTGACGGCGATGTAGTTACCTGAAACCAGTGTTTCAAGGCCGGAAATACCCGCCAGGCTGACACTCGGCTTCACCAGCCAGAAGCGCGTGCCTTTGGTCAGGTGGGGCTCGGCGGCCTTGTTCATCTCGATGGTGGCGATTACCCCCTGGTCTTCGCCCTTGGCGTCGAGCACCAGGCTCTTGACCTTGCCAACCGGCATACCCTTGTAAATAACCTCGGTCTTGTTGGCGACGATACCCTCGCCGGACTCGAAGCGGACTTCAATCTCCACGCCGGCATCACGGTAAGCCTGCCACGCGAGCCAGCCACCGATCATCAACGCGATCAAAGGCAGGATCCAGATAGCCGACCAGTTCGATGCTGGGCGGGTTTTAGCCGTTGGCAGGTCACTCATGGTCGTCATCCGACTCCGTGTTATCCCAAATCAGTCGGGGATCGAAAGTTAAAGCGGCAAGCATTGTCAGAATCACCACAGTTGCGAAGGCGACAGCGCCCAGATTGGCTTCGACACTGGCTATCCGGCCGAAATTCACCACCGCCACCAGAATGGCGATGACGAAGATATCGAGCATGGACCAGCGCCCAATGAATTCGATGAAGCGGTACATCAATATCCGTTGCCGCGCCGAAAGTGGCTGCCGACGCTGAACGGAGTACAACAACAAGCCGATGCCCACCAGCTTGAAGGTGGGCACCAGGATACTGGCAATGAACACCACGGCAGCGATAGGCACCATGCCATGCTTTAGCAGGGTAATGACGCCGGACATGATCGTGTCGGGGCTGCCTTGGCCGAGGGTGCTCACGGTCATGATCGGCAATATGTTGGCCGGGATGTACAGGATCGACGCGGCAATCAGCAGTGCCCAGGTACGCACGATACTGTTCGGGCGGCGGGCATGCACGATGGCGCCGCAGCGTGTGCAGGTTTGCGAAGTGCTGCCTGGCTCTTGCCTGTTCAGCTCGTGACATTCATTGCAGACAAGAATGCCTGCATCAATCGCCCGCATGCAGGTCCTCCCCCGATAGCGCACTCCAGATCTGATGCGGTGACATCACCACCTCCAGCCACACTTGGATCAACAACAGACTGATGAAGCAGAACAGCCCCAGGCCCACGGTCAGTTCGGCCAGATCCACCAGCTTGACGATGGCCACCAGCACCCCCATGAAATAGACCTCGAGCATGCCCCAGTCACGCAAGTGGTGATAGATACGGTAAAACAGCAGGCCATAGGCACGCCCGACGTTCAGACGGATGCTCAACAGCACGGTCAGCTGACATAGCAGCTTGGCCAAGGGAATGGCCATGCTGCACAGGAACACCACCACGGCCACGCCGCGCATTTGCGAGTTGTACAGGCCTAGCACGCCACTCCAGACAGTGTCGTCTGATGTTTGGCCAAACAGGTGCAACTGCATGATTGGCAGGAAATTGGCCGGCACGAATAGCAATAGGGCGGTCAGGACGAGGGCCAGACTGCGGTTGACCACATTGTGCCGGTGAGCATAGAGCTCGTAGCCGCAACGCGGGCACTGGGCTTTTTCATCATGCTGGAGCACGGGTTTGCGCAGCAGCAGGTCGCATTCGTGGCAGGCGACAAGCTCGTCCAGCGGTAGCTGGGCCAGGGGTTCAGGTTCGACAGGATTGGGCATAAAGCGCTTCTGAATAGGTGCGTGGGCCTATTCTAGTGTTCTGGCTCGAATTGTGGGAGGTACCGTAACAGCCTACGCGCTCCTACAGGGGACCGCGAAATACCGGAGATTGGCTTCTGGGCCACAAAGACAAAACCCCTACCTGCATGTGCAGATAGGGGTTTTGCGAAATGAATCTTGACG
>NZ_JYKS01000050.1 GCF_000935045.1 Pseudomonas sp. 10-1B
GTCGGCACTGTATAGGCGCGGGCTCAATGCCACCTGGCCGGGCTCGGCCGTGTCGGTAGGGAGAGCATCAAGCTGGCTAACATCGGAACGCGAAATCGACGCCATCGGGACTCCATGATGGTTGTGTACTTTTATTTTTGAATTTGTATACAAACAATATTCGTACCAACCAGTCAGGTGCAGGGTATTCACGGCGTCCGGCTTTGATGGCTAATTGCTTCGTGCCTGGCTGAAACTTGAAGTGGGAATTTTGTGCACATTTCATATGCGCGTTTGTTACCACTTGCTCCTGGCAGAGCCGGTGCCATTCACCGTGCTGGACCCTTCGCGGGTGAATCGGATCGCCGCACCGCCGCTCCCGCAAACAGGGCAGGTGGCCTTTGGCTGCGACAGATTCGGCTTGACGCGTGAAATTTTTCATGTATTTTTTCATGAAAAATAAACATAAAAATTTCACGGCAGTCTAAAACGATGAAGATGCACGAAGAGGTTGAAGCCCTCGCGATCCTTATTCACGACCTGCGCAAATTCAAGAACCTGACCCTGGGTGAGCTGGCCGAGCGCATCGGCCGCTCGGTCGGCTTCCTCTCCCAGGTCGAGCGCGGTGTTTCGCGCCCGACCGTGGCCGACCTCACCGCCATCAGCGAAGCGCTCGGCGTATCGACCGCGTACTTCTACAACCTGAGCAAGCCGCGCAGCATCGGCTGGGTCACGCGCCCTCACGAGCGGCGCACGCTGTACCTCGAGGCGGGTATCACCGATGTGCTGGCGTCGCCCACCATCGCCGGCGCCTTTTCCATGCTCGACAGCCATCTAGAGCCAGGTGCCAGCAGTGGCGAGGAGTATCTGAGCGACCGTTCCGAGCAGGGCTGTTTCGTGCTCGAAGGCGAACTCACGGTATGGCTGGACCAGGGCGAGGCCGTGACCCTGCGGGCCAACGACTGCTTCCAGTTGCAACCCCATGCGCAGTTCCGTTACGCCAACTTGACGGCAAAGCCCGCCCGCGTGCTCTGGGTCTTCAATTGAATTCGTTCACCTCACAAGGACAAGAAGATGAGTGTCATCTTTCCGGATCTGCTGACTGAAGTGCGCTCGTTCCGAGCGGAACACCCAGAAATACGTTATGTCGACCTGATTGCACTGGATATCCCTGGGCACTTCTACGGCAAGCGCTACCCCATGGACATGCTGGAAAAAGTGGCCGCCGGCGCGCCGCTGAAGCTGCCGCAGAACTGCGTGCTGCTGGGCACCCAGGGTGGCCTGTACCCGATTGGTGACTACTGCTTCGCCGACGGCGACCCGGATGCTGCCCGGCGCCTGGTGCCGGGCACGCTGAAGCCGGTGCGCTGGGAAAAGGAAGTGATCGCCCAGATGCTGATCACCTCCGACGGCACCGCCGAGCCGATCGAGTTCGAGCCCCGTGAAGTGCTGGCCCGCGTGCTGCAACGCCTGGCCAAGCGTGGCATTCATCCGGTAGTGGCCTTCGAGCTGGAGTTCTACCTGTTCGACCGCAAGCTCGATAACGGCCTGCCACAGTACCCACGCGATACCGCGACCGGTGACGAAGACGACCAGCCGAACATGCACATCGAGCGGCTGTCGCGCTTCTCGTCGGTGCTGCACGAGATGGTCGATGGCGCCAACGAGCAGGGCGTGCCGGCGAACGTCATCACCGCGGAGCTGGGCCCAGGCCAGTTCGAGATCAATTTCGCCCACAGTGACGATGCCTTGAGCGCGGCGGACTGGTCGGCGCTGTTCTGCCGCAGTACCCGCGGTATCGCGATGAAACACGGCTACCGTGCCAGCTTCATGAGCAAGCCATACCTGCATGCGCCGGGCAGTGGCATGCATGTGCACGTCAGCCTGTATGACGCCGCCGGCAACAACATCCTGGCGGGCGCTGAACAGCGCAAGCTGCGCCATGCGGTGGCAGGGTGCCTGGAGCTGCTGCCCCACTGCATGCCGATCTTCGCCCCCAACCACAATGCCTACCGCCGTTACGGCGCGATGGTCAACGCGGCGAGCAAGGCCAGCTGGGGCTTCGAGGATCGTGATGCGTGCATTCGTATTCCCGAGTCCGACCCGCGCAACCTGCGCATCGAACACCGCCTCGCTGGCGCCGATGCCAACCCGTACCTGGTGCTGGCGGCCATCCTGACCGGGATGGAGCATGGCCTGGATCGTGGCGTCGAACCCATCGCCCCGCTGAACGACAACCGCCAGAGCGGCATCGATTTCCCCAAGGATGCCCTCAGCGCCCTGGCCGCCATGCGTCACCACCCGGTGCTCAACGAGGGCCTGGGCAGTGAATTCGTGATGGTCTATTGCGAAAACAAATACCAGGAGCAACTGGATTTCATGCACCACATCGATGCCCGAGAGTACCGCTGGTTCCTGTAGCGGCTGCGATTCGAACAGCAACGCCTTTCCAACGAATACCACGCGCAATACCGATTTGCCGGAGGAAGATATGCCACGTGTGCCCGTTATTGGCATTACCGCATGCACCAGCATGATTGAGCAGCATGCCACCCAGACCATCGCCGAGAAGTACGCACGCGCGGCAGCCAAGGCGGCGTGTGGCTTGCCCATCGTGATACCCAGCCTCGGCGAGCTGATGGACAGCGCCGATATCCTCGACGTGGTGGATGGGCTGATCTTCACCGGTTCGCCGTCCAACATCGAGCCGTTCCACTACAACGGCCCGGCCAGTGTCGCGGGCACTCATCACGACCCGCTGCGTGACGCCACCACGTTGCCGCTGATGCGTGCGGCAATTGCCGCTGGCGTGCCGGTGCTGGGCATTTGCCGTGGTTTTCAGGAAATGAACGTGGCGCTGGGCGGCACCCTGTACCAGAAGGTCCACGAGGCTGGCGTATTCATGGACCACCGCGAAGGCAAGGGCGAGCCGATCGAAAAGCAATATGGTCCGCGCCACACCATGCATGTCGAGCCTGGCGGCCTGCTTGACCGCATGGGCTTGCCGGCGATCTTCGACGTCAATTCCATCCACGGGCAGGGCATCGACGTACTGGCCCCCGGGCTGAGGGTGGAAGCGCTGGCACCCGACGGCCTGGTGGAGGCGATTTCGGTGGAGAACAGCAAGGGTTTTGCCCTGGCCGTGCAATGGCACCCCGAGTTCCAGGTCATGGATAACCCGCATTACCTGACCATCTTCCAGTCCTTTGGCAAGGCCTGCCGGCAGCGCTCGGTGCTGCGCCAGAGGCTGTTGCTGAGCGCCTGAACAGCGACCGTTCCCACATACAAAAAAGTACCCGCGCAGCACGGCTGCGCAACTTGATGGAGTGAAGTCAATGAGTGAACAGAATTCGCAGACCCTTGCCTGGCAGGCGATGAGCCGCGACCATCACCTGGCCCCGTTCAGCGATGTCAAGCAACTGGCCGAGAAAGGCCCGCGCATCATCACCTCGGCCAAGGGTGTGTACCTCTGGGACAGTGAAGGCCACAAGATTCTCGATGGCATGGCCGGCCTGTGGTGCGTGGCGGTCGGCTATGGCCGTGATGAGCTGGCCGAGGTCGCCAGCCAGCAGATGAAGCAACTGCCTTACTACAACCTGTTCTTCCAGACTGCGCACCCACCTGCGCTGGAACTGGCCAAGGCGATCGCCGATGTGGCCCCGCACGGCATGAACCATGTGTTCTTCACCGGCTCCGGCTCCGAAGGCAACGACACCGTGCTGCGCATGGTCCGCCATTACTGGGCGCTGAAGGGGCAGAAAAACAAGAAGGTGATCATTGGCCGCATCAACGGCTACCACGGCTCCACCGTGGCAGGCGCCGCCCTTGGCGGCATGAGCGGCATGCACCAGCAGGGCGGGGTGATCCCGGATATCGTGCACATCCCGCAGCCATACTGGTTCGGTGAAGGCGGCGACATGAGCGAGGCCGACTTCGGCGTGTGGGCGGCCGAGCAGCTGGAGAAGAAGATCCTTGAAGTTGGCGAAGACAACGTCGCTGCCTTCATCGCCGAACCGATCCAAGGCGCCGGTGGCGTGATCATTCCACCGCAGACCTACTGGCCGAAGATCAAGGAGATTCTGGCCAAGTACGACATCCTCTTCGTCGCCGACGAAGTGATCTGCGGCTTCGGCCGTACCGGTGAGTGGTTCGGTACCGACTACTACGGCCTCGAGCCCGACCTGATGACCATCGCCAAGGGCCTGACCTCCGGCTATATCCCCATGGGCGGTGTGATCGTTCGTGACGAAGTGGCCAACGTCATCAGCGAAGGTGGCGACTTCAACCACGGCTTCACCTATTCCGGCCACCCGGTGGCGGCAGCGGTGGGCCTGGAGAACCTGCGGATCCTGCGTGACGAGCAGATCATCACGCAGGTGCACGACAAGACCGCGCCTTACCTGCAGCAGCGTCTGCGCGAACTGGCGGACCACCCGTTGGTAGGTGAAGTGCGCGGTCTGGGCATGCTTGGTGCGATCGAGCTGGTGAAAGACAAGACCACCCGCGCCCGTTACGAAGGCAAGGGCGTGGGCATGATCTGTCGCCAGCACTGCTTCGACAACGGCCTGATCATGCGCGCCGTGGGCGATACCATGATCATCGCGCCGCCGCTGGTGATCAGCATCGAGGAGATCGACGAACTGGTGGAAAAGGCCCGCAAGTGCCTGGACCTGACGTACGAGGCGGTTCGCTAAGGCCAGGGGTGTCGCTGAGCAGCCCATCGCCGGCAAGCCAGCTCCCACAGGTAAAGCGCATATTTCAGGAATTGTGCGGACCCTGTGGGAGATCACCCATCCCTATGGGCTGCGCTGTCGCGCAGAGAACTCAATTCGTAAGCGCGACGCGGCCTCTGTGGGAGCGGGCGCGCCCGCGAAGAATCCAACGCGGTGGATGGCACCGGCTGCGCCGGTGTTCGCGGCGGTTCGACGCCTCGACACGCCCGCTCCCACAGAGCCCCTGCCAAATCAATAAGTTATCTGTTGTTCTATGAGGGCTGGCTTGCCAGCGATGGGCCGCACGGCGGCCCCAAATTACCAGCCGTCAGTCCCTGTCCCGCCCTGCTGGTTCTGGTAGAGCCTTGAACAATTTTGCTTTGCGAGATGAATCATGTACTTTTCACGGCATTAATTTTCCCGTCCGATAGTCGCGATTCAACTATGAAAGTGCACGAAGAGATCGAAGGCCTGGCCGTACTGATTCGCGACCTGCGCAAGTTCAAAGGCTTGACGCTGGGCGAGCTGGCCCAGCGCATCGGCCGTTCGGTGGGCTTTCTTTCCCAGGTCGAACGGGGCGTATCGCGCCCAACCGTGGCCGACCTCACGGCTATCAGCGAAGAACTCGGCGTCTCGACGGCCTACTTCTACAAGCTGGAAAAGCCTCGCGAGCTCGACTGGGTTACCCGCCCTCATGAGCGTCGCACGCTGCACTTGGCAGGCGGCATCACCGATGTGCTGGCATCCCCGACGATAACGGGTGCGTTCTCCATGCTCGATAGCCACCTGGAGCCGGGGGCCAGCAGTGGCGAGGAGTACCTGGACGACAGCGCGGAACAGGGCTGCTTCGTGCTCGAAGGCGAGTTGACCGTCTGGCTGGATGGCGGCGAGCCGGTAACGCTGTGCGCCAGTGACAGTTTCCAACTGCAACCGCACACCAGTTTTCGTTACGCCAACCTCACCGACAAGCCCACCCGGGTGCTCTGGGTGTTCAGCTGATGTCGTTCTATGAAAACCGGCCTACCAGAGTCACCAGTGAACTGCGGTAGGCCGATCATTCAGCGCTCTTTCAATGAGAATGCCGTGGCATCCCACCTTCACGCGCAATGACGCGCATGTGCAGCGTCGCCGGTTCCAGGCAACCACCCGTTGAAAGCTGGCCCACCAACTGGCGGTACAACTCTTGCCACGGTGTCTGCGAAGCTGGAATGCTCGGTTTCCAGGCTGCACGACGGCGCGCCACCTCCTGGTCGTCCACCAGCAGATCGACACGCCGCTGGTTGAGATCGACCCGCAGCCAATCGTTGGTCTGCAACAGCGCCAGGCCTCCGCCAACCGCCGCCTCCGGCGACATGTTGAGAATCGAGGGGCTGGCCGAGGTACCGCTCTGGCGGCCATCGCCCAGGCAGGGCAAAGAGTCGATGCCCTTTTTGATCAGCGCTGCCGGTGGTGCCATGTTGACCACTTCAGCACTGCCCGGGTAACCCACGGTCCCCGCACCCCGGATGACCAGGATGCAACGCTCGTCGATGTCCAGCGCCGGGTCGTCGATGCGCGCGTGATAATCCTCGGGGCCTTCGAACACGATAGCCCGGGCCTCGAAGCTGTTTTCCTTGCCAGGCTCGGCCAAGTAAGTCTTGCGGAAGGCTTCGCCGACCACCGACATCTTCATGATCGCGCTGTCGAAGAAGTTGCCGCTGAGCACGATGAAACCGGCGCTGTGCTTGAGCGGCTGGTCGAACGGCAGGATCACGTCGCGGTTGCTGGTGACGGTGTCGCTGACGATCTCGCCGATAGCCCGTCCGCTGACCGTGGCGCAGGCTTCGTGCAGGCGGCCGGCCTTGCGCAGTTCGTGCATCACCGCTGGCACGCCGCCGGCGCGGTGGAAGCCTTCGCCCAGGTATTTGCCCGCCGGCATGCAATTGACCAGCAGTGGCACGTTTTCACCGATGCGCTGCCAGTCGTCCAGCGACAGCTCGATGCCCATGTGCCGGGCGATGGCGATAAGGTGCGGCGGGCAGTTGCTCGAGGCGCCCAGTGCCGAAGCCACGGCGATCGCGTTTTCGAACGCCTCGCGGGTCATGATCGAAGACGGGCGCACGTCCTGCATCACCAGCTCGCAAATGCGCCGGCCCGTGGCGTAGGCCATCTGCCCACGCTCGCGATAGGGCGCTGGGATACTGGCGCAGCCAGGCAGCGACATGCCCAGGGCCTCGGCCAGGGCGTTCATCGACAGCGCCGTACCCATGGTGTTGCAGTGGCCCACCGAAGGTGACGCGGCGGTGGTCATTTCCATGAAGCCTTCGTAGTCGATTTCGCCAGCGGCCATCAGGTTGCGCGCATGCCACAATACCGTGCCCGAGCCAATCAGCTGGCCCTTGTGGTGGCCGTCGAGCATCGGCCCGCCAGAGAGTACGATCGCCGGCAGGTCGGTGGTGGCCGCAGCCATGAGGCAGGCCGGGGTGGTCTTGTCGCAACCGGTGGTCAGCACCACGCCGTCCAGCGGGTAGCCGTGGAGGATTTCAACCAGGCCCAGGTATGCCAGATTGCGGTCCAGCGCGGCGGTTGGCCGGCGGCTCTGCTCGGCGATCGGGTGCACCGGGAACTCCATGGGAATCCCGCCCGCATCGCGGATGCCGGCCTTCACCCGCTGGGCCAGCTCGATGTGGTGGCGGTTGCAGGGGGTGAGGTCGCTGCCGGTCTGGGCGATGCCGATGATCGGCCGCCCTGACTGCAATTCGTCGCGGGTCAGGCCATAGTTCATGTAGCGCTCGACATACAGCGCGGTCATGTCGGCGTGGCTCGGATCGTCGAACCATTGCTGGCTGCGCAGCGGGCGTTTCGGGGTATCGGTCATGTCGTTCTCTCTTGTATTCATTGGCGCCGGTCAGCGTTGCAGCAGCCCTCGAGCGGCCAGGTTGCGCATCATCGCACTTAGCCCGAAGGTCCAGGGCCGAGCCTGATCGCTGGTGGTCACTTCGTTGCGCAGTTGGCCCAGCAACGGGCTGGCGATGCGCACCTGGTCGCCAAGTTTGTGGGTGAACCCGGCACCTGGCTCGTCCCGGTCCTCGGTGGGGGCGAACAGGGTGCCGAGGAACAGCAGGAAACCGTCAGGGTACTGGTGGTTTTCGTTGAGTGTCTGCCGGACCAGGTCTTCCGGGTCGCGGCTGATCTGGTCCATCGAGCTGCTGCCGACCAGGCGGTAGCCGTCGGTGCCCTGGACTTCCAAGTCGATGACGCAGCGGCGCACCGCATCCAGATCGAAGGTTTCGTCGAACAGGCGAATGAACGGGCCGACGGCGCAGGAAGCGTTATTGTCCTTGGCCTTGCTTAGCAGCAGGGCGCTACGGCCCTCGAAATCGCGCAGGTTGACGTCGTTGCCCAGGGTCGCGCCATGGATGCGGCCACGACTGTCGACGGCCAGCACCACTTCGGGTTCGGGGTTGTTCCATGCCGAATGCGGGTGCACGCCGATCGCGCTGCCGCTGCCGACCGCCGCCAGCACCGGGGCCTTGGTGAACACTTCGGCATCCGGGCCGATGCCGACTTCCAGGTATTGCGACCACATGCCCTGTTCGATCAGCAACGTCTTCAGCGCCATGGCCTGTTCCGAACCAGGACGGACCGCGCGCAGGTTGTCGCCGATCACCGAGCGTACCGTGGCACGCACAGCCTCGGCTTTGCTGGCATCGCCACCGGCCTGCTCTTCGATCACCCGCTCGATCATGCTGGCGGCGAAGGTCACGCCTGCGGCCTTGATCACTTGCAGGTCGACCGGGGCCAGCAGGTAGGGGAGGCTCGCATCGAACGCCTCGCCGCTGTTGCCCAGCAACGCCTCGAGGCTGCACAGGAAGCGCCCCGGGGTGCTGCGCACCATCTGCAAGGGGGCTGCGCATTCGAGCAACTGGCTGAGGGTGGCGAAATGCTCGGACAGATCGAACACGCCGTCGGCGCGCAGGGTGATCAGCGATGGGCCGCCGGGTTCACCGGGTGTCCAGGCACGGCCGACCAGGGTTCCGCTCAAGCCGTCCTCGGGCAGGGTATTGGCGGGGGTAAGCATCATCGGCATGGCAAAAACTCTCTTGGCTATTGAGAGCTGCACGCTAGGCACGTCACGCGATAAACTCCAATGGCATCTTTTCACTATTCGATAACAATAGGTTATTGCACCAAAGGTGGATTCCATGTCGGACCTTTCCTTCACCCATGTCTGCAACTGGCTCAAATTCCGCCACCTGGTGCTTATCGATACGCTCGGGCGCACCCACAACATGCACTTGGCGGCGCAGCAGATGAATCTCAGCCAGCCGGCGATCAGCAAGATGCTCAAGGAGATCGAGCACCTGCTGGGCTTTGCCTTGTTCGAACGCCTGCCGCGCAGCATGCCGCCCACCTCGCTGGGCGAGCAGGTCGTGCGTTATGCCCAGGTGGCGCTGAACGATGCGCGCAACTTCGTCGACCAGATCGACAACCTGCGCCAGGGCGGCCATGGCCACTTGAAGGTGGGCGGCATCTTTGCTGCCACTGCCGTGGCGCTGCCAGATGCCATCGTCGCGATCAAGCAACGCAAGCCGTTGCTGTCGATCGAGGTGGTGGAGCAGACCAGCGACCATCTGATGGCCATGCTCGAGGACAAGCACCTGCACTTGGCCGTTGCTCGCTTTACCGATGTGTCGCAGCAGCAGCGGTTCGACTTCCAGCCGCTGGCGCCCGAGCCATTCTGCTTCGTGGTCAATGACCAGCACCCGTTGTGCGATGCCGGGCCGGTGACCTTGCCGCAGTTGCTGGAGTGGCCATGGATTCTATACCCCAAGGGCACGCCGATCCGCGGGCGCATGGAGCGTGCGTTCGCCGAAGCGGGCGTGGCGGTACCGCGCAATACCATCGATACCATCTCCATGCAGACCTTCCTGAAAGTGCTGCTGGGCGGCCCGATGATCGGCATGCTGCCCCAGGCGATGGTCGAGCCGCATCTGACCAGCGGTGTGCTGGTCAACCTCGATACACCGCTGCACTTGACGCCGCAGGACTACGGCATCCTCACCCGCAAAGGCGAGCCCTTGAGCGGCGCGGCCCTGGAATTCGCCGAAATTCTCGTGGCCAACGCACGGCAGGCGCAAACTGAGTGATAACAGATCGTTATCGGATGATCCCGAAAAGCCATTGGGCAAGAATCGCAGAGCCGCCTAGATTAGCGTCCAATGTCTGACGCAATGGCGAGGAATTACCGAATGACTTCACACGCAGGCCAGCAATTCATCGGCGGAGTTCGCCGTGCTACCGGCCAGGCCACCTTGCAAAGTGTCGATGCGCATACGGGGCAGGCGCTGCCTGGGGCGTTTCATCAGGCCACGGAAGAAGACGTGAACGCGGCAGCATTGGCGGCGGCCGCTGCCTACCCGACCTACCGGGCCTTGTCCGCGGCACGCCGGGCCGAATTTCTTGACGCCATCGCCGAGGCACTGGATGCCCTGGGCGACGATTTCATCGACACCGTCTGCCGTGAAACGGCATTGCCAGCGGCGCGCATCCAGGGTGAGCGGGGGCGTACCAGCGGCCAGTTGCGCCTGTTCGCCACCGTGCTGCGCCGTGGTGATTTCTCTGGCGCCCGCATCGATCGTGCACAACCCCAGCGCACTCCGCTGCCACGCCTCGACATCCGTCAGTGCCGCCTGGGCCTGGGGCCGGTCGCGGTGTTCGGCGCCAGCAACTTCCCCCTGGCATTCTCTACCGCCGGTGGCGACACCGCCGCGGCACTGGCGGCTGGCTGCCCGGTGGTGTTCAAGGCGCACAGCGGCCACATGGCCACGGCGCAGTGGGTGGCCGAGGCTATCGTCGGCGCTGCCGAGCGCTGCGGCATGCCGGCCGGGGTGTTCAACATGATCTTCGGCGGCGCGGTCGGTGAAGCGCTGGTCAAGCACCCGGCCATCCGTGCCGTGGGCTTCACCGGCTCGCTCAAGGGGGGCCGTGCCCTCTGCGACATGGCTGCGGCGCGGCCACAGCCGATCCCGGTGTTCGCCGAAATGAGCAGCATCAATCCAGTGTTGGTGCTACCGGGGGCGCTGGCCGCCCGTGGCGAGGCGGTGGCCCGCGAGCTGGCGGCTTCGGTGGTGCTGGGCTGCGGACAGTTCTGCACCAATCCCGGGTTGGTGCTGGGCGTGCGCTCCCCTGACTTCAGCGCCTTCATCGAGCATCTACGTGCGCAGATGGCCGACCATGCACCGCAGACCATGCTCAACAGCGGCACCCTGGCCAGCTATGCCCATGGTGTGGCCACGCTCAAGGCGCATGCCGGTATCCGCCATCTGGCCGGTGCTGAGCAGCAGGGCAACCGGGCCTGGCCGCAGCTGTTCCAGGCCGATGCGCAATTGCTGTTGGATGGTGAGCCATTGCTGCAGGAGGAGGTCTTCGGGCCGGCCACGGTACTGGTCGAACTGGCCGACCAGGCCCAGTTGCTGACCGCGCTGCACGCGCTGGGCGGCCAACTGACGGCCACCTTGATCGGTGAAGCTGGTGACCTGGCCGAGGCTGCGCCGCTTGTGGCGATCCTAGAGCAAAAGGCCGGCAGGGTGCTGGTCAATGGCTACCCGACCGGTGTCGAGGTGTGCGACGCCATGGTCCATGGCGGCCCGTACCCGGCCACGTCCGACAGTCGCGGCACCTCGGTCGGCAGCCTGTCGATCGACCGTTTCCTGCGTCCGGTGTGCTACCAGAACTTCCCCGATGCCTTGCTGCCCGAGGCGTTGCGCGACGCCAACCCACTGGGCCTGCTGCGACTGGTCGATGGCCAGCCCAGCCGTGATCCGATTTGCTAACAGGCACTACCAATGGGCGCTGTCGCGCCCGGCTCTTTCGATAACAACAATCAGGCATGCACGACATGCCAAGAGGCTTGGGTATGGAACATCAACAAACTGTCGACGCCGTTCGCGATCAGGCTTTCGAAGATCGCACTTACCGCAAGGTCATCTTGCGTATTCTGCCGGTACTGCTGTTGTGCTACATGGCGGCCTATCTCGACCGGGTGAACATCGGCTTTGCCAAATTGAGCATGCTCGAGGACCTGCAGTTCAGCAATACGGTGTATGCCCTGGGCGCCAGTGTGTTCTTCTGGGGTTACTTCCTGTTCGAGGTGCCGAGCAACCTGTTGCTGCATCGGTATGGCGCCCGATTCTGGATCGCCCGCATCATGATGAGCTGGGCGATCATCTCCATGGCGGTAGCCTTCACCCAGCCGCTTGCGGTGTTCTTCCATGTCGAGTCCAGCACCATGTTCTACGTGCTGCGTTTTCTGCTGGGCATCTGTGAGGCCGGCTTCTTTCCAGGCGTGATCCTGTACCTCAACTACTGGTTCCCGACCCATCGGCAGAGCCGGGTGATGTCGGGTTTCCTGATGGCGATGCCGGTTAGCCTCACGCTGGGCGGCATGCTCTCGGGCTGGCTGATGACCAGCATGGACGGCTGGCATGGCATGGCGGGTTGGCAGTGGATGCTGCTGGTCGAAGGGGTACCTTCGGTGATCATGGCGGTGGTGGTATTCACCTGCCTGTGCGACAACATCGACAAGGCGAGCTGGCTTTCCGACAAGGAGAAGCTGTTGCTCAAGGCCAACCTGCAACAGGACGAGCGCGGCAAGGTTTCCCGACTGGCCGATGTCTTTTTCAACCCGCGGGTATGGCTGCTGGTGTTCATCCTTCTGACCTTCAACACAGGCTTTTACGGTCTTGCTTTCTGGATGCCGTCGATCATCAAGAGCGCCGGCGTGACCAGCACCCTGGAAATTGGCCTGTTGACCGCCATCCCCTACGGTGTGGCCGTCATCGCCATGTTCCTGAATGCACGTCATTCCAACCGTACCGGCGAGCGCCGCTTCCATGCCGCAATACCTGCATTCATCGGCGGTTGCGGACTGATTCTCAGCGCCGCGTTTGCCCATGACATCACGCTGTCGATCCTCTTCCTGACGGTTGCAGCGTCGGGTGTATTGAGCCTGATGCCGATCTTTTGGACGTTGCCGGGTACCGTGCTCTCGGGTGTCGCGGCAGCGGCGGGTATCGGCATGATCAATGCCATCGGCAACCTGTCGGGCTTCACCGGCTCGATGATCACCGCAATGGCGGAGGAGATGACCGGCAATATCAACAATGGCACTTACGTGCTGGGCGCGTGCCTGTTCGTCAGCGGTTTGCTGATTCTGGCGATTCCGGCCGCGATGTTGAAACGGTCCGACGCCGGGGCTCGTACTCGACTGGAGCTGGAGGCAGCGTAAGCGGCATCATAAAGCGTAGCGTGGGGGCCGCGATCGACGAAGAGCAGCGGATGCCGCGGCTGCAGGGGCGAAAGCGATCGCCAAGGCAAGCCGTGGCCAACGCGCCGTGATAGCGGCGCTTGAAACAGGGGAGTACCCAGATCATGAAGATCCTTCTAGAAGGGGATAGCGGAAAAGCGCTATGCGAGCATTGCCAGGCAGTGGTGCCCACGCACTATGTTCGCCGGGATGTACCGTTCAGTGATGGCCAAGGGATGGCCAAGGACATTCTGGTAGGGGTATGTACCCGCTGCGATGGGGTGGTCGCCATTCCGCCTCAATCCACGCCGGCCATCCGCGAGGCGCGCAAACAGCAGCTCAAGTCGATCGAAGCGCGTTCAGGCGGTTGTCGATGAAGGTCAATCCGCACATGGCGCAGGACATGCTGGCGCTTCAACAGCGAACAGCGATGAATCAGACCGAGTTGCTGAAGGCGGTGATCGCCCTTATCCAGGCGGATGTGCTGGAGGAGCGGGATCAGGAAGTGATTCGGGCGTTGCAGCGGTTGGCGCGGTTGACGGTGTAGGGCTATAGCGTGGGGGCCCGGTACTTGACCGCCGAGCGCTTGCCAGGCGTTGTGGTGGGCGTCCTCAGACGTGCTGTTGCAGGGGCAACAGTGATTCGACAGTCTGCTATGCGCAATGCACCTGGCCGTGCTCAGGAATTTTGCTAAGCCATTGATACTGAACTTTGTTTTTGGTTGGCACGCTTGCTGCTCCTACCACCTTGAACCCTCAAGGATTCCCAAGGAGCCATCCCATGAGCCACACCCCGATCAAGTTCGCCTACTGGGTCCCCAACGTCAGCGGTGGCCTGGTGGTCAGCACCATCGAGCAGCGCACCAGCTGGGACATCGACTACAACCGCAAGCTAGCGCAAATCGCCGAACAGTCCGGCTTCGACTACGCCCTGTCGCAAATCCGCTTCACCGCCGGCTACGGTGCCGACAACCAGCATGAATCGGTCACCATCAGCCATGCGCTGCTGGCCGCCACGGAAAAGCTCAAGGTCATCGCCGCGATCCTGCCAGGCCCGTGGAACCCGGTGCTGGCGGCCAAGCAGCTGGCGAGCATCGACCAGTTCACCAACGGCCGCATTGCCATCAACGTGGTCTCGGGCTGGTTCAAGGGCGAGTTCCATGCCATTGGCGAGCCATGGCTGGATCACGACGAGCGCTATCGCCGCTCCGAGGAGTTCATCCGCGCGCTGAAGGGGATCTGGACGCAGGACAACTTCACGTTCAACGGCGACTTCTATCGCTTGCGTAACTACAACCTCAAACCCAAGCCGCTGCAGCAGCCGCACCCGGAGATCTTCCAAGGTGGCAGTTCGCGTGCGGCGCGGGACATGGCGGCGCGGGTGTCGGACTGGTATTTCACCAACGGTAACAGCGTGGAAGGGATCAAGGCCCAGGTCGATGACCTTCGCGCCAAGGCGGCAGCCAACGGCCATTCGGTGAAGATCGGGGTCAATGCCTTCATCATCGCCCGTGACACCGAGGAAGAGGCGCAGGCAGTGTTGCAGGCGATCATCGACAAGGCCAACCCCGAGGCGGTGCGGGCGTTTGGCCAGGAGGTGAAGCATGCCGGTGCTGCGAGCCCGGAAGGCGAGGGCAACTGGGCCAAGTCCAGCTTCGAGGACCTGGTGCAGTACAACGATGGATTCAAGACCAACCTGATCGGCACCCCGCAGCAAATCGCCGAGCGCATCGTTGCGCTGAAGGCGGTGGGGGTGGATTTGATCTTGTCCGGGTTCCTGCATTTCCAGGAAGAAGTGGCGTATTTCGGCGAGCACGTGTTGCCGCTGGTGCGTGAGCTCGAAGCCGGGCGCAGCGGGGACAAGGCGGTGGCCTGAGGCCGCGATGGATGGCACCGGCTTTGCCGGTGTTCGCGGCTAAAGCCGCTCCCACAGGTAATAGCGTGCGCCCGAAATCGGCACAGTACCTGTGGGAGCTGGCTTGCCGGCGATGAGGCCAGCCCAGGCAACACAAGGCAGTTGCTCCCACAAGAGCAGACCGCGCAATGGCAAAAAGAGCCCGCGTCGGTTTCAGGATACGCTTGGTCGCTCGCACGCAACCTCCCGGCGCCACAAGTGCCATGCTTGCAGGATGCCTTCGGACCAGCGCGCGCAGACGTGCGGCCGGGGGCAAGGAGGCCGCTGATACCACGTAACCGTGACGTGGCCGGCGCGCCACAGCAGAACACGCTGGATACCTGCCCTCATCACGACAAAGGCGGGGTCCGTGATGCCGAGGTCCGCTGTATGCCTGATGAACTGCTCCACCTGCCCATGATCCAGCGTATCCTGGCCCGCGACAAGGATACTCCCGGCGCCCTGTTGCCGATCCTGCATGCCATCCAGCACGACATCGGTTATATCCCCGATGCCGCCGTCCCCGAAATCGCCCATGCCCTGAACCTGAGCCTGGCGGAGGTGCGCGGGGTGATCAGTTTCTACCACGATTTCCGCACCTCGCCGCCAGCGCGCCACACCCTGCGCCTGTGCCGCGCCGAATCGTGTCAGAGTCGTGGTGCCGAGGCCCTGGCCGCGCAACTGCGCGAACAGCTGGCGCTGGACGACCACGGCACCAGCGCCGACGGCGCCATCAGCCTGCGCCCGGTGTATTGCCTGGGCGCCTGTGCCTGCTCGCCGGCGTTGGAGCTGGATGGCCAAGTGCATGCGCGCCTCACCCCTGAACGCCTGCGCACGTTGGTGAACGGTTGTCGGGAGGATGCAGCATGCTGAAGGTATACATCTCCTGCGATTCGGTGGCCCGTGCCGTTGGTGCCGACCAGGTCGCCGATGCCTTGCAGCGCGAGGCCGAGCGCCGCCAGCTGCCGCTGGAAATCCAGCGCACCAGCTCACGCGGGCTCTACTGGCTGGAGCCGCTGCTGGAGTGCGACAGCGCGCAAGGGCGCCTAGGCTTCGGCCCGGTCACCCTGGAAGACGTGCCGTCATTGCTCGATACCCTGACCGGTGCGCCGGGTGGCCACTCGCTGGCACTGGGGCCGGTCGAACAAATCCCATATCTGAAGTCCCAGCAGCGCCTGTTGTTCGCCCGTGCCGGCATCATCCGCCCGCTGTCGCTGGACGACTACCGTGCCCACGGTGGTTTCGCCGGCCTGGAAGCTGCCGTAGCCCTGGGCGGTGCCGAAGTGGTCGCCGCGGTGCTCGATTCCGGCCTGCGCGGCCGTGGCGGCGCGGCATTTCCGGCGGGCATCAAATGGCGCACTGTTCGTGAGGCAGGGGCAGGGCAGAAGTACATGGTGTGCAATGCCGACGAGGGCGACTCCGGCACTTTTGCCGACCGCATGCTGATGGAGGGCGACCCCTTCCTGCTGATCGAAGGCATGATCATTGCCGGCCTCGCCGTGGGTGCCGACAAGGGCTACATCTATGTGCGCTCGGAATACCCCGACGCCATCCGCGTGCTCGACCAGGCGTTTGCCATCGCCCGTGATGCCGGCTATCTCGGCACCGACGTGGCCGGTAGCGGCCAGGCCTTCGACCTGGAGGTGCGGGTCGGCGCCGGCGCCTATATCTGCGGCGAAGAAACCGCCCTGCTCGAATCCATCGAAGGCAAGCGCGGCATCGTCCGCGCCAAGCCGCCACTGCCTGCGCTGCAGGGGCTGTTCGGCCTGCCGACGCTGGTGCACAACGTGCTCACCCTGGCCTCAGTGCCGGTCATCCTGGCCAAGGGCGCCGCGTTCTACCGTGATTTCGGCATGGGCCGTTCGCTGGGCACCATGCCGTTCCAGCTGGCCGGCAACATCCGTCGGGGCGGCCTGGTGGAGCGCGCGTTTGGCCTGACCCTGCGCGAGCTGGTGGAAGATTATGGCGGCGGCACGGCCAGTGGCCGGCCGCTGAAGGCCGCGCAGGTAGGTGGCCCGCTCGGTGCCTGGGTGCCGCCCAGTCACTTCGATACGCCGCTGGACTATGAAGCCTTCGCCGCCATGGGCGCGATGCTTGGCCATGGTGGTGTGGTGGTGGCCGACGATACCCTGAACATGGCCAGCATGGCGCGCTTTGCCCTGCAGTTCTGTGCCGAGGAATCCTGTGGCAAGTGCACCCCGTGCCGCATCGGTTCGACCCGTGGCATGGAAGTGGTCGACCGGCTGATCGCGACGAGTGATTTCACCGAGCGCCATGACCAGGCCCTGTTGCTGCGCGACCTGTGCGACACCATGCAATACGGCTCGCTGTGCGCCATGGGCGGCATGACCGCCTATCCGGTGGCCAGCGCGCTCAAGTACTTCCCCGCCGACTTCGGCCTGACCCAAACGGAGGCCGCGCAGTGATCAATTACTTCGACCCCGCTTCTGATAAAAGCAGCGACCTGGGCACCCCGGCCCGCGACAGCGAGGTGCAGGTCAGCCTGAGCATCGACGGCCGTGCCATCAGCGTGCCCGCTGGTACCTCGGTGATGCGTGCCGCAGCCATGCTCGGTACCAACATCCCCAAGTTGTGCGCCACCGACAGCCTCGAAGCGTTTGGCTCATGCCGCATGTGCATGGTGGAAATCGAAGGCATGCGTGGCTACCCGGCCTCCTGCACCACGCCGGTCAGCGAAGGCATGGTGGTGCGCACCGAAACCCCGCGCCTGGCCGGCCTGCGCCGCAACGTGATGGAGCTGTACATCTCCGACCACCCGCTGGACTGCCTGACCTGCTCGGCCAACGGCAACTGCGAGCTGCAGAGCGTGGCTGGCCAGGTGGGCCTGCGCGAGGTGCGCTACGGCTATGACGGCGCCAACCACCTGGCCGAGAAAAAGGACGTATCCAACCCGTATTTCGACTACGAGCCGAGCAAGTGCATCGTCTGCAGCCGCTGCGTGCGCGCCTGCGAGGACATCCAGGGCACCTTCGCCCTGACCATCACCGGGCGCGGCTTCGAATCGCGGGTGGCGGCAGCGGGCGGCGACAACTTCCTCGCTTCCGAGTGCGTGTCGTGCGGCGCCTGCGTGCAGGCCTGCCCGACCGCGACGCTGACGGAAAAGAGCCTGGTGCAGCTTGGCCAGCCCGAGCGCGCGGTCATCACCACCTGCGCCTACTGTGGGGTCGGCTGCTCGTTCCGTGCCGAAATGAAGGGTGACCAGTTGGTGCGCATGGTCCCGGACAAGAATGGCGGCGCCAACCACGGCCACGCCTGCGTCAAGGGCCGCTTCGCCTGGGGCTACGCCACCCACCCGGACCGCATCACCAAGCCGATGATCCGCAAGCGCCTGCAAGATCCGTGGCAGGAAGTGAGCTGGGACGAGGCGGTAACCTATGCCGCCAGCGAGTTCCGCCGCATCCAGCTCAAGTACGGGCGCGACTCCATCGGCGGCATCACCTCCAGCCGCTGCACCAACGAAGAAGCCTACCTGGTGCAGAAACTGGTGCGCACGGCGTTCGGCAACAACAACGTCGATACCTGCGCGCGGGTATGCCATTCGCCCACTGGCTATGGCCTGAAGCAGACCCTGGGCGAGTCGGCCGGCACGCAGAGCTTCGATTCGGTGATGCAGGCCGACGTGGTGCTGGTGATCGGCGCCAACCCCACCGATGCCCACCCGGTGTTCGGCTCGCAACTCAAGCGGCGCCTGCGCCAAGGCGCGCGGCTGATCGTGATCGACCCACGGCGCATTGACCTGGTCGACTCGCCCCACGCCCGCGCCGATTTGCATCTGCAACTGCGCCCAGGCACCAACGTGGCCATGCTCAACGCCCTGGCCCACGTGATCGTCACCGAAGGCCTGCTGGCCCAGCGCTTTATCGATGCCCGCTGCGAAACCGTGGACTTCAGCCATTGGCGCGACTTCGTCAGCCAGGCGCAAAACGCCCCCGAAGTGCTCGGCCCGGTCTGTGGCGTGCCCGCCGAGCAGATCCGCGCTGCTGCCCGCCTGTACGCCACCGGCGGCAACGCGGCGATCTACTACGGCCTGGGCGTGACCGAGCACAGCCAGGGCAGCACGGCGGTGATGGGCATCGCCAACCTGGCCATGGCCACCGGCAACATCGGCCGGGAAGGGGTAGGGGTGAACCCGCTGCGCGGGCAGAACAACGTGCAGGGTTCGTGCGACATGGGCTCGTTCCCTCATGAGCTGCCTGGCTACCGGCATATTTCCAACGAGGGCGTGCGCGCCGAGTTCGAGCGTGCCTGGGGGGTGACCTTGCAGCCCGACCCTGGCCTGCGCATTCCCAACATGTTCGAGGCGGCGCTGGATGGCAGCTTCAAGGCCCTGTACTGCCAGGGCGAGGACATTGCCCAGAGCGACCCCAACACCCAGCATGTGACCGCGGCCCTGCGCGCCATGGAGTGCGTGGTGGTGCAGGACATCTTCCTCAACGAGACGGCCAAGTTCGCCCATGTGTTCCTGCCCGGCAGCTCGTTCCTGGAAAAGGACGGCACCTTCACCAATGCCGAGCGGCGTATTTCGCGGGTGCGCAAGGTCATGGAACCGCTGGCCGGCAAGGCCGACTGGGAAGCCACCGTGGCCTTGGCCAACGCCCTGGGCTATCCGATGAACTACCGCCACCCCTCCGAGATCATGGACGAGATAGCCCGCCTGACGCCGACCTTCCAGCGCGTCAGCTACGCCGAGATCGACCGCCATGGCAGCCTGCAGTGGCCCTGCAACGACGCCGCGCCCGACGGCACACCGACCATGCACATCGACCAGTTCGTGCGTGGCAAGGGGCGTTTCATGCTCACCGGCTACGTGCCCACCGATGAGAAGGTCAACAACCGCTACCCGCTGTTGCTGACTACCGGGCGCATCCTCAGCCAGTACAACGTCGGCGCCCAGACCCGGCGCACTGGCAACGTGGCCTGGCATGATGCCGACCGCCTGGAAATTCACCCGACCGACGCCGAAAGCCGCGGTATTCACGACGGTGACTGGGTCGGCATCGGCAGCCGCGCCGGGCAGACCGTGCTGCGGGCCAAGGTCAGTGCGCGGGTGGCGCCGGGGGTGGTGTACACCACCTTCCACTTCCCTGAGTCGGGGGCTAACGTGATCACCACTGACAACTCCGACTGGGCCACCAACTGCCCTGAGTACAAGGTGACGGCGGTGGAGGTGGTGAAGGTGTTCCAGCCGTCGCAATGGCAGAAGCGTTATCAGGACTTCAGCGATGAACAGCGGCGTTTGCTGAAGGAACGTCGCACCGCAGAGAAGGCGGAAAAAGCCGAGGTGCGCCGATGAGCAGCGCCAACCTGGTCAAGATGGCCAACCAGATTGCCCACTACTTCGACAGCGAACCGGACCGGGCGTTGGCGGTGCAAGGGATCAGGCAGCATCTGCAGAGCTTCTGGACACCGGCGATGCGCCGGCAGTTGGCGGAATGGGTCGAGGCCAATGCCGGCGAGGGGCTGGACCCGAAGGTGCGGGAGGCGTTGGCCTAGCTGTCGGTGTTGATTGGGGGCTGCTTCGCAGCCCTATCGCCGGCAAGCCAGCTCCCACAGGGATCGCATCAGGGCTGACAGGTGTTTGCCACACGCACTGAAGATGCTGTGGCGAGCATCTGGCAACCCTGATGCCCTTGCCAGAAACCATAGAATCTCCCACAGGTACTGCATATGACTTGAGGTCAATGCGGTTCTTGTGGGAGCTGGCTTGCCGGCGATAGGGCCCTTACAGGTTGGACTCAGCCACGGGCCAATTCGGCCTGGTGGGCGATTTCCTCTTCGCTCTTCAGCACCAGCACATCCCCTTCCAGCGAGTCCAGCACCACTTCCGAGGTATTGCCGATCAACGCCCCGGAAATCCCCGTACGGCACACGGTGCCAATCACCGTCACCACGGCATCGAGCAGCTTCTCGGTATGCGGGATCAGCACGTCCGCTGGCCCTTCGGCCACATGCAAGCGGTCTTCGCTGATGTCGTACTCCGCCTGGAACGCCTTGCAGGCCTCGCGATAACGCTTTTCGATGGTCTCGCTCAGCTGGTACACCGGGTCCGACGCCGACAGCATCGGCGATGGATGGGCACTGATGACGTGCAACTCGCCCTTGGCCAGCCCGGCAATGGCATAGCCGTGGTCGATGATGCTCGCATGCAGGCGGCGGTGGTCCTCGTCTTGGTTGCCCACGTCCACCGCGGCCAGGATATTGCCCCCGGTCCACGGCCGCTCGCTCTTGACCATCAGCACGGCGCAAGGGCACTGGCGTAGCAGTTTCCAGTCGCTGGGGGTGAGCAGGGCTTTTTTCAGCGGGTTGTCCGGGCGGTGTTCCTTGATCACCAGCTCACAGCCCTCGGCCTGCTGCACGCAGATGATGGTGTCGTGCAGGTTGTCGTGCCAGGCCTCCTCATGGGTGACGTTATCGTACCCGTCATCGTGCAGTTGGCTGCTCAGCAGGCTCAGTAGGGCGCTGTGGTCATGCTGCTTGTCGCACATCAGCAGGTGCAGGCGGGCCCCGGTCACACCGGCGATCAGCTTGGCCCGGGTCAGTGCCCGGCTATGGGCGTGCGCGGGGTCGAGCACGACGAGGATGCTGCGTACGGCTTGCATGGGCGTGAACTCCCTTCAAAGGTGGCGGCCAATGCCTGACTATAGTCGGCGTTTCCCCCGCTGGCGCTTGATGTACATCAAGCATAGTCACTGGCGCCGCCCGCCGCCGCCGGTATAATCGCCGGCCCTGCCTGTCCTGTGTGGTTGCACGCTTATGTCCCTGATCCCCGAAATCGACGCCTTTCTTGGTTGCCCGACGCCAGACGCCTGGATCGAGGCGGCGCTCGCCGACCAGGAAACCCTGCTGATCGACCACAAGAACTGCGAATTCAAGGCCGCCAGCACCGCCTTGAGCCTGATCGCCAAGTACAACACCCACCTCGACCTGATCAACATGATGTCGCGCCTGGCCCGTGAGGAGCTGGTGCACCACGAGCAGGTGCTGCGCCTGATGAAGCGCCGTGGCGTGCCATTGCGCCCGGTGTCGGCGGGGCGCTATGCGTCGGGGCTGCGGCGCCTGGTGCGCGCCCACGAGCCGGTCAAGCTGGTGGATACGCTGGTGGTGGGGGCATTCATCGAAGCACGCAGCTGCGAGCGCTTTGCCGCACTGGTGCCGCACCTGGATGAGGAACTGGGCCGCTTCTACCATGGCCTGCTGAAGAGTGAAGCGCGCCACTATCAGGGTTACCTGAAACTGGCGCACAACTACGGCGATGAGGCGGACATCGCCCGCCGGGTGGAACTGGTGCGCGCAGCGGAAGTGGAGCTGATCCAGACGCCGGACCAGGAACTGCGCTTCCACAGCGGTATCCCGCTGGCGCAGGCCGCCTGATTCGCACCAGGCGGCCCAAGGTTCAGTTGCGTCGTCCCAGCAACAGGCCTACCACCAGCCCCAGGCCTGCGGAAATGGCCACGGTTTGCCACGGGTGACCACCGATGTAGTCTTGGGTGGCCTCCACCACCGGTTGCGCCTTGCTGCGCACGTTGCTGGCTGCCTCGCGCGCCTGGCGTAGCTTCAGGCTGACTTGGGCGCGCAGGGTTTCTGCCTCGTCGCCCACCAGGGCGGCGCTGTCGTTGAGCAGCTTTTCCGATTCTTCGATCAGCGCTTGCAGTTCGCTGAATACCTGGTCCTTGATCTGATCGCTGTCGGCCAGTGTGGCGTTTTTCCGGGCCATGAACTCGTCCTCGTCGATGGGGTGGTTTGAACAATGGATGCTGCCGCGTCGGGAAAGTTGCGCTGGCTTTCCGATGTAGCGTTGCCTGGGTGTAAGATAGCGGCCATTTTCAAACCTGCAGGTACCTTCATGAGTTTCAATCTGGCCAACATGAGCTTCGAGGAACGGGCGCAGATCGAGGCAGAGAAGGCCCGGCTGTTCGAGATGTGGCAGAACAACCTGGGCAAGGCCAAGGGCGAAGCGGCCCGGCTGATCGCCGAAAAGCCACGGCGCAAGGGCAAATGGGCCGAGTGGGTGCGGGCCGAACTGGACGGCATGACGCCACCCGAATATGCCAGCATGGTGCGCAGTGAAGTCAACAAACTGATGGCCGCGGCCAGCACCAACCGCTGATCATGGCGCAAGCGGGCGCTTACCAGTTGCCGCCCTTGGGCAGGTCGAGCTTGCCCTCGTCGGCAAAGCGCACGGTCCCCAGCGGCCCGCCCGCCAGCTTGCCGCGCAGCTTGTAGGGTAACCCCTGCAGCGAATCCAGCTTGCCCAGCCCATAAGCCTGGCGCAGGAAGGAAAACGCCGTGATGCTCACCGGTACCACGATCACCGCTTCGTCATAACGGCCAATGTGCCCCTGCTGGTCGCTGACCCCGGCGGCCAGCGGCTGGCCGTTCACTTCCAGGTTGAGGGCGATGCCGTTGTAGTCGAGCGGCGCCTCGTTGGGGTTTTGCACCCGTATCTTCACCGCCATGCGCAGTTCCAGTTCCTGTCCGGGCAGCGGCTCGATGCCGATCACGCTGATATTCAGCGGGTCGCGTGCCTGGAACAATGCGCAGGCGCTTAGCCCACAGGCCAGCAGCAGGGCCAGGAACAGGCGGGTGTAGCGGTGCAGACGGGCAGTCATGGGGTGCGACCTTGCCAGAGTGAGCGAACCGGCAGTGTGGCAAATGCGCGTTGACGTTGAAAGTATCCATTCATATGAAAGATACTGTTTCTCATTAACGCCCGATAACTACTCTTACTGGCTATTCCCCATCCCATGCTGACGTCACCCGTGTCGGGCTTGCTGGCGAGTTTCCAGGAGCACTACGACGACCTGCTGCAGTTCCTCACCCGCCGCATGAGCGACCGCCAGCGTGCTGCCGACGTGGCGCAGGAAACCTACCTGAAGCTGGTGAAAATCGATGAGCAGGCGGTGCCGGTGCTGCACGCGCGCAGTTTCATCTTCCGCGTGGCCGGCAACCTGGCGATCGATGCCTTGCGCCGCGAGCAGCGCATCGCCGCCAGCCATGACGACAGCGACGGGGCCGGCGAGGTGGCCTGCCCGGCGCCGGCGCCCGAGGCGGCGTTGCTGGCCCGGGAGCGCCTGCAGATCCTCGATGAAGCGCTGTCGCAGTTGTCCGACAATGCCCGTCAGGCGCTGTTGCTGAACCGCGTCGAAGGCTTGACTCAGGCGCAGATCGCACAACGGCTGGGCGTTTCCGAGAGTATGGTGGCAAAATACATCGGCCAGGCCCTGCGCCATTGCCGTGACTGGCTCAAACACAACCATGACTGACCTGTGCGCCATGCCTGCTGCCCAACCCATCAGCGACCTTTCCGACGATGCCCTCGACTGGCAGGTGCTGTTGCATTCGGGCAACGCCAGCACCGCGGACCAGGCGCGTTACCGGCGCTGGTGCGCGCTGAGCCCGGCCCATGCCGAGGCGGCGCGCGAGGCCGAGGCGCTGTGGCTGGACATCGGCCATACCCCAACCGCCCAGGCAACTGCGGCAGTGCCTGCCCGGCGCAAGCGCCACTGGGCCGCGGGCGTGGCCGCCTCGCTGGTGTTGCTGGCCGCCGCGGTGGCCGGCTGGCAGCAGGCGCCGGTGCTGCTGGCGGACTACCACACCGGGTTGGGCGAGCGGCAGGTGATCACCCTGGCCGATGGCACGCGGGTGACGCTGAACAGCGCCAGTGCCTTGAGTGTGGCGTTCAGCGAGCGTGAGCGCCGGGTCGTGCTGGATGCCGGCGAGGCGCTGTTCGAGACCACGGACGAGCCACGGCCCTTTGTGGTCGATACGGCCGGCGGGTCGGTGCAGGGCAGTGCCGCGACCTTCAGCGTGCGCCGCGATGGGCGCGTGGTATTGGCCCGCGGCGAAGCCAAAGTCGGCGAACAGCAATTGACGGTGGCGCCCGATGCCGGCGCCCAGACTGCCTGGCAGCGCGGCAAGTTGATCTTCAACGGCAAGCCGCTGGGGCAGGTGCTGGCAGAGCTCGAACGTTACCGGCACGGGCGTATCGTGCTGTCCGACAGCAAGCTGGCGGCGATGGAAGTCAGCGGCGTGTTCGACCTCGATGAGCCTGAAGCGTTGCTGCGCACGCTTGAGCAGCGCTATGGCCTGAAGGTTACCTACCTGCCGTGGCTGGCTGTGGTGTATTGAGTTAGCTGTACTGGCCTCTTCGCGGGTAAACCCGCTCCCACAGCTACACCACACCTTGAGTTCTGTGTAGTTTCTGTGGGAGCGGGTTTACCCGCGAAGAGGCCGGTACAGGAAAAATGAAAATATTTTCCATTTGGCACTGCAAGTTCCTGCAAGCCAGATCGTCGTAGTGGGACTGATCAGCAACCCATTCTCATTTACGACTTGTCTGGAAGCTCATACGTGCCTCTGAAGCTCAAGCCTTTGCACCGCCGCTGCGGTCCTCTTCACCATGCCCTGATGTCCTGCAGTGCCCTCGCCATGCTGGCCGGCCCGCTGCAGGCATGGGCCTCGACCGCTGCCGAACAGGCTCAGGTTCAGGCCCGCCAGGTACAACTCGACCTGCCGGCCCAGCCCCTGGACCAGGCCCTGACCGCATTCGCCGACCAGGCGGGCTTGCACCTGCTGTACACCACCAGCGATGTCGCCGGCCAGGCCAGCCAGGCCTTGCACGGCAGCTACAGCGTCGAACAGGCCCTGCAACAGTTGCTGGCTGGCAGCGGCATGAGCTGGCACTTCAGCGACGCCCGGACAGTGACATTGCGCAAGGCCGAGGCGGCGCCGCAGGCGGTCAACCTCAAGCCGATCGAGGTCAGCGTGGCCTCGCGGACCAGCACCGCGATCAGTGAAATCCCCGGCACCGTCTGGGTGGTCGACCAGCAGCAGCTGCGTGAGCAGATCGACAGCGGCGTCAGCCTGAAGGAAGCCATTGGCAAACTGGTGCCAGGCCTCGACCTGGCACCTGAAGGGCGTACCAACTACGGCCAGAACATGCGTGGGCGCAACGTGCTGGTGATGATCGACGGGGTCAGCCAGAACAGCTCGCGTGGCCTGTCGCGGCAGTTCGACAGCATTTCGCCGTTCAACGTCGAACGTGTCGAAGTGTTGTCCGGCGCCAGTGCCATCTACGGCGGCGGCGCCACTGGCGGTATCATCAATATCGTGACCAAGAAGGGCGAACCCGGCCCGGCGCGTTTCGAGACCCAGCTGGGTGCCAGCAGCGGCTTCAACAACAGCGACGACCTGGCCACCCGTATCGCCCAGTCGATCAGCGGCGGCAACGAGCGGGTCAACGCCCGCCTGGGCATCTCCGGCGAGCAGAACGAAGCCTTTTACGATGGCGCTGGCGACCAGATCTTCATCGACAACACCCAGACCGACCTGCAGTACAACCGCACCATCGACGTGCTCGGTACCTTGGGGTTGCAGTTCAACGACGAGCAGAGCCTCGACCTGCTGGCCCAGTACTACGATTCGGGCAACCATGGCAGCACTGGCATCTACTTTCCCCACCTGAACTACAACGCCCCGTCCGACCTGGAAGATGCCGAGCTGCGCAGCGGCTACTCGTCGGACCTGGAGCCGCGTACCCGGCGCCTGCTGCTCAACGCCAACTACCACCACACCGACGTGCTGGGCCAGGACTTCTACCTGCAGGCCTCGTACCGCAAGGAAGACGACAACTTCTACCCATTCCCGTACTACAACCGCGCCACGCCTACCGGTTCGCGCGGGGTGTACTTCGCCGCCTCGCAGCAGAACTTCGAGGTCACCAGCCTCAAGGGCCTGTTCGCCAAGCAGTGGGACACGCTGAAGTTGACCTACGGGGTTGACCTGGACCGCGAGCGCTTCAATGCCGAGCAGACCACCTTCAACGCTCTGGCGTCCTCCGAATCGGGTGGCCTGGAGATGGAGAAGGACAGCAAGGCCCCGCGCTACCCCAGCTACCGGGTCGATGGCGTGTCGGTGTATGCCCAATTGGATTGGCATGCCACCGATAACCTGACCTTCTCCGGCGGCGCCCGGCGCCAGCAGATGGACGTCGACGTCAGCGACTTCAAGGGCGTGCCGGGCGGCAGCAACGACTACCAGGTCAACCTGTTCAACGTTGGCGCCATCTACGACTTCAAGAATGGCCACCAAGTGTGGACCAACTATGGCGAAGGCTTCGACCTGCCGGACCCGGCCAAGTACTACGGCAAGCCGGGCCTGAGCGTGGCCGATAACCCGCTGGCCGGCATCAAGAGCCGCCAGGTGGAACTGGGCTGGCGCTATGCCGACCTGGACTGGGATGCCCAGGCGGCGCTGTACTACATCTGGTCGGACAAGATCATCAATGTCGATTCGCAAACCTTGAACATCGACGTGGAAGAGCAGAAGAGCCGTGACTTCGGTTTTGAAGGCGCACTGACCCGGCACTTCCAGACGGGTTGGGAGGCGGGAGGAACCCTGCACCTGACCCGCTCCGAGGAAGAAGACGTCGATGGTGGCTGGATCAAGCGCGATGCCCGCTACGCCTCGCTGTCCAAGGCTACCGCGTTCGTCGGCTGGAAGGGCGATGGCCGCAGCGCACGGCTGCAGGCCAACCATGCATTCAGCCTGAAGGACGATGCCGACCACGAAATCGACGGCTACACCACCTTCGACCTGCTGGCCAGCCAGGACACCGGCTTCGGTACCTTCAGCGCCGGCATCCAGAACCTGCTGGACAAGCAGTACAGCACGGTCTGGGGGCAGCGCGCGACGCTGTTCTATTCGCCGACCTACGGGCCGGCATACCTGTATGACTACCAGGGGCGCGGGCGCACCTACAGCTTGACCTGGAGCCTGGCTTACTGACCCTGATCCAAAGGGTTGGATTGGCCTCCTGTAGGAGCGGCCTTGTGTCGCGAAAGGGCCGCAAAGCGGCCCCAGCAATATGTGCTGCGGAGCTGAAATCCTGGGGGCGCTGCGCACCCCTTTCGCGACACAAGGCCGCTCCTACAGGGGCCGTGCATGCCTCAGGGTTGTTGTTCAGGCAAACGCCGCCAGCAAATCCTGCGCAAACGCCTGCTGTGCCTCACCGACTATCTGCGCCCGGTGCCTGGCCAGGGTAAACGGCACGACAAAATCCAGTCCCGGATCCAGCGCCCACAACAGCCCCTCAGTCTCCCACCCCTGCGCGCAATGGCACGGCAGATAACCGATATGCCGCCCCGACAGAATGAATGCCAGCACGCTCTCGATCTGTTCCGCCACCGCCATGCTGCGCTGGCTCTGGAACGGTTCACCGCCTTTGAGAAACCGGTAGGGGTGACGCACTTGGTCCATGTCGAGCAACTGCTCCCGCTCGACGCCGGATGTGCCGAACAGAATATGCCCCTTGCCGCAATACAGCCGCTGCCGCTCCTCGAACAACGGCCGGTAATCAAACGCTGCCTGATTACCGGAGAAGTAGCTGATGGCGTAGTCCAGCTTCTGCTCCAGCAACTGCCGCTCCAGCTCCGCTGGCGGCGCACTGATCAGTTCCAGCTGCACCGACTCTTCTCGCGTGCGAAACGCCGCAATGGCCGTCGCCAGCTTCAGGCTCACCGCCTTGTCCTGGTTTTCTGCCATGCCGATACGCACGCTCCCCAACAGCCGCCCGCCAACTCCATTGGCCTGCTGGCGAAACTGCTCGATGTTCAGCAGCAGCCCACGGGCTGCGTCCAGTAGCAACGCGCCTTTTTCCGTCAGGTGGAAGCCGCCCTTGCCGCGGCTGCACAGGCGGTAGCCCAGGCGTGTTTCCAACTGCGCCATGCGCTGGCTGATGGTGGGCTGGCTCAGGCCCAGTACGCCCTGGGCGGCGCTGAAACCACCGGCCTCGACTACAGTGACGAACAGCCGCAGCAGGTGCAGGTCGGGGTCGTGCACTTGTCCGAGCATCACATTGCTCCTGAAGAATGTCAGCTTTGCAAACTTGCCATTCCTGCAATGTAACCCGGCTGGCATCCTCGCGGCATCCACCCATTTGCCGAGGTGTCCGCCATGCGTCGATCATTGTGCCTGCTGTCCCTGGTCCTGGCCTTGCCACTGCAGGCTGAAGAAAAGGTCGTCAACCTTTACAGCTGGGCGGACTACGTCGCCCCGCAAACCCTCCAGCGCTTCGAACGGGAGACGGGCTACAAGGTGCGCTACGACACCTTCGACACCACCGAAGTGCTGGAAACCAAGCTGCTGACCGGTGGCAGTGGCTACGACGTGGTGGTGCCATCGTCGACCGTGCTGGCCCGGGCGCTCAAGGCCAATGCCCTGCAGCCGCTGGATGCCCAGGCCATGCCCGGCTACGCCAACCTCGACAAGGACCTGCTGGCCAAGTTGGCCGAGGCTGACCCCGGCAACCGCTACGCTGTGCCGTACACCTGGGGCACCCTGGGCCTGGGGGTGAATGTGGAGGCGGTGCGCCAGCGCCTGGGTGATGTGCCGCTGGACAGCCTCGACCTGCTGTTCAAGCCTGAGTATGCCAGCCGCCTGAAGGACTGCGGCATCGCCATGCCCGACTCGCCGCAGGAGGTGATCGGCGTGGCCCTGAACTACCTGGGCAAGGACCCTTACAGCCAGGACAAGGCCGACCTCGCCGCGGCGCAGGCCTTGCTGAGTCAGTTGCAGCCGTCGATCAGCTATGTCGCCAATGGCCGGCAGATCAACGACCTGGCCAACGGCAGCGTGTGCCTGGCGCTGACCTACAACGGCGATGCGGCGATGGCTGCCGACCAGGCGCGCCATGCCGGCAAACCGTTCAAGCTGATCTACCGCATCCCCCGTGAAGGTACGCTGGTGTGGCAGGACAACCTGGTTATTCCCAAGGACGCCCCGCATCCCGAGGCAGCGCGGGCGTTCATCGCGTTCATGCTCAAGCCCGAATCGGTGGCTGCGCTGACCAACACGCTGTTTTTCGCCAATGCCAACCAGGCGGCCACGCCGCTGGTGGACGAGGCGGTGCGAAACGACCCGGACATCTACCCGCCTGCCGAGGTGCGCCAACGCCTGTTCGCCGACCGCAGCATGGCCCTGGCCGATCTGCGCCAGCGCAACCGCCTGTGGACCGCCTTCCGCACCCGGCAGTAACCCATAACGACCAAGGAGCCCAACCGTGGAGCAAGCCGCAAGCAACGACCAGGCAATGACCCGCGACAGCCTGTATGGCACTGCCGCAGAAAGTACCTACGCCGGCATTACCAGCTTCTCTCGCCGCCGCTACAGCCGCGACTTGCGTGGGGTGGATGTGGTGGTCAGTGGTGTGCCGTTCGATACCGCCACCAGCAACCGCCCTGGCGCGCGCTTCGGCCCGCGGGCGATTCGCGCTGCCTCGGTGCAGCAGGCCTGGGCCCGGCACTGGCCGTGGGCGTTCGACCCGTTCGACCACCTGGCAGTGATCGACTATGGCGACTGCGCCTTCGACAGTGGCACGCCGCAGTCGGTGCCGGACAGCATCGAGGCCCACGCCGCGCATATCCTGGAAGCGGGTTGCGCCATGCTCACCCTGGGCGGCGATCACTTCATCAGCTATCCGCTGCTCAAGGCCCATGCCCGCCGCCATGGCCCACTGGCACTGATCCACTTCGATGCGCACAGCGACACCTGGCCGGACGAGGAGGGCAAGCGTATCGACCATGGCACCATGTTCTGGCATGCCGCACGTGAAGGCCTGGTGGACCCGGCTTGCTCGGTGCAGATCGGCCTGCGCACCACCAACGACGACAGCCAGGGTTTTGCCATCCTCGACGCCCGGCAGGTGCACCGCCAAGGTACCGAGGCGGTGATCGCGGCGATCCGCCAGCGCGTAGGTGAGCGGCCGGTGTATCTCACCTTCGATATCGACTGTCTTGACCCAGCCTATGCGCCAGGGACTGGTACGCCGGTATGTGGCGGGCTGAGCACGGTGCAGGCGCTGGAAATTCTGGGTGGGCTGCGCGGCATCAACCTGGTGGGCATGGACCTGGTGGAAGTGGCGCCGGCCTATGACCATGCCGATATCACCGCGTTGGCGGGGGCGACCCTGGCGATGGAGATGCTGTGCCTGTATGCGGCGCGGCACAAGGTGGACAAAGGCCAGTAGACGTTTGGCTCATTCGCGGCGGACCGCCGCGAATGGCTGCAAAGCAGCCCTCCAAGGCTCATACTGAAACATCAGGAATTATCTCCACCCGCATTCACACTTTTGCCGCGAACCCTTCGCGCCTTAGGCTATCAAACCCACCAGGCGCGGCATTTTCGTACAGGAGGTGAAGCATGACCCCGACATTGCCTATCCTGGCCCTCGGCCTGGCGTTGTGCCTGCCCGCGCAAGCTGGCCCCGAGTCACCCTTGCAACTCGCCGCTGGCAACAACAACCCCTACAACAGCCCGATCCAGCGCGCCAACCCCAACAGCCGCCAGGGCAGCATGCCGGCCACGCCCCCCGTACGCGGCCCGTCCACCGACCCTTACCAGCGTCCCCCCACCCTGGACAACCGCGGTATCGGCAACGGCGACAACCTGCGTCGCCAGCAGCAAACCCCGAACCTGGAACCCGCCCGGCCGCCGCGCGACAACCCACGCGCGCCGTGAATCCTCTTCGAAATCTCTTGTAGAAAGGAATCCCGCATGTCCCGAGCTACCTGGCTAGTCTCCCTGACCGCCGCTGCACTGCTGCCGTTGTTGGCGCAGGCAGCGGCCGAACAGCAGTTTCGCAGTGAAGAAGGCACGTTGACCGTCAGCACCCTGGCCGACGGCCTGCGCAACCCCTGGGCGCTGGCCTTCCTGCCGGGCGGCAAGGACATGTTGGTGACCGAGCGCGCCGGCAACCTGCGAGTGGTCAACGCCGAAGGCAAGGTTGGCCCGCCCATCAGCGGCGTGCCCAAGGTCTGGGCCGAGGGCCAAGGCGGCCTGCTGGATGTGCTGCTGTCGCCGGAGTTCGGCAAGGATCGCACCGTGTACCTGTCATACGCCGAGGAGGGTAGTGATGGCAAGGCGGGTACCGCGGTCGGCCGTGGGCAGCTGTCCGAGGACCGTGCCCGGCTGGAAAACTTCACGGTGATCTTCCGCCAGCAGCCCAAGCTGTCGGTGGGCAACCACTTCGGTTCGCGGCTGGTGTTCGACCGCGACGGCTACCTGTTCATCGCCCTGGGCGAGAACAACCAGCGCCCGACTGCCCAGGACCTGGACAAGCTGCAAGGCAAGGTCGTGCGCATTCTGCCGGACGGCGAGGTGCCCAAGGACAACCCCTTCGTCGGCAAGGACAACGTACGGCCGGAGATCTGGTCGTTCGGCCACCGCAACCAGCAAGGCGCCGCGCTCAACCCCTGGACCGGCAAGCTCTGGACCCACGAACATGGCCCGCGCGGCGGCGACGAGATCAACATCCCCGAACCCGGCAAGAACTATGGCTGGCCGATTGCGACACACGGCGTCAACTACTCGCTGTTGCCGATACCCGAGGCCAAGGGCAAGCACGTGGAGGGTATGGTCGACCCACACCATGTGTGGGAGAAGTCGCCAGGCATCAGCGGCATGGCGTTCTACGACAGCCCGACCTTCAAGGCCTGGGACCACAATCTGTTCATTGGCGCGCTGGTCACCCAGGAGCTGATCCGCCTGCAACTGGACGGCGACAAGGTGGTGCATGAGGAACGTTTGCTGGGCGAATTGAAGGCGCGTATTCGCGATGTGCGGTTGGGGCCGGACGGGTACCTGTATGTGCTGACCGACGACAAGGACGGCAAGTTGCTGAAAGTAGGATTGGCCGAGGGCTGAGGCAAAGGTTGCCTGCACCGGCCTCATCGCCGGCAAGCCAGCTCCCACCTCGACCGCATTGCCCTCAAGCCATGTGCAATCCCTGTGGGCGATTCTATGGTTTCTGGCAAGGGCATCAGGGTTGCCAGGTGCTTGCCACAGCATCTGTCAGCCCTGATGCAATCCCTATGGGAGCCGGCTTGCCGGCGATGAGGCCGCTGCAGATAATGCCGCATGACTATCGACCCCCACTCCCTCTACCAGCAAGCCCTGAGCACCCAGGGTTTTGTCGCTGACCCGGCCCAGGCCCGCGCCGTCGAGGCCTTGCAGGGCTGTTTCCAGGCAGTCGAACAGGGCCGCGTCATCCCGGGCATCTACCTGTGGGGCCCGGTCGGCCGCGGCAAGACCTGGTTGATGGACCAGTTCCACCGCTGCCTGCGCGTACCCAGCCGGCGTCAGCACTTCCATCACTTCATGGCCTGGGTGCACCAGCGCCTGTTCCAGCTCAACGGCACCGCCGACCCGCTGTTGGCGCTGGCCGGCGAGCTGGCCCGGCAGATCCGCGTGCTGTGCTTCGACGAGTTGTTCGTCAACGACATCGGTGACGCGATCATCCTCGGCCGCCTGTTCCAGGTGCTGTTCGACCATGGCGTGGTGATCGTCGCCACCTCCAACCAGCCACCCGAGCAGCTCTACCGCGACGGTTTCAACCGCGAGCGTTTTCTGCCCGCCATCGCCGCTATCCAGCGGCACATGCAGGTATTGCCGGTGGCTGGCGAGCAGGATCATCGCCTGCACCCAGGTGCCGAACGGCAGCGTTACTGGGTGGCGCAAGCGGGGCAGCCCAGCCCGTTGGGCGAGGTGTTCCGGCAGCTCAGTCCAGATGACGCTGGCAGCGATCAGCCTTTGGCCATCGGCTCAAGGCAGGTGCAGGTGGTACGGCGCAGCGAGCATGCCATCTGGTGCCGCTTTGCCGACCTTTGCGAACAACCGCTGGCGGCCATGGAGTTCATGGCCCTGTGCGACCGTTTTCGCGCCATTCTGGTGTCGGGCATTCCGGCGCTGGGTGGTGAGCAACGGGCTGGTCGTATCGCCCGCGGCACCGAGGATGGCGCGGCGCGGGTGGTGGCCGGCGATCGCCAACTGCCGGCGCTGTCACCCAAGGACGATGCGGTGCGCCGTTTCATTGCCCTGGTCGACGAATGCTACGACCGCCGGATAGCGTTGTACCTGGAGGCGCAGGTGCCGCTCGATGCCCTCTACACTCAAGGGTATCTGGCGTTCCCGTACCAACGGACCTTGAGCCGGCTACGGGAGATGCAATTGCAACGCTTCGCCTGACAAGGAGCCGACCCATGGAGCCGCTGTCGCATCATCTGCTGACCCAGGCCTACAACAATGGCTGGGCCAACCACCGTCTGTACAAGGCCTGCCTGCAACTGAGCCAGGACGAATTCGTCGCCCCGCGCTGCAGCTTTTTCCCGTCGATCAAAGCCACCCTCAACCACTTGCTGACGGTGGACTGGTTCTACCTGCATATGCTCGAGTGCGAGCAACGTGGCGAGCAGCCCGATGCCGATGGCGAGCGCTTCTTCGACCCGGAGCAGCCGTTTGCCACCTGCACCGACCTGCATGCCGAGCAAGCCCAGGCCGACCACCGGCTGATCGCTTATTGTCGGGGGCTGCGCGACGACGACCTGGGACGCTATGTGAGCATCGTGCGGCCCGAGCGAGTGCAGCGTGAGCAGCGGTTGCGCTTGCTGGCGCACCTGTTCGAGCACCAGATGCATCACCGTGGGCAGGTGCACGCGATGCTCAGTGACACGGCGGTACGGCCACCGCAGCTGGATGAATTTTTCTGTGAGGAAGAGGCTGGGTTGCGGGCGCGGGACTTTGCCGAGTTGGGCTGGACCGAGGCGCAGATCTGGAAAATGTAGAGAGGCCAGTGGGCTCAACTCAACTGCCTTGCTCAAAGAAAAGCTTGCGCGATCCCTGTGGGAGCGGGCTTGCCCGCGAACACCGGCGCAGCCGGTGCCATGCACCGCATTGGATTCTTCGCGGGCACGCCCGCTCCCACAGAGGCCGCGTCGCGCTTACGAATTGAGTTCTCTGCGCGATAGCGCAGCCCACAGGGGCGCAAAGCGCCCCAATCCAGGGCTTACCGCCCGAGCCACTCGACCAGTGTGCGGTTGAACCGCATCGGCTCTTCGATCTGTGGCGCATGCCCCATGCCTTCGAAGGTGATCAGCTCACCCTTGGGGATCAGCTTTGCCACCCGCGGCCCCAGCTCCGCATATTTGCCCAACTTGGCCTTCACGTCCGGTGGCGCGATATCACTGCCGATGGCAGTAGTGTCCTTGTCGCCGATCAGCAGCAGGGTCGGCATCTGCAGGTCCTTGAACTCGTGGTACACAGGCTGGGTGAAGATCATGTCGTAGATCAGCGCAGAGTTCCACGCCACCGCTTCATGCCCCGGCCCTTTGTTCAGACCCACCAGCATCTGCACCCAGCGCTCGTACTCCGGCTTCCAGCGCCCGGCGTAGTAGGTTTTGCGTTCGTACTCGCGCACGCCCTCGGCATCCAGCTTCAGCTCGCGGGCATACCACTGGTCCACGGTGCGGTAGGGCACCCCCAGGGCTTTCCAGTCTTCCAGGCCGATCGGGTTGACCATCGCCAGGCGCTCCACCTGCTGCGGGTACATCAACGCGTAGCGGGTGGCGAGCATGCCGCCGGTGGAGTGGCCGAGCACGATGGCCTGCTTGATGCCCAGTTGTTCGAGCAAGGTATGGGTGTTGTCCGCCAGTTGCTGGAAGCTGTACTGGTAATGCGCCGGCTTGCTGGAGCTGCAGAAGCCGACCTGGTCGGGGGCGATGACCCGGTAGCCGGCTTTGCTCAGGGCGTCGATGGTGGTTTCCCAGGTGGCGGCGCAGAAGTTCTTGCCGTGCATCAGCACTACGCTGTGGCCGTTGGCCTGGCCTTGGGCGGGCACGTCCATGTAGCCCATCTGCAGGGTTTGACCCTGGGACGAGAAATCGAAATGCTTGAGCGGGTGCGGGTAGCTGAAGCCTTCGAGCTGGGGGCCATAGGTGGGCGATTCGGCGGCGAAGGCCGGGCTGCCGGCAAGGCAGGCCAGGGCCAGGGCGGTTGCGCGCAGCATGGGGGGACTCCGTGTAGGGCCATGTGGGAATGGGCGACTGTAACAGCCAGTGGCACGCCTGGAACGTGAAAGGTGTTACCAGGCGTGAAGCCAGCCCAGGCTGAGCATCAGTAGTTGGCGACCACGCTGTCCTGGCCATCCAGGGTCACGCCGATGACCTGGTAGGCATCTTTGTGGTCACCCATTTCCATGCCGGGCGAGCCCATGGGCATGCCCGGCACGGCCAGGCCCTTGAGGTCGCTGCGTTTGGCCAGCAGGCGTACCTGCTCGGCCGGCACGTGGCCTTCGACGAACTTGCCGTCGATCACCCCGGTGTGGCACGACGCCAGGCGCGGCGCCACGCCCAGGCGTTGCTTGACCGCGCTCATGTTCGGCTCGACGTGGTCGTTGACGGTGAAGCCGTTGTCGCGCAGGTGACTGATCCAGGCCTTGCAGCAGCCGCAGTTGGGGTCGCGGTAGACGTCGATGGTCTCGGCGGCCTGGGCCAGGCCAGTGATGGCCAGCAGGCCAAGGGGCAGCAAGTGTTTGCGCAGCATGGTGAAGCACTCCTTCAGAAACGCAGGCGGATACCAGCGACCAGGCGGTCTGACCGAGATCTTCGCGCGCCTTGCTCGCGCTTGGCATCGTTGCGGCCGTAGAGGTTGCCTTCCAGGGTCGGTTCCAGTATCCAGCGATTGGTCAGCAGCATAGCGTAAGCTGCCTTCAGCTCCCCCAAAGATTGCGCAAGCCTCCAGATTTCGAGCAAGGCGGCCACGATGTTCGCCGCTGGCGCCTGTCAGGCAGCTGAGGCGCACATTACAGCGTTGTCAGCTTGCCACCTCGTCGGTGCTGAGGTCGCGCATCAGCAGGGCGTAGTCGAGCGCGACCTGTTCCGGGATGGGCAGGTACACCACATGGCCGTCGCCCGGCGCCACGTCGATGGCCTGCTGCTGGCGGTCGCACAGGCGGTGCAGGTCGAAATGGTAGTTGCCGCGCGGGGTCATCAGTTCCAGGTGGTCACCCACGGCGAAGCGGTTCTTCACCTTGACCTCGGCCAAGCCATCGACGCGCACACCGGTCAGCTCGCCGACGAACTGCTGGCGTTCGGACACCGAGTTGCCGCGCTGATAGTTCTGGTACTCGTCATGTACGTGGCGGCGCAGGAAACCTTCGGTGTAGCCGCGTTGCGCCAGGGATTCGAGGTTGCCCATCAGGGTGCGGTCGAACGGCCGCCCGGCCGCGGCGTCGTCGATCGCCTGGCGGTACGATTGCACCGCGCGGGCGCAATAGAAATGCGATTTGGTGCGGCCTTCGATCTTCAGCGAATGCACGCCCATGCCGGCCAGGCGCTCGACGTGCTGGATGGCGCGCAGGTCCTTGGCGTTCATGATGTAGGTGCCGTGCTCGTCCTCGAATGCCGGCATTTCGCTGCCGGGGCGGTTGCTCTCTTGCAGCAGGAACACCTGTTCGGTGGGGGCGCCCAGGCCCAGGGTCGGTTGCACCTCGCGCACGATGTCGCCAGTGGCGTTCTCGGTGGCTGGCGCGGCGTCGTACTTCCAGCGGCAGGCGTTGGTGCAGGTGCCCTGGTTGGCATCGCGCTTGTTGAGGTAGCCCGACAGCAGGCAACGGCCGGAGTAGGCCATGCACAGCGCGCCATGGACGAACACTTCCAGCTCCATGCCCGGCACCTGCTGGCGGATTTCCTCGATCTCTTCGAGCGACAGCTCCCGCGACAGGATCACCCGGCTCAGGCCCAGCTGCTGCCAGAACTGTACGCTGGCCCAGTTGACCGTGTTGGCCTGCACCGACAGGTGTATCGGCATCTGCGGGAAGTGCTGGCGCACCAGCATGATCAGGCCGGGGTCGGACATGATCAGTGCATCCGGCGCCATCTCGATCACCGGCGCCAGGTCGTTGAGGAAGGTCTTGAGCTTGGCATTGTGCGGGGCGATGTTGACCACCACGTAGAAACGCTTGCCCAGGGCATGTGCCTGCTGGATGCCCAGCGCCAGGTTGGCATGGTCGAATTCGTTGTTGCGCACCCGCAAGCTGTAGCGCGGCTGGCCGGCGTAGACCGCGTCGGCACCATAGGCAAAGGCGTAGCGCATGGTCTTGAGGGTGCCGGCGGGGGCTAGCAATTCGGGCTTGGCGATAGGGTTCATGTGCGCACCGGGGCAAAAGGCGCGGATGCTAGCGCTGGCGGACAAGGCGCGTATTGATTTGCGTCAAAGGCGTGGTGGCACTTTTGCCCAGGCGCTGCGTACTAATATCCAGAAGCCATGCGAGGACCCGCGATGAACGAAACCGCGCTACAGAACAAAGCCTTGGCAGTACTCCTGGCGTTGGTGACCATCGCCTTTGTCTGGATCCTGCTGCCGTACTACGGCGCGATCTTCTGGGCGGTGATACTCGGCATCCTGTTTGCCCCGCTGCAGCGGCACCTGCTGATGCGATTTGGGCGCCGGCGCAACCTGGCTGCGGCCACGACCTTGCTGGTGTGCCTGCTGGTGGCGATTTTGCCGGTGATCATCACCAGCGTGCTGCTGGTGCAGGAAGGTGCCACGCTGTACCAACGCATCGAGAGCGGGCAACTGGACATCGCCGGCTATGTCGAGCGCGGCAAGGACATGCTCCCGGCGTTTGCCCAGCGTGGCCTGGACAGCATGGGCATGGGCAACCTCGACGGGCTGCGCGAGAAGATCACCAAGTGGGCCACCCAAGGCAGCCAGGTGCTGGCCAGCCAGGCGTACAGCTTTGGCCAGGGCACGTTCGAATTCCTGGTCAGCTTCGGCATCATGCTGTACCTGCTGTTCTTCTTCCTGCGCGAAGGCGCGGAGGTGGCCCGTCGGGTGCGCTTGGCCGTGCCGCTGCCCGAGCACCAGAAGCGCCGCCTGCAACTGAAGTTCAACCGCGTGGTGCGGGCGACGGTGAAAGGCAACGTGCTGGTGGCCATTACCCAGGGGGCGCTGGGCGGTTTCATCTTCTGGGTGCTGGATATTCCCAGCGCGCTGGTGTGGGCGGTGCTGATGGCGTTTCTGTCGCTGCTGCCGGCGGTGGGCGCGGGGATCGTGTGGGCGCCGGTGGCAGCGTATTTCCTGCTGACCGGGGCGATACTGCCGGGGGTGGTCCTGACCGCGTTCGGGGTGTTGGTGATTGGTTTGGTGGACAACGTGCTGCGGCCGATCCTGGTGGGCAAGGACACGCGCATGCCGGACTACCTGATCCTGGTGTCGACGCTGGGCGGGCTGGCGGTGTTCGGGCTCAACGGCTTCGTGATCGGGCCGTTGATCGCGGCGTTGTTCGTGTCGAGCTGGGCGATCTTTGCCGCGACCAAGCCGCAGGTGCAGTTGCCGGAGTAGCAGTGTCGGGCCAATGGGGTCGCGTTGCGACCCTTTCGCGACACAAGGCCGCTCCCACTGGTAATGCTGTTCACTTAAGAGTGATGTCACACTGATTGGGGCTGCTGCGCAGCCCATCGCAGGCAAGCCAGCTCCCACACCGATCGCATGGATCTCAAGCCCTGTGCAGTACCTGTGGGAGCTGGCTTGTCGTGGCGACGAACCGCTGCGATGGGTCGCAGAGCGGCCCCAATTGCTTAAGTGAACAGCATTACGCCCCCACTGGGCACTGGTGAGAGCAACAGTTTTGTATTGCCTGGGCTGGCCTCATCGCTGGCAAGCCAGCTCCCACAGGTATTGCACAGGGCTTGAGGCCTATGCGGTCGAGGTGGGAGCGGCCTTGTGTCGCGAAAGGGCTGCGAAGCAGCCCCATCTGGCTGACAGACCGGCTCAGAACGCCTGTGGCATCTCGCCCTTGGCCAGGCGTCGGTTGATGTCGGCGATCACTTCGGGCAGTTCGTTGATGGTGTCGATCAGGTAGTGCGGGCGGGAGCCGGCGAACAGCGCGTGGATGCGCTGGCGTTCGCTTTCCAGCTTCTCGGCGCTCAGCGCGCGGTAGCCTTCCCAGGTCAGCCCTAGAGCGTTGCCCGAGCACACCAGGGCCACGGTCCACATGCCCGCGCGGCGGCCTTCGAGAATGCCCGGCACGGTGTCGTCGACCTTCACGCAGGCGGCCACATCGTCAATCCCCAGGGCGATCACGTTGGCCAAGGCCTGGGCCGGCCATGGGCGGCCGTTCGGGGTTTCGTCGGTGGCTACCACGTGGTCGGCCACGTAGCCGTTCTGCGCGGCCAGTTCCACCACCTTGTCCATCACCACTTTCGGGTAGCCCGAGCATGAACCGATCTTCAGGCCGCCCTGGCGCAGGCCGGTAAGGGTGTCCAGGGCGCCGGGAATCAGCGCCGAGTGCACGGCGATCTTCTCGATCTGCAGCGGCATGAAGCGGTTGTAGATGGCGGTGACATCATCGTCGGTCGGGGTACGGCCGAACACCTTGCGGTAGCGCTCGGCAATTTCCGGCACGTCGCACAGGGTGCGGATGTGGTCCCACTTGCCCATGCCCATCGGGCCACGTGCTTCTTCGATGGACACTTGCACATCGAATTCGGCAAAGGCTTCGACAAAGATCTGGGTCGGGGCGAAGGAGCCGAAATCGACCACGGTGCCGGCCCAGTCAAGGATGGCGGCTTGCAGCTGGGTGGGGTTGCTGTAGTTCATGTGCGCTAACTCCTGAAATCGAATGGGCAGAGGGTCAGATGTCCAGTACTTCCATTTCCCGCAGCACTTCGGCCACGGCATTCACGGCGGCTTGCATGCCGTCGGCACCGACTACGCCGATACAGCCGACGCGGAAGGTTTCGACCTGGGTCAATTTGCCCGGGTAGAGGATGAAGCCCTTGGCCTTGACCCGCTCGTAGAAATCCTTGAACTGGTAGCGGGCGTCTTTCGGCGCATGAAAGGTGACGATGATCGGTGCCTGGATCTCGGCGGGCAGGAAGCTGCGCAGGCCGATGGCGGCCATGCCGTCGAGCAGGGTCTTGCAGTTGTCGGCGTAGCGTTGGTGGCGGGCCGGCAGGCCGCCTTCCTCGTTGTATTGCTGCAGTGCTTCGTGCAGGGCGGCAACCACGTGGGTCGGCGGGGTGAAGCGCCATTGGCCGGTCTTGGCCATGTAGGCGTGCTGGTCGTGCAGGTCCATGGCCAGCGAGTGGGCATTGCCTTCGGCGGCGGCCAGGGCGGTTTTCTCGGCGAAGACGAAGCCCATGCCCGGTACGCCTTCCAGGCATTTGCCGGAGGCCGCGATCAGTGCCTCGAACGGAATTTCGCGGGCGTCGATCGGCAATGCGCCGAACGAACTCATGGCGTCGATGATCAGGCGTTTGCCGTGGCCTTTGATCACCTGGGCGATCTCTGGCAACGGGTTGAGGATACCGGTGCTGGTCTCGCAGTGGATCAGCGCCACGTGGGTTACGGCCGGGTCGGCAGCCAGCAGGCGGTCGACGTCGGCGGCGGTGGTCGGCTGGTCTTCGGCGGTTTCGAAGGTGCTGTAGGTGCGGCCCAGCACTTTGCAGATCTTCGCCAGGCGCTGGCCATAGGCACCGTTGATCAGCACCAGAACCTTGCCGTCACGCGGCACCAGGGTGCCGATGGCCGCTTCCACGGCAAAGGTGCCGCTGCCTTGCAGGGGGACGCAGTGGTGGCTGGCGCTGCCGTCGATGATCGCCAGCAGTTGTTCGCAGACGCTGGCGGTCAGTTGGTTGAAGTCACGGTCCCAGGAGCCCCAGTCCACCAGCATGGCTTGGCGGGTGCGGATTGATGTGGTCAGGGGACCGGGGGTCAGCAGGATAGGGGCGTTGCTCATTCCGTTTTTCCTCACAAGCGGTGGAGTGAAACTACGGGGCCTAGGTTGCAATTCGCGCTGCCATCAATCAAATTGTTTGTTGTTATCCGAGCTATAAGTCAGGCCGATATATATGAACCTGTTCCAGCTGCGTGCCTTCGATGCTGTCGCCCGTGAAGGTAGTTTCACCCGTGCTGCCGCACGGCTGTTCATCAGCCAGCCGGCGGTGACTGGCCACGTCAAGGCACTGGAGGAGCATTACCAGATCACCTTGCTACGGCGCACCGCGCGGCGGGTAGAACTGACCGAAGAGGGAACGCGCCTGGCGGCCATTACCCGCGCCATGTTCGGCTTGGCCGAAGAAGCGCAGGCCATGCTCGAGGCCAACCGGCAATTGCTGACCGGGCGCCTGGAAGTGGCCGCCGACGGCCCGCACCGGGTAATGCCAATGCTCGCCCTGCTGCGCGAGCGCTACCCGGGCATCACTGTGAACCTGCGCCTGGGCAATGCTCAGGAAACCTTGGCGGCATTGCTCAGCGAGCATGCCGACGTGGCTGTGCTGACCGAGATCGAACCACGCAAGGGCCTGCATTTGCAGAACCTGTGTGAGTCGCGCCTGTGCGCCTTGCTGCCAGCGGGGCATGCCTGGGCCAGCGGCGAGGGTGACTTGCCGCTGGCTGAGCTGCACCAGCAGATCATGGTGCTGCGCGAGCCCAGTTCCACCACCCGGCGTACCTTCGACCAAGCCTGTGCCAGGGCGGCCGTGCAGCCCCGCGTGCTGCTGGAGCTGGACAGCCGCGAGGCGGTCACCGAGGCGGTGGCCTCGGAGTTGGGTATCGGCGTGGTTTCATCCACCGAAGTCGCGCATGATCCGAGGGTGGTGGCGCGGCCACTGGCCGGTGCTGGTCTGGTCAACCAGCATATGATCGGCTGCCTGGAGCGGCGCCGCGAGCTGCGCCTGATCCAGGCTTTCCTGGGCTTGGCTGCCAGCGTGTGAGGCAGCCCACAGGGTCCCTGCTAAATCAATCAGTTGTGTGCAGTTCTATAGGAGCTGGCAGTTGCTGAAGCAATGACACCGGCTGGCGTTTTTCCATGGCGGGCCTAAGATGGCCGGCTGAAACCACTGGCGCTGGATGGCCGATGAGCGAGAAAGACACCATTTCCATGCAACTGGTGCGCGAAGCCCTGTTGCAGACCTGCCCGGCGGGGCAACCCGATGCGCCGCTGCTGGCCAGGGCGGGCATCGATGCGTCCCAGCTCGACCTGCCCGAGGCGCGTGTGAGCGCCGAGGCCTATGCCCGGCTCTGGCGCTTGCTGGCGCGACGCTGCAACGACGAATTCTTCGCCATGGACCCGCGCGGCCTGCGCAGCGGCAGCCTGGCCTTCCTGTGCCGTGCGAGTATGGTCCAACCGACTCTCGGTGCGGGCCTGCAGACCGCCCTGGCGTTTCTTTCGCTGATGCTCGAAGACCTGCAGCCGAGCCTGGTGCGCCAGCAGAGCCTGGCCGAGATCGTCATCGGCGAGCCTCGCGATGCGCCGCGCCGCGCTTTCACCTACTTCACCCTGTGGATGATCATCCATGGCGTGACCTGTTGGCTGGCCGGGCGCCGTATCCCGATCCTCGCCATCGACCTGCGCTGCGCCGAGCCACCGTTCTGCGACGACTACCGGGTGATGTTTTCCGAGAATCTTCAGTTCGAGCGCCCGCGCACGCGCATGATCATCAGTGCCGACTGCCTGGACCTGCCGCTGCGACGCACCCAGGAGGAGTTGCAACGTTTCCTCGCCGAGGCGCCAGGCAACATCCTGGTCAAGTACCGCGACCCGGCCAGCCTGGCCTGGCGCATCCGTGAGCAACTGCGGCGCGCCGACCCAGGCGCCTGGCCCGATGCCGAAGGCCAGGCCAGCGCCTTGTGCATCTCGGCCTCGACCCTGCGCCGTCGGCTGGGCGAGGAAGGCCAGACCTACCAAGGGCTCAAGGACAGCGTGCGGCGCGAGCTGGCCATCGCCTGGCTGGCCGATGTCGACCTGGGGCTCGCCGAGATCGCCGAGCGCCTTGGCTTTGCCGACAGCAGTTCGTTCTACAAGGCCTTTCGCAAGTGGTTCGGTTGCAATCCTGGCCACTACCGCCACGTGATCCTGCAGGGGACGGCGCCCTAGGGGGCATACTCATCAGCCACACGGGGATGCGTCCTTTCCCTCTGCTGTGCGGTGGGTGATTGCCTCAGTGTCAAGCCTCCTTTGACCTGCGAGGATGCAGATATGACCCAATCCACCCCACCCTCACTGCCACCGGCGCTTGCCCGCAAGCTGGCCTCTGCCACTGATGATTTCATCGCCACGCAACTGCCGGACTGGTTGCAGCGCGCGTCCGCGGCACAGGTCAATGCATTGCGCGATTGCTTCCAGGCCCACCGGCAGAGCCGGGCGCAGGTGACGGCGGCAACCGCAGGCCTGGTGTCGCCGCGGCAGTTCGCGGCCCAGCGGTTCACGGCCTTGCTGGCGGCCGAAATCCCGCCGGGGCTCAGCCTCGACGACCTTGAATGGCTGGATGTACGGCGCCGCTTCACGGTGAGCCCAGGCGGTAGCCTGCCTGAGGATGAACTGCGTTATGTGCGCTTCCCGGCGCTGTTGCGATTGATGCAAGGATTGCCCGCGGGCAACCCCTTCTACGAAGGCAGCGGCCTTGTCAGGAAGGGCGACAAGGCCGTGCTTTTCACCTCGCTGGCGGACTTTACGCAACGCTGCCATACCGAGGACGTGGGCAAGCGCTATCACGACCTGCTCGCACGCCTGTTCACCCCGGCCGCGCAGCAGGCTCTGGCGCGTCACCAGCGCACGGCGTTCGCCCTGGCATGTGAGCTGGCCGCGCTCAAGGGGCAGCTCGAGACGGTGCATCTAACCGCCTTGCGCCGGTTGTTGGGTAATGGGGGTGGCAATCAAGAGGGTGGCGCACAGGCGTACGCCGGCGCGTTGCACATGCTGGAGTGCCCCGTTGCGCAGAGCCTGAAGATCCAGCTGCGCAATGCGCACGGGGATAGCCTCGGGGTCGTGCTCTACATGCCCAGTGACACCGAGCAGCCGCTGCGCCATTTCGGCTCGGTTTCAGGGTTGAACGACTTCCTGGTGGCCGAGTTGCTCAAGCCGGATGGCCGTGAACGAATCCGGCAACTGATCGCCTTGAAGGACCGCCCAAAGTTCCTGGCTACGCTCGGCAAGCGCCTGCTCGACGACCAGCCCGACCTGCAGCTGGAAGGTGCGGTGATGCATGGCGCTATCTTCGCCGAACTGGCGGCAAGCCAAATCGAACGCGTCAAGGACGATGCCCGCTTGCAGCTGGTTTCGAGTGCCGATGCCGATCATCGCGCCGCCGAGGCACGGCTCAACCAATGGAAGGAGATCGGCCTGGCCGCGTTGGGGCTGGCTGGGCTGGCCAGCCCCGTGGTGGGCATGGTGCTGCTCGGCCAGCTGGTCGTGCAGACGCTTGACCACGTCTACGAAGGCGCTATCGATTGGCACGAAGGGCACCAGCACGAAGCGCTGGAGCACATGCTCGGGGTTGCGGAAACCGTCGTCGTCACGGCGGCCACGGTCGCGGGCGTGAGCCTGGTGGCGCGTGGGTTCCCACGCAGTGCCTTCGTCGATGCAATGGAGCCGGTGAGCACTGGGGAGGAGGAATCACGCCTGTGGCATCGCGACCTGCTGGCCTACGAGTCGACCCCTGAAGACGCCACCCTTGGCGACGACGGGCTCTATGCCAGCGACACGCGCCGCTGGTTACGTGTGGGCCAGCGCTACTACGAGGTCCATCGTCCCGAGGAGCATCAGGCTTGGCGCCTGCGTCATTCACGACGCGAAAACGCCTTCGAGCCGCGGGTCGAGTTCAATGGCGAGCGTTCCTGGCGTCTTCGCCTCGAACAGCCCAGGCACTGGGATGATCGTGCCGACATGCTCGATCGTGTGTGGCCGCAGGACCCGCCCTTGTCCCCGGCCCGTGCCGAGCAGGTGTTGCGTGTGGCGGGCGTCGACGCGGAGGAATTGCGGGGCGTGCTGGTCGAGATGCGTCCTGCGCCATTCAACCTGCGTGACACTTTGCTGCGGTTCGCTGCGGATGATCGGATCAGCCGTGAACTGGATGCCCTGGGTCAATCCGCTGGCAGCATCCGCGATCCGTCGATTCGCCAATGGTGCGCCGCGCACGCGGAAACACAAGGGTTGGGCGAGGACGCACTGGGCGCTTGGCTGCTGGAGGAGTCTGCGCACCTGCAAGGCAACCTGCTGGAACACCTGTCTGGGCCCCGGCCGGTAATGAACCCCTTGGCAACGTTGGTTCGGCGCGACTTTTCCGGGCTCCCCGAACGTTATGCGGTAGAGGCGGTACGTGATGTCGACCCCATCCTGGCTGAAGTGGCCCAGGTCGAGGCACGTGTTCCACTGGCGGTCGCCAGGAAGGCCCGTGCCCTGCTTCGACTGGCCAGGGTGAACCGGGCCCTGGAGGGCTTGTTCCTGCGCAGTGCCTATACCAATGGCACCGGGGAACTGATCATCGCCTTGCTGCGGCGACTGCCCGGATGGCCTCGCTCGATCAACCTCGAGCTGCGCGAGGGGGCGGACAGCGGCCGGCTCTTGACCGAGCTGGATCCTCAAGGCGCACCCGAGGGGCGTGTAGTCCTGGTTTGGCGGCAAGGTCGCTTCCGCCTTTACGACAGCCATGGGCGGGAGCATGCCACAGAGGTGCCGGAGCCGGCGGGCATCTTCCAGGCGTTGGTGGCGTTGCTGGGCCCCGCCGACCTGCAGCGGATGGGCATCTCTGGCAGCGAGCCGGCAGAGCGCTTGCGGTCGAAGCTGGTCGAAGGTTTGCCCGCCGCGCGCAAGGAGATTCTGAACCTGCTTGGCTGGCGTGATGACGCACCATGGTTCAACCCCGGCAAGCGCCTACCGGATGGGCGTGTGGGCTATCCGCTGGGTGGGAATGCATCAAGGCGGGAAACCTCTATCAGTGTGCTCAAGAGCCGCATCCGGGCCCTTTACCCACAGCTCCATGATCGGGATGTCGATCGATACCTGGAACGGCTGCTGTTGCAACCTGGCTCGCCTTTTGAAAGCTTGCTTGCTCAAGAGCACAATTACGCGCAACTCGAAAGTACCCTGTCGCGCTGGACGGGGGGCGCGCGCTCAGGGGCGCGAAGGCAGTTCGCGGCCCGTCTGCTCTCGGCGTGGCGCTACGAGGGGGGCAATGGGCTGACCAACGAGATGAGCCTGGATTTGAGCGGTTGGCACATCGGCCAACTGCCGGAGCTACCAGCGGGCAGCGACTTTTCTCATGTCACCGAGTTGGTGATGGCCGGGGCGGCGCTAGAAGAGTTCCCCACAGGTTTCTTGCATTGCTTCACCTCTCTGCGCACGTTGAGCCTGAGCAACAATCGCCTTACGTCCATTCCCGCGGGTGTCAGCCAACTGACCGAGTTGCGTACGTTGCGCTTGATGTCCAATCGAATCCGCATGAACGCCTCGGGTGCCGATACGCTGTCTTCGTTACCGAACTTGCGCGTGCTCGACCTGAGTCACAACCCCTTGCGTTCGTTGGCATTGCGTTTCCAGGCGTTGCCCCACCTGTCGATACTGCGCTTGAAGCGCTGCCGGTTGAGTAGCGTGCCCAGGGGCCTGGAGCGGTCCAGGTTGTTGACGATCGTCGACCTCAGCGACAACGATATCAGTACATTGCCGCCTGAACTGCTACAAGCGCCGTGGTCTTTCAGAAGCCGCTTCAACCTGCTGCGCAACCCCTTGGCGCACCAGGAATACACGCGGTTGTATGTCAACGACCCGTATGAGGCTATCCGGGCCAATGAAGTGGACGTGGCCACCGCCCGAAGCCTGTGGCTTGCCGTCGGCGACCCTGGCCAGTTCACGACACGTTCGGCGCTGTGGAACCGTTTGGCGGGCGCGCCAGAGAGCCTGGACCTGTTGCAGTTGCTGGCCAATCTCACTCAAACCACTGATTTCACCCATGCCAGGGCAGCGCTTACCGAGCAGGTCTGGGGGGTGCTGAGCGCCGTGGAGCAGGATGCCGACCTTCGCCAGGCAGTGTTCGACCGTGCGCGCGAGGAACTGGGCTGCCATGATAGCACCGCAGAGCGCTTCAGCCGCGTGCAATTGCAGATACTGGTCCACCAGGCCAATCTGCAAGGTACTACCGGACAAGCGGGCCATGCCTTGCTGGCACTGGGGCGGCGCCTGTTCCGCCTCGAAGCATTGGAGCGCTTCGCTCATCAGGATGCCCTGCAGCGGCTGGCGAGCGACCCGGATACCGATGTCCTGGAGGTCATTCTCGGCTACCGGGTGCATCTGGCTCATGCGCTCGACCTGCCTTGCCAGCCTCGTACGATGATGTTCGAGCGGCTTGCCGAAATCACACCCCACCTCGAGCGTGCGGCACTCGAGGCGGTCCGGGGCGCGGAAGCGAGCGGGGCCCTGGCCGAAAACATCGCCGAACGGGACTTCTGGCGCATCCACCTCAAGCGGCGGCACGCGGCAGCCTTTGCCGCGATCGCCGAGGACTTCGCCGCACGGGGTTCCGAGCTCGACAGCCTGAGCACTACCCTGACGAGCCAGGACTACACGGATCGATGGCAGGTACTGATGACGGAGCGGCAATCGGCCGAGCATCACCTGGTCTTGCAACTGACCCGCGAGGCCCTGGAGGAGGGCGAGCCCGAGGCAGGCCAATCCGCTCAGTCCGTTTGACAGCTTTGGCCATTGCCCCCAGCGCCGAGCGGCGCGAACATCGTCAGACCGAGGGTGCAACTCCAACAATAAGAAACCAGGAGTCTGACGATGCGCGATTACGCCGAGGCCGTCCGTTCGTTCAACCATCATGGTGCCGTCGACGCGGCACTGCATGGCACGCTGAACGCGCTCAATGCCTGTATCGAATGTTGCGACCGCCATGCCGGCAGTGGCCGGGTCGCACTGATCTGGGAAGACCGCGAGGGTAACAGCGCCCGCTACACCTTCGAGCAATTGCAAGGGCTGGCGGCGCGTTTCGCCAACGTGCTTCGCCAGCAAGGCGTAGGCCCTGGCGACCGCGTTGCCGGCCTCATGCCACGCACGCCCGAGTTGCTGGTGACCATCCTTGCCACCTGGCGCCTGGGCGCGGTGTACCAGCCGCTGTTCACCGCCTTTGGGCCCAAGGCCATCGAGCACCGGCTCGAACAATCCCACGCGCGGGTGGTGGTCACCGACCGCGGCAACCGCCACAAGCTCGACCAGGTCACCGGGTGCCCGACCATCATCACCGTCGGTGCCAGTGCTGGCGAGCTGGACTTCCAGCACGCGCTGGATTGCGCTGACAGCACGTGCGAGCCCGTGCTGCGCAAGGGCGACGACCCTTTTCTGCTGATGTTCACCTCGGGTACCACCGGGCCTGCCAAGCCGCTCGAGGTATCGCTCAAGGCCATCGTCGCCTTCCAGGGCTACATGCGCGATGCCATCGACCTGCGCCCCGAAGACAACTTCTGGAACCTGGCCGATCCGGGTTGGGCCTATGGCCTGTACTACGCCGTCACTGGCCCGCTGTCGCTGGGCCATGCCACCACCTTCTACGATGGCCCGTTCAGTGTAGAAAGCTGCGCGCGGGTGATCGACAAGCTGGGCATCACCAACCTGGCCGGGTCGCCCACCGCGTACCGCTTGCTGATCGCTGCCGGCAAGGACTTCGCGGCGCCGGTCAAGGGCCGCCTGCGGGTGGTCAGCAGTGCCGGTGAGCCGCTCAACCCGGAAGTGATCCGCTGGTTCGCCGACGAACTGGGTGTGACCATCCACGACCATTACGGGCAGACCGAACTGGGCATGGTGTTGTGCAACCACCATGGCCTGCAGCACCCGGTGCACCTGGGTTCGGCCGGCTTCGCCATCCCCGGCCATCGCATCGTGGTGCTGGATGAGCAGGGCAACGAGCTGCCGGCTGGCCAGCCAGGCATCCTCGCGGTCGACCGCGAGCAGTCGCCGCTGTGCTGGTTCGCTGGTTACCACGGCCTGCCGACCAAGGCCTTCGTCGGCAAGTACTACCTCAGCGGCGACACCGTCGAGCTGAACCAGGACGGCAGCATCAGCTTCGTCGGCCGCAGTGACGACGTGATCACCACCTCCGGTTACCGGGTCGGCCCGTTCGACGTGGAAAGCGCGTTGATCGAACACCCGTCGGTGATCGAGGCGGCGGTGATCGGCAAGCCGGACCCGGAGCGCACCGAACTGATCAAGGCCTTCGTGGTATTGGCCAGCGGCCACGAGGGCAGCGCCGAGCTGGAGGAAACCCTGCGCCAGCACGTGCGCCAGCGCCTGTATGCACATGCCTACCCCAGGGAAATCGAATTCGTCAGCGAGCTGCCCAAGACCCCGAGCGGCAAGCTGCAACGCTTCATCCTGCGTAACCAGGAAGTCGCCAAACAACAAGCGCAACAGGCCACCCCTGCCAGCGCCTGAAAGGAAAACCGATCATGCAAATAGCCAACAAACATTTCATCGTCAGCGGCGCTGCCTCCGGGCTGGGCGCTGCCACCGCGCAGATGCTGGTCGAGGCCGGCGCCAAGGTCATGCTGGTCGACCTCAATGCCCAGGCCGTCGAGGCCAAGGCCCGCGAACTGGGTGACAACGCGCGCTTCGCGGTGGCGGACATCAGCGACGAGCAGGCCGCGCAGGCGGCGGTCGATGCCGCCGTCAGTACCTTTGGCAGCCTGCACGGGCTGGTCAACTGTGCCGGCATCGTCGGTGCCGAGAAGGTGCTGGGCAAACAAGGCCCGCATGGTTTGGCCAGCTTCGCCAAGGTCATCAACGTCAACCTGGTCGGCAGCTTCAACCTGCTGCGCCTGGCTGCTGCTGCCATGGCCGAAGGGGCGGCCGATGAAGGCGGTGAGCGTGGGGTGATCATCAATACCGCCTCTATCGCCGCTTACGATGGGCAGATCGGCCAGGCCGCCTACGCTGCCTCCAAGGGCGCCATCGCCAGCCTGACCCTGCCTGCCGCCCGCGAGCTGGCACGCTTCGGCATCCGCGTGATGACCATCGCCCCAGGTATTTTCGAAACGCCGATGATGGCCGGCATGACCGAGGAAGTGCGCGCCTCGCTGGCCGCCGGGGTGCCATTCCCGCCGCGCCTGGGCCGCCCGCAGGAATACGCCGCGCTGGCCCGCCACATCATTGAAAACAGCATGCTCAACGGCGAGGTGATCCGCCTCGACGGTGCGCTGCGCATGGCTGCGAAGTAAGGAGAGCGAACATGACCCTCGCCAATGACCCGATCGTTATCGTCAGTGCCGTGCGCACGCCCATGGGCGGCCTGCAGGGCGACCTCAAGAGCCTCACCGCGCCACAACTGGGCAGCGCGGCCATTCGTGGCGCCGTGGAGCGTGCCGGCATCGACGCCGCCAGCGTCGAGCAGGTGCTGTTCGGCTGCGTGCTGCCGGCCGGCCAGGGCCAGGCGCCAGCGCGCCAGGCGGCGTTGGGGGCCGGGCTGGACAAGCACACCACCTGCACCACCCTGAACAAGATGTGTGGCTCGGGCATGCAGGCGGCGATCATGGCCCATGACCTGTTGCTGGCCGGCACGGCCGATGTGGTGGTGGCCGGTGGCATGGAAAGCATGAGCAATGCCCCGTACCTGCTGGACAAGGCCCGCGGTGGTTACCGCATGGGCCACGGCAGGATCATCGACCACATGTTCATGGACGGCCTGGAAGATGCCTACGACAAAGGCCGCCTGATGGGCACCTTCGCCGAAGATTGTGCACAGGCCAATGCCTTCAGCCGCGAAGCCCAGGACCAGTTCGCCATCGCCTCGCTGACCCGTGCCCAGGAGGCGATCAGCAACGGCCGCTTCGCTGCCGAGATCATTCCGGTGGAAGTCACCGAGGGTAAGGAAAAGCGCGTCATCAAGGACGATGAACAGCCGCCCAAGGCGCGCCTGGACAAGATCCCGCAGCTCAAGCCCGCCTTCCGCGAAGGCGGCACGGTGACTGCCGCCAACGCCAGCTCGATTTCCGATGGTGCTGCGGCGCTGGTGCTGATGCGCCGCTCCGAAGCTGCCAAGCGCGGCCTCAAGCCGCTGGCGGTGATCCACGGCCACGCCGCATTCGCCGACACCCCGGCGCTGTTCCCGACCGCGCCGATCGGCGCCATCGACAAACTGCTGAAGCGCACGGGCTGGAACTTGGCCGATGTCGACCTGTTCGAGATCAACGAGGCCTTCGCCGTGGTCACCCTGGCGGCCATGAAGCACCTCGACCTGGCACATGACAAGGTCAATATCCACGGTGGCGCCTGCGCCCTCGGCCACCCGATCGGTGCTTCCGGCGCGCGTATCCTGGTGACCCTGCTGTCGGCCCTGCGCCAGAACAACCTGCGCCGTGGCGTGGCGGCCATCTGCATCGGCGGTGGCGAGGCCACTGCCATGGCCGTTGAATGCCTGTATTGAGGTGAACCATGCTGGTAACTGACGAGCAACAACAAATCGCCGATGCGGTACGGGCGTTCGCCCAGGAGCGCCTCAAGCCGTTTGCCGAGCAATGGGACAAGGCGCATCGCTTCCCCAAGGAAGCCATCGAGGAGATGGCCGAGCTCGGCCTGTTCGGCATGCTGGTGCCGGAACAGTGGGGCGGTAGCGACACCGGTTACGTGGCCTACGCCATGGCCCTGGAAGAAATCGCCGCCGGTGATGGCGCCTGCTCGACCATCATGAGCGTGCACAACTCGGTGGGCTGCGTGCCGATTCTGCGCTTTGGCAGCGAGCAGCAAAAAGCGCAGTTCCTCACCCCGCTGGCCAGCGGCGCAATGCTGGGTGCCTTTGCCCTGACCGAACCGCAGGCGGGTTCTGACGCCAGTAGCCTGAAGGCCCGCGCGCGTCTGGACGGCGACCACTATGTGCTCAATGGCAGCAAGCAGTTCATCACCTCCGGGCAGAACGCCGGGGTGGTGATCGTGTTTGCCGTTACCGACCCGGCTGCCGGCAAGCGCGGCATCAGTGCCTTCATCGTGCCCACCGATTCGCCGGGCTACCAGGTGGCGCGGGTCGAGGACAAGCTCGGCCAGCACGCCTCCGACACCTGCCAGATCGTCTTTGACAATGTGCGCGTGCCGGTGGCCAACCGCCTGGGCGCGGAAGGCGAGGGCTACAAGATCGCCCTGGCCAACCTCGAAGGTGGCCGTATTGGTATCGCCTCGCAGGCGGTGGGCATGGCCCGTGCGGCGTTCGAAGTGGCGCGCGATTATGCCAACGAGCGGCAAAGCTTCGGCAAGGCGCTGATCGAACACCAGGCCGTGGCCTTCCGCCTGGCCGACATGGCGACGAAAATTGCCGTGGCCCGGCAGATGGTGCTGCACGCCGCTGCATTGCGCGATGCCGGGCAGCCGGCGCTGGTGGAAGCGTCGATGGCCAAGCTGTTTGCCTCGGAAATGGCCGAAAAGGTCTGTTCGGATGCCTTGCAGACCCTGGGCGGTTATGGCTATCTGAGTGACTTCCCGCTGGAGCGGATCTACCGCGACGTTCGGGTCTGCCAGATCTACGAAGGCACCAGCGACATTCAGCGCATGGTTATTGCGCGCAATCTTTGAAGGAGCGGACTGCATGGCATTCGAAACCATCCTGTTGGACATCCACGGCAAGGTCGGCCTGATCACCCTCAATCGCCCGCAGGCGCTGAATGCGCTGAACGCGCAGATCGTCGGCGAGATCAACCAGGCCCTGGACCAGCTCGAGCGTGACCCGAACATCGGCTGTGTGGTGCTGACAGGCTCGGCCAAGGCCTTTGCCGCTGGTGCCGACATCAAGGAAATGGCCGAGCTGCAATACCCGCAGATCTACGTCGACGACCTGTTCAGCGACTCTGACCGCATTGCCAACCGGCGCAAGCCGATCATCGCCGCGGTGTCCGGTTTTGCCCTGGGCGGCGGTTGCGAGCTGGCGATGATGTGCGACTTTATCCTCGCCGCCGACAATGCCAAGTTCGGCCAGCCGGAAATCAACCTCGGTGTGTTGCCGGGCATGGGCGGCACCCAGCGCCTGACCCGCGCGGTGGGCAAGGCCAAGGCCATGGAACTGTGCCTGACCGGGCGCCTGATGGGGGCTGAAGAGGCCGAGCGTGCTGGCTTGGTGGCGCGTATCGTGCCGCAGGCGGAGCTGGTGGAAGAGGCGTTGAAAGTGGCCGCGACCATTGCCAGCAAGTCGATTCCGGTGAGCATGATGGTGAAGGAGAGCGTCAATCGTGCGTTCGAAGTGACCCTTAGCGAGGGGGTGCGCTTTGAGCGGCGGGTGTTCCATGCGGCGTTCTCTACTGAAGATCAGAAAGAGGGTATGGCGGCCTTCATCGCCAAGCGCGAGGCGCAGTTCAAGGATCGTTGATCAGACTCGGTTAGTTGCCGTTGCCGTTGCCGTTGTTTTTGCTTCTAAGCGCGCGGTAGTTCAGGCAACACAGATTGCGACTTCAGGAGGCCGAGCGAAGGGCATGCGGAGGGAGGTGACGGGCATGGATGCCCGTCAAGCGCTGAGGCCCCATGGATGGGGCCTGCAGCGCGTACTCCCGGGAGCATGCCCGTAGCGAGGGGACCCCGGAGCGCAGCGTAGGGGCCGGATGATGGGAGCGGGCGGCTTTGGTTACTTTGGCCAAGACCAAAGTAACCCGCCGGAAGGGCGGAAAGGTGACTTGGCGCCACCATCGCGAACGAATGTTTACCCTCTGTTAAGGCCCACGCTTCAGAGCAAGAGCAAGAGCTTATGCGGCGGTATTGAAACGGCGAACAGTCCGTTTGCGATGGCGACGCTTACTCACCTTTTCGCCCTTACGGCGAGTCACTTTTTGTCAAACGCGACAAAAAGTAACCAAAAAACGCATGCGCTCCCATCATCCGGCCCCTGCGCTGCGCTCCGGGGTTCCCTCACTCCGGCCTCGCTCCCGGGAGTACGCGCTGCAGGCCCCATCCATGGGGCCTCAGCGCTTGACGGGCATCCATGCCCGTCACCTCCCTCCGCAAGGCCTGCGTTCGGCCTCCTGAAGTCGCGAAGATCAAGATCAAGATCAAAAGCCAGATCAAAAGCCAGATCAAAAGCCAGATCAAAAGCCTAAGCCAGAGCCGCACTCACAGTATGGCGAGGGCAGTGGGGTTGAACTGAAGGCACCGACCAGCGGATTCTAAGCAACGGAAGCAAATTCGCACCCATTTGCAGTTGCTCCACGCGACGTGGCGCCTTAGACTTCCGCCCCCTGTAAAAGAGTGCCGGTTGGCGCTTGAAGAATTCCGCTGCCGATGCCAAGGCGTCGGCGGCACCCGAATCGCCCAAATGCACATTTTTTCATAGAGAAATCGATGACCAAGGAACAGTTGCTGGCCATGTCGGCCGATGACTACATGAACGCTGACCAGCTGGCTTTCTTCGCTGGCCTGCTGCAGGCGATGAAAGTCGAAACCCATGAACGCATCGAGCTGAGCCGTACCACCATCGAAGGCCTGGACACCCCGTCGGACCCTGCTGACGTGGCTTCTGTCGAGGAAGAGCGTAGCTGGCTGGTCAATGCCATCGACCGCGACCAGCGCTTGCTGCCACAGCTGGAAATGGCCCTGGACCGTATTGCCGACGAAAGCTTCGGCTGGTGCGATGACAGTGGTGAGCCGATTGGCCTGAAGCGCCTGCTGATCAGCCCGACCACCAAGTACTGCATCGAAGCCCAGGAGCGCCACGAGCAGCTCGACCGCCACCAGCGCCAGGTATAACCCCGCGCGCGGTGCCAAGCCCCACGGAGCGATCCCTGGGGCTTTTTGCGTTTCTTGCCAGCTGCTGGCTTTGTTGCCCCGCGCGTAACACTGCTGTACGGCGATGTGCTGTTACCTCGCCGTGGGCAGGCGTATCATGGCTTTATCGTTAGGGTGCTAATTAAATTCCGGAGGGAATGATGAATAGCCGGGTCGATGTAGCCGTGATGATTGGTTCGGGTGTGCCAGCCACACTGCAGGCGCTGGGCAAGCGCATCTGCTGGGTGGTGCTGGTCAATGGCGAGCGCCGTGGTACCGCATTCGCCACCCGTGAGGAGGCGCTGGAGTGTCAGGCTGCTTGGCTGCAGCAGTTGAGGAAAGGGCTGGCAGCCTGAGCGCCTTGAGTGCTCCGGGCGAGCAGGCGGGGTGTTGCCCAGGCCGTTGGTATGTAAGAAATGCGCTTTGCCTCTCGACGGATTTCGGTGTTTTCGTGCATATTCTTTCTCCAGTAATGCGCTGATGGATGACAGAGCCCGTTCTTGCGCGCGCTCTGGCATTGCCTGCCGCATCTTTTTTGGCGGGTTTGTTGTCAGATATTACGCTTCCCGAGTTGGGAATATGTCGAAAGCCTGTATTGAGGCCAGATCTGGCAAGCCAGAGTAAAGAATCCTGCACGCTGTATCGCCAGCGGGCGCAGACATTTCGCATATCGCTTCATTACTCTTTTCGCCTATCGATAAGAAATGGCCGTGCCTCACCGAGCTTGTGTGAGGGCGGGTTGTAACCGGTTGAGGATTACTTCATTGGCAGTCAACACTCTTGATACCCATGCGTTGTTCGCCTTGGGCGATTTGCGCGGAAAATTGGCCAAACTGTTCCAGGGCCGTTTTGTCTATGTCACCGAACAGAACCCTGAGGGCCTGTATATGGCCGAAATCGACACCGAAAGCGCATTGGTGGTCGATGACAAACAGCGCCTGGAACTGAAAGTCGGCGACCATTTCCGCGCTGCCGTATTACCCAGCCGGGAAGGTGGCAAACTGGAAATGCGTTTTCGCGAAATCAAGCTGAATGTTTATGGCGTGGGTGATTACGCGTTCGTGTCGGTGCCGGAAGGCGAGGGCATCGTATTCCGTGAAGGCCACGGCGTGATGCTGGTCTTCGCCGCGCAGCAGCAGGTGCAGGAAGGCCTGGGCAAGTTGCTCAAGGCGGTGACCGGCAAGGTTGCCAAATGGCGCAAGGGTGAGTTGACCACCTTCAAGGCCAGTGAATGACTCACGCTGACCACGCGCCTGTCACACGTGCCGAGTTTCATCGCCGGCATCAGGCCGATGCCGTGGCCGAGGCCGAGCGTTTGCTGGCCAGGCGCGAGAAACTGCAAGGCGCTTGGTTGAATTGGGTGGCAGGCGAACTGTACCGCCTCGGCCCGCCCCCTTATGCCGCCATGGTCCGGCGGGAGTTGCAGCGCCTCAGCCAAGGGTGAGGCGGCAACCCCTCAGTTGCCGTGGTCGCGGCCGTTGCCGCTGCTGATTTCTTCGGGTACCGGCTCTTTCGACATGCGTTTGCGAAACAACGCTGCCCGGGCCAGCAACAGCGTGGTCACCGGCACGGTGATCGACAGCAGGATCGGAATCAGCCAGGCGTGCAGTATCGGCGCTTCCTTGAGCCATGAAAAATAGATGATCGAGGCCAGCGCCACGCACCAGGCCCCAATGGTCGAGGCGAGTGCCGGCGGGTGCATGCGCTGGAAGTAATCCTTCAGGCGCACCAGGCCCAAGGCACCGATCAGGGCGAACAGGCTGCCAGTCAGCAGCAGTACGGCACAGACCAGCTCCAACCAGAAGGGCAGTTCGAGGGTTTCAGTCATTCGATCACCTCACCGCGCAGCAGGAACTTGGCCAGGGCAAACGAGCCAACGAAACCAAACAGCGCAATCAGCAGGGCACCTTCGAAGTAGGTGTCACTGGCATAACGGATGCCCAGCACCAGCATGGTCAGCATGGCCAGGATGTACAGGTAGTCCAGCGCCAGCACCCGGTCCTGGGCAGACGGGCCGCGGAACAGCCGGATCAGGGCCAGGGCCATGGCCAGGGCGAAGATGAACAGGCTGGCGAGGACGGCATGGTCAAGCAGGCCTGTCATTGGAAAATCTCCATCAGCGGGCGTTCGTAGGTGTCTTTGAAGTGCTCGATGAAAGCCGCCTCATCGTCCAGGTCGAACACATGCAGCAGCAGTACGCTGCGGTCCAGCGCAAGCTCCGACCAGACCGTGCCCGGCACCACCGTGGTGATCATCGACAGCGCCGCCAGGCCATGCGCATCGTGCAGGGCCAGCGGGATGTGCACGAACGCCGAGCGTGGCGGCCGCTTGCCGCCACGCAGTACGCCACGGGCCACCTGCAGGTTGGAGATGATCACATCGCAACCTACCTGGATGATCAGCCGGGCGATGACCAGTGGCCGCCGTACGTGGGCATGTTGCGGGCGCAGCGGCGCCATCAGCAGCGGTGCCAGCACGCCAAGCGCAGCACCCAGCAGCAGGTTGCCGGGGCTGACCGAGAGGTTCAGCAGCAACCACAGCCCGAACAGCGAGACCGATAACAGCGGGGCGGGGAACAGTCGGTTCATGGCTGTACCTGTACGTCGAGCGAGGTGGGGCCAGGGATCGGCCGTGCGGCCATCACGGCTTCGATGTAGGTGTCGGGGGCCTGCAGGCTGGCGGCGGTGTCCTGGGTGTAGCGCAGCAATGGCTCGGCCTTGAAGCTGAGGATGATGCACAGGCCGAGCAGGATGACGATGGGCAGGCACTCATACCGGCGCAGCACCGGCGACGGGCGCTCCTCGGGCTTCCAGAAGCGCTGGATGCCAACGCGGCCGAAGGCGATCATCGAGGCCATGCCGGACAGGATCAGCAAGGCCACCAGGCCCCAGCCCGCCGCGCCCAGCGGTTGTTCGGCTGGCACGCCCAGCCCCTGCGGGTTGAACAGTGCGCTGATCAGGTTGAGCTTGCCGACAAAGCCCGACAGCGGCGGCATGCCGATGATCAGCAGGGCGCAGGCGATGAAGCTGAGGCCGAGGAACGCCATGGTCCACGGGATGATCTGGCCGATCACCGCCTTTTGCTCATCGTCGAGGTTGATGCCCTTGGGCGGGTGCAGCGATTCCAGCGGTGGCGGTATGCTGTCTTCTTCTTCGTCCAGCGGCGCCTCATTGGCCGAACGCGAACGTTCGACCAGTTCGGCGAGTAGGAACAGCGCGCACAGCGCCAGGGTCGAGTTGACCAGGTAGAACAACGCTGCGCCAGTCAGTGCCGCCTGGGCGAAGCCGACGGCGCCGAGCAGGGTGCCGGCCGAGACCAGAATGCTGAGGGCAGCCATGCGCTCCAGGCGCTGCGCGGCCAGGATCGACACCGCCGCCACCGCCAGGGTGACCAGGCCGCCGTACACCAGCCATTGGCTACCGAAGTGCGCCGAGGCCCCGGCCTGGCCGGAGAACAGCAGCGTCCACAGGCGCAGCACCGCATACAGGCCGACCTTGGTCATGATGGCGAACAGCGCAGCCACCGGCGCGCTGGCCGAAGCATAGGCCGGCACCAGCCAGAAGTTCAGCGGCCAGATGCCGGCCTTGACCAGGAAGGCCATCGCCAGGATGGCCGCACCGGCGTGCAGCAGGCCCCGGTCGGCCTCCGGCACCAGCGGAATCTTCAGTGCCAGGTCGGCCATGTTCAGGGTGCCGGTCACCCCATACAGCATCGCCGCGCCGATCAGGAACAGCGACGAGGCGAACAGGTTGATGGCGATGTAGTGCAGGCCGGCACGCACCCGGGCGCGGCCCGAGCCATGCAACAGCAGGCCATAGGAGGCCGCCAGCAACACTTCGAAGAACACGAACAGGTTGAACAGGTCGGCAGTAAGGAAGGCGCCGTACAGGCCCATCAGCTGGATCTGGAACAAGGCATGGAAGCTGGCCCCGGCGCTATCCCAACGGGCGCGGGCGAACAGCAGGGCGCTGAAGCCGATGATGCCGGTGAGGGTCAGCAACAGGGCCGACAGGTGGTCCACTACCAGCACGATGCCGAACGGTGCCGGCCAGTTGCCCGGCAGGTACACACCGATCGATTCCGCCTGGCCCTGGGTGCGCACCCACAGCAGCAGGCTGACCGCGATGGCCAGGCCGGCGAAGGTCGACAGCAGGTTCAGCCGGGCCTTGATCTGCCGGTGCTTCTCGCCCAGCAGCAACATCACCGCTGCTGTCATCAGCGGCAGCAGGATGGGGGCGACGATCAGTTGACTCATGCCACTCATTCGTCACGCTCCCGGCCATCCACATGGTCGGTACCGGTCAGGCCGCGCGAGGCCAGCAGCACCACCAGGAACAGCGCGGTCATGGCGAAGCTGATGACGATGGCGGTGAGCACCAAGGCTTGTGGCAGCGGGTCGGTGTAGTGCAGCAGGTCCTGGGGCACGCCATTCTTGATGATCGGCTCCTTGCCGATGAACAGGCTGCCCATGCTGAAGATGAACAGGTTGACCCCATACGACAGCAGGCACAGGCCCATGATCACCTGGTAGGTGCGGGGACGCAGGATCAACCACACCCCCGAGGCGGCCAGGACGCCGATGGCGACTGCAATGACTTCTTCCATCAGGCGGCTCCTGCTTGACTGGTTTTCGACGGGTTGCCCGGGCGGGCGCGCACCGACTGGTGCGCCAGGGCAGTGAGGATCAGCAGGGTCGAGCCGACCACCACGGTGTACACGCCGACATCGAAGAACAGCGCGCTGGCCACGTGCACATCACCGAGCAACGGCAGGTGCAGGTGGGCGGTATGGGTGGTGAGGAACGGGTAGCCGAGCAGCATGGCGCCGACCCCGGTCAGGGTTGCGCACAACAGCCCTGTGCCCATCCAGCGCAGCGGCCGCAGGCTCATCTGCGCTTCCACCCACTGGGTGCCGGCCACCATGTACTGCAGGATGAACGCCACCGACATCACCAGGCCGGCGACGAAGCCGCCACCTGGCTGGTTGTGGCCGCGCATGAACAGGTACATCGATACCAGCAGGGCGATCGGCAGCAGCAGGCGCACCAGCACCGCGGGCACCATCATGAAGCCCAGGGCGGTATCGGTGGCATGCCGCGGGTTGATCAGGTCGGTGGCCACGTCGGGCGCCAGCTGGCGCTGCTGCGCCGGCAACTGCATGCTCTCCTTCGGTGGACGGAAGCGCCGCAGCAGGGCGAACACGGTCAGCGCCACGGCCACCAGCACGGTGATTTCACCCAGGGTATCGAAACCGCGGAAGTCGACCAGCATGACGTTGACCACGTTGGTGCCGCCACCCTGGGGCAGCGCCCGGCTCAGGTAGAACGAGGAAATGTCGTTGGGCGTCGGCCGGGTCAGCATGGCGTAGGACATCACCGCCATGCCGCCACCTACCAGCACCGCCAGCAGCAGGTCGCGCAGGCGGCGCATGCGCGCACGCTCCAGGCTGCCTGGCAATGGCGACACGCCTTCGATACGCCGTGGCAGCCAGCGCAGGCCGAGCAGGATCAGCACGGTGGTGACCACTTCCACCGCCAGTTGGGTCAGGGCCAGGTCGGGTGCGGAGAACCAGACGAAGGTGATGCAGGTCATCAGCCCGCAGACACTGACCATGATCAGTGCCGCCAGGCGGTGGTACTTGGCCTGGTAGGCGGCGCCGATGGCGCAGGCAATGGCGATCAGCCACAGCGCGACGAACACGCCCGAGCCCGGAATCTTCGGCCGCTCGCCCCAGCTCAGGCCGCTGTAGAGCAGGGGCGTGAGGCCGGCGAGGAAGGCCGCGAGCACCAGCATGAACAGCTGCGACTGCAGGCGACGGCTGGTGAGCAGGCGCTCGATGCGCCGCGCCAGCAGCATCAACTGCACCTGGCCACGCTCGAACAGGCGCTTGCCGTTGAAGCGCTCGATCACCGGCGGGTAGGGGAAGCGCCCCAGGCGCAGTTGCTTGCGCAGCAACAGGTACAGCACGATACCGCCGCTCATCGCTACCAGGCTCATGATCAGCGGCGCGTTCCAGCCATGCCAGATGGCCAGGCTGTACTCCGGCAGGGTACCACCCACCACCGGCAAGGCGGCAGCGGCCAGCAGCGGGCCGACCGACTGGGCGGGGAAAATGCCCACCACCAGGCAGGTGAGCACCAGCAGTTCGACCGGTGCGCGCATCCAGCGTGGCGGTTCGTGCGGGGTGTGGGGCAGGTCTTGGGCAGTGGGGCCGAAGAAGACATCGACGGTAAAGCGCAAGGCATAGGCCACGCTGAAGGTACCGGCGAGGGTGGCGATCACCGGCAGCGTCGCTTCGACCCAGGCGGTGGAGCTGATGAACACGGTTTCGGCAAAGAACATTTCCTTGGACAGGAAGCCGTTCATCAGCGGCACGCCGGCCATCGAGGCGCTGGCCACCATGGCCAGGGTAGCGGTATACGGAACCAGGCGGATCAGGCCGCTGAGGCGGCGGATGTCACGGGTGCCGCTTTCATGGTCGATGATGCCGGCGGCCATGAACAGCGAAGCCTTGAAGGTGGCGTGGTTGAGAATGTGGAACACCGCGGCCACGGCGGCCAGCGGGCTGTTCAGGCCCAGCAGCAGGGTGATCAGGCCCAGGTGGCTGATGGTCGAGTACGCCAGCAGGCCCTTGAGGTCGTTCTGGAACATGGCGGCGAAGGCGCCGAGCAGCAGGGTGAGGGCGCCGGCACCGCCGACGATCCAGAACCACTCGTCGCTGCCCGACAGCACTGGCCACAGGCGCGCCAGCAGGAACACCCCGGCCTTGACCATGGTGGCGGAGTGCAGATAAGCCGATACCGGGGTGGGCGCTGCCATGGCGTGGGGCAGCCAGAACTGGAAGGGGAACTGCGCGCTCTTGCTCAGGGCGCCGATGAGAATCAGGGGCAGCAGCACCGGGTACAGCGCATGCTGGCGGATGGTTTCGCCGGCAGCCAGGACCTTGTCCAGGTCATAGCTGCCGACCACATGGCCGAGCAGCAGGGCACCCACCAGCAGACACAAGCCGCCCGCGCCGGTCACCATCAGCGCCATGTAGGCGCCGCGGCGGGCGTCGGCGCGGTGGTGCCAGTAGCCGATCAGCAGGAAGGAGAACAGGCTGGTGAGTTCCCAGAAGAACACCAGCTGGATCAGGTTGCCGGAGATCACCAGGCCGAGCATGGCGCCCATGAAGGCGAGGAAGAAGGCGAAGAAGCGTGGTACCGGGTCTTGCGGCGACATGTAATAGCGGGCGTACAGCGACACCAGCGTGCCGATGCCCAGCACCAGCAGCGAGAACAGCCAGGCGAAGCCGTCCATGCGCAGTACCAGGTTCAGCCCCAGGCTGGGCAGCCAGAGGAATTCTTCGCGAATCACCCCACCGTGGGCAACCTGAGGGTACAGCAGTGCTACCTGGACGGTGCCGACCAAGGCCACGAGCCCGGCTAGAATGGACTCGGCGTTACGTGCGTTGTGCGGCAGCACAGCTGCCAGGCAACTGCCCACGAACGGCAGAAGCAATAGCACTATCAATGACATAGCGTTCTATTCTGGAGAAGTTTGCAAGGAATAATACGTGCCGAGGGGGTGATCACCAACCCGCAAGCTGTCGCAGAATCATACAAACAGGCTGTGACAAGCTGTTTTTTTATAACAGTTTTTTACAAAGCATAGCTGCAGTTGGCAGCTTTACAGCCCGGCCTGGCGTTCGCCTTCGTCCTGCATTTCGCATGCCTCGGTGGCTTCGCGCGGGCGGCGCACCTTGAGTTCGCTGACCACCACCGCAATCACGATCAGCAAACCGCCAAGCAAGGCCACACCCGGCAGGCGTTCGCCGGCGATGCGCCCGACGATCCCGGCCCAGACCGGCTCGCCGGCATAGATAAGGGTGGCACGGGTGGGTGAAACCGACTTCTGCGCCCAGTTCATCGCCACCTGGATCACCGCGCTCATGGCGCCCAGGCCCACGGCGCTGACCAGTAGCAGCCAGGAGAAGTCGGGAATGCGCTCCTGGGTCGGGACGATCATCAGGAATGCCAGCAGCGAAGCGGTCGCCAGTTGCACCACGGTGACCCGGCGCACATCGACCTGGCCGGCGTAGCGGCTGATCAGGATGATTTCGCCGGCGATGGCGACAGCGCTGACCAGGGTCACCAACTCGCCCTCGCTCAAGTGCAGGTTGCCACCCTCCGGCCCGGCCAGCAGCATGAGGCCAATGAATGCCAGGCAGATGCCGATGCTGGGCATCAGGCCCGGCCGCCGGCCCAGGATCAGCCACTGCAGCAGTGGCACGAACGGCACGTACAGCGCGGTGATGAACGCCGACTGGCTGCTGCTGATGGTTTGCAGGCCCATGGTCTGCAAGCCGTAGCCGAGCATGATTGACACGCCGATCAGCATGCCGGCCTTGAGTTCGGTGAAGGTCAGCCCGGGCAACGCCCGTGCCGAGACCACGCCAACGAACAGTGCCGCCGCAGCGAAGCGCAGGCCGACGAAGAACATCGGGCCGCTGACGGTCATCACGTTATGCACCAGCAGGAAGGTGCCGCCCCACAACATGGTGATGAACACCAGCACCAGTTCGGCCTTGCTCAGGCGAAAGGTAACGGCGGGGGTCGGCTTGCTGCTGGGCTGGCTCATGGTCTTGCGCACTCGGACGGGGCGGCGCACAATCGCCGCAAAGTGGGCAGTATACTGCGCAATCTCGACCAGTGAGCAATATAGTGCACAAAGATTCGTCGCACCGGGCGTCGGTGCTGCAACATGTCAGCTTCAACGTCCGCAGCCTGCGCAATGCCGCCGGCATGAGCCAGGCGGCATTGGCCGAGCGCTCCGGGGTCAGCCGGCGCATGCTGGTGGCGATCGAGGCGGGCGAAAAGAATGTCAGCCTGACCACCCTCGACCTGATCGCCGAAGCGTTGGGCGTGGCCTTCAGTACCCTGATCCAGGCACCCGACCAGCGTGACCCCGGGCGTATCGACGAACTGGCCTGGGCCGGCGAGTATCCGCAGAGCCGGGCAGTGTTGCTCGGCAGTAGCCTGGCTCGGCGCGAGGTGGAGCTTTGGGAATGGACCCTGGCACCGGGGGAGTGCTATTCCAGTGAGGCCGATGCCGAGGGCTGGAGTGAGCAGATCTATGTGGCCGAAGGGCAACTGACGCTGATCATCGAAGGCGCCGAACATCGCTTGCAGGTGGGGCAGTTCCATGTGTTCCCCAGCAACTGCCGGTATGCCTACCGCAATGATGGCGCGGTGGTGGTGCGCTTCGTGCGCAATGTGGTGATCTGATCGAGTAGCACTGTTGTCTCAGGGGCCTCATCGTCGGCAAGCCAGCTCCCACCTCGACCGCATGAGTCTCAAGCCCTGTGCAGTACCTGTGGGGCTTGCCGACGATGAGGCCCGTACGCACACCACAATGCTCGCGGTCAGTCGCCTATCAGTTCATCGGTCTTCACCACCTTGGCATAGGCAAACGCCAATGCTGCCATCGCCGAATCATGCACCTGCGCTGCTGGCACCTGTTTGCCGTTGAACTCCAGTGGCAGGGTCGCGCAGGCATCGTGTGCCACGGTCACCTCATAGCCCAGGTCGGCCGCGGCACGGGTGGCAGCGTCGATGCACATGTGGCTCATGCTGCCGACGATGGTCAGTGCCTCGACGCCATGGCGGTCCAGCGTGGTCTCGAGGTCAGTACCGAGGAAAGCATTGACCTTGTGCTTGAGCACCACCGGCTCGCCCGCCACCGGTTCGACCTTGGGGTGGATCGCCGCGCCTTGCGATCCAGGCGCAAAGAATGGCGCGTCAGGGCTGTCGAACTCATGCCGCACATGCACCACCAGGTCGCCCCGCTCGCGCGCCGCCGCCAGCAGGCGCGCGGCATTGTCGGCTGCCTGGTCGGCGCCATCGAGGGTCCATTTGCCGCCCAGGAAGTAGTCGTTCTGGATGTCGATGATGATCAGCGCTTGCTTGTTCATGCTGCCTCCTCTGGCAGTAGTCGTTGGATGACGTTAGTTATAGGCTGTGTGCACTGACCTGAGGATTGGCGCGAACGACACTATGCGGGCAAAAACTGACACCCCGGCCAGCCTGGACATAGGCCTGCTGCTGTACCCCGGCGTGCAGCGCGCTGCCGTGCATGGCTTGGCCGACCTGTTCACCGTGGCCAACCGGGTCGCTGCCGAGCTGGGCGCCGTCGACTTACCGCAGGTCCGCGTCAGCTTCTGGCAGGCAGATGAGGCGGGGCAGTTGCTGCCTGCCCCTGATAGCCCACCCGCCGTCGCATCCGGCCTGCGTGTGCTGATCATTCCGCCGAGCCTGGAATCGCCACCGCAAGCCGCACTGCTCGACCGCCACCGCCCGTCGTTGTGCCAGTTGCACGGGCGCGGCACGGTGCTGGCGTCGGTGTGCATCGGCGTGTTCTTCATCGCCGCCAGCGGCCTGCTGGACGGGCGCCAGGCCTGTACCCACTGGAATTACGTGCATTCGCTCGCCCAACGCTTCCCCAAGGTGCGGGTAGAGGCCCAGCAGCCGTTGCTGGACGATGGTGACATCGTCACCTCGGCCGGTTTGATGGCCTGGACCGGCTTGGGCTTGCGCCTGCTGGAGCGCTTCCTCGGCGCGACGGTGGCGCGGGAGACTGCCCGTTACCTGGCGGTCGAGCCGGTCGCGGCACCGCTGCCCGGCGCCCTGTTCAACCCGCGCCTGGACCATGGCGACGAGGCAGTACTGAGAGTGCAGCACTGGTTGCAGGGTAACGCTGGCCAGGATGCCGACCTTGCCGCCATGGCTGCGTGCGCGGGCCTGGAAGCGCGGACCTTCCTGCGGCGTTTTCGTGCCGCCACGGGGCTGCGCCCAACCGAGTACTGCCAGCAGGTGAGGGTGGGGCGGGCATGCCGCTTGCTGGAATTCACCCGGCGCAATGTCGAGCAGATCGCCTGGGGTGTCGGTTACCAGGACCCGGGCGCGTTTCGTAAAGTGTTCCAGCGCATCACCGGCCTGACCCCGAGTGATTATCGACGACGCTTCGCGGTATCAGGTTAGGGGCACGCTGTTGCCAGCGCCGAAAAACCACTTGACCTTGACTTTACTTGAGGTTTTACCCTGCTCGGCATCGCGCTGCATGCGTCCGTAGCCAGGAGAACGTTGATGATGGCAATACCTCACGCCCTGTGGTTTACCCAGATGATCGAATATGAAGTACCGAGCAGCTGCCAGCAAGCGTTGGCCCAGGCACTGGTGGCGCGCAGCGAGGAACTGGCCACGCGCTGTGAAGGGTTGCAAGGCGTCAGCATCCAGGCCAGTGACGATGGCAGCCGGGTGCTGCAGTACCTGCAATGGCAGTCACGCCAGGCGTGGGCTGCGGCGGCGGTGTATTTCGTCGAGGAGCCGTTCCTGGAACTGCTTGGCCAGCATCAGGCGCGTGGCGTCAACTTCGCCGCTTACCAGACCTTGCGCAGCCTGGTGCGCGGCGCCGATGGCGGCCTGCATTGCCAGGTGGGTGAGCGCCAGGTGGGTGAGCCTCAGGCATACCAAGGCGCATAGTGCGGGTAGCGCTCCAGGCGGGCGCCGATGACCATTTCGCTGATCCATGATGCCAGGATCGAGCTATAGGCTTTCTGGTTCGCTTCGCTGGACAACGCATGGTCGGCGCCATCGACGATGCGGTGGGTGAGCGAGTGGGCGCTGATGAATGCCGAACGGTAGCTCATCAGCGTGCTGTGCGGCACGTAGTCGTCCTGCTCGGACTCCACCAGCAATACATCGCCAGCGAATTCGGCGCAGGCCGCCAGCGCGCGGTTGTCCGCCGGGCCGAGCGGGCGCTGGCGGTAGGCGTTCAGCCGTTGCCGGTCGAGTGTTTGCTTGGGCGTGTCCCATTCGTCGTCCCAGTACATGGCGGGGACCCGCAGGGCCAGCCATTTGACCGGGCGCTCGCGGGTCAGCAAGGTGGCCAGGTAGCCGCCGTAGCTGCTGCCGATGATGGCAATGGCGCTGCTGTCCACGGCCGGGTGGCTGAGCAACCGGTCGTAAGCCACCACCAGGTCCTTGAGGTTTTGCTCGCGGGTGACCGTCAGGCGTTGGCTTTCGGTTTTTTCGTGGCCGCGCAGGTCGAAGGTCATGCACACGCAGCCCAGCCCGGTGATATGCCGGGCGCGGGCCAGGTCGCGTTGCTGGCTGCCGCCCCAGCCGTGGACGAAGAGGATGCCTGGCATCTTGCTACCGGGGCTGACCAGGGTGCCGACGATGCTGTCGTCCTCGACCTGCAGTTCAACGGTTTCACTCTGAATGGTCATGTTCGCGAATCCGCGCAAATTTACTGAGTTGTCCGAGTTCACTGTCGTGTCCTTGATAATAGAGGGTGGCGTCAGTGGGAAGGTCGGGGGAGCCGAACACTTCATGGGTGGAAGCACGCACCCGTTGCAATGTCGGGTCGTCGGCAAACGCTTGCAGGGCCAGCAGCTCGGCACTGCTGGCACCGCCCAGGCGCCAGGATTGTTCGAGTACGCCACTGCGCAGGTGGCCCTGAGGGTTCAGGCCGCGGGCGATGTCGTAGTTGCGCCGCGAGGCGATGAAGCCAGCGAAGTGCTGTTCGGCGGCCAGCTCGTAGGCTATCGCCTGGTTGATGGCCAGGCGTAGATGGTCTTCCAGCGGCAGTTGCAGCAGTGCCTGGTAGTCGCCACGCACCACGACCAGGTCGGAACCGCCGTACACCTCCGTGCCTTGATGGTCGTGGGTCAGTTGCTGGGTGCCGTGGTAGCTGCAGGTCAGGCCGGCGACGCGCACCTGGCCGACACTGAAAGTTTGCACGTCGCTCAGGTCTTCTTCCAGGACCAGCCCCCACAGCTCCAGGTCCTGGTCATCCATGCCCGCCAGCAGTGGCTCCAGTGCATCCGCCGTGGCGATGACCTGTTGCCCGCGGCCTGCGCAGGCCAATACCGGCTTGACCCGCACGGGGCCGTCCACCAGCAGCAGCTGTGCGGCGGTGCGCGCATCGGCCTTGCTGAACACGGTGTAGCCGCGCAGCAGGGCGTCGCAGGCCTGACGAGCGAAGGCGTCGGTCCAGCCTGGCGGGAAACTGGCCCCGGCCGGCAGGGGGTGGGAGATCGCCTTGGTCGCCATGTAGGGGTAGGCAACCATGCCGCCAAACAGGTCCTGCTCGCTACGGATACCCATGGCGGCATGGTGCTGGGTGCCGATCAGGGTTTCGGTGGGCAGGTAGTAGTAGCCATCGCTAGCGGTTGCCGGGTGGCTGGGTTGTACGTGTGGGCAGCCCAGCAAGTGGGCCAGGCCATCGGCAAGCTTGAGGTGCACGGCATGCTCGTGGTCAGGAGTGTGTTCACGGGTATCGAGCAGCACTACAGCGGTTTTCGGGGCGCAGGCACTGGGCATGGTCATTTGCCTGTGTGCAATGAATGTATTGAGTGTGAAGCCTGTAGGTTTTGGAAGTTCAGCGAGACTTGATCGGTGGTCCTGACGCTGCTGTAGGAAGTTTCCTGTTTGCATAGGTGTGATGGGCAATACATGCCGTGTGTTGGCCGCCACGATTGCAGGGCCGAGGTGGCTGCTCCATTATCGGCACATTGGATTAACCGTGATGTAGCCGCAGGAGAGCGCATGAACGTTCAGAGCACCATTGGGCAAAGTGTGCCGCAGCGCCTGGCCCTTGTGCGCCAGGCCATGGTCGCAGAGGGTATCGATGCCTTGCTGGTACCCTCGGCCGACCCCCACCTTTCCGAATACCTGCCTGGTTACTGGCAGGGCCGTCAGTGGCTGTCGGGTTTCTACGGCTCGGTCGGCACGCTGGTGGTCACGGCAAGCTTTGCCGGGCTGTGGGTCGACAGCCGTTACTGGGAGCAGGCGGAGCACGAACTGGCAGGCAGTGGCATCGAGCTGATGAAACTGTTGCCGGGCAAACCCGGGGCGCTGGAGTGGCTGGGCGAGCACGTCGAGGCCAACGGCAGCGTTGCCGTGGATGGTGCGGTCATGGCCCTGGCTTCGGCGCGTCAGCTGGGCGAGCGGCTGAAGGCGCGCGGGGCGAGGCTGGTGACCGACAAGGACGTGCTGGGCCAGGTCTGGGACGGGCGCCCGGCGCTACCAGGCAACCCGGTCTACCAGCATTTGCCGCCGCACGCCACGGTGAGCCGGGCCGAAAAACTGGCGCAGTTGCGCCAGGACATGCAGGCCAGGGGGGCCGACTGGCACTTCATCGCCACCCTCGATGACATCGCCTGGTTGTTCAACCTACGTGGCAGCGATGTGTCCTACAACCCGGTCTTCGTGGCCTTCGCCCTGATCAGCCAGCAGCAGGCAATCCTGTTCGTTGGCGAGGACAAGGTCGATGAGCATCTACGCAAGGTGCTGGCGGTCGATGCTATCGAGGTGCGCGGTTACAGCGAGGCCGGCAAGGCCCTTGGTGCCATGCCGGCCGGCAGCCGCTTGCTGGTCGACCCAGCCCGGGTGACTTGCGGCCTGCTGGAAAACCTGCCGGCCGAGGTGGAACTGGTCGAGGGGCTCAACCCCACGACCCTGAGCAAGGCATGCAAAGCTGAGGACGACCTGGTGCACATCCGCCAGGTCATGCAGCAGGATGGTGTGGCCTTGTGCGAGTTCTTCGCCTGGTTCGAGGCCAGCCAGGGGCGGGAGGTGATTACCGAGTTGACGGTTGACGCGCAGTTGAGTGCCGCGCGTGCCCGCCGCCCGGGGTTTGTCTCGTTGAGTTTCTCGACCATTGCCGCCTTCAATGGCAATGGGGCAATGCCGCATTACCGCGCCACCGAGCAGTCGCATGCGGTCATCGAGGGCGACGGTTTGCTGCTGATCGATTCGGGCGGGCAATACCTGGGTGGCACCACCGACATCACTCGCATGGTGCCGATAGGCAACCCCAGCCTTGAGCAAAAGCAGGACTGTACGCGCGTGCTCAAGGGCATGATTGCCCTGTCGCGAGCCACCTTCCCGCGTGGGGTACTGTCGCCGCTGCTCGATGCCATTGCCCGGGCACCGCTCTGGGCAGACCAGGTGGATTATGGCCACGGTACCGGGCATGGGGTGGGCTACTTCATGAATGTACACGAGGGGCCGCAAGTGATTGCCTACCAGGCGGCAACCACGCCGCAGACCGCGATGCAGGTGGGCATGATCAGCTCGATCGAGCCGGGTACGTACCGGCCAGGGCAGTGGGGCGTGCGTATCGAGAATCTGGTGGTCAACCGCGAGGCGGGCAAGAGTGCCTTCGGCGACTTCCTGAACTTCGAGACCTTGACGCTGTGCCCGATCGACACCCGTTGCCTGTTGCCCGAGTTGCTTGCGCGGGAGGAGCTGGACTGGTTGAACGGCTATCACGCCACGGTGCGCGAGCGCCTGGCGCCCTTGCTCAAGGGCGATGCACTGGCCTGGCTGGAGGCGCGTACCGCGCCGCTATAAGGGCAAATGAAAAGGGCAGCTTGCGAGCTGCCCTTTTTGCTACTTGCAGATGACGATCATGCTGCGGCTGGTGTAACCCGCCGGGTTGATGCCGAACAAGTAGTCACCGGGTTCTTCATCGCTATCGCCCGAGCGTGCAATGACTCGGTAGCCGCGGGTGCTGCAGGAGCTCGCCGCCTTGCTGTAGCAGTTGTCCCACGAGGAGGAAAGACCGGAGCAATTGATATGCAGGCCCTTCTTGCCCCTTTTGACCTCGGTCTTGGCCGTGGCGGCACATCCAGCAATAGCCAAGATGGCCAGGATGAGCAAAATACGTTTCATTCCTGTCCTTAAATGCAGGGCGCATCAGCTGTCTGGCCCTGTCGTTATCGCTTTGGTTCTTCCTGAAACTTCCCCAGCGTCCGTGTTCGGTCCAGTAGATAGCGTAAAGATGATGATTCTGTGACAGCTTAATCAGCGAGACGGGTCGCTACAATCACTATTCCTGTCTCAAATGAAAATATTTCTCATATCAATCCGCTGCGACGGCTGGGCTGGGCTCCTTGCGCATGGACAGGGTGGTGCCGACCGATGCGGTAATGATCGCCAGAATCGCCAGCCATTGGGTGGCCGTCAGTACCTCGCCGAGGAACAGCAGGCCAGACAGCGCGCCGAACGCCGGTTCGATGCTCATGAGGGTGCCGAAGGTGCGCGCCGGGATACGGGTGAGGGCAACCATTTCCAGGCTGTAGGGCAGGGCCGTGGACAACACCGCCACGCCCAGGGCCATGGGGATCACGGCGGGGGTGAGCAAGGTGCTACCTGCATGAACGATACCGATGGGGGCGACGAACAGCGCGGCAACCACCACCCCGAGCGCGGCGCTCTGGATGCCGTGCTCGGCTCCGGCACGTTGCCCGAACAGGATGTACAGGGCCCAGCACACGCCGGCGCCCAGGGCATAGGCGGCGCCCAGCGGGTCGAGTGCCTGCCCGCCATGGCCGGCAGGCAGCAACAGCAGCAGGCCGGCGATGGCCAGGGCAATCCACAGGAAGTCGATCGGGCGGCGCGAGGAACAGATCGCCACGGCCAGCGGGCCGGTGAACTCCAGGGCCACGGCGATGCCGATCGGTACGGTTTGCAGGGCCATATAGAAGAGGAAGTTCATGCCACCCAGCGCGATGCCATAGATGACGACGTTGCGTAGGGTGTTGGCGGTCATGCGTACCCGCCACGGGCGCAGTATCAGCAGCATGATGATACTGGCGAAGATCAGGCGCAGGGTGGTGGTGCCTTGTGCGCCGATGATGGGGAACATGCTTTTGGCCAGGGATGCACCGGACTGTATCGATGCCATGGCGATGAGCAGCAGGCCGATCGGGAAGAGGGTGGCGGCCAGGCTGCGGGGCTGGGTGTTCATTTCTGCGCGGCGATCCTTGAGCGGGGTTGGGGTGGTGAGCAATATAGTGCGCAATTGCCGGGGCGGGGGGCAAGGTGTCTGGCGGGAGTTTTGTGGTGCCTATGAGATCGAGCGCCGCCCGCGCGGCGCATCGCCGGCAAGCCGGCTCCCACATCTGTTTCGGGCCAGTCCAGCCTGTGCCATTGGCGCGCGCGCCCTTGTCTCTTCTCTTCACCATCGAGGGTTGCGCCACTGCCCTTCAGCAATCTCCAGCCATAGACCCAGGGAGCGAGTGCGGA
>NZ_JYKS01000051.1 GCF_000935045.1 Pseudomonas sp. 10-1B
TAAATAAAACCTTATAAAACAATGACTTATGTTTTGTTTGATAGGAGCGGGTTCACCCGCGAAGAGGCCAGCACAGGTTTCACAGAGCTTAAAAATCTACGCTGGCCGACAACCGCAGAACCCGTGGCGTACCCTGGGTCAAATAGTTGTTCGAGGTCGACGCTGACGCCCAGTACGCCTTGTTCGCCACGTTCTCCACATTGGCCCGCAACGTCACCTGCTTGTCATCGGCCTTGAAGCGATAGCGCGCGCCCAGGTCCACCCGGGTCCAGGCCGGGATGTTCAGGCTGTTGGCGGCATTCACATACTGGCCACCGGTGCGCAGCAAGCGGGCACTGAGCGCCGCCCCCGCAATGCCGGGCACGTCCCAGTCGGCACCCAGGTTGTACTGGAAGCGTGGCACGCCGGCGGCGCGGTTGCCGTCGTTGCTGCCATAGGCGGTGTTCTTCTGCTCGGTGTGCATGAACACCGCACCGGTCAGCAGGCGCAGGCCGTCCAGCGGTTCACCGAACAGGTTCAGCTCCACCCCCTTGTTGACCTGTTCGCCGTCCATGCTGAAGGTGTCCTGCGTTGCCCCGGGCGCGCGGTAGGTGACGCTGTTGGGCTGCTCGATGCGGTACACGCCCAGGGTGGCGCCAAAGCTGTTCCAGTCCAGCTTCACCCCGGCCTCGATCTGCTTGCTGCGCTTGGGCGGGAACACTTCGTTGGCATTGCTGACGCTGGCCGGTGCGGTCGGGCCCTGGGCCAGGCCTTCGATGCGGTTGGCGTAGAACGACACATGCTCCCAGGGCTTGATCACCAATCCATACACCGGGGTAGTGATGGCCTTGTCGTAGGGCGTGTTGCGCGCGCCGGTGGCGGTCGCCCAGCTGTCGACGCTGATCGACTGCCGGCGCACGCCCACGGTCAGCAGCACGCGGTCGTCGAAAAAGCCCAGGGTGTCGGACAACGCGACGCTCTTGTTGCGGTTCTTGCCGACGATGCGCGGGTCGTGCAGATCGCTGCCGAAATAGGTATCGGTCGGGCGCGGCGCCTTCACCGGGTGGTACAGGTTGCTGTCAAAACGCTTGCTGGCGAGCAGTGCCTCGTAGGCCGAACGCTGCTCGCCCCACATGCCCGACAGGCCGAAGTTGAACCGGTGGCTGACCGGGCCGGTGGCAAAGCGCCCATTGAGCCCGGCGACCGCACTCTTGTTGTCTTCATCGTGAGGTGAGTAAAGGAAGCCACCGCGTGCCGTGCCGTTCTCATCACTGACGTAAAGCGAGGAATATTCGCCATTTTCGCGGGTGTGCTTGGCCCCAGCTCCGGCGTACAGCATCCAGTTGTCGTCGAGGTCGTACTCGGCGTTGACCATGCCGTAGGTGTCTTCGAGCTGCGACCAGCTCCAGTCCTGCGAATAGTTGTCACGTGCCGATGGCGCGTGCGGCACTTTGCTGCCGGTGGGGTAGATCACCGCGCGGCCCTGGTTGATGCGCTCTTTCTGGTAACCCAGGTCGGTGGACAGGCGCAGGCGCTCGCCACGGTAGTCCAGGGCCACGGCAACCAGGGTGGAATGCTGGGCTTCGTCGTCGACGCCGGTGCCGCCGTCATGCTGGGCCAGGTTGATGCGTGCGCCGAAGCGGTTGTCTTCACCAAAACGCTTGCCCAGGTCCAGGTGGCCGCCGATGTTGTCACCGCTGGCGTAGTCGAGGGTAACGTGCCGTGTGGAGGTATCTTCGGCGCGCTTGGGTACCAGGTTGATCGCGCCACCAATGCCGCTGCCCTGCGGCGCGACGCCATTGAGGAAGGCGCTTGAGCCCTTGAACACCTCGACCCGTTCCAGTGCTTCGGTGGTCACGATCTGCCGCGGCAGTACCCCGTACAGGCCGTTGTAGCTGATGTCGTCGGTGTTCAGCGGCAGGCCGCGAATGGTGAACACCTGCGAGAAGTTGCCAAAGCCCGCCGACTGGCGCACCGACGCATCGTTGAGCAGCACGTCGCCCAGGGTGCGGGCCTGCTGGTCGGCGATGGTCTTGGCGGTGTAGCTGGTGACACTGAACGGCACGTCGCTGATCGCCTGGTCGCCGAGCACGCCCAGGCGCGCGCTGCGGGCTACCTGGCCGCCTTGCCAGGTGTCACTGATGGCGGTCAGGTTGCTGTTGATGGTGGTTGCACCCAGTTCCAGGGCATTGCCCAGGTCGAGCGTCGGCGCCAGGGTGTAGCCGCCGCTGTCGGTGCTGATCAGGCTGTAGCCGCTGCCGGCCAGCAGGCGGGCGAAGCCATCCGGCACGCTGTATGTGCCGTCCAGGCCCTGGCTTTGTATGCCCTTGAGCAAGGCCGGGTCGAATGACAGCGGTACCCCGGCGCTAGCGGCGAAGCGCGCCAGCACATCGGAAAGCGGGCCGGCCGCCAGGTGATACGCCCGTGGGCTGGCGTCGGCGGCGATTGCCAGGGGCGACAGGGCGGCGATGGCGATGGCAAGGCCCAAGGCTTTGAAACGGAAACGGTGCGGCTGGCGAGGCGTCATGCGAGGGTCCTGTGGAGCAGAAAATGGAGGTTCTGCACTCATCACCGGACGACGCAGGAAAAGGTATCACACAGGTACAGCGTCAACTCGAAACCAGCACAGTACCTGTGGGAGCAGGCGACGCGGTGTTTGGCACCGGCTACGCCGGTAATCGCCGGCAAGCCAGCTCCCACCTCGACCGCATTCGCCTCAGGCCCTGTGCGGACCCTGTGGGAGCCGGCTTGCCGGCGATGAGGCCAGTCCAGGCAATACAAGACGGTTGCTCCCACAAGTTCTGCGTTCGGCTTTCACACTTGTGGTTCAACGGTCACCCAGTAGCGGGTCAGGCCCTGGATCGCTACTGGCAGGGTGTCGCTCAGCAGCCGCAGGCTGGCATCGGTGTCGGCCAGCGGGAAGGCGCCAGATACCTTCAGCTCGCGCACTGCCGGGTGGCAGCGCAGCACCCCAGGGCGATAGCGGCCCAGCTCCTGCAACAGGTCGGCCAGGCGCATGTCGCGGGCCAGCAGCATGCCGTGCTCCCAGGCCAGGTCGCCGGTTTCCAGCGGGGCGGCGGGCAGTACCCGGTCGGCATCGAAAGCACTGCGCTCGCCAGCCTTGAGCAGCAGGCCGTTGGCGGCATGCAGGGGGCGGGTGTCGACTGCGCCTTCAAGCACGGCCACTCGGGTCAGTGCACCGTCGATACGCACGCTGAAGCGGGTACCCAGCGCAATCGCCTGGCCATGCAGGGTACGCACCAGCAGCGGCCGCGTCGGCGTGGCCGGGTCCTTGGCGCTGCTGACCAGGATTTCGCCCGCCAGCAGGTCGATGCGGCGTTGCTGGGCGTCGAAGGTGATATCGATGGCCGTGCCGGTGTTCAACAGCACCCGGCTGCCGTCGGCAAGCGTCAGTGGGCGCTGTTCGCCGACCGCCGTGCGCGCATCGGCAGTCCATTGCTGCCAGGGCGTTTCCCGCCAGGCCAGCCAGGCCGCTGGGGCAGCCAGTAGCCACATCCCCAGGCGCTGCAAGGCCTGACGGCGGCTGACCGCACCGTTGCGGCTGAGGCGGCGCAGGGTTTCCCCGGTAACCGGCGTGGGCAGGCGGCGGAAGTCGCCGAGCACGGCCTCGGCGCGCTGCCAGGCCTGGGCATGCTGGGCACTGCGCTGGCACCAGGCCTGCACTGCGCGGTGGTCATCCTCGGTGGCTGTGCCCGACTGCAGTTGTACCAGCCAGTCGGCTGCCTCACCGAGAATCAGCGGGTCGATGCGATGGGCCATCAATCGATGCTCAGGCAGGCGAGGAAGGCCGTGCGCATGTCGCGCTTGATGGTGATCAGCGAAACCTGCAGCTGTTCGGCGATTTGCGCATAGGTCAGCCCGTCCAGTTGCGACAGCAGGAACACCTGGCGTACCCGGGCCGGCATGTCGCGCAGCATGGCGTCGATGCGGTACAGGGTTTCAAGGATCAGCCAGCGGGTTTCCGGCGAGGGCACCTCGGGTTCCGGCAAGTGGGCGATGGCCTCAAGGTAGGCCCGTTCCACGTCCTGGCGGCGCCAGCGGTCGACCACCAAGCCCTTGGCGATATGGGTGAGCAAGGCCCTGGGTTCGCTGCCGAAATAGCTGTCGCCCTGGCGGCTGAGCAGGCGCACGAAGGTGTCATGGGCAAGGTCCGCGGCATCGCAGGCATTGCCCAGCTTGCGCCCCAGCCAGCCTTGCAGCCAGCCATGATGCTCGGTGTATAGCGTCTTGACCTGCAGGTTGAGGGTAGGGTCGGCGGGCGGCATGACGGGCGCGGGATTCCAGGCGAGGGGTGCAATTAAGAATTGATCGCATTCTATGCGCCAGCCTGTAGACCTGGCAATGCACAGGCCTTGTGTTTTATGCACTGGCCTCATCGCCGGCAAGCCAGCTCCCACCTCGACCGCATAGGCCTCAAGCCCTGTGCAGTACCTGTGTGTGCTGGCTTGCCGGCGATGAGGCCAGTGCAGGCAATACAAGACAGTTGCTCCCACCTCGACCTCATTGACCTCAAGGCCTATGCCGTACCTGTGGGAGCTGGCTTGCCGGCGATGAGGCCAGTACAGGCACTACAATGCCTTGGCTAGAAACTCCGCGGTGCGGCTTTCCCTGCATCCAGCCACCACCTGCGGGGTGCCGCAGACTACCACCTTGCCCCCGGCATCCCCGGCGCCCGGCCCGATATCGATCACCCAGTCGCTCTGCGCCACCACCCGCATGTCATGCTCGACCACCACCACGCTGTGCCCGCTATCGACCAGGCGATTCAGTTGCACCAGCAGCCGGTCGATATCCTGCGGGTGCAGGCCGTTGGTAGGTTCATCCAGCACATACAGCGTTGCCCCGCGGGCCATGCGTTGCAGTTCGGTCGCCAGTTTGATGCGCTGCGCCTCGCCGCCGGACAGCTCGGTGGCCGGCTGGCCCAGGCGCAGGTAGCCCAGGCCGATATCCTGCAGCACTTGCAGGCAACGCCGCACCGCTGGCTGTTCGGCGAATGCCTCCAGGGCCTGGTCGACGGTCAGTTGCAGCACCTGCGCGATGTTCATGCCTTGCCAGCTCACCGCCAGGGTTTGCGGGTTGTAGCGGGCACCATGGCAGGTCGGGCAGGGCGCGTAGACGCTGGGCATGAACAGCAACTCGACGCTGACGAAACCTTCACCCTCGCAGTTGGCGCAGCGGCCCTTGGCTACGTTGAAGGAAAAGCGCCCGGCGTCGAAGCCCTGCGCCTTGGCTTGTGCGGTGGCGGCAAACAGTTTGCGCACGTGGTCGAACAAGCCGGTGTAAGTGGCCAGGTTGGAGCGCGGCGTGCGGCCGATCGGCTTCTGGTCGACCTGGACCAGGCGCCTGATGCCGCCAAGGCCAGCGCTGACCTGGCCGCTGCTGGGCTGTTCAGGTTCGTCCTCCAGGCTCTGCGCCTCGGGCTCGCTGCCTTGCTCGGCATGGCCCAGGTGTGCACCTACCAGCTCCAGCAGGGCCTGGCTGACCAGGCTCGACTTGCCCGAGCCGGAAATACCGGTGACGGCGGTGAAGCAGCCCAGCGGAAATTCGGCACTGAGGTTGTTCAGGTTGTTGCGGGTGATGCCTTCGAGCTTCAGCCAGTCGTGGGCCTGGCGTGGCACCCGCGTGGCCGGGGCCGCTGTATCGAACAGGTAGGCGCGGGTGCACGATCGCTCCACCTGTGCCAGGCCTGCGGGCGGCCCGCTATAGAGGATGGTGCCGCCGTGCTCGCCGGCCGCCGGCCCCACATCCACCAGCCAGTCGGCGCGGCGCATGGTGTCCAGGTCGTGCTCCACCACATACACCGAGTTACCGGCGTGTTTCAGCCGTTGCAGGGCTTCGAACAGAGCCTCGCTGTCGGCCGGGTGCAAGCCGGCCGAGGGTTCGTCCAGCACGTAGATCACCCCGAACAGCTGCGAATTCAGCTGGGTGGCAAGGCGCAGGCGTTGCAGCTCGCCAGAGGACAAGGTTGGAGTGCTGCGTTCCAGGGCCAGGTAACCGAGGCCGAGGTCGAGCAGGGTGTCGATGCGTTCGAGCAGTTCGTTGGCGATGCGCTGGGCGGCCAGGCGCTTTTCCAAGGTCAGGTCGTCCTGCTGTTGCACCAGGTAGTCCGCCGCCGCCACCTTGCGGAAAACCTCGGCCAGCGCCTGCAGTGGCAGGTGCGACAGCTCGGCGATGTCCAGGCCGGCGAAGGTCACACCCAGCGCCTCGCGCTTCAGGCGTTTGCCCTGGCACAGCGGGCAGGGGCTGGGGCGCATGAACTGGGCCACGCGCTTGCGCATTTGCGCGCTCTGCGAGTGCATGAAGGTGTGCAGTACGTAGCGCCGGGCACCCATGAACGTGCCCTGGTAGCTGGGCTCCTGCTTGCGCTTGAGCGCGGCGCGGGTCTGAGCTGGGGTCAGGCCGGCATAGACTGGCGCGGTCGGTGTTTCCTCGGTGAACAGGATCCAGTCGCGCTGCGCCTGGGGCAGGTCGCGCCAGGGAATATCGACGTCATGGCCCAGCGTCACCAGGATGTCGCGCAGGTTCTGCCCCTGCCAGGCCATTGGCCACGCCGCCACCGCGCGTTCGCGAATGGTCAGCGACGGGTCGGGCACCATGGTTGCTTCGTTCACCTCGTAGACCCGGCCCATGCCATGGCACTCCGGGCAGGCGCCTTGTGGTGTGTTCGGCGAAAAGTCCTCGGCGTACAGCATCGCTTGCCCGGCGGGGTAGTGGCCGGCGCGCGAGTAGAGCATGCGAATCGAGCTGGACAAGGTGGTCACGCTGCCCACCGAGGAGCGTGCACTGGGTGTGCCGCGTTGCTGCTGCAGGGCCACTGCCGGGGGCAAGCCGTCGATGGCATCCACGTCCGGCACGCCCACCTGGTCGATCAGGCGCCGGGCATAGGGTGCCACCGACTCGAAATAGCGGCGCTGGGCTTCGGCGTACAAGGTGGAGAAGGCCAGCGAGGATTTGCCTGAGCCGGACACGCCGGTGAATACCACCAGCGCATCGCGAGGGATATCGACATCGATATTCTTCAGGTTGTGCTCGCGGGCGCCACGGACACGAATGAAACCGGTGGGGGGAGTGGAGCGTGGCGGCATGGCGCTGTCCTTGGCGGTAGGGAACGCTCACGGTAGCAGCATTTGTATGGGCAGTGCCGACCTCTTCGCGGGCACGCCCGCTCCCACAGGGATATCACCGGACCTGAAGGCAGCGCTGTACCTGTGGGAGCGGGCGCGCCCGCGAAAAGGCCGGTGCGGCCTACATAGGTCAGGATCTCTGCTCGCGGGTACCCAGCACATCGCGAATGTTGTCCACCACGTTGCTGTCCTTGATCACATCGCTGAGCCAACCTTCCAGCGGCATGTTGCCCCACTTGATCGCGCGTTCGATCAGGTAGGGCACCGGGCTTTGCGGTTCGCTCTGCTTGAAGAACTGGGCGATGCCCGCGAGCATGGTGAAGGCCTCGTCGCGGGTCAGTGGCGTAGTGCGCATGGGCGCAGGCGCGGTGGCCTGGACGGGCGTGTTCATCGGTTCACCTGCTTCGCTGGTGGGGGCAATGGTGATTTCGGGGTCTGCTACCGCCACGGTTGCGGGATGCAGTTCGACGCCGCGGTCCTTCAGCAGTTTTTCTGTCAGTTGGCTGGCCCGCGACAACATGTCCGCAAGGCTGGCGAAACTGGGTGAATCATGGCCGAACAAGCGGTCGCTGGTAGCTTGCAGGTGGTTGCATGCGTTCAGGCTGGCGGCAATCTGCAGGGCCTTGGTGCGCAAGTGTTCGGTGTCGCTTAGCGCCACTGAACGCTGGAAGATCTCAGCGTTGATCTTGCCTTCGTTCAGCGCGGTCTGCATTGCCTTGGGGTTTTGCAAGGCAAGGTTTTCTACGTGGCGTGATTCGTCATAGCGCAACACGCCAAAATTCTGCCCTTGGGTAATGGGCAAGCCACCGGCAATGTCGGTGAGCGTGGTCTTCAGCCAGGACAGCCGGGCAGCGCGCTCGTCCAGGCCGTCTTCGAGGGTTGGATACAGGGTGTCCCAGAACGCCTCCAGGACCTGTGCGGTCAGCGCCAGGCCAAAGGTGACACCGTCGAAATGCTCACGCTGGGCCAGCCCTTCGCTGAGCCAGGCCACCAGCATCAAGTCTTTGCTCTGCTGTGCCAGCCCTTGGGCTGACAGGCTGACCACCTGTTCCCAGTCCGCGGTCTTCAAGTCGGTTTGCCAGTCGCCCTGGGTCAGGTAGTCAGGGTCCGCCCGGCGCGCCTCCTTGATCTGGTCGAACAGGGCAGAGAAGCTCAAGTCTTCGCCACTGCCGCCTTCGATGGGGGCGACCAGCGCGGCCAGCGAGAGGTCATTCAGGATTTCAGGCATAAAACTCTCTGGTCATTGCTGATGAGCAGCAGTGCCAGGCGCACCTGGCACGCTGCGGAGCATGGGCCGCCGGAGCGGCCCCGGGCAAGCCCGTGTTTAGGCAAACACTTTGTTCGCGGTGCGGTCCCAGCCACCGACGATGTTGCCGCCAGCCTGGCCGTCGGTGCGGTTCTGCTGGGTGTAGGTAGTCTTGATACGCGCGAAGTTGAAGCTGATTTCTTCGATCGGCAGGTCGCTCACCGCCTTGTCTTCACCGCCCTGGTTGCCACCGGCGAGGAACTTGACCGACGACACCACGACTTCTTCCATGTCGATGGTCAGGTAGGTGACCTTGTCGCCACCGGCGCGGTTCACGTTCAGCTTCAGCTTGGCGATGTGCTTGCCGGTGCAGCAGTGCTCGAACAGCTTGGCCGAAGCCTTGTCGACAGCCTTGCGGATCTTGAAGTCGCTCAGGGCGACACGCTCGGAGGACGCACCGCCCGAGGAGCTTGCGGTAGCCGAGGTGGCCTGGGTGGCGCCGTACTCGTAGCCCAGCACTTCGATCCAGTCCTTGTGTTTTTCATCCAGTACTTCGCCTGGGATGCCGTCGATTTGGATATACGCGTCAAATGCCATTGTGAAACTCTCCATTAACAACATGTAAAGGGTTGCTCATGCGCCCCTTGGTTTTGACCTCGCCGATCACGTCGGCGGAGGTGGCTTGCCGCCACCCGGGCTTCCTCCTGTGAGGCCCGGGCAGCCGGTTCTTGCAGCGCAGCCTCAGTTGAGCCCGCGCACTTCGATTTCCACCCGGCGATTGGGCTCCAGGCACTTGATCAGTTGCGCCCGTGGTTGCTGCATGTCGCAGTTGACCAGCGGCTTGCGGCTGCCTTCGCCCTGGGCGACCACCAGCTCGGCGGGTACACCCTTGCCGACCAGGTAGGTACGAATGGTTTGTGCCCGTTGTTTCGACACTTGCAGATTGCCTTGGCTGTCGCCGAGCTGGTCGGCGTGCCCGGAGATGACGATCTTGCCGATGTTGGGGGTGTTCAACAGTTTGCTGGCGATCGCGCTCAACTGGCTCTGGCCTTCGTTCTTCAGGCTCTGGAAGTCTGCGCGGCCGAAGGCGAACAGGGTGTCGGACTCCAGCGTGATGGTCTCGATCGAGCGCAGCGACTGGGCGCGCAGGCTGTCGATGTAATTGCGCGAACTGGACATCAGGAAGGCGTTGTCGAGGATGCGCGGCACATCCGGCTCACGGATCTGGTCGCTGTAGAAGGTGATCTGGCGGCTGGCGTACAGGTAGTCCTGGTTGCCGCCGGCCTCGCTGGCGGCCGCGGCCATGCTCTTGCCGGTGTGGCGGGCGATGGCTGGGTACCAGTAGTCCGGCAGGCGCGCCTTGAGAAACGCCGGGTCGGCCTTTTCGCGCTGGGCGGGCGAAAGCATCACGTAGGTATCCAGGGTCGCCTTGCCGAAGTCGGCGATCGATTGCGCGCGGTTGTCATGCGGCAGTGCCTCGGCCTCGACGCTGTCGACACCGCTTACCGGCTGCAGCTCGCGGGTGTTGCGCTGGTAGACCTTGAGCGTGGTCAACAGGTACAGGGTGCGGGTCAGGTTGTCGGCCGTGGGCTTGAGCATCACGCTCTGCAGCGTGGTGAAGTAGCGGCTGCGCAGCACCGGCTCGACCTCATGGCCCTGGTACAGGCCCAGGCGCATGCCAAGCGGCACGCCTTGCTCATGGTGTTGCTGGTAGTAGTGCGCAGCCCAGAAACGCAGGCGGTCGAGGCTGCGCCAGGCGGCGTACTGGCCGCTGGCAGCCTGGTCGTCGGCCTTGGCCTGGGCCAGTTCGCCGGCAATGCTGGCCAGGGTGGCGCGGTTGTTCAGGTACGACCAGCCCCACAAGCTGCACAGCACCACGGCCGTGAGGCCGGCGGCGCCAACCCAGGCAGCCTTGCGCCGGCGCTCTCGCTGGTTGCTGGTGTAAAGCGCCACCAGGTGCTGGTCGGGAATGATCACCTTGCGGAACAGGCTGTTGATGAACAGCGGTGCCGGCTGGCTGTCAGCAGCGGCCGTACCTTGGGCGTGTTCAAGCGCGAAGCGTTCGGCCACATGCTGGCCATGGCTGCCCCACTGGGCCTGGTCAGCCTCCAGCGCAGCGGTGAAATAGAAGCCACGGAGCATTTCGGCGTTCTGATAGGGGTTGGCACGCAGCAGGCTGTCGACGAATTGCTGCAGGCGCGGCTTGAGCGCGGCCAGCTCCAGCGGAAAGCGGTAGGCAGCATCGTTCTGCCGGGTCACCTGGATGTCCTGCTGCACCAGCTGCTGGCTCGCCACCTGCTGCCAGTAACCGGTCAGCTCGTCCATCGCCTTGCCGAAGCGCTGGCCCCAGTCGGCCTGTGCGTAGCCCTTGTGGGAGAAGGTCTTGCCCATCACCTCACCGCGTGCGGTTTCGTCCAGTTGGCGATAGAACGGGGTGAAGCCGGGGATCAGGTCACATTTGGTGAAAACCAGATAGATCGGCAGGCGCACTTCCAGCAGCGCGCAGCTTTCCTGTATACGTTCGCGCAGGCGCTTGGCCACGCGTTCCTGGTCCTCGGCCGAGCCATGCAGGATATCGGTGATGCTGACGCTGACGATGAGGCCGTTGAGTGGGCGGCGTTGACGGTGCTGGCGCAGCAGTTGCAGGAAACCGCGCCACTTGCCGGCTTCCTCGGGGCTGTTCATGTAGCGCCCGGCGGTATCCAGCAGCACCGCTTCGGAGCTGAAGAACCAGTCGCAGTTGCGCGTGCCGCCCAGGCCCGCGACCCGTGCGCCTTCGCGCTCGGCATAGGGGAAGTTCAGGCCCGATTGCAGGATCATCGTGCTCTTGCCGGCAGCCGGCTGGCCGATCACCAGGTACCAGGGCAGGGCATACAGCGCGTCCTTGGCCGAGGCTCCACGTGGCTTGTTGCTGTGCAGGCGTTCGATGCTCTGGAGTAGGCGCTCGCGTAGCAGGCTGACTTCTTCACGGTCGGCCGGGGTGGCATTGAGTACCGCCTGGTCGGCGTCGTCGCGCAGCAGGCCTTCCAGGTTGTGGTGCTGGCCCGCGCCGCGGTACAGCAGCAGTACATAGCCCGCCGACAGCAGCAGAAACACGCCGATACCGGCCAGCAGGCTGTGCAACGAGGCAAAGCCCAGGGCGCCGCCAATGGCCCAGACCAGAAAGATCGCCAGGAAAAACACCACTCCCAGCAGGTAGGGTTGGTAGCGCAGGCAGTAGTACTTGATCTTGTTCATACAGGCGTCGCATCCAGCGCATCGACGAACTGGTCGATGACGTGTTCAAGAGGTCGGTCGTAATCGTGTAGCCGTGGTGCCACTGCCAGCGGGCTGAGTAACTCCAGGTGCTGGCTCGCCTCGGCGCAACCGCTGAGCAGGCGATAGGCACAATGGGTGTGGCGCGACAGGAAGCAGTACAGCCGCGGGTGCATGAAGTCGTCGGCAAGCAGGCTCACCGCCGGCACGCCAGGGTGCCCGCTCATGCGGGTCAGCCAGGTCAGCCAGAGGTCGGCCGTAGGGTTTTTCAGGCCGCGCTCGGCCGGCAACGGCAACTCGATGCCGCCCTCGACGTCGCCGTGCAGCGAGGCCCAGCTTGCCTGCAGCCGTGCCAGCGCGTTGGCACTGTCGAAGCTTGGCCAGGAACCATGCAGGGCACGCGCGACATCGCTGAAGCTGAAGTCATGCAGGAACTTGGCGTGTACCCGGCGGAACAGATCCAGGTCCTGGGCATGCAGTGGGCGCAGGGCCTTTATCCGTTCGAACAGTGCGGCGCAGTCGGCACCTTGCACCACTTGATGCAGCAATGGCTTGATCTGCGTGCTGAACAGCTCTGCGAGCGTGAACGGGTTGACCAGCGCCGTACCGTCCTCGCCCTTGAGCAGCTGGAAAATGAAGAACGGGTAGCGCCGCTGGCTGGCATCGCGTGAGCTGAGCAGGCCGCCCAGCAACCAGTTGCCATTGCGCGCGCGGTAAGTGAAGAAGCACATCGGCAAGGCGTCGAACAATGCCTGCCAGTCGTCGCAGTGGCGCATGGCCGCCAGCGAGGACTGCAGCCAGGCGTCGAACTCGCAGACTTCCTCCGCGGCGCCATGCAGGCTGACGAAGTCTGCACTCGACGGCAGCTTGCCGAAGCAACCGATCATCGTGCGCCCCTGTCGTTGAGGGCGCTCAGGGCCTTGACGTCACCCAGGTCGGTCAGCTTGACCCCACCAAAGTTGCGTACCACAAGGCTCACCCGACCATTGGCGGTGTTCCAGCTGAAGCGCTGCTGAATGCCATCCAGGTCGTCGACGCGGGCGCTTTCGTTCATGCGCAGCAGGCCCCAGCGCCCCGGGAAGTCGAACACGGTGACCCGGGTGCCGCTCAGGGTGACCACATCCAGACGTGCGCCCGGGGCGTTGCTGCTGCCCGGCCAGGCGAAGCGGTTCCAGCTGCTGCGGCCGTTGCGGTAGTGCTGCTCCTGGCCATCGAGGGTGAACACGATGTCGGTGAAGTTGGCGGAAGGCTCCAGCATGATCTCGAAGCCGTTGTCGCGGTCCGACAGGCTGGCGATCACCTGGCCCACGGCGCTGGCCTTGTCGATGCTGTTGAGCATGCCCGGGTTGACCAGCGCCGGGCCCTTGCCATCGCCCACGCCCAAGCCTTCACCACCGGCCAGGTTGCCGATTTCGTTGCGTTTGAAGGCCGGCAGCAGACCGCTGTCGGGGTCGACGAAGCGCTGCAGGTCCTTGATCGAGGCCTCGTTGCGGCTGCTGCCGGCGATCGGGTAGCGGTGCGCCATTACCTGCTCCCATGGCTTGGCGATCTGCTGTGCCCAGGCCTTGGCGATCTGCTGGCCGGCCGGGTCGCGCAGGGTTGCCCAGGCATACTGGATGGGCAGGCTGAACAGCCCCTGCAGCGAGCGGGACAGGCGGTCCTGGCTGGTGTCGATGCTGCTTTCCACGTAGTTGCGTACGGTGGTGACTTCGCTCGGCTGGCCTTCCAGGGTCTCGCTGATCAACTGCTTGCTGCTTTTGCCCACATCCTGCGAGCGCTGAATGTTGTTCATGCGCACCTTGAGCTTGCGCAAGGCGGCCAGGTAGCGGTCCATGATGGTGCTGTCGGCGCCTTCGGCGTTGTTCTTGGCGAACACCCGCGCCACCGGCTCGAAGCGTTTGGCCAGGCTGCCGTCGTCGACCGCTGGCAGGGCCGGGGCAACGTTGGCGGGGAGGGCGTCCTTGGCGTCGAACAGGCCGGTAACCTTGCTCCAGAACCCGTCTTCGCGGGCTGCACCGGGGGTTGGCACAGCGTGCTTGACCGGCAGGTCCCACTGGGTGTTGTCATTGACTGCCGCCAGCAGGTTCTTCACCGGCGAGTTCTGCACGTCGCTGAGCAGGCCCAGGTGCTGGGTGGCCGAGGCCAGGTCGGCGAAGTGGCGTACCCCCACACTGCTGACCATCTTGTACCAGGCCTGGGTGTAGTCGCGCTTGTAGCGGGTCATGAACTCGCGTACGAAATTGGCCTTCTGCACGATGGCGTCGCCGCCTTCACCGTCCAGTACCCAGTCCGACTCATTGCGCAGGTTGCCCGATACCAGCTTGATCAGCTCGGGCTTGACGAAGGTATCCCAGCCCTGGCGGGTGTAGATCGCCGGAACGCCGGCCGAACCATACAGCAGCGCGCGGCCCGGTTGCGGAACCAGGTCGTTGAGGCTCAGGGCCGGGAACTGGCGGCTCGATTCGAGCTGCAGGCGCAGGTACTCGCGATCGACCAGCGAGCTGGAGATCATGAACGACTTGAGGTTCTGCCGGGTTTCGCTGACCAGTTGCTCGTTGCGTGGCAGCGACGGCGCCTGGCCCTGCTCCAGCAGTTGCACGTACAGAGGGGTGTTTTCCGCGATTACACTGGCGTCGGCCGGGGAACCTTCACTAGCGGCACCGGCCCAGGCCAGGGGCAGGCTGGCGGCGACGAAGGCCGGGTCCGGATGGCCCTGGGGGTCGGTCAGCAACAGGTACAGCTTGAGGGTGTTGTAGGCATCGATGATCGACGCGACCTGCTGCTCGTCAAGGCGCCCGAGCATTTCTTCGGACAGCGACAGGCCACCGGTGGTGGCGGACAGTTCGGCGGCATCGCTGGCGGTGGCCAGGTTGACCTTGGCGGCGTAGGCGCCAGCGCGGCTATTGCTCAGCGCGGCCTGAGCCTTGGCGGCAATAGCCGGTGCCAATGGCTTGCCATTGCGCTTTTTCGGCTGCGGCGCCGGGGTGAACTCCAGTTCCTGGTCGATGCCGTTGGCGAAGGTGTTGAACGCACGCATCTGCACTTGCAGGTTGCGGGCGATCGGCTCCAGCGCCTGGCTGCGCAATTGCGCCAGGTAAGCGGTGCGGGTGACCTGGTGGATAGCCTCGCCATGGTACAGGCCGGCACCCAGCTGCAGCGGTACGCCTTGCAGGCGATGGGTTTCGACGCTTGCCATCTGTTCGCGCAGCACTTCCAGGCCCTTGCCGGCGGCCAGCAACTGCTCGCGATCTTCAGCCTGCTCGATTTGCGCCAGCTGCCCGCGCAGGCCTTCCAGCCATTGGCGGTTGTTGGCGAACGACAGCGCCTGCCAGCCGATGAACAGCACGCCGGTGGCTGCGGCCAGGCCCAGCAGCAACGGGCTGAATGCGCCCTGGCGGCCCATACGCGACTGGTACAGGGTCAGGTCGCGGTCGGGGAAGATCACCCGGCGGAATGTGTCGGTAATGAAGTAGCTGCGGTTGCCCACGGCCTGGCTGCTGTTATTGGCGCCGTCATCGTAGGCCGCCTGCAGGGCGAACTCGTCGCCGATGACGTCTTCATAGACCTGCCCCAGCTGCTGCCCGGTCTGCAGCGCACTGGTGAAGTACAGGCCGCGCAGCAGCAGCGGGGCACCGCCGCGATGGCCACGGGTGAAGTGTTCGAGGAACTGTTCGAGTACAGCGCCGAGGGCGGCGAAGTACTGCGGGAAGTTCAGCAGGGTGCTGTCGGCCTCGGCGCCGAGGGCGATCATCTGCGCGTCGACGTACTGGCGAATATGCTGTTGCAGGTTGTTCAGGCGTGTCTGCAGCACGGTGTGCAGGCCGTTGTTGCGGATTTCCGACAGGCCAAAGGTCATGCCCAGCGGCTGCTGGCGTTCGTGCAGGTCGAGGCCGTCGAATACCTGGTTGAAGCCCGGCAACTGGTCGGTCTTGCTCAGCATCAGGTAGACCGGCGGGTTGGCGTCGAGGCATTCGGCGTATTCTTCCACCCGCGCCACCAACTGGGCTGCCAGGGCATTGCGCTCATCGCTGTTGGCCGCCAGCAGCTCGGGCAGGCTGACCACCAGCACCAGGCCGTTGATAGCCGCCTTGCCGCGCTGCTTGCGCAGCATGCGCAGGAAGGCCGAGAACTCGCTGGCCGACTGGTCGTCGCGCAGGTAGCGGCCGGCGGTGTCGATCATCACCGCCTCGGGGCTGAAGTACCAGTCGCAGTGCTGGGTGCCGCTCTCACTGTCGTTGGCCGTGGCGATGCTGGCCGAAAGGCCCGAATGGGTCAGCAGCGAAGTCTTGCCGGCGGCCGACATGCCGACCACCAGGTACCAGGGCAGGTCGGACAGCGCCGCCTTGCCACCACCGCCGGCAGAGCGGTCGGTGCGCAGCATGGCGATGGCATGCTTGAGGCGCTCGCGCAGCACTTGTTGGTCGCGGAACTCGCCGGTGGCATTCCACGAGCGGTCAACCTCGATCTGCAGCAGGTTCTCCAGGTTGTGCTCGGCGCGGATGCGCTGGTACTGGCGCAGCACGATCACCAGCAGGTAGCAGGCACTGATGATCGCCAGGGCCTCGGGCAGGTGATGGCGCAGCCACGGCACCAGCGGTGCGACCAGCCAGCAGATCAACAGGCTCGCCAGCCACAGCAGTGGTAGGAGAATCCAGAAACTCTTCAACAGACGCAGTAATGTTTTCATGTCTTCCTGACTCGGCTACCTGAAGTGTGCTCAGGCACTGAACAGCTGGCGGATTTGTTCGGAAAGGGCGGCGACATCCTTGTCCAGCAACCAGTCCAGCGTCAGGTACACGACAACGCAGACCAGCGCGATCAGCGCCAGGTACACCCACAGCGGCACCTCGTGGCGCAGCATCTGCGACACCTGGTCGGGAAGTGCCCAGTCCGGTGACAGGGCCTTGGGCGCCTTGCGGTAGCGGGCAATGTCCTGGCCCAGGGTATTGGCCAGGTAGCGCAGTTGGTCTTTCTGGCCGAGGCTGAACTTGCCCTCGAAGCCCAGGGCCAGGCACAGGTGGTAGACCTCCAGCACGTCGATGTTCTGCTTGACGTCGGCACGCAGCGCATCGACCTTCTCGAAGAAGCCTTCACCGGCCAGGTGTACGCCGAAGTAGCGGAACTGCAGCGGCTGCAACTCGAAGTGCCGGCGCAGTTCGTTATCGCCCGAGCGCAGCACGCTTTCGTCGAGGAAGGCACACAACGCGTACTGGGTATCCTTGACTTGTTCGACGCTGTAGTCGGCGGCGCGGGCTTCACGCTCGAGGTTGGCGAAGAAACGCTCGACACTGCTTTCGAAAGCCGGCACCGAAGTGACCTGGCGGCCACGCCGCACGATCAGCGCCATGCTGACGAAGTCCTGGACCAGGGCCTTGAGCGTCGGTTTGTCATTGGCGGCCGCAACGGCGCCCTGTTGCAATACGGCTTCGGTCATTTGAGCACCGCCATCAGTTCAAGCTTGAGGTTGGTAAAGGCGCTGGGCGCGTAGAAGCAGATGGTCTGGGCGTTCATCATTCGCTCGTATACATGGCCGTGCGGCTCGATGGCGAAGTACTGGTTGTCCAGGCGCACCGGGATGGCATTGGGCAGCCGCGCCGCATGGTTGAGGGTGACGCCGGGCATGGCGCTGTTGACCACCACCTCGATGTCTTCCGGCGAGCCGACCTTGAACGCCCGCGGTACCAGTTCCAGCAGGCTGGCGCCGGGCATGTCGGCGTGTACCGAGACATAGAAGTCGGCTTCGGCAAGGCGCGGGTCGAGCAGCCGGCCCTGCCAGTACGACGGTTTGGTCTGGGTGAGGTTGATGACGACGCACTGGTTGGGCACGACATTGTCGAGCATCACCCGGATCATCTCGTCGAGCCTGACCAGCGACGCGGCCGGGTCGTGGTGGTCGTACTCGGGGATGTCGCTGAGCTGGGTGTCCAGGGTGAAGGTCAACAGGCCACCCGCCAGGTCGGCCAGGAACAGGTACAGGCGTTCCGGGTGCAGGCGCGGGTGAGCCAGCAGATGGGCCAGCTGCGGGTGGGCGCGGTTGACGGTGTTCAGCAGCCAGAACAGGGTAACGTCGCTGGCGCCGAACTCGGCGATCTGGTCGGCACGCTCGCGGCGCCGGCCGGACAATGCCTTGCTCTTGGCCTGCAGGGCGCCGAGCAGGCGTTTGCCAATACCAACCAGCGTTTCATGGCTGCCCAGGTGCAACGTCGGGTGGACGAAGTGCGGGTCGAGGTTGAAACCGCCCATGCTGTTGCGCGTCAGCCTGGCCAACGGGCAGTGGCTGTAGCCATCCAGGCTGTCGCCGTCCACCAGCAGCACCACGTTCAGGCGCAGGCTGGTGATTTCGTTTTCCAGCTCGCCTTCGTTGAGGTCGGGCAAGGTGTCGAACTGCTTGCGGAAACGCCGTGCGGCCTTGTGCTCCTGGCCGTCCTCGACGTAGTTGAGGCCGAACGGTTCGGGCAGCTTCAAGGCGGCATGCACCGTGAGGTCGTTGGCCTTGAGCAGGTCCTTGAGGTCGCGGGCAGCCGGTAGCGGGTCGTGCTGCGGCGCGTCGTACAGGCTGCCATCGGGGAATACCAGCTTCAGGCGCTTGAGCTGCAGCGAACCGTTGGTCAGGGCGTCCTCGTCCACCTGCAGTGCCTGCACACCCCAGTGGAACGGGGTACTGCGCAGGGTCGCCTCGGCCAGCTGGTGCTGGTGGAACTCATCCTGGTACTGGAAGTGCTGGGGCAGCAGGAACATGCCTTCCGACCACATCACCCGGCTCTGCTTGCTCATTTGACGCTATCCACTAAAGAGTTGAAGGTTGAATCCATGGCGTTGCGGGCCGACTGGCCGGCGGCATCGGTGGCCTTGTCGAGCACCGCGTCCTGCACCTTGTCGGTGAGCGTCGGTGCGGCGTCTTCGGCCTTCTGCGCGGCGGCCAACTGCTCTGCGGTCGGCGGTTTGTTCAGTACGTCGACGCCACGCATGGCGCTGATCTCGGTCTTGTCCACCAGCACCCGCAGGCCATTGGAGGAGAACCAGATACCGTCCTTGCGCAGCGAGTTGGCGTCGAAGGCGATTTTCCAGCGTGCGTCCTGTTCCTCGCGGAAAAACGCCGCCACGCCGACGTAGCGGGCGTTCTTGGCCAGCGGCCACTGGTCGATCTGGCCGATACCCGGCAGCAGGGTAATTTCGCGGGCCTCCACCAGCGTGTTGCCCAAGGCTTTTTCCGGCGTACTCCAGAGGGTCTCGGCATCGCTGGCGGCGAAGCGTTCGAGGTCGGTCAGCTGGTACACGCGCATCACCACCGACAGCGGCTTGCCCTCGGCGTCGGGGTTGAGCTGGTTGCCGCCGTCGGACGTCAGGATGACCTTCTCGCTGTCGGCCAGCATGTCGGCTGCCCAGCTGTCTTCCATGCGCTTGCCGATACGGTCGGTGACCCCACAGCCAGCCAGCGCCAGCAGCAGGGCCGCGGTGGTCAGGTGTTTGAGGGCGGTGTGCTTGTGTTGCATGACGGCAAAACCTCCGGGTACTGGTCAGGCCAGGCGATAGGCGAAATCGCCATCGCTGCCCAGCTCGATCGCAAGGCGCTCGATCGGTGCGTCCTGGGCCATGCGCTCGAGCACGCGCTGGGCGAGTTCGGGCATCAGGGTTTGGGACAGGATGTTGTCGATGTTGCGCGCACCGCTGTCGACCTCGGTGCAGCGCGCGGCGATGGCCTTGACCAGCGCCTTGTCGTAGCTCAGTTCGGCCTGGTGGTTGCGGGCGAAGCGCTTGGCGATGCGTTCGAGCTTGAGGGCGACGATGCGCTCGAGGACCTGGTCCTGCACGGGGTAGAACGGCACGATGCTCAGGCGGCCGAGGAAGGCTGGCTTGAACACCTGGTTGAGCTCATCGCGCAGGCCTTCGACGATGGCCTCGGGCGTTGGCAGCTCGGTGGCATTCAGGCAGGTTTGCATGATGCGCTCGGTGCCGGTGTTGGAGGTGAGGATGATCACCGTGTTGCGGAAATTGATCTCGCGGCCTTCGCCGTCGTCCAGCACGCCCTTGTCGAATACCTGGAAGAACAGTTCGAGCACGTCGGGGTGAGCCTTTTCCACCTCGTCGAGCAGCACCACGCTGTACGGTTTGCGGCGTACCGCCTCGGTCAGCACGCCGCCTTCACCGTAGCCGACGTAGCCAGGTGGCGAGCCCTTGAGGCTCGACACGGTGTGGGCCTCCTGGTACTCGGACATGTTGATGGTGATCAGGTTGCGCTCGCCGCCGTACAGGGTATCGGCCAGGGCCAGGGCGGTTTCGGTCTTGCCGACGCCGCTGGGGCCGAGCAGCAGGAACACGCCGATCGGTTTGTTCGGGTCTTCCATGCGCGCGCGGGAAATCTTGATGCGCTTGCCGATCTCGTGCAGGGCATGCTCCTGGCCCAGCACGCGCTCGCCGAGCAGGGCAGGCAGGCGTTGCACGGTGTCGATCTCGTCACGCAGCATCTTGCCCAGCGGGATGCCGGTCCAGCCGCTGATGACCTGGGCGATGGCGCCGCTGTCGACCAGCGCGTGGACCAGTGGCTGGTCGCCTTGCACGCGGGCCAGTTCGGTACGCAGGGCATTGAGTTGCTGGGCATCGGCATCGTTGGCAGCGTCCAGTGCCTTGAGCTGCTCGACCAGTTCCAGCTCCTGCTGCCACTGCGTGTTCAGCTGTTGCTCCCGCTGCTGCTCGGCCTGCAGTGCGGCCTGCAGCTCGCCCAGGCGGCGGGCATGGTCATGGCCCTTGCCGGCTTCGTGGCCGAGCACGGTGATTTCTGCCTGCAGGTTGTCGATCTGCCGGCGGCAGTCTTCCAGGGCACCAGGCTGTGACGATTGTGCCAGGGCAATGCGCGCGCAGGCGGTGTCGAGCACGCTGACTGCCTTGTCGGGCAGTTGCCGGCCGGTGATGTAGCGGTTGGACAGGCGCACCGCCTGTACCAGCGCTTCGTCCATCACCGCTACCTTGTGGTGTTCGCGCATCTTGCCGAGCAGGCCGCGCAGCATGTGGATGGCCTTGTCTTCGTCGGGTTCCTCGACCTTGACCACCTGGAAGCGGCGGGCGAGGGCGGCGTCCTTCTCGAAGTACTTCTTGTATTCGGCCCAGGTGGTGGCGGCGATGGTGCGCAGTTCGCCACGGGCCAGGGCTGGCTTGAGCAGGTTGGCGGCATCGTTCTGCCCGGCCTGGCCGCCGGAGCCGATCAGGGTGTGGGCTTCGTCGATGAACAGGATGATCGGATGCAGGCTGCGTTTGACCTCTTCGATCACCGCCTTGAGGCGGTTCTCGAACTCGCCCTTGACCCCGGCACCGGCTTGCAGCAGGCCCAGGTCCAGGGTGTGCAGGGCCACATCCTTGAGCACCGCTGGCACCTCGCCTTGGGCGATGCGCAGGGCCAGGCCCTCGACCACCGCCGTTTTGCCGACCCCGGCCTCGCCAGTGAGGATCGGGTTGTTCTGGCGGCGGCGGGTGAGGATGTCGACCATCTGCCGCACTTCGAATTCGCGGCCCAGCACCGGGTCGATGCGGCCTTCGCGGGCGCTCTGGGTGAGGTTGACGGTGTACTGGTCCAGTGCCGGGGTCTTGCCGCCGGCCTTGGCAGTGCTGGTTGCCGCTGCCGCCGGGCTGGCCAGCGGGCTGGCTTGCCTGGCTTCGGCGCTGCCTTCCACCAGGGCGGCGAGATTCAGGCGCAGGTCGTCGGCGTTGATCTTCTCCAGCTCCGGCGCCGAGGCGATCACCACGCGACGCAGTTCGGCGTCGTCGAGCAGCGCCTGCAGCAGGTGGCCGCTGCGTACCTGGCCGACGCCGTATTCGATCGACGCCAGCAGCCAGGCCTGCTCAATCATGCGGGTGATGTGTGGCGACAGCGCCGGGGTGCGGGTATTGCCTTTCTTGAACGTGCCCAGGGCCGTGACCAGTTGTGCCTGCAGGCGCTCGGCGACCACGTCATAGTGGCGCAGAATCGGCGCAAGGTCGCTGTCGCCGCTGTCGAGCAACTGCAGCAGCAGGTGCTCCACTTCTACGTCGTAGTGGTGCTCCGACAGGCACAGGGCCGCCGCGCTTTCAGTGGCCGTGCGGCTGGTTTCGTTGAGCTTGGCGAACAGAGACTTCAGGTTCACAAGGCGACCCCATCGTAAGGAATGTGGAATACGGCGCAACGCGAAGGCTCCGCGTCGTGGCCAGGGCGTTTGAGCCAGCCCAGCCAGCCCAAGGCAAGATTGCCGCTGCGGCCCAGCCGGGCGCATGGCACCGCCTCGCGCTTGAGGCGCGGGGCGATTTCGAAATCCAGCTCGGCGCCTATGTAGAAGCGCACCAGCTCGACCAGCTTGCGGTAGCACTCGCTGCCCGGCTGGAAACGCTGGTAATCGGCCAGGCTCAACGGGCCCAGTTCGATACGGATGCTCGACTGGTAATCCCAGACCCGTTTGCCGGCCACGGCGCTGTGGCCGAGCTGGGCGTTTTTACGCCCGAGCTGGGTGCATTGTTCGGGCTGCAGGTGCAGCCAGCGCCCGGCGAACTGGCAGACCTTGATCGGCAGCGAGAAATAGAAGCCGAGCATGCGTTCAAGGTTCAGCGCGTTGCGCGGCTTCTGGCTGAGCAGGCCGGCAAAGTAGCTGAACAGCTCGCGGCGCAGCGCCGTCGGTTGCTGCTCGAACTTGAGCTGCTGCGCCCGTGGGCCCAGGCCCACCAGGTTGAGCAGGTAGCCATCGAAACCCGAGGTGCCGTTGCGCTCGTGTTCGATATGGAATTTGTACTTCTGCCAGGCCTCGTAGAACAGCGTGGTCATGCGGTGCGAGAAAATGTCGAGGAACGCATGGGCAGCATCGTCGCGGTACTGCACGTGGCGTTCGAGCAGCAGTTCGGTGTACGGGCGCGGCAGCACGCCGGATGGCCCGACCAGGCCCATGAAGGTGACCTGGACTTCCGAAAGCGGCAGCCCAGCCGTCGATACCTTGCCTTGGCGTTCGAAATGCAGGTCGCTGACCTCGCTGGCCGGGAACGCCAGCGATAGCTGGGTACGGAAGCGCAGCGGGTCTTCGTGCGGCCGGGTCGCCAGGTCCATGCGCCCGGTACGGCTGTAGTGCAGGCGGAGCAGGCGCACCAATTGAAAGAATTCGAATCGGTGCGGCTCGGCTCGGGCCTGATCGATCAGACCAGGGGCTGATCGCCAGTACGTGCTGGCCATTGGACGACTCTCTTTTCTCGTTGTTGGGTGCGCAGGGTCAGTTGGGTGAAGCTGTTCATCGAGCAGTACTGGCCGAAGAAGTGGTCCAGCACCATGCCGAACAGGAACACGCCACTGCCGGTGAACTGGCTTTCGTCGAAGGTGAGGGTAATGCCCACGCCGCGCACGAAGTTCGGCCGCGGGTGGCCGATACGGGCGACCACCGGCTCGCTGCTGATGGCCTTGATGCCGTTGATCTGTTTGCGAATGGCCGAGACGTTGCGGTAGTTGTACAGCGACAGCAATTCGAGCAGCACTTCGCGGCCCTGGCTGACCAGCGACAGGTGGTTCAGCGACAGGTGCGCGATCAGCCGCCAGATCAGGCCCTTGCCCAGCGGCACACGCACGGTGGCGGTGGGCTTGCGCAGGCAGCGGATATCCTTGATTACCGAGTTGGCGGGGATGTTGAAGTCGCCGCGCTCGCCACCGAACGGCAGCATCAGCGGGACATCACGGTTGCTGCAGGTAAGCCCGATGCTCAGGGTGTCGTTGCTGGCGTCGATCAGTTCCAGGTTACGGTCGACCACGCGGATGCTCATGGCGGTGGCATCGCCCAGGTTGCGCCGGCGTGCGATCCAGAAACTGGTGCGCGGGTCCTGCTCGCCACGTGGCTCGAAGAACGCCTGACAGGTGTCGACCTGGTCGATGCCGCCGAGCTTGCGCACGCGCCGCACGCGGTCGATCGATATCACTTCGGCGGCATTGTGCAGCCGGGTATCGGGGGTGACTGGGTACTCGTGCTGGGTGTGGGTCAGCTTGATTGGCTCGGCCTGCTGGCGGAACAGGTTGATGATCGGCGTGCAGTTGAGCTTGAAGTTGTTGCGCCCGATGTTCTGGGTCAACCGCGCCAGGCGCTCGCTGAGGTCGTAATCGGAAAAATAGAAGTTGAGCTCCACCTGCTCGATGGCCTTGCCCTGCAGGATGCGGGCGAAGCCGCAGAGGTCGAAGAACATGAACTTGTCGGGGAAGGTGAAGTATTCGTGCAGCAGGCGGTAGCCCAGGAACGAGCGCTCGGAGTAATCCACCAGGCCTTCGTCACGGGCGTAGCCCACGGACTTCAGCGCGTTGGCCGGCAGGGCCACTTCGCGGCTACGGCCCTGGTCCTGGAAGCTCAGGGTGGCTTTGGCCAGGTTGTTGAACAGCAGCTCGTACAGCTGCAGCATCAGCGTCGCTTCGCCGTCGAGGAAGAACCGCAGGCGGTCCATTTCCATCTGCCCGAACAGGGCATCGCCGGTGGCTGCCAGGCGGATGCGCAGGTGGGCGACCAGGTCGGCGCTGTGGCCGTTGAATGCCGAGCGTTCCATTTCGGCGAACGAGGCCTGTTGCACGGCAATCGGCCACAGCTCAACCGGGTAGCAGGTGCGGAACTTGCACACCACGCCTTCCACGGCATTGGCATGCATTTCGGTATGGCGCGCCAGGCGATAGGCTTCGGTGACCTTCTCGTGCTTGCCTAGGCTCAGCTCGGCGATCGACATCGACGGGGTAGGGCGCAGGTAGTGTGGGTACAGCACCTCGAGGAAGGATTCGACGATCTCCGGAAACTCGTCATCGAGTTTCTTGTGCACCCGCGCAGACAGGAACGAGAACGCCTCGATCAGGCGCTCGGTATGCGGGTCTTCGCAGTTGTCGCCCTCGATCAGCAGCCGCGAAGCGATCTTCGGGTACTGCGCGGCAAACTCCTGGCCGAGGAAGCGCAGGTGCGACAGTTCCTTTTCGTAGTAGGGCAGCAGTTCGTCGAGCATCAGTTGAGGTTCTGCACTTTGTATTCCTGGGTGTTGACCTGCAGCACGGCGTCGAATGACACCTGGCGGCTGATGTCCTGCAGACGCAATACGGCGTCTACCCGGAAGGTCAACATGCGGTGGCCGTTCTGCTGGGCCAACAGCTGTACACGGACCCGGCGAAAGCGCCGGTCCCCGGTGCTGATCGCCCGCTCCAGCTGTTGCTGGATAAGCCGGCGATCATGTGGGTCGAGCACGCTGCGGCTGATGAAGTCGGGCATGCCGTATTCAAGGATGGAACCACCGAGCTGGCCGAAGCCTTCAAGCTCCTCGGCGACCAGGGACTGGCGGGTGTTCACCAGCACCTCCAGATCGCGGACGATGCTCGCCTTGTACTCGGCCAGCGAGCAGGTGCGCTGCGCGGCCGGTTCGGCCGACTGATAGGGGCGGTCGTCCAGCAGCCGGTCGAGCAGCGAGGGTAGCAGGCGGGCCTGGTTACTCATGTGTCATCCCTGTACACAGCGGCCGGTCAGCCGCGCGCGCCCTGTGGCAGCTCTGCGACCAGCCGCAGCGAGGCGGTCAGTTCGTCCAGCTGGTAGTGCGGGCGCAGGTAGGTCACGGCCTTGTACACGCCTGGCTTGCCGGGCACTTCGAACACCTCGGCGCGGGCCTCGCGCAGCGGGAACTTGGCCTTGGCCTCCTGGCTGGCGGTATCGTCGAGCAGCACATAGCTGGCCAGCCACTGGTTGAGGAAACGCTCCACGTCCATGCGCGAGGCGAAGCTGCCGATCTTGTCGCGCATGATCGCCTTCATGTAGTGGGCGATGCGCGAGGTGGCGAAGATGTACTGCAGTTGCGCCGACAGGCGTGCGTTGGCGTTGGCGATGTCGGTGTTGTACTGCTTCTGCTTTTGCGCCGACTGGGTGCCGAAGAACGCTGCGTAGTCGGTGCCCTTGCAGTGCACTAGCGGGATGAAGCCGAGGTCCGACAGCTCTTTTTCGCGGCGGTCGGTGATGGCGATTTCGGTCGGGCACTTGAGGGCGATTTCGCCGTCGTCGGTATTGAAGGTATGGGTGGGCAGGCCTTCGACCAGGCCGCCACCTTCCACGCCGCGGATGGCCACGCACCAGCCGTAGCGGGCGAAGGCATCGGTAACGCGGGTGCCGAGGGCGTAGGCGGCGTTCATCCACAGGTACTTGTTGTGGTCGCGGCCGTCGACGCTTTCGACGAAGTTGAATTCTTCTACCGGGGTGGTATCCGGGCCATAGGGCAGGCGGCCCAGCACATGGGGCAGGGTGAGGCCGACGTAGCGTGAATCCTCCGAGGCACGGAACGACTTCCACTTGGCGTATTCGACGGTGTCGAAGATTTTCGCCAGGTCACGCGGGCCGGACATCTCAGTGAACGAGTCCCAGCCGAACAGTTCGGGCGAGGCGGCCGAAATGAACGGCGCATGGGCTGCCGCGGCGACGTGCGAGATTTCCTCCAGCAGGTACATGTCTTCGGGGTTGCGGTTGAACTCGTAGTCACCGATCAGCATGCCGAAAGGTGCGCCACCGAAGGTGCCGTATTCTTCTTCGTAGACCTTCTTGAACAATGCGCTTTGGTCGAATTCGCTGGCGGCCTTCAGGTCGCGTACCAGGTCCTTCTTCGAGGCATTGAGCAGGTGGATTTTCAGCGTGGTGCTGGTCTCGGTCTGGTCTACCTGGTATTTCAGGCCGCGCCAGGAGGCTTCCAACTGCTGGAACTCGCGAGCGTGCATGATCTCGTTCATTTGCTCGGAGAGCATCGAATCGATCTCGGCGATACGCGAGTCGAGCACGGCGATCAGGTCCTTGCTCGGGGTCATCTCGCCCTCGAGTACCTGGTTCACCAGTTCGCCGATCAGGTCGCGAGTGCGGTTGCGCTCGGTGTCGGAGCGGGCCACGCGGCTTTGCGAAATGATGCTGTCGAGCAGCGAAGGTTGCGGGGCGAAGTTTTCCACCTCGACCAGGTCGCCGGCCTGTTGTGGTGCGGTTTGCTTGTCGGTCATGTTCGGGCTCCTGCTCAGGCGCGATCGTCGCTGGACGGGTCTTTCACTTCGGCTTCACGGCCGAATTCCTTGCCCAGGGTCTTGAGCTTCTCGGTGTTCTGCAGCACGTCCATCAGCAGCTCTTCGAGCTTGTCGTTGCCGCCCATCTTGTTGCGCAGGTCGGCCAGCTTGTTGCGTACTTCCAGCAGCTTGCGCAGCGGTTCGACCTGCTTGACCACGTTCTGTGGCTCGAAGTCTTCGAGGCTGTTGAAGTTCAGCTCGACGCCCAGCTGGGTGCCGTTCTTGGCCAGGGTGTTGTCGACGCGGTAGGTCAGGCGGGGCTTGATGCCCTTGAGCACGCCGTTGAAGTTGTCGCGGTCGATGAACACGAACTTGCGGTCCTTGAGCTTGGGCAGCGGCTCCAGCGGGTTGCCGGAGAAGTCGCCCAGTACGCCGACGACGAAGGGCAGCTCCTTTTTCTCGATGGCATCGCCGATGTCCACGTCGTAGGTGATATGGACCCGAGGCGCGCGAACGCGGTCGAGTTTGTGCTGGGTGCTTTCCTTCTTCGCCATCGTGTTCTCCAGTGCGAGCAGTTCGCTGCGAATCATTGCGCGGCCCGTTGCCGGGCCCTGCGCGTTACAGTCCTTCGATCGTCAGCAGCAGGCGCTGACGGATTTCGTCGTTCATTTCCAGAATGTTGTCGCGGCCGACCAGCTCTTCGAAGCTGGTGTTGCCGGCAATCTGCGTGCTGCTACGGATGACCGTATCGTCGGGAAGTTCCGAACGCACCGGCGAGCTGATGACGCAGAACGGCAGGTCGCCGAAGCCCTTGAGGCGTTCGAAGCTCAGCCCGTAGCGGAGGCCTTCGAACAGCCGGCCCAGGCCCGGTGACTTGCTCAGGCAGTAGAACAGCACCAGGTAGTGCACCACGAAGCGGTACAGCTCGGCGCTGCTGCGGTTGGGGTCTTTGATGACGTTGCGAAACTGCGCCAGGTCGAAGGCGTGGAAGCCCACCACCCAGCGCGTCGGGCTGGTGATACGGATGGTCTGGCCGCTCTGTTCGAGGACCTTGTCGTACTCCAGCGGGAACAGTTCGGGGGTGGTGCTGATCAGGTTCAGTGGCACTTCCAGCTCGCTGACCAGTTGGAACGGCGCGGCCGAGCCAATGCGCTCGTAGAGTTCGATCAGGGACTGGAAATGGCCTTGGGTTTCGCGCCCGCTGCTGCGCTGGGCGCCTTGCAGGTATTCGCCAAACAGGGTTTGTGGACGGATCAGCGGTGCCACGGTGGCAAGATAATCCGCCGCCTGCGCCTTCAGCGCATCGGAGATCGCCCGCGTCTGGCCGCGCAGCTTGATCAGTGCTTCGACATCGAATGTCTGTGTCATCGGTGCATCGTCCATGTGCCTGCAAATCGTCCTGAAACGCCAATGGCGTGGACCTGAAAATCGCGCCTTTCGGCAGCGGCAAATTTGAGTGCTGGCACATGAATATCGTGTTGCCAGCAATGCCGAGTAGGGCACCTCGCTGGGGAAGAAGTTCCCGCAAGAGGGGCGATTTTTTCCCCGTTTTGTGATGTGACGCAATAATGGCGCTATGATATTGGCGTCGAGTTTCGAGCGCAGGAAATGGGGATTCAAGCCCCAAAACGTGGGTGTACGAGGGGTAGGAAAGCGATAAAAATCCTTTGCAAAAGTTTTTTGCAAAAAGTGAATTCGGTCTCATTTTTTGCGCTGCCCGCATTCTCACAAGGGGCTAGCAGGGCGCGTCAGAATGATGGCAATGCGACGGAATGTGCCGTACCCGCAGCGCAACGGTCCTGCCCAAACCTTGAAAACGTGCGAGGGTCACTGTGGGAGCGGGCGTGCCCGCGAACACGGGCACAGCCCGTGCCATCCACCGCATTGCCTGCTTCGCGGGCGCGCCCGCTCCCACAGGGATAGCGCCGGCCCCCGGGGGCTTGTACCTGCAGCCGCAACGGTTTTGCCCAAAACCTCGAAAACATGCGCGGTTGGGCTGTGGGAGCGGGTTCATCCTAATGCCGTCAGTTAAGCAATTTGGGGCCGCTTTGCGGCCCATCGCCGGCAAGCCAGCTCCCACAGGTACTGTGCAGGTTTTGGGCGCACGCTATACCTGTGGGAGCGGCTTTAGCCGCGAACACCGGCAAAGCCGGTGCCATCCACCACAAGGCTCTTCGTGGGTGAATCGGATCGCCGCACCGCCGCTCCCCCATGGACCGCGCAAGCTGTTTGGATTTTGAGGAAGACAGTTGCTCCAGGGGGCGCGCAATTCCTGAATTCTGCGCGGTACTTGTGGGAGCTGGCTTGCCGGCGATGGGCTGCACAGCAGCCCCAATGTGCCTTGTAGGCTTAACTGACTGGCATTCAGCCAAAGGGTTTGGCGAGCTCCAGCAGGTGTGGCTAGTCTGCTCGACCTCGATTGGCGCCTGGCGGGTATATCAGCGCATGGTCCATTTGGCGGTTCTGGCACTTGCTGACCATTGCAAGCGCAGCGCTCGGTCTTTGCAGCCAGACATCCATCTGTGCCTGTTCGATCCAGTAGTACTCTTCGTAATCAACCAGAGCATTGCTTACCGGAATAGACAGGTAGCAGCGCCCGGAAGTCTCCTCGATTCCCAGCGAAAAGCGGTGTTCGCGGCTGATGTAGGTGTCATTGAATTTCATGGAGAGAACCGTCGCTGAGAGGGCCTGGTTGAATCGTTGCAGGAAAAGTCCATGTTCCTCAGAATGGGCAGATGGACGAGAGTAACCTACAGCATGGAGTCGCCATGATCGACCTGAGAAGTCCGGATGCCGCCCTGGCCAAGTACGTAGAGCGTTACATCGACTTGCTTCCTGAATGGTCGCCACAATTGCGTCAGCGCATGGCATACACAGTTGAGCCCGACGCACCAAGGCTGCCGCGTATCAAGCCCGCATGGCTAAGCGACAGGCCCTGCACATTATCACCGGACCAGGCGCTCGACCGCGCCCAAGGCGCACTACTGGGCCTGGCGATTGGTGATGCGGTAGGTACCACGCTGGAGTTTCAGCGGCGCGATCAAGGGCATGTCAGCGATATGGTCGGCGGTGGGCCTTTCCGTCTCGCGCCGGGTGAATGGACCGACGATACCAGCATGGCCCTCTGCCTGGCGGACACCTACGCCGCCAAGGGCAAGTTCGATTACGCGACCTTCGCCGATGCAATGGTGCGCTGGTATCGGCAGGGCGAGAACAGCGTCAATGGCCGCTGCTTCGACATCAGCAATGTCACCCGCCGAGCCCTGGAAGGGTGGGAGGCGCAGGGGCTTGGGCGGGTGGGAAATCTTGAGGCCTCGACCGCAGGTAATGGTTCGTTGATACGCCTCGCGCCTACGGCCATTTTCAGGCGTCATTCGCTCTCGGCAAGCTGGTGGGAGAGCGTCACCCAAAGTGGCGTGACCCATGGCGCCGTCGAGGTTCAGGATTGCTGCAAGCTGTTCGCTGCCCAGTTGCATTTGGCGCTCAATGGCGCAGACAAGCATGAGGCGTTGGCGCCCAAGGTGCGGCCGCTGCAGCCCAGGCCCATGGTCATCAATGCGGGGGAATACAAGCAAAAATCCCGCGAACAGATCAGGTCTTCGGGGTATGTGGTCGACACGCTGGAAGCTGCGCTCTGGGCTGTCTGGAACACGGACAACTTCAGGGATGCGATTCTGCTGGCTGCCAATCTTGCCGATGATGCCGACAGCGTGGCGGCGACGGCGGGGCAGATTGCGGGCGCCCTGTATGGGGTGTCGGGCATGCCGCCGGAGTGGGTGGCCAGGGTGGCCTGGTCGCAGCACATTCGTGATTTAGCGAGCCGGCTGTTTGAGCTGGCGCCGAAGGGCGATGAGCTCGATGACCTCCTTTACGGCAGTAATGGCTAGAGCGTCATCCATGAAGACGTCAAACGTAGCCGATATAATTGGCCGCTGGAGACTCGAAGATCGGCAAGGGTGGGGTTGTCTTTTTGCCATCGGCTAATACGTCTCGGTGTCTACTTGTGTGTTTTGTTTTTTTGCTCGAAATTTTTTAAATGAACTCCACTCTTGTCCATCGATCAATGCCATGTAGAATTTGGCAAAAGCCTCGCTAAGTTAATGATTGCCTTGTAGGTTTGTTTCCGGTAGATGGCGATAACTTTCAGTGGGTGCTTGTCCATTTGCTACCCTAGTTATCTATAGTGCCTATGGAGACGATCATGCTAGGAATTCTCCGATCAAGTCAGCACAGGCCATCCGGCCAGTGCTGAAATAGCCCTCCGAACACAGGTGAAGTCTGTGAAGAGCGAGTATTCATCTACCGCGTCCGGGCGTACTGGGTGATTATTACTATCGCCCGTCAGCCTGCATGCATAAAATTCGATTGCCAATGCGTTTGCAGGGCTGGCCGTCACTGGTATATAAATCAGGCTTGAAGCAATACCGCACATCATTGACCCAATATACTTTCCATGCTGATCCAGATATCAGCAATTTCTGGCAGGGGGTGTATCCTTTTGCCCATAATCCTAGCGTCACCAGTATCGCCAGGGCAGGGGCTAGGTAAATTATTGACCAGAGTGTCAATTTATAAGAATGGTACTGAAATCGAAACAAGCGGGAGTCGCGGGGTGGATCAAATTTATGTCCTCTCCAGCATGCGTATGCCAAACTGACGATAAGTATTGGGCTTACGGTGCACATGGCGATAAGCGTGAAGCCCAGGTAGGGCGTCAGCACAATAGGCGCATTTTTTAGCATTCTGCCGAGCAATGGAAATACGTCGCTCCCGAGCCAGTAGGCTGAGAGCAACCCTAAAACTGCGCTGCACAGGCAGGTGACAAAAGTTACAAGGCGAAATAGAAGCGGGGATCGCTCGTGAAATTCAAATGGTGGTTGTGAGGTCATTTGTAAAATTTTGGCAAGTTGAAAGTCAGGAGGAAGGGCATGGGCGGCAGCTCGGGCATGGTTGGCCAACCAGATAAATTGAGGTCGCCAGGCTGCAGTTTTTTCAGCACTCAACGCTTGGCCTCATTATAGAGGCTGTCAGCAATTTCGCTAACAACATTGGCGACTTTTGCTTCTGCGTATTTTTGCATATCAGTCAACACTGATGTGGCTGGCCTGCTGATGCAGAGATTCAATAGCGATACCGGCTTTGACCAACTCCATTCCACCTTTGCCGTTCGCTCGATCAGTCCGTTCAACTTCTGGATTAACATGGTCGCAGCGCGTTCTTTATCTTGGTAATACTCCGTCTGGATGCGTAGCTGAGTGGTCGAAAGTTTGAGTGCATGCTATAGGTGACACCCTGAAGCCGTTTTCATGGCTCAAGCTCTTTTGAACGCGTCCCATAGTGATTGTCGGATATCATCGAGCTTGATATTGGCCGCTACTCGTTCGTCAGAGGTTCCGGCGTCGACATAGACATCTGAGAATCCGGACTTCGATACTGCTAAGGTTCTATAGATAGAGGCGGCCTGCTCCCAGGTGGTTCCGTCTTGTTTTGAAGTGTTGTGAAGAATATTTATTATGGAGTCTATTCCGCTGTCGAAGTTGTGACAGTGCTCTTTGTGATAAATATTTTTTAGCGTTTCCAGTCGCCTGATTATTTCGTTATTGTTCATGGTGGCCTCATTTTACTGGCGTGGGTTGTCCCAGTAGCACTACCTCAATTATTTCTCAAGGCTCTAGCGCAAAGATTTGATTGATGTTAAGCCCTCGACATAGCTTTCCCCTTGGTATCCGACGGGGCCTCCATCGACAACGCTGCCCGCCGGAATTTTGAAAAGTCGCCTGATAATGAGCCCGAGAGCGACCCCTGATGTACTCCAATTGAGCGATTACAGTCGCGTAAATCGGAGAGCCAGGGATGTGGTTTTGCCGATCGGTGGCAAGTATCAGCGCCTTGTTTACGTACTCGAGTGGTGTGGTTGGTCTCATCAGTCACTTGGGTCCATCAGATTGGAAGTGCGCTTTCTGGGTAGAAACTACCGTCAGCCCTTGCTCGGCTTCTCGCCTATGCTGGTCTTGAGCCGGCGCAGGGTGGGAGACTCGCCACCGGTCAATTCGATACGAAATTCCGCAAAAGCATGCTCCAGTTCGGCGTATTGCTGCAAACCACCCTCGGTGAACAGGTAGCGGCCCGGAATATCACGCCACTCCATCGGCATACTAACCAGTTTCTGATCTGCCGCTTTCAGTAACGGTTCCAGTTCTATGCTCAACTGCATGGCCTCCGGGGCTTGGTCCTTCAGGCTGTCGATGACCACGCGAAGCTTCAGCGACTTCTGTTTGAGTGTTTCGGTATTCATGTTCAGCCCGCTATGGACGCTGTTTTCAGTTGATGGGGCATCAGTTTATGTCTGGGGTGATCAGCGTCGCTGTTTTCAGCGACCATCGACCTGAACGCAAATGTCCTTGCCATCGATTACCTTGCATGGCCAGTTATCGTTAATGTAGTGATCCGGCTTGAAACATACCCGTTCATCGTTGATCCAGAACAGATGCCAGGCAGATCCTGAGATCAGCAATTTTGAACAGGGAGTGTAGCCTCTGGCCAGTAATAAGAGGACGCCTGGCCTGGCGCCCACACCAGGTTGTGGTTCACCTCCAACGGTCGCAGTGGAGTCCTCGGCCGTTTGGCGGTCGGCGTTCCCTCGGTAATTATTTTTCTCCGGGCAGGCGAATCTTCAGGCCGTTGGCTGATTGCTCTGCAATGTAATAAACATGAAGCAATGCCACGGCGAGGGCTTCGTCCGTGGGTTCAAATTCCTTGGCCGCGATAGTACCAATCGTCAGTCTGTGCAGTTTCGATTTATCCTTCTCTGTGCCGTCGAACACGGCCCTAATGTACTTTAACTGATCGATGACAGTGGCGTAGACAGGAAAGCCAGGGATGCGATTTTGGCGGTCAATGGCGAGTGCGAGCGCTTTGTCTACATACTCGAGTGGTGTAGTCGGTTTCATGTTAATCACCTGGGCTTACCAACTTGAAAAGTGATTTCTCGGTGGAAGTCATCTGCCTTGCCCTGCCCAGCGCCTGGAAAGGCTGAACTTTCACGAACCAGTCATCCAGCGGGGGCGCAGATATGCTGCGCAGTGACAGAGACTCTTTTCAAAAACCAGGGTGGCTAACCCAATAGGTCTGCCAGGCCGAGCCAGACTTTCTGAGTTGAGGACAGCTCGTATAGTCTAGTTTGTTGAGCGCTACCGTGGTGAGAATGGCTGTGAGGGGGCTACCACAATTAACGAGTAGACAGAGGCTTTCAGCATCGCAGTCTGGAACTTTCCGAACACAGACTTGGCGGGTGGTGCGAATCGTTCGCCTGCACATTTCGCAAAAGCACTCGCAATGATACAAGCGAGCATGACAGGTGGCGCCATGAGCAGGCCAAAAGCCATATACGGAACTTCTATGGCAGAGGCTTGCCGCCAAAGCTGTCCGTAGATTGGAAATACGTGTGCGATTAGCCAATATACGGAAAATACGCCAACGCACGCGCAGATCACTAGTGTCAATGCGGCGAGTAGTCTGAATTTGATGGAATCAAAGCAATAGGGCTTAGGCATCCTTCGTTCGCTCTTGAGGGACACGTTCCACTCTGGTTCGGCCATGCTCAATTCACGCTGCCCTTCAAGGCTTTATTACCCATGCTTGCCTTGAACCTGCGCAGGGTGGCAGATTAGCCGCTTGTGAACTCGACCCGAATTCGCGAATGCATGTTCCAGGCCTGCGAATATGCTTGCGCGTATTTGTGCAGGTGCCGACAGAGTGCGGTGGTCAAGGGTGCGAAAGTTGCCTGAAACGTCACCTTCCATCGGCTTTAACGCAAATATCTTTGCCATCAATTACTTTGCACGGCCAATGGTCATTGATGTAGTGGTCTGGTTTGAAGCAAGCGCTTTCGTCATTGACCCAGAATAACTGCCAGGCGGAGCCAGAGAGTAGAAGTTTAGGGCAAGGCGTGTAATTTCGGCTCATCAGTATTAAGGTTGTGATAATGATGAGTGCTGGAGCCAAAATTACGGCCGTTTTAATTGAGGCGCGCAGCATGAAAGATTGGAACTTGCTTAGCTTGCTATCGCGTGGGGGATTAAATTTTTTTCCCTGCCAAATGGCAATCGTCGCAGCGACGATCAAATAGATAAGGCCGGGTATCCCCATCAACAGGAAGAAACCGAGGTAAGGCGTTTCTACGATGGGCGCGTCTCGATATATGCGGCCATATAGAGGAAAGATGTCATGGCCCAGCCAGTACACGCTCAAGCAGAAGGCAATTACTGCAAATGGAATGAATGCAGATGCAACAAGTCGTATTCTTAAAGGCGACGGGTTGCCGTGGAAATCAAGGTGCTGTGTCTTTTTCATGATATTAAAACTTTGGTAGTTTCAAGTTGTCGAGATTCGGGAGGTTTCCAACGCTCGGGAGGCGAGGAAGCTTGAGCTCTCCGGGCTGTATTTTTTTGAGCACCCAAGTTTTCGCTTCGTCATAAAGATATTCAGCGGTTTGTGCTGCAGTGTTGGCTACAGTTTTCTCAATTTCTTCTCGGATTTCGTGGATATCGATTATTGTGATTTGCTCTTTTATGCTCTCAAGGTGAGCGACAGCGTATCGCAAACTCTCCTTGACAGCTGTCTTGATGCCATAGTGGTTGTCAATGGCATTAAGCCCAAAGCCAGCGATAAAGACAAAGATTGCTGCGGCGACAACGGGTGCTGCAGCGGCGGCGGCAAATGTTCCTACGGCGACTGCTGCTGCATACCCGACAGCGGTCGCGATGCCTGCCTTTATGAGTTCGACGCCTATGCCTCCGAATAGATCGGTCATAACCCGCTCGTCACTAAATACCCACTCAGCAACTTCAATGCCTACAGCCACCCAGCATGAAAGCTTGAAGCCGCTTATTGATGATCCGCGAATGCCGTACTTGCCGATCCCAAGCTCTAGGAGCTGCGCATTTCGTACTCCGTAGCGGGTCCCTTTCAATTTTCGGCGTAAACCGGGGTATCCTGTAATTATTAGGTATTGTTTGCCATTACGTACCGATATTCTTGCCTCGGTGCCGAAGCCGCCGATGTCTCGAAGCAGGATGCTGATATTTTTTATATCAATGAGGGCCATGCCGGCTGGCACGCCGTAGTTCGTGTTTACGATCGTATGCGGAATGCCATTGTACGTCGATTTCATGCCGCTCCAGGCGCAGTCTAGCCAGTAGCGCTGATTCAACGTACACGCTTGCTGAGGTTGGGTGGCTGCTTGAGTGCGAGAGGCCTGCCTGGCGTCTATCCTCAAGTTTTCTAATGGCATGATCACCATCTCGCGGTTATTTTTCTCCATGTCGTGCTCTAGCTGATCGAGCATGATTTTACTAACGAACATGGGCGGTTCCTCCTTGGTGAACTCTGCGAGAGTGCCTCATTGGCATTTCGGGAGCCTACACGTGCAGATGGACACGCGCAAATCAGTTGGGGCAGTTGGGTGTCCGAGCGCCGGGAGGGCCTTGATGGGTCGCGTAGCAGGAGGCATAGGCCGTTTAGTAGAGGCCTAATGACATCATTTGACAACGTGGCCCCAGCGCGTTTTCATTGGAAGATTTCCAGCTTGATGCAGGATGCATAGATATGTTCACGGACACCCTCAAGTCGATGCTCACCCAGCATCAGCGCCTGATTACCTTTGACTCCCCATTGCCCCCCGAGCAAGAACTGCAATTACTCAGCTTCAGTGGGCGTGAGGCGTTGTCAGAGTTGTTCAGTTTCCAGGTAGACCTGATTTCTCAGGATGCACGCATCGAGCTGAAGAAACTCATAGGTAAGAAAGTTACTATGGGAATTGCACTGGCAGATGGTGACACCAGATATATCAGTGCTCACGTGTCTGACTTCGTCCACACGGGTGCGGATGGCGGGATCGCGAATTACAGTGCCGAGCTTGTTCCCTGGATTTGGATTCTTAGCCGTCGACGCGATTCGCGCATTTTTCAGGACAAGACCACCGAGCAAATAATCAAGGAGGTCTTTGCATATTACCTGACTTTGGCTGACCATGAGTTTCGCCTCAACAAACCGCTTAAGCCGATCAGCTACTGCACCCAGTATCAAGAAACGGACCTCGACTTCGTGCTGCGCCTGCTAGAGCAAGAGGGGTTATTCTTTACCTTCCAGCACAGCCAGGAAGGCCATTGCCTGGTCATCAGCGATGACAGCAGCGTATTACCTCCGCTCGAGCGCCAATCGGTGATTCGCTATCACACCGCTTCGGTGACAGAAACGGCCGATTCGATTACGGCCTGGTCTTCGTCGCGGCGCTTCCAACCCACAAAGTTGACGCTCAAGTCTTTTGACTACAAGCAGCCAGGCAACCCGCATTTGGTTCAGCTTAATTCGCTTAATCAGCAGGGGGAGGTAGGGCAGTACGAAGTCTTTGAATATGAAGGTCTTTATGGGTATAAAGATGCCGATGAAGGCATTCGTAAAGCAAGACATCGGCTTGAGGCAATGGAGGTAAATGGCAAGACTTTTAGTGGCGAAAGTAACTGTAGAGCTATGGAGCCCGGTTGTTATTTTGAGCTCAGTCAACACTATGATCATGATAACGATGTCGTGGACGATCGGCAGTTTTTGATTCTTTCTGTCAATCACTGGGGGCAGAACAATTACGCTAATGATGGTGAAGCGGGCTATCGCAACAGTTTTAGCTGTATTCGGCGAAAAATCCCTTTCCGCCCCCTATCGCATACGCCGAGGGCCGGTATCAGCGGGCCGCAGACTGCCATCGTCGTCGGTCCCCCGGGCGAAGAGATCTACACCGATGATCTGGGTCGTGTGAAGTTGCAGTTCCATTGGGATCGCAACGGCGAGTTCAACGACAAGAGCTCCTGCTGGGTGCGCGTCGCCCAGTCCGGTGCCAGCGGCGGTTTCGGCAGCATCCAGATCCCGCGTGTTGGCGACGAAGTGGTGGTGGTATTCCTCGACGGCAACCCGGATCGCCCGCTGATCATGGGCAGCCTGTACAACAGCAGCAACACCCCGCCATGGTCGCTGCCGGCGAACAAGACCCAGAGTGGCTTCCTGACCCGGTCGATGAAGGGCGATGGCGGTACCGCCAACTTCTTCCGCTTCGAGGACAAGGCCGGCGCCGAGCAGATCATCATGCATGCCGAGCGCAACATGGATACCGAGATCGAACTCGATGAGCGCCATGAGGTAGGCAACAACCGAGTGATCAAGGTAGGCGGAACCCACCACGAGGTAATCAAGCAAGACACGGTGGTGAACATCACGAACGGTAGTTACACGCTGAAGGTGGACAACAACCTCATTCAGGTAAGCGCCATGGAAAGCATCCTGCTCGAGGTCGGCACCAGCAAGATCACGATCAAGCCAGACAAGATAACCATCGAAGCAGACAGCATCGACATTCTCGGCAAGAACACCTTTGTCAAAGGTGATCGTGTCGATATCAACGAGTAGGGCGAAGTGTGATTATCAAGGGAAATATCTACGACAGGCTCTCACAGAGGCGAGAAGCTGCCGAGGCGCTCGCTCGGCAGGACGCAGAGGAGGTGCGCATCGCAGCGGAAGCTGCGGTCGAGGTCCTGCGGCAGCCACCCGCGCTGGTCATAGATGCAGAGAACAATGCCTTGCGCATTGCAGGTTTGAATTTGCTCATGCCACAGGGTTTCGCTTTTCGCGATATCAATACCACACTGGAGTTCGCGGGTTGTCATGTGCAATTTGACGCCCGTCGCCGGCGTGCACCTGAAGGGCTTGAACTCAATAAGGCGGTGGAGTTGTTTACCAACGAGCTGCGTAAAAGCCATTCAGAGATTGATTTGGTGCGCCAGGTCTCAACGGCATTGGCCGGCCACCCTGCCATCAGCCTTGACTACCAGTTCAATGTTGGCCAAGAGCGCCGTCACGGTCGCTCCGTTTGCACGATCATCGTTTCAGCGGACGGTAACGGGCGCGAGTGGTTCAGTGCCTCTACTGTGATCGACCCGAGTAAATCACAACTGGCTGACTGGCTGATCGCATTCGACGCGATGCTTGCCGGCATGACAGCCGAGTAATACTCAAACTCACATCACGATTTCATGGAATTTACAATCAATGGACTATCAACTGCAGGAAGGTTCTATCACGTTGCCGGAAGGTTTCCAAGATCGTACGGTCAACATGTTCGTACTGGGGAACAGCATTCCCGCACCTCTGAATATCACACTTTCGCGCGACAATCTGCTTCCAGCAGAGGATATGAAAGCGTACATCGATCGCCAGGTTAAGTTGATTGCGGCCAAGCTTCGCGGCTACACCCTGTTGGGCAAAAAGCCGGCGCAACTCTCTGCCAGTAAGCCGCTCGCAGGTGTTCAGATCGATGCGTATTACTTGAATGATGGCCGGCCGTTGTATCAGCGTCAGGCTGCTTTCGAGGTTGCCCCAGGGCGTATTCTGGTGTTTTCCACCACCAGCCAGGCCGACTTTAGCAGCAAGCAGGAAGAAAGTTGGTTGCAGCTGTTAATGAGCTTCGAGCCGCGCCATAGCACCGCAGAAACCTCCGATAACGCCGCTCAGGACTGACCTCATGTTCGAAGCTGCGCGTTGGGGTGATGAGATTGAACACACCGGTGCCCTGGCTGGTTTTCTTGCTGGGGCGGTGATTGGGTTGGCAATTGCCGCTGCAGGCGCTTTCTTTATCTGCACCGGTGGATTGGGTGGGTTCCTGCTGGCCATGATCGTTGGTCTGGGAGCAAGCGCCGTACCGATGATCGGCGAAAAGATAGGGTCATCATTCAAATCGCCAGCGGGGCAGATCGAGTTCGACGGTTGCTCTCCCAATGTATTCATCAACAAACGCAACGCTGCCCATGCCGAGCAGAGTATCGCCAAGTGTGACAAGCATCCGGCGACCGTGCTGGTAGCGGAAGGCTCGTCCAATGTGTTCATCAATGGTGTAGCTGCTGCGCGCAAGGGTGACGCGCTCACCTGCGGGGCCAAGATTGCCGGCGGGTCTAACAATGTGTTCATAGGTGGTGGCACTACACGCTACCTGCCTGTTGACGAAGAAGTGCCCGAATGGTTGCGCGTTACGGTGGACGTTTTGATGATCGTCGCATCCATGGGCAGAAACGTCGTTGCGGTTTACCGCCTGGGCCTGCAAGCGGGCCTCAAGGCAGCCGGCCCCTGTGCGCTGCAGACAGGCTTGACCATTGCGGCGAGCTACCTCGCAGGGCGCTTCATCATCGGCCCTGCGGTGGAGCGGGCTATCGGTGGCTTCACAGGCAACCCGGTCGACATGACCAACGGCCGCAAGCTTCTGGCCAATGAAACGGACTTCGTGTTGCCAGGCTTGATGCCTATTGAATGGTCTCGTTTCTATGCCAGTGACCTCACCGTGGAAAGTGCCCTGGGGCAGGGCTGGATTTTGCCCTGGGAACAAAGCCTGCGTCGCGGCGGCGGGTTCGTCTATCTGACCGACAACCAAGGGCGCAGTGTTCCGTTCATTGACCTGGAGCCAGGCGAGAGCATCTATAACCCCCATGAGCGTATTCATCTCGTACGCTCCCAGGGCGGGCACTATCTTCTGCAAACGCTCGATAACGTATTTTTCTATTTTGGCGAGGTGCCAAATGATAATTCGCGCGCGCCTTTGCAGCGCCTGGAAAATGCGCTCGGGCATTATCTGCATTTCACCTACAGTGCCGATGGCCGCCTGACGGATATCACCGCACCAGGGGCGGTGCGTGTCCACCTGCACTACGACAACCCACTGGGCCGCCTGACCGATGTGAAGCGCGTGGTCGGTGATAGCGCCGTTGAAACGCTGGTGCGTTACCGTTACGACGACAATGGCCAGCTTACCGAAGTGATCAATCGCAACGGCGATTCGGTACGCCAGTTCGGCTATGCTGAAAAACTCATGACGCGGCACAGTAACGCTCTGGGCCTGATCTGTGAATACCGCTGGGAGACTCACGACGGCAAACCGCGCGTCGTCGAGCACTGGACCAGCGACGGCGAGCATTATCACTTCCGATACGACTTCGCCCAGCGTATCAGCTGGGCGACCGATGTGCTGGGTCGTGAACTGGAAATCCGTTACAACGAGGACAATCGCGTCATCGGCAGCCGTGACTTCGGCGGTGAATGCTATGGCATGGACTTCGACACCTCCGGCAATCTGGTCGGCATCAAGCTGCCTGATGGCAATCGCCTCGCCCTGAAGTACGACGAATTCTCCCGGCTGATCGAGGAAACCGACCCGCTGGGTCGCAAGATCAGCTACAAGCACTACCGCACCACGCCACTGATCACCGAAACCCGCTTCCCCGACGGCAGCGTCTGGCAGGCGCGTTACGACGAAAAAGGCAACCTGGTTGCCGAGATTGACCCGCTGGGTAACAAGACCCGGTATCTCAACAGCGATGACGGCCTGCCGCACACGATCATCGATGCCAACTTCAAGTCCAAGTATCTGTGGTGGAATGCCTACGCGCAGGTCGAGCGCTTCGAGGACTGTTCGGGCAAAAGCACCTACTACCGCTACGACGAACGCCAGCACCTGGTTGCCGTTACCGATGCGTTGAACCAGACCACTACGCTGGAACGCAAGCCCGATGGTGAAGTGCTTCGTATCAATCATCCGGACGGCACTGCGGAAACCTTTACCTACAATACCCTTGGCCAGGTGCTGAAGCACACCGATGGAAAAGGCCAGACAACCTACCTGCAACGCACCTCGCGCGGCCTGCCCAGCAGTCGCCAGGATGCCAAGGGCGAGTGGATCCGCTACGAGTATGACAAGGCCCTGCGCCTGACCGCGCTGGTCAACGAGAACGGCGCGGCCTACCGCTTTGTCTATGACGCATCGGACCGCCTGAGCGAAGAGGTGCGGGTGGACAACCTGACCCGGCGCTTCAGTTACGACGCCGGTGGTCATCTGGTGCGCCTGGACGAAATTGGCTATGGCGAAAGCGGCGAACGTCCGGAGCGCCATACACTGTTCGAGCGTGACGCCATTGGCCGCTTGATGGCCAAGGTCAATCGCGATGCACGGCAAGATTTCGAGTATGACGAGGCTGACCGGTTACTGAGCATTCAGCGCCACCCAACAAGCGCGGGCAAGCAGCTGGGGATCACCGATGAAAAGCTGGGTTACCGCTACGACCTGCTGGGGCG
>NZ_JYKS01000052.1 GCF_000935045.1 Pseudomonas sp. 10-1B
CCCACAGGACCTCCACAGATCCTGAACGCTGTGGTTTACCTGTGGCAACTGCCCTGACAGGGCTAGGTGGGCTGCTCTGCAGCCCATCGCTGGCAAGCCAGCTTTCACAGGACCTCCACAGATCTTGAATACTGTGGTGTACCTGTGGGAGCTGGCTTGCCGGCGATGAGGCCAGAACAGGCAATAAAGATTTAGGCTGCTACCCCGGCATCCGCCCGCAACCCCACCTCCTCGATCGCACTGATCGCACACTGCTCGTCGATATCCGACGTATCCCCGCTGATCCCGACAGCACCCAGCACCATACCGTCCTGATCACGAATCAGCACACCACCGGGTGCCGGCACCACCGGCCGCTCCCCCATCCCGTTCAGCGCGGCAAAAAACGCCGGCCGCTGCTGCGCATCCAGCGCCAGCAGGCGCGAGCCCTTGCCCAGGGCAATCGCGCCCCAGGCCTTGCCTGTGGCCACCTCCGGCCGGATCAGGCTGGCGCCATCCTCGCGTTGCAGCGCCAGCAAGTGCCCGCCAGCATCCAGCACCGCCACGGTCAATGGCGCGGCATTGATCTTGCGGCCCGCTGCCAGCGCGGCATTCACCAGGCTGACCGCGACTTTCAGGTTCAAAACGTTCATGGAAAGGTCCTCTTCTTGTTGTGAGAAGCCCTGAGGGCAGTTGAAAACCGATAGAACAAATAGAACACAACGAAATGTATTTTTGTATACAATATTTTGAAACGATCGTATGCGACAGCGCAAAACCCCGTTTTCACTGGCGCCCTGATGAAAGCCAGATCAACCGATGAAAACCCATTGACCTGAGCCGCCAGGCGTGAATACACTCTGTCGCAAAGCAAGTTGTATACAATTACAAAATCGATGAGGCACAAACCATGAGCAAAATGAGAGCAATCGATGCAGCCGTTCTGGTCATGCGCCGTGAAGGTGTAGATACCGCGTTCGGCATCCCAGGGGCTGCCATCAACCCGTTGTACTCGGCCCTGAAGAAAGTCGGTGGCATCGATCACGTCCTCGCTCGTCACGTCGAAGGTGCCTCGCACATGGCAGAGGGCTACACCCGCGCCAACCCGGGCAACATCGGCGTGTGCATCGGCACCTCCGGCCCCGCCGGCACCGACATGGTCACCGGCCTGTACAGTGCCTCGGCCGACTCCATTCCGATTCTGTGCATCACCGGCCAGGCGCCACGTGCCCGCCTGCACAAGGAAGACTTCCAGGCTGTCGACATCACCAACATCGTCAAGCCGGTGACCAAGTGGGCGACCACCGTTCTGGAACCAGGCCAGGTGCCTTACGCCTTCCAGAAAGCCTTCTATGAAATGCGCACCGGCCGCCCTGGCCCAGTGCTGATCGACCTGCCGTTCGACGTGCAGATGGCCGAAATCGAATTCGACATCGACGCCTACGAGCCACTGGCAATCAACAAGCCGTCCGCTACCCGCGTACAGGCGGAAAAAGCCCTGGCCCTGCTCAATGACGCCGAGCGCCCATTGCTGGTGGCCGGTGGTGGCATCATCAACGCCGACGCCAGCGACAAGCTGGTCGAGTTCGCCGAGCTGACCGGCGTACCGGTGATCCCGACCCTGATGGGCTGGGGCACCATCCCGGACGACCACGCACAAATGGTCGGCATGGTCGGCCTGCAGACTTCGCATCGCTACGGCAACGCCACCCTGCTGAAATCCGACCTGGTGTTCGGCATCGGTAACCGCTGGGCCAACCGCCACACCGGTTCGGTCGACGTGTACACCGAAGGCCGCAAGTTCGTGCACGTGGACATCGAACCGACCCAGATCGGCCGCGTGTTCACCCCGGACCTGGGTATCGTTTCCGACGCCGGCAAGGCACTGGACGTGTTCCTCGAAGTGGCCCGCGAGTGGAAGGCCGCTGGCAAGCTGAAGTGCCGCAAGGCCTGGCTGGAAGACTGCCAGCAGCGTAAATCGAGCCTGCAGCGCAAGACCCACTTCGACAACGTGCCGGTCAAGCCGCAGCGCGTATACGAAGAAATGAACCAGGTATTCGGCAAGGACACCTGCTACGTCAGCACCATCGGCCTGTCGCAGATCGCCGGCGCGCAGTTCCTGCACGTGTACAAGCCTCGCCACTGGATCAACTGCGGCCAGGCCGGCCCGCTGGGCTGGACCATCCCTGCCGCGCTGGGCGTGGTAAAGGCCGATCCGAAGCGCAAGGTCGTCGCACTGTCGGGTGACTACGACTTCCAGTTCATGATCGAAGAACTGGCCGTGGGCGCGCAGTTCAACCTGCCATACGTCCACGTGCTGGTGAACAACGCCTACCTGGGCCTGATCCGCCAGGCGCAACGTGGCTTCGACATGGATTACTGTGTACAACTGGCGTTCGAGAACATCAACGCCACCGACGCTGCCACCTACGGTGTCGATCACGTCGCCGTGGTCGAAGGCCTGGGCTGCAAGGCCATCCGTGTGTTCGAGCCGGCCGAGATCGCCCCTGCCCTGCTCAAGGCACAGAAAATGGCCGAAGAGTTCCGCGTACCGGTGGTGGTCGAAGTGATTCTCGAACGTGTGACCAACATTTCCATGGGCACCGAGATCAACGCGGTCAACGAATTCGAAGACCTGGCCCTGGTCGGCAACGACGCGCCAACCGCCATCTCGCTGCTGGACTGACCGCCTGACGCCCCCAGGCATACCCTGGGGGCCTTCATCGCAAGGAGACAACTCATGCCTCGCTTCGCTGCCAACCTGTCCATGCTGTTCACCGAACAGGACTTTCTGGCCCGCTTCAAGGCTGCTGCCGACGCTGGCTTCAGCGGTGTCGAATACCTCTTCCCGTACGACTTCAGCGCTGCCGAGATCAAGCAGCAACTGGAGGCCAACGGCCTGACCCAGGTGCTGTTCAACCTGCCCGCTGGCGACTGGGCCAAAGGTGAGCGCGGGATCACCTGCCACCCCGACCGCATCGAAGAATTCCGTGCTGGTGTCGACAAGGCCATCGAATACGCCAAGGTGCTGGGCAACACCCAGGTCAACGCCCTGGCCGGTATCCGCCCCCAGGGGCTGGACTGCGCGACCGTACGCAAGACCTTCGTCGACAACCTGAAGTACGCCGCCGACAAGCTCAAGGCCGCCGGGATCCGCCTGGTCATGGAAATGATCAACACCCGTGACATCCCCGGCTTCTACCTGAACACCACCAAGCAGGCCCTGGAGATCCAGGCCGAAGTGGGCAGCGACAACCTGTTCCTGCAGTACGACATCTACCACATGCAGATCATGGAAGGTGACCTGGCCCGCACCATGGAAGCCAACCTGCAACTGATCAACCACATCCAGCTGGCCGACAACCCTGGCCGCAACGAACCAGGCACCGGCGAGATCAACTACCGCTTCCTGTTCGAGCACCTGGACCGCATCGGCTACCAGGGCTGGGTGGGCGCGGAGTACAAGCCACTGACCACCACCGAAGCAGGCCTGGGCTGGCTGAAGACCCATAACGCAATCTGAACGGCTGAACGCTAGCTCCCTGTGAAACACGAAACCCTGTGGGAGCGGGCATGCCCGCGAACACCGGCATAGCCGGTGCCATCCACCGAGTCGCCTGTTTCGCGGGCATGCCCGCTCCCACAGCTTGAGACATCACAAATACAAAGAGGCATATTCTCATGGCTAAAATCGGTTTCATCGGCACCGGCATCATGGGCAAGCCCATGGCTCAGAACCTGCAGAAAGCAGGTCACAGCATCTTCGTTTCCACCCACCACGACGCAGCTCCCGCTGACCTGATCGCCGCCGGTGCCGTAGCCCTGGCCAACCCGAAAGAAGTTGCCCAGGAAGCCGAGTTCATCATCGTCATGGTCCCCGACACCCCGCAGGTCGAAAGCGTCCTGTTCGGTGAAAACGGCGTGGCCGAAGGCGTCGGCCCGAACAAGGTGGTGATCGACATGAGCTCGATCTCGCCTACCGCCACCAAAGTGTTCGCCGAGAAAATCAAGGCCACCGGTGCCGCCTACCTGGACGCCCCGGTGTCCGGCGGTGAAGTGGGTGCCAAGGCTGCGACCCTGAGCATCATGGTCGGTGGCTGCCCGAAAGCCTTCGAGCGCACCCTGCCGCTGTTCGAAGCCATGGGCAAGAACATCACCCGCGTCGGTGGCAACGGCGACGGCCAGACCGCCAAGGTCGCCAACCAGATCATCGTCGCCCTGAATATCCAGGCCGTTGCCGAAGCGCTGCTGTTCGCCGCCAAGAACGGCGCCGACCCGGCCAAGGTGCGTGAAGCACTGATGGGCGGCTTCGCCTCGTCGAAGATCCTCGAAGTACACGCCGAGCGCATGATCAAGGGCACCTTCGACCCAGGCTTCCGCATCAACCTGCACCAGAAAGACCTGAACCTGGCCCTGCAAGGCGCCAAGGAGCTGGGCATCAACCTGCCCAACACCTCCAATGCCCAGCAAGTGTTCAACACCTGCCAGGCCTTGGGCGGCGGTAACTGGGACCACTCGGCGCTGATCAAAGGCCTGGAGCACATGGCCAACTTCTCGATCCGCGACCTGTAGGAGCGGGCTTGCCCGCGATGAAGCATACGCTGTCTGACCTGCGACCACAGGTCAGGTAGTGACCAGAGCAACACCCGCCCCTGGTTCGGCCTGCACGGAGGCAGTTCCAGGGGCGTTTTCGATTCTGCAGAACAACAATAATTGGGAGCCTGCCATGTCGGTCGATCCGCAAAAACTTCTCCGCGAGCTGTTCGACACAGCCATCGCCGCCGCCCACCCCCGTCAAGTCCTCGAACCCTACCTGCCCGCCGACCGTAGCGGCCGGGTCATCGTCATCGGCGCCGGCAAGGCCGCAGCCGCCATGGCCGAAGTAGTCGAGAAGAGCTGGCAGGGCGAAGTCTCCGGCCTGGTCGTCACCCGCTACGGCCATGGCGCCAACTGCCAGAAGATCGAGGTGGTCGAAGCCGCCCACCCGGTCCCCGATGCCGCCGGCCTGGCCGTGGCCAAGCGCGTGCTGGAACTGGTCAGCAACCTCACTGAAGACGACCGTGTCATCTTCCTGCTCTCCGGCGGCGGCTCTGCCCTGCTGGCCCTGCCCGCCGAGGGCCTGACCCTGGCCGACAAGCAGCAGATCAACAAGGCACTGCTGAAATCCGGCGCCACCATCGGCGAGATGAACTGCGTGCGCAAGCACCTCTCGGCGATCAAGGGCGGCCGCCTGGCCAAGGCCTGCTGGCCGGCCACGGTCTACACCTATGCCATTTCCGATGTACCGGGCGACCTCGCCACGGTGATCGCTTCCGGCCCCACCGTGGCCGACCCGAGCACCTCGGCCGATGCCCTGGCCATCCTCAAGCGCTACAACATCGAAGCACCCAAAGCGGTCATCGACTGGCTCCACAACCCAGCCTCGGAAACCGTGAAGGCCGACGACCCAGCCCTGGCCCGCAGCCACTTCCAGCTGATCGCCAAGCCTCAGCAGTCGCTCGAAGCCGCCGCGGTCAAAGCCCGCCAGGCCGGTTTCAGCCCGCTGATCCTCGGTGACCTGGAGGGCGAATCGCGCGAGGTCGCCAAGGTGCACGCCGGTATCGCCCGGCAGATCGTCCTGCACGGCCAGCCGCTGAAGGCGCCCTGCGTGATCCTCTCTGGCGGCGAGACCACCGTGACCGTGCGCGGCAATGGCCGTGGCGGGCGCAACGCCGAGTTCCTGCTCAGCCTCACCGAAAGCCTCAAGGGCCTGCCGGGCGTGTACGCCCTGGCCGGTGACACCGACGGCATCGATGGCTCGGAAGAAAACGCCGGCGCCTTCATGACCCCGCACAGCTACGCCCGCGCCGAAGCCTTGGGCCTGTCGGCCAGCGACGAGCTGGACAACAACAACGGCTATGGCTACTTCGCCGCGCTGGATGCGCTGATCGTCACCGAGCCGACCCGCACCAACGTCAACGACTTCCGTGCCATCCTGATCCTCGAGACTGCCCAATCATGACGCCTGATAAAAAAGTCAAAATCCTCGCCACCCTTGGCCCTGCGATCAAAGGCATCGACGACATCCGCCAGCTGGTCGAAGCCGGGGTGAACATCTTCCGCCTCAACTTCAGCCACGGCGAGCATGCCGACCATGCCCTGCGCTACCAGTGGATCCGCGAAGTCGAGCAGCAGCTGAACTACCCGCTGGGCATCCTCATGGACCTGCAAGGGCCAAAGCTGCGCGTAGGCCGTTTTGCCGACGGCAAGGTGCAATTGCAACGCGGCCAGGCCCTGCGCCTGGACCTGGACAAAACCCCGGGCGACAGCCAGCGGGTCAACCTGCCGCACCCGGAAATCATCGCCGCCCTCGAACCCGGCATGGACCTGCTGCTGGACGATGGCAAGCTGCGCCTGCGCGTCACCGCCAAGCACAGCGATGCCATCGACACCGAAGTGCTGAACGGTGGCGAGCTGTCCGACCGCAAGGGTGTCAACGTGCCCCAGGCCGTGCTCGACCTGTCCCCGCTCACCGAGAAAGACCGCCGCGACCTGGCCTTTGGCCTGGAGCTGGGCGTGGACTGGGTGGCCCTGTCGTTCGTACAGCGCCCGGAGGACATCGTCGAGGCCCGCCAACTGATCGGTGACCGTGCCTACCTGATGGCCAAGATCGAAAAACCATCGGCAGTCGAACAACTGCAAGCCATCGCCGAACTGGCGGATGCGATCATGGTGGCCCGTGGCGACCTGGGCGTGGAAGTGCCGGCCGAAAGCGTGCCGCAAATCCAGAAACGCATCATCGGCACCTGCCGCCAGTTGGGCAAGCCGGTGGTGGTGGCCACGCAGATGCTCGAATCCATGCGTTTCTCGCCGGCGCCAACCCGTGCCGAAGTCACCGACGTGGCCAACGCCGTGGCCGAAGGAGCCGATGCGGTGATGCTGTCGGCCGAAACCGCCTCGGGTGACTATCCACTGGAAGCCGTGCAGATGATGAGCAAGATCATCCGCCAGGTGGAGAACGGCCCGGACTACCAGGCCCAGCTCGACGTTGGCCGGCCGAAAGCCGAGGCTACCGTGTCGGACGCCATCAGCTGCGCCATCCGCCGTATCAGCGGCATCCTGCCAGTAGCGGTACTGGTCAACTACAGCGAGTCGGGCAACTCGACACTGCGCGCGGCACGCGAACGGCCACGGGCACCGATCCTCAACCTGACCCCCAACCTGACCACCGCGCGCCGCCTGAGCGTGGCCTGGGGTGTGCACTCGGTGGTCAACGATCGCTTGCGCCAGGTCGACGAGGTGGTTTCCACCGCGCTGGAAATCGCCCAGGCGCAGGGCATGGCCAGCCGTGGCGACACCCTGCTGATCACGGCCGGTGTGCCTTTCGGCAAGCCGGGGTCGACTAACACGCTGCGGATCGAGACTTTGCTCTGAGATTGCCGGGGGCGCTTTGCGCCCCTGTGGGAGCTGGCTTGCCGGCGAATGGAGGGCAAAGCCCTCCCCCAGCACTGAAATACCAGACCTGCGGAAAACCCGAGGCCCAAAGAGGCCCACCGCTTCCCCATCCACCTCACTGACTGCCCCATGTACACCAAAGATTTCGTCAACCCGTGCCCCGACTGGGCCACGGCGCTGCTCAACGGCTTCAGCCAGGTGCTGCTGCTGCGCAACCCCCTGTGCGGCCTGTGCTGCCTGCTGGCCATCCTGCTGACCGCGCCCAACCTGGTCGGCGGCGCCCTGCTCGGCGCCCTGGCCGGCCTGCTCACCGCGCAACGCCGCGGCTACGACCGTACCGACCGCCAGGCCGGGCTGTACTGCTACAACGGCGTACTCATCGGCATCCTGATCAGCGCCGTGCTGCCCTGGTCGGCCATCCTGCCCCCACTGATCATCGCCGCCGGCGGCTTGTCCAGCATCATCACCCACCAATGGCGCAAGCGCGGCGGCAAGCTGCTGATCGCCTACACCGCCCCCTTCGTCATGCTGGGCTGGGCCACACTGCTAATCGCCAGCCCCTCGCCCAGCGGCTTCGTCGAAGCCGACCCGCTGTATGCCCTGGCCCGCGGCATAGGCCAGATCTTCCTGCTTGACCAGCCCTTGGCCGGATTGCTGATCATCGTCGGCATGTTCATTGCCAACCCCTACGCGGCAATGTGGGCGGTGATCGGCTCGGCCATCGGTGGCGGCGTGGCGCTACTCGTCGATCAGGCGCAGGCAGCATGGCTGGGCCTGTATGGTTTCAACGCCGCGCTGGCGGCGCTGGCCTTCAGCAGGCAAGGCGAAAAGCCCTGGGTGACGCTGCTGGCCATCGCCCTGGCCTTACTGCTGCAACCACTGTTCAAGCTGCTGCCAGTGGCCGGCCTGACCGCCCCCTTCGTCACCGCCTGCTGGCTGATGCACCTTGGGGTACACCTGAAAAACCAGCACCACGGTCGCCTAGGCGCACGCCCCCAACAACGGAACTGAGTGGACGCTCTATGTAGTTGTTCTCCGGAGCAAAAGTCCGTCGCGGCCCTTCCAAGGTCACATCAGGAAGCTCGGAGACTTTGTACACTTTGAAACCCGTTGTGATTGTTATCGCGGTGCTTTCAACCCCTTCCCTCCAAGGAATATAGAGATCTTTTCTGGCCAAATATTCACCTGGTGCCAAATGCTCGCGCCAAGCCACAGATGAAGAGACATCTACAGAAAATCCGGTAGCAGTCCTCTTGCCCTTGAAGGTGGTGGCGCCTTGTCCTTCAACGCGGATGACCGTAAATGAGTTGTTTTCCTTAAGCATCTTGAAAAACGGCTTGAGATGCTTCTTTGGAAGCCTGTGCTGCTTAAGCAGTGCCGTTAATCCAGTGCCCGCTCTGCCGCTTGAGTCCACCTTGTTCACTGGATCGCCATTGCAATACATATACGCATTGATTCCACCCTCCGCGAATGGGCTCAGCTCATCAGGGCTATTGAAGCGCATCAACCGCGTGTTTAGCTGGCGATAGCCATTGCCCAATGGATAATCGTGTTCGCAGACATCGCGCCAATATCCGCAGAACCCGAGCAGACGGCTAGAGCCACCCGATCGCTCATACCCGTAAGGACCATACACAACTGTCTCTACTCGAACGCGCGTGCTCATAAAGCCTCCTTTGTGCGAATGGCCAATTGTTGGAGAGTTTTTGGCCCCACAGTACTGGCAATTCTGTCAGGTGCTCTCCACTGCTCTCTCTCGTATGGCTATGGCTCAAGCAGGCCAATTAGCTGTTTCCCAAACAGTGATGTTGCCTGTTCTGGCCCTATCGCCGGCAAGCCAGCTCCCACAGGTACTGCACAAGCTTCAAGACCTGTGGCGTACCTGTGGGAGCTGGCTTGCCGGCGATAGGGCCAGAACAGGCAGCGGCATAACCAAAGTGCTTTTTGTTCTTTAACCCACGCAAACCCTCCCGCTATAGTCGCAGGCAAACTGCCAACACCCTTCTCGATAACAAGGAAGCAACGTGAAAAAACTCTTCACCGCCTCGCTGCTCGCCGCAGGCCTGGCCTTGGGCAACTTCGCCCAGGCCGCCCCCACCTTGCTCAACGTCTCCTACGACGTGATGCGCGACTTCTACAAGGACTACAACCCAGCCTTCCAGAAGCACTGGGAAGCCGAGCACAAAGAAAAGGTCAATGTGCAGATGTCCTTCGGCGGCTCCAGCAAGCAGGCCCGGGCAGTGATCGATGGCCTGCCGGCCGATGTCATCACCATGAACATGGCCACCGACATCAACGCCCTTGCCGACAATGGCAAGCTGGTGCCGGACAACTGGGTCACCCGCCTGCCGAACAACAGCGCGCCGTTCACCTCGGCCACCGTGTTCATCGTGCGCAAGGGCAACCCGAAAGCCCTGAAAGACTGGCCAGACCTGCTCAAGGACGGTGTGCAGGTGATCGTGCCCAACCCGAAAACCTCGGGTAACGGCCGCTACACCTACCTGTCGGCCTGGGGCTATGTGCTCAAGCAGGGCGGTGACGAAACCAAGGCTCGTGATTTCGTCGGCAAGCTGTTCAAGCAGGCACCGGTACTCGACACCGGTGGCCGTGCCGCTACCACCACCTTCATGACCAACCAGATTGGCGACGTGCTCGTCACCTTCGAGAACGAAGCCGAGATGATCGCCCGCGAGTTTGGCCGCGACCAGTTCGAAGTGGTCTACCCGAGCGTGTCGGCCGAAGCCGAGCCGCCGGTGAGTGTGGTCGACAAGGTAGTGGCCAGGAAGGGCACCCAGGCCGTGGCCGAGGAATACCTGAAGTACCTGTGGTCGCCAGCGGCCCAAGAGATCGCCGCCAATAACTACCTGCGCCCGCGTGACGCGACAGTGCTGGCCAAGTACACCGACCGCTTCCCGAAAGTGGACTTCCTGTCGGTGGAGAAGACCTTCGGTGACTGGCGAACCGTGCAGAAGACCCACTTCAATGATGGTGGGGTGTTTGACCAGATCTACACCAATCAGTAATTGATTCACGCAGGTCCGGCCTCTTCGCGGGTAAACCCGCTCCTACAAGCATGGCGTTGTACTTTGTAGGAGCGGGTTTACCCGCGAAGAGGCCGGACCAGGCAACACACCAATCGAACTTTCCCCACCCTTCAGCCATCAGTTCCTTGAGTAACCCTGCCCCGCTCACCCCGGCCCAAGGAGTACTCCAGTGCTGCGCTTTCTCTCTACCCTGCTGCTCGGCTGCCTGCTGAGCACCCATCTGCTGGCTGCCGAGCCTGCCCCCGCCGAAGAACAACCCGCCGAACCCGAACCGGTGCTGCAAGGTGGCCTGCTTGGCGCACTGGCCGACGGCCTGGACAGCGCCGCCCAGGAGCTGGACCTTGACGCCCATCTGGTCGATGCCTGGCGCCTGCGCACCGACCGTGCCACCAAAGAGATCGAACGCCTGGTCGATCGCCACTCGGTCGGCGACACCCCGCAACTGGCCGGCAACTTCCTTTTGCTTACCCTCGCCTGGGCCGCCAGCTTCGCCCTGCTCACCAGCCTCGGCCGTTGGGTCGCCAAACGCACCTCAGGCAGCCCCTGGCTGCGCACCCGCAAACGCGCCAGCAGCCTGCTCGGCTACCTGCTGCCCTATACCCTGCCGGCCCTGGCCAGCCTGCCGCTGACCCTCTACGTCAGCCGCTTCCTCGAGCCATCGGTGGCCCGCGCACTGGGCCTGAGCCTGGCCTACGCCACCAGCAGCGGCCTGTTCTCGACCTCGATCGTCCTCTGCTTGATCACTCTGTTCGACGCTGGCCACAAGCGCCCGGCCGTGGCCGTGATCAAGCGCCTGGCGCCGCACCCGCTGTTCCTGATCGGCTTTCTCGCGGCCTGGAGCGATGCCCTGACCAGCCCGCAGATCGCCCGCCAGCTGGGTGGCAACATCACTGCCAGCGTCGCCGTGATCACCGGCCTCGCCGCCACCTTCATCTTCGCCAGCCTGGTCATCCGCCTGCGCCGCCCGGTGGCCCACTTGATCCGCAACCGCGACTTCAGCGACCGCATCCAGCACCGAGCAGTGCAAGAAACCCTGCGAATCTTCTCGGCGGTGTGGTACCTGCCGATCCTGCTGATGATCCTGGTGTCGGCAATCCACCTGGTGGGTGCCGGTGAAGAAAGCCAGAAAGCCCTGCAGAAAGCCTTGCTGACCACCGTGCTGCTGGTCTCGACCGTGTTCCTCAGCACCTTGCTGCAACACCTGCTGGCCCCGCGTGAAACGGACCCGGCACAGCGTATACGGCCCTACAAGGAACTGCTGCGCAGCCTCAGCCATGCCCTGCTGCGTATCGCCATGGCGGTCGCCTTCATCGAACTGCTGGGGCGTATCTGGGGCTTCTCGGTGATCGGCTTCGCCCTGAGCAACAGCCTGGGCCAGGCCATCAGCAACTCGCTGTCGAGCATCGGCCTGATCCTGCTGGTTACCTGGCTACTGTGGGTGGTACTCGACACTGCCATCCAGGAAACGCTCAAGCCCGCCGTCGGCCGCCGCGCCGCGCGCCAGCCGAGTACCCGGGTGCGAACCATCCTGCCCATGCTGCGCAACGCGACCAAAGTGATCCTGATCGTCATCTGCACCATCACCACCATGGCCAACCTGGGCATCAATGTCGCGCCACTGCTGGCCGGTGCCGGGGTGATCGGCCTGGCCATCGGCTTCGGCTCGCAGCAGTTGGTGCAGGACGTGATCACCGGGTTGTTCATCCTCATCGAAGACACCATCTCCATCGGCGACTGGGTGGTGCTCGATTCCGGCCATGCCGGTACCGTCGAAAGCCTGACCATCCGTACCTTGCGCCTGCGCGATGGCAAAGGCTTCGTGCACTCGGTGCCGTTCGGCCAGATCAAGGCGGTTACCAACCAGTCGCGGCAGTTTGCCTATGCGTTCTTTTCGGTGCAGTTCACCTATGACAGTGACGTGGATGAGTCACTGGCGCTGATTCACGAAGTGGGCAAGTCGATCAGCGAAGACCCGCTGCTGCGCATCAACCTGCAGGGGCCGCTGCAGGTGTTCGGGGTGGATCGCATGGACTTGAACGGCTTTGTGCTGACGGCGCAGTTCCGCACCGTTTCCGGCGGGCAGTATGCGGTTAGCCGGGCGTTCAACGAGCGGCTGAAGAAGCGCGTGGACCAGACCGATAAAGTGAGTTTTGCCCAGGTTTATCCGCTACCGGTGCAGGCTCTGGGGGCTTGATGTTACCTGTACCGGCCTCTTCGCGGGCACGCCCGCTCCCACAGGTACTCCACAGCATTCAGACTTGTGGCGATCCCTGTGGGAGCGGGCGTGCCCGCGAAGAGGCCGGCAAGGGCAACATCACATCGGGCGGAATACCAAGGCCTTGAGCCCCCCCGCCGGATCCACATCCGGAAACTCCGGCGGGTTTTCCAACCGCTCGACAAACCCCAGCGAAGGCGCCTGCTCGGCCATCCCTTCGATCAGGAACTCCGGCCCGATCCCCGGATCGTTGACACACGCCAGCACCGTCCCGCCTTCGCTCAACAACTCCGGCAAACGCCGCAGGATCTTCGCGTAATCCTGGGTCAGCACGAAGCTGCCACGCTGGAAAGTTGGTGGATCGATGATGATCAGGTCGTAAGGCCCGTACTTGCGCACCTTGCCCCACGACTTGAACAGCTCGTGTCCCAGGTACGCCACCCGCGACGCATCGTGGCCGTTCAGGCGGTGGTTATCCCGGCCCCGGGACAACGCCGACTTGGCCATGTCCAGATTCACCACCTGCTCGGCACCACCGGCAATCGCCGCCACCGAAAACCCGCAGGTATAGGCGAACAGGTTCAACACCCGCTTGCCCGCCGCCTGCTCGCGCACCCAACGCCGGCCATAACGCATGTCGAGGAACAGGCCGTTGTTCTGCCGCACGCCCAGGTCCAGCAGGTAGGTCAGGCCGTCTTCGACCACCTCGCGCTGCTGGCACGGCTCGCCCAGCAGCCACTGGCCCGGGCTGTCTGGCAGGTAGCGGTGCTGGATGAGGATGGCCTGGCCGCTCCACTGTGGGCGTTCAGCCAAGGTGCGTAGCATGGCTTCCAGTTCGGCCAGCTGGCCTTCGCCTGGCTCGCGGAACAGGGCGACCGACAGCACGCCTTGCAGCCAGTCGACGGTGACCTGCTCCAGGCCCGGCCAGCAACGGCCACGGCCGTGGAACAGGCGGCGGGTTTCCTGCGGGGCAGGGTCGAGGGCGGCGAGCAGGCGTTGCTCAAGGGTGTGGATCGGCGAGGTCATGGTGGGTCGCAGGCTGGCAAAGAGCGGCATTCTACCCCCTGAGGGCGCTTTGCGCCCTATCGCCGGCAAGCCAGCTCCCACAGGTACTGCACAGGCCTCGAAACTTGCGCAAAACCTGTGGGAGCTGGCTTGCCGGCGATAGGCGCAACGCGGTCTCAATGGCCCTCGACCGTTATCGCTTTGGACCGGAACCACCACCCCTGCTGCATCCCCGCTGCCGCCAGCAAAATCAACCCCACCCCCAGCCACTGCAGCGGCACCAGGCGGTGCCCGAACGCCACCCAGTCCACCAGGATCGCCGCAATTGGGTAGATGAACGACAGTGCCCCGGTCAACGCCGTGGGCAGGCGCTGGATGGCACTGTACAACAGCACATACATCAGGCCGGTGTGCACCATGCCCAAGGTGAGCAGGCTGGCCAGTGCCGGCACTTCACCCGGCAACCCGCCAAGCTTGACCCACGGCGCCAGCAACAGCACACCAGTGCTCACCTGGATCAGTGCGATCAGGTGCGGTGGCGTGCCGCTCAGGCGCTTGATGATCAACGCGGCGATGGCATACAACAACGCTGCCCCCAGCGCCAGCGCAATCCCCAACAGATAATCCTCACCACTGCCCTGCCCCGCACCATGGGCACTGACGATGGCCAGCATGCCAAGGAACGCCACGCTCAGCCAGGTAACCTTGGCCAGGGTGATCTTCTCGCCCAGGAACAGCGCCGCCAGCCCCACCAGCATGAACGGCTGCACGTTGTACACCGCCGTGCCGATGGCAATCGAGGCCCGCGAGTACGAGGCAAACAACAGCAGCCAGTTGCCAACGATGGCCACGCCACTGGCAATTGCCAGCAGAAACGCCGTGCGGCTGATCACACCCGGCCGCAGAAAACCGAAAGCGGCGCAAATCGCCAGCAAGGTCACCGCACCGAACACGCAGCGCCAGAACACCACCTCAAGCACCGGCTGGCCGGACACCAGCACGAACCAGCCGATGGTCCCGGAAATCAGCATGGCGGCGACCATTTCCAGCGAGCCACGACGCAATGAACTGTCCATCTCACACCTCCTGTCGACGATGGACACAGTATGCAAAGGTTGCTGCAGCGCCTTCCAGCGGATAACGAAGGTAGATCTGTTCATTTGCCTTTACTATCAAGGCAAATAGAGCCAACTACCTGATGAGGTACCCATGACCGATGCCATCGACCAATTGCTGATCAACGCACTGATGGATGACTCGCGCCGCTCGCTCAAGGCCCTGGCGCAGATCAGCGGGCTGTCCGCGCCCAGCGTCAGCGAGCGCCTGCGCCGCCTGGAAGAGCGTGGTGTGCTCCGCGGTTACACGGTGGAGGTCGACCCGCGCGCCTTTGGTTACCAACTACAAGCGATCGTGCGCATCCGCCCGCTGCCTGGGCAGTTGCAGGAGGTGGAGCGGCAGATCATTGCCATTCCCGAGTTCACCGAATGCGACAAGGTCACCGGCGAGGACTGCTTCATTGCACGTTTGCATGTGCGCTCGATGGAACAACTGGACACCCTGCTCGACCGCATCAATGTGCTGGCCGAGACCAATACCGCGATCATCAAGAAAAGCCCGGTGAAACGGCGGTTGCCGCCGATGGACTGAGTGTTGCCTGGACCGGCCCTATCGCCGGCAAGCCAGGCTCCCACAAAGACCTCCATCATTCTTGAAACCTGTGGAGTACCTGTGGGAGCTGGCTTGCCGGCGATAGGGCCGGAACAGGGAAAAGCTGACTAATTCTTGTACACAAGAATGTCACCTTAGGTGCCATTTTTGTGTGCACTTTCTTCAGTAATGCCCCAATACGTTACACCCCACTCGCAACTAATTTTGACCATTTGATCAACTAATTAACCAACTAAAAATTTAAACCTGTTCATTGGGTCAACTTATATCCCCTGCATTTCATTAACTTACCTTTCAACAACATAGATTCAAAATGCTGGCCACTTGGCAGTTGATTTTTCCTTGGCATGGAACTGGCTTTTGTGTGTTCGTGTTTTGTATACAAACCGAACAAAACATAAATACACAAGAACCCGCGACGCCAGCCCAAAAGCCGGCCGCCGCGCCCAGAACCCTGTGATGCCAACGCTGCACCGACGAGATGGCGAGCCCGTGCGCATGCCCGCTCATCGCAGTCCATGTGCATCAGGAGCCCGCCGGAATGAGTAGCAGCCTCGACCTTGCCCCTGAACTATCCGTCGCCAGCACCCACGCCAATTCCACTCTCAGCGGCCATCAGCCGGAACTTGTCCTGAGCCCGCGCCTGCATAACCGCGACCTCGCGCCCACCCGTATCGAGGGCCGTCGCTGGGGTGGCTACAGCATCTTCGCGCTGTGGACAAACGATGTGCACAATATCGCCAACTATTCGTTCGCCATGGGCTTGTTCGCCCTCGGCCTGGGTGGCTGGCAAATTCTGTTGTCACTGGCCATCGGTGCGGCGCTGGTGTACTTCTTCATGAACCTGTCCGGCTACATGGGGCAGAAAACCGGGGTACCGTTCCCGGTCATCAGCCGCATCGCCTTCGGCATCCACGGCGCGCAGATCCCGGCGCTGATCCGTGCGGTCATCGCCATCGCCTGGTTCGGCATCCAGACCTACCTGGCCTCGGTGGTGCTGCGCGTGCTGCTCACCGCCGTGTGGCCGCAACTGGCAGCCTACGACCTCGACAGCATCCTCGGCCTGTCGAGCCTGGGCTGGGTATGCTTCGTGGCGATCTGGCTGGTGCAACTGGTGATCCTTGCCTATGGCATGGAGATGGTGCGCCGCTATGAGGCCTTCGCCGGCCCGGTGATCCTGCTGACCGTCGCTGCCCTGGCGGTATTCATGTACTTCAAGGCCGACGCGCGCATCGCCTGGTCGGTGGCCGAGCCGCTGACCGGCTACGAGATGTGGCGCAACATCTTCGCCGGCGGCGCGCTGTGGCTGGCTATCTACGGCACCCTGGTGCTGAACTTCTGTGACTTCGCCCGCTCCTCGCCGTGCCGCAAGACCATTCGCGTCGGCAACTTCTGGGGCCTGCCGGTGAACATCCTGGTGTTCGCCGTGATCACCGTGGTGCTGTGCGGCGCACAGTTCCAGATCAACGGCCAGGTCATCGACAGCCCGACGCAGATCGTCGCCGCCATCCCCAGCACGCCATTCCTGGTGCTTGGCTGCCTGGCCTTCCTGATCGTCACCGTGGCAGTGAACATCATGGCCAACTTCGTGGCCCCGGCCTTCGTCCTCAGCAACCTGGCACCGCGCCACCTGAACTTCCGCCGTGCCGGGTTGATCAGCGCCACCCTGGCGGTGCTGATCCTGCCGTGGAACCTGTACAACAGCCCGTTGGTGATCGTGTACTTCCTGTCTGGCCTGGGCGCCCTGCTCGGCCCGCTGTACGGGGTGATCATGTCCGACTACTGGTTGCTGCGCAAAGGCTGCATCAACGTGCCGCAGCTGTACAGCGAGGACCCGGCCGGCGCCTACCACTACACCAAGGGTATCAACCTGCGCGCCGTAGCGGCCTTCGTACCGGCCGCACTGCTGGCCATCGTCCTGGCCCTGGTACCCAACTTCCAAAGCGTGGCGCCGTTCTCCTGGCTGATCGGTGCCGGTATCGCCGCCGCCCTGTACCTGCTGATCGCGCCACGCAACCGCCAATACCACGATGTCAGCGGCGAGTGCATCGCCGTCGACCACAGCAGCCATTGATCAGGGAGGACTGCCCATGCGTATTCTGATCGCCAACGTCAACACCACCGAAGCCATCACCGAAGCCATTGCCGAGCAGGCTCGTGCAGTGGCCGCGCCCGGTACCGAAATCGTCGGGCTCACCCCGTGGTTCGGCGCCGAGTCGGTGGAAGGCAACTTCGAAAGCTACCTGGCCGCCATCGCCGTAATGGACCGGGTGCTGGCCTACGATGGCCCCTACGACGCCGTGATCCAGGCCGGTTATGGCGAGCACGGCCGCGAAGGCCTGCAGGAACTGCTGAACGTGCCGGTGGTGGACATTACCGATGCCGCCGCCAGCACGGCGATGTACCTTGGCCACGCCTACTCGGTGGTCACGACCCTGGACCGCACAGTGCCGCTGATCGAGGACCGCCTGAAGCTCTCAGGCCTGTACGAGCGCTGCGCCTCGGTGCGGGCCAGCGGGCTGGCGGTGCTGGAGCTGGAAGCCGACCCGCAACGCGCCGTGGAAGCGATTGTCGAGCAGGCCGAACGTGCCGTGCGTGACGACAAGGCCGAGGTGATCTGCCTGGGTTGCGGCGGCATGGCCGGGCTGGACGAGCAAATTCGCCAGCGCACCGGCGTGCCGGTGGTGGATGGCGTGAGTGCGGCGGTGACCATTGCCGAGGCGCTGGTGCGCATGGGCCTGAGCACCTCCAAGGTACGCACCTATGCCACGCCGCGGGCGAAGAAAGTGGTGGGGTGGCCGATGCGTTTCGGCCGCTAGCCTTCTATTTACCTGTACCGGCCCTATCGCCGGCAAGCCAGCTCCCACAGGTACCGCGCAGGTCTCAAGCTTTGCGCAGTCCCTGTGGGAGCTGGCTTGCCGGCGATAGGGCCGGTCCTGCTAACCCATCATCCTGGCCAGGCGCTGCGCACTGCCACAGGCCAATGTGAACCCCAAGGCCCCATGCCCCAGGTTCAGCCACAAATTGCGATACACCGTGCCAGCTATGATCGGCACCCCGGTCGGCGTCGCCGGCCGCATCCCCGCCCACTCCACCGCCTGGCCATAATCCGCTGCCTTGGGCAAGGTCTCCAGCGCCAGCCGCCGCATGCTCTGCAGCCTATGCTTTTCCACCGAGTCGTCGAAGCCAACGATGTCTACCATCGCCGCCACCCGCAACTGCTGCCCCAGGCGGGCATAGACGATCTTGCGCTCATAGTCGGTAAGGCTCACCTCCGGCGCTCGGTGCCCGGCACCGATCGGCGCTGTCAGGCTGTACCCCTTCAACGGGTAGACCGGTAATCGCACCCCTGGCAATGCCAGGCCAGGGCCACGATGCCCGGCACTCAGCACCAGTTGCTCCACGTCCAACTGCTCGTCACCCAGCTGCAGCGCTACCACCTGATCCTGGTACCGAAGCAGTTGCGTCACTGGCCGGCCAAGCAGAAAACGGCATTGCCCGGAAGCGCGCAACAGTGCCTCCAGGCGCTTGCAGAACAAGTGGCAATCGCCAACCTCTTCATCCGCGGTGAACACGCCGCCAACAAACGGTACGCCATCCAGGGCAGGTTCCAGCGCGCGCAGCTCCGCTGCCGCCAGTACCTGCTGGCTATCCGGGTCCGTCAACTGCTGGCGGCCATGGGCAAAGGCACGCTCGCTGCGAAAGGCCACCAGCTTGCCGTTGCGCCGCCAGGCAAAATCGCCAAGGTCTTGGTCCTCGCGCCATTGCGCCAGAACCGCCTGGCTATGCAGCGCCAGCTCCAGCAATTGCCCGGCATTACGGCGATTGACACTGCGCCGGCAAGCCAGGATGAATGCCAGCAGCCAGCGCCACTGCGCCGGGTCCAGGCGCAAGCGCAGGCGCAGCGGCGACTCGCCCTGCAACAGCCAGCCCAGCGCCTGCCACGGCACCCCGGCGTCGGCCAGCGGCGCCACATAGCGGTAGGACAACTGTCCGCCATTGGCAAAGCTGGTGGCAGACGCCAGGCTGTCGCGGGCCTCGATCACATCAACCGACCACCCTTCACAAACAAGGGCGTAGGCCGTCGCCAGGCCAACCACCCCGCCACCGATTACCGTTACCCGCTGCTTCATCGCTCATCCCTGTTCCGGCTTGCTGGCCAAACAGTACCAGCGGATCAGGTCGGGCAGCTATGCGCACCATTGTTCAGCCCCTGGCGCACGTTGCGGCTGAGCAGGCTGGGCTTGCCATCGTGCCAGGTCAGGGTCAGGACGTAGAGGGTGTCGAAGTCATCGCCGCTCCAGTCCTCGGTGATCACCTGCTCTTCACCCAAAGCCTTGCCGGCTACGGTATTGATCAGTTCCGGCAGGTAGCCGTGGGACCAGGCAGTGTAGATGGTCGAATTGCGGTATTTGTCGCTCAGCAACTCATCGGCCAGTTCGTCGGTATCGTTGGCGCCGTAGTCGATGTTCACCGGCAGGCCCAGACGGATGGCGCTGGGGCTGATGGTCATCAACGGGCGAATGTAGCTGTAGCTTTCGTCCTTGCTGCCTTCCTCGACATGCCGCGAGGGGTTGGCAGCAAACACGTAGTCGGCTTTGCCAAAGCGCTCGGGCAGCACAGTGGCCAGGTCCAGCGCACGGTTGAGGCCCTGGCAGTTCAACTGGCCCAGCCCCTCGCCCGGTTTTTCAGCGTGGCGCAGGAACACCAGAGTCTGGGTGCCATCCACCGGTTGCGCCCGGCTTTCCACAGCCTCCAGCGCCAGCGGTACAGCAACGGCTGTGAGCACCAGGCCCAGCAGCAAGTGACGGCGACGGTGGAAGAATGTTGGCAACTTCATCAAGGCTGGCTCACGTGGCGGAGATAATCGGGTTTACCCGCCACATCGCCCGGGCAGTTACAGGGGCGCCCTTGTAGTGAATGCCGTCCTTGGCAACGAGTGAGGGTCAGAGTGCCCTGAACCCGTTTGGTTCCTCCCTGGAGGTGGATGCCGTTCCCTAGGCAAGGCCTACATTAAGGGATGGGTATTGCTGAATTGTGTCCGTTCGTTACTTGTCGCTCTCGCCAGTGACCGCTACGGTGCCCCTGGTGCTTCCGCCGGAGAGACCGAGTCGATAATGGTTACATCGAATACCTGTTCAATGACCTGCTTCGGGCCTTGATTCAAACTCCAGGTGAAGAACACCAGAAAACCCAGCAAGAATACGAAGAGGATTGAGCCCACGAGACTTTGCGCCACCCCAACCAGAATCCAGGCTTGGCTTGCCTGATTTCGCGGCTTGCCTTATCGGAATAATGCTGCTCAAGTTCCACAACCTGTGCCGCGATCGAAGCATCAAGAAATCCTTGAGCAAGCTGGCTGGCCTGATTGCGGTAACCTTCGATCTGCGAGGGGCTGTTGCTGACATCATGGAAAGGAGCCAAGTCTTCATCTCTCGGCTCCCGGTCATGCTTTTCCTTGAATGCCTGGATAAACTCGGTTTTTTGCCTCTTGTACAACGAATAGGCAATGATACCGAGCGTATCCTGCTCATTCTCCACGAGCACCGAGTAGATGTGGTTGTAACAGCCGTCGGCCATCAGGTTCTCACGCCTTGCGTAAGCGGGAGTACGCAGCAGCGAAAGCTGCCTTCAATTCCGAGCGGGTTTTCCGGGTATTGGTAACCACGCTCGCCAGTTCACGTGGTAACGAGATCTCCATTCGCGCGCCTGATGCCACCAGCAACGCGTTCGCTTCGCGAACCACGCGAGATGAAAAATGCGATTTCATGGGTAGCCTACCCTGTTCTCTCATTGACTCTGCAAGGTTAGCCGACCCTGGATAGCACCTCAATCAGACATCGGTCGACCGTGTGTGTAGTCCTTTTCCTCAATCATCCCGCGTCAGCACTTCCAGCAGTTCGATCTCGAAGGTCAGGTCCGAATTCGGCGGAATCGCCCCCACGCTGCGCTCGCCATAGCCCAGGTGCGCAGGCACCAGCAGCTTGCGCTTGCCACCAACGCGCATACCCATAAGTCCTTGATCCCAGCCTTTGATCACCCGGCCGGTGCCGATCACGCACTGGAATGGCTTGCCGCGCGACCAGGACGAATCGAACTCGCTGCCGTCGGCCAGCCAGCCGGTGTACTGGGTAGTGATCAAGGCGCCTTTGACGGCGGCTTTGCCGTCACCCTCGACTAGCTCGATGATCTGAAGTTCTTGGCTCACGGGCACACTCCAACGCAGAAAAACAAAGCCGCCCTTTTCTCAGGAATGCACCGGTTTGGCAAGTTCGCGTGGTGTTTCATGCTGACGCATCGACCACAGCACGCCGCCAATCACCAGCACGATTGCCGCCGCTTCCAGCAGGCTTGGCCCGGTCTGCCGCCAGAGGAAGGCGTACAACAGCGCGAAGAGGGTCTCGAACACGATCAGTTGCCCACTCAACGTCAACGGCAGCCGCTTGGACGCGGCATTCCACAACGCCATGGCCAGCCACGAACCGAGCACCGCACAGGCCAGGCAGACCGCCCAGAACAACCACCAACGCGCCATCGGTGCCTGCACTTGCAATTGCTGCGGCTGCCACAGCGCCAGGCCGGCGACCATCAACAGGCTGGCCAGGCCGGTCATGATCCCGCACAGCACCGACCACTGGTGGCTGTCGAAATGCCCGCTCTGCTTCAGGTAGCGGCTGTTCTGCACGGCGTACCAAGTCCAGCAGGCCAGGGCAGCCAATGCGCAGCACAGGCCCATCAGCTTGTCGCCGATGTCGCCGGGGGCGAAAGCAAAGGTTTCCAGGTTGATGCACAACATGCCAGCGAGAATCAGCGCCAGCGGGCCGACCAGCCGCGCCAGGGGCACCGCGCCACTGTCGTTGCGGCCATACAAGGTGATCGTCAACGGCATCACGCCGACGATCAACGAGGCCGGGGCTACACCCAGGCGCTGGATCGCCGCCACCAGGAACACGAAGTACACCAGGTTGCCGATCACCGCCAGGCGCAGCAGCATCCACACATCGCTCGCGGTCAACTGGCGCAACCGGCGGGCCATAGGCAAAGCCAGCAGCAGCGAAATCACCCCCACCATCAGGTAGCGCACGCTGCTAAGCAGCATCGGGTTGAACTCGGGCAGCAGCTCGGGAACCATCAGCACCATGCCCCATAACGCGCCGGCCATGCCGGCATACATCACACCGCGTTTCACGTGTCTGCTCCTGTTCGTAGATAAGCGCAGGCTACCGGTGCGCGGGGTGGCGGGCAAAAGATGAATTTGCATGCTGGCATTCCTTGGAGGAATGGCTCAGGGCAAATATGATGTTGCTCTTGCCGCCCCTTTCGCGGGCAAGCCCGCGCCTACAGGAAAGCCCCATGAGCCGCTACAGCCGCCACCTGCCCCCACTCGATACCCTGATCGCCTTCGAGGCCGTGGCCCGCACTGGCAGCTTCACCCGTGCCGCCGGCGAGCTGTACCTGACCCAGAGCGCGGTGTCCAAGCAGATTCGCCTGCTCGAAGACCAGCTCGGCACCCAGCTGTTCGAGCGCCGCGCCCGTGGTATTGCGCTGACCACCGCCGGCGAGCACTTCCATGGCTTTGTCGAGCCGATGCTGGACAAGCTGCTGGCCAACGTCCAGCGCCTGAAAAGCGGCCATGGCAGCCGCCATGTCAGTGTCATCTGCACCCATGCGGTAGCCCAGTACTGGCTGTTCCCGCGCCTGCTGCGCTTCAACGAGCAGCACCCCGGGCTGACGGTGAACATCCATGCCAGCAACGACATCAACGAGAGCCTGGTTGCCGACTACGACTTCGGTATTCTCTACGGGCATGGCCGCTGGCGTTCGTTGCAGGCCAGCAAGCTGTTCGACGAAGTGATCTACCCGATTGCCAGCAGCAGTTGGGACCTCAGCCAGGTCGACAGCCTGGCGGCGCTGCAGGCGCTGCCACTGATCCAGCTGGACGCCTCGGCCTGGAACTGCCTGGACTGGCACGACTGGTTCGCCCATTTTGGCGTGCGCTACCAAGCGCCAGCCGATGCGCTTACCTTCAACCAGGTCAACCTGGTGTTCGACGCGGTGATGCAGGGCATGGGGGTGGGGCTTGGCTGGGAATCCATGGCCCGTGACCGCATCAACAGCGGCCTGATCCGCCAGGTGTGCGATTTCGAGGTGCGCACCGGCCAGGCCGACTACCTGGTGCACGACCGCCAGACCCTGCCCTCACCCGCCGCTCAGGTGTTTGCCGAGTGGCTGCTGGGGCAGGCCTGAATCAGCTGTTCTGCTCGAACACCTGTTGGCCGGTCAGTTCCTTGGTCTGGTTGGCGAAGCAATACCAGGCTGGCTTTTCTTCGACGAAGATCTGCAGGTCGAAATCCCATTCCTGGTCGCCGTCGAGCAGGCCGACCGGCACGGCATGAAAATTATTGGCCTTGAGCCGGTAGTACAGATGCGTGCCGCACTGGCCACAGAAAGCGCGCTGAGCCCAGTCAGACGAGTCATATACGCTGGGCGCCCGCCCTTCGATTACCGGCGGCGCGCTGCAATCAACCACCAGCAGCGGACCACCGGTCCACTTGCGGCACATGCTGCAATGGCAGGCGCTGATATGGGTGTTATCGACGGTGACCGTGAGCCGGGTGGCACCGCACAGGCAGGTGCCGTGTTTTTCCAGGGCCATGGCTGGCTCCTTGAACAGGGGGTGGGCCAGCAATTATAGATGTGCGCTGTTTTGTGGGAGCGGCCTTGTGTCGCGATAGGGCCGCAAAGCGGCCCCAGGACTTAAGCGACAACGCTGAATCCGGGGGCTGCTTCGCAGCCCATCGCGACGCAAGGCCGCTCCCACAAGGGGTGGTGCCGACCTGTCAGATGTACACGGTTCCGCGCAGGTACAACGCCGCCCGCCCACTGATGATCACCCGGCCATTACCCGGTACCTGGCACTGCAGCTGACCTTTACGTGCCCCACCCTGCTCGCAGTCCAGCACCTGCTTGCCCAGGCGCTCGGCCCACATCGGTGCCAGCGAGGTGTGCGCCGAGCCGGTCACCGGGTCCTCGTTCACGCCGACCCGGGGGCCGAACCAGCGGGTGACGAAATCGAAGCCACGGCCTGCCGCAGTCACGGCGATGCCACGCACGTCGAAAGCCGACAGCGCAACGAAGTCTGGCTTCAGCGTGTCGAGCAGCAATGCATCATCAACCACCACCACATAATCATCACTGCGATACAGCGCCTGCGCCTGGCCCAGGCCCAGCGCTTGCAGCAGGCCCGCCGGGATATCCATAGCGACCGGCTGCTTGGCCGGGAAGTCCATCGCCAGCAGGCCATCAGCGTTGCGGCTGACGCGCAGCTCGCCACTGCGGGTGTTGAAGCGCAGCACCTGCGCTTGCTCGCCCAACTGCTCGAACAGTACATACGCCGAGGCCAGGGTGGCATGGCCGCACAGGTCGACCTCCACGGTCGGGGTGAACCAGCGCAGGTCGAAGGTTTCGCCATTGCGCACGAAGTAGGCGGTTTCCGACAGGTTGTTCTCTTCGGCGATGCGCTGCAGCACATCGTCCGCCAGCCAGCTTTGCAGCGGGATCACTGCCGCAGGGTTGCCACCGAACGGTTCAGCGGAAAAGGCATCGACCTGGAAGATTTCGAGTTGCATGCACACACTCCTTGTTGCCCGGGTGCTGCCGGGCAGATGTCTGGAAAACGGTTACGCGCGTACCGGGGTCAGCACCGGTTCACCGGCAAAGAACGCCTGCAGGTTGCGCAGCACCAGGGCCACCGTGTCGCGCGCAGCTTCTGGCGACTGACCGGCCACGTGGGGCGTAAGTACGGTGTTGGCCAAGGCCTTGAGGGCATCGGGCACTGCCGGTTCGTCGTCGAACACGTCCAACGCAGCGCCCGCCAGCTGGCCACGCTGCAGTGCGGCAATCAACGCCTGGGTGTCGACCACGCTGGCACGGGCGATGTTCACCAGGTAGCCCTCGCCCCCCTGGGCGTCGAGCACCTGGGCATCGACCAGATGGCGGGTGTTGGCACCACCGGGGGTGGCCACCACCAGGATGTCGACGGCATCGGCCAGGTGCAGCGGGCTGTCGTACCAGGTGTAGGGCACGTTCTGGCGCGGTGTACGGCTGTGGTAGCTGACGGGCATGTCAAAGCCCAGGTGCGCACGCTTGGCAATCGCCAGGCCCACGGCACCAAGGCCGAGAATACCCAGGCGCTTGCCGCTCACCGAGGGGCTGATCACCCGGTTCCACTCACCGCGCCGGGTGCTGGCATCGGCACGGGGAATGTCGCGCAGCAGTGCCAGCAGCAAGGCCAGGGTGTGGTCGGCGACCGCGTCGGCGTTGGCCCCGGCGCCGTTGGTGACGGTGATGCCGCGGGCTGCGGCGGCGGCCAGGTCTACTTGCTCGTAGCCGGCGCCGATCACGCAGATGATCTTCAGCTGGGGCAATGCGTCGATTTCGGCTGCAGTCAGGCCCAGCGGGCCACGGGTGAGCACGGCGTCGATTTCATCGGCATGGCGTTGGATGGCATCGGCCCGCAGCTGCGGCGAGGGGGCACGGATCAGACGGTAACCGGCCTGCTCCAGCAGGGGCAGGTAATCGTCGACGGTTTCCACCAGTACCAGGACTGTCTTGCGCATGCCACCTCCTTAGTTTGAAGCGGCATTATGCGGAGTTACCGTGCGGTACAGTCAATTGGTAATTGCGGGGGAAACTGTACTGTATTGGTTGTCTGTCCCGGCCCAATCGCCGGCAAGCCGGCTCCCACAGGTTGGACCACGGTCCTGAAGCAGTAGGTGCCCCCTGTGGGAGCCGGCTTGCCGGCGATAGGGCCGCGCAGGAAAATATCACCTACTGCCCGAACGCACGCCCCAAACCGCCCGGCACACCGCTGCTGTCAGTTTCCTGCCATGGCCCATTCGGGCTCAGCGACCAGCTCCAACCATTGTCGAACCGGTAGTAAGTACGCTGCCGGTAAAAGGTATTCGGCTGCTTCTCAAGTACATACACCCCCAGCTTCGGGTCCCAGTGGCTCGCCCCGCCAGGCGGTGGTGCAAAGCTGGCCGAGGTCCGCGGCATGGGCTTGGGAATCGCCGCCGGCTTGCTCGGCTGGGTGGCAGGCTGCCCGCCCGGCAAGGGCTTGACCACCGGCCCCTGCGGCGGCACGCGCTCGATCGGTGGCGCCGGCTGCTCGTATGGCTCATGCACCGTACACGCAGACAAACCCAGGGCCAGGGTGATCAGGGTCAGGCGGACGGTGCTGTGCATGGCATTGTTCTCTTACGGGTCGGGGCTGTCGATGGTCAGGTGCTGGGTGGCCTGGGTGGCGCTGGGCAACGGCTTGCCTTGGCCAATCCACTCGCCATGGGTCGGCTGGCCAGCGCGCGAGACACGTGCAACCAGTTGGACTTCGGCAAAGTCGGACAGTTTCATCTGCGGCAGCATTGCATCAGCATCGGACAATTCCACCTCGATCGGCAACTGCGCCACCGTCACCCGCTTGGCCGCCAGCGGCATAGGCGGGCCATTGCTGGCGCGCGCGAAGATGAACACCGTGTCGTCCGGCTTGACCTTGTCCTGCAACGCCGCCGCCAGCTCCACCCGCACCTTCAAACGGGCAGCCACCGGTGCGGGCGCGGCAGCCTGCGCTGACGCGCCACCCAGGCGCTCGGCGGCGCGATCGATACCACCCTGCAGGGCCGCACGCGATGCATCGCCTTCCGGCAACTGCGCCAGCAGGCGCTTCCAGTAATCGATGGCTTCCTGGTAACGCTCACCCTCGAAGGCGGCAATACCGCGCAGGCCCAGGCTGGTGACTTCGTTGGGGTCAGCTTTCAGCGCTTCGTCAGTCAGCGCCTGCACCTGCGGGCTCCACTGCTTGTCGGCGGCAAAGTACAGCGCCTGGGCCCACTGCCCGAGCAATTCGGGCTGGCGACCGGCCAAGGCCACGGCGCGTTCGAAGGTACGCGCGGCATCCGCCGGGCGCTGCTCGGCCATGTAGGCACGGCCAAGGAAGTACAGGGCCTCGGCCGAGTCCGGCTGGGCCTGCACCACGCGCTCCAGGCGCGTGGTCATTTCTTCCATCGACTTCGGCGCCTGGGCAAACTCCTGGGTCATGGCAACCTTGTCGGCCGCACCAAAATGCAGGTACAACCCCAGCGCCATCAGCGGCACCAGCACTGCCGCCAGCAACGGCAGGGCCTTGCCCAAATGGCCCTGGCGCGCGGCCTCGGCACCTTCGGTATCGGCCAGCAGCTCGCGGGCAGCCTCGTCGCGGCCCTTGGCCATCTGCGCCTCGTCGAGCACCCCGGCGGCCTGCTGGCCAGCCAGTTCGGCGATGCGCTCCTGGTACAGGGCCACGTTCAGGGCAGTGCGGTCTTCTTCCTGCTGGCGACGACGGCCACGCAGGATCGGGATCAGCAAAAAGCTGAGGGCAGCGAGCAATAGCAGGCCCGCGCTAAGCCAGAATTCAATCATGGGTCTGTTCTTTTTCCAGCAGTTTGGCGAGACGCTCGCGTTCTTCGGCAGACAACTCATTGGCGCCCTGTACAGCTGTAGCCCGGCGCCGGCGCACGATCACCGCCAATACCACGAAGCCACCGGCCAGCAGGATCCCCGGGCCAAACCAGAGCAGCCAGGTACGCCCGCTGAGCGCCGGCTTGTAGCGCACGAAGTCGCCATAGCGGTCGACCATGAAGTCGATGATCTGCTGGTTGCTCTGGCCTTCACCGAGCATGCGGAAGATCTCCCGGCGCAGGTCGGCAGCAATCGGCGCGTTGGAGTCGGCGATGTCCTGGTTCTGGCACTTGGGGCAGCGCAGCTCCTTGGTCAACTGCTGGTAACGCTCGCGCTCGGCCTCGTCGCGAAACTGGTAGGTGTCGATGGCCGCCTTGGCCACGCCGACCAGGCTCATGCCCAGCACGGCGGCTGCCAGCCAACGCTTCATGGCTGGGCCTCGTCGACCAGGCCCTGGTACAGCGGCGCCAGCTGCTCACGCCACACAGTGGCATCGACAATGCCCACATGCTTGTAGCGGATGATGCCCTTGGCATCGATCAGGAAGGTTTCCGGCGCGCCATACACGCCCAGGTCCAGGCCCAGGCTACCCTGCTCGTCACGGATGTCCAGCTGGTAGGGGTTGTGGAACTCGGCCAGCCACTTCTGTGCGGCAGCGTTGTCGTCCTTGTAGTTGACCCCGTGGATCACCACACCCTGCCGGGCCAGCTGGTTCAGGTACGGGTGCTCGACCTTGCACGATGGGCACCAGGTAGCCCACACATTGACCAGCGCCGGGCGACCGTGCAAGTCGGCCTGGGTCAGGGTACGGTCACCTTGGGTCGAAGCCAGGGAAAACGCCGGGAACGGCTTGCCGATCATTGCCGAGGGCAGCTCGTCGGGCTTGAGGAACAACCCCTTGTAAAGGAACACCGCCATCAGCAGGAACACCGCCAGGGGTACCACCATGATCCAACGCTTCATGCAGCTGCTCCAGACACGCCCAGGGCATCACGCACCCGGGTCTTGACCTTGACGCGGTAGCGCCGGTCGAAGGCCGCCAGCAACCCGCCCAGGCCAGTCAGCAGACCACCCAGCCAGATCCAGCGGACGTAAGGCTTGATATGCACGCGCACCGCCCAGGCGCCGTTTGCCAGCGGTTCGCCGAGGGCAACGTACAGGTCGCGGGTAAAGCCGGCGTCGATGCCGGCTTCGGTCATCATCGACTGCTGCACGGTGTACAGGCGCTTCTCCGGGTGCAAGGTGGTCACTTCACGGCCATTGCGGCTGACCACGATGGTGCCCTTGTCGGAGATGAAGTTCGGCCCTTCGAAGTGCTTGGCGCCCTGGAACAGGAAGTGGTAGCCGCCCAGCTCCACGCTTTCACCCGGGGCCATGCGCAGGTCGCGTTCGGCGCTGTTGTTGCTCGACAGCACCACGCCCAGCGCACACACCGCCAGGCCCAGGTGCGCCAGTTGCATGCCCCAGTAGCTGCGGCCCAGGCCAGGCAGGCCCTTGGCCAGGCCTTTGTGGCGGGTTTTATCGAGAATATCGCGCAGCCCGCTGAGTACCACCCAGGCAGCCAGGGCGAAGGCGGTCAGGGTCGGCCAGTCGAAATCGTCGACGATAAAGCCCGCGACCGGGGCCAGGATGGCGCTGCCGAGCAGCACCGGGGTCAGCATGCTGGCCAGCCATTTGCCCGGGGTGTCCTTCCAGCGCACCACCACGCCCACGCCCAGCACCACCATCAGCAGCGCCATCAGCGGCAGGAACAAGGCATCGAAGTACGGCGGGCCGACCGACAGCTTGGCCCCGGTCAAGGCATCGAGCACCAGCGGGTACAGCGTGCCGAGCAGAATCATCGCGGCCGCCACCACCAGCACCAGGTTGTTGGCCAGCAGCAGCGTCTCGCGTGACCACAGGGCAAAGCCCACCTGGCTCTTGACCACCGGGGCGCGCAGGGCGAACAGCGCCAGCGAACCGCCGACCACGAACAACAGGAAAATCAGGATGAACACGCCACGCGACGGGTCGGCGGCAAAGGCATGCACCGAGGTCAGCACGCCGGAACGCACCAGGAAGGTACCCAGCAGGCTCAGCGAGAACGCGGCAATCGCCAGCAGCACGGTCCAGCTCTTGAACACCCCACGCTTCTCGGTCACCGCCAGCGAGTGGATCAGCGCCGTACCCACCAGCCAGGGCATGAACGAGGCGTTCTCCACCGGGTCCCAGAACCACCAGCCCCCCCAGCCCAGCTCGTAGTAGGCCCACCACGAGCCCAGGGTGATGCCCACACCGAGAAAGGCCCAGGCGACGATGGTCCAGGGCCGCGACCAGCGCGCCCAGGCGGCGTCCAGGCGGCCACCGAGCAAGGCGGCGATGGCGAAGGCGAAGGCTACCGAAAAGCCCACATAGCCCATGTACAGCATCGGCGGGTGGACGATCAGGCCAAAGTCCTGCAGCAGCGGGTTAAGGTCGCGACCATCGGTCGGCACCTGCGGCAGCAAGCGCTGGAACGGGTTGGAGGTGATGATCAGGAAGCTCAGGAAGCCCACGCTGATCATGCCCATCACCGCCAGCACGCGGGCCAGCATCACCTGCGGCAACTGCCGCGAGAACACCGACACGGCGAAGGTCCAGCCACCGAGGATCAGCGCCCAGAGCAGCAACGAACCTTCGTGGGCGCCCCACACCGCACTGAACTTGTAGTACCAAGGCAAGGCGCTGTTGGAGTTGCTGGCCACGTAGGCGACCGAGAAGTTGTCGGTCATGAAGGCATGGGTCAGGCAGGCGAAGGCAAACGCCAGGAAGGCGAACTGCCCCCACGCCGCCGGCCTTGCCAGGCTCATCCACAGGCTGTCGCCACGCCAGGCGCCGAGCAGCGGCACACTGGCCTGCACGGCGGCAAAGCAAATGGCCAAAATCATCGCCAACTGGCCCAGTTCGGGGATTACCAGTGCCGCGTTCATGGCTTGGCCTCCCCGCCAGCAGCGGCCTGGCCGCTTTCCTTCAGGGCCTTGGTGACCTCGGGCGGCATGTATTTCTCATCGTGCTTGGCCAGCACTTCATCGGCCACCACCACGCCTTCGGCGTTGAGCTTGCCAAGGGCGACGATGCCCTGCCCTTCGCGGAACAGGTCGGGGAGGATGCCACGGTAGGTGATCGGCACCGACTTGTTGAAGTCGGTGACCACGAAGCGCACGTCCAGCGAGTCGGACGAGCGCTGTACCGAGCCTTTCTCGACCATGCCGCCAGCGCGGATGCGCGTGTCCAGCGGCGCTTCGCCATTGGCGATCTGGGTCGGTGTGTAGAACAGGTTGATGTTCTGCTGCAATGCGCTCAAGGCAAAGCCGACGGCAACCCCGACGCCGACCAGCAGGCCGACGATGAGCAACAGGCGTTTCTTGCGCTGCGGATTCACTGGTTGTTCTCCCGGCGCAAACGGCGCGCCTCTTCTTGCAGGTAGCGACGGCGGGCCAGCAGCGGTGCGGCGACATTCAGCGCCAGCACGGTCAGGCAGATACCATAGGCCGACCACACGTACAGGCCGTGATGGCCCATGGCGAGAAAGTCACCGAAGGTGGCAAAACTCATTGTGCGGCCCTCCGCCCCAGGCTGTTCAACACTTCGTCCTTGACCCAACTGGCGCGCGCCTCGCGCTTGAGCACTTCAAGGCGCATGCGCAGCAGCAGCACGGCACCGAAGAAGCAGTAGAAGCCCAGCGCCGTGCACAGCAGCGGCAGCCACATTTCCGCGGGCATCGCCGGTTTTTCGGTAAGGGTGAAGGTGGCGCCCTGGTGCAGGGTGTTCCACCACTCCACCGAATACTTGATGATCGGGATGTTCACCACCCCGACAATCGCCAGCACCGCACAGGCCTTGGCCGCACTGTCACGATTACTGATCGCCTGGCCCAGCGCAATGATGCCGAAGTACAGGAACAGCAGGATGAGCATGGACGTAAGGCGGGCATCCCAGACCCACCAACTGCCCCAGGTCGGCTTGCCCCAGATGGCGCCGGTGACCAGCGCCACGGCGGTCATCCAGGCGCCGATCGGCGCGGCGCATTGCAAGGCGACATCGGCCAGTTTCATCTTCCACACCAGCCCCACCACCCCGGCCACCGCCAGCAGCACATAGCAGGACTGGGCCAGCATCGCCGCCGGCACGTGGATATAGATGATGCGGAAGCTGTTGCCTTGCTGGTAGTCCTGGGGGGCGAAGGCCAGGCCCCAGGTGATGCCGACCAGCAGCAGGAGCACGGCAGCGATGGCCAGCCACGGCAGCATGCGGCCGCTGATGGCATAGAACCATTTCGGGGAGCCCAGCTTGTGGAACCACGTCCAGCTTATTTTCATCAGGGTACATCCAGGGTCTTTGCCGGGCTTGAGAGCCCGGGACTCGTTATTCGCCGACGCTGATCTTCAGGCCGGCCGCTATCGCAAAGGGTGCCAGGGTCACGGCCAGGGCCGTCAGGCTGGCGAGCCAGAGCAGGTGACCGGTTGCCGGCATATTCTGCAACGCCGCTTGCAACGCACCACTGCCCAGGATCAATACAGGGATATACAACGGCAGTATCAGCAATGCCAGCAGCAAACCACCGCGTTTCAGACCGACCGTCAGCGCCGCGCCCACCGCACCCAGCAGGCTCAGCACCGGCGTGCCCAGCAGCAGGGAGCCGAGCAGCACCGGCAGGCAATGGCTCGGCAGCCCCAGCATCAGCGCCAGCAGCGGCGCCAACAATACCAGCGCCAGCCCGGAAAAGATCCAGTGCGCCAGCACCTTGGCCAGTACCAGTAGCGCCAGTGGGTGAGGCGACAATACCCACTGCTCCAGCGAGCCATCCTCGAAATCGCTGCGGAACAGGCCGTCCAGCGACAGCAGCACCGCCAGCAGCGCCGCCACCCAGACCAGGCCCGGCGACAAGGTTTGCAACAATTGACTCTCCGGGCCAACCGCCAGCGGGAACAATGCGACGACGATGGCGAAGAACACCAGCGGGTTGGCCAGCTCGGCCGGGCGGCGGAACAGCAGGCGCGCTTCGCGGCGCAACAACAGGATGAATACGCTCATGCCGCCCATTGCCCCAGGTTCAGTTCACGGTAACCGGAGGGCTTGCGTTCCAGCGTGTGGTGGGTGGTCAGCACCACCGTGCCGCCCTGCTCGCAGTGGGCTGCCAGGTGCGCTTCGAGCTGCACCACGCCTTGCTTGTCGAGGGCGGTGAACGGTTCGTCGAGAATCCACAGCGGCGGGCTGGCCAGGTACAGCCGCGCTAAAGCCACGCGGCGCTGCTGGCCGGCGGACAGGGTGTGGCAGGGCACGTCTTCGAAACCGCGCAGGCCTACCGCCGCCAATGCCGCCCAGATCGCCTCGCGGTCGGCCGGCTGGTGCAGGGCGCACAGCCAGGTGAGGTTCTCCTCGGCGGTGAGCAGGTCCTTGATGCCGGCGGCATGGCCAATCCACAGCAGGATGCTGGCCAGCGCATGACGTTGCTCGCCCAATGGCTGGCCACCCAGCAGGATCTGCCCGGCTGTCGGTTGCATCAGCCCGGCCAGCAGGCGCAGCAGGCTGGTCTTGCCGCTGCCGTTGGGGCCGCTGATCTGCAGCATGTCGCCGGGCCGCAGCTCGAAAGCGAGGTGCTCGAACAGCAGGCGCCAGTCGCGCTCGCAGGCCAGGCCCGCGGCTTGGAGGTGAAGGGTCACGGTTTCGCCTTATCTTTGTAGGGCTTGAGGGCAGTGTCGCCTGCTTCGCGGGCTTGCCCGCTCCCACAGGTTTTGCGCAGGTTTGAAGATCTGCGCCCTACCTGTGGGAGCGGGCAAGCCCGCGAAGCAGGCGACACCGGCCTCAAGCCCTTGTGTCTCAAGTCGCCCCGCGCGCTGCCGTTATACTGGCAACGACGGACGGCCGGCATTATTACACGCACCGCCGCGCTGCCAAGAGGCCGGGTCCAACAGGTTGTATACAATCATGACTGAAATCAATAGTCTCAGCGCACAAACCGCGATCAACAGCCAAGCCATGAAGGCAGCCATGACCGGCGAATTGCTGCGCCTGATCGAGGCGCGGCCCGGTCTGCTGGCCTCGGGCGAGACCGCGCAGGCCGAAGTCGTGTCGTTGCGCCAGACGGGCCAGGAGTTTCAGCTGGTGCTGCGGTTGATGCAGGCCAACGGCGTGCAGACCCAGCTACAGGCCAGCGCCAGCCAACCCCTGCCCCAGGGTAGCCAGGTCACCGTCAGCCAGACTGAAAGCAACCGCCTGGCGGTCATGCTGCAACAGGCCAATGCCAGCCAGATCGCCACCCTCACTCGCCTGGATACCAGCAAGGTACCGGTCGGTACCCTGCTACAAGGCAAGGTGCTGACCAACCAGGCGCTGGCCCAGGCGCCGGGCCAGCCCGCTGCCTATCGGGCGCTGATCAGCCTGCTCAACAGTGCGCAGGCTGGCGCCACCCTGACCATCGACAGCCCGCGCCCGCTGACCGTCGGCAGCCTGCTCAGCGCGCTGGTGCAAGGCGACCAGTCGCTGCGCTTCGTGCCGCTCAGCGGCAGGCAGGACCAGCTCAGCATTGCCCAGCAGCTGCTGACCCAGCAAAGCCGCCAGGCCTCGCTGCCCGGCCTGCTCAACACCTTGCAACAGCTCGCCCGCGACCCCAATGCCGATGGCGACCTGCGCGCCAGCGCCGAACGCCTGCTGGCCGGCCTGCCGGACGCTCGGCAACTGGGCGATGCCAAGGGCGTAGCCCAGGCCCTGAACAATAGCGGTGCCTTCCTCGAAGCGAAACTGCTGGGCGGCTTCCCTGCCAGCGTCGCCACCGACCTCAAGGCACACCTGCTGCGGTTGATGCCCCTGGTCCCGGCAAACACGCCTGGCGCGCCCAACCTGGCCCCCAGCAGCCTGTCCGTGACCATGCCAATGCTGGCCCGCAGCGCGCTGGGCATGCTCGAACGGGTCAGCCCCAAACCGCAGCCTGGGGCATTTCCACTGCCGTCGCGCCTGCTCAAGGCCCTGGAAGACGAAGGCGACCTGCAACAGCTGCTGCGCCTGGCCGCGGCTGCCATTTCACGCCTGCAAAGCCACGCCATGAGCAGCCTGCAACAAACCGGCACGCTGGAAAACGGCAACCTGCAGACCACCTGGCAAACCGAAGTGCCGATCCGCCACGGCCAGGAATTCATCCCGCTGCAGGTCAAACTGCAGCGCGAGGAAACCCCTCAACAGCAGGCCGACCGCCAACATGAAGCGCAAGACCCGCTGCAAGCCCTGTGGCGCATCGAACTGGCCTTCGACCTGTCGCCCCTCGGCCCTTTGCAGGTACAAGCGCAACTAAGCCAGGGCCGCCTGAGCGGCCAGCTGTGGGCAGAGCGCGAACAAACCGCCAGGCTGATCGACGCCCAGCTCGGCGCCCTGCGCGAACGCCTGCTGGCGCGCGGCCTGGATGTTGGCGACCTGGAATGTCACCCCGGCACACCGCCACAGGGGCCGCGCACGCGGGTAGAACAACGCTGGGTGGATGAAAACGCATGACTCAAAAGCCCATACGCCAGGCCATTGCCCTGAGCTACGACGGCCAGCAGGCCCCTACCCTCAGCGCCAAGGGTGACGATGCGCTGGCCGAAGCCATCCTGGCCCTAGCCCGCGAACACGAGGTGCCGATTTACGAGAACGCCGAGCTGGTGCGCCTGCTGGCACGCCTGGAGCTGGGCGAGCAGATCCCGGAGGCGCTGTATCTGGCCATCGCCGAAATCATTGCCTTCGCCTGGCAATTGCGCGGCAAGGTGCCCGCCGGCTTCAGTGACGAGCCCAGCGCAGCGCGGGACGTTACCCCGGTAACTGCCCTGCTGCCACCTGGAGCCAACCGCTAATTAATCACCCGCCGCGATGCAACTTGCTCATCAGCTCCGCCTCGGCCTGGGTCAGCCCGCAGCTTTCGGTCAGTTCAGCAATGCTGGCCCCCATCCCCACCAGCTTGGCCGCCTGGGTGAAGGTAACGTTATGGGGGTCGCGCTGCTCCAACTGCTGGATCTTCTCCGGCAATGGGGCAACCGCCACGCTCAGCTCGTGCAGCGCCTCGCCCATGCGCACGGAGCCGTTCTGGTAGTCGTCCAGACGCTTGGCCAGGTCCTTGATGCGTTGGTCACGCAGGGCATCGCCCTCGGCCTGCTGCGCGGCCAGCTCCCGCTGGCGCTTGCTGTAGTTGAGGAAAAACCACAGGCTCAGCGCCCAGACCAACGCCAGGAAGATGACAGCAACCTCTAGGATCAACTCAGATGTTCTCCAGCTCGGACCACTCTTCCTCGGTCATCATCTTGTCCAGCTCGACCAGGATCAGCAGCTCGCCATTCTTGTTGCACACGCCCTGAATGAACTTGGCCGACTCTTCGTTACCCACATTCGGCGCGGTCTCGATCTCGGACTGGCGCAGGTACACCACTTCGGCCACGCTGTCGACCAGGATGCCGACCACTTGCTTGTCCGCCTCGATGATGACGATACGGGTGTTGTCGGTCACCTCGGTCGGCATCAGGCCAAAGCGCTGACGGGTGTCGATCACGGTCACCACGTTGCCACGCAGGTTGATGATGCCCAACACGTAACTTGGCGCACCCGGCACCGGGGCGATCTCCGTGTAGCGCAGCACTTCCTGCACCTGCATCACATTGATGCCGTAGGACTCGTTGTCCAGACGGAAGGTAACCCACTGCAGGATCGGATCTTCAGAACCTTGTGCAGACGACTTTTTCATTCCCCTACCCCTCAAAATCCGCCATTGGCGGTGTGTTCGGTGTCATTTCTGTTTGGCGTGCATCTGCTTGACCGCGCCGCTGGCGATCAACTCGGCCAGTGCGGCGACGTCGAGCAGTGCACACATGTGTTCGATTACGGTACCGGCCAGCCACGGGCGCTGGCCACGCTGGCTGCGCCACTTGATCTCGGACGGGTCCAGGCGCAACGAGCGGCTGACCTGGTGCACCGCCAGCCCCCATTCGTAGCCCTGCACGGAAATCACGTATTGCAGGCCCTGGCGAAAATCATCGCGGTAGCGGTCGGGCATCACCCAACGCGCGGTGTCCAGCACCTTCAGGTTGCCGGCCTGGCAGGTGAGGATGCCGAGGAACCAGTCGGGCTGGCCGAACAGCGGCGTCAGCTCCTGGCCGGCCAGGGTGTAGATCGAGCCCAGGCATACCAACGGCACGGCCAGGGTCAGGCCGGCCACGTCGAACAGCAGGCATTCGAAAGGCTCGGCGGCCCACGCCGGACGACCGTCGATGGTGGCCGGTGGTACAGGCAAGTCGGGGGCAGGCAGGTGCACATCGACCAGCGGCATGGCCGGCTCGACCGCTGGCTCTTCGACAAGCACCGGAATGGCAGCCTCGGCCACCACATTTCGCTCGATCACCGTCACCACCGGCGCTTCCACCGGCATCACACGGGGCAGTACCGCCTGCCTGGGCTCGGCGAATGGCCGCGGGGCAAAGCTGGCAACGGCTTCGACGGGCTCAGGCCGGGCCGGCTGGCGGGCGTCACGCGCCTGCTCCTCGCGCACGGCTTCGGCGAACTCGTCTGCCGTTGCCGTGGGCTCACCCAGGTCATCGGCCTCGGTGGCCTCCTGCAGCAGGCCATCGAGGTACGATTGCAGGGCCATCTGTGGCCGGGTGCTGGTTGCTCGGGTCTGGGTCATCAGGCCACCTGCGCCGCGGTCTTGTAGGTCAGCAGGTGCTTGAGCAGCGCCCGGTAGGCGATCAGCCCGCGGCTCTTGCTGTCGAACTGCGAGGGCGTGACGCCCTTGCGGCTGGCATCGCGCAGGCGCGTGTCGACGGGGATGTAACCCTGCCACACATGCTGGCCGTAGGTATCACGCAGCAGCTTCAGCGTGCCGAGGGAAGCCTGGGTACGGCGGTCGAACAGGGTCGGCACGATCTGGTAAGGCAGCGCCTGCTTGCGCGAGCGGTTGACCATGGCCAGGGTACCGACCATGCGCTCCAGGCCCTTGACCGCCAGAAACTCGGTTTGTACCGGGATCACCAGTTGCTGGCTCGCGGCCAAGGCATTGACCATCAGCACGCCCAGCAAGGGTGGGCTGTCGATCAGGGCATAGTCGAAATCCTGCCACAGCTGCGCCAGACTCTTGGCGATCACCAGGCCCAGGCCATTCTGCCCAGGCGACTGGCGCTCCAGCACCGCCAAGGCAGTGCTCGATGGCAGCAGCGAAATGCGCTCGTCACTGGTGGGCAACAGCAATTGCCCAGGCAAGCCCTCCGGCACCACGCCCTTGTGCAGGAACAGGTCGTAGCAGCTGTGCTCCAGGGCATCGGGGTTATGCCCGAAATAGCTGGTCATCGAGCCGTGCGGGTCGAGGTCGACGACGACCACGCGCTTGCCGGCGTCGGCCAGCAGGCCAGCCAGAGCGATGGTAGTGGTGGTCTTGCCGACGCCACCTTTTTGATTGGCTACTGCCCAGACTCTCATCAAGCAAACTCTATGTATTGATTTGAAAGCTCGTGCGATCAATGTGGGAGCGGGCGAGCCCGCGAACACCGGCGAAGCCGGTGCCAATCACCGCGTCGCCTGCTTCGCGGGCTCGCCCGCTCCCACAGGGGACGGCGTCACATTCAAAATTGTGCTTGTAGCAGTGCCGGAGAATTGACGAATCACTGCCCCGCCACCGTTGCTGACGTTGCCGGTGCACTTTGTGTGCCAGCCCGGCGCAATGCGGCATCCGGCGTGGCATTGGCGCTGCCCGAGCCGGTCAGGCTGCGGCGCACTTCGAGGTTACGCGAAATCACCAGCACCACCCGGCGGTTGCGCGCACGGCCTTCGGCGGTGTCGTTGCTGGCCACCGGCTGGTACTCGCCATAACCCACCGAAGCCATGCGCGCCGGGTTGACCCCTTCCATGGCCAGCAGGCGCACGATGCTTGCCGCCCGCGCCGACGACAGCTCCCAGTTGGTCGGGTACTGCGCGGTGCGGATCGGCAGGTTGTCGGTGAAGCCTTCGACGTGCACCGGGTTGGCGAACGGCTTGAGGATGGCGGCCACCTTCTCGATGATGGCAAACGCCTGGTCGCTGGGCATGGCATCGCCACTGCCGAACAACAACGACGAGTTGAGCTCGATTTCCACCCACAGCTCATTACCCCGCACGGTCATCTGGTCGCTGCTGATCAGGTCGCCAAAGGCATCGCGCACGTCATCACTGATGGTTTTCAGCGGGTCGACATTGGTCGCCGCCAGGCCCGCTTCGGTCTGCTCGCTGTCTTTGACCAGCGGCTCGGCCGGGCGCACGCTCAGCGGCCGCTCTTCACCGATGGGGATCGGCTTCATGCTGCGCTCAGGGTCGTTGAACACCCCGAGCAAGGCCTGGGAAATGACCTTGTACTTGCCCTCGTTGATCGAGGAAATCGAGTACATCACCACGAAAAACGCGAACAGCAAGGTAATGAAGTCGGCGTACGACACCAGCCAGCGCTCGTGGTTTTCGTGTTCCTCGGTATGACGACGGCGACGCATGGGTTACTCCATGAAGCCTTGCAGCTTCAACTCGATCGAGCGCGGGTTCTCACCCTCGGCAATCGACAGCAGGCCTTCGAGCAGCATCTCGCGGTAGCGCGACTGGCGCATGACCACGGCCTTGAGCTTGTTGGCGATCGGCAGCAGCACCAGGTTGGCACTGGCCACACCGTAGATGGTGGCGACGAAGGCCACGGCAATGCCATTGCCCAGCTGCGACGGGTCGGCCAGGTTGCCCATCACGTGGATCAGGCCCATGACCGCACCGATGATGCCGATGGTCGGCGCGTAGCCGCCCATGCTCTCGAACACCTTGGCAGCCTGGATGTCACGGTTTTCCTGGGTCAGGAAATCGACTTCGAGAATGCTGCGGATGGCTTCCGGCTCGGCGCCGTCCACCAGCAGTTGCAAGCCCTTGCGCGCATAAGGGTCGGGTTCGGCGTCGGCCACCCCTTCCAGGCCCAGCAGGCCTTCCTTGCGCGCCGTCAGGCTCCAGTTCACCACACGGTCGATGCCACCCGCCAGGTCGACCCGTGGCGGGAAGAGGATCCAGCGCAGAATCTGCAAGGCGCGCTTGAAGGCCGACAGTGGCGCTTGCAGCAGCGCCGCCGCCAGGGTCCCGCCCAGCACGATCAGCGCCGCCGGACCATTGACCAGGGCACCGACATGGCCACCTTCGAGGAAGTTGCCACCGACGATGGCGACAAAGGCGAGGATCAGGCCGATCAGGCTGAGCACGTCCATCAGACGCACGCCTCCACCAGGTGTTTGCCGATTTCGTCCAGGCTGTACACCGCATCGGCCAGGTTGGCCTTGACGATGGCCATGGGCATGCCATAGATCACACAGCTGGCCTCATCCTGGGCCCACACCGTGCTGCCACCCTGCTTGAGCAGGCGCGCGCCTTCGCGACCATCGGCGCCCATGCCGGTGAGCACCACCGACAGCACCTTGTCGCCATACGACTTGGCCGCCGAGCCGAAGGTGATGTCCACGCACGGCTTGTAGTTCAGGCGCTCGTCACCGGGCAGGATCTTCACCGCGCCACGGCCATCGATCATCATCTGCTTGCCACCGGGCGCCAGCAGGGCCAGGCCCGGGCGCAGCATGTCGCCGTCCTCGGCTTCCTTGACGCTGATCCGGCACAGTTTGTCCAGGCGTTCGGCAAAGGCCTTGGTGAACGCCGCCGGCATGTGCTGGATCAGCACGATCGGCGCCGGGAAGTTGGCCGGCAGCTGGGTCAGCACCCGCTGCAGGGCGACCGGGCCACCCGTGGAGGTGCCAATCGCCACCAGCTTGTAAGGCTTGCGCTTTGGCGCCGGCGAATGCGCTGCCGCTGGCGCCGCTACACGGGCAGGTGCAGCAGGGCGTGTCTGCGCCGGGCTGGCAAAACTGCCGGCAGGCGCGTGGCTGCTGGCTGGCGCGGGCGCGGCGACCGCTGCCGGGCTGGCATAGCTGCCGAAACGGCGGTTGCTGCGGGAAATGGTATGCACCTTCTCGCACAGCAACTGCTTGACCTTGTCGGGGTTGCGCGAAATGTCCTCGAAGTTCTTCGGCAGGTAATCCACCGCGCCGGCATCCAGCGCGTCGAGGGTGACGCGGGCGCCTTCGTGGGTCAGCGACGAGAACATCAATACCGGCGTCGGGCAGCGCTGCATGATGTGCCGCACCGCGGTGATGCCATCCATCATGGGCATTTCGTAGTCCATGGTGATGACATCGGGCTTGAGCGCCAGCGCCTGGTCGATCGCTTCCCTGCCGTTGGTCGCGGTACCCACTACCTGAATCGTCGGATCCGCCGAGAGGATTTCCGAGACGCGGCGGCGGAAGAAACCGGAATCATCCACCACCAGGACCTTGACTGCCATAAACACTCCATTAGGCGGCGCAACCCGCCAGGGTGCGCCACCGAAATCAAATACGCCGCGCGGCGTAACGCTTGAGCATGCTCGGGACGTCGAGAATCAACGCAATGCGCCCGTCGCCGGTGATGGTGGCCCCGGACATCCCCGGTGTGCCCTGCAGCATCTTGCCCAGCGGCTTGATTACCACTTCTTCCTGGCCGACCAGTTGATCGACGACAAAGCCGATGCGCTGGGTGCCGACCGACAGGATCACCACGTGGCCCTCATGCTGCTCTTCATGCACCTGGCCCTGGACCAGCCAGCGCTTGAGGTAGAACAGCGGCAGCGCCTTGTCGCGCACGATCACCACTTCCTGGCCGTCGACCACGTTGGTCCGCGACAGGTCGAGGTGGAAGATCTCGTTGACGTTGACCAGCGGGAAGGCGAACGCCTGGTTGCCCAGCATCACCATCAGGGTGGGCATGATCGCCAGGGTCAGCGGCACCTTGATGACGATCTTCGAGCCCTGGCCCTTGGCCGAGAAGATGTTGATCGAGCCGTTGAGCTGGGAAATCTTGGTCTTCACCACGTCCATGCCCACGCCACGGCCAGACACGTCGGAAATCTCGGTCTTGGTCGAGAAGCCCGGGGCGAAGATCAGGTTGTAGCAGTCCGATTCGCTCAGGCGCTCGGCGGCGTCCTTGTCCATCAGGCCCTTTTCCACGGCCTTGGCGCGCAGGATGTTGGGGTCCATGCCCTTGCCGTCGTCAGAGATCGACAGCAGGATGTGGTCGCCTTCCTGTTCGGCCGACAGCACCACCCGGCCGGTACGCGCCTTGCCGGAGGCTTCACGCTCATCGGGCATCTCGATGCCGTGGTCGACCGCGTTGCGCACCAAGTGCACCAGCGGGTCGGCCAGGGCCTCGACCAGGTTCTTGTCGAGGTCGGTCTCTTCACCGACCAACTCCAGGTTGATCTCTTTCTTCAGCTGGCGAGCCAGGTCGCGGACCAGGCGCGGGAAGCGGCCGAAGACTTTCTTGATCGGCTGCATGCGGGTTTTCATCACCGCGGTCTGCAGGTCGGCGGTGACCACGTCGAGGTTGGACACGGCCTTGGACATGGCCTCGTCGCCGCTGTTCAGGCCCAGGCGCACCAGGCGGTTACGCACCAGCACCAGCTCGCCGACCATGTTCATGATCTCGTCCAGGCGCGCGGTGTCGACCCGCACGGTGGTTTCCGCTTCGCTGACTGCATGCTTGTCGGCGGCTGGCGCCGGCGCCCGTGGTGCCGGGGCAGGCTTGCTGGCAGGCGCCGGTGCCGGCGCCGCAACTGGCTTGGCGACCGGCTGGCTGTCGGCCTTGGCCGCGGCAGGTGCTGGCGCCTTGGCAACAGCGGGGGCGTCGACAGCGGCAACGTCGCCACCGAACTTGCCCTTGCCATGCAACTGGTCCAGCAAGGCCTCGAACTCGTGCTCGCTGATCTCGTCGCTGGTTGCGCTGCTGTCAGCCGCAGCCGGGGCCGCCACCTTGGCGGCGGGCAAGGCATCGGCCTGGAACGTGCCCTTGCCATGCAACTGGTCGAGCAGCGATTCGAATTCTTCGTCGGTAATTTCGTCGCTGGCCGCTTCGGCGCCAGCGGCGACGGGTTGCACGGCGATCTCGGCAGCGAACTGGCCTTTGCCGTGCAACTGGTCGAGCAGCGACTCGAACTCGGCATCGGTGATTTCATCACCTTCGCCGCTGACGGCCTCATCCTGCATCTGCTCGTCGGCCGCGGCTTGTGCCTTGACCGCATCGAGCGAATCGAGCAGTTGTTCGAACTCGCTGTCGGTGATGTCCTGCTGCAGGTCCTCGGCAGCTGCCGGGGCCGCAACCGGCGCCTCGGCAACCGGCTCTGGCGCCGCAGCGGCTTCGGCGCCGCCAGGTTCGGCCAGGCGCGCCAACGCCGCCAGCAGCTCGGGGGTGGCTGGGGTCACTTCAGCGCGCTCACGCACCTGGCCAAACATGCTGTTGACCGTATCCAGTGCCTCGAGCACCACATCCATCAGTTCCGCGTCGACCCTGCGCTCACCTTTGCGCAGGACGTCGAACACGTTCTCGGCGATATGGCAGCATTCCACCAGCTCGTTCAGCTGAAGGAAGCCGGCGCCCCCTTTTACAGTGTGGAAACCGCGAAAGATCGCATTGAGCAGGTCGGCATCATCGGGCCGGCTTTCCAGCTCGACCAGTTGCTCGGACAGTTGCTCAAGAATTTCGCCGGCTTCTACCAGGAAATCCTGGAGGATTTCTTCATCGGCGCCGAAGCTCATCAAACGTGCTCCTTAAAAACCCAGGCTGGACAGCAGATCATCGACATCGTCCTGACCGGACACTACGTCTTCACGCTTATCGGCATGAATCTGCGGACCTTCACCCCGAGTCGGATGTTTTTCTAGATCTTTTTCTGCACGCAATTGATCGTGGTCATGTTTTATGCCCGCGAAACGGTCGACCTGGCTGGCCATCAGCACCAACTTGAGCAGGTTGCTTTCCACCTCGGTGACCAGGCTGGTGACGCGCTTGATCACCTGGCCGGTCAGGTCTTGATAGTCCTGGGCCAGCAGAATGTCGTTGAGGTGGCCGGCGACCTTGCGGTTACCTTCGGCACTGTGCGTCAGGAAACTGTCGACGCGCTTGACCAGGTCGCGGAACTCTGGCGCAGCCACTTCGCGGCGCATGAAACGCTGCCAGTCGGTGCTCAGGGCCTGGGCCTCGCTGGCCAGGTCGTTGAGCACCGGGGTGCTTTCCTCGACCAGGTCCATGGTGCGGTTGGCCGCGCCTTCGGTAAGCTTGACCACGTACGACAGGCGCTCGGTGGCGTCGGTTATCTGCGACACCTCCTCGGCCTGCGGCATGGTCGGGTCGATCTGGAAACTGACGATGGCACTGTGCAGCTCGCGGGTCAGCTTGCCGACTTCCTGGTACAGGCCGCGATCGCGGGTCTGGTTCAGCTCGTGAATCAGCTGTACCGCCTCACCGAAACGACCCCGCTCCAGGCTTTCGACCAGCTCCTGGGCATGCTTCTTCAGGGTCGATTCGAACTCGCCCAATGAGTTTTGTGATGAATCCATGGCGCGCCCCCTGACGTGACTCAGCCGTTGACGCGTTCGAAGATCTTCTCGATCTTTTCTTTGAGCACCTGAGCGGTGAACGGCTTGACCACGTAGCCATTGACGCCGGCCTGGGCCGCTTCGATGATCTGGTCGCGCTTGGCTTCGGCGGTCACCATCAGCACCGGCATGCTTTTCAGCTTGTCGCTGGCACGCACTTTACGCAGCAGGTCGATGCCGGACATGCCAGGCATGTTCCAGTCGGTTACCAGGAAGTCGTAATGGCCGTTTTCCAGCATCGGCAGCGCCGTGGTGCCATCGTCGGCTTCGTCGGTGTTGGTGAAGCCCAGGTCACGCAACAGATTCTTGATGATCCGCCGCATCGTCGAAAAGTCGTCAACGATGAGGATTTTCATGTCTTTGTTCAAGTAGACCTCCAAGCAGTCTCAAACGCGCTCGGCTGCGAGCGCGCATTCAATCAAATCGGTGCAACATGGAAAACGCACGTGGAAAACGACTGCAACGACAGCGGGCTCAACGCGCCCGCCATTCCCCCAGGCGGCTGCGCAGGCGCGCGGCACACTGGCTGTGCAACTGGCTGACCCGCGACTCGCTGACCCCCAGCACCTCACCGATTTCCTTGAGGTTCAGCTCTTCGTCGTAGTACAGCGCCAGTACCAGGCGCTCACGCTCCGGCAGGTTGGCGATGGCCTCGGTCAGCGCAACCTGGAAGCGCTCGTCCTCCAGGCCGCGTGCAGGTTCGACCTGGCCACTGGCGCCATCCTCATGCAGCCCTTCGTGCTCGCCGTCCTGCAACAGGTCGTCGAAACTGAACAGGCGGCTGCCCAGGGTATCGTTCAAGATCCCGTAGTAATCATCGAGACTCAATTGGAGTTCGGCAGCAACTTCATGATCTTTAGCGTCACGACCGGTTCTGGCTTCAACCGCACGCATCGCGTCACTGACCATACGGGTGTTGCGGTGCACCGAACGCGGTGCCCAGTCGCCTTTGCGCACCTCGTCCAGCATGGCCCCGCGGATGCGGATGCCAGCGTAGGTTTCAAAGCTGGCGCCCTTGCTGGCGTCGTACTTGTTGGCCACTTCCAGCAGGCCGATCATGCCGGCCTGGATCAGGTCCTCGACCTGCACGTTGGCCGGCAAGCGCGCCAACAGGTGGTAGGCGATACGCTTGACCAGCGGCGCGTAACGTTCGATCAGCTCGTACTGGGCGTCTTTCGCTGCCCGGCTGTACATCTTGAAACCGCTGGCGTTCATAGCACGGGGCCCGCACTGGTGGGCTGCACCAGACGCTCGACGAAGAACTCCAGGTGGCCGCGCGGGTTGGCTGGCAGCGGCCAGCTGTCGACCTTCTGGGCAATCGCCTTGAAGGCCAACGCGCACTTGGAGCGAGGGAAGGCTTCGTAGACGGCTCGCTGCTTCTGCACCGCCTTGCGCACGCACTCGTCGTACGGCACGGCGCCCACGTACTGCAGGGCAACGTCAAGGAAGCGGTCGGTGACCTTGGTCAGCTTGGCGAACAAGTTGCGCCCTTCCTGCGGGCTCTGCGCCATGTTGGCCAGCACGCGGAAACGGTTCATGCCGTAGTCGCGGTTGAGCAGTTTGATCAGCGCGTAGGCATCAGTGATCGAGGTAGGTTCGTCGCACACCACCAGCAGCACTTCCTGGGCCGCACGAACGAAGCTGACCACCGAGTCACCGATACCCGCAGCGGTATCGATCACCAGCACGTCGAGGTTGTCGCCAATTTCGCTGAACGCCTGGATCAGCCCGGCATGCTGGGCTGGGGCCAGGTGCACCATGCTCTGGGTGCCCGAGGCCGCCGGCACGATGCGCACGCCGCCAGGGCCTTGCAGCATCACGTCGCGCAGCTCGCAGCGCCCTTCGATGACGTCGGCCAGGGTACGTTTGGGGGTAAGGCCCAGCAACACGTCGACATTGGCCAGGCCCAGGTCAGCGTCCAGCAGCATGACCCTGCGGCCAAGCTCGGCCAGCGCCAGGGACAAGTTCACTGAAACGTTAGTCTTGCCGACGCCACCTTTGCCGCCGGTCACGGCGATCACCTGTACGGGATGCATGCTACCCATGTCTGCTCTTTACCTTGTCTAGCTGGGACTCAGGCCACACGTAGGGCAATTCTGCGTACCCTTTGGCATAGCTACTTTGCACACGTTTCATCGTCAACCCGCCCGCCGTGGGTTGTGATAGAGATCAGCGAACATGTCGGCCATGGCCTCTTCGCTGGGGTCGTCCTGCTGTTGCACATTGACCGCGCGGGTGACCAGCTGGTGCCCCCGCGGCAGGTGCAGGTCGTCAGGAATGCGCGGCCCATCGGTCAGGTAGGCCACTGGCAGTTCATGACTGATGGCAAGGCTCAGCACATCGCCAAGGCTTGCCGTTTCATCGAGTTTGGTCAGGATGCAGCCGGCCAGGCCACAGCGCTTGTAGCTGTGGTAGGCGGCGGTCAGCACCTGCTTCTGGCTGGTGGTGGCCAGCACCAGGTAATTCTTCGCGGCAATGCCACGCCCGGCCAGGGTTTCCAGCTGCATGCGCAGCGCCGGGTCGCTGGCCTGCAGGCCAGCGGTGTCGATCAGCACCACGCGCTTGCGCAGCAGCGGCTCCAGCGCCGCAGCCAGCGACTGGCCCGGGTCTACGTAGGTCACCGGCACATTGAGGATGCGGCCGAGGGTTTTGAGCTGTTCCTGGGCGCCGATGCGGAAGCTGTCCATGCTCACCAGCGCCAGGTTCTGCGCGCCGTACTTGAGTACGTAGCGCGCGGCCAGCTTGGCCAGGGTGGTGGTCTTGCCCATGCCGGCCGGGCCGACCATGGCGATCACCCCGCCCTCCTCGATCGGCTCGACCTCGGGGATCTCGATCATCCGCGCCAGGTGTGCCAACAGCATGCGCCAGGCATGGCGCGGCTCTTCGATCTCGGCGGTCAGGTCCAGCAGTTCGCGAGCGATCGGGCCAGACAGGCCGATGCGCTGCAGGCGCCGCCAGAGGTTGGCCTGCTGCGGCTTGCTGCCCTGCAACTGGGTCCAGGCCAACGAGCCGAGCTGCACTTCCAGCAGCTCGCGCAGGCCCGATAGTTCGGAGCGCATGGCATCGAACAGGCGCGGGTCGACCGGCGCCGCCGCAGGGGCTGCAGCAGTGGCCTGCGGTACATCCATGTGCGGTTCGATCAACGGCTCGGCGGCCGTCAGCGACTGCCCGGCGAACAATTGGCGGTTGTTGTCGCTGCTGTCCTGGCGGTGGTCCAGCTCGGCCTGGGCGCTGGCGATGCGCGTATGGGTCTTGCGCAGCTCTTCTTCCAGCTCGGCGTTGGGCACTCGCGGGGCCAGGGCAGACAGCTTGTAGTCCAGCGCGGCCGTCAGTTCGACACCTCCGGCAATGCGGCGGTTGCCAATGATCGCGGCATCGGCGCCCAGCTCATCGCGGACCAGCTTCATGGCCTGACGCATATCGGCGGCGAAAAATCGCTTAACTTGCATTATCCACTACCTCAGCCGTTAGGGCCCACGGTGGCAACGATGGTGACTTGCTTGTTGTCAGGTATTTCCTGATACGCCAGAACATGCAAATTCGGTACAGCCAGGCGACCGAAACGCGACAGCATGGCACGGATCGGGCCGGCGACCAGGAGAATGGCCGGCTGGCCCTGCATTTCCTGGCGCTGGGCCGCTTCGATCAGCGAACGCTGCAGCTTCTCGGCCATGCTCGGTTCCAGAAGAACACCGTCTTCCTGACCTTGCCCGGCCCTTTGCAGACTATTCAGCAAAATCTGTTCCAACCTTGGCTCCAGGGTAATCACTGGCAACTCCGACTCAACGCCGACAATGCTTTGCACGATGGCACGACACAATCCGACGCGCACTGCCGCCACCAGCGCGGCGGTATCTTGACTCTTGCCGGCATTGTTCGCGATGGCTTCGGCAATACTGCGAATATCGCGTACCGGCACCTGTTCCGACAACAGTGCTTGCAGCACCTTGAGCAGCCCCGACAAGGAAATGACACCCGGCACCAGCTCTTCGGCAAGTTTAGGCGATGCCTTGGCCAGCACCTGCAGAAGTTGCTGGACCTCTTCGTGGCCAATCAGCTCGTGGCAGTGCTTCTGCAGGATCTGGTTGAGGTGGGTGGCCACTACGGTGCTGGCGTCGACCACGGTGTAGCCCAGCGACTGCGCCTGCGAGCGCTGGCCAACGTCGATCCACACCGCCTCCAGGCCGAACGCCGGGTCGCGCGCGGCAATACCGTTGAGGGTACCGAACACCTGCCCCGGGTTGATCGCCAGCTCGCGGTCCGGGTAGATCTCCGCCTCGGCCAGGATCACCCCCATCAAGGTCAGGCGATAGGCGCTGGGCTGCAGGTCGAGGTTGTCGCGAATGTGCACGGTAGGCATGAGGAAGCCCAGGTCCTGCGACAGCTTCTTGCGCACGCCCTTGATCCGCGCCAGCAACTGGCCGCCCTGGTTGCGGTCGACCAGCGGGATCAGCCGGTAGCCGACTTCCAGGCCGATCATGTCGATCGGTGTCACGTCATCCCAGCCCAGTTCCTTGGTTTCCAGCGCACGCTGTGGCGAGGGCAGCAGGTCCTGCTGGCGTTGCGCTTCCTGCTGCTCCTGCAGCTTGGCCTTCTGCTGCTTCTTCCACACCAGGTAGGCACCGCCACCCGCCAGCAGGCCGAGGCTGAGGAAGGCCACGTGCGGCATGCCCGGCACCAGGCCCATGACGATCATCAGCGCGCCAGACACCGCCAGGGCCTTGGGCGAATCGAACATCTGCCGGTTGATCAGCTTGCCCATGTCCTCGGAGCCCGAGGCGCGGGTGACCATGATCGCGGCGGCGGTGGAAAGCAACAGTGATGGCAATTGCGCCACCAAACCGTCACCGATGGTCAGCAAGGCGTATACCTTGCCGGCATCGCCGAAGCTCATGCCGTGTTGCAGCATGCCGATCAGCATGCCGCCGATCAGGTTGATGAACAGGATCAGCAGGCCGGCAATGGCGTCACCGCGGACGAACTTACTGGCACCGTCCATCGAGCCATAGAACTCGGCCTCCTGCGCCACCTCGGCACGGCGGTGCTTGGCCTGGGCCTGGTCGATCAGGCCGGCGTTGAGGTCGGCGTCAATCGCCATCTGCTTGCCGGGCATGGCGTCGAGGGTGAAACGCGCGCTCACTTCCGAGATACGCCCGGCGCCCTTGGTCACCACCACGAAGTTGATGATCATGAGGATGGCGAAGACCACCGCACCGACCACGTAGTTGCCACCGATCACCACCTCGCCGAAGGCCTGGATCACTTTACCGGCGGCGCCGTGGCCTTCCTGGCCATGCAGCATGACTACCCGGGTGGACGCCACGTTCAGGGCCAGGCGCAACAGCGTGGCCACCAGCAGGATGGTGGGGAACGCGGCGAAGTCGAGTGGGCGCAGGGCGTACACGCAGACCAGCAGGACGACGATCGACAAGGCGATGTTGAAGGTGAAGAACACGTCGAGCAGGAACGGCGGTATCGGCAACATCATCATTGCCAACATCACCAGCAGCAACAGCGGCACACCCAGGTTGCCCCGGCCGAGCCCGGCCAGGTTGTTACGGGCGTTGCTGATTAACTGAGTGCGATCCACCGCGAGTCCTCTTGATGCAAAACTTTGACGCCCAGAGGGCGCCTGGCGCTGGCTTTGCAAGAAGCTTTCCAACTTTGCACATTCGGTGTGAGGCGGGTGTTCGCCTTCAGGGTTTTGTCGCCTGTGAGATCGAGCGCCGCCCGCGCGGCGCTTCGCGAGCTGGCGCTCGCTCCTACGTTTGTTTCGGGCCAATTATTCCTGTGGGATTTGCGCGCGAACGCTTTGGCACATGGCTCGATATCGCGTCGTACGTACAAGGCGGTCGCGCGGGCCTGTCACAGGCGTTACTGGCCCGAAACAAACGTAGGAGCGAGCGCCAGCTCGCGAAGCGCCGCGCGGGCGGCGCTCGATCTCATAGACAACAAAAACCCCAAGGCAAACACCCGCCACCTACCACCAATCAACTGTCGCGGCGCAAATCCGGCGGGATCGGCAGGTCGTCTTTCAACGGCTCCGGGCGCTTGCCCTTGCCAGCGCGGTACTGGCGAATCTGGAACACATAGGCCAGCACCTGCGCCACCGCCAGGTACAACCCTGCCGGGATCTCCTGCTCGAGCTCGGTGGAGTAATAGATCGCCCGCGCCAACGCCGGCGATTCGAGGATCTGGATCTTGTGCTCCGCGCCAATTTCGCGAATCTTCAAGGCAATGAAGTCGGTGCCCTTGGCCAGCAGCAACGGCGCCGCCCCGCCCTTCTCCGGGTCGTACTGCAAGGCCACGGCATAGTGCGTCGGGTTGGTGATGATCACGTCGGCCTCGGGCACCGCGGCCATCATGCGCCGTTGCGATACCTCTCGCTGTAGCTGGCGAATGCGCTGTTTGACCTCGGGCTTGCCCTCGCTGTCCTTGTACTCGTCGCGCACTTCCTGCTTGGTCATCTTCATTTTCTTGTGCGTCTGGTACAGCTGGAATGGCACGTCAGCCACGGCAATCAGCAATAGCCCTGCCGACATCCACAAGGCACTCCAGCCCACCACCTGCAGGCTATGGATGATCGCCTGCTCCAGCGGTTCGTTGGCAATCGACAGCAAGGCCTGGCGGTCGCTGGACAGCACCACCACCGCGACGATCAGGATCACGAAGAACTTGGCCAGCGCCTTGAGCAACTCGGTCAGGGCATTCACCGAGAACATGCGCTTGATCCCCGACAACGGGTTCATGCGGCTGAACTTGGGTTGCAGCAGGCTGCCTGAAAACAGGAAACCGCTGAGCGCAATGGGCGCCACGAAAGAAATCACGAACAACAGGATCAATACCGGCTGCACTGCCCATATCGCCATTTTCCCCGAGGCCAGCAGGAAAGCGCCCATGGCCCGCTCGTCGACGATGATCTCGCGGGTCAGGCTGAAGTTCATGCGCATCATGCTCAGCAACGTCTCGGCGAGATGGCCGCCAAACGCCAACAGGCTACCAGCGCCAGCCAGGGTCACCGCCACCGTATTCAGCTCCTTGGAGCGGGCGATCTCGCCTTTCTCGCGGGCATCTCGCTTGCGTTTGTCGGTGGGTTCTTCTGTCTTGTCCTGACCGCTCTCGCTTTCCGCCATGCTCAGCGCGCCCTCGCCAGTTCACGCAGCCATTGCAGCGCTTCGCTGGCCAATGCCTGGTAGTGGGACAACACATCGGCCAGGCCGATCCAGAAAACGAACATGCCCATGACCAGCGTCAGCGGGAAACCGATAGAGAAGATGTTCAACTGCGGCGCGGCGCGGGTCATCACGCCGAAGGCGATGTTCACCACCAGCAATGCGGCAATCACCGGCAAGATCAGCAACAGCCCGGCTGCGAATACCCAGCCCAGGCGCCCGGCCAGCTCCCAGAAGTGATTGACCATCAGCGCATTGCCCACCGGCAAGGTGGTGAAACTTTCGGTCAGCACCTCGAACACCACCAGGTGGCCGTTCATCAACAGGAACAGCACGCTCACCAGCATGGTCATGAACTGGCTGATCACCGCGACATTCACGCCGTTGGCCGGGTCGACCATCGAGGCGAAGGCCATACCCATCTGTATGGCAACGATCTGGCCAGCGATCACGAACGCCTGGAACAGCAGTTGCAGCGACAACCCGAACAACGCACCGACAATGATCTGCTCGGCACACAGCAGCAGGCCACGCAAGCTCAACGGGTCGAATTCGGGCAAGGGCGGCAGCGCTGGCACGATCACCACGGTAATCGCCACCGCCACGTACAGGCGCACCCGCGCCGGCAACATGCGGGTACCGAAGATCGGCATGGTCATCAGCACCGCCGTCACCCGGAACAACGGCAGGATGAAGGTGGCGACCCAGGTGCCGATCTGCGTGTCGGTCAGCTCTAGCATCGCCACGTCAACCGATGAGATGCGGGATGTTGGTGTAGAGGCTGGTGATGTACTCCATGAACTTCTGCACCAGCCACGGCCCGGCGACGATCAGCGTGACCAGCATCACCAACAGGCGCGGCAAGAAGCTCAGGGTCTGTTCGTTGATCTGCGTGGCGGCCTGGAACATCGCCACCATCAGGCCCACCAGCAGGCTCGGCACCACCAGCACGGCGACCATCAGGGTGGTCAGCCACAGGGCATCACGAAACAGGTCGACAGCTACTTCAGGTGTCATCGGCGGCTCTCCTTGACGGCGTCAGACGCCGCCGAAACTGCTGGCCAGGGTGCCCATTATCAGCGCCCAGCCATCGACCAGCACGAACAGCATGATCTTGAACGGCAGCGAGATGATCAGCGGCGACAGCATCATCATACCCATGGCCATCAGCACACTGGCCACCACCATGTCGATGATCAGGAACGGGATGAAGATCATGAAGCCGATCTGGAACGCGGTCTTGAGCTCCGAGGTGACGAACGCCGGCACCAGGATGGTCAGCGGCACCTGGTCGGGGCCAGCGATGTCGGTGCGCTTGGACAGGCGCATGAACAGGTCCAGGTCGCTTTGCCGGGTTTGCGCCAGCATGAAGTCCTTGAGCGGCACCTGAGCCTTGTCGATGGCCTGCTGGGCGGTCATCTGCTCCTTCAGGTACGGCTGCAGCGCATCCTGGTTCACCCGGTCGAACACCGGCGCCATGATGAACATGGTCAGAAACAGCGCCATGCCGGTAAGGATCTGGTTCGACGGCGTCTGCTGCAGGCCCAGGGCCTGGCGCAGGATCGAGAACACGATGATGATGCGGGTGAAGCTGGTCATCAGGATGACGAACGCCGGGATGAAGCTGAGCGCTGTCATGATCAGCAGGATCTGCAGGCTGACCGAATACTCCTGCTGCCCGTCCGCGGTATTGGACAGGGTAATGGCCGGGATCGACAGCGGGTCGGCGGCCAGGGCCAGTGGCGCAGCCAGCAGCAGCGCCACAGCCAATAACGAGCTCAACAACGTACGCAACGCGCCCCTCATCACTTCTTGTCCTTAGGGTCCTTGCCCATCAGCTCCATCAGCCGCTGGGCAAACTCCGGCGTCGCCTGGCGGGCGCTTTCTGGCACTTCCACGGGTTCGGCCAGTACATGCAGGGCCTCGATGCTGCCAGGGGTATGGCCGAGCAGGATCTGCTCCTTGCCCACCTGCACCAGCAACAAGCGGTCACGCGGGCCGATGGCGCGGCTGCCGATGATCTCGATCACCTGCCCGCCTTTCACCGCCACCCCCTGCATGCGCCGCAGCAGCCAGGCCAGGAAGAAGATCAGGCCGACCACCAGCAGCAGGCCGAAGACCATCTGTGCCAACTGCCCGCCCAGGCTGCCAGGCGCGGCCGCCGGGGCCGCCGCCGGCGTGGCTGCCGCCAGGCAGGCCTGGCTGGCGAGCAGCGCCGCGAACGCCGCGATGGCGCGCATCGAACCCTTCACTCAGCGCAGCTTCTTGATACGTTCGCTGGGGCTGATCACGTCGGTCAGGCGGATGCCGAACTTCTCGTTGACCACCACCACTTCGCCATGGGCGATCAGCGTGCCGTTGACCAGCACGTCGAGCGGCTCGCCGGCCAGGCGATCGAGCTCGATCACCGAGCCCTGGTTGAGCTGCAGCAGGTTACGGATGTTGATCTCGGTGCTGCCCACTTCCATGGAAATGTTCACCGGGATATCCAGGATCACATCCAGGTTCGGGCCTTCGAGACTGACGTTTTCGTTCGGCTTCGGCGAGCTGGCGAACTCTTCCATCGGCAGGCGGCCCGGGCCGCCGGTGCTGGCGGTATCGCCCCCCAGCAGGGCATCGATGTCGGCCTGGCCAGCTGCGCCGGTTTCTTCCAGTGCCGCGGCCCACTCGTCGGCCAGCGCCTGGTCCTCTGGGGAGGTGATCTCGTTTTCGTTAGCCATGGTTTCCTCGACAGGCATTCAATTCGTTATGAGCGACCGGCACACCGTCAGCGGCGTTCGATCGGGTCGATGATCTGCAGCGCCAGGTTGCCCTTGTGCGAACCCAGGCGCGCCTTGAACGACGGCACGCCGTTGGCGCGCAGCACCAGGTGCTCGGGCAGCTCCACCGGGATCACGTCGCCAGGCTGCATGTGCAGGATGTCGCGCAGCTTCAGCTGGCGCCGGGCAACCGTGGCGCTCAGCGGCACGGCCACGTCCAGCACGTCCTCGCGCAGGGCCTTGACCCAGCGCTCGTCCTGGTCGTCCAGGTCGGACTGGAAGCCAGCATCGAGCATTTCCCGCACTGGCTCGATCATCGAGTACGGCATGGTCACGTGCAGGTCGCCGCCACCGCCGTCCAGCTCGATGTGGAAGGTGGACACCACCACCGCCTCGCTGGGGCCGACGATGTTGGCCATGGCCGGGTTGACCTCGGAGTTCATGTACTCGAAGGTGACCGGCATGATCGCCTGCCAGGCTTCCTTGAGGTCGACGAAGCACTGGTCCAGCACCATGCGCACCACGCGCAGTTCGGTCGGGGTGAACTCGCGGCCTTCGATCTTGGCGTGGCGACCATCGCCGCCGAAGAAGTTGTCCACCAGCTTGAACACCAGCTTGGCGTCGAGGATGAACAGCGAAGTGCCGCGCAACGGCTTGATCTTGACCAGGTTGAGGCTGGTCGGCACGTACAGCGAGTGCACGTATTCGCCGAACTTCATCACCTGCACGCCCCCCACCGCCACGTCGGCGGAGCGACGCAGCAGGTTGAACATGCTGATACGGGTGTAACGGGCGAAGCGCTCGTTGATCATTTCCAGGGTCGGCATGCGACCCCGCACGATACGGTCCTGGCTGGTCAGGTCGTAGCTTTTGATGCTGCCAGGCTCGGATTCGCTCTCGGTCTGCACCAGCCCATCGTCGACGCCATGCAGCAGGGCATCGATCTCATCCTGGGACAGCAGGTCCTGTACGGCCATTGCGGACTCCTACTGCAATACGAAATTGGTGAACAGCAACTGGTCGATGACCGGCTTGCCGACTTCCTTCTGCGCCACTTCCTGGACCACCGCGGTGGCCTTCTGGCGCAGCATCTCCTGCCCTACCGCGCTGCTGGCCAGGGTGTCGAAGCCTTGCCCGGAGAACATCATCACCAGGTTGTTGCGGATCACCGGCATGTGCACCTTGAGCGCATCCAGGTCGGCCTGGTTGCGCGCTTGCAGGGTGATGCTCACCTGCATGTAGCGCTGGCGGCCGTTCTGATTGAAGTTGACCACGAAGGCCGGGGTCAGCGCCTCGTAGATGGCCGCAGGCTTGGCGTTGCCGGCCGCAGGTTCGGCGGCCGAGGCTGGCTCGCTCTTGTGCATGATGAACCAGGTAGCGCCCACCGAAAGGCCGACCGCCAGCAACAGGCCCACTACCGCCAGCAGGATCAGCTTGAGTTTGCCTTTAGTGGCGGGGTCTTTGACTGCTTCGCTCTTCGCCATGCCAATAATCCGTCGTCCATCGGGGGTTCAAGGGAGGATGACGTGGCTTGAGCAAGTGTTATGCCAGATTATTCAGAAGCTCGGTTTCAGCAGGATTTGCGGTGCTGTCTTCTTCGCGGGCATGCCCGCTCCCACAGGTACTGCACAGGTTTCGAAATCGATGAAATCCCTGTGGGAGCGGGCGAGCCCGCGAAGAGGCCGGAACAGGCAACCCGTTATCAGGCGTAGTAATCAACCGCACTGTCGCCGACAACCACCTGATGCTCCACAGGCCGGGCGCTATCGACAACCTCGCCACCACCCTGCTCGGCCCGCCGCGCCGCCACCCCGGACAGATTGCTGCCCTGCGCCTGCCCCTGCTGCTGTTGTTGCCCGCGCGACTGGTCGGCCACGTTGACATCCGGCTGCGCCAGCCCCTGCTGGGCGAACAGCTCGCGCAGGCGGTGCAGCTGGCTGTCGAGGGTGTCGCGCACACCGGCGTGGCCGCTGATGAAGGTAACCTGGGTGGCCTGGTCCGCCGCAACATTGACGCGAATGTCCAGGCGGCCCAGCTCTGCCGGCTCCAGCTGGATATCCGCCGACTTCAGGTTCTGGCTGGACAGGTACATGACCCGGTTGACCAGGCCCTCGGCCCAGGCGTTCTGGTTCATCGGCAACGGCTGGTGCAACGGGCTGGCGGCGTTGGCGGTCTTGGCCGTGGCGGCCTGGGTCAGGCTGGCCAGGCGGTTGGCGAAATCATCGATGCGCGTGTCGCTGCTGGCGCTCTTGGTGTCCTTCAGGCCATCTTCGAGCAAGGCGCCGAAGGCCTTGTCTCCGGGCTCACCGCTTTCGCCTTCGGCATTCTCGAGCAGATTCGCCAAGGTATTGACGGCTGCCTGGCCATCCTCGCGCTGGAGCTGGGAAGGGTCAAGCGCATGCGCCGAGCTGCCACCCTTGGCTTGGGCACTGTGCTCCAGCGCCAGGCGCAAGGTCGGCAGGTTGGCCAACGGGTCGGCATCAGGGTCGAAGGCTTCTTCGGCCACCGACTCCTCAGGCAGGGTTGCCGTAACCTGCGCCTGCGCCGTGGCGGCCTGCAGCACCGGTGCCACCGCCTCGGCCTGGGCCTGGATCAGCTGCGCGCCAGGCTGGGCATCGGTGACCTGGCCAGCCACCAGGCTGGCATCACGCAGGCCGGTATCGGCCTGGGCTGAGTCGTCGGCTGGCAATTTGTTGCCGTCATCGGCAACTGCACTGCTGTCGGCGGGGTTTTTCTTGCCGCCCGCTGCCGCTTCAGGCTTGTCCTTGGGCTTGGCCTGGGCGACCTTGTCGTCCTGCGCAGCGGCCTTGTCGCGCCCCTGCCTGGCCATCACCTGGCCAAAGCCATCGCCCTTGTCGCCCAGCGCCTGCAGCGGTTTATCCACCTGCACGGCGGCCGAACGCGAAGCGTTGGCAAGGGCGTTGGCTTGCAACAATGGGTTAGGTGCGACAGGCATTGAGCGATCTCCGCGCCAGAAACAAAAAAATCATCTGGCCAGAAACAGGCAAGACTCGCGCCAAGTCACCTGTCAGCCTGCAGAAATACGTTGTTGCTCGCCGCGGTAGAAGCGCTGCACTTCGATGAATTCCTGGTCGATGCGGTTGATCAGGTCTTCGATGCCATACAGCGGGGGCCGCCGCGCGCGCTCTTCCAGCTGCTGGCACAGACTGGCCAACGTCACCGCGCCCATGTTGCTGCTACTGCCCTTGAAACTGTGGGCAGCCGAGCCGAGCTCTGCGGCGCTCCTGGCCGCGTGCAACTGGCCCAGGCGCCGCTCGGAGTCGTCCAGGAAGGTCTGCACCAACTGCAGGTAGCCATCCTCCATGACTTCACGCAGGTCACTGAGTACCTTGTGGTCAATATGCATGTCGGTCACTTGCTCACTCCTTGATCAAGCCAGATTATGCCCGAGCCAACCCGTGGCTCACCATACGAACTCCACCTGCGCGCAACGGCCGCCCTCACTCCACAGCGCGTTGCTGGCCAGCCGCCGCACCAGGTTCAGGCCGCGCCCGCTCAGGCCCTGCTCCAGCGAAGGCCGCGACAACACCTGCTGCACATCGAAGCCTGCGCCGCTGTCGCGAACCTCGATCATCAGACGCCCGCCACCGGCATGCGGTTCAACCTTGAAGTCGATGCGCACGAAACCGTCTGTCAGCGAACCCAGGCGCCGGGCGCGCTCCTGATAATAGTCGGCAAAGCCCTGCACATCGCGCTTGAGCTGCGAATCCAGGCCCAGCACGCCATGTTCCAGGGCGTTGGAATACAGCTCGCTGAGCACACTGTGCAGGTTGCCGGTGCATGCGCGCAGGCCGTGGATTTCCTGCAATAACTGCACCAGGTACGGCACCGGGTTGAAGCGTTTCAGGCTTTCCCCGCGCACCTCGAACTGCAACGACCAATCCAGCGGGCTGGAGCGCCCGCTATCAGAGTAGATCATTGGCGCCGGCACCCGCTCCTCAGCGCTGAACATGCGGATGTCGCACAGGCTGATGTCATCGCGCGGGCGCCCACCGAAGCGCTCCAGCGCCTGCATCACTTCGTCGAACAGCCGCGCCGGGTCGCGGTTGTCGGCCAGCACTGCGCGCAGACGCCGGACGCCGAACAGGCGCTCCTGGTCGTCGGCGGTGTCGAGCACGCCGTCCGACAGCAACAGCAGGCGCTCGCCCGGCGCCAGCGGCAGCACTTCGGTGCTGTCATCGAAACGCTCGGGGGCCAGGATACCCAGCGGCAGGTGCCGCGAACTCAGCGTAGACAGCACCTGGCCGCCCGCCGACAGGCGATAGCCATCGGGCATGCCGCCGTTCCACACTTCCACCGTACCGCGCTGCATGCTGAGGTTGAGCAGCAGCGCGCAGCAGAACATGTCCACCGGCAGGATGCGTTTGAGCTTGGCATTCATCTCGCGCAGGATCTGCGCCATGCCGTAGCCCTTGGCCGTCATGCCGTAGAACACCTCGGCCAGCGGCATGGCTCCCACCGCTGCGGGCAGGCCGTGGCCGGTGAAGTCGCCGAGCAGCACCCGCATGTCGCCAGCCGGGGTGAACGCGGCCAGCATCAGGTCGCCATTGAACAGCGCATAGGGCGATTGCAGGTAGCGGATGTTGGGCGCGCCCAGGCAGCCGGAATGGGCCACCCTGTCGAACACCGCCTTGGCCACCCGCTGTTCGTTGAGCAGGTGGTGGTGGTGCCGGGTAATCTGGTCGCGTTGCTGCAGCACGGTAGCCTGCAGCCGGCGCAGGCGGTCCATGGCGCGGATCTTGGCGCCGAGGATCACCGCACTATAAGGCTTGGCCATGAAATCATCGCCGCCGGCCTCCAGGCAGCGCACCAGGCCTTCTTCCTCGTTCAGCGAAGTCAGGAAAATGATCGGCACCAGCGCCTCGCCGGCCAGAGCCTTGATCTGCCGCGCCGCCTCGAAGCCGTCCATCACCGGCATCAGCGCATCCAGCAACACCAGCTGCGGGCGGCGCTCGACGAACAGCGCCACCGCTTGCGCGCCGTTTTCTGCGGTGAATACCTGATGGCCCTGGCGACGGACGATCTGCGCCAACAGCAGGCGATCGGCGGCACCGTCTTCGGCGACCAGCACGGTCAACGCCTGCTCGGGTGGCATGTTGGCGCTCAACTGATATCGAAGAGTTTTTCGAAATTGGAAATGGCGAGGATCTTGCGCACGTCGGAACTGGCATGCACCACGCGCACATCCGACTCATCGCCGCCCGCGTGGTCACGCAGCAACAGCAGCATGCCGAGCGCGGAACTGTCGAGGTAGGTGGTGTCCTTCAGGTCGACGACCACCGAATCTGGCCGGCTGGACTGGCGTTCGTAGGCGTCACGAAATTCCTGATGCTTGCCGAAATCGAAGCGCCCCTTGATCTTGATCGTCAGCTTTTTCCCGTCCTGCGAAAAAACAGTCTCGACTGCCATGCTAGCGATTCCTTCGATGATGGCGAATACAGCTTCTTGAAGGTTTAGCAGGCGATGGCATGGGAGGCAAGAACACGGCGCCCACATGCAGCGCGAACTCCTGTGGGAGCTGGCTTGCCGGCGATGAGGCCAGTCCAGGCAATACAAGACAGTTGCTCCCACAAGGGGCCAATACAGATTCAAAAATGGTTTTGCCGCGGCAGGCGCTGGGACAGCTCGTCCAGCAGGCGCTGCTCGCGCTTGTCTTCGGCACGCCGGGCTTCATCCATGTATCGCTGCACCAGCTTGCGCAAGCCCTCCACCCGGGCATAGGCCTGCTGCCAGGTACCACGGGCGTTATTGAGGTTGTTCTGGTGCCAGACCAGGCTCTGGCGCTGCTGGGTCATCGCCGTTTCCAGCTGCCCGAGGAAGCGCTGGTAATTGACCAGCCAGCTACCGTTCACCCCCTGTCCGCCGCGGTTGATCCACTGCAACTGGTAATCCTCGCGAAAGCGCTCCAGCTCGGCCAGCTTGGCCTGGGCCGTGGCCACCTGCTGCTGGAAATGCCCAAGGCGCTGGGCCGCCTTGCGCTCGGCCTCTTCGGCCATGTCCACCACCGGCGCCAGGCGCGCGGCACGTCCGGGTAGCGCCATGGCCTATCAACCTGCCGGGGGCGTGAAGATCGCCCCCAGCTGTTCGCGGCTTTGCGCCATGCCCACGTTCTCGCGCAGGCCCTGGCGCAGAAACTCCACCAGTTTCGATTGCAAGGCGATGGCCAGGTCGGTCTCCGGGTCGCCGCCGGCCACATAGGCACCCACGCTGATCAGGTCGCGGCTTTGCGACAGGCGCGACCACAGCTGCTTGAACTTCTGTGCCTGGCGCAAATGATCGGCATCGACCACCTGGGGCATGACCCGGCTGATCGAAGCTTCGATGTCGATGGCCGGGTAATGGCCTTCCTCGGCCAGCCGGCGCGACAGCACGAAGTGACCGTCAAGTACACCGCGCGCCGAGTCGGCGATCGGGTCCTGCTGGTCGTCGCCTTCGGACAGCACGGTGTAGAACGCGGTGATCGAACCGCCGCCCGGCTCGCCGTTGCCCGCGCGCTCCACCAGCTTGGGCAGCTTGGCGAATACCGATGGCGGGTAACCCCGGGTTGCCGGCGGCTCGCCGATGGCCAGGGCAATCTCCCGCTGGGCCTGGGCGAAACGGGTCAGCGAGTCCATCAGCAACAGCACGTTCTTGCCCTTGTCGCGGAAGTACTCGGCAATGCGCGTGCAATACATGGCAGCGCGCAGGCGCATCAATGGCGCGTCGTCCGCGGGCGAGGCCACCACCACCGAGCGCTTGAGCCCCTCTTCACCGAGGATATGCTCGATGAACTCCTTCACCTCGCGGCCCCGCTCACCAATCAGGCCAACCACGATGATTTCGGCTTCGGTGAAGCGGGTCATCATGCCCAGCAACACCGATTTACCCACGCCGGTACCGGCAAACAGGCCCAGGCGCTGGCCGCGACCCACGGTCAGCAGGCCATTGATACTGCGGATACCCACGTCCAGCGGCTTGCTGATGGGGTCGCGGTTGAGCGGGTTGATCACCGGGCCGTCCATCGGCACCCAGTCCTCGGCCTTCATCCCGCCTTTGCCATCCAGGGCACGGCCGGCACCGTCGAGCACCCGGCCGAGCATGCTCATGCCCATGGGCAGGCGGCCGCCGTCATCCAGCGGCACCACCCGGGCGCCCGGGGCGATGCCGACGATGCTGCCGACCGGCATGAGGAACACCTTGGGCCCGGCAAAGCCCATCACTTCGGCTTCGACCTGCACCGGGTGGTAGCTGTCGTCGTTGATCACCAGGCAGCGGCTGCCCACTGCCGCGCGCAGGCCTTCGGCTTCCAGGGTGAGGCCGACCATGCGCAGCAGGCGGCCTTCGACGATGGGCTGGGCCGGCAGTTCGATGGCCTCGGCATAGCTACCGAGGCGCTTGCCGAAACTGGTGCGCTTAAGGTGCATCAGGGCTGTCCACGGTACGCTCGACCGGGGCGTCCAGGTCTACCGACATATCTGGCGCTGCCGGGTGCAGGGAATGGTCGTGCAACTGATCGAACAACTGCGCCACGGCCTTCTCGATGCGCGTCTCCATGCTCGCATCGATGCGGCTATGGGCCGTCTCGATACGGCAGCCACCGGGCAGCAGTGCGCTGTCTTCCAGCAGCCGCCAATTTTCCTCGTGGCGTTCGCGCAGGGCCTTGGCCAGCTCGAAGTCCTGCGGGTTGAGGTGGATGCGGATATTGTCCGCGCCCATGGGCAGCAGCTTGAGCGCTTCGCGCAGCACCTGGGTGATCTGGCTGGAATCGTTGCGCAGCTCACGGCCGATCACCTGACGGGTCATGTGCGCCACCAGGTGTACCAGGGTTTTCTCGATCTGCGTGTCCTGCTCGGCGATCGGTTCCATCAGGTTGGCCATCAGCCGTTCGAGGCTGCCCAGCTTGGCCTTCAGGGCCTCTTCGGCCTCTTGGCGGACCTTGAGCTGGGTGCTGTGGAAGCCCTCACGCTCACCGGTGGCGAAGCCCTCGTTGTAGGCCTCCTGGCGGATGGCTTCGAGCTCTTCGAGGGTCAGCGGCTGGACTTCTTCCAGCGGTACTTCCTCGATTTCTTCCTCGACCACCTCGGGTTCCGGCTCAGGCTCGGGTTCGGGCGCTGGTTGCGGGTCGAAACTGGGCAGCGCCCACACGTCCACGCCCTCGAGGTCGCGGGCGCGGATCAGGTCGCTGGGGTGATGTTCTTTGGTGGACATTGGTAATGCCTGTGGGTCATAGCTGCAAGCTTCAAGCGGCAAGTTTCAAGAAAAAGCAGGCTGCGTGAGGGCTGCTGTTTCTTGTAGCTTGTAGCTTGTAGCTTGCCGCTTAAATCATTTCCTCGGCGCCCTTGCCGCCGAGCACGATCTCGCCGGCCTCGGCCATACGACGGGCGATGGTGAGGATTTCCTTCTGCGCCGTTTCCACGTCGCTGACCCGTACCGGCCCCTTGGCCTCCAGGTCGTCGCGCAGCAGTTCCGAGGCGCGCTTGGACATGTTCTTGAAGATCTTGTCCTTGACCCGTTCGTCGGCGCCCTTGAGCGACACCACCAGCACGTCGGACGACACTTCGCGCAGCAGCGCCTGGATGCCACGGTCGTCGACGTCGGCCAGGTTGTTGAAGACGAACATCAGGTCTTCGATCTGCTCCGACAGGTCGCTGTCGATCTCGCGGATCGCGTCCATCAGTGCACCTTCCACCGAGCTGTCGAGGAAGTTCATGATGTCGGCGGCACGCTTGATGCCGCCCAGGGTGGTGCGCGCAGCGTTGGAGTTGCCCGAGAACTGCTTCTCGAGGATCTGGTTCAGTTCCTTCAGCGCCGCCGGCTGCACAGTGTTCAGCGACGACACGCGCAAGACGATGTCCAGGCGCACCTTGTGGTCGAAGTTGCTCAGCACTTCACCGGCCTGGTCGGGGTCCAGGTAGGCGACCACGATGGCCTGGATCTGCGGGTGCTCGTAGCGGATCACGTCGGCCACGGCGCGCGGTTCCATCCACTTGAGGCTGTCCAGGCCGCTGGTGTTGCCACCGAGCAGGATGCGGTCGACCAGGCCATTGGCCTTGTCTTCGCCCAGGGCCTGGTTGAGCATCTTGCGGATGTAGGCGTCAGAGCCCACGCCCAGGCTGGTCTGGTCGCCGACGATGTCGACGAACTCGCTCATCACCTGTTCGACCTGGTCACGGTGCACATTGCCCATCTGCGCCATGGCCACGCCCACCCGCTGCACTTCCTTGGGCCCCATGTGCCGCAGCACCTGGGCAGCATCGGTCTCGCCCAGCGAGAGCAGAAGGATCGCCGCTTTGTCGACACGGCTCAGCTTGGCGGTAACGGCTCGGTTGTCACTCATCGGCGTTGATCCACTCTTTCACGACCTGGGCAACACGGCCCGGGTCTTCGGCCACCAGGCCTTTGATTGCGTTGAGCTGTGCCTCGTAACCCTCGCTCGGGCTAGGCAGCAGAATGCTTGTCGGGCCACCCAGGCTGACGCGGTCGCTGGCCAGTTCGCCATCCAGCCCCATCATGCCGCCCAGCTCCATGTCGCTATCCGGGGCAGCCTGCTTGCCGCCCCCTGTGATGTTGTTGAGCACCGGCCGCAGTACGCCGAACACCAGCACCAGGATGAACACCACGCCCAGCACCTGCTTGACGATGTCCCAGAACCACGGTTGCTGGTAGAAGGCGATGTCGGCAATTTCTTCGCCACGATCGGCGGCGAACGGCACGTTGATCACCGTCACGCTGTCGCCACGGCTGGCATCGAAGCCGACCGCGTCCTGTACCAGGCGGGTGAAGCGCGCCAGGTCCTCGGTACCCCATGGCGCACGGGTAGTGTCGCCGGTGGCCGGGTCGATCTTGACCTGGTCGTCCACCACCACCGCCACCGACAGGCGGGTCATGCGCCCCTGTTGCTGGCGGGTGTGGCTGATGGAGCGGTCCAGCTCGAAGTTCTTGGTGCTTTGCTGGCGCTTGTCCGACGGGTACGGCGCGAGCATCGGCTGGCCAGTGGCCGGGTCCATGATCTGCTGGCCGTTGGCATCCACCAACGGCTGGCCTGGCTGAATGGCCGCAGCCGGGGTGGCGGCGCCACCGGTGGTCTGTGGTGCCGACGCGGCGCCTGGCGGCTGGTTGCTCAGCGCACCCGGCACGCCTTGCGGGCCCTGGCTGCTGGCACGTTGTTCGTCGACCGACTGCTCGCTGCGCAGCGCCGGCTGGTCGGGGTTGAACTGCTCGGAGGTCGACTCGACCGCGCTGAAGTCAAGGTCAGCGGACACTTCGGCCTTGTAGCGGTCATTGCCCAGCACTGGCTGCAGGATGTTGTGCACACGCTGGGTAAGCATGCTTTCCACACGGCGGCTGTAGTCGAACTGCTTGCCGGCCTGGGTCAGTGCGGAGTCCTGGATCTGGTCGGACAGCAGGTTGCCCTTCTGGTCGACCACGGTGACCTGGGACTTGTCCAGCTCTGGCACGCTGGTCGCGACCAGGTTGACGATGGCCATCACCTGCCCCGCTTCCAGGGCACGGCCCGGGTACAGCTCGACCAGGACCGAGGCGCTGGGCTTGCGCTCGTCACGCACGAACACCGAGCTTTTCGGGATAGCCAGGTGCACGCGCGCGGCCTTGACGTTGTTCAGGCTGGACACGGTACGGGCCAGTTCGCCTTCCAGGCTGCGACGGTAACGGGTGGCCTCCATGAACTGGCTGGTACCCAGGCCCTGCTCCTTGTCGAGCAACTCGAAGCCGACATTGCCATCGCTCGGCGCCACGCCAGCGGCTGCGAGTTTCAGGCGCGCACGGGAGAGGTCGTCGGCCTTGACCAGCAGAGCGCCGGAATTGGGCTCGACGTTGTAGGGGATATCGGCAGCGGCCAGGGTGTCCATGACCTGCTTGGTGTCCATGCCCGACAGGCTGCCATACAGCGGCCGGTAATCCGGTTGTTGCGACCACAGCACCACGGCAAAACCGATCGCCACGCTGGCGGCCAGACCGACCATGAGTCCAATCTGACGCAGCATGGGCATCTGCGAGATGTTTTCCAGAAACGCCATGCCGAACAGCGGCGGCTTGGGCGCTGCAGGGCCACTTTTGGCAGGGGCGTTGTCGACGACTGCTTCAGCCATGTTTTACGTCCGTCCTCAAACCGGCATCTGCATGATGTCCTGGTACGCCTGGACCAGCTTGTTGCGTACCTGGGTCAGGGCCTGCATGGACACACTGGCTTTTTGCGATGCGATCATTACATCGGTCAGGTCGACGCCGCTCTTGCCGATCTCGAAGGCGTTGGCCAGCTGGGTCGAAGCCTGCTGCGTCTCATGCACCTTGCCGATGGCCTGGCCGAGCATATCGGCAAAGGTACTCTGCCCCGGCGCCAGCTCAGGGGCAGCGGCCACCTTGGGCAGCGACATGGCATCGGCCTGCATGGCCCGCATGTCCAACATCAGACGATTGAATTCAACACCTTGGCTCATGACCCTTCTCTCTCCTGCAGCCGCATTTTTTTGACGCGCATGCGGCGGATGCCTAGGTAAAGCAACAAAGGTGCCAGCCTATACAGCTCAGGCAACACTGCCCCCTGTGGGAGCGGGTTCACCCGCGAAGAATGCGACACGGTGCATGGCACCGGCTTCGCCGGTGTTCGCGGGTGAACCCGCTCCCACAGAGGATCGCGCAGCAGCTGGATACGGTGTGAATCAGCCGAACAGGCTGGCCTCGACGTCAAACCCAGCATCGCGCATCTGCGCCAGCTTGTAACGCAAGGTACGCGGGCTGATGCCCAGGCGTTCGGCAGCTTCTTTGCGGCGGCCGCGCTCGGCGCGCAGGGTGTCGATGATCATCTGATACTCGTGGCGGCGCATGTCGTCACCCAGGCCACTGGCTTCAACAGCCGCCTCAGGTGATAGCCCTGTGCCAGCCGACAATGGAATGGCACCTGCCAGACAGAAATCCGCCGCTTCAATCACTCCGCCCTGTTGCAGGATCAACGCCCGCTGCAAGGCGTTGTCCAGTTCACGCACGTTGCCCGGCCATGCATGCGCCTGCAGGCAGGCGCGAGCCTGGGGCGACAAGCGCACCGGCGCGTGCTTCATCTTGGCCACATGCCGCGCCAGCAGGCGCTCGGCCAGTTGCAGGATGTCACCCGGGCGCTCGCGCAACGGCCGCCAGGCCAGAGGGAACACCGACAGGCGATAGAACAGGTCTTCACGGAAGCGCCCGGCCGCTACCTCGCCGGCCAGGTCACGGTTGGTGGTAGCCAGCACGCGGATGTCCAGGCTGATCGGCTTGCGCCCACCTACCCGCTCCACTTCACGCTCTTGCAGCACGCGCAACAGCTTGGCCTGCAAGGCCATGGGCATTTCCGAGATTTCGTCGAGCAGCAAGGTGCCGCCTTCGGCCTGCTCGAACTTGCCAGCCTGGGCAGCGATGGCACCGGTGAAGGCGCCCTTCTCATGACCGAACAAGGTGGCCTCGAGCATGTTGTCGGGAATCGCCGCGCAGTTGATCGCCACGAAGGGCTGCGCCGCTCGCGGTGACTGCTGGTGAATGAAGCGCGCCAGCACTTCCTTGCCAGTACCGGACTCACCGGAAATCAGTACGGTCGAGTCGCTGCGCGCCACCCGCGCGGCAAGCTCCAGCAACTGACGGCTGGCCGGTTCGCAGGCCACCGGGCCTTCTTCGCCAGTCACACGCCCTGCGGCATGCCGCTCGACCAGACTGAGCAGTGCCTTGGGTTCGAACGGCTTGACCAGGTAGTCGACGGCGCCCTGGCGCATTGCCTCGACAGCGCGCTCCACCGCAGCGTGCGCGGTCATCAGCAACACTGGCAACTGCGGCTGCTGGCGGCGCAGTTGGGCCAGCAGTTGGTGCCCATCCATGCCGGGCATGTTCACATCGCTGATCACCAGGCTGAAGGCTTCCTCCAGCACAGCTTCCAGCGCTTCTTCAGCACTGCCCACCGCCTGGTAGGCGAAACCGCCGATGTCCAGGGTATCGCCCAGCGCCTGGCGCAATACGCGGTCGTCCTCGACCAGCAGCACCTTGATTGCCATTACACGCCCTCCGCCAACTGCCCGTCGATCAACGGCAGCTCCACCCGCACGCAGGTGCCGCGGCCAACCTTCGAGCGCAGGCAGAGCGTGCCCTGGTGCGCCCGCACCACGGCCTTGACCACGGCCAGGCCCAGCCCGGTACCGGTGGCCTTGGTGGTCAGGAACGGCTCGCCCAGGCGACCGAGCAAGTCGGCGTCGATGCCACTGCCGGCGTCGCTCACGCACAGGTGCAAAGTGTGCTCACGACGGAACAGATGCACCTTCAGCCGCGCCGGACCGTCGCTGGCCTGCAGGGCATTCTCGATCAGGTTGAGCAAGGCACCGACCAGGGTGTCGCGATTGCACAGCAGCTCACCCAGGTGGCTGTCGCACTGCCAGCGCACGGCATGCCCCTGAACATGGGCCTGGGCCGCCTGCTGCAGAGCCTGGAACAAGGCTTTCGGGGTTACGCGGTCACCCAGCGGCAGCTCGCCACGGGCGAACACCAGCATGTCGCGCACCTGGTGTTCCAGTTCGTGTAGGCGCTCCTTCAGGGTGCCGGCGAAGCGCTGGCGGGTCTGCGGGTTCAAGTCTTGTTCAGGGTCGGCCAGGTGGCTGGCGTAGAGCATGGCTGCCGACAGCGGCGTGCGGATCTGGTGAGCCAGCGAGGCGACCATGCGCCCCAACGATGACAGGCGCTCGTGGCGGGCCAGTTGGTCTTGCAGGCGACGGGTTTCAGTCAGGTCGTTGAGCAGCACCAACTGGCCGGGCTCGGCATCCAGCGAGCGGGTGGCGATCGACAGGCGACGGCCGTCGCGCAGCGAAACTTCGTGGCCATCATCCTTGCGTGGGGCGAAGCTGCGGGCGATCACCTGGCGCCACAGTTGGCCGATCAGTGGCTCGCCGAGCAGTTCGCAGGCGGCCGGGTTGGCCTCGCGCACCAGGCCCTGGCCATCGATCACGATCACCCCGCCGGGCAGCAAGGCCAGCAGATTTTGCAGGCGATTGGCCAGGCGTTCCTTTTCGCTGAGCTCGTCGATGCGCTGGGCGCTGACCACCGCCAGCTCGCCCTTGAGCTCGCTGACCCGGGCTTCGAGCAGGCTGTAGGACTGGCTCAGCTGGCTGGATACCTGGTTGAACAGGGCAAAGGCTTGCTCGATACCCTGGCGGCTGTCCTGCTCGACCGGGGGTTGCCCCTGCGGATCGGGGGCTCGGGATAGGTGGGCGGCCTGGGGCATCGTGCTCTCTCGCGTGGCTGACCGTCATAAAAACGGTGTGGTGCCAGCGGTGTAGCAATAGCCGTGCCGGAGATGGGGGATTTGGATTGGCAATGCTGGACTCTTCGCGGGCTCGCCCGCTCCCACAGGGCCAGCACAGGATTCAAGCCATGCGCTGTACCTGTGGGAGCGGGCGAGCCCGCGAAGAGGCCGGCACAGGCGGGCCATCAACCCTCCGCCTGATCCTCGCCCCCCTGGCGGCTCATGCCGTACTTGCGCATCTTCTCCACCAACGTGGTACGACGAATACGCAAACGTTCAGCCGCGCGCGCAACGATACCGTTGGCATCGTCCAGCGCCTGCTGGATCAGCCCCTGCTCCAGGCTACCCAAGTAGTCCTTCAGGTCCAAACCCTCAGGCGGCAGCATCGCATGATTGCCGAAATTCGGCGTGCTGCCATTGATCGCCACGCGCTCTTCCAGGTCGCTGCGCAGGCTGTCGACCATCTGCTCGTCTTCGTCATCGACGTAACGAAACTTCTTCGGCAGCTCGGACACACCAATCACCCCATACGGGTGCATGATCGCCATGCGCTCGACCAGGTTGGCCAGCTCACGCACATTGCCCGGCCAGCCGTGCCGGCACAACGACATGATCGAAGCGGAGTTGAAGCGAATGGAACCGCGCTTCTCGTGCTCCATGCGCGAAATCAGCTCGTTCATCAGCAGCGGGATATCTTCCACCCGCTCCCGCAGTGGCGCCATCTCGATGGGGAACACGTTCAGCCGATAGTACAAGTCTTCGCGGAAGGTGCCGTCCTCGATCATGGTCTCAAGGTTCTTGTGCGTCGCAGCGATGATGCGCACATCGATGCTCTGGGTCTTGTTGCTACCCACGCGCTCGAAGGTACGTTCCTGCAGCACACGCAGCAGCTTGACCTGCATCGGCAGCGGCATGTCGCCGATTTCGTCGAGGAACAGGGTACCGCCGTTGGCCAATTCGAAACGCCCGGCACGGCTGGTAATCGCCCCGGTGAAGGCACCCTTCTCATGGCCGAACAGTTCGCTTTCCAACAGCTCGGCCGGGATCGCACCGCAGTTGACCGGCACGAACGGCGCTTCGCGGCGCTTGGAGTGGTAGTGCAGGTTGCGCGCCACCACTTCCTTGCCGGTGCCTGACTCACCCAGGATCAGCACGCTGGCGTCGGTATCGGCCACCTGCTGCATCATCTGCCGCACGTGCTGGATGGCACGGCTGGTGCCGACCAGGCTGCGGAACAGGTTGGGTTCGCGCTGGCGCCCGCGCTCGCGCGCCTGGTCGTACATCTCCCGATAGACTTGGGCACGGTGCAGCGAATCGAGCAGTTGGCTGTAGCTTGGCGGCATTTCCAGGTTGGAAAGGACGCGGCGGCGAAGCTCCTCCGGCAGGTCTGCAGAAGAAATTTCACCTAGAAGCAGAACAGGAAGGAACTCATCCCAGGCAGCCACTGTCTTAAGCAGCCCAGGAAGATTGCCCGGAGCGTTCACGGTGCCGATGAGCACGCACAGCACTTCGCGGCTCGAGGACAACGGCTCGACCGCCTGCTGCCAGTCATGGCTGGAGCATGCCAGGTTTTCTTCGCCGAGAAAGTTCAGCACCACCGCCAGGTCACGGCGGCGCGTGCTGTCGTCGTCGATCAGCAGGATCTTGGTTTCACGCCACATGCAATAGCAACTTCCCTAGTCATATCGGCGCCTCGTGGGCGTGCTCGACATCATTCCGACTGAAATGGTCAGTGTTCGGACGTCAGAAATTCGAAAACAGCTGCTAGTAAAGTCAAAAACTTCAAGGCAGTCAAATTTATGGCGCCGCGCCTTGCTATTTCGCTCAGCGTCAGCTGAACAAATGGTATACCTTTGTGGCCTGTTTCGCTTGGTTGATATTCGACATTTGTGTGACCAACGATTGACGCTCGTCACTTGCAACGTCGATTAGCTGACGGTAAACCGCCATCAACGCTTCCAAATTGGCCCGTACTGCGGCTTCGTCTTCTTGCTCATCCTGCAGCACTTCATCCATCAGCGCCCGGCAGCTCAGATCGAGCTCACCGATGGTTGCCCAGTCGCGCGCTTGCAGGGCCTCGCTCAGGGCCAGGCGGGTGTCTTCGATTTGCTGCAATGCGCTCATGGGGAACTCCTTGGGGATTATTGCTCAGCCGAAGCGATGGCGTCCCAGCCGCTTTTCACGGTGATCAACAGCTGGGCGACTTCGTCGATGATGGCCGGGTCGCTGTGCAGGTTGGCCTGGGTCAGGCGACGGGCCATGTAGTCGTACAGGCTGTCGAGACGGTCCAGCTCGTCGGGGTTGTCGGTCTTTTCCTTGTCCAGGCCTTCACGCAGGCCACCGATGATATCGATGGCCTTGCCCAGCATCACACCCTTCTGCGCCACGTCACCGCGCGCGATCGCACCCTTGGCCTGGGCCATGCGGTCGAGCGAGCCCTCCATCAGCAGCTGCACCAGGCGGTGCGGGGTAGCTTCGGAAATCTGGGCGTGGGAATTGACCTTCTGGTATTGGCGAAGGGCTCTCATCGGGTGCATGGGGAATCCTCAGTGAACTTGGCGCGGCAGTGGCCGCATACCTAAGTAATCGGCCCTGCTCCAGCTTTCTTTAGGGCGATCAGTCGTCGCTATTGGCTTTGTTCAGCGCGTTGAGCGTGGTCATGACGCTGTCGCTGGTAGCCTTGAGTTGCGCGACCATTGTATCCATGGCGTTGTATTTCTTGGTCAAGGTTTCGGTCAGCGACTCGATACGACGGTCCAGAGCAGTCTGCGCTTCTTCCAGTTGCTTGAGCTGGTTGGTCAGGTTGGTCTGACGAGAGGCCAGGATACCACCGGTCTTGGCGTATTCCTCGGTGGTGGAAGTCATGCGAGTGAGCAGGCCTTCCTTACCGGTGAACAAGCCACTGATGTCGGCACCGTATGTTTTGACCGCGGCGTCCCACTTGGTGTCGTTGAGTTCCAGCAGGCCGGTTTTCTGGACGGTGTTGATGCCCAGCTGCGACAAGGTACGCAGGCCGGTACTGCCGACGCTGCGGCTGATCTCGCTGCGGATGGAGTTGACCAGCGAGCGCATGGTGGCATCGCCAGTCAGCGCCGCCGAACCGGTGGCGGATCCATCAGAACCCGTGGTGACCTTGGTCTGGGCATTGATGGTGGTCATCAGCGCATTGTAAGCGGTGACGAACGACTGCACGGACGTCTTGAGCGTATCGTTATTGCTCGAGACCGCAAGGTTGGCCTTGCCTTCCTTGACCAGCGTGATGTCCACGCCACTGATGGCGCCCGTCACAGTATTGGAGGCCGACTCCAGCTCCAGACCGTCCAGCGTGTACTTTGCATTCTGCGGCTCGGCGATGGTGGTTACATCCGTAGCCATGCTGGCATCGCCGCCCAGCGTCAGCTCGGTGCCCTCACCCATTTTGGTAGACGAGAAGATCAGCCGCGAGCCGCTGGCGTCGGTGACGATGTTCGCGGTGATGCCCTTGGACTGTAGCTGGCCATTGATCGTATCGCGGGCTTGCTGCAGGGTCGCGCCGTTGGCGATGGTCACGCTGTGGGTAGCACTGCCCTGGCTGATGGTCAGGGTCTGCGATTGACCCGAATCGTTGACGATGGTCGAAGTCTTTTCGTAGACCTGCGTCGAGATCTTGGAAGCCGTCGCCAGCTGGGTAACTTCGAGGGCATAGTTGCCAGACGAAGCCCCATCTCCCAGTTTGATCTTGGCGATGGCTTCATCGGACGACGATGATGCCAGGCCGGAAAAGCTCGAAGCCGTGTTCAGCTTGGCAATGGCTGCACGGAAGGTATCAAGTGCGCTCTTCACAGTGCCGATGGCTGACAGTGACGTGGTGGCTGTGGTGGTCTGGTTGTTGATCTGGGTTTGCTTGGGCGCCTTCTCAGCGTCCGCCAGCGCCTTCACGATACCGCTGATATCGAGGCCAGAGCCAAGCCCACTGATGGTTGAGCTCGCCATATCACATCTCCTTAATCGTTGCCGCCGGTTTACCGACGAAAAGGCATCCGTGCGCTAATAAACAAAAGCCGTGCCAACTCAGGCCTGCGTGTCAAACAACAGGCTGTTGGCGTCCTTCAGGTTTTCCGCCAGCTTCAGCGCCACTTCGGAGGGCAATTGGCGGATGACTTCGCCGCTTTGGCGGGCGATGACCTTGACCACCACCTGACCGGTGGAGTCATCGATCGAAAAGTCGAGTTGTCGCTCTGAAGCCTTGACGAAGTCTTGGATGGCATTTACGGCACTCTCCAGTTCTGCCCTGGCTACAGGCTTGGATTCTTTGTCGGCAGGTTCGTTGGCTGCCTGTTCGTTTGCTTGCCGCTTGCTCGTCGATGCGTCGGGGGCAGCGGAGGCGGGATAGGACAGGCCCAGTTTCACGCTCATATCCATGTCTTACACCTCTTTATTCTGGAAAGACGAAAGGGTACGTCACCGTACCCTTCGTCAAACTACTCAGCTTTTGGAATTAGCCCAGCAGTTTCAGTACCGACGACGGCAGCTGGTTGGCCTGGGACAGGATCGCGGTGGAAGCCTGTTGCAGGGTTTGCTGCTTGGTCAGCTCGGCGGTTTCCGAAGCGAAGTCGGCGTCCTGCACACGGCTACGGGCAGCGGTGGAGTTTTCCGAGATGCTGTTCAGGTTGGCAACGGTGCTGTCGAAGCGGTTTTGAACGGCACCCAGCTGGGCGCGCTGGCTGTCGACTTGGGCGATGGCGGCGTCCAGAGCCTGGATAGCCTTCTGAGAGTCTTCTGCGGTAAGGATATCCAGATTGGAAACGGTGGTTTCCATTGCTACTGCTTCAGTCTTCGCTGGTGCAGCAGTAAGCCCAAGCTCCCTCAAGCCAGTACCGTTGCTACCATCAGCGATAGTGATGTCTTTATCGGAGAACAGCTTCAAGGAATTATCAGCAGGATCTTTGCTAGCAGTGACACCAGTGCTGGCACTGTTAATAGCGGAAACCACTGCATCCATGGTATCGCCTTTTTTGAACTTAACTTCGATACCATTCAGAGTGATCGAAGTGTCAGCATTCAGTTTCGCCTCGGTAGAACCGGCAGACAAACCAAGCTTAGCCAGAGCGCCTGGCCCTTTGGCTGCGTCACTGCCGTTGGTGAGGTTAACGGCTTTACCATCAGCAGATGTCAAAACCAAGCGACCATGATCAACGCTAGCGGTTACCCCAGTAGATTTGGTCGGATCGGTTGCATCAGTGGTCTTGAGGTTGATTGCATCAACAATATCAGCCAAGTCGTCGCCTGCATCGAAATCAACCAACTGCCCATTCAGGCTAATTTGAGCAGCGGTCGCCAAACCCGGGGTGCCAGGCACGGCAGCAGCGCCACCAGTGCCCACAAGCGGGGTAGTATCATCTAAGCCTAAGAAGTCGCCATCTGCTGCAATGCTAAAGGCGGAGGCGGATGTGAAGGCAAGATCCCCACCACTTACAGACGCAGTAACGCCAAAGCCAGCCGCATTAATCGCTGCCGCAGCGTTGGCCGCAGTGTCACCGGTCGTTTCGTCCAGTGTAAGGGTATTACCACCACCGAAATCGAGGGTGACAGTATCGCCAGTTGAAAGCGCTACAAAAGTATTAGCAGTAGCAGTGTATGGAGTAGCGGGCGTCCCACCAGTAACGTCACCAGTAAATGTGCTGCCCGTTACGTTGGCAGCCAGGCGAGTTGCACCTCCAGCGACGCTCGCTTCGCTATACGAACCCTTCAGGCCGGTAGCGCTAATATCACCCATTCCGAAGGAGATGGTTTCATTGGCGCTGGCGCCAATCTGGAAGCCAACATTCTGGAACGAGCCGTCCAGAATGTTACGACCACCGAAAGTAGTGGTATTGGCGATACGGGTTAGCTCACCAGTCAAAGCAGTAAATTCCTGCTGCAGGGAAGTACGGTCGTCATCGCTGTTCGAGCCGTTAGCCGACTGCAGGGCCAGCTCACGCATACGCTGCAGAATGCTGGTCGATTCCTGCATCGCGCCTTCAGCGGTCTGGGCGATGGAGATGCCGTCGTTGGCGTTTTTCACGGCAACGCTCAGGCCTTTGATCTGGCTGGTCAGACGGTTGGCGATCTGCAGGCCAGCGGCGTCGTCTTTGGCGCTGTTGATTTTCAGGCCAGAGGACAGGCGGGACATGGAGGTGCCCAGCGCGTCGGAAGCACGGTTCAGGTTCTTCTGAACGCCCAAGGAGGTGATGTTAGTGTTAACGGTCAAAGCCATGACGAATTCCTCGTTGTATGGATACTGCGGCTTCCGGCCCTGGCGACAGCCGGGTGTGGCCTAGAGAACCTTCGTAATGGTTATCGTCGGGTAAGCGGGTTGCTTGAGGGGTTTTTCGAAAAAAAAATACTGGCATGGGGCCAGCCCCGAGAAATCAAGGGGTTAAGGGCGATTTATTGGCGTCAGATTCCGCTCTCATGCAGGCTGAATGCCATCCATCAACACCCATGCCCCCCCCTGTGGGAGCGGGCGCGCCCGCGAACACCGGCAAAGCCGGTGCCATCCACCGAGTTGTCTTCTTCGCGGGCTCGCCCGCTCCCACAGGAGGGCCTGGTGAAGGCCACGATTTTCTTTCAGGCATGAAAAAAAGCGCCGGGCGGTGGCCGCCGGGCGCTTTTTTGAACTGCTGGGGATCAGTCGCGATACAGGATGGCCGACCCCCACGACAGGCCCACACCAAAGCCGCTGATCGCCACGCGCTTCCAGCTGCCATCGAGCATGTGCTTCTGCAGCAGCAGCGGCACACTGGACGACACGGTATTACCCGTTTCCAGCATGTCCTTGACGAACTTCTCCGGGTGCTGCTCTTCGAAGCGCCGGGCCACGGCATCTACAATCGCCGCACTACCCTGGTGAATGCAGAAGGCATCGATATCCGACGACTTCAGCCCGCTGGCATCCAGCAGCTCGTGCAGGTGCGCCGGCACCTTGACCAGGGCGAAGTTGAACACCTGGCGGCCATTCATGAAGAACTTGCCATCAGTGACTTTCAGGTGCTCGGCACCAGAACCATCAGTACCGAAACGCGCCTGGCCCAACTGCCATACCGCATCTTCACCCATCCAGGTAGCCGTGGCAGCGTCGCCGAACAGCATGGTGGTGTTGCGGTCTTCCGGGTCGACGATCTTCGAATACGGGTCGGCAGTGATCAGCAGGCCGTTCTTCAGCCCTGCCGCTTCCATGAAGCCTTTGATCGCATAAAGGCCATACACGTAACCAGAGCAGCCCAACGACACGTCGAACGCCGCCACGCGGGTGGACAGGCCGAGCTTGCTCTGGACGATGGCGGCGGTGTGCGGCAGGCCTTCTTCGTCACCGTTCTGGGTGACCACGATCAACGCATCGATCGACTGCGGGTCGAGGTCTGGGTTGCTGGCGAACAGCGCCTGGGCGGCTTCTACGCACAGGTCGGAGGTTTCCTGCTCTTCGGCCTTGCGCGGCAGGAACGACGCGCCAATCTTGCCGAACATGAACTCTTCGTCCTTGCCGAACTTCGCACCCTGGACATAGTTATCCAGACCAGCGGAGGGCACGTAACTCGCGATGCTTTTGATGCCAATCATTCTGGCTTCCCAATGAAAACAGCCAAAGACCACCACTCGATGAATTGAGGGCGCCAAATACCGGAGCGTCACCGCTGGGGGTTGAAGGCAGTGCTCGCCTGCGCACCGGTAACAAAATGCTGCAACAGCTGCTGCATAGAATACAGGGAAGATGACCGTTTTGACTCATTGGTCACATTGAAATGCTACGAAAGCCTTGCTGAGGGTGTGAGGGACAGGATTTTCGCAGGCATGAAAAAGCTGGGGCCGCTTTGCGCCCCTTCGCGGGCAAGCCCGCTCCTACAGGTATTGTGGTGGCCTCAACCGCACGCACAACCTGTGGGCTGTGCTGTCGCGCAGAGAACAGGGGCCATTGTGGGAGCGGGCTTGTCCCGCGAAGCAGGCGACGCGGTTTATGGCACCGGCTTTGCCGGTGTTCGCGGGACAAGCCCGCTCCCACAGGGGTCGCATCAGGGCTGACAGGCGTTGACCACAAGATATGCAGCGCCTGTGAGACCGAGCGCCGCCCGCGCGGCGCATCGCGAGCTGGCGCTCGCTCCTACGTTTGTTTC
>NZ_JYKS01000053.1 GCF_000935045.1 Pseudomonas sp. 10-1B
GATTCGCCAGCGTGCCCGCATTCGTCCGATTGCCAGCCCCGAGGGAGCTTGCTGCGTGGAGCGCTTGATGGAGCCCTACCCGTCGATGCTGGAACGGCAACTGGCACGGATGCACGAGCGCAGGGCCTGACAGGCCTGCACGACACCTGTGGGAGATCACCCAGCCCTACGGGCTGCGCTGTCGCGGAGAGAACTCAATTCGTAAGCGCGACGCGGCCTGTGTGGGAGCGGGCGTGCCCGCGAAGAATCCAACGCGGTGGCTGGCACCGGCTACGCCGGTGTTCGCGGGCGCGCCCGCTCCCACAAGGACCCTGCTAAATCAATAAGTTATGTGTTGTTCTATGAGAGCGGCCTTGCGTCGCGATAGGGCCGCAGCGCGGCCCCAGGGTTTAGCGATATTGCACAAATTGCTGGGGCTGCTACGCAGCCCTATCGCGACACAAGGCCGCTCCCACAAAGTCCGCGTCAACCGCAGATACGAAAAAGCCCGCAACGATGCGGGCTTTTTCGTATCTGGCACTTCGATCAGAACCGATAGACTTCCATATCGGTACGGATCGGCGAAGCCATCGGGATCTTGGATTTCTCCGGTCCCTTCTTCACCTGTACCGGCGCGGGCTTTTTCGGCTGCTCTTCGGCAAGCGCCGGCTGATTGGCCAGCGGCTTGACCGCGGTGCTCAGCTGTTCGGCCAGCTTCTGCAGCAATTGGCCCTGAGCCTGCACCTGCGATGCCTCGCTGCCCTCGTGCTGCTGCTCGAGGTGAACGATGCGGTTGTCACGCACATGGCCACGGCGGTCCAGCAGGCGCCACTGGGCATCCAGGATTGCCGGCTGGTTCTTGCCCGAGTCCAGGCGGGTGATCGACAGCAGCACTTGCACATCCGGGCTGAAACCGGCGGTCGCCGGCGCCAGCACCACGCGCTGGCTGTCCAGGCGCCAGGCAAGCTGGCGCACCAGCAGCTGGTCGATATCCGACGAAAGGCTGCCAGCCCAACGACCGTCGGTCGCCGCGCTCAGGCTGCCATCGGCCTGACGTTGCAGGAACGTCTCGCGTTGCAGGTAGTCGGCCACCGATACCGGGCCGAGCACCACGGCCATGCCCGCGCTCTGCGAAGGCTGGCCAGGATCACCGCTGTCGAGCTGGTACAGGGCAACCGGCTGGTGCATGGAGCACCCGCCAAGGCCCAGCAGGCCAGTCATCAACAGCGCAAATGGAAGGCGCAGAAATTTCATCATCCCATCCAGGCGGTCGCCAGCAGGCACACCGCAGTGATACATGTAGATTCAAACGGGCACACGGCCACGCCGGCACCGCAAGGGCCATATCATCCGCGAAATAACCGCCCGACTCCAGCATTTCTGCCCGGAACGGCGCTGAAATTGCCGTTCCAGACATTTCAAGCGGTTACGCCGGCCCTTCCACCTGCAACCCATCGACCCGCTGGAAGCCGCGTGGCAGCTTGCTGCCGCGCCGTCCGCGCTCGCCCTTGTAATGTTCCAGGTCGTCCGCTTTCAGCGACAGGGTACGCTTGCCAGCTTGCAATACAAGGGTCGCGCCTTCGGCGATCACCGCAATATCGGTGACAAATTCTTCGCGGCTGGCCACCCGATCGCCGGGCACGCCAATGATCTTGTTGCCCTTTCCTTTGCCCAGCTGAGGCAAGTCACTGACCTTGAACACCAGCAGGCGGCCTTCGGTAGTGACCGCCGCCAGCCAGTCTTGCTCGCGACTGGCCACCGGGCGCGGGGTCATGACCTTGGCCCCGTTGGGCAGGCTAAGCAAACCCTTGCCGGCCTTGTTCTTGGCTTGCAGGTCTTCACCCTTGACCACGAAACCGTAGCCGGCGTCCGACGCTACCACATACAGCGCGTCGTCTTCCGGCAACAGCACGCATTCGAAGGTAGCCCCCGGCGGCGGGGTCAGGCGACCGGTCAACGGCTCGCCCTGGCCTCGCGCCGAGGGCAGGCTGTGGGCGGCCAGCGAGTAACTGCGGCCAGTGGAGTCGATAAGCACGGCAAACTGGTTGGAGCGCCCGGCGGCGGCGGCCTTGAAGCCATCGCCGGCCTTGTAGGACAGGCCTGTGGCGTCGATCTCATGGCCCTTGGCGCAACGCACCCAGCCCTTTTCCGAGAGCACCACGGTAACCGGCTCGGTCGGCATCAGTTCGTTTTCCGACAGGGCCTTGGCTTCGGCGCGCTCGACGATCGGCGAGCGGCGGTCATCGCCATAGGTTTCGGCATCCTTGATCAGTTCGCTGCGCACCAGCTTGCGCAACTTCGCCTCGCTGCCCAGCAGGGCCAGCAGCTTGGCTTGTTCCTTGAGCAGTTCGTCCTGCTCGCCGCGGATCTTCATCTCTTCCAGGCGCGCCAGCTGCCGCAGGCGGGTCTCGAGGATGTAGTCGGCCTGGATCTCGGTCAGGTCGAAGCGGGCGATCAGGGCTTGCTTGGGATGCTCCTCGGTACGAATGATGTGGATCACTTCATCCAGGTTGAGGAATGCGGTGAGCAAGCCCTCCAACAGGTGCAGGCGCTTCTCTACCTTGTCCAGGCGGTGCTGCAGGCGGCGGCGAACGGTATTGGTGCGGAACTCCAGCCACTCCAGCAGTATCGCCCGCAGGTTTTTCAACTGCGGCCGCCCATCGAGGCCGATGATGTTGACGTTGACCCGATAGCTGCTTTCCAGGTCGGTGGTGGCGAACAGGTGCTGCATCAGCTCGTCGGCGTCCACACGATTGGAGCGTGGAATGATGACGATGCGGCAGGGGTTCTCGTGGTCCGATTCGTCGCGCAGGTCGGCGACCATTGGCAGCTTCTTGGCCTGCATCTGCGCGGCGATCTGCTCCAGCACCTTGGCTCCGGAGACCTGGTGCGGCAGCGCGGTGACGACGATGTCGCCATCTTCGACACGGTACACGGCGCGCATGCGGATAGAACCGCGGCCGCTTTCGTACATTTTGAGGATTTCGGCCCGCGGCGTGACGATTTCAGCCTCGGTCGGGTAATCCGGCCCCTGGATATGCTCGCACAGCTGCTCGATGCTGGCCTTGGGCTCGTCGAGCAGGCGCACGCAGGCGCTGGCCACTTCGCGCAGGTTGTGCGGCGGCACGTCGGTGGCCATGCCCACCGCGATACCGGTGGTGCCGTTGAGCAGGATGTTGGGCAGGCGCGCCGGCAGCACGGCCGGCTCCTGCAAGGTGCCGTCGAAGTTGGGCACCCAGTCCACGGTGCCTTGGCCGACTTCGCTGAGCAGCACTTCGGCGTAGCGCGACAGCCGCGCCTCGGTGTAGCGCATGGCGGCGAACGACTTCGGATCGTCCGGCGCACCCCAGTTACCCTGGCCGTCGACCAGGGTGTAGCGATAGCTGAACGGCTGCGCCATCAGCACCATGGCCTCGTAGCAGGCCGAGTCGCCGTGGGGGTGGAACTTGCCGAGCACGTCACCGACGGTACGCGCCGACTTCTTGTGCTTGGCATCGGCATCGAGCCCCAACTCGCTCATGGCGTAGACGATGCGGCGCTGCACCGGCTTCAGGCCATCGCCGATGTGCGGCAGGGCGCGGTCCATGATCACGTACATGGAGTAGTTGAGGTAGGCCTGTTCGGTGAAGTCAGCCAGCGAGCGGCGTTCGACGCCGTCCAGGCTGAGTTCCAGTGAGTCGCTCATGCGGGCCTCGTCATTTCAGGTTCTGGCGCAGCAGCATGGTGCCGCCGCGCTGGGTAAATTCAAGTTGTTTCAGGGCACTCATGCCCAGCAATACGGTTTGCCCGTCCAGGCCTGGCACCACGATGGCGCGCACGTCCTGCAGGTGGATATCGCCCAGTTGCAGGCTGGCCAGACGCGTGCGGTAGCCTTCGGTACGGCCGTTGGCGGTGCTGAGCAGCACCGGGCTACCCCGCCGTAGGCCCAGGTCGCTGGCCAGCGCCTCGGGGATCGCCACGTCGGTGGCACCGGTATCGAGCATGAAATGCACGACCTGGCCGTTGATCGCGCCATCCAGCACGAAGTGGCCCTGGCCGTTGCCCAGCAGGCGCACCTCGATAAAACCGTCGCCATGCGACGACTGCACCTGGGCATTGGGGTTGCGCTGGCTGTCTTCCCACTGGCCAAAGAAGCGCGTGGCGAGGAACAACGCCGCCGCCCAGGCGACGATCATCAGTACCTTGCCGGCACGCTTGCCCGGTGCCTGGCTCACGGCTTGGCGCTCCAGCCGCCCTGCGGCGCGTCGAAGCGCCAGACGATCGGGCGCGCCTCGCCATCGGCGCGGGCGCCGTTGTTGTTGTCCAGGCCGATCCAGGCACCCTTGGCATCGATCACCAAGGCCTCGGCCAGGCCGAACGGTTGCGCGTAGCGGCGTGACTCGACCAGGGCGTCGGCCGCGAACGACCAGCAGCGCTCGACCTTGCCACTGTCGGCGTCACGCCGGCAGATCCGGTAGGCGTTGCGCTCCAGGGTGAACAGCTTGCCTTCGAACCAGGCCAGGTCGGAGAAGTCGCGCGACAGCGCCCGAGCCTCGGGCATCTGCGGCGGTTGCATCTCGACCCCGGCTTCGCTCAGCAACACGCAGCTGCGCCCGCAGGTCCACACCGATTGCTGCCGCTCGATGGCCACCAGGCCGCGGCGCTCGCGCTCGGCGGCCAGCCACAGGCGGTCGCCCGCCGGGTTGATCGCCAGGCCCTCGAACAAGGCATTGAAGTTCAGCAGCATGCCGCTGGCCCGGGCTTGACGCACCATCGCCGGGTCGATCTTCAACCAGTCCGGCTCGCCTTCGAGCGGTAGCTGCAGCACGGCAGCATGGGCCTCGCTGGCCAGGTACAGGTTGCCCGCCTGGTCACAGGTGATGCCTTCGAAATCCAGCTCGCCACCGCGGATATGCGATACCGCCCAGTTGCGCGCCTTCAGGCCCCACGGCAGGCCGCTTTCCGGTACCGGCGGCGGGGTGAAGGTGAGCGGTTGCGCGCGCCAGGTCGGGTTTTGCTGGTCGAACCGGTAGATGCGGTCGTCGTCGCGGTCGGACACGCCCCACAGCCCGCCCCGGCACGCCACCATGCCAGACAGGTTGCCAGCACGCATGCCGTCGATCGGGTGCTCGGCACTCAGCTTCAACTCCGGCCAGTTGCCCGCCAGGCTCGGCAAGGCAACCAGCGCCAGGCAGGCGGCCAGAAACCGCCGAATCAAACCATGACCTCGGCCAGGTTGCCCTTGGTTTCCAGCCAGCTCTTGCGATCACCGGCGCGTTTCTTGGCCAGCAGCTTGTCCATCAGCTCGCAGGTGGCCTGCACGTCGTCCAGGGTCAGCTGCACCAGGCGCCGGGTGTTCGGGTCCATGGTGGTTTCGCGCAGCTGTGGCGGGTTCATTTCGCCCAGGCCCTTGAAGCGGGTGACCTGCGGCTTGCCGCGCTTCTTCTCGGCCACCAGGCGATCGAGGATGCCGTCACGTTCGGCTTCATCGAGTGCGTAGTAGATTTCCTTGCCCAGGTCGATGCGGTACAGCGGCGGCATGGCCACATATACATGCCCGGCCTCGACCAGCGCCCGGAAGTGCTGGACGAACAGCGCGCACAGCAGCGTGGCGATGTGCAGGCCGTCGGAGTCGGCGTCGGCGAGGATGCAGATCTTGCCGTAGCGCAATTGCGCCAGGTCGGTGGCACCCGGGTCGACGCCAATGGCCACGGCGATGTTATGCACCTCCTGGCTGGCCAGGACTTCGCCACCGTCCACCTCCCAGGTGTTGAGAATCTTGCCGCGCAGCGGCAGGATCGCCTGGAACTCCTTGTCGCGGGCCTGCTTGGCCGAGCCACCGGCCGAGTCACCCTCGACCAGGAACAGTTCGGCGCGCATCGGGTCCTGGCCGGCGCAATCGGCCAGCTTGCCGGGCAGCGCCGGGCCTTGGGTGATGCGCTTGCGTTCGACCTTCTTGCTGGCCTTCAGACGCCGGCCGGCGTTGCTGATGGCCAACTCTGCCAGTTGCATGCCCAGCTCGGGGTGGGCGTTGAGCCACAGGCTGAAGGCGTCCTTGACCACGCCGGAGACGAAGGCAGCCGCCTCGCGCGACGACAGGCGCTCTTTGGTCTGCCCGGAGAACTGCGGGTCCTGCATCTTCATCGACAGCACGAAGGTGATGCGTTCCCAGACGTCTTCCGGCGCCAGCTTCACCCCGCGCGGCAGCAGGTTGCGGAACTCGCAGAACTCGCGCATGGCATCCAGCAGGCCTTGGCGCAGGCCGTTGACGTGGGTGCCGCCCTGGGCGGTGGGGATCAGGTTGACGTAGCTTTCCTGGATGCTGTCGCCGCCCTCGGGCAGCCACAGCAGGGCCCAGTCGACCGCCTCCTTGTTACCGGCCAGGCTGCCGCAGAACGGCTCGTCGGGCAGGCGCAGGAACTCGTTGACCGAGTCGACCAGGTAGGAGCGCAGGCCGTCCTCGTAGTGCCATTCGACCTTTTCGCCGCTGGCCTTGTCCTCGAAGCTGACCAACAGGCCCGGGCACAGCACGGCCTTGGCCTTGAGCACATGCTTGAGGCGGCTGATGGAAAACTTTGGCGAATCGAAGTACTTGGGGTCGGGGCTGAAATACACGCTGGTGCCGGTGTTGCGCTTGCCAACCGAGCCGACCACTTCCAGCTCGCTGGCCTTGAAACCATCGGCGAAAGTCATCTGGTATTCGTTGCCGTCACGCTTGACGCGCACGCGCACCTGGGTCGACAGGGCGTTGACCACCGAAATGCCCACACCGTGCAGGCCACCGGAGAACTGGTAGTTCTTGTTGGAGAACTTGCCGCCAGCGTGCAGCTTGGTGAGGATCAGTTCGACCCCGGACACGCCCTCTTCCGGGTGGATGTCCACCGGCATGCCGCGGCCATCATCGCTGACTTCCAGGGAGTGGTCGGCATGGAGGATGACCTGCACCGAACGGGCGTGACCGGCCAGGGCTTCGTCGACACTGTTGTCGATGACTTCCTGGGCCAGGTGGTTGGGGCGGCTGGTATCGGTGTACATGCCTGGCCGCTTGCGGACCGGGTCAAGGCCCGAGAGGACTTCGATGGCGTCTGCGTTATAGGCGCTAGCGCTGGGATTGGCCATGGGGTCTCGTCGTCAGTCTGGTGAATGCAAAAAAGTCAAAATACAGAAAAATCGAGCGCCGCATACTGCCCACGGGCAATGCCGGCAAAGGCCAGCAGTGCCGGCAGGCGCTCGGCGAAGCCCTGGAAGCTGTGGTCGCCACCGGCCTGGATGCGCAGGGCACATGCACGGTAATAGCGCTCGGCGTGGCGATAGTCCAGGGTTTCATCGGCAGTCTGCAACCACACTTGATAGCGGCTGGCGTCCACCGGGGGCGGTACTTCCAGTTCGGCCAGGGCCTGCACGTGATCGTGGGTCAGCTCCCAGGTTTCACCGCTGTAGTGGTTGCGCTGGGTGCCCAGGTAGCCGTCGAAATGCTTGTGCGGCGTTACCGCCGGGTTCACCAGCAGGGCCTTGAGGCCATGGCGCTCGGCCAGATGGGTGGCATAGTAGCCGCCGAGCGAACTGCCCACCAGCAAGGGCGCGCCGAGTTCGGCGATGGCGCTTTCGAGCTGGGCGATGGCCTGGCGTGGGTGATGGTGCAAGGCGGGCACACGCAGCTGGGCCGACATGCCCAGTTGTTGCATCACGGCCTCGAGTTGGCGCGCCTTGGTCGAAAGCGGCGAGCTGTTGAAGCCATGGATATAGAGGATGGAACCCGACATGCTGCCCCCGGAATCTGCGGCTTCGCGCCCGGTGATGCGGACGCAGGGACGCGCAGTGTAACGCGTTCGCCGGGTTTTGACGCAGTGTCACGGGTTTCGCAACAATTTCTTCAAGAAAGCCGGGGCTGCTGCGCAGCCCCTGATTCTTCAATACCCCGGGCTATCGAAGTCGAGCTTAACTTCGAAATCCAGCGCCCGCTCCACCCCGGTCTCCAGCCGCCCATCGGCATGCAGGCGCAACCAACGATAACCTGGCTGCTCCTCGCTGACCTTGAAGTCCTCGCTGCGTGCCGCGAACTGGATGCAGGTCGATGGCGTGGCCAGCAGGCGCCGGCCGCCGCGCATTTCATCCCATTCCTGGTGCACATGCCCCCACAGCAAGGCCCGCACCTGTGGATAACCCTCGACGATAGCGAACAGGGCCTGGGCATTGCGCAAGCCAATCGGCGCAATCCAGGCGCAGCCGATGTCCACCGGCTGATGGTGGACGCATACCAGGCAATGCCGCTCGCCCGCCTCTTTCAAGGCTGCCTCCAGCAATGCCAGTTGCTCATCCGCCAGCAAACCGTGCGTCGCGCCAGGCACGGCGGTGTTGAGCATGACGACACGCCAGGCGCCGATATCGGTTACCGCTTGCACCAGCTCCGGGGCCACTTGCGCCATGACCTGGGCCTCGTCATGGTTGCCCGGCAACCAGCGGCTGGGCACAGCGAACGGCGCAGTCAGCTCACGGAACGCTTCATAGGAGGCCACGCTGGCGTCCTGGGACAGATCCCCGGTGCACAACAGCAGGTCGACAAGCGGCTGCTGCCGGCGCGCCTGGGCCACCACATGCTGCAGGCTATCGCGGGTGTTGAGCCCCAGCATGGTACCCGCCGGATCGGCGAACAGGTGGGCATCGGTCAATTGCACTACATGGACAGGGCGAGTCGAGTCTAGTTGCGGCAACGGCCGTCTCCTTTCAGCGAACGCTTGCCAGTTCGTGGCCACAGGCCAGGCAGTGGCTCAGCCATTCACCCAGGAACAGGTTGAGCTGGGCCTTTTCGTCCGGCTGGTGCATGGCCGCATTGGGATAGGGGTAGATGCTGCGCAGGCGCCGGGCATGTTCGGCACTGACCACTTCGGCCATGCGCGCATCGTGGTACACCTGAACCTCCATGTGCGGTACCGGCAACCATGGCAGGCTATGCTCCTGGCGCACGTGCAGGGTGGTGGTGTACGGGCAGGCCAGCACCACGTCGAGCACCAGCACGCCGAGCATCTGGTCGCCCTGGGTCATGCCGATGCGGCGCGAGCTCTGGGTGGTGCGCATATCGGGCAACAGCCGCATCAGCCGGGCGTAGTTGGCCTCGCAGGCTGCCTGCAGCCCGACCAGGTCGACTCGATAGCGCTCGCGCAGCAGGTTCACTTCCACATACCTCGTACTTCATCACGGTTCAGCGCCAGCCATTGCAGGCCGATGATGGTCGCCGCGTTGCAGATGCGCCCGTCGCGCACCGCCTGCAAGGCATCCTCGAACGACCACACGCGCACGCGAATATCCTCGCCCTCTTCTTCCAGCCCATGCAGTCCGCCCGCGCCCTCGCTGCTGCAACGACCGAGGAACAGGTGGACGTATTCGTCACTGCCGCCGGGCGACGGGAAGTAACGGGTCATCGGCCACAGGGCGCTGAAGGCCAGGCCGGCTTCTTCCTCGGCTTCGCGATGGGCGACTTCCTCGGGCTGCTCGTCCTTGTCGATCAACCCGGCAACCATTTCGATCAGCCAGGGGTTGTCGGCCTTGCTCAGGGCGCCCACGCGGAACTGCTCGATCAGCACCACTTCATCGCGCTGCGGGTCGTAGGGCAGCACACACACGGCATCGTGGCGCACGAACAGTTCGCGGCTGATCTCGCGGCCCATGCCGCCGGCGAACAGTTCATGGCGCAAACGAAGCTTGTCGAGCTTGTAAAAACCCTGGAAGCAATTGGCCCGCTCGATGATATCGAAGCTCTTGGGCACTGAATTCAACGCGTCTGACATGGCAACCCTCATTACCTCGAATACCGCATCGCGCCATCCTACTCTGCACGCCTGCCGGTTTCATCCCTTTCCGGCAACCGTTCGCGCACTCGGGACAGCACGTTCTCTCTCTGTTAGCTTAGTGGCGAACTGAAGGCCGCGCCGACGGTCAAAGGCCGACTTCTCCCTGTTCTGCAAGGACCAACATGACACTTGTCAAACTGACTTCCGTGGCTGTGCTGGCATTGGCCCTGAGCGCCTGCCAGAGCCTGTTCACGCCCAACTACCGGGCGCCGCTCGAGGTCAAGCGCGATGCCTGGGAGCACGTGAAGCCAGGCTGTAGCGAAAGCGACTGCCCGCTGGTGAACATCGACACTGTCCACTTCCCGGCGCTGCCCAAGCTCGACAGCATCGTCGAAAAGCGCCTGCTGCAGTTGACCGAAGACAACCAGCACGGCAACGCACCGACCACCCTGCAAGCCTATGAGCAGCAATACCTGGCCAGCGCCGACAAGCGCAACAGCAGCTACCTGCAGGCCAAGGTACGCGAGCAGCATGACGGGTTGGTGATCATCGAATTGTCCAGCTACCTGGACAGCGGCGGCGCCCACGGCATGCCCGGGCGCGGCTTCATCAACTATTCGCGCAAGCTGGACAAGGTACTGACCCTGCAGGACATGCTGCTACCCGGCCAGGAAGACACCTTCTGGAAAACCGTCGAGGAGTCGCACCGCGCCTGGTTGATGAGCGTGGGGATGGACAAGGACGCCGAGTTCGTCAAGACCTGGCCGTTCAAGAAGTCGCCGCACGTCGCCCTGACGTACGGCGCGATGGTGGTCAAGTACGAGGTCTATGCCATCGCGCCCTACTCCATGGGCCACGTGGAATTGAAGATCCCCTACCCACGCCTGAACGGCGTGCTCAAGCCTGAACTGTTTCCCGGCCGCGGCTGAGGCTCAGCAACCCGTGCAGTAGCCCTGCCAGCAGCAATGCCGGCAGGGTCGCCCCCAGGTCCGGCGCCTGTGTGGCGATCACATGGTACGCCGCCACGCCCACCACCCAGGCCAGCAGCGCCTGCCAGTGCAAGCCACCTACCTGCGCCGGCAGGCGACGGCGACGGATCACGTAGTGGTCCATCAGCACCACGCCGAACAGCGGGGCGAACACCGAACCGATCAGCAGCAGGAAGTTTTCGTACTGTGCCAGCGGCGCCAGCAGGGCGATCAGGGTGCACAGCACACCGATGGCCAGCGCCAGGTGTTCGACCTTCACGCGCACCAGCACGCCGGTGGAAACGGCTGCCGAGTGGATGTCGGCGAAAGCCTTTTCCGACTCGTCCAGCAAAATCAGCAGCAGCGGGATACCCATGCCGGCGCCCGCCAGGGCCAGCAGCAGGGCATTGACCTCGCCATTGGCGGCGAAGGCCAGGGTGTAAGCCACGCCCAGGCTCATCAACCAGGTGTTGCCGATGAAGTAGCCCACTACCGTACCGCCGAATACATGCTTGCCGTTGCGGGCGAAACGCGAGTAGTCGGCGATCAGCGGCAGCCAGGACAATGGCATGGCAATGACGATGTCGAAGCCCACCGCCAGCGACATCGAACCATCCCCGGCGCGGTTCCACAGCGCAGCCAGGTCGGCCTTGGCGAACAGGTTCCAGGTCAGCCACAGGCATGCCCCCAGCAGCAACCAGATACCCCAGGCGCGCAGCACCTTGCGCACGAACGCCAGCGGCCCACTAACCGCCAGCAAGGTGGCCAGGGCACCGAAGCACAGGGTCCAGAGCATCGGGCTGTTCCAGGCACTGTCTGCGCCGAACGCCCGCGCACCCAGCAGGCTGGCGGCATCGCGCATGACGATGATCTCGAACGCGCCCCAACCCACCAGTTGCAGCAGGTTGAGCAGTGCCGGCAAGCGGGTGCCGTGGCTGCCCAGGCTGAGTTTCAGGGTACCCATGGCGGAAAGGCCGGTATCGCTGCCGATGACACCGGCGGCGCCCAGCAACAGCACGCCTACACCAGTACCCAGGGCGATGGCCAATACCGCGCCGGCAAGGCCAAGGCCAGGCGCCAGCATGGCACCGACCTGCAGCACCATCAGGCCGATGCCGAGGGAGAACCACAACGAGAACAGGTCACGGGCGCCGAAGATGCGCTGGTGGGTGGGGACCGGGTGGTCGGGGGAGAATTGGCTGGGTGATGTCATGGTTGGCGCTCGCCGGCAATGTTGTTGGTGTTCCTGGCGAGGACTTCGTCCTCGTATCGCGACGCAAGGCCGCTCCCACAAAAACCGCGCCGGCATCGAGCCTTGCGCGGCCTCTGTGGGAGCGGCCTTGCGTCGCGAAAGGGCCGCAAAGCGGCCCCAGCGGTCTTAGACTTTGTGGTACAGCTGGCTGCCTTCCTGGCGGAACCGCTCGGCCTGCTCGCGCATGCCCTCTTCAACCGTCACGTCCACGGTTTCGATCTTGGCGGCGTATTCACGCACTTCCTGGGTGATCTTCATCGAGCAGAACTTCGGCCCGCACATCGAGCAGAAGTGCGCGACCTTGGCTGATTCCTTGGGCAGGGTCTCGTCGTGGAAGGCGCGGGCGGTGTCAGGGTCCAGGCCGAGGTTGAACTGGTCTTCCCAACGGAACTCGAAACGCGCCTTGGACAGGGCGTTGTCGCGAATCTGCGCGCCCGGGTGGCCTTTGGCAAGGTCGGCGGCATGCGCGGCGATCTTGTAGGTGATGATGCCGGTCTTGACGTCGTCCTTGTTCGGCAGGCCGAGGTGCTCCTTGGGCGTGACGTAGCAGAGCATGGCGCAACCGAACCAGCCGATCATCGCAGCACCAATGCCCGAGGTGATGTGGTCGTAGCCAGGGGCAATATCGGTAGTCAGCGGGCCGAGGGTGTAGAACGGCGCCTCGTCGCAGCACTCCAGCTGCTTGTCCATGTTCTCCTTGATCAACTGCATCGGCACGTGCCCAGGGCCTTCGATCATGCACTGCACGTCGTGCTTCCAGGCGATCTTGGTCAGCTCGCCGAGGGTTTCCAGCTCACCGAACTGCGCGGCATCGTTGGCGTCGGCAATCGAGCCGGGGCGCAGGCCATCGCCCAGCGAGAAGCTGACGTCGTAGGCCTTCATGATTTCGCAGATTTCGTCGAAGTGGGTGTACAGGAAGTTTTCCTTGTGGTGTGCCAGGCACCACTTGGCCATGATCGAGCCGCCACGGCTGACGATACCGGTAACGCGCTTGGCGGTCAGCGGCACATAGCGCAGCAGCACACCGGCGTGGATGGTGAAGTAGTCCACGCCCTGCTCGGCCTGCTCGATCAGGGTGTCGCGGAACAGCTCCCAGGTCAGGTCTTCGGCCACGCCGCCTACCTTCTCCAGGGCCTGGTAGATCGGCACGGTACCGATCGGCACCGGCGAGTTGCGGATGATCCACTCGCGGGTTTCGTGGATGTGCTTGCCGGTGGACAGGTCCATGACCGTGTCCGAACCCCAGCGGATGCCCCAGGTCAGCTTGGCCACTTCTTCCTCGATCGAGGAACCCAGGGCGCTGTTGCCAATGTTGCCGTTGATCTTCACCAGGAAGTTGCGGCCGATGATCATCGGCTCCACTTCCGGGTGGTTGATGTTGGCCGGGATGATCGCGCGGCCACGGGCGATTTCCTGGCGGACGAACTCTGGGGTGATCTCTTTCGGGATATTGGCACCGAAGCTGTGGCCGGCGTGCTGCTCGTTGAGCAGGCCAGCGGCGCGGGCCTCTTGCAGCTTCATGTTCTCGCGGATGGCCACGTATTCCATCTCGGCGGTGATGATGCCCTGGCGGGCATAGTGCATCTGCGAGACGTTGGCGCCCGCCTTGGCACGGCGCGGGTTACGCACGTGGGCGAAACGCAGCTTGGCCAGGTCGGCATCGTTCAGGCGCTGCTGGCCAAAGTCGGAGCTCAGGCCATCCAGGCGCTCGGTGTCACCGCGGGCGTCGATCCATGCCGAACGCACATCGGCCAGGCCCTTGCGCACGTCGATGATCACGTTGGGGTCGGTGTACGGGCCGGAAGTGTCGTAGACCAGTACCGGCGCGTTGCTTTCGCCACCAAAATCGGTCGGGGTGTCATCCAGGCTGATTTCGCGCATGGGCACGCGAATGTCTGGGCGCGAGCCTTCGACATAAACCTTGCGCGAGCGCGGGAACGGTTGCACGGACTGCTGATCGACTTGTGCCGATTCGCTGAGGTTGATCGCTTTTTCTTGTTTGGTCATCACAGGCTCTCCAGACGGCTTCCTAGCAGTGGAATGTCGGGGCGAACCTGAAAAGCGCGGACGCACCCATCGATGGGTGCAGTGCCGGATATGGGGTGCCTGAAGCTGCATGCAGCTGTGACATTCCCGGACCTGGCACAAGAGGCTCCCCGGGAAGGCGAGCAATCTTGTTCCCTACGCAGGCGCTAACCTGATCAGGTTCAACGGGATCCGCACCTCTGCGATCTCAGCCTTTGCTTCAAGGCACCCCGACAAGAACATGCGCAGTCTAGACTGGAGTGGTCGGCAAAGCCAAGCGGGTAAATGCGCGGATGATGAAAGGCACACCGGGCGATTGTTGCCGGTTGCGCATGGCACTACACTGGCCCATCGCTCGATACTCAACAGTTCAGTAATTCAATTTCGTACAAGGATTGCCTCTATGCTGCGCAAACTCTCACTGGCGATAGCCGTGTCTTGTGCGTCCAACGGAGTGGTCTGGGCAGCGGACGTGCTCCCGACAGTGAAGACCGACCTGGTCAGCGTCTACCAGGAAGCGGTGGACAACAACGCCGACCTGGCAGCCGCCCGCGCCGATTATGGCGCCCGCCGCGAAGTGGTGCCCCAGGCCCGCGCCGGGTTGCTGCCGAACCTGTCGGCCAGTGCCGAAATGATGAACACTCGCACCAAGCTGGACGAGCCCTCCATTACCTCCAACCGCAGTGGCAACTCCTGGAGCGCGACCCTGGCCCAGCCCATCTTCCGCGCTGACCGCTGGTTCCAGTTGCAGGCTGCCGAGGCGGTCAACGAACAGGCGGCGCTGGAGCTGTCGGCCACCGAGCAGAACCTGATCCTGCAAACGGCGCAGAACTACTTCGCCGTGCTCCGCGCCCAGGACAACCTGGCCGCCACCAAGGCCGAGGAAGCCGCGTTCAAGCGCCAGCTGGACCAGTCCAACGAGCGCTTCGATGTAGGCCTGTCGGACAAGACCGACGTCCTGCAATCCCAGGCCAGCTACGATACGGCGCGGGCCAACCGGATCATCGCCGAACGCCAGGTACAGGATGCCTTCGAGGCGCTGGTGACCCTGACCAATCGCGAGTACACCTCGATTCAGGGTGTGGTGCATACCCTGCCGGTGCAGGTGCCTACGCCCAACGACGCCAAGGCCTGGGTCGAAACCGCCGGGCGCCAGAACCTCAACCTGCTGGCCACCAACCACGCGGTCGCCGCCGCCGAAGAGACCCTGCGCCAGCGCAAGGCCGGCCACGCACCGACCCTGGATGCGGTGGCCAAGTACCAGAAAGGTGATAACGATAGCCTTGGCTTCACCAACCCTTCGCAACTGGGTGTGCGCTACAGCGGCGACGTCGAGCAGACCAGCATCGGCCTGCAGTTGAACATCCCGATCTACAGCGGCGGCCTGACCAGCTCGCAGGTACGCGAGGCCTACCAGCGCCTGAGCCAGAGCGAGCAACAGCGCGAGAGCCTGCGCCGCCAGGTGGTGGAAAACACCCGCAACCTGCACCGCGCGGTGAACACCGACGTGGAACAGGTGCAGGCGCGCAAGCAGTCGATCATCTCCAACCAGAGCGCGCTGGAAGCCACCGAAATCGGCTACCAGGTCGGTACCCGCAACATCGTTGACGTGCTCGATGCCCAGCGCCAGCTGTACACCTCGGTGCGGGACTACAACAACAGCCGCTATGACTACATCCTCGACAACCTGAGCCTGAAGCAGGCGGCTGGCACTCTGAGCCCGCAAGACTTGCAAGACCTCAAGCGCTACCTGAAGCCAGACTACAACCCAGACAAGGACTTCCTGCCGCCAGACCTGGCTGCTGCCGCGGCCAAGAACTTCGAGCGTAGGCCTTGAGATAGGTGTTGCATTCTTCGCGGGCTCGCCCGCTCCCACAGAGTTTGCGCAGCCCTCGAGCCATGCATCAATCCTGTGGGAGCGGGCGAGCCCGCGAAGAAGCCAGCGCGGTGTAGGCACCGGCTTATGTCGGCGAGCGGAGTACCGCGCCCAATGGCTAGGCCGCCACCGCAATGGTCGAATCGATGCGCTGTGCCGACACGTCCCCAAACAGTACGGAACCCGCTGGCTCAGGGGCAAACGCCGCCATGGCATCTATCAGGTTGCCCAGATTCGGCAACCCATGCTCGACCAGAGGCGAGGCTGGCGCCGCTGATAGGGCTACAGCTTCAGGCACCACCGCCTCCCCTTCAGCAGTAACCACGGCTGGCTGTGCGAATACGAAGTCCTCTGCCGTAACCTGAGCGACCTCGAGTGCATCCAGGTAGAGCAGCTTTACAACACTGTCCTGACCTGCCGATGTTTGATAGCCGACTTCTACACCGTGTATCTGGGAAAAACCATTGAGGTTGAAGCGGTCGGATTTACTGATTTTCAGATCTTCGAAACGGTTGACGCCCACTTGAGCCAGGTCGATTTTGTCGATGCCATGCCTGAACCCACGCAGCGCATTCTTGTAGTCGCTCACATCGGCTTGCTTCGCCACCACGAAAACGCTGGGGGCAACACTGTCACGCCCGTAGATCACGCCTGTCAGCGAGGCGACCAACTGCCCTGTTTCATCTGTCGCAAGTGACACGCCGCCTGCCCCGCCGCTGAGCAATACAGTGCCACTGGCGGGTTGTGGTGGCTGAGCCTCGGGATCGCCCTCGAAATAGCCAGGCGCCGCAATGAAGCTATCGGTGAAGCGGAAGTTATCTGGCTGTAGTTCGGCGACTGCTTTATCCGCAAATCTCAGTGTCTGCTTATCGCCCAGATCGATCACGACTGCAGCACCATCCTGACGCATTGGAAAGTCGGCTAAAGCCTTGCCGCCGAAGCCAATCAAATCGATGATTTCTCGCGAAGCGTCGAAATGCTCCACCACATCGATCCCGGCAGAGCGCCGGTGGATAACGTATCGATCGGTACCGGCACCACCTTTGAGCACGTTGTAACCGCGCCCCCCATCGAGCAGCGCGGCAATGGGGCCGGCCACCAGGGTGTCGTCGCCATCGCCACTGATCAAGTTGTGTACCGAGCCTGGCACAATCGTCAGCGCCGCACCGGCGATGTTGGCAGTGCCACTGTTCAGGTCCACCGACACACTGGCGCGAACAGCTGCTGCATTGAGGGTGTTGCGGCCGCCAGGAGTGCCTCCGACAGCATCGTCCAACACCGCTCGCCCAGTATGCTCGGCCACGACCTGGGCGTACTCATCCGTGTAGTAATACACATCATCCTCACTGCCAGGGCTGCCAATGACACGCAAGGCCCAACTATCGAGCGTCAGCGGCAGACCGTTGCTGGCATTGCGCACCTCAAGCCGCCACTCACCCGTTGAGCGCTCCGCACGATGGTGGGTCGACATGAAGCCATACTTGAATGCCCCTGCGCGTGGATTGCCAGCATCGTCCTCACCAGACCCCGGCGCTTTACCTGAACGATCGAGCAGCACACTGCGCGTGCCACCAGGTGATATCAGGGTGAGCGTCATGTCGCCGAGACGACCCACTGTCGAGTGGATATCGACTTCGACGTGCTCCACCAGCACACCCGTCGGCAGGGTCAGGGACAACGTCTCGACCTGCCCTGCGGCGACCGGTCGCGCCAACGCCTCACTGCTGGCCGTCAACAGGCGCTCATTGGTTTTGCTGGCCTGGCCGCTCCACGACTCGGCAAGGCGCACGGCCGCACGCGCGTCAATCATGCCAAAGCCGTAATCGTGGCTGGCGTGCATACCGCCGCCATTCCAGTTTTGCCCGCTGTTGTAGGCCCATTGCGTGGACGGGTCATCGACTTTGCGCGCCGACAAAGCAAGAATCTGTTGCACGTCCCGGTAACCTAGCCCGGGATTGGCTTGCAGCATCAAGGCCACTACGCCCGACACGATCGGTGCGGCGAAGCTGGTACCTTGGGTTGCACTGTAGGCACTGCCCACCGTGGCGCCGCGCTCCGCCATAAGGCTGACGCCGCTGGACCAGACCTGGCTGCCTGGGGCAGCGACCAGCAGGCTTGCACCCGGGTTGGAAAAAGGTGCATCTGCCGCCTGTAGCACCGAGAGATCTGCCTTGGCATTGATCGCCGCCACCTCGATGGCATGGCGGGTGTTGTTGGTCAACGAGCCCTGTGCACTACCGCCCTTGTCACGCTGGTTGCCGCCCGAGGCGACGATGATGGTGCCCAACCCGCCACGGCCATTGGTGGCTGCCAGGGTAGCGCTGAAGGCCAAGGCCAGGGCCGTGTCGACAGTACCGTCCGCAACATTGCCGAGGGCGAACTCCTGCGTGAAGCCCCAGCTGTTGTTGGCGATGTCGTAGTTGACCATCTGCCCTAAACCCGTCAGGTCCGCACCGCTATTGGCCAAGTAGTGCCCACCAAGCTTCGCATCATAGGCGATACCGATCCCGCCTTGATCATTGCGCGCGCCAACCATCACGCCGGCTACCTGGGTTGCATGGTTGGAGGCCAAGGCAGGTAACGTACCGTTGGTGCGCTGAGTCTGCAGCCAGACAGGGTCGATGTTCGGCTTGAGGTCGGGATGCTCGACATCGAAAATTTCCGGCTGGACGGCGAACTGGCCACCGGGTTCGAACTGACCGATCCGTACCCCCTTGCCGGTGAAGTCGCGCCATACAGGTTGAACGTCGATCTCATCGAGGTACCACTGCCGTGACGACAGCGGGTCGCCAGGCGACTGCCCGTGGCGCAGCGTAACCCTTGCACGCAGGGGGGCCGATGCGCCACTGGCTACGTTCATCACGGTCAGTGATGGATTGCCCGCGGCATCTACAAGGTCATAGCGGAAGCTGACATCTGCGTCATGGCCCGCTAATGGCGTCACCTCCACATCACCCTGCTCGGTCAAACGCACTGTCGCGCCCTTGGCATCGCTTACCGAGGCAATGCGCAGCGGGCCACTGCTATTGAGCGCCTGGTCGTTGGTCAGCAACGCCGAGGCTGGAACGATCAGGGCGGTTGGTGTGGTAGCGAATGTGGACATCTGCTCCGGCAGCAGGGTATCGCCAATAGGCAGCGCGCCGGAGGCCAGCAGGTCCACGGCGGCAATGTCGGCAAAGCTGAGCTTCTGGATGTTGCTCAGGGTCAGGTGGCCGTCTCGCTCCGCAACCTTGTCGGTAATCTGGTAACCGGATTCAGTGCGGACAATCAGATATTCGTCGTGGGCGCCGTGCAAGGTGACCAGGTTGGTTCCCGCGCCGCCATCGATCACGGCATCGCCACGGCCAGCTTCGATCACATCGTCGGCTGCCCCGCCGGTGATCCGGTCCACGCCGCCACCGGCGTAAATGATGCTTCCGCCCGCCGAGGCCTGGATACGATCACCCTTGGGACCTGCGTAGATCACCGACTTGCCGGTACCGCCAATGATGTCGTTTTGGCCTGTACCGCCGACCAGCACATCGTTGCCGCCGCCACCGATCAGCAAGCTATCGCCCGAGCCGCCTTTGATGAAAACTCCGCGTTGACCGCCGCTGGCGATGATGTCCCTACCCCGCCCTCCTTGCGCGATGGTCAACCCGGCCTTGGCCATGTTCAGCCCAACGCCCTGCTCCCCTACGATCAGCGCCGTGTCACGCCCGCCATTGCCGTGCATGTTCGCCCAGTCGTCAGTGGCACTGATCACGAATACATCATCGCCCGCCCCGCCGTTGTATGTATTGCTGCCACCGCCGCCAACCAACCAGCTGCCGCCCGGGGCTGCGGTCAGGACATCATCGCCTGCGGCGCCGTACAGCGTGTCCACTCCGAGCGCTGCAGCGTCCAGCGTGCTGCCTTGAGGACTCTGGCTGACATAGGCACGCCGGGATGTCTGCCCGCTTGAAGAGGTTAGCAACGTTCCGCCCTCCTGAGCCTCGACCCGGTTGCCGACGGTATCAGCCAGGAACTTGACCGCCAGCACTTCCCGGTCCTCACCATTGATTGTGAACGCTCCGCGGGAGATGACCTGGTTCCCCTGGCGTGTTTCACCCACTGACTCGACCTGACCGAGCTTGATTTGGCTAATGCCATGCTCCTGCAAACCCTTCAATTCGCCGGCATCGGCCCGCCCGTCGTGGTTGCCATCGACCCACACCTTCAATTGCGACCAGACAGCATCTTCAACGTTGATGGCGCCATCGGCATTGGCGTCCACGCTTGCCAGTGCGGCGAAGCCATCTTTGAACGGTGTTTCGCCGGAGTTGCCATCGCTACCGGCTTTGCCTCCGTAGTATTCGGAAAACAGTTGGCTGATGTTGCTCACCTGCCCGGTGCCGTTGTCATGTACCAGCATGCCGGTCACACGATCTGCCCAGCCTGTACGGCGTAACGTACCGCTGTTATCGACATCGAACAGCACGCCGTCCTCGATACCGGCCAAGCCTACACCTTGCCCGCTCAGATCGAGTAGCAGAGGGTCGACGAAGGTGTTCACCGTAGTCATTGCCGCCAGCCCGTTGAGCACGACTGCGTTACGCAGGCTGAAGTCCGGCTGTTCGCTACCCTCCCGATAGAACTGGGCCAGGTGCTGGTTCGGCCGCACGTTGGGGTCGATCTGGATCTCGCCGGGGCGGATACCCCCGGTGGTCAAGCTGCCCAACTGGGCGGAGGTGAAGTCGGTGTTGTCGAGGGTTTTGTCGGTGAAGGCGATACTGTGGGTCAAGCGACGGTCAACGTAGCCATTGGAGACGTCGTTGCGGATGTCATCTTGGCCTTGCAGGTCGCGACGGGATTCGGTTGTGGGAGTGATTTCGATGTTCAAAACTGGGAGTGCAGGCTCTTTCACACCAGAATCAATGAGATCGGAAATTACGTCCGCGATGTTCTTTCCCGTGACTTCAGCTATAGAAAAGAGGAAAGATGCTACCCCTCCTGGTGAATCGATGCGCGCTTTCCAATACTTGGCCATGGGACGCATTTGGTCTGGACCAATCGCCGCTGAAAGAGCGACATCCTTATCCGTAGTTATAGACAACTTTATCTCTTCCCAAAGGTCCCCCGCTGAGCCAAGCACATCTTGCCAGTATTTTTCACGAGCATCACCCCTCATCAATTCAAACACAGAATTAAGAGTCCATGCATCTTTCGACCTACCTAGTTTCTCAAATACGTCACTGTGAAACTTCCAAACTTCCAGATGGCCAAGATCACCACCAATCGTCCCTTCCTTAACCCTGCGCTCTTGAAGGTCCAAATAGGCTTTCCCCATTTCCAACCTTACTTGTTCAATATCTTCCGCACTCATAGGCCGCCCGGCATCCGCTTCGGTTCGCCTCATGAAATCTATAGCAGCCAACCCTGCCATGGAATTACCTTTAGCGACACCATTGGCAAGCACCGCATACCGATCACCTTTCATAGCCATATAGTCATACATCTCGCCGACACCCTGTGACTCAAAAATTTTCCGGGCATTTTTTACATCTTCTTCAGTCAATCCAGACATCTAGAACCTCACTTTCGACTATTAATCAAAAACTGTTCCAACGAGCGTTTTACTTCCATCCATCGCCCTAACTTGTCAGGACGCATTATTACCTTAACCAGCACATCTCCGAGTGCAACAAAAGTCATTTCACACGAATAGTAGTTGGGCTTCCGTGGCCGCCAACTGCAATAACCCACAGAAGAAATGTCATCTAACCTACCGCCCCAGTAGATAAGTTTTTTATGGTTTTCAAATACTGCGTCACGCCCCTCAACGCGATAGAGGCTGTTTGACTCATCGTACTCAGCAAGCGCGAATATTCCATTAGGGCTCTTCCTCAACAAAAATTCGAGTTGAAGTCGTAAATCTCCCTCTCTAGCAGTTACAGGTGATACCGCAACCAACAAACCTTCATGCTCCAAGCCCTGCTGAAATACCAACCTATCATCAGCCGGTACAAGCCCCGGCCAAGTCATTGATAAAAAAACGGATACAAGATTTGCGTCGCAGCCTTTCTTATTATTCACAAACCCGGAATCGAAAGAACTTTTGCCTTCGTATTCTGGCCAGAACGGAAAATACGACCTAGGAAACTCATATACCACCCCAGATATTTTTCCGCATACTATCGGATCTGACGTCATCCTCTCCCGCCTATTCCAAGGCTCACTTTGCCAAACCATATCAATTACAGCCAATACAGGAACCAGCAAGAGCACAGCGGCACAAACTCTTAGAGAACTCCAAACCAACACATACAAGCAATAGAACAGTCTCTTGATATTCATTCAGCGCTCCGTCAAACTTTCCTGCACATGCCGCTGCAAAGGACTTAGGAAGTAATGTATAATCTTGCGCTTATCTACAATAACCTCCGCACGCACTGACATACCCGCCGTCAACGGCATATCCTTTTTTCCTACACGCAATATTTCTTTACCCAGACGGACTCGGGCGCTATAAACCAACCCCCGCTTCTCATCTTCAATGGCATCATCAGAAACACTCTCCACCACCCCCGGCACAACCCCGTACTTGGTAAACGTGAACGTCTCGACTTTCACTTCCACCGGCTGCCCCGGATATACAAAGCCGATATCCTTGTTCTCGACTTTCACTTCCACTTCCACCGGCTGGCCCGTTGGCACAATGACCATCAATGTCTGCGCGGGTGTAACCACACCACCTTGGGTATGGATGGCCAATTGCTGGACGGTACCGTCAACGGGTGATGTCAGGACCTTGAGGCGATGGCGCTGCTCGGCCTTGTTCAATTCCTGTTCAAGGGTTGCAATGCGCCGCTGCGCATCACCGTGAAGATCGAGCATGGTTCTGCGCAGTTGGGCAATGGCACCGCTTCGACGGTGCTGAGCAGCAAGCCGTGCAGCGTTCAACTCGTCGATGCGTGAGCGCTGGAGTGCCAGTTCGCGCTCTTGCTCCAAGCGGGCCTGTTCCTTTTCCAGGTAGGTGTGCTTGGCCACGGCCGATTCACTGAACAAAAGCTTGTAATCCGCCGTCAGTTGGCGGGTGATAACCAGCAGTTGCCGGAGCGCGTCAGCCCGGCCCTGGGCAGAACGGATTTCGGCAGCGCGTTGACCGATTTCGGCATCAGCCTGTTCCAACGTGGCCTGAAGCTCGAGGTACTGCCCTTCCAGCCAGCGTTGCGCGCTTGCCTGCTGCGCGGCCGTGGCCTGCGGTATCAGTGGTGCCAGGGAAGCAGGCGCGTCATCGCCGTCCAGCGCACTCAGCAGTGTGCTGGCTCGTGCCTGGTCGATCCGCGCCGCCAGCAGTTCGCTGCCCAAGCGCTTTACATCGGCCTCGGTCAACTGCCCTTCCAGCTCGACCAACGCATCGCCTTTGCGCACTGCCTGGCCATCGACGACATGGATCGCCTGCACCACCGCGACCTCGCTGGCCTGGATCAACTTGCTCCTGCCACTGGGCACGATCTTGCCTTCGGCGCTGGCCACGACATCGATCTCACCGATGCAAGCCCAGGCAAGCGCCAGCCCGATAAACACCAGCAGGCTCCACTGCAGGTAGCGCGGCAAGGGATGCACTGGCGTTTCCTGCAAGGACAGTGCAGCGGGTAAGAAAGCCAGTTCGTCGGGTTCACGGGCGGGGCCGTCCATGCGTCGACGCTGTCGCCATGCCGCTCTCCACGCATCCCGGTAGCGCTCGGCAAGATCCTTGAATGCCACATTCATACAGCGGCCCCGAGTTGCAACCGATGCAGGTAGGCGTATGCGCCCTGTGGATTGCCCAGCAGCTCATCGTGAGCCCCTTGCTCGATGATCTCCCCGTGCTCCATGACCACGATGCGGTCGGCATGGCGTACCGCCGAAAGCCGGTGAGCAATGATGATCACCGTGCGCTGCGCGCAGATCTGCGCCATGTTCTGCTGGATGATGCGTTCGGACTCATAGTCCAGCGCACTGGTGGCTTCGTCGAAAATCAGGATGCGTGGGTTGCCGAACAGTGCCCGGGCGATAGCTATGCGCTGTCGCTGCCCGCCCGACAGGCTGGCACCGTGCTCGCCGAGCAGGGTTTCATAGCCATCCGGCAGTTCAAGGATGAACTCATGGGCCCCTGCCAGCGTGGCTACGGCGATGACCTCTTCCAACGGTGCCGCGGGGTTGCCGAGGGCAATGTTCTCGCGCACGCTGCGGCGGAAAAGCATGTTGTCCTGCAGCACCACGCCGATCTGCCGACGCAGTGAAGCCACATCCGCCACCGCCAGGTCAGTACCGTCGAGCAATATCCGCCCTCGCTCGGGTGAGTACAGTCTCTGAACCAGGCGTGTCAGCGTGCTCTTGCCTGACCCCGAGCGACCGACGACGCCGATCACTTCTCCAGCAGCGATCTTCAGGCTGACATCGCGCACGACTTCACAGCCGTCCGGCCGATAACGAAAGCACACCCGATCGAGTTCAATCTGCCCGGCAAGTGGTGGCAGTACCGTACCCTTACCTTGATTGACTTCGGTACGGTTGTTGAGAATGTCGCCCAGCCGTTGAATCGATACACCGGTCTGCTGGAAGCTGGTCCAGAGCTGAGCCAGGCGAATGATGGGTTGCGACACCCGCCCTGCAAGCATGTTGAAGGCGATCAGTTCGCCCACTGTAAGCTCGCCATCGATGACCAGGCGCGCGCCCAGCCACAGCGTGCCGACCGTGACCAGTTTGCCGATCAGGCCGACGCTCTCATTCGCGAGATTGGAAAGGTTCTGGGTCTTGAAGCCTGCCGACACATAGGCGGCCAACTGACTGTTCCAACGCCGACTGATCTGTGACTCCACGGCCATCGACTTCAGCGTATCGATGCCATTCACCGCCTCGACTAGAAAGGCCTGGTTCTCGGCGCCGCGCTGGAAACTCTGATCGATCCGTGCCCGCAGCAGCGGAGTGACGACCAGGGATACGAGAAAATACAAAGGCAGCGAGGCGACGACGACCAATGTCAACCATCCGCTATAAAGGAACATGACCGCGACAAATACCACCGTGAACAGCACATCCAGCAACAACGTGATGCTGTTATTGGTCAAGAAACTTCTGATGTTCTCCAGCTCTCGTACTCGGGCAACCGAGTCACCGACCCGCCTGGCCTGAAAGTAAGCAATGGGTAGATCGACCAAATGCCTGAACAGTTTCGTACCCAGCTCGACATCGATCCTTGACGCCGTATGAGCAGCCACATAAGTACGCAACCCACTTAGCAACGTTTCAAACACAACAACAACCAACAAGCCCAGCGCGATAACATCCAGTGTCGTCAGCCCACGGTGCACAAGCACTTTGTCCATGACCACCTGGAAGAACAGAGGCGTCAGTAACGCCAGTATCTGGATGACCAAGGAAACGACGAGCACTTCACCCAGGAGCCGCCTGTACTTCACCACCGCAGGAATGAACCAGGTCAGGTCGAAACGCGACAGCCCGTGGGGCAGCTGGGCGTCGGAGCGAACCAGAATGAGCTCTCCAGCCCAGCGTGCGGCGAGCTCCGCCAGGGTCAGCGCTTGCGGCGCACGGGCACGCGGATCTTGCACCAGAACCTGCTCGCCCTCCACCCGCGCGATGATGAAGTATTCGCCATGCCTATCGACGGCAATGGCAGGCAATGGCGTGTGCTGCAGCCGTTTGGGGTCGATGCTCCGATGTTTGGCCTTGAGGCCGAGCTGCTGAAATGCCCGAAGGAGTGCGCAAATAGAGAATCGCTCACCCGCCGCTGAATGATCGTGCTGTAACTGCTCGGGGGAGACGGCTATATCGTGATAACGCGCCAGCGTGACCAGACACGCCAACCCACTTTCAACAGGATCGCTATTACACCCGCCAGACAAATCAGGCACCACACCACCTCATGTAAAAATAGAACATGAGAGGATGCTAGCCCGAAGCAATAGGACAAGCGTCCTACAAGGCTCCGACAAACCTGTGGGACACTTCTGACTTTAAAACTTAATTTGCAGGAAGTTTCCTAGCGAAGAGAAATTTCGCGTAGGAATTTATACATCTCATTGTAGGAGCAACTTACCAGCACCCAATATATCCACTGGGAATTTGAGTGGATATACCGGTAATCAACGGATCAAGGCACCCAGGCCATCGAGCAAGCGCTGCAACGCCCCTTGGTTGGCCCGCATCACCGCCCTGCCCGCCTCGCCCATGCGCCGGGCATCCTGCGGCAGCTCGAGCAGGCGCCGCACCGCTTCGGCCAACCCGTCGACATCGTCCACCTGCTGCAACGCACCCGCCTCGCGCAGCATCGCGCTGATTTCGAGGAAGTTGAACACATGCGGCCCCATCAGCACCGGCAAGGCCAGCGCCGCCGGCTCCAGCGGGTTGTGCCCACCGGTCGGCACCAGGCTGCCACCGACAAAGGCGATGTCGGCCAAGGCATAGAGGAACAGCAGCTCGCCCATGGTGTCGCCAAGCAGTACCCGCGTTTGCCCATCGACCGGCGTGCCGGCGGAGCGGCGCACGGTAGTGAACTGCTCGCTGCAAAGCGCATGCACCGCATTGAACCGCTCGGGATGGCGCGGCACCAGGATCAGCAGGGCATCGCCATGCACCTGCAGCAACTGCCGATGCGCCTGCAGAATCAGGGTATCCTCACCTTCATGGGTGCTGGCGGCGATCCACACCGGGCGCTGTTCGGCCCCCCACTGCTCACGTAACGTCCTGGCTCGGGGCAATAGCTGCTCGTCGATCTTCAGGTCGAACTTGATCGAACCGGTCACCTGCACGCACTCAGGGCGCGCGCCCAGCTCACGGAAGCGCTGCGCCTCGGTTTCGGTCTGCACGGCAATCAGGTTCATCTCGGCCAGCATCGGCCGGGTCAGCTTGGCAAAACGCCCATAACCACGGGCCGAGCGCTCGGACAAACGCGCATTGGCCAGCGCCACCGGAATCCCGCGTTTCGCACACTGATGGATGTGGTTAGGCCACAGTTCGGTTTCCATGATGATGCCCAGCTTCGGCTGCACATGGTCAAGAAAACGCCCTGCCGCCCATGGCAGGTCGTAGGGCAGGTAGCAATGCTGCACGCGCGGTTCGTCGGCGAACATGGCGCGAATGCGCTCGGAACCGGTAGGGGTCATGCAGGTAAGTGTGATCGGCAGCTCCGGGTAGGCCTTGAGCAAGGCCCGCACCATGGGCGCTGCGGCAATGCTCTCGCCCACCGACACCGCATGCACCCAGATGCCACCTTGGCGCATGGTCGGCAGCTTGAAGGCAAAGCGCTCGCCGATACGTTGGCCATAGGCCGGCGCCTTGCGCGCACGCAGGTACAGGCGCAGCGCAACCAGCGGCAGGCCCAGGTGAAACAGCAAGGTATAGAGTGTTCTGTTCATGGCGGCGGAGTTTACCCGATCGCACGCAGATGCACCGCAAAGCGCTCGGCCAGCCACTGCGCAGCCGGCCCCAGGGGCTCATCGCGACGCCAGGCCAGCTCCGCCACCAGCGCGGGCGGGCGCCACTCGCTGTCCAGCTCGACCATATGCGCCTGGTAGGTCGGGTACTGCACCACGTGCCGCGGCAACCAGGCCCAGCCCAGGCCACGCATCAGCAGTTCGGCCATGGCGTAGAAACTGTCGGCACGCCACACCTGCGGGCTGATCGCCTCGCCGCCGGGGTAGCCACTTTGCTGCGGGGTGATCAGCAACTGTCGGTGGCGGGCCAGTTGCTGGCGACTTACCCGGCCTTCGCCCGCCAGCGGGTGGCCGACCGCGCACACCGTGACCATTTCCACACTGCCCAGGGCGCGCCGTTCCAGCGAGGCCGGGATGCTTTCGTGGTGGAAGAACAAGCCCAGGTCGGCGCGCCGCTCCACCAGTTTGCGCGCCACATCGCCCTGGGCACCGCTGGCCAGTTGCACCTCCAGGAACGGGTAACGGCTGGCCAGTTCGTCGAGGCTGTCGATGACCGGCTGATAAGGCATGGCTTCGTCCTGGGCCACCCGCAGCAACGCCTCCTGCCCGCGCATCAGCGCCAGCGCACGGCCATCCAGGCGCTCGCACTGGCGCAACAGTTCGCGAGCATCCTCCAGCAGGGCACTGCCGTTTTCGGTCAGCTTCGGCTGCCGGCCACTGCTGCGCTCGAACAGGGTCACACCCAAGTCGGTTTCGAGCAGGGCGATCGCGCTGCTGATCGCCGACTGGGCCTTGCGTTGCTCGCGGGCCACGGCAGAGAACGAGCGCAGTTCAGCGACGCGCAGGAAGGTACGCAGTTGTTCAAGGTTCCACTGCTCGGCCATCGACCTATCTCCAGCATTGATAGGTAATGACTTTACCCCATCCAGGTAACGTCTAGAATGCCCGCCCAGTTACCGGAGAATCGTCATGAATGCCTACACCTACCTCGCCATCGCCATCTGCGCCGAAGTCATCGCCACCGCCTCCATGAAGGCGGTAAAAGGCCTGAGCACGCCATTGCCGCTGCTGCTGATGGTGATTGGCTATGGCATCGCATTCTGGATGCTGACCCTGGTGGTGCGCAGCATTCCGGTGGGGATTGCCTATGCCATCTGGTCGGGGCTGGGGATCGTGCTGATCAGCGTGGCGGCGCTGGTGATCTATGGGCAGAAGCTGGATGTGCCGGCGATGCTGGGCATGGCCATGATCGTCGGTGGGGTGGTGGTGATTCAGCTGTTTTCCAAGACGGCTGGGCATTGAGGCTGCCTATACGGGCCTCATCGCCGGCAAGCCAGCTCCCACAGGGACAGCGTTGACCCAACGGCCTGCGGCAACCCTGTGGGAGCCGGCTTGCCGGCGATAGGGCCCTCCCAGGGATACCCTGTATACTTGCCAGCTGTCCCAGTCTTCGAGGTACCGCCATGCCATCCGCCATTTCCACTGACGTGCTGATCGTCGGCGCCGGGGTCGCAGGCCTCTGGCTCAATGCCCGCCTGCGCCGCCTGGGCTACTCGACAGTGCTGGTGGAACGCGCCAGCCTTGGCGGCGAGCAGACCATCAAGTCCCAGGGCATCATCCACGGCGGCACCAAGTACGCCCTGCACGGCGCCCTGACCGGCGCCTCGGAAGCCATCGCCGACATGCCGCGCCGCTGGCGCGAAGCCTTGAGCGGCAGCGGCGAGCTGGACCTGACCGGTACCCGCCTGCTGTCCGATGCCCACTACCTGTGGTCGCCAGGCACCCTGGCCGGCAACCTCACCAGCTTCTTCGCCAGCAAGGCCGTGCGTGGCCGGGTCGACCAGGTGAAGGGCGAACAATTGCCGCCGGCCCTGCAAGACCGCGCGTTCAAGGGCAAGGTCTATCGCCTGGCCGAACTGGTCATCGACGTGCCCAGCCTGCTGGCCAACCTGGCCGAACTGGCGGGCGACAGCCTGCTGGCGGGTGAGCGCATCGAACCGCTGGACGACGGCGACGCACTGGTCGGCCTGCGCGTAGATGGCCGCGATATCCGTGCCCAGCGCATCGTGCTCAGCGCCGGCGCCGGCACCGCAGACCTGCTGCATGCCCTGGGCCTGAACCAGCCGGCCATGCAGACTCGCCCACTGCACATGGTCATGGCCAAGGGCGCCAACCTGAAACCACTGTATGCTCACTGCCTGGGCGGCGGGCCGAAGCCGCGGGTGACGATCACCACGCACCCGGCCGCCGATGGCCAGTGGGTCTGGTACCTCGGTGGCGACCTGGCCGAGGCCGATGGTGTCGCCCGCGAACCGGCCGCACAGATCACCGCGGCACAAAAGGAAATCGCCAGCCTGCTGCCGTGGGTCGACCAAAGCCAGGTCCGCTGGGCCACCTTGCGGGTCGACCGCGCAGAACCGGCGCAATCGGGCCTGGTACGCCCGGACAACGCCTTCCTCGCCGACCAGCAACGCCTGCTGGTCGGCTGGCCGACCAAGCTGGCGCTGGCGCCGGACTTCAGCGACCGGGTCATCGCCCATCTGGAGCGCGACGGCATCCGCCCACAGGCACAAGCCGACCTGGCCGACCTGGCCGACCTGCCACGCCCACCGCTGGGCGTACCGGCCTGGGAGCAATTGCTGCCATGAGCCTGCCAACCTTGCACGACGTCCACCGCCCGCTGGGCAGCACCGGTTTCAAGGTCTCGCCACTGGGCCTGGGCACGGTCAAGCTGGGCCGCGACCAGGGCGTAAAGTACCCTACCGGCTTCACCATCCCCGGCGATGACGAGGCACGCTTGCTACTGGCCCAGGCCCGCGAACTGGGCATCAACCTGATCGACACCGCTCCGGCCTATGGCCGCAGCGAAGAACGCCTGGGCCCGCTGCTGCGTGGCCAGCGCGACGAATGGGTGATCGTCAGCAAGGTCGGCGAAGAATTCGACAACGGCCAGTCGCACTTCGATTTCAGCGCCGCCCACACCCGCCGCTCGGTGGAGCGCAGCTTGCGCCGCCTGGAAACCGACCGCATCGAGCTGGTGCTGGTGCATTCCGACGGCAACGACCTTGAAATCCTCGAACGGCAGGAGGTCTACCAGACCTTGGCGGAGCTCAAGCAGGAGGGCAAGATCCTCGGCTACGGCCTGTCCGGCAAGACCGTCGCCGGCGGCCTGAAGGCGTTGGAGCAAGGCGACTGCGCCATGGTCACCTACAACCTCAACGAGCAGGCAGAACGCCCGGTGCTGGACTACGCTGCCGAACACGGCAAGGCCATCCTGGTGAAAAAGGCCCTGGCCAGCGGGCATATCTGCCTGGCCCCGGGCGTCGACCCGGTGCAAGCCAGCTTCGAGCTGCTGTTCGCCCACCCGGGCGTCAGCAGTGCTATCGTCGGCACCATCAATCCGTTGCACCTGGCCCACAACGTGGCCACCGTCGCCCGCATCCTGGGCCAGCAGTGAGTTACCCCAGGCGCAAAGGCCTGGAGACTGACCCGACGCAAGGAGGAGCCTCGTGGCGCGAACGCTGATCCGCAAGAACCCGAGCAACTTCAAGACACTGCCACTGCATGTCGAGGCCACGCCGGAAGGCCTGATCTACCAGAGCATCGGCATGCCGCTGAACTTTGCCCAGACCCAGCAGCGGCGCAAAGCCATCCAACTGCCCGACGCGCAGCGTTTCGTGGTCGAATTGGCCAACCTGGGCGTGTCGGTGCGCCTAACCCTGCATTGGCAAAACCGCGATTACTGGGTGCTGGTGCGTCAGCGCCGGCAAGACCGTGGCGACGTGGTGTTGAAACTGATTTCCGGCTATGTGCCAGCGCAGGAGCTGAACCTGCCATTGCACACCGCCGTTCAGGAAGTGGCCGAGGAATGCCTGCTGGAAACCCCGGAAGGCTGGCTGGGCGGGCGCTTCAACGACACCTGGCTGCCCATTCCATACACCGCCGCCCTGCACTACCGCGAAACGCCGCACTTCGTGCTGGCCCCGCAGTCCGGTGCCGCCCGGCCCGTGCATTGCGGCAAGCTGATGCTGCTGGAACGGCCACGGGCCTATGTGCACTTGCCCACCGCCTCACTGCAACTGATCTATGACATGCGCCTGCAGGTACCCCGGGAAGCCAAGAAACTCAGTTTGTTCCACGTCGATGAGCGGCTGGAGGGTGACCAACTGGTGGCACGGCTCAACCGCAAACGGCCAGACCTGTACCTGATGCCGTTGAAGGACGGCCAGCCGCTGGCTGAGCTGTATACGCTGAAGAAAGACGAGCTGGTGCCGGCCAGTACTCGTGGGCTGTACCTGGCCGAGAGCTTTGCCCGGCAGGAAGGCTGGGTGGTGACCGACGAACGGGTGCGCTGGAAAGACTGGGTGAAGCAGCAGGGCTTGGTGGAGAGCAAGCCGGTGCGGGCGTCGCACCTGCAACGCTTTGGCGACAAGGCGCGGGAGTTGCTGGAGCGGGCGCGTACCTCACTTCACAAGTGACATCCCGGGGCTGCTTTGCAGCCCATCGCCGGCAAGCCAGCTCCCACAGGACCTGCACAGTTTTCAAGATCTGCGCTGCACCTGTGAAAGCTGACTGGCCTGTTTCCACAGAACCTACACAGAGCTCAAGGCCTGCGCTGCACCTGTGGAAGCTGACTGGCCTGTTTCCACAGAACCTACACAGAGCTCAAGGCCTGCGCTGCACCTGTGGAAGCTGGCTTG
>NZ_JYKS01000054.1 GCF_000935045.1 Pseudomonas sp. 10-1B
GTATTTGCCCATAGGTCCCCCAAGGGTTGGATTTTTTGTCCAACTTCTTGGGGGCAGTCCAGGGACCGCGCAAAGCTTGAGGTCTGCACTGCTCCTGTGGGAGCCCGGCTTGTCGTGGCGACGAACCGCGTCGATGGGCCGCAAAGCGGCCCCAATCGCTTAACTGACCGACATTAGCCGTCTAGCGGCCCCTTTCATTCAGAAGTCGAAGAACACCGTCTCCCCTTCCCCCTGAATACGGATATCGAAGCGATACGCCGTCTTCCCGTCCACTTCGCAACGCTTGGCAATCAACGTCTCGCGCCGTTGCGGCTGCTCGATCAGGTTCAGCACCGGGCACTTGGCATTGGCCTCGGCCTCGTCGTCGAAATACAGCCGCGTGTGCAGGTGGATGTTGATGCCGCGGGCAAACAGGCTGATGTTGATGTGCGGCGCCATCGGCACGCCAGCGGCGTTGTTCACCACACCCGGCTTGACCGTGTGCAGGGTCCACTCGCCAGCGTCGAAAGTAGTCGCGGTGCGGCCAAAGCTGTTGAAGGAGTTTTCCAGGTTGTAGGCATCCTGGTACTGGCCATTGGCGTCGGCCTGCCAGACTTCCAGGAACGAGTCGCGCACCAGGTGGCCGTTACCGTCATACACCTGGCCGATCAGCAGAATGTGCTCGCCTGGCGCGTCTGGCTTGGCCAGGCGGTTCCAGATTTCCTGGTCACGGGTGGGGTTGCCGGCCGCTTCCAGGGCCAGGCCGATGTGCACGTAGGGGCCGGCGGTCTGCGAAGGGGTTTCCGGCAGCAGTTCGATTGGCATGGCGGGGTCCTCAGCAGTTTTCGAAGTGGGTCTTGCGCTGGCCGCGCAACACGATGTCGAAGCGGTAGGCCAGGCAGTCCATCGGGTTGGCGTTGCTCATGTCGAGCTTGGCGATCAACTGCTGCACCGCTTCAGGGTTGGCGATCGACTTGACGATCGGGCACATCGGGATCAGCGGGTCGCCCTCGAAGTACAACTGGGTGATCAGCTTGGTGGCGATCGACGGGCCGCTGATGGCGAAGTGGATGTGCGCCGGGCGCCAGTCGTTCGGGCCATTGCGCCACGGGTATGGGCCCGGCTTGATGGTGCGGAAGCTGTAGTAGCCGTCACGGTCGGTCAGGCAACGGCCGACGCCGCCGAAATTCGGGTCCAGCGGTGCCAGGTAGCGATCGTTCTTGTGGCGATAGCGGCCGCCGGCGTTGGCCTGCCACATTTCCACCAGGGTGTTCGGCACAGGCTTGCCGTACTGGTCGACGACGCGGCCGGCGACGATGATGCGCTCGCCGATCGGCAGGCCACCATTATTGAAGTTCAGCAGGAGGTCATGGTCGTGGGCACCGAAGCCCAGATGGGAAAAGTCCGGGCCGGTGGTTTCGCTGATCGACTGCGGAATGCTGACCAGTGCCTGACGCGGCGAGCGGGCAATGGAGGTCTTGTAGTCAGGCGTAAGGGCTTTCGGGTGCCAGTTGCGATCACGGATCACGAAGCGGCTGTTGTCCTGGGCGGGCATGCCGGTTTCCTCTCTTGGAATTATGGAAATGCGCAGGGGGCTTCTTGGAAGCCCTTCGCGGGTAAGCCCGCTCCTACATGCAGTTTCAGACAGGTCGCGTGCGATGAATATTGAAATCAGGCGCTTCAAACATAACCATTTGGTTATGGGTTAACACCTTGGCCTGACACCTGCCACTGTCGTGAACTAATCTTTGTCTTCTTGTTTCACGCTCCGGAGAGCATTCATGGAATGGCGAAAAGGCCGACGCAGCGACAACGTGGTCGATGCCCGAGGCGAAGGTGGCGGTGGTGGCGGCATGCGCTTCGGCGGCGGCAAAGGGTTGGGGCTCGGGGCGATTCTGCTGATCGTCGGCATCGGCTGGCTCACCGGGCAGGACCCGTTGCAGATTCTTGGCCAGCTCGCCGGCCAGATGGAGCAACAGCAAACGGCCCCCAGTGGTGCGGGCGGCAAGGCGCCACCGGCCAATGATGAACAGGCCGAGTTCGTCGCCTCGATCCTGGGCGATACCGAAGACACCTGGAAAGCCCTGTTCGCCGAAGCCGGCAAGCAATACCGCGACCCCAAGCTGGTGCTGTTCAGCGGCCAGGTCAATTCGGCCTGCGGCTTCGCCTCGGCGGCGGTGGGGCCGTTCTACTGCCCGGCGGACCAGCGGGTGTACCTGGACATGTCGTTCTTCCGCGAAATGGAAACCCGCTTCGCGGCGGCCGGCGACTTCGCCCAGGCCTATGTGATTGCCCACGAAATCGGCCACCACGTGCAGACCCTGCTGGGCGTGTCGGCCAAGGTGGATGCCGCGCGTCGCAGTGGCCAGCGCATGGAAGGCGACAATGGCCTGCTGGTGCGCCAGGAACTGCAAGCCGACTGCCTGGCCGGGGTGTGGGCCTACCAGGCGCAGAAGCGCCTGAACTGGCTGGAGCCAGGTGACATCGAGGAGGCACTGAATGCAGCCAATGCCATTGGCGATGACCGCCTGCAGCAACAGGGCCGCGGGCGCGTGGTACCGGACTCCTTCACCCATGGCACCTCGGCACAGCGGGTGCGCTGGTTCAAGACCGGGTTTGCCGAGGGCGAGGTGAACCGCTGCGATACCTTCAGCGCGCGTAACCTTTAAGATTGTGTGGGGCCGCTCTGCGGCCCTTCGCGGGCAAGCCCGCTCCTACAGGGATGGCGCTAGCCTTGAGGTCACCGGTGTACCTGTAGGAGCGGGCTTGCCCGCGAAGGGCTGCAAAGCAGCCCCAATCCATCCAGTTACAAATCTGCTGAAAAAGCGTTTCAGCTTCTCCCATCCTTGCCGATAACCCCTGGACGAATCAGCGGGCATCCAGAACAACAACGCCTGGCGATCGAAGATCAAGCGAGCGAAAACAACTTCTGGAGAGCGTGCATGAACAGCTGGTTCGCCAACATCAGCGTCAACCTCAAACTGGGCCTGGGCTTCGGCCTGGTACTGATCCTTACCGGCCTGCTGGCCCTGACCGGCTGGACCAGCCTGGGCAGCCTGATCGACCGCAGCAACTGGATGGGCGATATCGGCCAGCTCAACAAAGACCTCACCGACCTGCGCATTGCGCGCCTGCAGTACATGATCGCCAACGGCGACGATGCCGCAGCCGCCAACACCCAGGCCAAGCTGGACGCCTTCGGCAAGCAGCAGGCCTACCTGGCCAGTACCTTCAAGAGCCCCGAGAACCTCAAGCTGCTGGGCGAGCTGGGCGAGACCATCAGCGCCTACAAGGTGTCGCTGAACAAGATGCGCCAGGGCTACGACGCCTCCCGCGCCGCACGCGATGCGATGGACAGCTCGGCCAGCCGCGCCGACCAGGCCATGGATACCCTCAGCCGGGAAGTCATGGAGCGCCCCGAGGCCGACAGCGTACGCCTGGCCCAGTACCAGCTGATCAGCAAGGCCCGCCAGCAACTGTTGCAGGTGCGCATCGACGTGCGCGGCTACATTGCCGACAACAGCGCCGCCAACGAGCAGGCCGCCCTGCGCCAGCTGGACACCGCCCTGGCCGAAATCGACAACCTCAAGCGCCAGCTGCCCGCCGAAGACACGCGCCTGCAACAGTTCGAGCAGTCGGTGCTGGCCTACCGTGATGCCGTGCGCCAGTTCCGCGACGCGGTCGCCAACATCACCACCGCACGCGCCGAAATGACCGTGCAGGGCGCCGACATCGTCAAGCGCAGCGACGCGCTGTACCAGATCCAGCTGCAGCGCCGCGACATGGAAAGCACCCAGGCCCGTAGCCTGCAGGCCATCGCCACACTGCTGGCGCTGTTGGTCGGCGTACTGGCGGCGGTGTTGATCACCCGGCAGATCACCCGCCCGCTGCATGACACCCTGGTGGCGGTGGAAAAGATCGCCAGCGGCGACCTCACCCAGCACCTGCGCGTCACCCGCCGCGACGAACTGGGTGTGCTGCAACAAGGCATCGCGCGCATGGGCACCACCCTGCGCGAGCTGATCAGCGGCATCCGCGACGGCGTCACCCAGATCGCCAGCGCCGCCGAGGAGTTGTCGGCGGTGACCGAGCAGACCAGTGCGGGGGCCAACAACCAGAAGGTCGAGACCGACCAGGTAGCCACCGCCATGCACGAAATGGCTGCCACCGTTCAGGAAGTGGCACGCAATGCCGAGCAGGCTTCGCATGCCGCCACCGGCGCCGATGACGAAGCCCGGGCCGGGGACCGCGTGGTGGGCGAGGCGATTGGCCAGATCGAGCGCCTGGCCGAAGACATGAACCGCTCCACCGAGGCCATGAACCTGCTGCAGCAGGAAAGCCAGAAGATCGGCAGTGTGATGGATGTGATCAAGTCGGTGGCCGAACAGACCAACCTGCTGGCGCTCAACGCGGCGATCGAAGCGGCGCGTGCTGGCGAGGCTGGCCGTGGGTTTGCCGTGGTCGCGGACGAAGTACGCGGCCTGGCCCAGCGCACGCAGAAGTCCACCGAAGAAATCGAGGAGCTGATCGCCGGCCTGCAGCACGGAACCCAGCAGGTGGCCAACGCCATGCACGGCAGCCGTACCCTGACCGACAGCAGCGTCGAGCTGGCGCGCAAGGCCGGGGCCTCGCTGGAGAGCATCACCAGCACGGTGTCGAGCATCCAGTCGATGAACCAGCAGATTGCCGCAGCGGCGGAGCAGCAGAGTGCGGTGGCCGAGGAGATCAGCCGCAGCATCCTGAATGTGCGTGATGTGTCGGAACAGACGGCGGCGGCCAGCGATGAGACAGCAGCGGCCAGCGTGGAACTGGCACGGCTGGGTGGGCAATTGCAGATGCTGGTCAGCCAGTTCCGCGTCTGACCTGAAAACCCTGGGGCCGCTTTGCGGCCCATCGCCGGCAAGCCAGGCTCCCACAGGGATTGCACAAGCCTTGAGGGCAACACCTTACCTGTGGGAGCTGGCTTGCCAGCGATGAGGCCGGCACAAGCCAGGCTCCCACAGGGATTGCACAAGCCTTGAGGGCAACACCATACCTGTGGGAGCTGGCTTGCCAGCGATGAGGCCGGCACAAGCCAGGCTCCCACAGGGATTGCACAAGCCTTGAGGGCAACACCATACCTGTGGGAGCTGGCTTGCCGGCGATGAGGCCGGCACAAGCCAGGCTCCCGAAGGGATTGCACAGGCCTTGAGGGCAACGCAATACCTGTGGGAGCTGGCTTGCCGGCGATGAGGCCGGCACAAGCGACCGCTTACTTGACGATCATCCCCACCCCACGCCCACGCGGATCCGAAGCGGTCTCCAGCTTCGCCCCGTCCACCCGGATCGCCTGGATATCGCCCATCTCCCAGCCCTGGTCCTCCAGCACATACCCCATTTTCTTCAGCTCATCGGCCACCGGCCCGGTCAACGGCGCATAACTGTCGAAGTAGATGGTGTCCTTGGGCAGAAGTTGGTGGTGCACGCGCTGCGCCGCGACCGCCTTGTCCAGCGGCATGCCGTAGTCGTACAGGTTGTTCATCACCTGGAAGATCGAGGTGAAGATCCGCGAGCCACCCGGCGTACCGATGACCAGCTCGACCTTGCCATCGCGGGTCATCAGGCTGGGGCTCATCGACGACAGCATGCGCTTGCCCGGCTCGATGGCATTGGCATCACCACCGACCACGCCAAAGGCATTCGCCGCCCCCGGCTTGGCGCTGAAGTCGTCCATCTCGTCGTTGAGCAGGAACCCTGCGCCTTTCACCACTACACCACTGCCGTAATCGAGGTTGAGGGTGTAGGTGTTGCTGACCGCGTTGCCCTGCTTGTCGACGATCGAGAAATGCGTGGTCTGGTGCGGCTCCAACCCCGGTTTGACCTGGTCGGTCTCGGAAATGGCCTTCGGGTTGACCTGCGCGGCGCGCTTGGCCAGGTAGTCCTTGGCCACCAGCTGGTCCACCGGCACCTTGGTGAAGGCCGGGTCGCCGAGGTAGTCGGCGCGGTCGGCGAACACCCGCTTCTCGATCTCGGCCAACAGGTGGATGTACTGCGCCGAGTTGTGCGCCACCCCCTTGAAGTCCGCCGCGCGGTCTTCCTTGATGCCCAGCAACTGGGCCAGGGCGACACCGCCGGAGCTTGGCGGTGGCGCGGTATAGACCACATTGCCGCGCCAGCTCACGGCCATCGGCTCACGCCACACGGCCTTGTAATCCTTCAGGTCCTGTTTGCTGATCAGGCCCTGGTCGGCCTGCATCTGCGCCACCAGCAGGTCGGCGGTCTTGCCCTGGTAGAACTCGCTCACGCCCTTGTCGGCGATGCGCTCCAGGGTCTGGGCCATTTCCGGCTGCTTGAACAGCTCGCCGACCTTCATGTTGCCGAAGTAGTCGTTGAAGTTGGTCGCGGTCTTGAACATGCCCTGGGCATCGTTGCGGTACTGGTACTGCTTTTCCGCGACCTTGAAGCCGTTTTTCGCATAGCCGATGGCCGGGGTCAGCAGCTCGCTCCAGGGCAGCTTGCCGAACTTCTGGTGCGCCTCCCACAGGCCCATCACCGTGCCGGGCACGCCGGCAGCGCGTGCCCCGACCAGGCTGAGGTTCTCGATGACCTCGCCCTTGTCGTCCAGGTACATGTTGCGTGTGGCGGCCTTGGGCGCGACTTCGCGGTAGTCGAGGAAGTAGGGCTTGCCGTCGATGAACAGGGTCATGAAGCCGCCACCACCAATGTTGCCGGCCTCCGGGTAAGTCACCGCCAGGGTGAAGGCGGTGGCCACTGCCGCGTCCACCGCGTTGCCGCCCTTCTTGAGAATATCGGCGGCGACCTGTGCACCATATTGATCGGGTGCGGCCACCGCACCGCCCTCCAGGGTGGCGGCATTGACCGAGGAACAGCTCAGGATCGCGGCTGTGAGAGCCAGGTACTGGAACGGGACAATACGCATGACACTTCCTTGGTGTTGTTTTTGTTGAGCGTTCAGTAAGGCCGAAGCGCTTCGACTGTGCAAACAACCGTAGGAAGTTTCGCCGCCTGTGGACAGGATCTGTCGCGTTCAGGCAACTCAGCAGGCGTACATCGCCAGCTTGCGCTGGATGAAATCGAGGAAGCACTGAATGCGCAGCGCCAGTTGGGTATTGCGGTAGTACACCGCGTGGATCGGCTGGCGGTAGCCATTGTTGGCCTCGCCCAGCAGTACCTGCAAGCGCCCGCTGCGGATGTCCTCGTGGGTCATGAAGTGCGACAGGCTGACGATGCCCTCCCCGGCCAGCGCCAGCTGGCGCAGGGTCTCGCCGCTGGAGGCGATCAGCGCGGGGCGGATACTCCAGCGGTCACCCTGGGCGTGGCGCAGTGGCCAATGGTTGAGCGAGTCGGGCTGGCTGAAGCCGAGCAGGCAGTGGTTGCTGAGGTCTTCGACCTTTTCCGGCGTGCCGTACGCATCAAGGTAGGCCGGGCTGGCGAGGATCTGCACCGGGCTGCAGCCAAGCGAACGCGCGTGCAGGCTGGAGTCGGCCAGTTCACCGATGCGGATCGCCACATCGGTGCTCTGTTCCAGCAGGTCGATGATCAGGTCGTCGGTGTTCAGTTCCAGTTCGATGCCCGGGTACTCGCGGCGGAATTCACCGATCCACGGCAGGATGGCATGCAACATGAACGGCGCGGCGGCGTTGATACGCAGGCGCCCGGTGGGGGTCTGGCGGTTCATCGACAGACGCTCTTCCATCTCGTCCATCTGCTCCAGGATCAGGCGCGAGCGTTCGAGAAAGAAGCGGCCCTCCTCGGTGAGGTCCATGCGCCGGGTGGTGCGGTTGACCAAGGTGGTGCCGAGCTTGGCCTCCAGGCGTGACAATGTTCGGCTGACGGCTGAGGGTGTCTGCCCCATCGATTCTGCGGCGGCGGAAATCGAGCCGCAGTCGATGACGGCGACGAATACCTGGAGTTCTTCGGATCGGGTTTTCACATCTGGGCCTGTGCTTGGACTGTGCAGGGATTAGATAGCCGCTTGTCGAGGCCAAGTCCAGCGATGCCTGGGCCGGCCTCTTCGCGGGCACGCCCGCTCCCACAGAGATCACACAAGTTTCAAGGCTTGCACAGTACCTGTGGGAGCGGGCGTGCCCGCGAAGAGGCCGGGACAGGCCAACCCCTTATTCAGCCTTGCCAAACACCTTGTCCAGGTGCGCCTCATAGGCCGCCAACGCCGCCGGCACATCCGGGCGTTTCATCACATCCGTGGCCAGGAAGGTCGGCAGCCCGCTCATGCCGAGGAACTGGTTGGCCTTGTGGAACGGGAAGTACACCGCATCGACACCCTTGCCTTCGAAGAAATCGCTCGGGTCGTCAAAGGCCTGCTGCGGGGCGTTCCAGGTCAGCGACAGCATGTACTGCTTGCCGTGGACCAAGCCACCGCTGCCGTACTTCTGCGAATGGTCCGAACGGGTACGGCCGTCGTTGGCATACAGGCTGCCGTGGCCTGCGGTGAATACATCGTCGACGTACTTCTTCACGGTCCATGGTGCGCCCATCCACCAACCGGGCATCTGGTAGATCACCACATCGGCCCAGAGGAATTTTTCCACCTCTTCCTGCACATCGTAGCCGCCATCGATGAAAGTCTGGCGCACATCGAAACCGGCCCGGTCCAGATGAGCGATGGCCGCTTCGTGCAACGTTGCGTTGAGGCGTCCGTCGGAATGGGCGAACTGTTTACCGCCGTTGAGCAAAAGGATCTTTTTCATGCAGGCCTCCAGGGGCCGAATCAGAATTCAGGCCGGCAGGTTAGAGGCTCGCGGGCGTGGGATATAGCAACGACAGGGCAAAATACAATTGACTTGAAGTCATGAATACCAGACGCATTGTTGCCGTAGAATCGGTTCACCTTTCCATCACCGAGTAGCGACCCATGAGTGAGCAATACGCGTTCGTCCTCAAAGCCAAGACCCGCCCGGAAATGGCTGAAGCATTCGAAGCCTTGTTCCGCCCCTACGTCGAGCCAAGCCGCCAGGAGCCAGGCTGCATCGAGTACCACATGCTGCGCGACCAGCAGGACCCAAGCCTGTTCGTGTTTTTCGAGGTGTGGGCCAACAAGGCCGCACTGGATGTGCACTCGGCCCTGCCGCACATGGCCGCATTCTTCGAAACGCGCATGGACTACCTGGAGCGCGACTTCGATATCCAGATGGTCGATATGCTCAGCGTATCGTCCGCTAGCCGTTGATCAGCAGATGGCCGCCGAGTGCGGCCAGGCCGATGAAGAAACAACGTTTGAACAGCAGCGCACTGATGCGCTGACGCAGCCACTGGCCGGCCAGCATGCCGAGCAAGGCCGGCGCCAGCATCAGCAGCGAAGCGCCCAGCGCCTGGCCACCCAGAGCATCCTGCCCGGCCAGGCCAACGGCCAAGGCCAGGGTCGAGACCGTGAACGACAGGCCCAGGGCCTGGATCATCTGCTCACGGCCCAACCCCAGGCTTTGCAGGTAGGGCACCGCCGGCATCACGAACACACCAGTCGCGGCTGTAACCACACCAGTCAGCAACCCACAAAGCGGCCCCAGCCAACGCTCGCGTTCCGGCGCCAGATACAAGCCGGGGCCGACCAGGCCGTACAGCGCATACACCAGCAAGGCCGCGCCCAGCGCATGCACGGCCCACGGGCCGCTGTCGAGCCCCAGCCAGGCACTGCCCACCAAGGTACCGATGCAAATCATCGCCAGCATCGGCCCCAGGCGCACCAACAAATCCCTCAGGTGCCCGCCGTTGGCCAGCTGCCACAGGTTGGTGAGGGTCGAGGGCACGATCAGCAACGCCGCAGCCTGCGCCGGAGACATAGCCAGGCCCAGCAGGCCCATGGCAATGGTCGGCAAGCCGAGGCCGATCACCCCTTTCACCGCACCGGCCAGCAGGAAGGTCAGCAGCACCAGCAGCGACAGCGCTGGGCCAATGTTCTGGTAGAAAGCGAGCAAGGTATTCATGAGCCGATGATGGCGTGTGCCGGCCGGGGTGAAAATCTGCCATATACTCAGCCAGACTCTTTTCAGGACAGAGCCACATGCATTTCGACCTGATCGACCTCAGGCTGTTCCAGCACACCCTGGAGTGCGGCAACATCACCGCTGGAGCCAGCCGCAGCCACCTGTCGCTGCCTGCAGCCAGTGCGCGCATCCGCGCCATGGAGGCGTCGCTGGGCATCCCCTTGCTGGAACGCAACCGCCGGGGTGTCCAACCAACTCCGGCGGGCCAGGCACTGCTGCAGCATGCCCGATTGATAACCCAGCAGGTCGAGCGCCTGCAGTTCGACCTAGGCCAGTACGCGCAAGGGCAGCAAGGCCAGGTGCGCCTGTTGTGCAACACGGCGGCACTCACTGAATACCTGCCCGAGCTGCTGGCCAGTTATCTGGCTGAAAACCCTGGGGTCAGCGTGGATGTACAGGAATTGCCCAGCCTGCGTATCGTGCAGTCGATCAGCCAGGGCATGGCTGACCTGGGCATCGTTTCCACCGCCGCCCCCAGCGAGCACCTGCAGACCCGGCCGTTTCGCGACGACCCGTTGGTGCTGGTGACGCCGTTGGGCCACCCGCTGGCCAGTGAGGCCACGCCCAGCTTCATCGACAGCCTGGCCCATGGCTATGTTGGCCTCGGGGCCGGCAGTGCACTGGCGCTGTACCTGGAAGAGCAGGCGCTGCGCGAAGGGCGGCGCATGCGGGTTCGGGTGCGGGCTGAGGGGTTTGACGGGGTGATCCGCATGGTCGCGGGCGGGGCCGGGGTGGGGGTGGTGCCGCTGGCAGCGGTGCAGCGTTGGCAAGGGGTGTTGCCGTTGCACTGGGTGGCGCTGAGGGAAACATGGGCCAACCGCCGGTTGCTGGTGTGCGCGCGGGATTTCGCGGCGCTGCCGGGCTATGCCGCAGCATTGGTTGAGCGATTGCTGGAAACCTGAGATTACCTCGGTGCCTGTCAGGGCGCATTCGCGGGTAAACCCGCTCCTACAGTAGGAGCGGGTTTACCCGCGAAGAAGGCTCACACACAATGGCGCCATAACGCCCCACCGAAAAGGACTTTCCAGTGGCATCGATCTACCAGCTCAAACCGCGCTTCCAGGCCCTGCTTCGCCCGGCAGTCCAGCGCCTTTACGACCGCGGTGTCACCGCCAACCAGGTCACCGTCGCCGCCGCAGTGGTCTCGCTCCTGCTGGGCCTGCTGCTGGCCGCCCTGCCCCATGTCACCTGGCTGTTCATCCTGATCCCGGTGTGGATGCTGTTGCGCATGGCGTTGAACGCCGTCGACGGCATGCTGGCCCGGGAATTCGGCCAGCAGTCCACCCTCGGCGCCTACCTCAACGAACTGTGCGACGTGATCGCCGACGCCGCGCTGTACCTGCCCTTCGCCCTGCTGGCCGGTGTTTCCCCAACGCTGGTGGTACTGGTAGTGCTGTGCGCCACCTTCAGCGAATACGCCGGTGTCATGGGCCCGCTGGCCGGTGCTTCACGGCGCTACGACGGCCCCATGGGCAAAAGCGACCGGGCCTTGGCCTTCGGCGTGCTGGGCACCGGCGTCGCCTTCGGCCTGCTCGATGGCGCCTGGATCAACGGCCTGTTGCTGGTCATCCTCGCGCTCTCGCTCTATACCCTCTACAACCGGGTTCGCCAGGGGCTGGCCGAAACCCGCTGAGCCTACCGCCGCTGCAAAAGGACGTTGACCATGCGCCAAGCGCAAGCGCTGCACTTCTCCACCCATGACGGTGTCGAGCTGCACTACCGTCACTGGCCTGCCAGCCGCAACGAACACCAGCCACGCCGCGCCGTGGTGATGTTCCATCGTGGCCACGAACACGGCGGGCGCATGGCCCACCTGGCCGATGAGCTGGACATGCCGGGCTACGACTTCTTCGCCTGGGATGCCCGCGGCCATGGCCAGTCGCCAGGCGCACGCGGCGACAGCCCGGGGTTCGCCACCAGCGTGCGCGATGTACAAACCTTCATCGAACACATCCAGGCCCACCACGGCATCGCCGAGCAGGACCTGGTAGTGCTGGCGCAAAGCGTCGGGGCCGTGCTGGTCGCCACCTGGGCCCACGACTACGCCCCCAAGGTGCGCTGCCTGGTGCTGGCCTCGCCGGCCTTCAAGGTCAAACTGTACGTGCCCTTCGCCCGCCCCGGCCTGAAGCTGCTGAAGGCCTTGCGCGGCAACTTTTTCGTCAACAGCTACGTCAAGCCACGCCTGCTCACCCACGACCCCGAGCGGGTCATGTCGTATGTGGCCGACCCGCTGATCAGCCGGCCTATTTCGGTGACCATGCTGCTCGGCCTGTATGAAGCCGCCGACCGCGTGGTGGCGGACGCCCAGGCTATCCAGATACCCACTCAACTGCTGGTGTCCGGTGCCGACTTCGTGGTCGAACGCCAGCCGCAACAGCGCTTTTTCCATCGGCTGGGCAGCGCGCGCAAGGAAATGCACATCCTGCCGGGCTTCTTCCACGACACCCTCGGCGAACGGGATCGGGCGCATGCCCTGCGGCGCATCGAGCGGTTTGTCGAGCACTGCTTCGCCAGCCCCACACCCGTGCCGTCGCTGCTCGAGGCCGACAAGAGCGGCGCCAGCTGCGCCGAGGCCGAAAGCCTGGCCGCGCCGTTGCCGCGCCACTCACCCCGTGACCTGTACTGGCGCGCCACCCGTGCCGGGCTACGCCTGGGCAAGGGGCTGTCCGCAGGCGTGAAGCTGGGCTTCGACACCGGCTTCGATTCCGGCAGCACCCTCGACTACGTGTACCGCAACCAGCCGACCGGCAAAGGCAAGCTGGGGCGCCTGGTCGACCGCAACTACCTCGACGCCATCGGCTGGCGCGGCATTCGCCAGCGCAAGCTGCACGTAGAGGAACTGCTGCGCCTGGCCATCGCCCACCTGCGCGAACAGCAGCGGCCGGTGCACATTGTCGATATCGCCGCCGGCCATGGCCGCTACATTCTCGAGGCCCTGCAAGAGCTTGAGCAACTGCCGGACTCGATCCTGCTGCGCGACTACAGCGAGCTGAACGTGCAGCAAGGCAGCGCGCTGATCGCCGAAAAAGGCTTGGCCGACATTGCCCGCTTCGTCCACGGCGATGCCTTCGACCGCCAAAGCCTGGCCACCCTGGAACAACCGCCAACCCTGGCCGTGGTCTCAGGCCTGTACGAACTGTTCCCCAGCAACCAACTGGTGGGCAACTCGCTGGCCGGCCTGGCCGACGCGCTGGAGGATGGCGGCTACCTGGTCTACACCGGCCAGCCGTGGCACCCGCAACTGGAGATGATCGCCCGCGCCCTCACCAGCCACCGCGGCGGCGAGGCCTGGGTGATGCGCCGCCGCAGCCAGGCGGAAATGGACCAGTTGGTTGAGGCGGCGGGCTTCCGCAAGCTGGCCCAGCGCATCGACGAATGGGGTATTTTCAGCGTCAGCCTGGCGCAACGGGTGCGCTGAATGAGCTCATCGCGCGAGCCGGGGCTGATCCGCCGGGGCGTGTTCTGGCTTCTGCTGCTGGGGCCGTTGTTTTTCCTCAGCTACGGGCTGGCGAACAACCATACGGCCGGGCGCAGTGATGTCGGCACCCTGGTGTTCGCCTGGGAAAGCCACATGCCGTTATGGCCCTGGACGATCATCCCCTACTGGTCGGTTGACCTGCTCTACGGGCTGTCCTTCCTGCTGCCGCGCACGCGCCAGGAAATGGACCGGCATGCGCTGACGTTGCTCAGCGCCCAAGTGATCAGCGTCACCTGCTTCCTGCTGTGGCCGCTGCGCTTCACCTTCGAGCGGCCGGAACTGGGCGGACTGTTCGGTTGGTTGTTCGATGTACTGATGGGTTTCGACAAGCCATTCAACCAGGCGCCCTCGCTGCATATCGCGCTGCTGGTGATCATCTGGACGATGTTTGCCCGGCATGTGCGGCGCCAGCCCTGGCGTTGGTTGATGCATGGCTGGATGGCGCTGATCGGCGTGTCGGTGCTGACCACCTGGCAGCACCATTTCATCGACGTGCCGACAGGGGCATTGGCGGGGTTTGCCTGCCTCTGGCTGTGGCCACATCAGGGGCCGCTGCCTTGGCAGCAGGCGAGCCTTGCGCGTGATGCCAAGCGCTGGCGCCTGGCGTTGTGCTATGCAGTGGGCGCGCTGTTGTGCGCAGTGCCTGCCGGGGCACTTGGCGGCGCCTGGCTGTGGTTGGCCTGGCCGGCCGTGTCGCTGGCTTTGGTGGCGCTGAACTATGGCGTGCTTGGCGCGGGCGGGTTTCAGAAAGGTGCCGATGGGCGCTTGTCGCCTGCGGCCTGCTGGTTGCTTGCGCCGTACCTGACCGGGGCGTGGGGCAATTCACGGTTGTGGACCTGGCGTCATCCGCAGGCGGATGAAGTGTGTGATGGCGTTTACCTGGGGCGGATTCCAGGGCGTGGTACACCATTCGCTGCGGTTGTCGATTTGTGTGCAGAGCTGCCTTGTAATGTCCATGCCGGCGCGGTCCTTTGTAGGAGCGGCCTTGTGTCGCGAAAGGGCTGCGCAGCAGCCCCGGCAATTTCTGCCGCGAAGCTGAAAACCTGGGGCCGCTTCGCGCCCCTTTCGCGACACAAGGCCGCTCCTACACAGATCGCGTCAGCTGTTGGCTATCAGTGTTTCCCGACCCTGGACCTGATAGCGCCGGACTGCACGCTGCTGCACCAGGCCGCCATCGCCATCGAACACCTGCGCTCCCAGGGCCCCGTGCTGGTCTGCTGCGCCTTGGGCTATTCTCGCAGCGCCAGCGCCGCAGCCGCCTGGCTGGTGCTGACCGGCCGCTGCAACGATGTGCAACAGGCCGAAGCCCTGCTGCGCAAGGCCCGCCCCGGTATCGTTCTACACCGCGCGCACCGCCAGGCCTTGCAACAGCTTGGAGCACAACCATGAACCTGCTCGTGGTGGCCAGCCTGCTGGGCCGTGGCAAACAGCTGGAGCGCCTCTCGGATGGCCTCACCCTGCTGGCCCTGGCCTACGGCCTGGCGCCCTTGCTGGGCACCCCGCTGCAACCGCTGGCCAGCCTTCTGTGCGGCGTGCTGCTGGTACTCGGCGTGCTGCACAAATACTGGGCCATCCGCGTAGCAGTGGATGCCGAACTGTTCGCCTACCTGGCCAGCAGCGCCGACCTGGCGACAGACACCCAGGCCCTGGACCGCGCCCTGTTCGAACTGAACCTCAAGCCGCAAGCCACGGACTGCCGCGCCTGGCCTGCCCGCAGCCAGGCCGCACTGGCGCTTTTGCGGCGCCAGGCAGTGTGCCTGGGCCTGCAACTGTCGCTGGCCTTGGCTACCCTGCTGACACTGCCTTTGAAGGGATAACAAGCCAACCCATGCTCGCCAACCTGACCGCCTACGCCATCACCTCCGCCGCCCGCCTGATCACCGGTGCCCGCGCCCTGTGGCTGGGCTGCACGCCACTGCCGGTGCAGCGCCTGTATTTCGCCAACCACAGCAGCCACGGCGACTTCGTGCTGCTGTGGGCCTCGCTGCCACAGCCGCTGCGCAAGCATACCCGCCCGGTAGCCGGTGCCGATTATTGGGCCAAACCGGGCATCCGCGATTTTCTGATCCGCAAGGTATTCAATGGCGTGCTGATCGACCGGCAACGCAGCGAAGGCCAGGGCAGCCCGCTGCAGCCAATTCTCGAAGCGGTCGCCCAAGGCGATTCGCTGATCTTCTTCCCGGAAGGCACGCGCAACCTCGGTGATGAACCGTTGATGCCGTTCAGGAGCGGGCTTTACCACCTGGCAGCAGCCAACCCCGAAGTCGAACTGGTACCGGTATGGATAGCCAACCTCAACCGGGTAATGCCCAAGGGCCGTGCGCTGCCGTTGCCGCTGCTGTGCACGCTGAGCTTTGGCGAACCGCTGCACCTGCAAGCAGATGAAAGCAAGCAGGCGTTTCTCGAGCGGGCCAGCCAGGCCCTGCTGAACCTGGCCCCCAAGGATGCCTGAGATGGACGACAACACCCTTTCCCTGTTCGCCGGCATCGGCGCCCTGCTACTGCTCGCCAGCGTGATCGGCCGCCTGCTCAAGTGGCGCGCCGGCCCGGCACCACATCCCGTGATCGACAACCTCAACGCCCGCATCAATGCCTGGTGGGTGATGGTGCTGGTGATCGGCATCGCCTTCCTGTTCGGCAAGTACGGCGTGATCGTGCTGTTCTACGGCGTGTCGTTCTACGCCCTGCGCGAATTCATGACCCTCACCCCGACCCGGCGCAGCGACTACCCGGCGCTGGTGGCAGCGTTCTATGTGGCGCTGCCGGTGCAGTACATGCTGATCGCCATGGATTGGTACGGCTTGTTCAGCATCTTCATTCCGGTGTACCTGTTCCTGTTGCTGCCGATCCTGGCCAGCTTCGGCGGCGACACCACACGCTTTCTCGAACGCGCCTCGAAGGTGCAGTGGGGGTTGATGATCGCGGTGTACTGCGTATCGTCGGTGCCGGCACTGATGACCTTGGATATCCCCGGCTACGAAGGGCGCAACCTGCTGCTGATCGCCTGGCTGATCCTGGTGGTACAGATCAGCGACGTGCTGCAGTACGTGTGCGGCAAGCTGTTCGGCAAGCACAAGGTGGCGCCCAACCTGTCGCCGTCGAAGACCGTCGAAGGGCTGGCCGGTGGCGTGGCGCTGGCCACCCTGATCGGCGCCCTGCTGTGCTGGATCACCCCGTTCACCTTCTGGCAGGCCGCGCTGATGGCACTGGCAGTCAACGCCATGGGCTTCTTCGGCGGGTTGGTGATGTCGGCGATCAAGCGCGACCGCGGGGTGAAGGACTGGGGGCACATGATCGAAGGCCACGGCGGCATGCTCGACCGCATGGACTCGGTGTGCTTTGCCGCGCCGGTGTTTTTCCACTTCGTGCGGTATTGGTGGGCATAAGGCGTGTGCCTGGCATAGCGCGGGCAGACAGCTGGACGTCGAGCCCAGGCAACTGCGGCTCTGCCGATAGCCCTATGGTGACCAGTCATTCAGCCAGTCACCAGGAGTTGTGCCATGTCCGATTTCATCACCGTCCTGCGCGAAACCTGCCCGACGCCGGTAGTGGACGCCACCAAGTGGAAGCGCATCGGCGGCGATCCGCACACCGTCAACCTCAACGCCTATCTGTCGGCCGACGGCAGCAAGATCATGGGCACCTGGATCTGCACCCCGGGCAAATTCGAGGTCAATTACGAGAAGTGGGAGTACTGCCACTTCCTCGATGGCTACTGCATCATCACCCCGGAAGGCGAGGAGCCGAAGCACCTGAAAGCGGGTGATGTGTTCGTGATCGAACCGGGGATGAAAGGCACCTGGGAAGTGGTCGAGACTGTGCGCAAGTATTTCGTCTTTGCCTGATACCAAAGCTGACATTACCCCCTTGTAGGAGCGGGTTTACCCGCGAATGCTGCAGTGGCCTCACCGACGCCTTCGCGGGTGAACCCGCTCCTACAACGGCCGCGTAATACCTGCAGGCGTGGGCAAAAAAAATCGCGGATCAGCCGCCCTTCCCTCTGGTGCGCAGTTACAGAGGGAAGGCCGCCTGGCCCGCGATGAAGCCCACCTCTTGCATCAATCCTTCTTGCGATAACCCTCGACGATCGCCGAAAAGTCCTTGCCGCCCTCGCCGCGCAGGCTCATGGCCTGATACAGCTGCTGCGCCACGGCGCCCAGGATCACCGGTTGATGGGCTTGGCGTGCCGCTTCGGTCGCCAGCCCCAGGTCCTTGAGCATCAGCTCGGCGCCAAAACCACCGGTATAGCCACGCGATGCCGGCGCGGTCTCGATGATGCCCGGCCACGGGTTGTAGGTGTCCGAGCTCCAGCAACGCCCGGTCGAACTGTTGATGATACCGGCCAGCACCTTGGTATCGATGCCCAGCGCATTGCCCAGGGCCATGGCCTCGGACACGCCGATCATCGAGATGCCCAGCAGCAGGTTGTTGCAGATCTTGGCGATCTGCCCGGTACCCACCTCCCCGCAGTGCACGATGTTGCGACCCATCTGCTCCAGTACCGGCTTGAGGGTGGCGAACAGCTCGGCGCTGGCACCGACCATGAAGGTCAGGGTGCCTGCCGCCGCGCCGCCGGTGCCACCGGACACCGGTGCATCGCCCATGTCCACACCCTTGGCCGCCGCGGCCTTGGATACATCACGCGCAGTCTGCGGGTCGATGGTGCTGCAGTCCACGGTCGGCGTGCCGGGACGAATGCCGGCCAGCACGCCGTCTTCGTTCAGGTACACGCTGCGCACGTGGGCCGCGGCCGGCAGCATGGTGATCACCAGCTCGCTGTTGGCCGCCGCGTCCTTGGGCGACGGGCTGATCTGCCCGCCCAGTTCCGCCAGCTCGGCCAGCACGGCCTTGTTCAGGTCGAACAGGTTCAGTTGGTGCCCGGCCTTGATCAGGTTGCGGGCCATGGGCGCGCCCATGTTGCCCAGGCCGATGAATGCGATACGCATGACGTGCTCCTTAGCGCAGGCTGATGGTGGTGTTCACACCGTCATTGACACTGTCGTCATCGAACCAGCGAGCGGTGACGGTCTTGGTCTGAGTGTAGAACTGCACCACTTGCTTGCCGTACGGGCCGAGGTCGCCGAGCTTGGAGCCACGCGAGCCGGTGAAGCTGAAGAACGGTACCGGTACCGGGATCGGGATGTTGATACCGACCTGGCCGATGTCGATTTCGCTCTGGAACTTGCGCGCTGCCGCGCCGCTCTGGGTGAACAGGCCGGTGCCGTTGCCGAACGGGTTGGCGTTGACCAGGGCGATGGCCTCGTCGAGGGTATCGACCTCCAGGGTCACCAGCACCGGGCCGAAGATCTCCTGGGTGTACACCTGCATGTCGGTCTTCACCCCCGAGAACAGGGTCGGACCGACGAAGTTACCTTGCTCGTAGCCGGGCACCTTGACGTCGCGGCCATCGAGTTCGAGTTTGGCACCTTCCTGGATGCCGCTTTCGATCAGGCCCAGCACACGCTCCTTGGCGCGCTTGGAAACCACCGGGCCGACATCGGTGCCTGGCTCACAGCCGGCATTGACCTTGAGCTTGCTGGCCGCGTCCTTGATATCCGGCAGCCATTCGCGGGCCTTGCCCACCAGCACCGCCACCGAGGTGGCCATGCAGCGCTGGCCCGCCGCGCCAAAGGCAGCGCCGACCAAGGCGTTGATGGTTTGCTGGCGGTTGGCATCGGGCAGCACCACCGCGTGGTTCTTGGCGCCCATCATCGACTGCACACGCTTGCCGTGCTGGCTGCCAAGGTTGTACACGTGGGTGCCCACTTCGGTAGAACCGACGAAGGAAATCGCCTTGATGTCCTGGTGAGTGCAGATGGCATCCACCACCTGCTTGCCGCCGTGCACCACGTTGAGCACCCCGGCCGGCACGCCGGCTTCCAGCGCCAGCTCGACCAGCAGCATGGTCGACAGCGGGTCCTGCTCGGACGGCTTGAGCACGAAGGTATTGCCGCAGACGATGGCCATGGGGAACATCCACAGCGGGATCATCGCCGGGAAGTTGAACGGGGTGATGCCGGCACACACGCCGATCGGCTGGCGCAGAGTATAGGTGTCGACGCCGCCGGCGACGTTCTCGGCGAATTCGCCCATCTGCAGGGTGCCGATGGACGCCGCATGCTCGACCACTTCCAGGCCGCGGAAGATATCGCCTTCAGCGTCAGCAATAGTTTTGCCCTGCTCGGCGCTGAGCACCTGGGCAATACGTTTGGTGTGTTCGCGGATCAGCGCCTGCAGCTTGAGCATGATGCGCATGCGCGCGCCGATTGGGGTGTCGCGCCAAGTCTGGAAGGCGCGCTGGGCTGCGGCCACGGCGGCGTCGACTTCCTCGGCGGTGGCGAACGGTACGCGCGCCAGCACCTCCTGGGTGGCCGGGTTGACGATATCGCGCCATTCACTGGTCTTGGACTCGACCCACTGGCCGTCGATCAGCAGTTTGACCTGCTCGACCTTGGTGCTGTTAGGGGATTGCGGTGCGTTCATCTGCGTTCTCCTTGGAATTATTGTCGGGACGAGATCGCCAGCGCCGGGCAAACGCGAGGTGGCGTCCTGAGGCTTGTTTCGAGTATAGATGTGCAAACATCCAACAAGAACGCACAAAAAAACCGGATCATCATGCAAAAAGACCTCACCTCCCTGAGCGCGCTCAACTGGGACGATTTGAAGTTCTTCCTCGAAGTGGCCCGTACCCGCAAGGCCAGCAGCGCCGCCAAGCGCCTGAGCGTGGACTACACCACGGTGTCGCGACGGATCGGCTCGCTGGAAGCGGCGCTGGGCACCTTGCTGTTCGAAAAATCGCGGACCAACGGCTTTGTCCTGACCGCCGAGGGCCAGCGCCTGCTGGGCTATGCCGAGTCGATCGAGAGCACGCTGCACATGGCGTGCGAGCAGGTGTCCGGGTCGGGCGTGGCGTTGTCGGGGCATGTGCGCATGGGCTGCACCGAGGGTTTCGGCAGCTTCTTCATCACCCCGCAACTAAGCCATTTCGTCGACGCCTACCCGGCGATTTCGGTGGATATCCTGCCGCTGCCGCACTTCATCAGCCTGTCCAAGCGCGAGGCGGACATCGTCATTGCCCTGGAGCGGCCGGAGCATGGGCCGTATGTGTGCTGCAAGTTGTGCGACTACCGCTTGCGGCTGTATGCGACCCAGGATTACCTGGACAACCACGCACCAATCCGCCAGGTGACGGACCTGGCCAGGCACCCGTTCATCAGTTACGTGGATGACCTGGCGTTCAGTTCGGAACTGCTGTACCTGGCCAACCTGATACCCAGCGCCAGCGCGCATTTGCGCAGTACCAGCGTGATTGCCCAGTACACGGCGGCGTTGCAGGGGCGTGGGCTGGCGATCTTGCCATGCTTCCTGGCGGCGCAGGATTCGCGGTTGGTGACGGTGTTGCCGAAGGAGATCGAGGTGACGAGGCAGTTCTGGATGTATTGCCGGGAGGATTTGAGGAAGTTGAAGCGGATTACCCTGTTGTGGGATTACATCCGTGGGGTGACTGAGGCGAATGCGCCGCTGTTGATGGGCGAGACGCGGGAGATGCGCTTTGCCGAGGGGTAGATCGACAAGGAGTAAGGGTGCCTCATCCTACCCATGGCAAGGGGCTGTGGCAACGACTTGTGACAGGGGTTGTGACAGCATTTGTTACACAACCAACGCGATGCCTTTGTCACTCAAACTGAAACCGGTATTCGCATGGAGCGGGCTGAGCAGGGATGAGGGATACACGGTTTTTTTTGAAAATCTGCTTATGCTTATGTCGTATTGCCATCCGAGAGTATTTCAGGCATAAAGGTAACAGGCACCCCTCCAAGCTTTAACTATGCAGTGCTACCGCTGCAATGATCGTTAATGTAAGGACATATGCTACTGAGAGTTACGTCGAGGCTTCTTCGCAATGTTAGCGGTCTCGCGGGGCGTAAGGTGAATAGCGGGGGGTGCCGCTTTTTCTCAGACAGCATGCAGGCCGGAGTTTGCCTTGAAGCTACTGACCCCTCCCAATCGCTCTATTTACAAGCTTGCGTCCCTCGACCGTCTTTGCGAGTTATTAGGCGTAAAAAAAGGCAATTTGCTTTTTATCTGTTATAAGCGAGCAGATGCATTAAAGTACAAGTCCTTTGAAATACCCAAAAAGCGCGGCGGTCTTCGTAAGATTGATGCACCTCAAAAGGGCTTGCGAGTAGTTCAAAACAAACTTGCAGAGTTACTTAATGAAAACTTGGAGTTCAAGAATTGCGTCCAAGGATTTGTTAAAAAAAGAGGAATTCTGCAGAATGCCATGCTTCACAAAAAGTCAAGCTGGGTCTTAAACGTAGATATCAAAGACTTCTTCGGCTCAATAAATTTCGGGCGAGTAAGAGCGGTTTTTATCGCCAAACCATTTGAAATTCACCCGGACGTCGCAACCGTAATTGCTCAGATATGCTGCTTTAATAACTACTTACCTCAAGGGGCCGCCACGTCCCCAATTGTATCTAACATTGTCGCAAGCACTTTGGACAATAGAATCATTAAACACGTCCGTAGTCACCACCTGACTTATTCTCGTTATGCCGATGATGTAACCATATCTTCAAGAAGAGCATTTCCTCGCGAAATCGCTCACATCATCGATGGTCAAACCATTGTGGGCGAGGAGTTGTCTAGCATTTTCGCTAGAGCCCGATTCGAAATCAACGAAAAAAAGAGCAGACTTCAATCGAAGTATGATAGACAGGAAGTAACCGGACTTGTAACGAACAAGAAGGTGAACGTTCCAGCCGAATACAAAAACAATGTACGCGCTGCCATTTATCAATGGGTGAAAGACCCAAAAGAGGCGGAGAAACATTATTACATTGACGTTCTGGGATTAAAGCCCGAGGATATTTCACTTACCGATGATGGCAGCAGGCTCAAACACAACCTATACGGCAGATTATCCTTTATCGCTATGGTAAAAGGGAAAGATGACCCGACCTATGTCAAGTTAATATTAAAAATGGCTGAGCACGACAAATCTCCGCCCAAGTTCCTAAATGCCATTAAAGAGGAATATGAAATGTATGATGTTTTCCTATGCCACGCATCCGAAGATAAAGAAACAATTGTAGAGCCGCTTTATAACGAGTTAAAAAAATTAGGAGTACATGCATTCTACGACACCAAAGTTATAGCTTGGGGTGACTCCCTCATTGAGACCATCAACAAAGGACTCATCAAATCAAAATACGTTGTTGCGATAATGACAGAGAACTCCGTGATTAAAGCTTGGCCGCAGAAAGAGATTAACGCCGTGCTAAACGGCGACATTTCGGGAGGAACCAAGCGTCTGCTTCCACTCATTCATGGCGATAAAGAAAAAATACTCAGCAGCAACTATCTCATGAGTGACAAGCTTTACGTTGAATGGAAAGAAAACCCTGAGGAAATAGCAAAAAAAATCAAAGACCTACTAGCATCTTAAAAACTCATAACGACTCTTTACCATTTTCCATCTCAGTGAATGGCATATTTTATGAGCACTCCGCAGAAGACCAACTGACGGCGTCAATACTTACATAGCAAGCCTACACCAACTATCTGCCATTTAGATATCGAATCCATATACTGACTTCTTCGATGGCTGCATATATGGTCGTCTGATTCAGACAAATCAAGTTCATCTGCGGTGATGGTGGTTTTATCTATGTGAAGTGCTCAGCGGGATAGTTTGCATACAACGTATCCCATCTGCCGCGAATTCATTTTCCCCTCAAATCAGAAATGGGATTTCGCTTCGTATCCGGCAGGTTCCTGACGGGAAATCCCTAGAGACAGCACCCATGCTCAGTACGGCCAGATCACAGAAAGGGTCGAAAAGTTTTATGATTTCAAAATCCCTACAGACATAACAAGAAAGCCCCGCCACAAGCTCACAGGAAGCTCATAGCGAGGCGACTGGATGTATATCTACCCTACCCCACAGGGTTGGCCCATGTGGCTCTGTATGAAGCCGACTTTAGACAGCTGCTTTCATCTCTTTCTGTACTCGTTGTACGGTGCTGAGGGCACAACCAACAACGGTTGCCGTCTTACGTAGACTCTGGCCGCCTTCAAGGGCCATACGGATACGCTCATGCAAGCCTTCATCTCTCTTGCGGCCCTTGTACACCCCTTTAGCCTTCGCAGTGTTGATACCCTGAGCTTGACGGCTGCGACGGTCTTCATAGTCCTTGCGTGCAACCACAGCCAGCATGTCGAGTAGCATACCGTTGATGGCCTTAATCATGCCTTTAGTGAAGTCATCAGTAGCATCTGATTTGGTCAACGCCGTATGGCTAGTGTGTAGGTCCAGGCTAACGATGTTGATGCCCTTGTCTTTGATGCGAGCTTTCAAATCATCCCAGTCATCAGCTTGAAGACGGGACAAACGGTCCACTTGTTCAATGAGCAGCACATCACCTTCATGACTGTCATCAATCAGCCTATTGAGTTCTTCACGCTCCAGCTTTGCACCAGACACGTTCTCAACGTAGAACGTGGCGACCTTGTGGCCGTGTGCAATGGCGAACTCAGACAGGGCGGCACGTGCACGGTTTGCATCTTGACCTTGTGTCGATGCTCGAAGGTAGCCACGAATGAACATGATGAGTTCGCCCTGTATCGTTTTGGATGTACCGATTATGAGTGAGCCGTTTAGGGTTGTCAAACATATGTTATCGGTACAGCTGGGCGGCTATTTTGAGGTCATCAGAATGTACTGCCTGATGTACACCCAAATCGGTAGAGGCACCAAGCGGTGACTCCACACGAAAATGAACGCGCAGGACAGGTGCCATCATCGTCACCATGGGATTGAAATGTTGACACAACCTGCGATCAAAATTGAGATTGGTAGAAAACCGTATCAGGATGTAGCAGCGTTGATGCGTTTCTTTGGTCTATCGTGTGATACGGGTTGCTGTGGTAATACAAACCGAAATCATTTAGGAGAGTCTCATGGAGTGGTTAGCGGCACGCGAGGTTCATATCAGTGGAGGGATCAGAGTTCTAAGTTATGACAAGTCGTGTAATTTTCTCTATCCAGGCGACATGACTGGCGAAAAGAAAGCCATTGAAATTAACAACTACACCTCGCTATTTTCGGACATTAGAAACCTCGGATTAGAGGTCGTAGGATGCGATTTCTTCACCGGACCACACGCACACGCACGGCCTGAATGGCGCGTCAAACCGTCATTTGGCTCCGGCTGGCTCACATGGGATCAAGGTAGAGATTGGTCCTTTATTGCAAATGGTGCGTTTAAAAAAAATGATAGCCAACTGTATGACATAGCTACACGTATCTCTCATCAGCTCAGGAGCTGTGAGTGGCGAGTCCGACAGCTATCAGAAGCGTATATGGATCAGTTGAACTCAAAATTGCAGTCGGGAGACTTCAAGGACGGTCAGAGGTTCCTTGACGGCTATACAGAGCTCTGCTACCTAGCAGCCCAAACTTTTCTGATTGATGCTTGCACTCTCCGAGATTACCTCATCGAATTTTACTGGTATGTTAAGCCTACAGGCTCAGCAAACATTACAAGCATTGGCGCTCTATGTAGCCACTGGAGAAGAAATCCTCCAACTGACCCACATGGGGTGGAAATTCAAGAAGTGTCCTCTCCGGGAAACTGGCTGGACACCCTTGGTAGTTACCGGAATTTGATAATTCATGCAGCGCCATTAGCAACGGCGGGGGCAACGCTTTATGCCATCACAGGTATCGCCAAACTGTCTGACGAAGAGTCGTTGCCTTTCGTAAAGTTACCGTTGCCTTCTAATCCAGAAAAATTAAAAGCTGACCGTACTTCAGGTAAGCACTTTGACGACCCTTCACTCCGACGGGCGCGCTTTCATAACATTATCGAAAAAGCAGATGCGGTTACAGCCCTAGACTCTTTGAGTTATGCTCATTTTTGCATGGAAAAATTAAGCATTTGGGCGGCCTCGCTTGCTGAGTTGTCTCCAGTGGAGGCCGAGATGCCAGTTATTGTCCCTGTCCCAGGCTCCTTCAAAATTAACAATTAAGTCCGCTTACTATAGGCTTACAGAATTGAAGGCAGGTATCGCGCCTTTCCAGCTGAATAGTGCTATCGAAACAATAGACAAGTCAGACCGACACTTGATCGACGTAGAGCCTTCACTTCGGAGTGTTGGCTCATTCAAGATCCTGCCTTTATTGCAGCCTCTAGCTCCTGTACCAGCTCCATCAGACTAATTCCAAGCACCGCACACAGGTCTCTCAGCTGCACGATGTCCAGACGCCGTGTCCCGTTCTCCACATCGCTCATGAACGATTGAGGACGATTCAGCGCCTTCGAGCACTGCACCTGCGTCAGTCCCGCTGCTGTCCTGTACTCCTTCAACAAGCGTAGGAGAGCTTGGTGCTCAGGTCGGTAAATTGTCTTGGGCATGGTCGGCGGCTACAAAGGGTAGCCGTCCAACCTATATCTGCTTTTCGGATATCTGAAATTGGGATATTCTAATCTCCGCAATGTTGACTAGCCAGAAAGGAATCAGCGTGAAGAAACGATCAGCAGTGGCAATTTCTATCATTCCAGCAATGATGTGCGCTCAAGCTGCCCTAGCAGCTAGCAAGCTATCCTCTGTGCAGGGGGCGACGGACTTGTATGCCCTCAAGCTTGAGCTTTGCACAACTGACCTTAGCTATTGTCAAGAGTTTCCTGTTACTGAGAAAACGAATCACATATACATGCACGATATTTTGTCTTGTACCCAGACAGGAAAAGGCCTTGCTCTTATCAAGGCCAATGAGAGTGACGAAGAAAATCCACTAACTTACAAAGTAACATGCTCTAGCAAAAGCTATAGCGCCCCAATCATAAATACTTACACCCCCTCCAAAGACTTCATGTAGGAAGTAAGTGTGAGTTAATTTGCAGTGCTGATAGTTTTACTGGGAATAAGGATGGCTTCATGCGATTATTAATTGCCGCTACCGTGATTGCCAGCACTCTGGGTGGCTGCGCGGCCCCACCTACAGCTGACAAGGCTAATCAAACACCCAGCCACCGATTGCTAGCTTACCAAGCAAGGGAGGAAGGTGCTGACTCTACAATCACCGTTCTTCGCCAACTGGGGGCTATCGGCCCTACTTGTTACTTCTCCGTTTATATCGACGGAAGACTAGTAGCCCGCATGGACGACAACGAAATTGCTAGCTTCCACGTTCGGCCCGGACCAAGGCTCATAGGGATCGGACTGGACCCTCAAGGCTCTGGAATTTGCGCCTCAGGTAGTAACCTGCCAAGGCGGGAGGTCGAAACCTATTTGGGTAAAGGGGAGCAAAGGAAATTCCGATTCGTTACCCAATCAGGTCTAGAGATTCGACCAGCCAGCTACTAATACACGAATAAATACATTCGGCCTTTGGCCAAATTGGAGGGAGATATATGAGCGTAAGAAAGGCACTCTTTTTGTTAGCAATTTGTACTGCTACCGCATCTCATGGAGCAAACAGAAGCGCTGAGCCTAAGGTATGGGCTCAAGAGCCAACGAGTTTTCTAAGCATTAAGCTAAATGAAAAACTAATTTATCAGCTAAAGCAATGCCCTGAGGATTATAGCGTTCCAGATGAAATGTGTTATGAGCGACCGTATATCGAAGGTTATTACTCTCTACGCTCTACACCGCCATTAGGAATAGGTTACGGTGCGGCGGTGGTGACTCATGAGTCTCAAATTCGTGAAATACGGCTCACGACGAAAGTCGAAAATTATGACACTGTTAAAGCCATGCTGTTGCAAAAATATGGTCAGCCGCTAAAGCAATCCTCAGAGACCGTTAAGACAAAAGTAGGTGTTTCTTTCCAAAATGAGAAATCCTATTGGGATGGACAAAAAGTCATGCTCATACTTGATAAATATGGGGATACCATTGATAAAAGCGAGATCTCAGTGATAAGCAAAGACATTGCTCACAAGGCAATCAAAGCAGAAAAAGATGAGATGATTAATCACGCCTCTCAGCTTTGAAAATATCAATTTCATCATCCCATTGATGTTCGCTCTGTGTGAGCCAACACAGGGAGCATACCTACAGCAAAGGTGCTGTGAATGGGCCATCACCCTAGAGGAAACTTATATTAGATGTGGGGTGATTGTGATTGATGGATTCAATCCCCCATCTTCCTTAGATGCCGCTTCGTGGGCATGGCCCACAACACAAGAGGTATTCGGTGCGGGGCACCGGGGCACAAGATGCTGTGCACACAGAGTTGTGTCAGCCTTCACAGGCGACTGTAGACGATTCCCCTACACAAGGTTGTGCAGTGCTGGCACTGGAAGTGGTTGTTTTGTGAGCGTCAGCGAATGCTTTTAGGGCTGGATTAATAAAATCCAAAAGACAGCCCTGCTCTTGATCTTACTCTGCGTATTCGCAGGGACATCTTAACAACAAGGTGTTGTTGATACACAATTTAGGGGCTTTGCCCCTGAGATAATCTCTTGGGTTGTTGGGGGTGATTTGATTAATTATATTAATCACCCCTTTCTTTCTTGAAGTAGCCCTTCGTGGTCACCTTGCCCACAAGAAATAACCTTTATATATCCGACGTCAAATATGACGCGCTAAAGATAATCTGTCTTAGGTATCAAGGCGTTCAAAGCTTCCCATTCTGCAAAAAACTGACGATCAATCTTAGCGCTTTCGTTCTCCAATGCTGCTAAAGACTCAAGTTCGGCTTTGACCGCTGGATTTCGGTTTAGGAACATCTCGATACCGCTGAGTGCGATGATTGTGACCTTCACCAATCGCTGAGCGTGCCGTTCACTAACGGGCAGAATCTGGTGGTTCCGGATCAGCGACTGAACCCCCTTGACCGAAATTTCATCAAGCTTACAAAGCTTGCGAATGTCGCCCGGACTTACATCGAGACGACCACAATCGGCATTCATAGATACATAGCAAGCCCCCATGACGTAATCATCAAACCATTGCGGATCAGAATGAGCCACGAATTTCTGGGAGGCCATCCCATCACTGCCACTATCCCAGATTATTTCGGGACTCTTGGACATGGCGCGCAGCAGAGGTGCAATTGTATTCTGCTTGTGACGGGCAGTGTTCCCACGGTGACGGTGAGGTCGTGGGGCTGCATTCATACGAATCGCGCGCATGCCGTTAGTTGAGTTATCCTTGCACGCTTGACCACAATACTTTGCAGTAACTCGCCGTGCTTTAAACTCGGCATCGCATACCTGACACTTTTTTTATTTTGCGAAGAGAGGCTTCGTCTTGCGGGCGGTAATTATCAATAACGGGTACAGCGGTGGTGCAGCTTTCTTTCCTCATTTGTTGTTGTCCTCATTTGTTCACTTTGTTCCATAGGCAATTTCTCTCGGGGTGTCTGCGGACTCCGCAGGGTGCCAGATGTATGTGGTTTGTGTTTGCTCAAATCTCAGGCACGACAAAGCCCCCTGCGAGGCATAGTTTCTTTAAAAGAACACTGTCGCGTGGAGGTTGGGCGCTTGATAAAAACGGGTCAGCCTAGCACTGTTGATTATTGATCACAACACAAAATAATTAACTAATTGAGAAAAGTGATTTCTAGCTCATTCCAATAGATCGACGATTTAGTTAATTCGAAAACTGGCCTTTCCTGCAAGAATCTACCACTGGCTTTACCGCCCTAATACAACCATTCTCTCACCTACCCGCTACCCATCCTTGTCTGAGTATGGATCGTGCTCAGAATCGCCTGAGGATGCGCCGTAGACCTATGGTCACTGGGGATAGCTCACTATTTCTCAAATAATCTGTTGAATCTGTTGCATCCACTCATAAATGAGAGTGGAAAATGAGTGTGTGTTTAGCACCATGCAGGCCATCCCCAGCAAACATCGGGTCAAACGGGCGTAGACACCTTTCCATAGACACAAAAAAGCCCCTGCTGGCATTCGCCAGGAGGGGCATCATCCTGTTGTTTCATTGTTTACACTCAGGTTGGATTACGCAGGGATCTCCAAAGGAGAGTAACAGGCTTGTACCTCTGCCTCGATCTGAGCCAGTTTCTTGGCTCTAGCTTGCTCGGCTGCTTTGCGTTCCTTCTCGTCTTGCGCTTGTAGTAGCTGCTGGCGTAGCAAGTCCTGATAGCGAGCACGTTCTGATTCTATATAAGCTACGTATTCCGCTTTGACCTTAGCCTTAATAGCGGCAATGTCTTCTGCCTGAGCAGCTGGTGGTTTGACGAGCCAAACAGAGTGGTTAAGTTGCTCATGATGTACTCTCTGATTGATGGCAACGGTGTAGCCTTCTTTCGATTTATCAATTACAGCTTGCAGTAGTTCATGCTCAAATGGCGCGCTTACAAGCTCCATAGACTGCTGTGTACCGCGATAGACATTAATCCAACCTTCAAGTTTGCTTTCGAATTCGGCTTGATCCCATTTAGGTGGTGTGCCCACGATCTTGATTTTCTCAGTCATTCTTAAATTTCCTTTTGTTTGTTCATGTAGTGTCTGTAAAAACAGTCGAGCACAGCAGCCCTGTGAAGCTCTGTACTTATTTCACGAGTTGCGGGGGAGCGCTCTAGTGCTGTTGTCTTTGAGCGTTGTGGGGTTCGTTCTGCTCGGGCTTTACGTTCAGTGGCCTTTGTGATGCCTTGCCTGATTCGGTGGCGGCTATTACTCATAGTCACCATCCCTGTTCAGCTTCAAACCATATTGAGCGATGAGGATGTCAATTTGGTTTGTGCAGCGTCTGTACTCCACTTTATCAACAATGGCTACAGCAGCTTGTTTGAGATGTTGGTAATGAGCAATTTGCTCAACGGCTAGCATCTTGCCTAGATCGTATGATGTTAATTGATTCATTTTGTATTCCTTCTTCATTAGATTAGTGACAGCCCATTCTTTGCATATCTACACCACGTATTACGTGGCTTGCAGAGGTGCCAAAATAGGGGGGCTGTAGGGTTGTATCCACAAAAAGAAAATCGCTGTAATCGCGCTATAGAGCGTTACAGGGGTATGTTTAGTTTTGGTGCGACTCTGGTTAAGCGTCCTTTAGAGCGTCCAGAAAAGACGGGCTCACTAGCGCAAATTCGCCGGCATCGACGCAGGTTCCATCTTTGTGTCTGGCAAGGGCAGCATAGTATTTATCAAGCACTAGATCGCTGATAGGGACCAACTTGTACTGGTCGCTCGGCTGGTCAGGCTTACCAGCTTCAAAATAGTCAACAATCAGATTTGATGCGCGGTGTATCAGAAGGTAGTTTTTCATTGTTGTTTCACTACCAGTTGCGCAAGATAGTCACTGATGCTATTTCCAGAGAATAAAGCTTTGATGCTTAAATCTGTGTAGACCTCGCTAGGGATGCGAAATTTAATCAAAACAAATTTAGTTTGATTTAGTCTAAAGAGCTTTGATCTGCAAGAGCTGGAGCAGGTTTTAGCATCTAATCGCTTATTGTGGAGTGGAGCATTGCAGATACAGCAGGTACGGGTGATCGTCATTGATCCTCCTTATGGGTCTATGAGTTAATAATTGTGTTTTGTGAAACCCGGCAACGGGTATTGGTAGAGACAAAAGAATGCCCCATCACGGGAAGTGATGAGGCAAAATGAACTACATGACTATTTGACTATTTAGAAAGCCAATTGTGAATATGCCCCGCTCAGAGAGAGGGAAAGCGAGGCTTATTCGAGGATTATCTAGTCGAACTTCAACAACTAGATATACTTTTATATTACTAACTAAAATCGAATTTTGTCAATACCTGCTGCAACCATTTGCGAACTTTTAATAAAAACTCTCCATTTCCTAATAAGTTGGACACAGTACCTTCCTTAACATGTCTGCAATAATCTCAACAGGCACTCCAGTACCGTATGTATCAAAGGTGATAGTGTGGGAGGCGTGCCCCATTACAGCCTGAGCATGGAGCACAGGCACTCCTTTTGCTTGCATCAGTGACGCTAGTGAGTGACGTAATGAATGGAATACTAGGCCGCGCTCATAGGTGGCTTCTAAGGCATCTGGGATACCCTGTTGATTCACCCACTCACCTGATGGTCTGTACCCAAACTGAGCAAGTGCAGATATGCCTTCACTTTTGCATCTATCGACATAGCCCAAAAATTCAGCAAGGTCGAATCCATAAGCACCGTCAGTGAGCGGCAATAATCGGTTACTTTGTTTGTTCTTAATCGACTTGCCTTCCCCATTCTCATTGATGTGTATGGCGACGACTCCTGAGTCGAGTGTTACAACGTCACTCGTTATTAACTGACATATCTCCTTGAGTCTTCCACCAGTAATGACACCCAAGCTGAGCAGCCATCGCTTCCATGAGGTCGCGGGGAGACCGTTGGCATAGTTCATAAGCTTATGCACTTGAGCCTGCGAGAAGGCCTTACGGGTTGATTCCAGACCTTTGGTCAGCTTCAGCTTTCTGTCATAGGTCTTGGTCAAGTGGCCATTCTCGACAGCCCACGCGAATACCGCCGAAAGCTTCACAATCAGTTTGTTCACTGTCGAAGGCATACGACCTTCCGACAAACGCTCCCGGAATGCCACAAGGTCTTCTCTGGAATGGTTTCTCAAGTCCAATCCATCCAGATGCTCACTGATCACCTTGTGACACAACGTCGTTTCCTTCAGGGTTGAAGGTTTCTGCTCTCCAGCACGATCAGCCATGTACAACTGAGCGAGTGCATCAAAGGTCATCGGTGACTCTGCTGGCGCTGTGCTCATCACCTCTCTGTACGGTGTTTCCACTGGGCTTGGGGGAACGGTGACGTTCCGGTACAAATCCCCCCAATGGCGTAGTGGGTGGTGGCCGTCATCAGCAGACATCAGCGTACTGCTCACCATCGTCAGCAGATGCTCCCGTAGATCATTCCATGAGGCTTCAGGTCGCTCCATGTGGAAGGTTTGAAGTGCCGCAATGAGATGACTAGAGGTTTCCATTGCCCACCTTCGATCAGTGGTCTTCAAAGAGACGGACACCATCCTGCTCACGCTGCCTGTCATGCGAAGGCGCAGGTAGTAGATACCGTGTCGCCGGTAGTGGTAGGGACTGGCTAGTCGGCAGTCTGGCCTCAAGGGCAACGTGCGGGTTGTGACACCACTTGTAACAGGGTGGCTCTGTAGGATGACGCTCATGCTGGCTAACCCCTTGAATCTATTGGATTAACCCTTTCCCTCTTTGTCGTTCTGGATGTATTGCCGGGAGGATTTGAGGAAGTTGAAGCGGATTACCCTGTTGTGGGATTACATCCGTGGGGTGACTGAGGCGAATGCGCCGCTGTTGATGGGCGAGACGCGGGAGATGCGCTTTGCTGAGCAGTGATGGGGCTGCTGCGCAGCCCTTTCGCGACACAAGGCCGCTCCCACA
>NZ_JYKS01000055.1 GCF_000935045.1 Pseudomonas sp. 10-1B
TCACAGGCCTCACTGGCCCGAAACAAACGTAGGAGCGAGCGCCAGCTCGCGATGCGCCGCGCGTGCGGCGCTCGATCTCCCAGGCGCTGAAGATGCCGTGGCGAGCAGCCCCGGTGTTCGGAAAGGCAGATCAGATCTTGTCGAACAGGCTTAGCTGCGAAATGCGCGCAAACGCCAGTTGCGAGGCTTCGAGCATGGCCTGCTGCAAGGTCAGCTGGATGGTCGCCGAGGCCATGTCAGTATCGCCAATGGCACTCTGGGTGCTCTTGTTGGCCAAACCCAGGCTTTCGTTTTCCTGCGCCTGGATCTCCAGCGAGTTGCCCCGTGCACCGATCGAACCGCGGGTGATGTCGATACGGTCTCGGGCACTGGCCAGGTTGGAGATCGCCGAGTCGGTCGCCGCCTTCAGCGCAGCCTGCGCCTCTGGCGAGTCGAGTGGCTTCTCCAGGGCGCTGCGCAACTGCCCCAGGGTGTCCAGCACGTTCTGCGTACGGTGGGTATTGGCATTCACCGAGAACTGGTCACCCTGCTTCGGCGCGCTGTCGAACTGGTAGGTAACGCCTGCCACCGTGACCGCGTCGCCAGCCCCTACCGTACCTGTGGCAATCGGCTTGCTGTCGGCACTGTACGGCTGCGCATACAGCGAATACTCGGTATCACTGGTGAAGCGGATGACCGCGCCGTTGCTGGGGAAAGTGCTGCGGTAGGCTTCAGGGTCGGTGACGCTGGTGCCAGTCACCTGCGCCGTCGACGGGTTGCCGGCGCTTCGCGTGGCGGTGAGGGTGTCCGGTTTGGCTTCGAGGGTGAATACATGGCCGGCCACGACCGCGTCGGCATCGTCACCTTCTGCCAGGTTCAGGTTGATCTCGAAGTCTACGCCACGCAGCGAAATCATCTTGCCGCCTTCGGTATTGACGTCGAACTTGCCCTTGCCGGCGGTTTCATTGGTGATGTCATTGCCGGCGGCATCCTGCACGCTGTACTCGGTGGCGCTGGTGAAGGTGATGGTGTAAGGCTGGCCAGCGGCGAACTGGTTGCTGTAGGTGGTGGCCGAGGTCAGCAGGCCACCAGACAGCAACACCTTGCCGTCATCCGGCAAGGGTGCCTGCAGGCTCGATTGGGTGCGGCTATTGTTGGTGGCCTGGTCGAAAATGCTGTAGCCGGTGTCGTTGGTGGCCAGGCGCAGGGTGTCGGACACCTGCAAGCTCAGCTGGGTCTGGTCGCCCTGGTAGCTGTAGGTGCCGTCGGCGTTGCGCACATAAGGTGGGTTGGCGTTCTTCGAGCCGCCGAACATGTACTCGCCATTGGCGTCACGCGAGTTGAGCAGGCCGAATACGTTGGCCTCGATTTCCTTGATCTCGCTGGCGATCGAGGTGCGGTCGGCATCGCTCAGGCCACCGTTACCGGCCTGGATGGCCAGTTCGCTGGCGCGCTGCAGGGCGTCGTTGATGGTAGAGAGCACGCTCTCCTCCTGCAGCAGGGCATTCTTGACCGTGGTCATGTTGCCGCTGTACTGATCCAGCAAGGCGCTTTGCTGCTGCAGCAACAGCAGACGGGCAGCACCGACCGGGTCGTCGCCAGCCGTCTGGATACGTGACTTCGAGGTGATCTGTTCGGTGGTCTTGGCCAGGTCCGAGTAGTTTTTGGAGTAGCTGTTGGCGCTGGTCTCATAGAACTGAGCAGTTGAAATACGCACGGTCCGCTACTCCTTACAGGGCGTTGATCAGGGTGGAGAAGGTTTCTTGCGCCGCCTTGATGATCTGCGACGACGCCGTGTAGTAATGCTGGAACTTCACCAGGCTGGCCGCCTCGTCATCGAGGTTCACGCCCGACACCGCACTGCGGCTTTCGGTGGCGGATTTAAGCACTGCCTGGGTCGCAGTGGTGTCGATGGTGGCCTGGCTGGCCTTGGCCCCTACCCGCTCGACCAGCGAGGCATAGGCGGAGGTAAAGCTGGTGCCAGTACCGGAGTTGGTGCCCACGGTCGACTTGGTCTGCAGGTCCAGCAGGGCGTTGGCGTTGCGGTTATCGGCCTTGCCGTCGGCATTGAACGACAGGGTGAAGCTGTCGTTGGCCGCCGGGCTGCCGCCGATGGTGGTTTCGACGGCGAAGGTACGCGGATTGCCGCTGGCATCGAGAATCGGATTGCCGGAAGCATCGAGCATCGGCACAGCCACCGACAGCTTGTTGTCCTGGCCAGGCACCACGCTGCCGGTGCCGATCTGGGTACCCTTGGCATCGTACAGCTTGTAGCCCTGGGAGCCGCCGCTGGCGGCATCGAACACCACGCGCACTGGCATCGAGTCGCGAATCGCCTGCTGTACCAGCACGGTGTCGGCGCCGCCGTAGATATCCAGCGTTTCGCCCAGCGATGGCTGAGTGATGGTACCGGTGCCGCTGTTGCCACTGCCCGCCGTAGCACTGATCGGCCCGGCGAAGGCAAGCTTGTTGGCATCGGTCAGGGTGGTGGTGATGCTGCCCGCCGCCGAACGGGTGGGGATCACTTTGAAGCTGTCCCCCGCCGCCAGGCCGCCGCCCTTCAGCGACAGGCTGAAGCCGTCGATCACCGGCGCCGGGTCGGCGTTGAGGTCGAAGCTCCCCATGTCGGTGCCGTCGGAGCGGCGTACGCTGTACTGGTTGGCGCTGGTGAACTTCACCTCGTAGTCATAGGTGGTCAGCGCGCCGCTGTTGGCGATGGTGACGTCAAGGTTGCCGGAGCCGGCGCTATTGCTGGACGAAGCCAGGCTGCGCTGGGCAATGGCGGTGGCGCTGTTGATGCTGGAGAACAACGAACTGCCGAACTGGCCATTGGCATCCAGACCCTGGCCCAGCTGACTGTTGATGCTGTCGGCCACTACCAGGGCGACGCGACCGAGCTCGTTCATCGACGGTGTCAGCACATCCTGGCGATAGCGCAACAGGCCGCCGATAGCGCCACCGGTAACCACCGAGGTCACGTCGGAACTGAACGACTCGTAGTTGATGCGCAGGCTGGCCTGGCTCTTGTCGGCAACGCCCGGCTGCACCGATAGGGTGTTGGCCTTGTTGCCGGTGACCAGCGACTGGCCGCTGCCCAGGTATACGTCGTAGTTGCCGTCACGCTCCTGCACGGTCACCCCGACCAACTCGTTGAGCTGGCGCACGGCTTCGTTGCGCGCATCCAGCAGGCTGTTGGGGGTGTTGCCAGTGGCGGTGGCAGCGGCGATCTGCTTGTTGTACTCAGCGATATTGGCGGTTAGCTTGTTGACCTGGCCGGCCATGGTGTCGAGCTGGGAGTTGATCGTTTCGTTCTGCTGGGTGAGCTGGGTGCTCACCGCATTGAAGCGGTTGCTCAGGGTCTGCGCCTGGGTCAGCAGCAGTTGCCGCGAGGCGACGTCGCCGGGCTTGGCCGCTGCGGTCTGCAGGGCCGAGAAGAATGCGGTGAGAACCGAGCTGATGCCGGTGTCGCGGTCGGCCAGCAGCTTGTCGACGCTGGTGATCTGGTCCTGGAAGGCGACCGAGTCTGCCTGCAGCGAGGTGGCGGTCTGCAATTGGTTGTCCAGGTAAGCGCTGTAGATGCGGCGCACGTCCGACAGCGTGGTCCCGGTACCCAGGAAGCCCGCGCCGATGTTGTGCGAAGGGCCAGCCGCCTGGATCGTCTGCTGGCGCGAATAGCCACTGGTCGCGGCGTTGGCGATGTTGTTACTGGTAACCGACAATGCCGCCTGGCTGGCATTCAGGCCGCTCAGGCCGATCGAAATCAGGCTCGACATGATTTAGTCCTTTTATAGATTCGTGGTTCTGCCAGCCATGGCGTACTGCGGGGTTGACTGCATTTGCTGGGCGATGCTGATGATCTTCTTCGCATAGCCCGGGTCGGTCGCATAACCTGCCTTTTGCAGCTCTCTTGCAAACTGCTCCGGGTTATCGGCCGAGTTCAGTGCTTCTTGATAGCGGGAATTGTTCTGCAACAGGCTCACCAGGTCGTGGAAGCTGTCCTGGTAGGAGTCGTAGCTGCGGAACGCCGCCGTTTCCTTGACGAACTGGCCATCGCGGAACTCGCTGGTGATCGCCCTCGCCTGCTCGCCCTGCCAATTGCCGGTGGCCTTGATGCCGAACAGGTTGTGGCTGCTGCTGCCGTCGCTGTTGCGCATCACCGACTTGCCCCAGCCGGTTTCCAGGGCGGCCTGGGCGACCAGGTAGCGTGGGTCGATACCAATGCGCTTGGCAGCCTGTTCGGCCATCGGCAGCATGGTGGCGACAAATTCGTCGCTGTCGGCGAAGGCCTTTTTCGGCGCCAGCGGTGGCTGGGCTACGGCACGGCCGAGAATGCGCAGGCCGTTGTCCGGCACGGCAAAGGCCTTGGCCACCTGCTGGCCATCGCGGGCAGGCACGGCAGCGCTGTTGGTGCTGGCCGCCGAGGGCACGATGCCGGCTAGCAGGCGGTCGGTGAGCTTGCTCGGCAAGGCCAGGCGCCGCGAGTTGAGCGCGGCGACATCATTGCGGGTAGCGGCCGTGCCGTCGGCATGCACCGGTTCAGCCACCTTGTTGCCCCACAATGCCGGGCCACCGGCCTCGCCCCGCGGGAACGGGCTGGTGTTGATCGACGCACTGCGGCCCTTGGTCAGCTGGCGCACCAGCACGTCCTGCAGGCCAATACCGCCACCTTCGCGGGACATGCTCACGGCCAACTGCTGGTCGTACATATCGCGGTACTGCTTGACCGTTTCGGTGTTCATCGGATTGTCGTCGGCCAGCACATCGCTGGCCTTGCGCGAGGCCTTGAGCATTTCGCTGACGAACAGCGACTCGAACTCCTGGGCCACCTTGCGCACGTTGGCGTCGCTGTCGCGATCCCCATGCTTGAGCGAGCTGAGGCGGTTGAGGTCGGTGTAGGCGCCGCTGTCGGCGCTGCCGGAAACCAGGCTTTTGCTGTTCATCCGCGCCGTCCTCAGATCACGATCAGGTCGGCCTGCAAGGCGCCGGCCTGTTTCAGGGCTTCGAGGATCGCCATCAGGTCGCTGGGCGCTGCGCCCACCTGGTTCACCGCACGGACGATTTCATCCAGCGTGGTGCCCGGGCCGAACTTGAACATCGGCTTGGCTTCCTGCTCGGCGTTGACCCGCGAGCGTGGCACCACGGCAGTCTGGCCGTTGGAGAACGGCCCCGGCTGGCTGACGATCGGGTCTTCGGTAATGGTCACGGTCAAGCTGCCGTGGGTCACCGCTGCCGGCGACACCTTGACGTTCTGGCCGATGACGATGGTGCCGGTACGCGAGTTGATGATGACCTTGGCCACCGCCTGGCCCGGGTCGATTTCGAGGTTTTCGAGGATCGACAGGTAGTCCACGCGCTGGCTTGGGTCCATCGGTGCACTGACCCGCACCGAGCCACCATCCACGGCCTGTGCCACACCTGGGCCGAGCAGGTCGTTGACCTTGTCGACGATGCGCTTGGCAGTGGTGAAGTCGGGGCGGTTGAGGTTCAGGGTCAGGGTATTGCCCTGGTTGAAGCCGCTCGGCACGGCACGCTCGACGCTGGCACCACCCGGGATGCGCCCGGCCGACGGAACGTTGACGGTGATCTTCGAGCCGTCACGGCCCTCGGCGTCAAAGCCCCCCACCACCAGGTTGCCCTGGGCGATGGCGTAGACGTTGCCGTCGATACCCTTGAGCGGGGTCATCAACAGGCTGCCACCGCGCAGGCTCTTGGAGTTGCCGATCGACGACACGGTAATGTCCACCACCTGGCCAGGCTTGGCGAACGCCGGCAGGTCGGCATGCACCGACACCGCCGCGACGTTTTTCAGCTGCACATTGCCGGAGCCGGCCGGCACCTTGATGCCAAACTGCGACAACATGTTGTTGAAGGTTTGCAGGGTGAACGGCGTCTGCGTGGTCTGGTCACCCGTGCCGTTCAGGCCCACCACCAGGCCGTAACCGATCAGCTGGTTGGAGCGCACGCCAGAGATGCTGGCGATGTCCTTCAGGCGTTCGGCCTGGGCAGCGAAGGCACAGGACAGGAGCAGGGTTGCGGCAATCAGCTGCCTCACGTTGAACATGGTCATCCGTACTCAGAAAGGCCAAAGCGGGCTGATGAAGAAGCGGTCCAGCCACCCGGGCTGGCTGGCATCGGCGAACGAGCCGGTACCGGAATAGGTGATGCGCGCGTCGGCCACGCGGGTGGACGGCACGGTGTTGTCGGTGGCGATGTCGTCGGCGCGGACCATGCCGGCGATGCGCACCAGCTCTTCGCCGGTGTTCAGGGTCAGCCACTTCTCGCCGCGCACGGCGATGATGCCGTTGGGCAGCACTTCGGCCACGGTCACGGTGATCGAACCGGTCAGGGTGTTGCCCTGGGTGGCCTTGCTGTCGCCCTTGGTGGCGCGCTCGCCGCTGTAGCCGGCTTCCAGCGACAGGTCACCACTACCGAACGGGTTGTTGGTGCTGGGCGTGCTGCCGAACAGCGAGCTCAGGCCGATGTTGGCGTTGCTGTTCTTCTGGATCTGGGAACCGGCGTTCTTGCTCGCCGAGGTTTTCTCGTTGAGGGTGATGGTGATGATGTCACCCACCCGGAACGCCTTGCGATCGCTGTACAGGTTCTGCTCGAAACCGGCCTGGTAGATCGAACCGTTGTTGGCCGCTGCCGGCAACGGGGTGCGCGGCAGAACCGGCGCGTAATACGGGTCGTTGGGCTTGGGCGTCGGCGCGACGCAACCTGCCAGCAACACCGCCCCCCCCAGGGCGAAAACGGACAACAGACGATTCATGACGCTTACCTCACGGGTGCAATAAAACTGCCAGGCTTAGAGCTGCCGGCCTTAGAGCTGTTGAGTAACGAACGACAGCATCTGGTCGGCGGTGGAGATGACCTTGGAGTTCATCTCGTAGGCGCGCTGGGTGGTGATCATGTTCACCAGCTCTTCCACGGTGCTGACGTTGGAGTTTTCCAGGGTCTGCTGCTGGGTGGTGCCGAAACCGTTCAGGCCCGGGGTGCCGACTTGTGGCGCGCCGCTGGCAGCGGTTTCCAGGAACAGGTTGTCGCCGATGGCCTGCAGGCCGGCCGGGTTGATGAAATCGGCGGTCTGAATGTTGCCTATCACCTGTGCTGCCGGGTTGCCGGCGGTAGTAATCGACACGGTGCCGTCCTGGCCGACGGTGAAGGTCTGCGCATCGTTCGGGACCACAATCGCAGGCTCCAGGGCAAAGCCCTGAGCGGTGACGATCTGGCCGTCGGAGTTCAGGTGGAAGGTACCATCACGGGTGTACGAAACCGTGCCGTCCGGCTGCAGGATCTGGAAGAAACCACGGCCGTTGACTGCCATGTCCAACGGGTTGTCGGTGGTCTGCAGGCTGCCGGCGGTGAAGCTCTTCTGGGTACCGACGACGCGCACACCGGTACCGACCTGCAGGCCCGAAGGCAACTCGCTGTCCTGGGTGGACTGGGCGCCGGGCTGACGCTTGACCTGGTACAGCAGGTCCTGGAACTCGGCACGGTCACGCTTGAAGCCGGTGGTGGAGACGTTGGCCAGGTTGTTGGAAATGACCGTCAGGTTGGTGTCCTGGGCGGACAGGCCGGTTTTAGCGACCCAAAGAGCCGGAAGCATGTAAGTTCTCCTCGTGCGCCTGTTTTACGGCACCCGTTCAAAAGTGATTAGCCGATTTGCAAAACCCGAGCCATGGCTTCGTCGCCTTCCTTGGCCGCGTTCATCATCTTGACGTGCAGTTCGAATTGACGGGACAGCGCCAGCACCGAGGTCATTTCCTCTACGGCGTTGACGTTGCTGCCCTCCAGGAAGCCTGCTACCACCCGCACGTTGACGTCGGCGTCGGCCGGCTGGCCGTCACGGGTATGGATCAGACCGTCCAGGCCCTTGGTCAGGCCTTTGGTATCGGGATTGACCAGCTTGATACGATCGACCTCGGCCATCACTCGCGGGTCTTCACCCATGGAGCGAATGCTGATGGTGCCGTCGGCACCCACTTCCACCTTTTGCTCTGGCGGAATGGCGATCGGGCCACCATTGCCGATCACCGGCATGCCGTTGCCGGCACGCAGCACGCCCAGGGCGTCGATATTCAGGCTGCCGGTACGCACGTAGGCTTCGCTGCCGTCCGGTGCCTGCACAGCAATGAAACCCTTGCCAGTCACGGCCACGTCCAGGTCGCGACCGGTTTCGACCATCGGCCCTTCACTGAAGTCGGTGGCCGGGCGTTCAGTCATCGCAAAGGCGCGCGCCGGAAAGCTGTCGCCGAACACCGGCATCGAACGCGCCTGCTCCAGGTCGCGCTGAAAACCGTTGGTGGAAACATTCGCCAGGTTGTTGGCGTGGGCCTTCTGCGCCAGCGCGTTCTGGCTGGCGCCGGTCATGGCCACATAAAGCAGTTTGTCCACAGCATCTCCTCTGCGCGTTCCTGCCGCGCTGTCACTGGGCAGATCCAAAGCAATAATCGAACCAAGTCTGAAACGCCCGGTTTACGGGGCTTGCAGCTCAGCCAGGGGCAATGACCGTCAGTTTGTCGGCGGATATTTGCCGCCTGCGGCAAGGGTTTGTTCAATGGCTGCGGCAGGCCGCGTTGTTGTAGGGGCCGGCATGGCGCACCCAGCCTTTGCCCGGGTTATGGGCCGAGCACATATAGCGGCCGGTGACCAGGCTTTGCCATTGGTAGAACGGGGCGGGCGCCGCGGGGGCCGGCAGAACCAGCGCCAGCAACGGGAAGAAGGCCAATAGTGACAGCCGTTTCATTAGCGTTAGCCTTTTAGAATTTGGGGCCGCTTTGCGGCCCTTCGCAGGCAAGCCAGCTCCTACACAAGCGAAGGGCTGCAAAGCAGCCCCTTTACACATTGAAAACAACCATCAGGTCATCTGGATGATGGTCTGCATGATGGTGCTTTCGGTGGAGATGGTCTTGGCGTTGGCCTGGTAGTTACTTTGCGCCTTGATCAGGTTGACCAGCTCGCCGGTCAGGTCGACGTTGGAATCTTCCAGCGCACCGCCGGCAATCTGGCCCAGGGTGCCGGTGTCCGGGGCGCCGATCACCGGCACGCCCGAGGCGTAGGACTCTTTCCAAGTGGTGCCACCCATCGGGGTCAGGCCCTGCAGGTTGGCGAAGTTGGCGATGGCCACCTGGCCGATAACTTTGTCCTGGCCGTTGGTGAAGTTGGCGAACAGATTACCGCTCTGATCGATGGTCAAGCCCGACAACTCACCAGTGGCAAAACCATCCTGGCTTTTGGCGGTGGTGGCGGAAGCGGCGTTGTACTGGGTGGTACCCAGCATATCCATGTTCACCCCGGAAGCATGCGCGATCGCGCCGTTGGCAGCCCATACGCCGGCGGCATTTTTTTGCGCCGGAATCCAGCCATCCAGGTTGAAGGACTTGTTGGCATTGATGGCCAGACCACCAGGCACCGGCCCCGCAGTCATCGCAGCGGTATCCAGGGTGCCATCGGACTTGAACGGCAGGGTATTGACCAGCGGCGTCGTCTGAGTCGGATCAGCCGGGTTGCGCCCATCGACGGTGGTATACATGGTCCAGGAGTTGCTGCCGGCATCCTTGACGAAATACTGATTCAGCTGGTGCGCATTGCCCTGGCTGTCATACACGTCGGTGTTGAATGTGTAGTTGTACGTGTTGACGTTGGTCGGGTCGAACGGCGTCTCGGTCGGCGCAGTTGCGCTGGAATTCAGGTTGACCGTCTCGGAAATACGCCCAGTCGGGTTCGGCGTCAGGTTCGAAGTATCGATCTGCAGGTCGGTGAGAACACCCTGGATGATCTTGCCGTTGCCATCTACTGCATAACCTTGCAGCTTGGCACCCGAGGAGCTGACCACATAACCATCTTTGTCACTGTAGAAGGCACCGGCACGGGTGTAGATTTTCGAGCCGTTGTCGTTCAGGGCAAAAAAGCCGTTGCCATCGATGGCCATGTCCAGCGCCTGGCCAGTGCCATTGATGTTGCCCGGGGTGAACAACTGCGACACCGCAGCGGTCTTCACGCCACTACCAATCACGGTCTTGCCCGCGCTGGTACCACGGACGGAGTTGGAATACTGATCAGCGAACTCGGCGCGCGACGATTTGAAACCGGTGGTGGCGACGTTGGCAATGTTGTTGCCGGTAACGTTCAGGGCCTTGTTCGCTGCGTAGAGGCCGCTAAGGCCGATGTTGAAAGACATGTGCTACTCCTGTCGGTGTGCTTGGGCCCTAGATGCCAATGCTCTGAATTTTGGAAAGCGCAATACTGCCCAGCCCTGCGAGGTTGAGCGTCATTTCCGAACCGTTGGTGCCCATGGTCACGCTGGTGACCGTGGCTGGCAGGTTGGTGGTCATGGTCGTGGCCGTGCCCTCGATCGAAGCGGTGGCCTTGAAGGTGTAAGTACCCGCGGCCAGCGCCTCGCCATCGTCATCCAGGCCATCCCAGGTAAAATCGATCTTGCCGGCCTTCTGGCTACCCAGGTCGATGGTGCGCACCAGCTTGTCGTCCTTGTCGTACACACCCACCGAGGTGGCAGTGCTGGACGAGGTCAGGTTGACCGAGCCTTGGAAGTCCTTGCTGGTGTCGACCACGGCCTTGTCGGTCTCGACGATCACATTGCGCCCGACCAGCGACGAGGCCTGCAGAGCCTGGGAAGATTGCAGCCCGGCAGCGATATACAGCACCGAATCATTGAGCGACTGCATGCTTTCGAGGCTGCTGAACTGCGCCAGCTGGGCCACGAACTCGCCGTTTTCCTGCGGATCGAGCGGGTTCTGGTTCTGCATCTGGGTAACCAGCAACTGCAGGAACGCATCCTTGCCCAAGGCACTGCCGGCAGCGCCGGTATTGTCATTGCTCTTGCTTTGCTGTTTCTGCAGCGAGGTCAGGTAAGCGCTACCGACATCGCTGGTGGAATTGGTGGTGGTCATGTCGGCTTCCTATCACTGCCCCAGGGTCAGCACTTTCTGCATCATGCTCTTGGCCGTGTTCATCAGCTCGGCGTTGGTCTGGAACGCACGGCTGGCGGAGATCATGTCGGCCATCTCCTCGACCACGTTGACGTTCGGGTAGTAGACGTAGCCGTCCTTGTTCGCCGCCGGGTGATTGGGCTCGTAGCGCGCTTCCAGGTTGCTCTGGTCCTCGACGATGCCTTTTACCTGCACGCCCTGCCCTGCTTCGCCCTGGTCTTCGAACAGCGACTGGCTGCTGCCGGCCTGGGTATTCTGGAAGGTGGTGGCGAACACCGGGTGGCGCGCGCGGTAGGTCTGGTCGATGCTCGAAGACACGGTCTCGGCGTTGGCGATGTTGGAAGCGACGGTGTTCAGGCGCGTGTTCTGCGCACTCATGCCGCTACCGGCAATGTTGAAGACACTGGAAAGGGACATGGTCATTCTCCCCGCAGGGCCGAAACCAGCCCTTTGAATTTACTGTTGAGCAAGGTGAAGCTGGCCTGGAAGCCGATGGCGTTTTCGGTGTAGTTCGATTGCTCGATCTGCGCGTCCACGGTGTTCTGGTCGATCGAAGGCTGCAGCGGCGTGCGGTACTTGAGGGTATCGTCGGCCATGGCCAGGCCATCGGCCTCGATGTGGCGGCTGTTGGTACGTTCAAGGCTGAAGCGGCCGCTCTGCTGCTTGTCGCTTTCGGCGGCGAGCACCGAGGCGAAGTCCATGTCACGCGCCTTGTAGTTGGGCGTGTCGGCGTTGGCGATGTTGTTGGCCAGCACTTCAGCGCGCTGGGCGCGGAAGCCCAGGGCCTTTTCGTGAATGCCAAGCGCCTTGTCGAAGCTGATGCTCATGTCGGGGAAACCTTCGGAGGTTGACCGGAATATCGTTGGGCAAGGTATAGCAAGGGCTGTGCCAACCAATGAAAAGCCCGTAAATACAGGGTTGCGAGACGGAATGCTGTCAGGGTGATGCCAGAAAAGCGGCAAAGGCCTTCCGCCTTGAGCGGCGAAAGCGGCAATTGATAGGCGGCAAAAGCGGCAAAACAAAAAATTGACGTCAGCTATTTTCCTCCACCGGCCTCTTCGCGGGCATGCCCGCTCCCACCTCGACCGCATCAGCCTCAAGCCCTGTGCAGTATCTGTGGGAGCTGGCTTGCCGGCGATGAGGCCAGCACAGGCAAACAAAAAGGCCGGCAACTTTCTCTGCCGGCCTTCTGCCCTACTTGGCCTGGTAGATGATCCCCGGGCTGCACTGCACCATCTGGTAATGGTCCGGCAACCCATTCAGCGCCTCCGAAGCCCCCAGAAACAGGTACCCCCCCGGCTTCAAGGTACTGTGAATGCGCAACAGGATGTCCTTCTTCACCTGTGCCGAGAAGTAGATCAGCACGTTGCGGCAGAACACGATGTCGAACTTGCCCAGGCTGGCATAGCTGTCCAGCAGGTTGAACGAGCGGAACTCGACGCGGCTGCGAATGGCCGGCTTGACCGCCCAGCGCCCCGGCCCCTTGGGGTCGAAGTAGCGCTGCAGGCGCTCCTGGGACAAGCCGCGGGCAATCGCCAGGCTGTCGTACTCGCCGGTCTTGCAGTTGGTCAGCATACTGCCGGACAGGTCGGTGGCGACGATCTGTGCACCCATCTTCAACTGGCCGAGGTTGCTGCGCTCGAACTCGTCGATGGCCATCGAGATGGAATACGGCTCTTGCCCCGACGAACAGGCCGCCGACCACATGCGCAGGCGCTGGCCGGGGTTGTTGCGGATGAACTCCGGAATCACCTTGTTCTTCAGCACTTCGAACGGGTAGGTGTCGCGAAACCACAAGGTCTCGTTGGTGGTCATGGCATCGACCACCTGCTCGCGCAAACCGCCGCGCGGTTGGGCCTGGATGCGCTGCACCAGCTCGCCCAGGCTCTTGATGCCCTGTTGCTCCATCAGCTTGTTGAGACGGCTGGAGACCAGGTACTGCTTATTCTCGCCCAGCAGGATGCCACAGGCTTTCTCCAGGAAGACCCGGAACTGTTCGAAATCCAAATTACCCGTAGACACTACTGCCGCCTCTTTTCAATCACTGGTGCCAGGGCCTGCCCCGGCTGCTTCAATGCGTTGCCTTGATCCGGTCGACCACCCGCTGGGCCAAGTCGTCCGGCTTGAACTTGGCCAGGAAGTCATCGGCACCGACCTTCTTGACCATCGCCTGGTTGAATACCCCGGAAAGCGAAGTATGCAGGCAGATGTGCAATTTTTGCATGCGCGGGTCGCTGCGGATCTCTGCCGTTAGCGTATAGCCGTCCATTTCCGGCATTTCAATGTCCGAGATCATCATCAGGAACTCTTCTTCCGGCTTTTTGCCCTCGTCCACCAGCTGACGCAGGTAGTTCAGGGCCTGGCGGCCGTCATTGAGCGCCACCACCTCGACCCCCACGGTCTGCAGGCAACGGCTGACCTGCTTGCGCGCCACCGACGAATCGTCGACGGTCAGCACCCGCAGCAGCACGGCCTTGTCCTGCACCTCGGCATCGATCACCCCGGCCGATACCGCCTCGGACGACGGCGACACTTCGGCCAGCACCTTTTCCACGTCGATGATCTCGACCATGCGGTTGTCCACCCGGGTGACCGCGGTCAGGTAGTGGTCACGGCCGGTGCCCTTGGGTGGCGGATGGATTTCTTCCCAGTTCATGTTGACGATGCGCTCCACCGAGTGCACCAGGAAGCCCTGGGTCTTGGTGTTGTACTCGGTGATGATCACGAAGCTGTTGCGCGTGTCTTCCTGCAGTGGCCGCAACCCGGTGGCCATCGACAAGTCGAGGATCGGGATGGTCGCCCCGCGAATATTGGCAACGCCACGCACCACCGGGTGCGCCTTGGGCAACAGGGTAAGCGCAGGGCATTGCAGCACTTCCCTGACCTTGAACACGTTGATGCCGTAAAGCTGCTCGCCATTGAGGCGGAACAGCAGCAATTCCAGGCGATTCTGCCCCACCAGTTGCGTGCGCTGGTTGACCGAATCCATAACACTCGCCATGCCAGACTCCTTTACATTTCAGCCTTTCGTTGCAACTCAGGTAGCGAGTCGGCACGGGCTTTGCTTTTTTGAGCGTCATGTACACGAAAACGACATTTTCCCGACGATTGACGCGCCTGCTGACTGGCTCGCTGGCCACGCTGTGCCTGCTGGCGCCCGGCGTTCGCACTGTAGCGGACGCGTTCACCATGCCTGAACAGCTTATCGGTGTCACCCAAGGGTTTCTTGAATTCACCGTCGAAGATTACCTTGCCAGCACCCAGACCGCCGGCCGCTACGAGATCCAGGTCAACCCGCTGGATCCGCGCCTGCGCATGCCACTGTGCAGCCAGCAACTGGACGCTTCGCTGGAAAGCCCGGCCCAACCACTGGGCCGGGTGACGGTACGGGTGCGCTGCAACGGCACGGCGCCATGGACCGTGTTCGTGCCGGCCACCGTGCGGCTGTTCCGCGACGTGGTGGTGGTGACCCGCCCGCTCAAGCGCGACAATGTGGTGGGCGAAGGCGACGTGGCCCTGCGCGAGCGCGATGTCGGCACGCTGGGCCAGGGCTTTCTGACCGAACTGGACCAGGCAGTGGGCATGAAGATGCTGCGCCCCACGGTGATCGACCAGGTGCTCACCCCGCAACATCTGGAACAGGCCGAAGTGGTGCGCAAGGGCGACCACGTGGTGATCATCGCCCGCAGTGGCAGCCTGAGCGTGCGCATGCCCGGCGAGGCCCTGAGCAAGGGCGGCCTGAGCGAGCAAATCCGGGTACGCAACCTGAATTCCAAACGGGTGGTCAAGGCCAGGGTAACCGGCCCCGGCCAGGTCGAGGTGAGTATGTAGCCAGCCGCCAGATTGCGCTGGCGATGAGGAACCGCTTTTCCTAAACTGTGTCAGAAAACGGGTTGGCGAGCTTGCTGACAGGCAGCGATGCATTTGTGCCTAAAGTTTTTTTCGGGTTGGCCGAAAACAAGGCAAGCGTCCAAATACCCAGAGGTTTCTGATCATGGTCATCGACTTTAGTCGTTTGAATAATTCTCCGTCCGTAACGGGCGGCGTGCGCGGCAACAACGCGCCTGGCAGCGCCGAAAAACCGGCAGCCAGCCAGGAAGCAGCCAGCGGCACCAGCGCCAGCGGAGAAGCGGTACACCTCAGCCAAGAGGCCCAGCAGTTGCAGAAGATCAGCGACAAGCTGCGCGACGAGCCAGTAGTCAACAGCGCCCGTGTGGCCCAGTTGAAACAGGCGATCGCCGATGGCAGCTACCAGGTCGATGCCGGCCGGGTCGCCAGCAAACTGCTCGATTTCGAAGCCCAGCGCTGACCGTACGGCGCGCTGACTTCACGGACGCTAGAAAAGCCAAGAGTTAGCCATGCACGACACCACCTTGCTGCAACTGATCGAAGATGACATCGCGCCGATGCAGGAACTGCTCGACCTTCTACATCAAGAAGCGATCGCCCTGCATGGCCGCGACATGCCGCTGCTGGAGCAGATCCTGGCGCGCAAGCAGTCGTTGATCATCTTGCTCGAGCAGCACGGCCAACGCCGCAGCCAACTGCTCGGCAGCCTGGGCCTGAGTGCCGACCGTGCCGGTGTGCAGGCGGTGGCCGCGCAATCGCCGCATGGCGAGGCGATGTTGCAGCGGCTGGACATGCTGTCGCAACTGATGGACAACTGCCAGCAGGTCAACCAGACCAATGGCCGGATCATCCAGGTGCAGCAGCACGTCACCAGCAACCAGATCAGAATCCTTCAGGGTGGCGATTCACCGTCGCTCTACGACAGCCGCGGCAGCACCTCGCCGCTGGCCAAGCCACGGGCCCTCAGCCAAGTGTGATTTTTTCTGTCAAGGCACGGAACATACTGGCAAAATGCCGTTAATTGCGTGTGTTGCTTTTGCCTGGAGAACGATAAGCCGTGTTCAATGAATCCGATGCCCCGCAGCCGCCAAAGGTGTTGAACACCCCCTTGGAAATTGCGGCCAACTTGCGGCAATTGCAGGAAAGCCACGACCCGCTGATCATCACCTTCCATGACCGCAGCCAGCGTTTCCAGAGCTACGTGGTGCACGTGGACCGCGAAAGCAACACCCTGGCGCTGGACGAGATGATCCCCCGCGATGGTGAGAAGTTCATCGAGAACGGCGAGCACTTCCGCGTCGAAGGCTTCCACGATGGCGTGCGCATCGCCTGGGACTGCAACCACGAGCTGAAGATTACCGAAGTCGACGGCCACCGCTGCTACCGCGGCGCCCTGCCGCAAGAGATGACCTACCACCAGCGCCGCAACGCCTTCCGTGCCGCGCTGAAGCTGTCGCAACTGGTCGATGTCATCCTCGATGGCACCCACCTCAAGGGCAACGGCGCCCTGCGTGGCAAGCTGCTGGACATCTCCGCCACCGGCTGCAAACTGCGCTTCGAAGGCAATGTAGGGGATCGCCTGCAACTGGGCCAGGTGTACGAGCGCTTCAAGGCGGGCAACCCGCTGGGCCTGGTCGATACCATGGTCGAGCTGCGCCACCTGCATTTCGAAGAACGCATCAACACCACCTTTGCCGGCGTGCGCTTCCACAACCTCAGCGGCCAGGGGCAGCGCAAGGTCGAGAGCTTTGTGTACCAGTTGCAGCGCGAGGCGCGGCGGTTCGACAAGGACGACTATTGATCGTTGGCTGAATGCAAAAACGCCACCTGTTCAGGTGGCGTTTTCATTTGTGTTTCTCCTGTGCTGGCCATTGGGGCCGCTACGCGCCCCATCGCCGCGGTTCGTCGCCACGACAAGCCAGCTCCCACAGGGACGGCGCCAGTCCTCAGGTTATGAGCTGCTCCTGTGGCAGCTGGCTTGCTAGTAAGGAAGCCAGCAACCTAACCCTTGCAGGAAGGATGCAAAGCCTGAGGCTGGCACTGTACCGGTGGGAGCTGGCTTGCCGGCGATGAGGCCAGTGCAGGCTTACACCGACTTGCTGACCTCGCCCTCCGCTTCAGCCGCCGGTTGCTCAGCCCCTTTCTCTTCCGCCTCGGTATCCTCCGCCGCCACCGGCGCCTGCATCACTTCCTGCACGGTCTGCTCATCCACCCGCGGGTCCAGTGCCGCCGACAACGGCGAACCGGCCGCCGGCATCGCCACGTGGCCCAACGGCGCGTCCTGCACCTGGTGCAGCCCGGTGACCGCTTTCGGCCGGATGCGCCATACCAGCACCAGGGCGAAGAACACGAAGAAGGCATACAGCATCTGCGCGCCCAGCACCTTCATCAGCACACCCGCCGCCAGCGGCCCGATGCACGCGCCCACGCCATAGGTCACCAGCAGCATCGCCGTCAGCGACACCCGCCGCTCGCTTTCCACATGGTCGTTGGAAAACGCCACCGCCAGCGGGTACAGGCAGAACTGCAGCAGCGAAATCAGGAAGCCGACGCCGAACAGCAACTCCAGCGGCACACTGGGCATTATCGCCAATGGCGCCGAGGCCAGCGCCAGGCCCACCGCCACGCTGCGGATCAGCACCGCCCGGTCGTAACGGTCGGACAACCAGCCCAGCGGCCACTGCACCAGCAGGCCGGCAAAAATGCAGCTACCCATGAACAAACCGATCTGCTCGGTGCTCAGCCCCTGGCCGGCGGCATACAGCGGCGCCAGGCCATAGAACGAGCCAACGATCAGCCCCGACCCCAGCACCGTGCTAAGCGACTGCGGTACGCGCTTGATGAAGAACTTCGGCTCCATCGGTGCCGGCCGCAGCGGCGCCGGGTGGATACGCCGGGTCATCGCCACCGGCACCAGGCACAGGGCAAAGCACATCGCCACCAGCATCAGCAGCTCAGGGCCAAGCTGGGGATGTACCACCAGGATCAGCTGGCCGAGCACCAGCCCCAGGTACGAGGCGATCATGTAGCCGCTGAAAACCGCGCCGCGGTGCTTCACGTCGGCCTGCTCATTCAGCCAGCTTTCGATGACCATGTACTGGCACATCATCCCCAGGCCGACGATCATCCGCAGCCCGACCCAGGCCGGTAGCCAGTTGGTCATGCCATGGCCGAGCACCGCCGCGCAGACGATGCCAGCGCAGGTGGCGTAAGCGCGGATGTGCCCTACTCGGCCGATCAACCGGTGGCCGACCTTGCCGCCAACGGCCAGGCCAAAGTAGTTGGCCGCCATCAACGCACCCACCCACAGGCTGTCGACATGGTCGGCCGCCAGGCGCAGGGCCAGGTAGGTACTGAGCAGGCCCGAGCCGATCAACATCATCAGCGCGGCGAAATACAACGACTGAAACGGCTTCCAGATATTTCGCATACGTCCCGTGAAGCTCCCTGGTCAACTGGCGGCTGGGTGCTAGAAGCATAAGGGCAAAAACCGCCTGGCGCAGGCCCCCAGTAACGAAATCGCGCTATGGGGGCGTGTCCGGTGCAGGTCGTGTCGCGATCAGGCCTGTGCCGCCAGCACCCGGCGCTCCCATGGGGTGATCTCGTCGAAGAAATCGGTCAGTTCCAAGGTCTTGCTGGCGATGTAGCCCTCGATGAACTCGCTGCCGAACAGTTCCCGCGCAAGCGTGCTGCGCTTGAGCCGTTCGAGGGCAGCATGCAGGGTGCAGGGCAGGCTCAGGTGCTCCGGGACCTCGAACTCACCCTGGATGGCCGGCGACGGCTGCAGGCGCTGCTCAATGCCGTGCAGCCCGGCGGCCAGGCTGGCGGCGATGGCCAGGTACGGGTTGGCGTCGGCACCGGGCAGGCGGTTTTCGACCCGCCGCGCCACTGGGGCACTGGCAGGGATACGCAGGCCTGCGGCACGGTTGTCCTCGGACCAGCAGGCGTTGTTCGGCGAAGCATAGGGGTGGCACAGACGCTGGTAGGAATTGACGTTGGGCGCGAACAGCGCAGTGAAGTCGGCCATGCATGCCTGCAGGCCGCCGATGAAATGGTGGAAGGTATCAGTCGGCAGGCCTTGCTTATCGCTGAACACGTTACGCCCGCTGCCGACCTCCACCAGGCTTTGGTGAATATGCATGGAACTGCCGGGTGTGTGCGCCAGCGGCTTGGCCATGCACACCACGCTCAAGCCGTGCTTGAGCGCCACTTCCTTGAGCAGGTGCTTGAACAGGAAAGTCTGGTCGGCCAACAGCAGCGGGTCGCCATGCAGCAGGTTGATCTCGAACTGGCTGACGCCCATTTCGTGCATGAAGGTGTCGCGCGGCAGGCCGAGCGCAGCCATGCACTGGTAGACCTCCTTGAAGAACGGGCGCAGGCCGTTGTTGGAGCTGACACTGAATGCCGAATGGCCGAGCTCGCGGCGGCCATCGCTGCCCACCGGCGGCTGGAATGGCTGTTGCGGGTCGCTGTTGGGGGCGAAGACGAAGAACTCGAGCTCGGTCGCCACCACCGGCGCCAGGCCCAGCGCCGCGTAGCGGGCGATCACCGCCTTGAGCTGGCCACGGGTGGACAGCGCCGAGGGCCGGCCATCCAGTTCATTGGCATCGCAAATGGCCAAGGCGCGGCCGTCGGTGCTCCAGGGCAAGCGGTGGACCTGGCTGGGGTCGGCCACCAGCGCCAGGTCGCCGTCGTCGCTGCCGTAGTATTTCGCCGGCGGGTAGCCGCCCATGATGCATTGCAACAGCACCCCTCGGGCCATCTGCAAGCGCCGGCCTTCGAGGAAGCCTTCGGCAGTCATCACCTTGCCGCGCGGGACGCCGTTGAGGTCGGGGGTGACGCATTCGATTTCATCTATGCCCTGGAGCTGAGCGGTGCTCATGACGCTTGTCCTTGTTGTTATAGGCTGACAACAACATAGGCTGGGGGTGTTTAAAATATCAAGCACCCTCTTTACCGCCTGTGCTGGCCTCTTCGCGGGTAAACCCGCTCCTACAGGGATGGCGCGATCGTTGTAGGAGCGGGTTTACCCGCGAAGAGGCCAGCACAGGCAACCACTATTCCCGCAAGGTCATGCCATTGGCCGGCAACGGCAAGGCGGTCTTGTAGCGCACCTGCTTGAGGGCAAAACTCGAGCGGATATTGGCCACCCCCGGCAACCGTGTCAGGTAATCGAGAAACCGCTCCAGCGCCTGGATGCTCGGCAACAGCACCCGCAACAGGTAATCCGGGTCGCCGGTCATCAGGTAGCACTCCATCACCTCGGGCCGTTCGGCAATTTCTTCCTCGAAGCGGTGCAACGACTGCTCCACCTGCTTTTCCAGGCTCACATGGATGAACACGTTCACATCCAGCCCCAATACCTCTGGCGACAACAAAGTCACCTGCTGGCGAATCACCCCCAGCTCTTCCATGGCCCGTACCCGGTTGAAACAGGGCGTGGGCGACAGGTTTACCGAGCGGGCCAGCTCGGCGTTGGTGATACGGGCGTTTTCCTGCAGGCTGTTGAGAATGCCGATATCGGTACGATCGAGTTTGCGCATGAGACAAAATCACCGGTTTTTTGTGTTTATGCGGAATGTTTATCTGGCCCGCTCGGCAAAGGCAATCAACTTGAGAGAAAAATTCTCCTGCCGGGCCACTAAGATGTAGATGACGCTGACCTACCAGTCACAAGCCGGTACTCAGCGGCGGCCGCTTCAGAGCTCACAAAAACAAATACCCGAGCGAGCGTAAAAAGCATGAACGAGTACGCCCCCCTGCGTTTGCATGTGCCCGAGCCCACCGGCCGGCCAGGCTGCCAGACCGATTTCTCCTACCTGCGCCTGAACGATGCAGGTCAAGTCCGTAAACCGCCTGTCGATGTCGACGCTGCCGACACCGCCGACCTGTCCTACAGCCTGGTCCGCGTGCTCGACGAGCAGGGCAACGCCCAAGGCCCCTGGGCCGAAGATATCGACCCGAAAATCCTCCGCCAGGGCATGCGAGCCATGCTCAAGACGCGGATTTTCGACAGCCGCATGGTGGTCGCCCAGCGCCAGAAGAAGATGTCCTTCTACATGCAGAGCCTGGGTGAAGAAGCCATCGGCAGCGCCCAGGCCCTGGCGCTGAACCGCACCGACATGTGCTTCCCTACCTACCGCCAGCAAAGCATCCTGATGGCCCGCGACGTGTCGCTGGTCGAGATGATCTGCCAGTTGCTGTCCAACGAGCGCGACCCGCTCAAGGGCCGCCAGCTGCCGATCATGTACTCGGTGCGCGAGGCCGGCTTCTTCACCATCAGCGGCAACCTGGCGACCCAGTTCGTGCAGGCGGTCGGCTGGGCCATGGCCTCGGCGATCAAGGGCGATACCAAGATCGCCTCGGCGTGGATCGGCGACGGCGCCACCGCCGAGTCGGACTTCCACACCGCCCTCACCTTCGCCCATGTGTACCGCGCCCCGGTGATCCTCAACGTGGTCAACAACCAGTGGGCCATCTCCACCTTCCAGGCCATCGCCGGTGGCGAATCGACCACCTTCGCCGGCCGTGGCGTGGGTTGCGGCATTGCTTCGCTGCGGGTTGACGGCAACGACTTCGTCGCCGTGTACGCGGCTTCGCGCTGGGCCGCCGAACGCGCCCGCCGCGGCCTGGGCCCGAGCCTGATCGAGTGGGTCACCTACCGTGCCGGCCCGCACTCGACCTCGGACGATCCGTCCAAGTACCGCCCTGCCGATGACTGGAGCCACTTCCCGCTGGGCGACCCGATCGCCCGCCTGAAGCAGCACCTGATCAAGATCGGCCACTGGTCCGAGGAAGAACACCAGGCCACCACTGCCGAGTTCGAAGCCGCGGTGATCGCCGCGCAGAAGGAAGCCGAGCAGTACGGCACCCTGGCCAACGGTCACATCCCGAGTGCCGCCTCGATGTTCGAGGACGTGTACAAGGAAATGCCCGAACACCTGCGCCGCCAACGCCAGGAACTGGGGGTTTGAGATGAACGACCACAACAACAGCATCAACCCGGAAACCGCCATGGCCACCACTACCATGACCATGATCCAGGCCCTGCGCTCGGCCATGGATATCATGCTTGAGCGCGACGACAACGTGGTGATCTACGGCCAGGACGTCGGTTATTTCGGCGGCGTGTTCCGTTGCACCGAGGGTTTGCAGAACAAGTACGGCAAATCCCGCGTGTTCGACGCGCCGATCTCCGAGAGCGGCATCGTCGGCACCGCCGTGGGCATGGGCGCCTATGGCCTGCGCCCGGTGGTGGAAATCCAGTTCGCCGACTACTTCTACCCGGCCTCCGACCAGATCGTTTCCGAGCTGGCCCGCCTGCGTTACCGTTCGGCCGGCGAGTTCATCGCCCCGCTGACCCTGCGCATGCCTTGCGGCGGCGGCATCTATGGTGGCCAGACCCACAGCCAGAGCCCGGAAGCGATGTTCACCCAGGTGTGCGGCCTGCGCACCGTCATGCCGTCCAACCCGTATGACGCCAAAGGCCTGCTGATCGCCTCGATCGAATGCGATGACCCGGTGATCTTCCTCGAGCCCAAGCGCCTGTACAACGGCCCGTTCGACGGCCACCACGACCGCCCTGTCACCCCTTGGGCCAAGCACCCGCAAAGCGCCGTGCCCGACGGCTACTACAACGTGCCGCTGGACAAGGCGGCCATTACCCGCCCCGGCAATGACGTGACCGTGCTGACCTACGGCACCACGGTGTACGTGGCCCAGGTGGCCGCCGAAGAGACCGGCGTCGATGCCGAAGTCATCGACCTGCGCAGCCTGTGGCCGCTGGACCTGGACACCATCGTCGAGTCGGTGAAGAAGACCGGCCGCTGCGTGGTGGTGCATGAAGCCACCCGTACCTGCGGCTTCGGCGCCGAACTGGTGTCGCTGGTGCAGGAGCACTGCTTCCACCACCTGGAGGCGCCAATCGAGCGCGTCACCGGCTGGGACACCCCCTATCCTCACGCACAGGAATGGGCTTACTTCCCAGGGCCTTCGCGGGTAGGCGCGGCATTGAAAAAGGTCATGGAGGTCTGAATGGGCACGCACGTCATCAAGATGCCGGACATTGGCGAAGGCATCGCGCAGGTCGAGTTGGTCGAGTGGTTCGTCAAGGTCGGCGACCTGATCGCCGAGGACCAGGTAGTGGCCGATGTCATGACCGACAAGGCCACCGTGGAAATCCCTTCGCCGGTCAGCGGCAAGGTGCTGGCCCTGGGTGGCCAGCCTGGTGAAGTGATGGCGGTCGGCAGCGAGCTGATCCGCATCGAAGTGGAAGGCAGTGGCAACCATGTCGATGTGCCGCAGGCCAAGCTGGTCGAAGCCCCGGCTGCCGTGACCGCCAAGCCGGAGCCAGCAGCAGCGCCACAACCGGCGGCGTACAAAGCCCCCGCCGAACACAGCGCAGCCCCGATCGTGGCGCGCCAGCCTGGCGACAAACCCCTGGCCTCGCCAGCGGTGCGCAAGCGCGCCCTGGATGCCGGTATCGAACTGCGTTACGTGCATGGCAGCGGCCCGGCCGGGCGCATCCTGCACGAAGACCTCGACGCTTTCATGAGCAAGCCGCAGAGCGCAGCCGGGCAAGCGCCGAATGGTTATGCCAAGCGCACCGACAGCGAGCAGGTGCCGGTGATCGGCCTGCGCCGCAAGATCGCCCAGCGCATGCAGGACGCCAAGCGCCGGGTCGCGCACTTCAGCTATGTGGAAGAAATCGACGTCACCGCCCTGGAGGCGCTGCGCCAGCAGCTCAACGGCAAGTACGGCGACAGCCGCGGCAAGCTGACCCTGCTGCCGTTCCTGGTACGCGCCCTGGTCGTGGCCCTGCGTGACTTCCCGCAGATCAACGCCACCTATGACGACGAAGCCCAGGTCATCACCCGCCATGGCGCGGTGCACGTGGGCATCGCCACCCAGGGTGACAACGGCCTGATGGTGCCGGTGCTGCGCCACGCCGAAGCCGGCAGCCTGTGGGCCAATGCCGGCGAAATCGGCCGCCTGGCCAACGCCGCGCGTAACAACAAGGCCAGCCGCGAGGAGCTGTCCGGCTCGACCATCACCCTGACCAGCCTGGGCGCCCTGGGCGGTATCGTCAGCACGCCGGTGGTTAACACCCCGGAAGTGGCGATCGTCGGCGTCAACCGCATGGTCGAACGGCCAGTGGTGATCGACGGCCAGATCGTCGTGCGCAAGATGATGAACCTGTCCAGCTCGTTCGACCACCGGGTGGTCGATGGCATGGATGCCGCCCTGTTCATCCAGGCCGTACGTGGCCTGCTCGAACAACCCGCCTGCCTGTTCGTGGAGTGAGCATGCAACAGACTATCCAAACTACCCTGCTGATTATCGGTGGCGGCCCTGGCGGCTATGTTGCCGCCATCCGCGCCGGGCAACTGGGCATCCCCACCGTGCTGGTGGAAGGCCAGGCACTGGGCGGTACCTGCCTTAACATCGGCTGCATCCCGTCCAAGGCACTGATCCACGTGGCCGAACAGTTCCACCAGACCTCGCGCTTTGCCGGGCCGTCGGAGCTGGGCATCAGCGTCGCTTCGCCACGCCTGGACATCGGCCAGAGCGTGGCCTGGAAGGACGGCATCGTCGACCGCCTGACCACCGGTGTCGCCGCCCTGCTGAAAAAACACGGGGTCAAGGTGGTGCATGGCTGGGCCAAGGTGCTCGACGGCAAGCAGGTCGAGGTCGATGGCCAGCGCATCCAGTGCGAGCACCTGTTGCTGGCCACCGGCTCCAGCAGTGTCGAACTGCCGATGCTGCCGCTGGGCGGGCCGGTCATTTCCTCGACCGAAGCCCTGGCGCCGAAAGCCCTGCCACAGCACTTGGTGGTGGTGGGCGGTGGTTATATTGGCCTGGAGTTGGGCATCGCCTACCGCAAGCTGGGTGCGCAGGTCAGTGTGGTGGAGGCGCGCGAGCGCATCCTGCCGACCTACGACAGCGAACTGACCGCCCCGGTGGCCGAGTCGCTGAAGAAGCTGGGTATTGCCCTGCACCTGGGCCATAGCGTCGAAGGTTACCAGGATGGCTGCCTGCTGGCCCGCGATGGCCAGGGCGGGCAACTGCGCCTGGAAGCCGACCAGGTACTGGTGGCCGTGGGTCGCAAGCCGCGCACCCAAGGCTTCAACCTGGAATGCCTGGACCTGAAGATGAACGGCGCTGCCGTTGCCATCGACGAGCACTGCCAGACCAGCATGCGCAATGTCTGGGCCATCGGCGACGTGGCCGGCGAACCGATGCTGGCGCACCGGGCCATGGCCCAGGGCGAGATGGTCGCCGAGATCATCGCCGGCAAGGCTCGGCGCTTCGAGCCGGCGGCGATTGCCGCGGTGTGCTTCACCGACCCGGAAGTGGTGGTGGTCGGCAAGACTCCGGAGCAAGCCAGCCAGCAAGGGCTGGACTGCATCGTCGCGCAGTTCCCGTTCGCCGCCAACGGCCGGGCCATGAGCCTGGAGTCGAAAAGTGGTTTCGTGCGTGTGGTGGCGCGGCGTGACAACCACCTGATCCTGGGTTGGCAAGCGGTTGGCGTGGCGGTTTCCGAGCTGTCCACGGCGTTTGCCCAATCGCTGGAAATGGGTGCGTGCCTGGAGGATGTGGCCGGTACCATCCACGCCCACCCGACGCTGGGAGAAGCGGTACAAGAAGCGGCATTGCGCGCCCTGGGCCACGCCCTGCATATCTGACACTGAAGCGGCCAAGGCCGATTTGGCCCGCTGCGCCGAGAGGCGCCGCGGGTCTTTTTTCATGCCGTCACCGAACCTGCACGATCCCTGTGGGAGCGGCCTTGTGTCGCGAAAGGGCTGCAAAGCAGCCCCAGGAACTCGGCATCATGCATAGATTGCTGGGGCCGCTTTGCGGCCCTTTCGCGACACAAGGCCGCTCCCACCTCGACCACACAGGCCTCAAGCCCTGTGCAGTACCTCCCACAATGATCGCGGTTTACTCCGCTATGGCATTCTTGCCAGCCCCCTTGGCCCGGTACAGCGCCTTGTCGGCACGTACCAGCAACGCCTGTTGGTCTTCCCCTTCCTGCCACTGCACCACGCCGTAGCTCATGGTCAACCGGCAATCACCCACCGGCTCCACCCGCTCCATCACCCGACGCAAGCGCGCCGCCACCTCCAGTGCTTCACCCAATGTGGTCTGCGGCAGCACGATGACGAACTCGTCCCCGCCCCAGCGCGCCAGCAGGTCCAGTTCACGCAGGCAGGTACGCAGGTTGTCGACCACCCGCACCAGCGCCGCATCGCCACGGGCATGGCCATAGCGGTCGTTGATCGGCTTGAAATCGTCCACGTCCATGGCAATCAGCGACAATGGCTGACGAAAGCGCTGGGCGCGCTCGCACTCCAGTTGCAACGCTTTCTCCAGCCGATAGCGGTTGGCAATGCGGGTCAATGCATCACGCTCGGCCAGCTCGCGGTTTTCGTCCAGTTGCCGCTGCAACTGCTGGTTCACCCAGGACAACTCGCGGGTGCGTTCGGCCACCAGGCTTTCCAGCGACTGGTTCTTCTGCTGTAGCTGCGCCACCAGGCGCTTGCCGGCGTCGATATTGCGGTGGGCGCCGAGCATGCGCGCCACCGAACCGTCCTCGTTACGGGCAATGATGTAGCCCTTGTCTTCGATCCACAGGTAGCTGCCATCCTCGCACCGGCACCGGTATTCGACGAGGTAGCGCTCATTGCGCTGGTTGATGTACGCCTCGAAATGCGCCATCACCCGCGGATAGTCCTCCGGATGGATCACGCTTTCCCAGGTCAGCACCGAATTGGCCATGGAGTGACTGGGGTAGCCGAGCATGGCGTACCAGCCCGGGTTGCGATAGACGTAGCCGGTGTTGGCGTTCCAGTCCCAGATGCCATCGCTGATCAACTCGAACAACATATGCAACTGCTGCTCACTGAAGCCGGGGGGTACCGGCCGGGTTTCCTGACTCATGGACGCTCTCCCTGATGCCCAGCAACTGCGCTCCGGTGAGGGGCTGCCGACAGTGGTGGTAATTGCCGCAGACGGCAAGGCAATGCCTCTGACGGCCAAGGATATGCCGGCCAGTTTGCAAGCGGAATAGCACCGGCGCTCTATATTTTCAAAGCCAGGTGTGAGGCAACGGCTCACGCCAACTGCAACAGCGCCTCCTCCACTGCGGCAACCACCTGGTTACCCTTGGCGCCAGGCAGCCGCCACGCGGCGATGGTCATGCCCAGTGGCACCGCGCGCTCGACCGGCGCGACCAGTTCGCCGCTGTCCAGGTAGCGTTGCACCAGGCTTCTACGCCCCATCAGTACCCCTGCGGCCAGCAAGGCTTGCTGCAGTGCGATCGAGTACAGGGAAAACCCCGGCCCGCGGGCGACGAACTTGTGCCCGGGCATCACCGCACCGGTCCACACCGCCCAGTCGTTCCAGCCCACGTCGGCGATGCAACGGACGTCGGCAAGGTCCTCGGGGCGGGTGATGTTCGCCGCCAGGGCAGGTATGCATACGGGCAGGATTTCTTCCGTGGCAATTCTGCGCTGCCAGCGCTCGGGCTTTTCGGTATAGAACAGGCACAGGTCGAACGGGCTGCGTTTCAGGTTGGGTGGCTCATCCACCGCCGTGACCGAGATCTCGATAGGTGCCAACAGCCGGGTCAGTTCCGGCAGGCGTGGCCCGATCCATAATTGCGCCAAGGCCGGCGAGGTGACGATATGCACCCGCTGCGGCGCCGCCAGGCGGCGAAGTGTGCGTGCAGCGGCCTCCACGGCATCGAACGCCTCGGTGAACTGGGTTTTCACGCTTTCGCCCAAGGGCGTCAGGCGCACCCCCTTGGCGTGGCGCTCGAACAAGGCCGCGCCGTATTGGTTTTCCAGGGTCTTGACCAACGCGGCGATAGCCCCTGGGGTCACCTTGAGTTCGAGTGCGGCACGGGCGAAGCCGCCCAAGCGGGCTGACGCCTCGAACGCGCGCAAGGCATTGAGCTGTAGCGAGTGGCGGGTAGGGGTATCGAGATACACGGTGTGAGGCCTATATTTTTTAGGCCTACTATTCCAGAAATCTGACGTTGTGGCCAATTGTCACGCGCATTAACGTGAAGGTGCTTCTCTTGCACCTGATGAATACCTTCAAGGAACTCGAATGCCGTACTCAAGCGCGACCCAAGCCTTCAAGCAGGGCGCCCACAGCGCTCTGCCGTTGACCTCCGGTATCGTGCCCTTCGGCCTGATCACCGGGGTGACGGCGATTGGGATGGGCCTGTCGCCTGCCGATGCCGTCGGCATGACCTTGCTGTTCTACTCCGGGTCGGCGCAGATGGTGGTGATGCAGTTGATGCAAAGCGCCGCCCTACCGGTGACCATGGTGGTCACCGCACTGGTGATCAACCTGCGCTTTCTGATGTACAGCGCCAGCCTGGCGCCGCACCTGGGCCATCTACCGCGTCGTCGAAAGTGGCTGATGGCCTTCCTGCTGTCGGATCAGTCCTTCGCCCTGTGCACGCTGAAAATGGGCTCGGGCGAGCTGGGCCGCCACGCCTATCCCTACTATGCCGGCACGGCGATCACCATGTGGTTCGGCTGGAACCTCTCGGTGCTGGCGGGCATGTACCTGGGGGCGGGTATCCCTGAAGACTGGTCGCTGGGCTTTGCCATCCCGCTGTCGTTCCTGGCCCTGCTGATACCCGGCATTCGCAATGCTGCCATGCTCGGCGCCGCGCTGACCGGCGGCGCGCTCGCCGTGCTGGCAGCCGATCTGCCCTACAACCTGGGCCTGCTGGTCGGCGCGCTGGGCGGCATCATTGCCGGGCTGACGATAGAGCACCGGCAAAAAGAGCAGTCCGTGCCTGAAGCCAACACCGAACAGGAAGCGTCATGAGCGAAATGACCCAGTGGATAACCTTCGTGCTGATTGGCCTGGGCACCTTCGCCATCCGGCTGTCGTTCATCGAGCTGCACACCGTGTTGCGCATTCCCCCACTGTTCCGCCGCGCATTGGCGTACGTGCCGGCCAGCGTACTGGCGGCGCTGGTGCTGCCGGCCGTGGTGTTCCCTGACCGACAAGCCGGGTTCGACTGGATGAACCCGCAGATACCGGCAGCGATACTGGCCGCGTTGGTAGCCTGGCGTACACGCAGCACGTTGCTGACGCTGATCGTAGGCATGGGGGCGTTGTGGGCGCTGAAGCACTGGGGGATGTAATGGAACATAGTCCGGCCTGGGGGGCTTGCCTGCGATGGGCCGGTAGTAATGAGAAAGGCGAAAAATGGCGTCCCAGGCAGGATTTGAACCTGCAACCTTCCCCTTAGGAGGGGGATGCTCTATCCAATTGAGCTACTGAGACGCAACAGCCGGCAGCGAGCGCTACACAGCGAGACGGCCAGCATGTTAACCAGCATGCTGGCATTTGTCATGCTTCAACCGGGCTTTTTCACGTAATCCTTTTCTGGCACTGCTACCGCCGCGGTAGCACACCTTCAGCATCAAGCAATGCGAACAACGCAGCAACCGCTGCCTCCAAGCTGGTGGAGTTATCCAGCACATGCACCGACGGATCGGCCAGCGTCTGCAACCGGGCATTGCGCGCCAGGCGCTGCTCGATTTGCGCTGCGGTTTCCCTGCCACGGGCCAGCAAGCGTTGGCGCAGCACCTCGGGCTTCACCTCGACCAGCACCGCCAACAAATCCGGGTAGCGCTGCCGCGCCTCTGCCAGATAGGCCCGCGAGCCATTCACCAACACTGCCCTGCCCGCTGCCAGCCACTGGTCTATCTGCACCGGGATGCCGTAGTCCAGGCCGTTGGCCCGCCAGTGCATGGCAAACGCGCCCTGCGCACTCAGGGTTTCGAACTGTTCGGGCGTGACCCCATGGGCGGCTTCGCCCTTGGCTTCGGCCGAGCGGGTAATGACGCGACGGGCGACTTCCACCCCGGCGGCCGCCAGCCGCTCACGTGAAGCATCGATCAGGGAATCTTTTCCGCAACCCGACGGTCCTATCAGAAATATCAGCCGGCCTGTCCCTGATCGGCGGTCGCTTGCGTCATGTTGCATAGCCACTATGCTCTATGGAGGGGAAACCGGCGCATTCTAGGTGTTTTCCTGGCCTTTTGCTGTGTTTTACCCGTTTTTGACGGCAAAAGTCTGACGGTCAAGCAAGCCGGAGCATGTAAAACTTTTCAAACCAGTACTCATTTCTGATAATTGGTACTGGCATAAAGCCTTTATCCGGCTCACTATTTGTCACAGAATTGACGCCAAGGAAACGGCGACCATGAGGCAAGATGAGCATCCATTTTTCACCGACGGTTGAACATTTTGTTGTCGCCACGGTCGTACTTCCACCCGTGCGGCCAATTTGAGAACCGCTTCCCCTGAACCAGAAAATCCGGTCAATTTATATGCGCCCAATGAAACAGGCTATTTATTCGAGCCGCACCGCTGACAAGTTTGTCGTCCGCCTGCCAGATGGGATGCGTGAGCGCATTGCCGAGGTAGCGCGCAACCACCACCGCAGCATGAACTCCGAGATCATCGCGCGCCTGGAACAGAGCCTTATCCAGGAAGGTGCGCTGGGTGACGAGTTGAGCATGCGCCTGGACAGCCCTGAACTGTCCCTGCATGAACGCGAATTGCTGCAACGCTTCCGCCAACTGTCCCACCGCCAGCAGAACGCCCTGGTCGCCCTCATCGCTCACGATGTGGAAATGGCCGCCGACGCTTCCTGAGGCATACTGCGAGCATGAAAAAGCCAGCGTAAGCTGGCTTTTTTGTGGCTGACGGCTGACACATCACGGCCCCCCCTGTGGGAGCGGCCTTGTGTCGCGAAAGGGCTGCGCAGCGGCCCCAGGATTTTAGCGGCGCTGCACAAATTTCTGGGGCTGCTGCGCAGCCCTTTCGCGACACAAGGCCGCTCCCACCTCGACCGCATAGGCCTCAAGCCCTGTGCAGTAGGCAATACAGGACAGTTGCTCCCACAGAGCAGACCGGTTACAGCAGGAACAACGTGGCCAAGCCGAGGAAGATGAAGAAGCCGCCACTGTCGGTCACTGCGGTAATCATCACGCTGGAGCCCATTGCCGGATCACGCCCCAGGCGCGTGAGGGTCATCGGGATCAACACACCCATCAATGCCGCCAACAACAGGTTCAAGGTCATTGCCGCCGTCATCACCAGGCCCAGCGACCAGCTGCCATACAGCCAGAACGCTACCACACCGATCACCCCACCCCAGATCAGGCCATTGAGCAGCGATACCGCCAACTCCTTGCGCATCAGGCGGCTGGTGTTGCCCGGCGATACTTGGTCCAAAGCCATGGCACGTACGATCATCGTGATGGTCTGGTTGCCAGAGTTGCCGCCAATGCCAGCCACGATCGGCATCAGCGCAGCCAGGGCCACCAGCTTCTCGATCGAGCCCTCGAACAGGCCGATCACCCGCGAAGCGACGAAGGCGGTGATCAGGTTGATGGCCAGCCAGGCCCAGCGGTTGCGCAGCGAACGCCAGACCGAGGCGAAGATGTCTTCCTCCTCGCGCAAACCGGCCATGTTCAGCACTTCGCTTTCGCTTTCTTCACGAATCAGGTCGACCATTTCGTCGATGGTCAAACGGCCAATCAGGCGCTCGCTCTTGTCCACCACCGGCGCGGACACCAGGTCGTAACGCTCGAAAGCTTGCGCCGCATCGTAGGCATCTTCCTCGGGGTGGAAGGTTACCGGGTCGGTCGCCATGACCTCCGCGACCTTCTTCTCCGGGTCGTTGACCAGCAGACGCTTGATTGGCAACACGCCTTTGAGCAGCCCGTCGTAGTCGACCACGAACAGTTTGTCGGTGTGGTTGGGCAGCTCTTTCAGGCGGCGCAGATAGCGCAGCACCACTTCCAGGCTGACGTCTTCGCGGATGGTGACCATCTCGAAGTCCATCAGCGCACCGACCTGCTCCTCGTCGTAGCTCAGCGCCGAACGCACGCGCTCGCGTTGCTGGGCATCGAGGGTTTCCATCAACTCGTGGACAACGTCACGCGGCAGCTCAGGGGCCAGGTCGGCCAGTTCGTCGGCGTCCATGTCCTTGGCAGCAGCGAGCAGCTCGTGATCGTCCATGTCGGCGATCAGCGATTGCCGCACGGCGTCGGAGACTTCCAGCAGGATGTCGCCATCGCGATCCGAGCGCACCAGTTGCCAGACCGTCAGGCGGTCTTCCAGGGGCAAGGCTTCGAGGATATAGGCGATGTCGGCAGGGTGCAGGTCATCGAGCTTGCGCTGCAGCTCGACAAGGTTCTGGCGGTGGACCAGGTTTTCCACCACGTCGTTGTGGGCGCCTTCCTGACGGTGGGTCAGATCTTCGACCACACGCTGCCGTTGCAGCAGTTCGACCACCTGGGCCAGGCGGTCCTGCAGGCTTTCTTGCGCTTTTTTTACTTCTACTTCAGTCATAGGCGAACTCCACTCCCAGCAGCGGAGCACGCCGGGAGAATCAATCGGTCAGATCTTTCTGTATGAATCTTGTTAGGGAGTAACTACTGGGTAAGTCCATGGTGGTTTTCCACAAGCCCCGGCGGGGCTGACGGGCGCAATCATACACTGCTCAAGCTGTCAGATCGCTTAATTTTTTGGCCAGAACAATCGTTTGCGTGATAAAGCTGGGACAACGCTCGAAGCTATCAGTGCGACGGTTGTTGTGGATGGGAAAGCACATTGATTTCAAGATATGTGGTGCCTGGGCGATCCTGGGGCCGCTGCGCGCCCCATCGCGACGTAAGGCCGCTCCCACAAGATACCGCGCTCTTCTGTATGGGCTGGGCCGCATGCCCCAAACTACACCACAATCATTACAGAAGAGCGTAGATCGACATCACCAACATTTCAGCGGCAATAACAAAAAGCCCGCTCAATTGAGCGGGCTTTTTGTTTAGGTGTGGCGGACTCAGGAGGATTCGAACCTCCGACCGCTCGGTTCGTAGCCGAGTACTCTATCCAGCTGAGCTATGAGTCCGTGGTGGTAGTTTTAGACCAGATTACCACTGGCTTATTGAACTAGCTTTGCAAGCAGAGCCACTTCAAGAAAGTGGCGGACTCAGCAGGATTCGAACCTGCGACCGCTCGGTTCGTAGCCGAGTACTCTATCCAGCTGAGCTATGAGTCCGCAATGGTAGTTTTAGACCAGGTTACCACTGGTTGTTTGAAGTAGCCTTGTAAGCAAAGCCACTTCAAAAGTGGCGGACTCAGGAGGATTCGAACCTCCGACCGCTCGGTTCGTAGCCGAGTACTCTATCCAGCTGAGCTATGAGTCCGTGTCTTGCCGCGCATTATAGGTCGCTGAAACATTTTTGCAAGAACTTTTTCGTTTAAAATCAACTACTTAGTGTTCTTACCGATTACAGCGCCCTAAGCGAATAATGGCGGTGAAGGGGGGATTCGAACCCCCGATACCCTTATGAGGTATACTCCCTTAGCAGGGGAGCGCCTTCGGCCACTCGGCCACCTCACCGCAACACGAGGCGAATATTAAACAGGCTCTTCCTCGTTTGCAACCCTTTTTTTGAAAAAAACTTCAAAAAAATTAAAGGCTTGGCTCCTCATCCTTCTCTTTCTTGATCCGCAGGTAGATTTCCTCGCGGTGAACGGCCACTTCTTTCGGGGCGCTGACGCCAATACGCACCTGGTTGCCTTTGACACCGAGCACCGTCACGGTGATCTCGCCGTCTCCAATGATCAGGCTCTCGGCGCACCGACGAGTCAGAATCAACATAGCTTTCTCCTTACGCAGAACATTCAGGGGTAACAGTCTTGGATATCAGGGCTGGGCCGTGGACGACGCCCCAGCCCTGGTTACTCACCACACAGGGCAGGACAGGGCCTGCGTGGCGAGCAGAAACGCGAAGGGCGCGGCAAGCCGCGCCCTTCCAGGCAGCGCCTTACTCGCCCTGTCGGGCAGGAGCATCCAGCTCGAACGCGGTGTGCAGCGCGCGTACGGCCAGCTCCAGGTACTTCTCTTCGATCACCACCGAAACCTTGATCTCGGAGGTAGAGATCATCTGGATGTTGATGCTCTCCTTGGCCAGGGCTTCGAACATGCGGCTGGCAACACCGGCGTGCGAACGCATGCCGACACCAACGATCGAGACCTTGGCAATCTTGGTGTCGCCGATCACTTCGCGGGCACCGATTTCGCGGGCGGTGTTTTCCAGCACGCTCTGCGCCTTCTCGTACTCGTTGCGGTGTACGGTGAAGGTGAAGTCGGTGGTGTTATCGTGGGCAACGTTCTGCACGATCATGTCCACCTCGATGTTCGAGGCGCTGATCGGGCCGAGGATCTTGAAGGCCACGCCCGGGGTGTCCGGCACGCCGCGAATGGTCAGCTTGGCTTCATCACGGTTGAAGGCGATACCGGAAATGATCGGCTGTTCCATGGATTCCTCTTCATCAATGGTAATGAGGGTACCCGGACCCTCCTTGAAGCTGTGCAGCACGCGCAGCGGAACGTTGTACTTGCCGGCGAACTCCACCGAACGGATCTGCAGCACCTTGGAACCGAGGCTGGCCATTTCCAGCATCTCTTCGAAGGTGATCTTCTCCAGGCGCTTGGCCTGTGGCACGACGCGCGGATCGGTGGTGTAGACACCATCGACATCGGTGTAGATCTGGCACTCGTCAGCCTTCAGCGCCGCCGCCAGGGCCACGCCAGTGGTGTCGGAGCCACCACGGCCCAAGGTAGTGATGCTGCCGTGCTCGTCGACGCCCTGGAAGCCCGCGACCACGACCACGCGGCCTTCCTTGAGGTCGGCACGAATCTTCTGGTCGTCGATCTGCAGGATGCGCGCCTTGTTGTGCGCGCTGTCGGTGAGAATGCGCACCTGGTTACCGGTGTAGGACACCGCTGGCACACCACGCTTGATCAAGGCCATGGTCAGCAGGGCAATGGTGACCTGCTCACCGGTCGACACGATCACGTCCAGTTCACGCGGAACCGGCTTATCGGTGATCTGCTTGGCCAGGTCGATCAGACGATTGGTTTCACCGCTCATGGCCGACAGTACAACCACCAGGTCGTCGCCCGCCTCACGGTGTTTCTTGACCTTTTCGGCTACCTGCTCGATCCGTTCGATGGAACCGACAGAGGTGCCGCCAAATTTCTGTACGATCAACGCCATTTCAATGGTGCCTCAGCCCATACAGGGCCCCAAAAAACAATCCAACATGGGGCAGCCGACGACTAGACCGTCGGCCGCCCCATCTCAAAGTCCCTGCTCTGCGAATGGCACGGCCAGCGCCAGGGCCTGGTCCAGCGCAGCGACGTCGACGCCACCACCCTGGGCCATGTCCGGACGGCCACCGCCCTTGCCACCCACTGCCGCAGCGGCTTGTTTCATCAGATCGCCAGCCTTGAGTTGGCCGGAGAGGTCCTTGGTCACACCGGCCACCAGCACGACCTTGCCCTCATGCTCGCTGCCCAGCAGGATCACTGCGTGGCCGAGCTTGTTCTTCAGCTGATCGACCAGGGCCAGCAGGGCCTTGCCGTCCTGCCCATCCAGGCGGGCGGCGAGGACCTTGGCACCCTTGACCTCAACGGCCGCGTTGGAGAGATCGTCCCCGGCGGCGCTGGCGGCCTTGGCCTGCAGCTGTTCCAGCTGCTTCTCCAGCTGGCGGTTGCGCTCGAGCACAGCCGACAGCTTGTCGATCAGGTTGTCACGGTTACCTTTCACCAGTTGCGCGGCTTCCTTGACCTGCTCTTCGGCAGCGTTCAGGTAAGCCAGCGCAGCGGCGCCGGTCACCGCTTCGATACGGCGCACGCCAGAGGCCACGCCGCCTTCGCTGATGATCTTGAACAGGCTGATGTCACCGGTGCGCTTGGCGTGGATACCGCCGCACAGCTCCACCGAGAAATCGCCGCCCATGCTCAGCACACGCACGGTGTCGCCGTACTTCTCGCCGAACAGCGCCATGGCGCCCTTGGCCTTGGCGGTTTCGATGTCGGTCAGTTCGGTTTCAACGGCAGTGTTCTTGCGCACTTCGCGGTTGACGATGTCTTCCAGGGCCTTGATCTGCTCCGGTTTCACCGCCTCGAAGTGGCTGAAGTCGAAACGCAGGCGCTGGCTGTCGACCAGCGAGCCCTTCTGCTGTACATGCTCGCCCAGCACCTGACGCAGCGCTTCGTGCAGCAGGTGAGTGGCGGAGTGGTTCAGCGAGGTGGCGTGCTGCACTTCGGCATCGACCTTGGCCTCGACTGGCGAACCGATCACCAGCGCACCGCTGGCGACCACGCCGTGGTGCAGGAATGCGCCGCCGGTCTTGGTGGTATCGCGCACGTCGAAGCGTGCAGCGCCAGCCTGCAGGAAGCCGGTGTCACCTACCTGGCCACCGGATTCGGCGTAGAACGGCGTACGGTCGAGCACCACTACGCCCTGCTCGCCTTCACCCAGCTGGTCGACCGCCTGGCCGTCCTTGTACAGGGCGATGATCTTGCCCTGGCCTTCGGTAGCGTCGTAGCCGAGGAATTCGGTGGCGCTGTCGACCTTGACCAGGCTGTTGTAGTCCATGCCGAAGGCACTGGCGGAACGGGCACGCTCACGCTGGGCGTCCATTTCGCGCTCGAAGCCGGCTTCGTCGATGGTCAGCTCGCGCTCACGGGCGATATCCGCAGTCAGGTCCATCGGGAAGCCGTAGGTGTCGTACAGCTTGAACACCACGTCGCCCGGCACCACGTCGCCTTTCAGCTGGGCCAGGTCCTGCTCGAGGATGCGCAGGCCCTGCTCCAGGGTCTTGGCGAACTGCTCCTCTTCAGCCTTGAGCACGCGCTCGATGTGCGCCTGCTGGCTTTTCAGCTCAGGGAAGGCCTCGCCCATTTCGGCGACCAGTGCAGCGACGATCTGGTAGAAGAAGCTACCCTTGGCGCCCAGCTTGTTGCCGTGGCGGCACGCACGGCGAATGATGCGGCGCAGCACATAGCCGCGGCCTTCGTTGGACGGCAGCACGCCATCAGCGATCAGGAAGCCGCACGAGCGGATGTGGTCGGCGACCACTTTCAGCGAGGCCTGGCCGTCATTGCTGCAACCGATGGCCTTGGCCGCGGCGGCCAGCAGGTTCTGGAACAGGTCGATCTCGTAGTTCGAGTGCACGTGCTGCAGCACGGCGCTGACGCGCTCCAGGCCCATGCCGGTGTCCACCGACGGCGCTGGCAGCGGGTGCAGCACGCCGTCGGCAGTGCGGTTGAACTGCATGAAGACGTTGTTCCAGATCTCGATGTAGCGGTCACCGTCTTCTTCCGGCGAGCCGGGTGGGCCGCCCCAGATGTCCGGGCCGTGGTCGTAGAAGATCTCGGTGCACGGGCCGCACGGGCCGGTGTCGCCCATGGTCCAGAAGTTGTCCGAGGCGTACGGGGCGCCCTTGTTGTCGCCGATGCGCACCATGCGCTCGGCTGGCACGCCGACTTCCTTGGTCCAGATGTCGTACGCTTCGTCGTCAGTGGCGTAAACCGTGACCCAGAGCTTTTCCTTGGGCAGGTTCAGCCATTTTTCCGAGGTCAGGAAGGTCCAGGCGAAGGTGATTGCGTCGCGCTTGAAATAGTCGCCGAAGCTGAAGTTGCCCAGCATTTCGAAGAAGGTGTGGTGACGCGCGGTGTAACCGACGTTTTCCAGGTCGTTGTGCTTGCCACCGGCGCGCACGCACTTCTGGCTGCTGACGGCACGGGTGTAGGCACGCTTCTCCGCGCCGAGGAAGCAGTCCTTGAACTGGTTCATGCCTGCGTTGGTGAACAGCAGGGTCGGGTCGTTGTTCGGAATCAGCGAACTGGAGGCGACTCGGGTATGGCCCTGCTCTTCGAAGAAGCGAAGGAAGGCTTCACGGATTTCTGCGCTTTTCATAGGTTCTTCCACGGAAACGGCGGCCCTGTTGGGCAAACGCGTCGACGAAACGACGGCAAAGGGCCGCATTATATCGGTCCTGCAATCTCGATGCAGTGTGTTTATACGATAGAAACCGTCGTTTGGGCGGTTTTTCGGGCTATGCAAACGAAAACGACATGACCGGATGCTAAATCCTGGGTTTCGCCACTGGCAAGCCAATTACCGCTCATGAGGAGGGAAAATGGAACAGGCGGTGCATTAAAGGGTTTTCATCATGGATGGGATCCGAAACCCCGTAGCACGATGGCTGATCATTGCACCCTACATATATGCAGCCTTGCAGGCTTTGCACCCACCTAATCTGGCCAACCACTCAACCAGCAGGTGATGCACATGGCAACCCCCGCAATAACTGCACAGCACATAGACGGAAATGACAAAAGCAAGTCGGCCGGCTTCGGCGAGATGGATGAGGCTATCGCCTATGATGATCCCGCCGAATCAGCGCTCGGGGCGTCTCGCGTCTACTTCAATTTCGAGCTCTTCGACCTCTACAAATCACCCGTCATACACATACAGCGTCGGCTAATCGATGCCATGGACGGCGAGGCAGTCGTCGGCAGCATTGACGAACTTCTTGTCTGGCTGAACACCACCGATGTGAAGTTGCGCCAAGACAGCAACATTACGCTCGAGGTCGACGGGCAACCCTTCACGATCCAGCCAGCCTCTTCTGAGCAACGGCTTCATTTACTGTTCGTGGCTGCAGAGGCCCCTGCAGGCATAGGCCAAGGCGTCGATTACCCTGTGCGCGTGGACGGTAACGCGAGCCGCGACAACCTTTTCGAGATCACCGCGTTCGAGCACCTGTTCCTCTATGGCACACCGCAGTTCCAGGCACGGGTATTCGAACAACTGGCGTTGCTGCCTGGCTATCCCGAGCTAAAACGGTTATTGGACAAGGCGCGCCAGCAGTACGCCAACGTGCCGGATATCGTACTCATGCAGTGCTATACCGGCCCGCTGCAACAGGGACCTGGCTTTGACCTGCAGGGCGTGATCCCGGCCAAGTATTCCCACCTGCTACCCGGCGACTATACCGCCGTACTTTACGACCCCTACGATGCAAACGGCCTCGACGGGCTGACCACGCTGACAAGAATGCTGCAAGAGGTTTACAACGCGCTAGCGCCAGACAGCTTGATCCCAACCCCGACGCCGGGCGATTGAACGCCTCATGACAAGCTGCGCCCTTCATCGGGCACGATGAGAATCCCCGCCCTGAGGCCATTCCTGACCTTGGGGTTGGGGAAGATGATGCGTGCGCCCTCTTCCTCGACCACCCAGCGCATCTCGGCCAGGTCTTCAGCCAGCAGGTAGCCCTTGCTCAGCTCGGAAAAGTTCTCGATGTCCGCCGGCAGGTGCAGGTGGAAGCTGTCGCTGTGCTTGATGATTTCACGGGAAACACTGAACAGCTGCAGGCCATCCAGCGAGATTTCATCCTCTGGCTCGGTAGCTTCGATGATGCTGATCAGGCGCTCTTCCAGCTTGTCGAGGTTGACCTGCTCGTTCTGGCCGAACGGGCGAGCCTTGCCCAGTTCCAGGGTGAAAGCCTCAGCATCCAGCTGTTCGTAGGTAAAGGCGCTGAAGGTGATGGAGGACTTGCTTTGCAGCAACACCGCTTCCATGCCCGCCGCCGCCAGGCGCGCCAGTTCGCGACGGGAATGCTTGCGCCCCTCTTTATAGGGATACAAGGCAAATTGCTCGATCTTCGAACCACGGATGGCAGTATGCAGGTCGTAATGCAGGCGGCTGCGCCCCGGTTGACTGAAGAACACCCGGGCGAACTGTTCCAGCTCGGCGGCACGCAATGCCTCGAAGCCACTGGACAGCTCGTGGCGACCGTTGAACAGGCGGTTGATGTCCTGCTCGATGAAGCGCTCACCCTTGCGGATCGCCACCGGGTTGCCGAACAGGAACAGCACCCGCGCCTTGGGTTTGATCTTGCCGTTGGCCACGCCATGCAGCAGCCGTTCGAGCAACTCGATCGGCGCGGTTTCGTTGCCGTGGATGCCGGCGGACAATAGCAAGTCCAGCCCACAATCGTCGTTTTCAGCCGGGCGCACTTCGAGCGCGCCCTCCCCCAGCCAGCGCAAACGCGCGCCCTTGGGTGTCACTTGGGTCTTCTCGGCCGGTTCGTGATCGGTGAGGGTCAGCTCAAGCAATTTGCCAAGGGCGAGCATAGGGACTTCCTTAGTGGTGGTGGCCGCAGTCGGGGCCATGGACGTGATCGTCGTCTTCGCCAACCTCGGCCGGCTCCATTTCCAGTTGCAGGCTGACCAGGTTGGTGGCCATCGGGCGCAGCAGCAGGTTGGCGTACTCGGTGTCGTCTTCCTCGACATCCACGCCAATCAGCAGCTGGCCACGGCCGTCCTGCTGAATCCACACTTCCTTGCCTTGCCAGACCACGGCAAAGCGAGTGCAGGAAGTTTCCAGCTGGGTGCCGTCTTCATCTTCGAGGATCAGGCGCAGGGCGTCGGTCATTGCAAAGTCTCTCTTCAAGGTTGGCGTTGGAACGGATACACCGAGCCCAACTTCAGGATCTGGGTCAATTCGTCCAGTGCTGTGCGGCACTCCAGCAGCAGTTGCGGGTCGGCCAGGTCCGCTTCGCCAAGGCGATCGCGGTAGTGCTTGTCGACCCACTGCAGCAGGGTGTCGTACAGCGAGGCGGTCATGATAACGCCTTGGTTGACCGCCGCCAGTTCCGTTTCCTTCAAGGCCACGCGCAAACGCAGGCAAGCCGGGCCACCGCCGTTCTGCATACTCTGCTTGAGGTCGAACACCTTGACCTCCTTCACCGGGCCGCCGTGGCTGGTCAGCTGGCCCAGGTAGGCCCAGACCCGCTCATTGTTGCGGCACTCTTCCGGCACCACCAGCAGCATGGAGCCGTCGTCGCGGCTGAGCAGTTGGCTGTTGAACAGGTAGGAACGCACCGCGTCCTCCACCGTCACCGCTGCCCGTGGCACGCAGATGGCCTGGAAGTTGCCACCCTTGCTGGCCAGTTTAGCTCGCAGCTGGCCAAGTACCGCGTCGGTCTCGAGGAACGCATCCTCGTGGTAGAACAGCACTTCACCGTTACCCACCGAAATCACGTCATTGTGGAACACGCCCTGATCGATCACCGCCGGGTTCTGTTGAGCGTAGACCACACCGTCATCGCTCAGGCCATGCAGCCGGGCCACGGCCTGCGAAGCCTCGAGGGTTTGCCGGGCCGGGTACTTCTGCGGCGCCGGGTAGCGGCTGTCGAAGGCACTGCGGCCGTAGACGAAGAATTCCACGCCAGCCTCGCCATAGGCGCGGCAGAAGCGCGTGTGGTTGGCCGCGCCCTCGTCACCGAACTGTGCCACGGCAGGCAGCGCCGCGTGGTGGGCAAAGTGTTTCTCGTTGTTGAACATGGCACCCAGCACACGGCTGGTGGTCGGGTGTTCGATGCTGCGGTGGTATTTGCAGTTGAGGTTGGCAGCGGTGAAGTGCACGCGGCCATCGGCAGTGTCGGCACTGGGGCTGACCGTAGCAGCGTTGGCCACCCACATGCTCGAGGCCGAGCAACTGGCCACCAGCAGCGGCATGGCCTCCTTGGCGGCGCGCTGGATCACTTCGGCATCGCTGCCGCTGAAGCCCAGACGGCGCAGTGCGGCCACGTCCGGGCGCTCCTGCGGCGCCAGCACACCCTGCTTGAAGCCCATGTCAGCCAGCGCTTTCATCTTCGCCAGGCCTTGGCGCGCGGCCTCACGCGGGTTGGATCCCTGCTGGCTGTTGCTCTGCGAAGCCACGTTGCCATAGGACAGGCCGCCGTAGTTGTGGGTAGGCCCCACCAGGCCATCAAAATTCACTTCATAGGATTTCATCGGCTAGGCTCCGTGACCTGTTGTTATAGGGTGACGCCCGGCGTCAGGGTCGCCGGCAAGGCAAGGCTGGCGGTCTCCAGCGAAGCCACGGGGTAAGCGCAGTAGTCAGCCGCGTAATAGGCACTGGCGCGGTGGTTGCCACTGGCACCCACGCCACCGAACGGCGCGCTGCTGGCGGCACCAGTCAGCTGCTTGTTCCAGTTGACGATGCCGGCCCGGCTGCGCAGCCAGAAGTACTGGTAGCGGGCGCGCGAGTCGGACAACAAGCCGGCAGCCAGGCCGTACTGGGTGCTGTTGGCCTCATCGATGGCGGCATCGAAGTCGGTGTAGCGGATTACCTGCAGCAGCGGGCCGAAGAACTCTTCGTCCGGGCGCTCGGCCACGGCGGTGACATCGACGATGCCCGGTGTCAGCAGCGCGGCATCGGCCTGCGGCTGGGTCATTTCCAGCAGCTTCACGCCACCTTTGGCGGCCAGTTCGGCCTGGGCCGCAATCAGCGCCCGCGCCGCCTGCAGGGAAATCACCGAGCCCATGAACGGCGCCGGCTGCTCATCGAACGCCCCGACCGTGATGGTTTTGCACACCTCGACCAGGCGCGCGATCAGCGCATCGCCCCAGGCACCTTGCGGCACCAGCAGGCGCCGGGCGCAGGTACAGCGCTGGCCGGCAGAAATGAACGCCGACTGGATAATGGTGTACACCGCCGCATCGATGTCCTTGACCTCGTCGACCACCAGCGGGTTGTTGCCGCCCATTTCCAGGGCCAGGATCTTGTCCGGCCGGCCAGCGAATTGCTGGTGCAGCAAGTTGCCGGTGCGGCTGGAACCGGTGAAGAACAGGCCATCGATACCTGGGTTGGCGGCCAGCGCCACACCGGTTTCACGTGCGCCCTGCACCAGGTTCAGCACGCCCGCCGGCAGGCCGGCGGCGATCCAGCAGTTGACGGTCAGCTCGGCGACCTTGGGGGTCAGCTCGCTGGGCTTGAACACCACGCAGTTGCCTGCCAGCAGCGCCGGCACAATGTGGCCGTTGGGCAGGTGGCCGGGGAAGTTGTAGGGGCCGAACACCGCCACCACGCCGTGGGGCTTGTGCCGTAGCACCGCCGTGGCATCGGCCAGCGGGCCGCTCTTTTCGCCGGTGCGCTCGCGGTAGCTTTGTACCGAGATCGCTACCTTGTTGATCATGCTGGTAACTTCGGTGGCCGACTCCCACAGCGGCTTGCCGGTTTCCTCGCCAATGCACTGGGCCATGGCTTCGGCATGCGCCTTGAGCTGCGCAGCGAACTTTTCCAGCACATCGATACGCGCTTCCAGGCTCAATTGCGCCCAGGCCGGGAAGGCTTGGCGCGCAGCCTGCACGGCGGCGTCCACCTGGCTGGCGTCAGCGCCCTGCCCTTGCCAGACCACGGCCTGCGTCACCGGGTTCAGCGACTGCAGCGCTTCGCCCTGGCCGGCCTGCCAACTGCCTGCGATGTAATGCGTGGTCATTTACAGGGCCTCCCGGCTAGCCGACAGCGGTACCGCGCGCACATTGTCGCCGGCGCCCATGCGCAGGCGCTTGGCGGTCAGCGGGTCGACCACCAGGGTGCCAGCGGCCAGCCGCGCAGGTGCAGCAGTGATGCGGCAGTCGTCGCGCTTGCGGTTGTGGATGATGTAAGGGGTGGCGTCATCGCCCGGCGTGCCTATCGCCAGCACCAGCGTCTGGCTCTCGCGCACAGCGCGGATCCTGGCGGTATCGCATTCGATGGCGGGGCCGGCGTCGAAAATGTCGACGTAGCCCTGATAACTGAAACCTTCCTGCTTGAGCATCGCCAGCGCAGGCTCGGTGTCGGTGTGCACGCGACCGATCACGTTACGTGCGGCCTCGGACAGGAAACAGGTGTACAACGGGAACTTCGGCATCAGCTCGGCGATGAACGACTTGTTGCCCACGCCGGTGAGGTAGTCGGCCTGGCTGAACTCCATCTTGAAGAAGTGCCGGCCCAGGCTTTCCCAGAACGGCGAGCGGCCCTGCTCGTCGGACATGCCGCGCATTTCGGCGATGATCTTCTTGCCGAACAGTTCGGGGAACTCGGCGATGAACAGCATGCGCGCGCGCGACAGCAGGCGGCCATTGAGGCCAGAGCGATAGTCGCTGCGCAGGAACAACGAGCACAGCTCGGAGTTGCCGGTCAGGTCGTTGGCCAGGAACAGGGTGGGGATTTCGCGGTAGATCTTCAGCTCCTGCGAAGCGCTGACGGTGAGGCCGACCCGGTAGTTGTACCAGGGCTCGCGCAGGCCGACGGCACCGGCGATGGCACTGATGCCCACCACCAGGCCTTCGTCGTTTTCCAGCACGAACAGGTAGTCGGTGTCGCCACGCTCGGCCTCGCCACGGAAGCTCTTTTCCGCCCAGCCAACGCGATGCCCCAGGCGTTCTTCGTTGGCAGGCAGCGTGGTCAGCCCGGTGGTGCCGGTGCTGCGTGCCAATTCGATCAGCGCAGGCAAATCGCTGCTGCGTACAGGACGAACGATCATGCTATCTCCTTGTGCGGCGGCGTCGGCCGGCGCGAAACTCTCTAACGCATCTATCCCGAAACGTCTGTTGCCAGACCTCAGACCGCGACCAGGCGCACGCTGGCACCCTCGCCCACGCCCAGCGCGTCGGCTGCAGCCACATTCAGGCTGACCGGTTTGCCAGGTACCCAGTCGAGCTCCAGCAGCACCGCACGGTAGTCCTGCAACTGGCCGTTGCACACCAGGTACGGGCGCCCGCCCTTGGCCGGAGCCTCTTCGATCTTCACCGGCACTACCCGGCTCTGAGCGATCGAGCGGATGCCCGAGGTGCGCGCATGCAGGGTCGGGCCGCCGTCGAAGATGTCGATGTAGTGCTCGGTCTCGAAGCCTTCGCGCATGAGGATGTCGAAGGTGATCTGCGCCCGCGGGTGTACTTGGCCCATGGCTTCCTGCGCTTCGTCAGGCAACAGCGGTACGTAGATCGGGTAATGCGGCATCAGCTCTGCGAGAAAGGTACGGCTCTTCAGGCCACACAGGCGCTCGGCGTCGGCATAGTTGAGGTCGAAGAAATTGCGGCCGATGGCATCCCAGAACGGCGATTCACCCTGCTCGTCGCTGTAGCCGACGATCTCGGTCACCACCGAGTCGGCGAAACGCTCCGGGTGCGCGGCCATGAACAGCAGGCGGCCGCGCGAATTGAGCTCGGCCCAGGCACTGTTCACCAGCTCTGGCAGCACGTAGAAGCTGGTCAGCAGGCTGTTGCCGGTCAGGTCATGGCACAGCGACAGCACGTGGATCTTGTTGTGGATCTTCAGCTCGCGCGAAGCGTGCACGAAGGTCTCGTTACGAAAGCTGTAGAACGGCTCGGAGTAGCCGGCCGAAGCGACGATGGCCGAGCAGCCGGCCAGCTTGCCGGTTTCGCTGTCTTCGAGCACGAAGAAGTAGCTTTCCTCGCCGTTGAAGCTGACCTCGGCGGCGAAGGAAGTCTCGGAGGCGGCAATCTTGTCGCCCAGGCGAGCAGCGTCGTCCGGCAGCGAGGTGACACCAATGGGGCTGTCTGCAGCCATGCGCTGCACTTCGTTCAGATCAGCCATTTGCGCGGGGCGCATCACCAGCATGGTGTCACTCCTTTGGAATACGGGCCGCTCACGGCGGCACGGAAAAACGGCAGGTGCACAGGCACCTGCACTGGATTCGGGTATCGCCGGCCCGGCCCAGGCATGGCCAGGGCCGGCGAAAGGACCGCCGGCGGATCAGCCTTGGGTCAGGGTGGCCACGGCGCGCTCGAAGCGGTCCAGGCCTTCGTCGATGTCGGCGTCTTCGACCACCAGGCTTGGCGCGAAGCGGACCACATCCGGGCCGGCCTGCAGCACCATCAAGCCTTCTTTCTCGGCGGCGTTGAGCACGTCCTTGGCCTTGCCTTGCCACGCCTCGGTCAGCACGCAGCCCAGCAGCAGGCCAACGCCACGCACCTGGCTGAACAGCTTGTACTGCTGGCCGATCTGCTCCAGGCGAGCCTTGAAGCGCTCATGCTTGGCCTTGATACCAGCCAGGGTTTCCGGGGTGTTGATCACGTCCAGCACGGCGCAGGCAACGGCGCAGCCCAGCGGGTTGCCGCCGTAGGTGGTGCCGTGGGTGCCGACGGCCAGGTGCTTGGCCAGCTCGGTGGTGGTCAGCATGGCGCCAATCGGGAAGCCGCCGCCCAGGCTCTTGGCGCTGGTCAGGATGTCGGGCGTCACGCCGTAGTGCTGGTAGGCATACAGCGAGCCGGTACGGCCCACACCGGTCTGCACTTCGTCGAAGATCAGCAGGGCGTTGTGCTCGTCACACAGTTTGCGCGCGCCTTCCAGGTAGGCCTTGTCGGCCGGCACTACGCCGCTCTCGCCCTGGATCGGCTCGATCACCACGGCGCAGGTCTTGGCGGAAATCTGCGCCTTCAGCGCTTCCAGGTCGTTGTATGGCACGTGGCTGATGCCGGTGATCTTCGGGCCGAAACCGTCGGAGTACTTCGGCTGGCCACCGACGCTGACGGTGAACAAGGTGCGGCCGTGGAAGCTGTTCACGGTGGCGATGATTTCGTGCTTTTCCGGGCCGAAGCGGTCATGGGCGACGCGACGGGCCAGCTTGAAGGCGGCCTCGTTGGCCTCGGCGCCGGAGTTGCAGAAGAACGCGCGGTCGGCAAAGGTGGCGTCCACCAGCTTGTGGGCCAGGCGCAGGGCCGGCTCGTTGGTGAACACGTTGGATACGTGCCAGAGGGTGTTGGCTTGCTCGGTCAGGGCCTTGACCAGTGCCGGGTGGCAGTGGCCCAGAGCGTTGACCGCGATGCCGCCGGCAAAGTCGATCAGCTCGCGACCCGACTGGTCCCAGACGCGGGAACCCTCGCCTCGCACAGGAATGAAGGCCGCCGGAGAATAGTTGGGAACCATGACCTGGTCGAAATCGGCACGTTGCACCGGGGCTTGCTCAACGGACATCTGAGTCTCCTGAAGAGGAACGCTGGCCTGGAAGTGGCGAGCGATGGGGGGATTGTAAGGACTGATCCGCGCCTGTCCTTGCGGCCAAGCGACAACTTGTTACAGCGCAAAACCCAGTTTTGACAAGGCTTTCGGCAATGCGACAAACACTGTCGCAATCGCGCAGTGTACGGGAGAGAGGGGGGCTGGGTGAACGGGTGTTCACACAGGTTTGTGAGGGGCGGGATGTTCGGCGACGTTGAGGTGGTGCCTGTGAGATCGAGCGCCGCCCGCGCGGCGCT
>NZ_JYKS01000056.1 GCF_000935045.1 Pseudomonas sp. 10-1B
GACGCTGGCGCTGTACCTGTGGGAGCTGGCTTGCCGGCGATGAGGCCAGCCCAGGCAATACAAGACAGTTGCTCCCACAGGGATTTCACAAGGCCTGACGCTGGCGCTGTACCTGTGGGAGCTGGCTTGCCGGCGATGAGGCCAGCCCAGGCAATACAACACAGTTGCTCCCACAGGGATTCACAAGGCCTGACGCTGGCGCTGTACCTGTGGGAGCTGGCTTGCCGGCGATAGGGCCGCGAAGCGGCCCCGGGGATTCAGGATCAGAACGCCGGAACCACAGCGCCTTTGTACTTCTCGACGATGAACTGCTTCACCTCAGGCGAGTGCAGTGCAGCGGCCAGCTTCTTCATGGCGTCGGAGTCCTTGTTGTCCGGGCGGGCCACCAGGATGTTCACGTAAGGCGAGTCGCTGCCTTCGATGACCAGGGCGTCTTTCTCCGGATTCAGCTTGGCTTCCAGCGCGTAGTTGGTGTTGATCAGGGCGGCATCGACCTGGGTCAGCACGCGCGGGATGGTGGCCGCTTCCAGCTCACGGAACTTCAGGCCTTTCGGGTTCTCGGCAACATCCTTCACGGTGGACAGGATGTTCTTGTTGTCCTTGAGCTTGATCACACCGGCCTTGTCCAGCAGCAGCAGGGCGCGGCCGCCGTTGGTGGCGTCGTTGGGGATGACCACGGTGGCGCCGGAAGACAGCTCGTCGAGCTTCTTGACCTTGGCCGAGTAGACGCCCAGCGGCTCGATGTGCACGCCAGTAACGCTGACCAGCTCGGTACCCTTGGCTTTGTTGAACTCATCCAGGTACGGCTGGTGCTGGAAGAAGTTGGCGTCCAGGCGCTTTTCCGCCACCTGCACGTTCGGCTGGATGTAGTCGGTGAATTCCTTGACCTTCAGCTCCACGCCCTCTTTCGCCAACTGCGGTTTGACGAAGTTGAGGATCTCGGCGTGCGGTACCGGGGTGGCGGCGACGGTGAGGGATTCGGCGTGGGCCGAGAAGGCCGCGACAGCGGCGACAACAGCAAGCAGCTTCTTCATTGATCACTCCTTGTGAGGGCCGCGATGGCCCCCGAACGGGTCGGCCAGGCCGACCCCATTGGGGTTACTTACGGGAAAAATGCACGACCAGTTTGTCGCCCACGCTCTGCAGCACTTGAACCAGTACCAGTAACAGCACCACGGTGACTACCATCACGTCGGTCTGGAAGCGCTGGTAGCCGAAGCGGATGGCCAGGTCGCCGAGGCCGCCGGCACCGACCACACCGGCCATGGCGGTGTAGGACACCAGGGTAATGGCGGTCACGGTAATGGCTGCGAAGATACCCGGGCGGGCCTCTGGCAGCAGCGCGCTGGTGATGATCTGGCGGGTGGTGGCGCCCATCGACTGGGTCGCTTCGATGATGCCGCGGTCCACTTCACGCAGGGCAGTTTCCACCAGGCGGGCGAAGAACGGCGTGGCGCCCACCACCAGCGGCGGGATGGCGCCGGCAACGCCCAGCGAGGTGCCGGTGATCAACACGGTGATCGGGATCATCACGATCAGCAGGATGATGAACGGCAGCGAACGCAGGATATTGACGATCAGCGACAGCAGCGCGTACACGCCCTTCTGCTCGAACATCTGCCGTGGGCCGCAGAGGAACAGCAGCACGCCCAGCGGCAGGCCCAGCAGCACGGTGAAGAACAGCGAGCCGAACAGCATGATCATGGTGTCGACGCTGGCCAGCCAGATTTCGGCCCAGTCGACGTTGGCAAAGAAATTCAGCGCGTCCATCAACGCAGTACCTCCATATGTACGTCAGCTGCCTTGAAGCGGGCGAACGCCGCTTCCATGTCGCCGCCAGTCACGGCCAGGGTCAGCTGCCCATAGGGCACATCCTTGATACGGTCGATGCGCCCGGCGAGGATGCTGTAGTCCACACCGGTTTCGCGGGCCACTGTGCCCAGCAACGGCGCATAGGTGGCGTCGCCCTGGAAGGTCAGGCGCACGATGCGGCCCGGCACGTGGGCGAAGTCGTCGCGTTGCTCGCTTTCGTCGACCTGTTCGTCTTCCTGGACGAAGCGCTTGGTGGTGGGGTGCTGCGGGTGCAGGAACACCTCGGCCACCGAGCCTTGCTCGACGATCTGCCCGGCATCCATCACGGCCACGCAGTCGCAGACCCGGCGGATCACGTCCATTTCGTGGGTGATCAGCACGATGGTCAGCTTCAGCTCACGGTTGATCTCGGCCAGCAGTTGCAGGACCGAAGCGGTGGTCTGCGGGTCGAGGGCGCTGGTGGCCTCGTCGCACAGCAGAATCTTCGGGTTGGTGGACAGGGCGCGGGCGATGCCGACGCGCTGCTTCTGGCCACCGGACAGCTGCGCCGGGTACTTCCTGGCGTGGTCCGAAAGGCCCACGCGGGCCAGCAGCTCGGTGACGCGCTTGTCGATTTCGCCGCGCGACAGCTCGCCGGCCAGGGTCAGCGGCAGGGCGACGTTGTCGGCAACGGTCTTGGACGCCAGCAGGTTGAAGTGCTGGAAGATCATCCCGACCTGCTGGCGGAAGCCGCGCAACTGGCTGGCGTTGAACGCAGTGACGTCTTCGCCGTCGACGATGATCTTGCCGCCGGAAGGCTCTTCCAGGCGGTTGATCAGGCGCAGCATGGTGCTCTTGCCAGCGCCGGAATGGCCGATCAGGCCGAACACCTGGCCATTCTCGATGGTCAGGGTGGTCGGATTCAGTGCGGGGATTTCCCTACCGGCAACGCGGTAGGTCTTGTGTACCTGTTGGAACTCGATCACGTAGCGAACCTTGTGGGGCGCATTGAATTTTGGTCAGCGGTTAGCTGGGGTCGCGCATTTTAGCCTTTTCCCATAGCTGTTCTTAGCATTTATTTCGTAATGCTCCAATCCATCGGGTATATCGCGACAACCGGTAATCCTGATTGAACGCTCGGCAAAGCCTTCCAGTCACTAGTTGAACAAGCCCGAAACGGGCACGCCTGAAGACTGATGAGGAGAGCCGACCCATGCCCAGCAAGAAAACGGACGCGCCCAAGCACAGCGAGGCCGCCGGTACCCAGACCCCCGATCGGGCCAATATCAATGCCAAGCTGCAGAGCCTGGAGGCTTTCCGCAGCGATGCCACCGGTCAGGCGCTGCGCACCAACCAAGGGGTGAAGATCGCCGATAACCAGAACAGCCTCAAGGCTGGTGCGCGCGGGCCGTCGCTGCTCGAAGACTTCATCATGCGCGAGAAGATCACCCACTTCGACCACGAGCGTATCCCGGAGCGTATCGTCCACGCCCGTGGCACCGGGGCGCATGGCTACTTCCAGAGCTACGGTTGCCATGCCGAGCTGACCAAGGCCGGTTTCCTGCAGGACCCGGAAAAGATCACCCCGGTGTTCGTGCGCTTTTCCACGGTGCAGGGGCCGCGTGGCTCCGGCGATACAGTGCGCGACGTGCGTGGTTTTGCCGTCAAGTTCTATACCGATGAAGGCAACTTCGACTTGGTTGGCAACAATATGCCGGTGTTCTTCATCCAGGACGCCATCAAGTTTCCTGACTTCGTGCATGCAGTGAAGCCTGAGCCGCATAACGAGATGCCTACCGGCGGCTCGGCCCATGACACCTTCTGGGACTTCGTTTCGTTGGTGCCGGAGTCGGCGCACATGGTGATCTGGGCCATGTCCGACCGGGCCATCCCGCGCAGCCTGCGGATGATGGAAGGCTTTGGCGTGCATACCTTCCGCCTGATCAACGCCGAAGGCGTGGCCAGTTTCGTCAAGTTCCACTGGAAGCCGCGCCAGGGCGTGCATTCGGTGTTGTGGGACGAAGCGCAGAAGCTGGCGGGCAAGGACACCGACTACCACCGCCGCGACCTGTGGGAAGCCATCGAAACAGGCGACTACCCTGAGTGGGAACTGGGCGTGCAGATCGTGCCCGAGGCCGACGAGCACAAATTCGACTTCGACCTGCTGGACCCGACCAAGATCATCCCCGAAGAGCTGGTGCCGGTCACGCTGCTGGGCAAGATGGTGCTCAACCGCAACCCGGACAATTTCTTCGCCGAGACCGAGCAGGTGGCCTTCTGTCCAGGGCATATCGTGCCGGGTATCGACTTCACCAACGACCCGCTGCTGCAGGGCCGGCTGTTCTCCTACACCGATACGCAGATCAGCCGGCTGGGTGGGCCGAACTTCCATGAAATCCCGATCAACCGGCCGGTGGCGCCGAACCACAGCAGCCAGCGCGACGCCATGCACCGCATGACCATCGACAAGGGGCGGGCTTCGTACGAGCCCAACTCCATCGACGGCGGCTGGCCGAAGGAAACCCCACCTGCCGCGCAGGACGGCGGTTTCGAGAGCTACCAGGAGCGCATCGATGCGCACAAGATCCGCCAGCGCAGCGAGTCGTTCGGCGACCATTTCTCGCAGGCGCGGCTGTTCTTCCAGAGCATGAGCCCTACCGAACAGCAGCACATCATCAAGGCCTACAGCTTCGAGTTGGGCAAGGTGGAGCGCGAAACCATTCGCGCGCGTGAAGTGAATGAGATCCTGGCGAACATCGACCTGAAACTGGCGGCGGCGGTGGCGGCCAACCTCGGCCTGCCAGCACCCAAGGCTGGCACGGTGAAAGTCAAAGGTAGCCAACAGGCGCAGTCTCCGGCTTTGAGCCAAATGAATCACCCCGGTTCGGTAGGCATCAAAGGCCGCAAGATTGCCGTGCTGGTGGCTGATGGTGTGGATGCGGCGAGTGTCGACAAGTTGGTCAAAGCGCTGGAGGCGCATAGCGCACGGCCGATGCTGCTGGGGCCCACTTCGGCACCGGTGAAGGCGGCAGATGGCAAGCAATTGCCGGTGGATGCGTCGATGGAGGGGATGCCTTCGATCATGTTTGACGGGATCGTCGTGCCCACGGGCAAGGCTTCGACCGATGCTTTGGCGGGCAGCGGTCTGGCCAAGCACTTCCTGCTCGAAGGCTACAAGCACCTGAAGGCGATGGTGTTGACCAAGGAGCTATTGGGCGCCCTGGGGCTCAAGGAGGACAAGGGCCTGTTGGTGGGGGATGATCAGAAAGTGGTGGATGCCTTCGTCAAAGCGGTCGAGGGGCATCGGGTGTGGGAGCGGGAGGCGGCTGCGCAAGCGATTCCCGCCTGAGCTGGCCTCATCGCCGGCAAGCCGGCTCCCACAGGTACTGCACAGGGCTTGAGGCCTATGCGGTCGAGGTGGGAGCGGGCGTGCCAGCGAACACGGGCGAAGCCCGTGCCATCCACCGCGATCCGATTCACACGCGAAGCTTTTATTGCTGGTGCGGAACCAGAACCACCTGCGCCGGCAGCGAGCGCTGGATTTCATGCTTCTGCTTCAGCTGGAACCTGCTGTCGATCTTGCGCACGCGCTTCTCCAGCAAGGTCTTCAGCCAAGGCGCGTCCTCGGTGCGCGGCACCTGGAATACCACTTCGCACTGGTAATTCACCACATCGGCGGCAATGTCATCGAGCTGGCGGCGCATTGCGCGGCTGTCGGTGGTCTTCAAGGCCACCACGGTGCTCGGTGCCGTTGGGTCGATAATGCGTGCCTTGGGTTTGGCTTCGGCAGCTTTCAGTGCCGCTTCAGCCTTCTCCAGCTCAGCCTTGCGCGCCTGGGTCACGGCGTCACCGCCGGTCACCGCCGGCGCCTGCGGCATCAGCGCACGGGCGCGGGCCAGGGCGGTGGCCGCAGCGTTCACATCACCCTTTTGCAGGACGATCTGGCTGCGTTGCAGATAGGCTTCGGCGAGCTGGCGCTGGTATTGCTCCAGGCGCGCATCATCGGGCGCCTGGGCCTGCAGGGCAGCCAGCTGGTCTTCGGCGGTGGCCAGCTCGTTGCTGGCGATACTCTGTTGCAACTGCTGCCAGGCATCGGCTTGGGGTACAGCGGCCTGGTCGACCGGCGCGCTGGAACACGCAGCCAGGAACAGGGAAAACGCGGCAACAAGCAGATAACGGGAGGCGAACGGCTTCATTCCTGCGACTCTCTATTTGCGCAAAAAGCGAGCAAGTCTACACCCAGGTGCGCACGCTCGAAAATAAGTCTTACAGACCCTTTACCCCCGAAAAGGTTGCAGGGTGTGCTTTCACACCTCTTGCTTCTCAGCGTTTCGGCAGGGCCAGGCTCAGCAAGAATAGCACCGCCGCGCAGACCACGATCGAAGGGCCGGCGGGGGTGTCCTTGAACCACGACATGGCCAGGCCACCGCATACCGCGGTCACGCCCAGCAGGCTGGCGCCCAGGGCCATCTGCTCGGGGGAGCGGGCGTGGCGCTGCGCCGCCGCAGCGGGGATGATCAGCAACGAGGTGATCAGCAACACGCCGACGATCTTCATGGCTACCGCAATCACCACCGCGATCAGCAGCATCAGCGCCATGCGCAGGCCGGTCACGGGCAGGCCTTCGACCATGGCCAGCTCTTCGTGCACGGTGACCGCCAGCAATGGCCGCCACAACGCGGCGATCAGCAGCAGGACCAGCGCACTGCCGCCGAGGATCCAGGCCAGGTCGGTGGTGCTGATGGCCAGCAGGTCGCCGAACAGGTAGGCCATCAGGTCGATGCGCACGTCATGCATGAAGCTCAGTACCACCAGGCCCAGCGACAAGGTGCTGGGGGCGAGGATACCCAGCAGGGTGTCGGAGGCCAGCGGTTGGCGTTGCTGCAAGGTCACCAGCAGGATCGCCAGCAACAGGCAGCCCACGGTCACCGCCAGCGCCGGGCTGACATCCAGGGCAAAGCCCAGGGCTACGCCGAGCAAGGCGGCGTGGGACAGCGTGTCGCCAAAATAGGCCATGCGCCGCCACACCACGAAGGAGCCCAGTGGGCCAGCCACCAGCGCCAGGGACAAACCGGCAAGCAGGGCGTAGAGAAGAAAATCAGCCATGCTTGCAGTGCGCTCCGTGAACATGGGTGCCAGGGGCGACCACCGAGCCATGCAGGTCGTGGCTGTGGTCGTGATGGTGGTGGTAGATGGCCAGGCTGGGTGCGGTCTGGCCGAACAGTTCGACGAACGCCGGGTCGCCGCTGACTTGCTCGGGGTGGCCCGAGCAGCATACATGGCGGTTCAGGCACACCACCTGGTCGGTGGCGCTCATGACCAGGTGCAGGTCGTGGGAAACCATCAGCACGCCGCAGCCGTGGCGGTCGCGCAGGCGGGTGATGAGGTTGTAGAGCTCGGTCTGGCCGACCACATCCACCCCTTGTACCGGCTCGTCGAGCACCAGCAGCTGGGGTTCGCGCAGCAGGGCGCGGGCCAGCAGCACGCGCTGCATCTCGCCACCGGAAATGGTCTGCACAGGGCTGTCGATGACCTGCTCGGCGCCTACTTCCTGCAGTGCCGACAAGGCTGCCGCGCGGTCTACCCCGGGCACCAGGCGCAGGAAACGCAACACCGACAATGGCAGCGTGGCGTCGACCTGGATCTTTTGCGGCATGTAGCCAATGCGCAGTTTCGGCTTGCGCCATACCTTGCCGCGGTGCGGTTTGAGCAGCCCGAGTACGGCACGCACCAGGGTGGTCTTGCCCGCCCCGTTGGGGCCGATCAGGGTGACGATCTGGCCCGGTGCTACCGACAGGTCGATGCTGTCGAGCACCGCCTCGCCGCCGAAGGTGACGCCGACCTGCTCCAGGCGGATCAGTGCATCGCTCATGCCGCGCTCCGGCAGTTGCCGCACAGGCCGACCACCTCCACGGTCTGGGTCTCGACCGTGAAGCCCACGCCTTTGGCACTGCTGATGATGGCTTCGCTGATGCTGTCCTGCTCCAGTTCGATGGCCACATGGCAGGCCCGGCAGATCAGGAACTGGCCCTGATGCACGTGCTCGGGGTGGCTGCAGCCGATGAACGCGTTGAGCGATGCGATGCGATGCACCAGGCCGTTTTCCAGCAGGAAGTCCAGCGCGCGGTACACCGTGGGCGGTGCGGCGCGGCGGCCATCCTGCTCGCTGAGCACGGCGAGGATGTCGTAGGCGCCCAGCGGCTTGTGGCTTTGCCACACCAGCTCCAGCACCCGGCGGCGCAGCGCGGTCAGGCGCAGGCCCTGGCGGGTGCACAAGGCGTCGGCTTCAGCCAGTGCGCTGTGTACGCAGTGGGAGTGATCGTGAGGACGGTTGGCCAGCGGCGTGATGGACATGGGCAGCGACGGTTCTGGATGGAGACGTTATTATGTTACCTGTTTCTGACGACCCGAGTATTCACCGTGTCCCGATTCCTAGCCCTTTTTGTCGCTTTCATCGCATTTTCCGCCCAGGCTGACGTGCGCGTGCTGACCAGTATCAAACCCCTGCAGCAGATTGCCGCCGCCGTACAGGATGGCGTCGGTAGCCCGGATGTTTTGCTGCCGCCAGGCGCCTCGCCGCACCACTATGCGCTGCGCCCGTCCGACGTACGGCGGGTGGGCGATGCCGACCTGCTGTACTGGATCGGCCCGGACATGGAGAACTTCCTGCCGCGTGTACTGGGTAGCCGCAGCAAGGCCACGGTGGCCGTGCAGGCGCTGCCGGGCATGAAGCTGCGCCACTTTGGCGAGGACAGCCATTCCCATGAGGAAGAAGACCACGACGACCATGACCACGACCACCGCCCAGGCAGCCTGGATGCGCACCTGTGGTTATCGTCGGTCAACGCGCGAGTGATCGCGGCGAAAATGGCGGCTGACCTGGCTCAGGTCGACCCGGCCAATGCGGCGCGTTACCAGAGCAACCTGAAGGCCTTCAATGCTCGCCTGGATGCCCTGGATGGGCGGATCAAGGCGCGGGTGGCAGGTATCGCCGGCAAGCCGTATTTCGTGTTCCACGAAGCGTTCGACTACTTCGAGGCTGAATATGGCTTGAAGCACACCGGAGTGTTCAGCGTTGCGTCCGAGGTGCAGCCGGGGGCGCAGCACGTGGCGGCCATGCGCAAGCGCCTGCAGGAAGTTGGCAAGACCTGCGTGTTCAGCGAGCCACCGCTGCGACCGCGTTTGGCCGAGACCTTGACTGCCGGGCTGCCGGTGCGCCTGGCCGAGCTGGATGCCCTGGGCGGTACCGACCCGGTGGATGGCAAGGGCTATGAGCGCTTGCTGGAAAAGCTGGGCGGTGACCTGGCTGGGTGCTTGGAACAGTTGTAAACCTGTACCGGCCTCGTTCGCGGGCATGCCCGCTCCCACAGGGATAACACAAACCTCAAGGTTGCTGTTGTACCTGTGGGAGCGGGCGTGCCCGCGAAGAAGCAGAAGAAGGGCTAGAGAGCAAACGGCAGGTGCAAGGCCACCTGCTGGCGCTGCGCCAGGCGCACCTCGAACTCGCTCGGGTCATGGATCATCACATCCATCCCGGCAAACGATTCCGCTGCAATCAGGCGCGATAGCCAGAAGCGCACGCAGCCTACCCGCAACATTTCCGGCCACAGCTCGGCCTCGGCCGCGGTGAACGGCCGCAATGCCGCATAGGCCGCCAGCAGCGCCTGGGCGCGCGGTACATCCACCGCGCCGTGCTCATCCAGGCACCAGTCGTTCACGGTGATGGCGATGTCATACAGCATCGGCCCGGAGCAGGCGTTGTAGAAGTCGATCACACCGGTCAGGTGGGTGCCCTCGAACATCACGTTGTCGCGGAACAGGTCGGCATGCAGGTTGGCCCGTGGCAACGCCAGGATCTGTGCCTTGTGCGCGGTGATTTCATCCAGCGCCAGCTGCAGCAGCGCGGCTTGCTCGGTGGTCAGGCGCGGCAGCAGCTCGGCACCCGCGGCCAGCATCCAGTCCAGGCCACGGTCGGTGCGCCGCTCGATGATGTGTTGGCGGGTGGCCAGGTGAATGTGCGCCAGCAGCTCGCCGACTTGGGCGCAGTGCTGGGCGTTGGGTGCCTTGATGTGCTTGCCCGACAGCTTTGGTTGCAGCAGCGCAGGCTTGCCGCACAGTTCACGCAGGCCGTTGCCGTCGCGGTCACGAATGGCATAGGGCACCGGCATGTCGGCAGCGTGCAGGGTGTCGAGCAGCTCGATGAAGAACGGCATGTCCTCGCTGGGCCCACGCTCGATCAGCGTCAGGACGAACTCCCCCTGTTCGAGGCTGACGAAGAAATTGCTGTTCTCGGTGCCGGCGGCAATGCCCTGGAAGTCGAGCAGACGGCCCAGCTCGTACGGTGCCAGAAAGGTTTCCAGCTCAGGCCGGGTCACGGGGGTGAAGACTGACATGATGAAAAATTGCCCATACGGGCACTTCCGCCGGGAAGTGCCGGGTTGATGTGAACGGTGCGCGTCAGATTACCACTCGAAGATCTTCCAGGACGGAATCAGCATGTCCGGCTGGTCGGATCGAATGAAATTGGCATCAGTGCCATCGGCGCGTACCAGGAAATAAGGCTTGCCGTTTTTCGGCGTGATCTTGATCGCATACAGGAAGCCGTTCTGCCGGTATTCCTGGATGGTCTTGTCGCCTTCCGTGCGAATGGTCACCTCGGGATCGGCCGAGGGGGCGTCGTCCGCCGCCAGGGTGACGACAGGCGTGGTTGCCAACAGGCCGAGCAGTAACAGGCGATTGAGTGTACGCATGATAACCTTGTCCCTTTGTCGTCAATGATTCTGGCTATTCTAGCGCCGGACCCGTCGAAAAGGTTGATTCTGCTCATGAGCCAAGCGCCCCTCGTCCTGGTGGACGGTTCCTCCTACCTGTACCGCGCCTTCCACGCGCTGCCGCCGTTGACCACCTCCAAGGGCATGCCGACCGGCGCGGTGAAAGGTGTGCTGAACATGCTCAAGAGCCTGCGCAAGCAGTACCCCGACAGCCTGTTCGCAGTGGTGTTCGACGCCAAGGGCGGCACCTTCCGCGATGCCATGTTCGCCGAGTACAAGGCCAACCGCCCAAGCATGCCCGACGACCTGCGGGTGCAGATCGAGCCGCTGCATGCCAGCGTCAAGGCGCTGGGCTACCCGCTGCTGTGCGTCGAAGGTGTCGAGGCCGACGATGTGATCGGCACCCTGGCGCGCAGCAGTGCCGCCCTGGACCGCCCGGTGATCATCTCGACCGGTGACAAGGACATGGCGCAGTTGGTGGACGGGCACATTACCTTGGTCAACACCATGACCGGAAGCGTGCTGGACGTGGCTGGCGTGCACGAGAAATTTGGCGTCGGCCCGGAACATATCATCGACTTCCTGGCCCTGATGGGTGACAAGGTCGACAACATCCCCGGCGTCCCGGGCGTGGGTGAAAAAACCGCGGTGGGCCTGCTGACCGGCATTGGTGGTGGCCTCAGCGATCTGTACGCCAACCTGGACAAGGTCCCGGCGCTGGCCATTCGTGGCGCCAAGACCTTGCCGGCCAAGCTCGAAGAGCACCGCGACGCGGCGTTCCTGTCCTATGAGCTGGCCACCATCAAGGTCGACGTGCCACTGGATATCGAGGTGAATGCCCTGGTATGCGGCGAGCCGGACCGCGAGGCGCTGCTGGCGCTGTACACCGAGATGGAATTCAAGAGCTGGATTGCCGAGGTACAGCGTGATGCTGCCAAGGCCGGCGACGACATCGCGGCGGTCGAGGAACCGGCAGCCAAGGTCGAGCCGAAGTATGAAACCATCCTCGACCAGGCCCGCTTCGACGCTTGGCTGGAGAAGCTGCGCCAGGCGCCGCTGTTCGCCTTCGATACCGAGACCACCGGCCTGGACGCCCAGCAGGCGCAACTGGTCGGCCTGTCGTTCGCCGTCGAGCCGCATGAAGCGGCCTATGTGCCCTTGGCCCATGATTATGAAGGCGCGCCGGGTCAGTTGGACCGTGAGGCCGTGCTGCTGGCGCTGAAGCCGCTGCTGGAAGACCCGGCCAAGGCCAAGGTCGGGCAGAACGCCAAGTACGATATCAACATCCTCGCCAACGGCTCGCCCGCCATCCAGATGCGTGGCGTGGCCTACGACACCATGCTCGAGTCGTACGTGCTGAACTCCACCGCCACCCGTCACGACATGGACAGCCTGGCGCAGAAGTACCTCGACCACACCACCATCGCCTTCGAGGACATTGCCGGCAAGGGCGCCAAGCAGCTGACCTTCAACCAGATCAACCTGGACAAGGCCGGCCCCTACGCTGCCGAAGACGCCGATATCACTCTGCGCCTGCACTACGCGCTGCAGGCACGCTTGGCGCAGACGCCGAGCCTGCAACCGGTGCTGATGGACATCGAGATGCCGCTGGTACCGGTGCTGGCCAAGATCGAGCGCCAGGGTGCCCTGGTCGATGCCGCGCTGCTGCAGGTGCAGAGCGGCGAGCTGGGGGGGAAGATGGCCGAACTGGAGCAGCGTGCCTATGAGCTGGCCGGCGAGGAATTCAACCTCGGCTCGCCCAAGCAGCTGGGCGCGATCCTCTACGACAAGTTGGGCATGCCGGTGCTGAGCAAGACCGCCAAGGGCCAGCCATCCACGGCCGAAGCGGTGCTCGACGAGCTGGCCGAGCAGGGCTACCCGTTGCCCGAGGTGCTGATGCAGTACCGCAGCCTGAGCAAGCTCAAGAGCACCTACACCGACAAACTGCCGGGGCAGATCAACCCTCGCACCAAGCGTATCCATACCTCCTACCAGCAGGCCGTGGCGGCTACCGGCCGGCTGTCGTCGAGCGACCCGAACCTGCAGAACATCCCGATCCGTACCGCCGAAGGCCGGCGCATCCGCCAGGCGTTCATCGCCAGCCCGGGCTATAAGCTGCTGGCGGCAGACTACTCGCAGATCGAGCTGCGTATCATGGCCCACTTGGCCAAGGACGAAGGCTTGCTGCACGCCTTCCGCAACGACCTCGACGTGCACCGCGCCACGGCGGCGGAAGTATTCGGGGTGGCCCTGGAAGACGTCACGACCGACCAGCGTCGTAAAGCCAAGGCCATCAACTTCGGCCTGATCTACGGCATGAGCGCCTTCGGCCTGGCCAAGCAGATTGGCGTCGACCGCAAGCAGTCGCAGGACTACATCGACCGCTACTTCGCCCGTTACCCTGGCGTGCTGGCCTACATGGAGCGCACCCGCGCCCAGGCGGCCGAGCAAGGTTTTGTCGAAACACTGTTCGGCCGCCGCCTGTACCTGCCAGACATCAACGCCAAGAACCCGGCCCTGCGCAAAGGCGCCGAGCGCACGGCGATCAACGCGCCGATGCAGGGCACTGCGGCCGATATCATCAAGCGGGCCATGGTCAATGTGGATAACTGGCTGACCGACAGCGGGCTGGATGCCCGGGTGATCCTGCAGGTACACGACGAACTGGTGCTGGAAGTGCGCGAGGACCTGGTGGAGCAGGTGAAAGATGAAATTCGCCAGCACATGAGCCAGGCCGCGCAATTGGCGGTGCCATTGGTGGTCGAGGCAGGAATTGGTGCGAATTGGGACGAAGCTCACTGATCGAGCGGGGAAAGCTGTGTAGGATCTGCGCCGTAGGGACGCGGATCCTGGCACTGCTCAGTGCCATTGGTGCTGAAGTTTCATGAAACTATCGCAAATAGTTTCGAGGGCTTTGGAACTAAACCGGTGAACCGGAACTCAGAGTAACTGAATGGCTGGTGAAGCCTTTCGATGCTCCTATGTTGTGTTAAGTGTTGGCAGATATCTGGACCCCGCCCTAGCGGTCCGGACTTGGACCCCGAACTTCCCCCTCCCCATACGAAGTCCGGGGTTTTTTTTGCCCGGAATTTGACTTATGGCTGGCGCAGAGCCTTGTAGGAGCGGGTTTACCCGCGAATGCGATGCGGCCTGCACCGCCGTATTCGCGGGTAAACCCGCTCCTACAAGGTTACGAGCAAGCCTTCAAATGACTGGCTTGTCTTCCAGCTCCATCCAGCCCGCCAGCACCCGGTAGGCGTCTTCCACGCCCAGGCGCTTGGGCGCCGAGAACAGCTGGATGGTCACGCCATCGCCCCAGCCCTTGCGGATTTCCGACTGCACCTTGAGCAGGGTGTTCTTGCCCGCGCCGTGGGTCAGCTTGTCGGCCTTGGTCAGCAGGATGTGCATTGGCATGCTGCTGGCCTTGGCCCAGTCGAGCATCATCTTGTCGAAGTCGGTCATCGGGTGACGCACGTCCATCATCAGGATCACGCCACGCAGACACTCACGGCTGCCCAGGTAGGCTTCCAGGTGTTTCTGCCAGTGCTGCTTGAGCGGAATCGGCACTTTTGCATAACCGTAGCCCGGCAGGTCGACCAAACGCCGTTCATCGTCCAGACTGAAGAAATTCAAAAGCTGGGTGCGTCCGGGGGTTTTCGAGGTACGCGCCAGGCTGGCATGAGTCAGGGTATTGAGGGCGCTGGATTTGCCGGCGTTGGAACGGCCGGCGAAAGCCACCTCGTAACCCTGGTCGTCCGGGCATTGTTCGACCTTGGCAGCGCTGAGGGCGAATTTGGCTTTCTGGCAGAGGCCGAGGATGGGGTTCTTGACTTGCATGGGATATCCGATGTGGGTGTTGCCAAAGCCTAGGCCGGCAAGCGGTGTCGTTTCCGTTTGGCTGACAGAAGTATATAATGCCCCAGTTTTTGTGTGCCCATTCTCCCAGCGAAGGAGAGCGGGCATGGGGTGCCGAACTATAGCTTGCGCATCAGAACGCAGCGCGTCCCCCAACCCTGTCAGGTCGTTTCGACTGGCGAAATGGCTGCTTGCTGTCGGTATGTTCCTGCCGTTTTTCAGCGCACAGGCTACACAGGATCCCGAGGTGTTGTACAACCGCACGTGTGCGGCCTGTCACACCGGGCAGTTGCCACAGGCACCCAGGCAGGGTGACCGGGCAGCATGGGAGCCAAGGCTGGCGCAAGGCATGGATGTACTGGTGAAGCACGTGACCCAGGGTTTCAAGGCTATGCCGCCGCGTGGATTGTGCATGGACTGCAGTGCCGAGGACTACCGTTTGGTCATCCTTTGGATGAGTGGCAGTCCCGATACATAACATTTCACCCTTAGCCGTGTTGGATTAGCTGATGAACAAACTAGTCGTGAGTCTGCTGTTGACCCTGGGTGTCGCAGGTGCGGCCACTGCTGCGCAACCCATCAAAGGCGATGCCGCCGCTGGCCAGGCCAAGACCGCCGTCTGTGGCGCCTGCCACAACCCCGACGGCAACAGCCTGGCACCGAACTTCCCGAAACTGGCCGGCCAAGGCCAGCGCTACCTGGAAAAACAACTGCACGATATCAAGTCGGGCAAGCGCACCGTGCTGGAGATGACCGGCATGCTGGCCGAGTTCAGCGACCAGGACCTGGCCGACATCGCGGCCTACTTCGCCAGCCAGAAAGGCAGCGTGGGTGCAGCCGATCCCAAGCTGGTGGAGCGTGGCCGTGCGTTGTTCAACGGCGGTGACCTGGAAAAAGGCATGCCTGCCTGCACCGGCTGCCACTCGCCGAATGGCGCGGGCATCGCCCTGGCCGGCTTCCCGCACCTGAGTGGACAGCACTCGCAGTACGTGACCAAGCAACTGACCGACTTCCGCGAAGGCAACCGCACCAACGATGGCGACGCCATGACCATGCGCACCATCGCCGGCAAGCTGAGCAACCACGACATCGAGGCATTGGCCAGCTACATCCAGGGCCTGCACTGAGGCCGTCGGTAGCCTGTAAAGGCCCTATCGCCGGCAAGTCAGTTCCCACAGGAATTGCACCTGGCTTGAGGCTGATGCGGTCGGGTGGGAGCCGGCTTGCCGGCGATAGGGCCATGACAGGTGCTGCATTAACTTTCAGTTAATGTTGCAGGCCGATGATGAAAGGGCGGCCGGACTGCCCTTTTTTCCGTCCGCAGCCGTTACACTACAGAACTCGACCCCTTCCCGGCCTGTCTCAGTGCAGGTCGCGTCGTGGCGACCAATGACTGCTCAGGAGTAAAGCATGCGTAAACTGATTCTCAGCGCCGCGCTGGTCGCTGCCAGCGTATTCGGTATGACTGCCGTCCAGGCCGCCGAGCCTGTCGCCGGCAAGGAATACATCGAGCTGAGCAACCCTGTTCCGGTTTCCGTGCCTGGCAAGATCGAAGTGGTCGAGTTGTTCTGGTACGGCTGCCCACACTGCTACCACTTCGAGCCAGTCATCAACCCGTGGGTCGACAAGCTGCCCAAGGACGTCAACTTCAAGCGCGTACCGGCCATGTTCGGTGGCCCATGGGACGCTCATGGCCAGATGTTCCTGACCCTCGAAGCCATGGGCGTCGAGCACAAGGTGCATGCGGCAGTCTTCGATGCCATCCAGAACCAGCGCAAGCACTTGACCAAACCAGAAGAAATGGCCGACTTCCTCGCTACCCAGGGCGTCGACAAGGACAAGTTCCTCGCCACCTTCAACTCGTTCGCCATCAAGGGCCAGGTCAACCAGGCCAAGGAGCTGGCGAAGAAGTACGAAATCACCGGCGTACCGAGCATGGTGGTCAACGGCAAGTACCGCTTCGACCTGGGTACCGCTGGCGGGCCGGAAGGCGTGCTGAATGTCGCCGACCAGTTGATCGACAAGGAGCGCGCCGCTAAGTAAGCGGCGTAACCATGGCCCGCTTCAGGTCCACCCGTGGTATCGGCCTGCACCAGCCGCAGGTCAACGAGCATCACCTGCAGGCCACTGGCCTGCCGGAGGATGGTCGCCTGCGGCTGCTAAGCTTCAACATCCAGGTGGGCATCAGCACCGAGCGCTACCGGCATTACCTGACCCGTAGCTGGCAGCACCTGCTGCCGCACAACGGGCGTGCTGGCAACCTGCAGAAGATCGGCAGCCTGATCACTGACTTCGACCTGGTAGCCTTGCAGGAAGTCGACGGCGGCAGCCTGCGCTCGGGCTACGTCAACCAGGTCGAGCACCTGGCACAGCTGGGGGCCTTCCCCTACTGGTACCAGCAGCTCAACCGCAACCTCGGGCGTTTTGCCCAGCACAGCAATGGCGTGCTCAGCCGCCTGAAGCCGCAACTGCTCGAGGATCATCCGTTGCCCGGCCCGGCTGGGCGTGGCGCGATCCTGGTGCGTTTTGGCGAGGGCGAAGATGCGCTGATCGTGGTGATGATGCACCTGGCGCTGGGGGCCAAGACCCGCGCCCTGCAGCTGGGTTATATCCGCGAGCTGATTGGCGGCTACCGCCACCAGGTGCTGATGGGCGACATGAACACCCATGCTACCGACCTGCTGGAGCACTCGCCCCTGCGCGACCTGAGCCTGATTGCCCCGCAAGTCGAGGCCACTTTCCCCAGCTGGCGCCCGCAACGTTGCCTGGACCATATCCTGCTCAGCCCAAGCCTCACGCTGGAGCGTGTCGAGGTGCTGGCGCAGCCAATTTCCGACCACCTTCCCGTTGCTGTCGAGATTCGATTGCCTGATGCATTGACTGTGGATACGCTGCCGGTTTTGAGCTAATTGCCATCACCGTTTGCGGACCCGGGCATGACTGAAGACGCTGAGCGCTGGAAAGAAAAGTACCTGAAAAGCATCGAGCAGCAGGAAAGGCTCGAACGCCGTTGGGAAGCCCGTCTCGACCTGCTGCGCCGTGGCCTGGTGCGCAGCACCCTGGCTGCCGAAGGCAGTGACAAGGTGGTGGACCAGTGCATGAAGGAAATGCGCGAGGTCATCCGCAGCGACAATATGGACGCCGGCCTTGCCGGGCTGATTCCGCGGCTTGAGAAAGCGGTGCTGGATTCCGAACAGCGCCGGGAAACCCGCATGAACCAGGTCAGCGATGCGTTGACCGCGCTGGTCGGCCAGCTTCAAGGCCTGCCGCTGCCAAGCGATATTTCGCGGCCGTTGAAAAAACTGGCGAAGAAACTCGACGGTGGCGTTGCCCAGTCACGCGACTTGCCGCCCCTGCTGGGCGAGTTGAGCGGCTTGCAAGGCCGCGCGCTGTCGGCCTTTGGCAAGCCGGGGGAAGAAGCCCGGCCAGGCTTGCTGCAACGTTTGTTCGGCAGCCGCGAGGATGACCCACAAGGCGAGCCAGCGCTTGTGCCGGTGGCGGTACCTGTTGCCGAGACGCAGCCCCAGGTGGTCCCGGGCACTGCCGAGGCCTTGCAGCCCGATGACGTGGATGCGCTACAACCGCTGCCAGCCCCTGCCGCCCTGGTGCCTGAGCCCGAGATGGAGGCGCCAGGCCCGGCGCTGATCGAATCGGTCGAAATACCGCCAGCCCTGCTGCCGCTACAGGATGAACCGCCAGCGCCGGAAGCTGCCGTCAGCGAACCGCTGGCTGAAGCGGAACCGGCAGCAACACTCGCAGAGACCTTCGGCGAAGATGGCCCCTATGCCCTGCCCTACGCGGTGGAGCCGCCCTACAGCCAAGTGGCCGCACACATCGAGCAAACCCTGATCGGCCTGCTCGATGACCTCAGCCTGCCGGAGCGGCACAAGGCCCAGGCGCTGGAAATGCGCGAGCGGGTCGCCCGCGGCTTGAACTGGTATGAGCTGATCCCGGTGCTGGATGACCTGGCCGTGCTCATGCTGGCGATCACCGACAGCGGTCAGCACGAATTCGAAACCTACCTGCAGCAGCTCAACGAGCGCCTGGAAGGCTTCCAGAGCCACTTGCAGGAGGCCAGTGCCGGGCACGCCGACAACAGCTCCGCCGCCCGCGAGCTGGATACCCAGCTGCGTGAGCATGTCGACGGGCTGCAGAGCAGCATGCAGGGGGCTGCCGATGTGGACAGCCTCAAGCACATCCTGGAAAACCGCCTGGAAGGCCTGCTGGTGACCATGGATGAGCACAAGCACGAACGGGATCGTCGCGAACAAGAACTGGCGGGGCGCCTGCAAGGGTTGTCCGAGCGGGTAGCGAACATGGAGCACGAGGCGCTCGGCTACCGCGAGCACCTGGAAGAGCAGCGGCAGAAAGCCCTGCTCGACCCCCTTACCGGCCTGCCCAATCGTGCGGCCTGGAGCGAGCGGGTCGAACGCGAAGTGCTCGAGTGGCAGGAGCACGGCGGCCACTTGGCGATGGCGATCCTCGACCTGGACCATTTCAAGCGAATCAACGACAGCTATGGGCACCTGGCCGGAGACAAGGTACTGAAGATCGTCGCCGACCAATTGGGCAAGCGCCTGCGCGGCCGTGACTTCATCGCCCGTTTTGGCGGCGAGGAGTTCGTGCTGCTGTTGCCGCAGACTTCGCCGGCAGCGGCGGCCCAGGTAGCCGAGGTGCTGCGGGCTACGGTCGAAGCGTGCCCGTTCCACTTCAAGGGCGAACGGGTGGTCATTACCACCTCCATCGGCCTGGGCGCATTCCGTGCTGGCGAGCGCGGAGACCAAGTACTCAAGCGCGCCGATGCGGCGTTGTATCGAGCCAAGGAGTTGGGGCGCAATCGCGTCGAGCAGGCTTAGCCGGCGCGCCGCTGACTCGCGGCAAGCACGGCGCTTGGGGAGCACGTTATACTGTAGCGCTCATACGCCGAGGCCACTGACGTGCTTTCCACGCTTAAAAAAACACTGATCTGCTTTTTGCTGTTGTCTGTCGCTGGTTGCTCGACAGGCCTGCGCATCGACCGCAGCCACCCTTCGGCCAACCAGGACAACCGCATCCAGTTCGTTGTCCTGCACTACACCAATGCTTCGCTGGAGCGTTCGCTAGCGCTGCTCACCCATGGTGAAGTCAGCGCCCACTACCTGATCGGAGACGGCCCGGCCACCGTCTACCAGTTGGTTGACGAAAATCGGCGCGCCTGGCATGCCGGTGACAGCCAGTGGCAAGGGCGTACGTGGCTCAATTCAAGCTCCATTGGCATCGAGATAGTCAACCCCGGGTTCGAGGAAACCGCCAATGGTCGTGTCTGGTACCCCTACAGCGAAGCCCAGGTCCAGTCGCTGATCGCGCTGCTCAAGGACATCGTCAAACGTAACAACATCGAACCACGGCATATCATCGGCCACAGCGATATCGCACCGCTGCGCAAGCTGGATCCGGGGCCGTTGTTCCCGTGGAAGCGCCTGGCCGATGCCGGGCTGGGTATCTGGCCAGATGCCAATGCAGTGGCGCGCCAACAGGCCTATTTCAGCGTCAACCCGCCAAGCATTGGCTGGTACCAGCAGGAACTGGCGCGGTTTGGCTATGCGATCGAACAGACCGGCGTATTGGACGTGGCCACCCGCCATGTGATCGCCGCGTTCCAGATGCGTTTCCGCCCGCAGCGTTTCGACGGCATGCCTGATGCGCAGACGGCGGCGATGCTGCAGGTGCTCAATCGGATGCGTTGAGGGCGGGCCGGGCTGCGCAGTTCGTGCCCTCCGAGGCGCCAAACGGCGAGGGTGATTCCTGATTCAGTTGCTATACCTTAGTAATCAACTGGATGCCTTCGATGCCTGCCATCATCGCCACGCTGCGCCAAATTTTTTACCGCCCCTGGATGCTGGCTACATTGACAGCACTGGCCTGCGCCGCACTGTTGCTTTCCGCCAGCATCGGTATAACCCTGCAACAGGCGAAACAAAGCGAAAGCGAACAGATGAACGCCCAGGGCGAGCGTTTTCTCGACCGCCTCGAGCAGGTGTTCGGCCAGTTGCGCGAAGGGGTCGACCTGCTGCAGGCGCAGCCCTTGCGCGGTTGCAGCCCGGCGATGCTGGCGGCGTTGCAGCAGGTTGGCCTGAGCTCGCGCTTCATTTATGAAGCCGCTTACGTGGATGGCGATGTCGCCTGCTCCAACCGCGGCGATGAGCGGGCGTTCGTACCGCGGCGGGCACCCGACATCCAAGGCCCGACCTACAGCTACTGGCTGAACACCACGACTGAACCGAACGAGAACCTGGCCGCGCTCATGCTGGGGCGGGGCAAGTTTCTGGTTTCCACCTCCCGCGGGCACCTGACCGACGTGGTAGACCTGCCCCCGGGCGGCAGCCTGGTGGTGGTGTTGGACAACGGCGCCCGGGCCATCCCGGTGCTGGGCCCGCCGCAGGTGTGGCCGCCGCCTTCGGCCTGGTCGACGAGCAACAAGTCGCTGCTGGAGCTCAGCGATCGGCTGATCTACCGAATGCCGACCAAGTCGCCGGATTACCAACTGGTGTTGATTGCCCCACGGGCAAGCTTGCCCCTGAGGATGAACGGCATGCTCTGGTTGCTGTTCCCTGGCAGTGTGCTGGCGGCCTGCTGCATCGGCTGGCTGGTGCTGCAACTGATCCTGCAACGGCGGTCGATGAGCTCGGAGTTGCAGCATGCTTTGCGCCGTGGGGAGCTGCAGGTGCTCTACCAGCCTATCTTCGAGCTCGACAGCCGGCGCTGTGTGGGGGCCGAGGCTCTGGTGCGTTGGCGACGCCCGGATGGCACCCTGACCAGCCCGGACCTGTTCATCCCGCTTGCCGAGAACACCGGGCAGATTCGCCAGATTACCGACTTTGTCCTGCAGCGTGTGCTCGAACAGCTGGGGCAACTGCTGCGCTCGCACCCCAACCTGTACATTTCGGTGAACCTGGCGGCATGCGACGTGATGGTGCCGCGTATTGGCCGGGTAGCTGCGCGCCTGTTGGCCCTGCATCGGGTGGCGGCCAGCCAGATTGCGTTCGAGGTGACCGAGCGCGGCCTGATCGATGTAGTGGTGGCCCGCGACAACCTGCAGGCGTTGCGCGCGGTGGGGCATCAGGTGCTGATCGACGATTTCGGCACTGGTTATTGCAGCCTGGCCTACCTGCAGACCCTGCCCGTGGACTGCCTGAAGATCGACAAGGCATTCATCGATGCCCTGGGGCATGACGCTGCCAGTAGCGGTGTTGCCCCGCATATCATCCGCATGGCCCATGACCTGCACCTGAGGGTGATTGCCGAAGGCATCGAATGTGAAGACCAGGCGGAGCTGCTCAACAGCGAAGGGGTCAATTATGGCCAGGGCTGGCTGTTTGCCCGGCCGCTGAACGCCCGGCAGTTTGCCGAGCTGGTGACCCGCGGGCGACTGCCGCGGCGGGTTGAGCATTGAGTGGCCTGCACTGGCCTCATCGCCGGCAAGCCAGCTCCCACAGGTACTGCACAGGTTTAGGGCTCATGATGTACATGTGGGAGCGGCCTTGTGTCGCGAAAAGGGCGCGCAGCGGCCTCAGGGATTTTTGCAGCACTGCTCAAATTGCTGGGGCCGCTTTGCGGCCCTTTCGCGACACAAGGCCGCTCCCACACACAGAGATTGCAGGTCTGGCCAGATATCAAACCGGCAGCGCCATGTAGAACTGGGTCCCCTGCCCTGGCCGGGAGAACACGCCCATGCGCCCGCCATGCAGTTGCACGATCTCCTTGCACAACGCCAGCCCCAGCCCCGCGCCACCTTTCTTGCGGCCTACCTGCACGAAGGGTTCGAAGATGCGCCCCTGCTGCCCATAGGCAATACCCTCGCCGTTGTCTTCGACGCTGATGATCACCCGTTCCGCATGCCGCCGTGCATGCAGGCGGATACACCCGCCGCGGGCGGTATGGCGGATGGCATTGTGCAGCAGGTTGTCCAGCACCCGGTCAAGCTGGGCGACGTCGGCCTGGATGCGTGGCAGCGGCGGTTCCAGTGCTTTGACCAACTCGATCTGCTTGTGCGCAGCCTGCTCGGCAAAACGCAGTTGCGCGCGCTGCAGTAGCTCGTCGATGGCGCAGGGGGCCAGGTCGAGCTTCTGCAGCCCACTCTGGTAGCGGGAGAAGTTGAGCAGGTCGTTGATCAACTGGGTCAGACGCTGCATTTCCTCGCCGATGGTTTCCAGCAGGTCGTTCTCGCGCGCCCCGGGCGGGAACTTGACCCGCTCGCGCAACAGGCCAAAGGCCATGTGCATGCCGGTTACGGGGGTACGCAGCTCGTGGGAGGCGCGCAGCACGAACTCGCTGCGCACACGCTCGAAGGCCCGTTGCTCGGTCACATCGTGCAGCACCATCACCGCGCCGAGGATCGGCCCTTGCGGGTGGCTGACCGGGGTCAGGCTGTAGGTGAGCAGGCGGGTTTCTTCATCGACCTCCATGTTCAGGTCGTCCGGCGGGCGGTCGAGGCTACCGCCGCGTAGTACCTGGCGCAGCTGTTGCTCCAGCTCCGGGCGCTGCAGGGCCTCGGCCAGGCTGCTGCCCACACGGCTGTCGCTCCAGCCCAGCTGGCGCTGCGCTACCGGGTTCAGGTGCTCCAGGCAGCCCTGGCGGTCGATGATCAGCAGGCCATCGTCGATGCTGTCCAGCACGGCCTGCAGGCGTTGCTGGCCGGCCAGCAGTTCGTCGACGTTGGTGGCCTGGTGCTTGCGCAAGGCATCGGCCATGAGGCCGAAGCGGCGGGTCAGCTGGTTCAGTTCGGTGGCCTGGGTGACTGGCAGGGTGACGTCGAAATTGCCTTTGCCCAGTTGGTCGGCCGCCTTGGCCAGGGCTTCGATCGGCTGGCCGAAGCGCCGGGCGATGTTGTGTGCGGTGACGAAGCCCAGTACCAGCACCACCAGGCCCATCAGGCCGAGTACACCGCTGACCAGCAGGGCGCGGTCACGGGTATGTTCCTCGCTGCGGGTGATGTGTTCCAGAGCCTGCCTGTGGGAATCGATCAGGTCGATGCGGACCTGGTTGAACGCGGCTCCCAGCGGTTGCTCGACACCCATGCTGCGGGCGGGCGCAGGGCTGTCGCGGTAGGCCTGGAGGAAGGCCTGGTAGTTGCTGCTGGCCTTGCTGAAGCCGGTGCGCTCGCCGCCTTGCTCCAGCCCCTGCGTGAGCAGGGCCTGGAAGGTGTCTTGCAGTAGCCGCAGGTTTTCCGGGGCGGTGTCTTCATCGAGGATCAGGGTCAACTGTTCACCAAGGTTCTGGCGCAACTTAAGCCCCACTTCCAGGGCATGGGTGGTATCGCGCACCAGCTTCTGTTGCACCGTGGCCATCTGCAGCACGCTGACCAGGCCCAGCAGCAGGCCGAGCAGGGCCACGGTGACCAGCGCCGAGATGCTGAGGAAAAGCCGCGTGCGCAGCTTCATCGGTGGCCACTTCATAGGTTGTACTGCTTGCGCTTGCGGTACAGGGTGGAGGCATCGATGCCCAAGGTCTTGGCGGCCTGGTCCAGGGTGTCGCTGGCAGCCAGGACGGCACCGATATGGGCGCGCTCGAGTTCATCCAGGCTCAGGGCGGCACCGACGCGCGGGGCATTGCCGGTGGGCTGTTCGCCCATGCCCAGATGGCTGATTTCCACGCGCTCCTGCGGGCAGATGATACTGGCCCGCTCCACCACGTTGCGCAGTTCGCGAATGTTGCCGGGCCAGCGGTAGTTGAGCAGGGCCGTGCGCGCTTCGTCACTGAACCCACGGGCGGGCCGGGAGTATTCCTTGACGAAACGGGCAAGGAAACGGTCGGCCAGGGTCAGGATGTCTTCACTGCGCTCGCGCAGGGGCGGCAGGTGCAGGGTGATGACATTCAGGCGATACAGCAGGTCTTCGCGGAAGCGGCTTTCGCGCACCATCTCTTCGAGGTTGAGGTTGGTGGCGGCCAGAATGCGCACATCGGCGCGGCGGGTGACCGGGTCACCGACGCGTTCGTATTCCTTGTCCTGGATGAAGCGCAGTAGTTTGGGCTGCAAGGTCAGTGGGAAATCGCCGATCTCGTCGAGGAACAGGGTACCGCCGTCGGCCTGGCTGACCCGCCCCAGGGTGCTTTCACTGGCGCCGGTGAAAGCGCCGCGGGTGTGGCCGAACAACTCGCTTTCCATCAGCTCGGCGTTCAGCGACGGGCAGTTGATGGTCACGCAGGCTTTGCGCGCACGCTTGCTCCAGCCATGGATGGCTCGGGCCAGCTCGCCTTTACCGGTGCCGGACTCGCCAAGGATGAGGATATTCGCGTCGGTGGTGGCGACCTGGCGGGCGGTTTCCAGCACGGACATCATCGCCGGGCTGTGCGAGTCGAGGCCGTCCTTGGGTTTGCGTACCTCGCCTTCCAGGGCTTCCAGGCGCGCAGAAAGCTGGCGCACTTCCAGTTGTTTGGCCGTGGCAAGGCGCAACTGGTCGGGGCTACATGGCTTGACCAGGTAATCGGCGGCGCCAGCCTGGATCGCGTCCACCGCCGTGTCGATCGCCGAATGCGCAGTGACGATCACCACCCGCATCCACGGGGCCTGGATACGCATCTGCGCCAGCACGTCGAGCCCGTTGTCCTCGCCCAGGCGCAAATCGAGGAAGCACAGGTCGAACACCTGGCGCTGCAACAGGCTTTCGGCCTGGGCGGCGCTGTTGGCCGTGGCCACGCTGTAGCCCTCGTCCTCCAGGCAGTAACGGAAGGTGCGCAGGATCGCGGACTCGTCATCCACCAGCAGAATGCGGCCTTGGTTGTCCTGGGCTGATTCCATTTCCTACGCTCCTTAGGGATAGATCTTCAATTAGTGTGGGAAAAATCGGGCAAGTTGCATGGTCAATTCTGAAGGATTCTGTCCTTTGCATGCTAGCCAATGGCCAATCGACGGCTGAAGGCCGCGATATGCCGATGATTTCCTTAGAGCCACGCGGTGGCACATTGGTTGCGACGATTTTCAGCTTTTGCCTACAAAAGGAGGCACTGCCATGTCCTTTTTCATCCGTACCGTCGTTTTGGCGGCCGCTTTGCTGCCGCTGTGCACGCCGGCATTCGCCGATCCGGTGCAGGACGCTCGCCTGCAAGGTGCCCTGCAAACAGCCCTGTCGTTGAACCGCATGCTCAACCCGTTCCGTATCGAGGTTGCGGTGGACGGCAAGCAGGCACGGCTTTCCGGTGAGGTCGAGAGCGAAGTCGAGCGCCAGTTGGCCGAGCATGTCGCCCTGGCCACCCGCGGCATCGAGCAGGTGGACAACCAGCTGCAGGTCAACGCCCAACTGGTGGAGCGCCCGCTGGAGCTGCGTGCCTACGCCCAGCGCTTGGAAGACGCCACCCTGGCCGCGGTGATTCGTGCGCGGCTGCTGTGGAGCCGCATCACCGAGAAGGCGCCTATAGAAGTACAAAGCAGCGCAGGCGTGGTGACCCTGCGTGGCAAGGTCGACAGTGTAGAAGCCAAGGAGCTGGCGGGCGTGCTGGCGCGTACCACCGAGGGTGTGCACCTGGTCAACAACCTGGTCAGCCTCGATACCGCCGCCATGGCCAAGGCCCGGGAAACCCCGGTGGGAACACCGGTCGGGCCGCAACCGAGCGACAGCTGGATCATCGACAAGATCCAGAACAGCTACCGGTTCAGCCGCAACCTCGATGGCCTGAACCTGAAAGTGGCCAGTGAAGAGGGCCTGGTGCGGTTGTCGGGCGAGGTGGTCAGCCCTGAGCAGAAAACCATCGCCGTGGAGATTGCCCGGCAGATCATCGGCGTGCGCGGGGTGGATGCCGACATGCTCAAGGTGGCGACCAAGGTCGAGGGCTGATCGTGCAATTCGCACGACGGCCTGGGCGGCATCGTGCAGGATACGTCCTCAGCGGTTTTGCGGAAATATCATAACTTTATGATTTAAAAGGATTTTATTTGAAATTAAAGGCTGGCATGCAGGCTGCAACCACCTGTTCAGGGTTGAACAAAAATTACAGCAGGAGGAGCCGGCATGAACCGCCAATCCGTCAACCGCTCGCAGAACGCCGCACTGCCCTTGCGTCAGCTGCTGTCACTCGGCATGGCGCTGCTGCTGACCTTGGCCGCAGGCCTCTTCTATTACAGCTGGCAGACCGCACGCCTGACCGAGCAAGTGGCGGCGCAGACCGCCCTGTTGACCCAGATTCAGGCAACCCGTGCCAATACCCTGGTCAAGGCCGCTGACCCACTGCCGGGCGGCCAGGCCACTGCTTCACCGGCCACCCTGGAAAATGTCGTGCCCCAGGAGCGCTGGGTCTTCTGACCTCAGGCCGGACCCATTCCGAAAAGAAAGGAGAACCACCATGCTGAGTTGGGCTATCACTTTCCTCATCATCGCCATTGTCGCCGCCGTACTGGGCTTCGGTGGTATCGCGGGCGCTGCCACGGGTATCGCGAAGATCCTGTTCATTGTCTTCCTGGTGCTGTTCGTAGCCTCCTTCTTCTTTGGACGTGGACGAGGTTGAAGATGAGCAGGAAGCTTTGTACAGCCCTGGCTGCCGCCCTGTTACTGGGTGGCAGTGCGGCGGCGATGGCGGCCAATGACGGCCAGGTCCGGGTCGACCAACTGCTTGGCTCGGACCCGGACTACCGGGAAACCTGGCAGGACACGATCAAAGGCGAGGAACGCCTGCCCGATTGGGTGGTCAATCTGACCGGTAGTGCCCAGCAGCAGATGTCTGCCGTTACCGAAGACGGTGACAAATACCTGGTCGGCCCGTTGTGCGAGGCCCAGGACAACTGCACCTACAAGCGCCTGATCGTGGCCTTCAGCTGGGACAAGGACGATGCCTACGGGATGCTCGTGGAGGTACCCGAAGGCTTGCCGAGCGACAAGTCGCCCACCCGTCATGCGCAGTACCGCTGGCTGGGTAAGCCGGACGATGGCATGAAGGCGATGCTGCAGGAGCAGCTCAAGCGTGACCCGAACTGGTACTGAGCCTGCGCTGCCGGTATCGATGAAAGGTCATCCACTGTCACGTAATAGAAGCTGAACCTTTCTATATTTCAGCCTTCTATGATGCGCCGCCCCGAGGAGGGGCAGCACATGACCAAGGGGCCGGGCTGTTCTGATTGTTGCAGGATCGGAGTGGCCTAGGGGTACAGGGAGTGCCTCCAGCGTTGGGCCGGGTCAGGAAAGGCAAAATCGGAAGTATCAGGTCGGCGGTGTCACAGGGATACCGAACCAGACCTGACTTCCGAGGCGCCATGTAGGAAACGTCTCTCACCTTGCGCGATTTCTCCCTCGGGACACATTTTGTCTCGACCGTACATCAATTTTTTTTCGACCCTCGCCGTGCTTGTACAAGTGACATTTCAGCCATTCGGATTGTCGAACAGGCCATCTTCCGCGTCCTTTTTACCCCGTCAAATCTGCCGAAATATGGCGGTTTGGTCTTGTTCGGGATTCCGAACGTTATAAATCAAGCACTTGCAAACCCTCCGTTTTGGCTTGAAACAGTATGCATAAACGGCATGGGTCATGCTGTTCAGGCATTAGCTTTCCCCCTTTGCCATCGCAATAGTTGCCGCCTTTTTCGCCGGCCAGAGCGTCCTGTCGCTCGCCTGCGGTGTCCTTACATGAAGTCGCCGGACGCAAGCTTGTACTGCTCGTGACCTAGCCAACGGCTCTGTTACGCGCTTTTCCGTCGGGTGCCATGACCACTAGAACAAAGGGTAAAGACATGAAGAAGGCAAAACTGAGCCTCGCCTGGCAGATCGTCATCGGTCTGGTCCTGGGTGTTGCAATCGGCGCGCTACTGAATCATTTCAGTGCAGAAAAGGCATGGTGGATCAGCAACGTCCTCCAACCCGCTGGTGACATCTTCATTCGCCTGATCAAGATGATCGTCGTCCCGATCGTGATTTCGTCGCTGATCGTGGGTATCGCCGGGGTTGGCGATGCGAAGAAACTGGGCAGCATTGGCCTGAAGACCATCATCTACTTCGAAGTGGTGACCACCATCGCCATCGTTGTCGGCTTGGTGCTGGCCAACCTGTTCCACCCGGGCGCCGGCATCGACATGAGCACCCTGGGTACCGTGGACATCTCCAAGTACCAGGCCACCGCGGCCGAAGTGCAGCATGAGCACGCGTTCATCGAAACCCTGCTCAACCTGATCCCATCGAACATCTTCGCAGCGCTGATGCGTGGCGAAATGCTGCCGATCATCTTCTTCTCGGTAATGTTCGGCCTGGGCCTGTCGAGCCTGCAGGCAGAGCTGCGTGACCCGCTGGTGCGCACCTTCCAGGCTGTTTCGGAAACCATGTTCAAGGTCACCCACATGATCATGAACTACGCCCCGATCGGCGTATTCGCCCTGATCGCGGTGACCGTGGCCAACTTCGGATTCAGCTCGCTGCTGCCGCTGGCCAAGCTGGTGCTGCTGGTGTACTTCGCCATCGCCTTCTTCGCCTTCATGGTGCTGGGCCTGGTCGCCCGCGTGTTCGGCTTCTCGGTGATCAAGATCATGCGCATCATGAAAGATGAGCTGATCCTGGCCTACTCCACCTCCAGCTCGGAAACCGTGCTGCCGCGTGTGATCGAGAAGATGGAGAAGTACGGTGCGCCGAAGTCGATCTGCTCGTTCGTGGTGCCGACTGGCTACTCCTTCAACCTCGACGGTTCGACCCTGTACCAGAGCATCGCGGCCATCTTCATTGCCCAGCTGTACGGCATCGACCTGTCGTGGAGCCAGCAGTTGCTGCTGGTACTGACCCTGATGGTCACCTCCAAAGGTATCGCCGGCGTGCCGGGCGTGTCCTTCGTGGTTCTGCTGGCCACCTTGGGCAGCGTGGGTATCCCGCTGGAAGGCCTGGCCTTCATCGCCGGTGTCGACCGCATCATGGACATGGCCCGTACCGCGCTGAATGTGGTTGGCAACGCCCTGGCAGCCCTGGTCATCGCCCGTTGGGAAGGCATGTACGACGCCGCCAAGGGCGAGAAGTACTACGCCTCGCTGATGGCCGGCAAGCAGGAAACCGCCATGGTTGGCGAAGCCGTCAAGCGCTGAGCCTGATGTGTGAACAAAAAGCCCCGACCTGTCGGGGCTTTTTGTTGTCTGTGGGATCCTGGGGCCGCTTTGCGGCCCTTCGCGGGCACGCCCGCTCCCACAGGTTTGGCGCTGAGCTTTGGAAATGCGCGGTCCCTGTGGGAGCGGGCGTGCCCGCGAAGGGCTGCAGAGCAGCCCCAGTAAAGTCTGCAGAAACCTTAACTGACTGGCTTAGGGTAAACCCCCACAGAGTCCTGTGCCAGGCGTGCAGTCTCCAGCCATGCATCCCGATACGCTATCATTCGGGCATTTTTCAGGGGGAACACACGGATGCTCAACGGCCTTTGGCTCGGCTTTTTCCTGGTGGCGGCGGTGTCCGCCCTGGCCCAATGGCTGGTAGGTGGTAACGCTGGCATCTTCGCCGCAATGGTCGAGAGCATCTTCGCCATGGCCAAGCTGTCGGTCGAGGTGATGGTGTTGCTGTTCGGCACACTGACCCTGTGGCTGGGCTTTCTCAAGATTGCCGAAAAAGCCGGCATCGTCGAGTGGCTGGCCAAGGTCCTGGGCCCGCTGTTCGCCCGCCTGATGCCGGAAGTACCGCCCGGTCACCCGGCCTTGGGCCTGATCACCATGAACTTCGCCGCCAACGGCCTGGGCCTGGACAACGCCGCCACGCCGATTGGCCTGAAGGCCATGCGCGCGCTGCAGGAGCTGAACCCCAGCAGCATCACGGCGAGCAACGCGCAGATCCTGTTCCTGGTACTCAACGCCTCGTCACTGACCCTGCTGCCGGTGACCATCTTCATGTACCGGGCCCAGCAAGGCGCGACGGACCCGACCATGGTGTTCCTGCCGATCCTGCTGGCCACCAGCGTCTCGACCGTGGTCGGCCTGCTGTCGGTAGCGGTGATGCAGCGTTTGCGTGTGTGGGACCCGGTGGTGCTCGCCTACCTGATCCCCGGCGCCTTGCTGCTGGGTGGCTTCATGGCTTTCCTCGGCACCTTGTCGGCAGCCGCGCTGGCCAGCCTGTCGTCGATCCTGGGCAACCTCACGCTGTTTGGCGTGATCATCCTGTTCCTGGTGATCGGTGCCTTGAGGCGGGTGAAGGTGTATGAAGCTTTTGTCGAAGGTGCCAAGGAAGGCTTCGACGTGGCCAAGAGCCTGTTGCCCTACCTGGTGGCGATGCTGGTGGCGGTCGGTGTGCTGCGTGCTTCCGGCGCCCTGGAGCTGGCCCTGGATGGTATCCGCCATGCGGTGAACTGGATGGGCCTCGACACCCGCTTCGTCGAGGGCCTGCCCACCGCGCTGGTCAAGCCGTTCTCCGGCAGCGCGGCGCGGGCCATGCTGATCGAGACCATGCAGACCCATGGCGTGGACAGCTTCCCGGCGCTGGTGGCGGCGACCATTCAGGGCAGTACCGAAACCACCTTCTACGTGCTGGCGGTGTACTTTGGTGCGGTGGGTATCCAGCGTGTGCGCCATGCAGTGGGTTGCGCACTGCTGGCCGAATTCTCAGGCGTAGTCGCGGCGATCTTCGTCTGCTACTGGTTCTTTGCTTGATGCGGTCGCATTGTGAGAGCGGCCTTGTGTCGCGAAAGGGCCGCGAAGCGGTCCCAGCAATATTTGCATTAATGTTGAGACCCTGGGGCCGCGTTGCGGCCCTTTCGCGACACAAGGCCGCTCCCACAAGAAAAGCGGGCTGGGCTTTAGTGAGCGGTAGGTTTGCCAGCCTGGGCAATGGTCCAGCCCACCACCTGCCCTGTCAGCTGGTCGCAAGCCTGGCCGAAGCCGACAACCACCGCTGACACCTGCTTGTCCGCCAGCGGCTGACGGATCTCGAAGCGTTTACTGGCAAGAATGCGTTGAGTGCGGCCCTGCACCAGCCGCGCGTCATAGCGAATCACCACCTCTACCGTCCCGTCCGTGCGGTACTCACTCTGAAACGCCTGCAGCTCGCCGACCAGCTCGTAGTCGGCCTGCAGGTTGCTGTCGTCGGCGCTCAGGCGCTGCACCTGGCCGTCACGCTGGAAACCGTCGAGCAGGCGGTTGCGCAGCAGCACCGGTACGGCATCGCTCCAGCGCGCACCCTTGTAGCTGCTGACCACGTCGCCGTGGGGAATCACGGCGATCCGTGGCCCGGCCAGCACTTCGCTGGCCAGCGGCTTGTTCAGGCGCAATGACCAGTCCAGCGAAGGCGCGGTGCGGCTGGGCTGGTTTACCGGCAGGCGGTAGAGGTCGACGGGTTCGCTCTGCGGCAGGATCGAGCAGGCACTGGCCAGGCTCAGTGCGGCCGCCAAGGCCAGTAGGCGCAGCGACGGTTTCATGGCTGGAACTCCTTGTTGTTGTCGCGGCCGAGCAGGTAGCCGCTGGGGTCGGCCTCCAGTTGCCGGGAAATGCCTTTGAGTGCGTTGAGGGTTTCGCGCAGCTCGCGAATGGCCGGGCTGAGCTGGTTCAGGCCCTGGGCACCGTCGCCGATAGCTTCGCGGTTGTCTTCGAGCAGGCGGTTGATAGTGGCGGCGCTGGTGGCCAGCGACTGCATGGCCTGCTCGGCGCTGCCGATCGCCTGTTTACCCTCGCTGCCCAGCAGGCCGTTGGCATTGCGCATCAGTGCCTGGGTTTCGGCCAGGGTGGCGCTGGCCTGCTTGCCCACCTGCACCAGTTGCTCGATGGCCTGGGCAATGCTGCCGTGCTGGCCGGCGAAGGCGCCGGTGGTCTTGTCGAGGTTGGCCAGGGTGCTGCTGAGGTGGCCGATGTTGTCTTCGGAGAACATCTGGTTGGCGTTGTGCAGCAGCAGATTGATATTAGTCACCAGGTCGCTGCTGTCGTTGAGCAGGCGCGAGATTGGCGAGGGCGAGGCGACGATCACCGGCAGCTTGCCGTCCTTGCCCTTCAGCTCGGGGCTTTGTGGCGTGCCGCCACTGAGCTGGATGAACGAGTTGCCGGTGACGCCGGCCAGGGTCAGCTTGGCCTGGGTGTCTTCCTTCACCGGGGTGTCAGCGCTCAGGCGTACCCGTGCCAGTACCCGGCGTGGGTCTTTCGGGTCCAGGCGCAGGGTGGACACATCGCCCACCTTGATGCCGTTGTACTGCACCGGGCTGCCGCGGGACAGGCCGGAAACAGCCTCGTTGAACACCACTTCGTAGTCTTTGAAGGCGTCGTCGACACTGGATTTGGTCAGCCACAGGCCGAACAGCATGGCGCCGCTCACCACCAGGACGGTGACCAGGCCGATAAGGACGTGATGGGCTCGGGTTTCCATTGCTCAGCGCTCCTGTCCCGCACGAGTGGCGGCCTGCTCGGCTGCGCGCCCGCGTGGGCCGTGAAAGTATTCTTGAATCCAGGCGTCGTTGGTTTGCTCGACTTCGGCCAGCGGGCCGGCCACCAGGACCTTCTTCTGCGACAGCACGGCGATGCGGTCGGTAATGGTGTACAGGGTGTCGAGGTCGTGGGTGATGAGGAATACCGACAGGCCCAGGGCGTCACGCAGGGTCAGGATCAACTGGTCGAACGCGGCAGCGCCGATCGGGTCCAGGCCGGCGGTAGGTTCGTCGAGGAACAGGATGTCTGGGTCCAGTGCCAGGGCCCGGGCCAGTGCCGCGCGCTTGATCATGCCGCCCGACAACGAGGCCGGGTACTTGTCGGCGGCCGAGATCGGCAGCCCGGCCAGGGCCAGTTTCACGCCGGCCAGGTGCTCGGCATCGGCGCGGGACAGCCCAGCGTGCTCGATCAACGGCAACGCCACGTTCTCGGTGACGGTCAGCGACGAGAACAAAGCGCCCTTCTGGAACAGCACGCCGAAGCGCCGTTCCACCTGTGAGCGCTGTTCTTCGCGCAGGCCGGCCAGGTCCTGGCCGAATACCTTGATCTGCCCTTCGTTGGGCCGGCGCAGGCCGATGATGCTGCGCAACAGCACCGACTTGCCGCTGCCCGACCCGCCGACCACGGCGAGGATCTCGCCGCGGTACAGGTCCAGGTCGAGGTTTTCGTGCACGCTCTGGCGGCCGAAGCGGTTGCAGATACCACGGGCCTCGATCACGGCTTCCTGGTCACTCACCAGCCCATCTCCATGAAGAACAGGGCAGCCACCGCGTCCAGCACGATGACCACGAAAATCGACTGCACCACCGCCGAGGTGGTGTGCGCCCCCACCGATTCGGCGCTGCCGCTGACCTTGAAACCTTCGAGGCAGCCGATGGCCGCGATCAGGAAGGCGAAGAACGGTGCCTTGGCCAGGCCGACGAGGAAATGTTGCACGCCGATGTCGCTCTGCAGCAGCGACAGGAACATGGCGGGCGAGATGCCCAGTGACAGGGCGCAGACCACCGCGCCGCCGACGATGCCGCAGATCATCGCGACAAAGCTCAGCAAGGGCAGTGCGATCAGCAACGCCAGCACCCGCGGCACCACCAGCAGCTCCATGGGGTTCAACCCCAGGGTGCGGATGGCGTCGACCTCCTCGTTGGCTTTCATCGAGCCGATCTGCGCAGTGAACGCGCTGGCCGTGCGACCGGCCATGAGGATGGCGGTCAGCAGCACGCCGAACTCACGCAGGAACGAGAATGCCACCAGGTCGACGGTGAAGATAGTCGCGCCGAAGTCGGCCAGCACCGTGGCGCCGAGGAAGGCCACCACCGCGCCCACCAGGAAGGTCAGCAAGGCGACGATGGGGGCGGCGTCCAGGCCGGTCTGTTCGATGTGGGCCACGACCGGGGTGATGCGCCAGCGGTGCGGCTGCAGGGCGCGGCGCAGCAAGGTCTCGAGGATCAAGCCGACGAAGCCGAGCAACTGCATGGTGTCCTGCCACAGCGTGCCGACGGCGCGGCCGATGCGTTCCAGCAGCAACAGCAGCACGTTGCGCTCGGGTTCCTTGACCGGGATGCAGTAGTCCTGGACCGAGCAATAGACGGTCTTGAGTAGCGCGCGGCTGGCTTCGGGCAGGTCGTGGGTGCAGTGCGACAGGCGCTCGGAACCGAGCAGTTCGGCCAGCAGCGAGGCACCGGCGGTGTCCAGGCGGCCCAGCTGGCTGAGGTCGGCGATGGTGTCGGCGGCGGTTTGCGCGTGCAGGCGCTCGCTGTCGTGCTTGAGGCGGGCGTAGTGCGCCAGGGTCCAGTCACCGGTAATGCGCAGGCAAGGCGGTTGGCTACTGGTGTCCAGGGTGGCGCTGGGGGGGGTCATAGGCTCCATGCAATTGACTCGGCGCTAAGGCTTAGGGGCTGATCATAGCGTAGCGGGCATGGGCTGTTTGGTGATTATGTGCTGGCTGCAGGAGCCTGGGGCCGCTTTGCGGCCCATCGCCGGCAAGCCAGCTCCCACCTCGGCCGCATAGGCCGCAAGCCCTGTGCAATATCTGTGGGAGCTGGCTTGCCGGCGATGGGCTGCGAAGCAGCCCCTTTTCAATCACTGCGCCGGGGCGTCGTCGACCACCTTGAAGCGCAGCACGCCAATCACCTGGCCATCCTCGGTCAGCACCCTCACCTGCCATTTGCCCACCGGGTTCGGCGGGAAGTTCTGCTTGTGGGTCCAGGCGCGGTAGCCTTCCTTGCGCCCGCCATGGATGTTCAGGGCAATGCGGTCGACCTCTTTGCCGTCCTTTTGCCACACGTGGTAGATCCGCTCGTTCAGGCCGCGTGGTGCGTTGATGGCGGTGTAGGCATACAGGCCGCTGCTGCGTATGCGGCTGGCGGCAATTTCGTCCAGCGACTCGCCCGGTTGGCGGTTCAGCACTTCGGTACTCACCGCCACTTCGGTCATCCACAAGGTTGCCGGTGGCACCCAGGAGCGCAGCAGCCAACCCCCGCCGCCGACCGACAGGGTGACCAGCACCAGGGCCACGCCACGGCGCCAGGTGTTGATCGGGAAGCTGCTGGCCAGGCTGGGGAACGACAGGGCCATGGCCGCGATCAAGGCCAGCTTGAAGCTTTGCGCGGTGGTCAGGTGCAGGATGATCGGCAGCGCGGTCAGCAGGGCGGCGAACAGGGTCAGGGTATGCAGCGCCAGGAACAGCCAGCGCCGCGGTGCCAGCCACTTGTAGTATAGCGGGTCGATGATCGAAACCAGGCCGGCGGCACCGAGCAAACCGGTGAACACCAGCTGGCTGCTGTTCCAGGTGGTGGTGATGAAGAAGAACGGCAGGACGAAGAACAGCGATTCCTGGTGAATCATCTGCGTCGCGTAGCGCAGCAATGGCTGCGGGATTTCGCGGTTGAAGGTGCGCGCGAACAGGCCGGTGAGGGTGTTTTCCAGCATCAGCCAGACCCAGCTGACCAGCATGAGCACGGCCACCCAGCTGGCCAGGCCGGCTTGGCGGTCAACCAGGATGAAGCTGCCGATGCCAGAAAGGAAACCGCCGAGCGCGATGATGCCGGGGTAGCGTTTGAGTAGTTCGATGATGCGCTGGACGATGCGGGGTATTGGGGGCATTGGGGCTACAACAGAAAGGATGAGGTGGTAGTGCTGGCCCTTTCGCGGGCTCGCCCGCTCCCACAATGTTCAGCGATAACGCGGTCAATGTGGGAGCGGGCGAGCCCGCGAAAGGGCCGGTACTGGCAAAAGGATACCGCCGAATCAGCGCTGCCGTGTAGCACCACTCGGCCGCTCCGGCCCATGCCGGCGCCAGCGCAACAGGCCCGCGGCGAGGATCAGGCCTAACAGCAAGGCGACCAGCCCGTACAGCTCGTCATAACCAAGCAACGGTTTCTCGATGCGCACATAGCCATCTTCCTTGAGTAGTTCCTTGAGTGCTGCGTTGGCCTGCTCCAGGCTGACCTGGCGCAGCTTGCGCACCGGGTTGGCAAAACGCCCGTCGGTATAGTCGTTCAGCGCGCCCCAGTAGTAGTCGGCCAGGGCACTGTTGCCCTGGGTGCTCCAGCTTTCCTTGGCAACACTGGCGTCCTTGATGCGGGCGAAGGTTTCCGGGTCGAGGCCTTCCTTGCGCAGGTGGTCGAACAAGGCCTGCATCACCTTGATCGCCTTGTCGATGTCATCGCGCTCCAGGTCGGCATTGAGGCTGAGCAGGCCGCTGTCGCCAAAGCTTTCACGTTGCACCGACGGGCCGTAGGACAAGCCGTTGCGCAGGCGCAACTGGTCGTACAGCGCCCAGTCCAGGTAGCGCGACAGCAGGTCGAGGGTGGCTTGATGGTCGTTGTCCAGCACCGGCTCGATGAACAGCCAGTGCAGTTTGACGCTGTCGCCCAGCCAGCCGCGGGTCAGGTCGCGGCGCTGTTCGGCCTGCTGGGTGATGCTTTCCAGGGTGCGGCGTTCTTCGGGTTCGCTGGCGGGCAGCTCGCCAAAGGTACGTTCCAGGTAGGCGGGTAGCAGGCGGTCGAGGCCACCGACCATGATCAGGGTCATGTTGTTGGCCGCGTACCAGTGGTCACGCAAGGCCTGCACCTGTTCCAGGGTCATGTCGTCGAGGTTGGAGCGCTCGGGGCATTTCAGGCCCAGCTCGGTGGCCAGCTGATCGCTGGCGGGGTGGCCGATGTCCTGACGGTCGAGCCAGCGCTGCAAGTGGCCGTAGTGGCCGCCATCTTCGCGTTCGATGATCCTTTTAGCCGTGGCGAGGGCCTTGGCATCGATACGGGTATCGCGGACCACCGCCAACAGCAGGTCCAGGATCTTGCGCTGGTTGCGCGCCGGGGCTTCGATGACGAAGGTGGTGTCGGCGCTGCTGGTGTAGGCGTTCCACTCGCCGCCCAGCGATTGCAGGCGCTCTTCCAGGCCGCCCTCGCCCGTTTCGTCGATGCCGCTGAAAAGCAGGTGTTCGAGCAGGTGCGGTAGTTCTTTCTGCTCGCAATCGAAGTCGTCCAGGCCCACCCCGACCACCAGGCGGATTGCCACATGATCACGTTCGTAGCCGTTTTTCAGGATGACCTGCAGGCCATTGGGCAGCAGGTAGCCTTCCACCCGCGAGCGGTCGAGGGCGAATGAGGGCAGGCTGCAGATCAGCAGGCAAACGAACATCAGGCAACGCATGGGCGAGCTTGGGTCCTCTGGTAGGCGAAATCACGGCTGACGGGCTTCGTCCGGCACGCTGTCGAGCATTAGCCCGCCCGTGTCCGAGCCGCCCAGTACCACATAGGCACTGCTACAGAACAAAGAGTTCAACCGCTTCATGTCGGCGATCAGCTCCAAGTGTAGCGAACTCGTCTCGATACTTTGCACTACCTTGCGTTGCAGGCGGCTGACATGGGCGTGGGCAAGGCGCCGTTCCTGGGCGCGAAAACGGCGTTTTTCCCGTAGTAGCAAGCGGGCGCTTTCCGGGTCGGCACTGAGGAACACCGACAGGCCCAGGCGCAGGTTGGCCAGCAGCTGTTCCTGCAGGCCGGTCAGCTCCTGCAGGCCCACTTGGGAAAACTCTCGGCGCTGGCTGGTTTTCTGCTGCTGGACCTTGCGCAGCATGCGTTCGACCAAGTCGCAGGCCAGCTTGAGGTTGATCGCCAGTTCGATGATCTCGGCCCAGCGGCGGTTGTCCTGCTCGCTGAGGTCTTCGCGCGACATCTGCGCCAGGTACAGCTTGATCGCGCTGTACAAGGCTTCGGCATCCTCGCCCAGGGCGCGGACCTGCTGTGGCAAGGCGGGCTGGGTACCGCGCAAGGCACCGAGCATGGCTTCGAGCAGGCTATCGACGATATCGCCCAGGCGCAGGGTTTCGCGGGCGGCGTTGGCCAGGGCCAAACTGGGCGTTTCCAGCGCCGAGGCATCGAGGTGGCGCGGACGCATCTGGCCGTTGCCGGTTTCCCGCTCGGGCAGCAGGGTGTTGCACAACCGGCCCATGGGCTTGACCGTAGGCAGCATGATCAGGCAGCGCAGCGTGTTGTAGAGCAGGTGGAAGCCGATGACCAACTCCTGCGGGCTGAAACTCAGCGAGTCCATCCATGCCACCAGCGGGTGCAGCACGGGGATGATCAGCAGCAGGCCGATCAGCTTGTACAGCAGGCTGCCCAAGGCTACCCGGCGCCCGGCGGCGTTCTGCATGCTGGTGCCGATGAACGCCAGCAGCCCGCTGCCGATGTTGGCGCCGACCACCAGGCCGATGGCCACGGGCAGGCTGATTACCTCGGCACCGGCCAGCGTTGCCGTGAGCAGCACGGCGGCCAGGCTGGAATAGGAAATCATGGCGAACAGCGCGCCGACCAGGGCGTCGAGCAGGATGTCGCCGGTCAGCGAGGCGAACAGCACTTTCACACCTTGGGCGTGGGTGATGGGCCCGGCTGCCTGCACGATCAGCTCCAATGCCAGGATGATCAGGCCGAGCCCAATGCCTACCCGGCCCAGTTGGCCGGCCCGTGTCTGCTTGCGCGAAAGGAAGAAGATCACGCCAAGGAAGATCAGCAGCGGCGACAGCCAGGACAGATCGAAGGTCAGCACCCGGGCCATGAGCGCGGTACCCACGTCGGCACCGAGCATGATCGCCAGCGCCGGGGTCATGGCCATCAGGCCCTGGCCGACGAACGAGGTGACCAGCATGGCCGTGGCGTTGCTGCTCTGCACCATGGCAGTGACCAGAATACCGGCTATGAACGCCAGCGGGCGCTTGTTCATGTTCTGGCTGATGATGCGGCGCAGGCTGGAACCGAATACCCGGAGGATGCCGGTACGCACGATGTGGGTGCCCCAGACCAGCAAGGTAACGGCCGAGAGCAGGTTGAGCAGGGTCAGCATGGCAAAAGCCCCCTGTTGCATTGGCCCAGTGGGCCAAGAGAAGAAGCGTGAGCGTTTGAAGAATTTTCAGTGCTCACTCAAAGCTTTAGTTGTTTTGCGCAGCTGTCGCCAGCTTCGCATGGCGGTCATTTATTTGAAATACATGTGAAATGAATGATTCCTGTGCCGGCCTCTTCGCGGGCACGCCCGCTCCCACAGGTACCGCACCACCCTCAGGATCTGTGTTCAGTAATGTGGGCATGAAAAAGGGCCCCGAAGGGCCCTTGTTGTCCTGCACTTCCTGATCTTATTGACCCGGAATGTCCTTGCGCAGTTTCACTGGCTCATGCTCTTTGCCTTCCTTGCGGGCCAAGGCGGTGCGCATGCGGATGTTGATGGCTTCCACTGCCAGCGAGAAGGCCATGGCGAAGTAGACGTAGCCCTTCGGCACATGCACATCGAAGGCTTCGGCGATCAGCACGGTCCCGACCACGATCAGGAACGACAGCGCAAGCATCTTCAGCGACGGGTGCTTGTCGATGAAGTCGCTGATGGCGCCGGCGCACAGCATCATCACCAGCACGGCGACGACGATGGCGGCGACCATCACTGGTACGTGGGAAACCATGCCCACCGCAGTGATCACCGAGTCCAGCGAGAACACGATGTCGATGATGGCGATCTGGATGATGGTGTAGAAGAACTTGCCACCCGCGCCTTTCGGCTCTTCCGCGCTCTCGTCCTCGCCCTCCAGGCCGTGGTAGATCTCTTGCGAGCTTTTCCACAGCAGGAACAGGCCACCGAAGAACAGGATCAGGTCACGCCCGGAGATGCCCTGGCCGAACACCACGAACAGGTCGGCAGTAAGGCGCATGACCCAGGTGATCGATAGCAGCAGCATGATACGGGTGACCATGGCCAAGGCCAGGCCGAAGATCCGGGTACGCGGCTGCATGTGCTTGGGCATGCGACTGACCAGGATCGAGATCATGATGATGTTGTCGATACCGAGGACGATCTCAAGCGCGGTGAGGGTAAAAAAGGCAACCCAGATTTCCGGGCTGGTCAGCCATTCCATGTGTTTTCCTTCGAACGGTAAAGGCGATGCGCCCGGACTAGGAGCGCATCGCGTCAGGGTGATACGTGTTTATTAAAGACTACTGAACAGCGGGAAAATCCCCATCAGCAGTGCGGCGAGCATTATGCACAGGCACACCAGCACTGCCCACTTGAGCGTGAAGCGCTGATGATCGCCGAATTCGATACCGGCCAGGGCCACCAGCAGGTAGGTCGAAGGGACCAGCGGGCTGAGCAGGTGCACCGGCTGGCCGACGATCGAGGCACGGGCCATTTCCACCGGGCTGATGCCGTAGTGGCTGGCGGCTTCGGCCAGCACTGGCAACACGCCGTAGTAGAACGCGTCGTTGGACATGAAGAAGGTGAACGGCATGCTCACGATCGCGGTAATCACCGCCAGGTACGGGCCCAGCGCCTCGGGGATGACTCCCAGCAGGCTCTTGGACATGGCATCGACCATGCCGGTGCCCGACAGGATGCCAGTGAAGATGCCGGCGGCGAAGATCAGCCCGGTCACGGCCAGCACGCTGCCGGCGTGGGCGGCGATGCGGTCCTTTTGCTGCTGCAGGCACGGGTAGTTGACGATCATGGCGATGCTGAAGGCGATCATGAACAGCACCGGCAGCGGCAGCACGCCGGCGATCAGGGCGACCATCAGGGCGGCTGTCAGGGCAGCGTTGAAGTACAGCAGTTTTGGCCGGCGCGCATCCGGGTACTGCGATACGGTGATTTCACTGTGATCGATGTCGTCGGTGGGCAGGTGCAGCTCGCCCAGGCGGGCGCGTTCACGCTTGCCGTACAGGTAGGCGATGGCCAGGATCGCCAGCACGCCGAACAGCATGGCCGGGATCATCGGCACGAAGATGTCCGACGGGTCGACGTGCAGGGCGCTGGCGGCGCGGGCGGTCGGGCCACCCCAGGGGGTCATGTTCATCACCCCGCCGGCGAGGATGATCAGGCCGGCCATGATTCGCGGGCTCATGCCCAGGCGGCTGTACATCGGCAGCATGGCGGCGCAGCAGATCATGTAGGTGGTGGCGCCGTCACCGTCGAGCGAGACCACCAGGGCCAGTACTGCGGTGCCGACAGAGACTTTCAGCGGGTCGCCCTTGACCAGCTTGAGGATCTTGCGCACGGCCGGGTCGAACAGGCCGGAGTCGATCATCAGGGCGAAATAGAGGATGGCGAACATCAGCATCACGCCGGTAGGCGCGAGCTTGCTGATGCCCTCGAGCATCATGGGGCCGATCTTGGCGGAGAAACCGCCGAACAGGGCGAACAGGATCGGTACCAGGATCAGTGCGATCAAGGCCGACAGGCGCTTGGTCATGATCAGGTACATGAAGGTGATGACCATGGCAAAGCCGAGGAAGGTCAGCATGGCAATACTCCAGGCGTGGCGCGGCGAAAGGAACGTCGATTCGGGCGGATCAGCGCGTTTGGCGCTGCGCGGGGAGCATGCGGAGGGGGACTGCGAGAAGGCGGGTACAGGAATACATCAGAATCACCATTGTTGTTGTTGATTGGGCCGGGCGCGGTTTTTACCGGAGTGCCCTGGCTGACCGGTCTCGTGCCGGTAGTGGGGCTATCCTATGAGGGCAAGCTTTCAGTCAGCTTTCGCTGAAGCAAAGGCGACGAGAGGTAGGTGATGCAGGATGTGACCGAGGGTGGCTGCCACTGCGGCGCCTTGCGCTATCGGCTGGAGGGCGACCTGACGGACATTGCCCACTGCCACTGTTCGATCTGCCGGCGGGTCAGCGGCGGGCTGGTGGTGACCTGGCTCACCCTGCCGCGCTCGGGGTTTCGGTGGCTGGCGGGTCAGCCCAACTGCTATGTGGCGCCGGCCAGTTGCAGCCGCTACTTCTGTGGGCAGTGTGGCGCGCATGTGGCGCTGGTGACTACGCACAGCCCGGAGACTGTGGATGTGACGGTGGCGACGCTGGATCATCCGGAGCGGGTGCGGGCAAATCGGCATATCTGGGTGGGTAGCCGGTTGCCGTGGCTGCATCTGGATGAGGATTTGCCGGTAGAGGATGGGGAAAGCCTTTAAGGAATGATGTTTGTGCTGCTGGCCCTATCGCCGGCAAGCCAGCTCCCACAGCATAACTACAGGCTTGAAGGTAGTGGGATACTGTGGGAGCTGGCTTGCCGGCGATAGGGCCGGTGCAGCGGACATCATAATTGCAGACCACCCGCAGCCTTGTGCAGCGCTCGCAGATGTTCACCGATCTGCTTCACATTGGCCTCGACGGCGGCAATTTCCCTGGCCCGCGAAGGCTCCAGCAGCGCCCTCACCTCTTTGTCCAGGCTGGTGCTCAAGCGCAGCAACTGCGCCTGCCGCTCGCTGCTCACCTGCTCCAGGTGCTTGCGCTCCGCTGGCTGCGGCAGCCCGTAGCCCTGGGTATCGAGCAACTCTGCCGGGCGGCTGAGGAAGCCGCTGTTGGCGAGCATTTGCTTGAGGGTCGCATCGGCCTTGCTGACACTGCCATCGTTCCGTGCCGCGGCATTCAGGTAGCGTTGCTTGACTTCGTCCTGGGCCAGCAGCAGTTGCCGGCGCAAGCTGGCCTGTTCGAGCAGCAGCAAGGCGGCGCTGGTGCGCAGGTCGGCCTGGGCGAACCACGGGCGGCGTTGCTCGGCATCCAGGGCCAGCCAGTCTTCGACCTGGGCCTGCTTGATTGGCAGCTGTTTCCTCAGCACCTCGAACATGGCCTGGTAGCGGTCGCGGTAGGAGTCGAAGCGGTAGCCCAGGCGCAGCGCCTCGCGCGGGTCGTCGAGCACGCTGGTGTCGGCCAGCCCCCTGCCCTTGAGCACGGCCAGCAAGCCGTTGGGCATGATGCTGTCGAGGTCGTTCAGGCGCGGGTTGGCGGTGCCGCTGCGCAGCAGTTTCAACGATTCCACCGCGCAGTTGTTGGACAGGAACCAGTAGTTGCCGTCATAGCTCCAGTGCATCTCGGCGGCCTGGCGCACCAGGTTCTCGATTTCGTCGCGGTTGAGCTTCAAGGGTACCGAGGCCAGGCTGCGCAGTTCGGTCTTGGTGTATTCGTCGATCACCTGGCCCAGCGGCAGCACGAACAGCCGCGAGGGGTAGGCACCGACCAGGCCGTCCCAGCTGGACAGCTGCACGTCGTTGACGAAGGCGCGGTACGACAGCACCAGACTCTGGTCGAGGTCCAGACGGCAGTCCGGCCCGCGTGGGCGCCCTGGTTTGCAGATCACCAGGCGCAGCATGCTGTGGCCCCAGCGGCTGACCAGGTTCTGGTTGGCTTCGGCCAGTAGGTAGTCCACTTCATAGACCCGCTCCGGGTCGATTTCGCCCAGTGGCTGGCGGGCGAAGTCGTTGCCGGCATTGATGAATGGCAAGCCCTTGGCGCAGGTGTCCTGTTGCGGGGCCCAGCCGAAGTGCTCGCGCAGGTACTGGTTCAGCGCCGGACGGCGGCAGCCGTAGCTCGGGTCGAGGAGGAAATACTCCATGTTGACTGCGATGTATTCCTTGGGGCTACTCAGTTCATAGCTGTCGGGGCTGCGCACGAACTGGCCGTTGTGCTGTTCGCGCTCGCCGCGGCGGCCTACGTACTGCTGCCAGCCGGCCAGGTCGAGCAGGCGCGGGTCGTCGCTGAGGGTGAAGCGGCGTTCGGCCTGGCCACGGCACTCCTCGGGCAGGCCCACCTTGCCCAACGTGCCTTGCTGGCGTTTGCAGCGGGCGATCAGCGAGTTTTCGGCGCTGGGCCACAGCCGGGCGCGGTCGTAGATATGGGTGAGCTCGTGCAGTACGGTGGCCAGCAGTTCTTCACGCACCGTGCCATGCGGGCGCTGGGTGCGCTCGCTGGCGGCGCTGCCATCGGTGAGGCTGGGCAGCAGGCGGCGGTTGAGCTCGAGGGTGGACACCAACGATGCCTGGCCATAGGCGTCGGCGGGCATGTTGTCGCTCCAGCTGACCCGCACTCGGCGGTCCAACTGCTGCTTGAATCGAGGGGGCAGCTTGGCCAGGGCTTCGTCGAGCAGGGCCTGGGTGGCTTGGGTCTGTTGCGGGTCGAGACCGGATGCCTGCAGCTCAAGCTGCAGGCCGGCCAATGCGGGTGTGCCGAGCAGCGTCAGGGCGCAGCCGAGCAGCCAGGCACGCACGCGGTTCACAGCGCGAGGATGGCTTCGGCCAGTACCTGGTCGCTGGCGCCACGCGCTTCGGGCACGCGTTCGCGCAAGGTGTTGAAGGCTGCCTCGAGCTGGGCACCACGGATGTCACCGTTGCTGGCGACGAAGCTGGCGGCGTCGTCGTGGGCTTCACGCACCACTTTGGAATCGCGGATCGAGGTGGTGGTGTCAGAGGTGAAGTCGATCGAACGGCCAAAGGCACGCACGATGATATTGCTGGTGGCCACCAGGGTCTGTGCCTGGGCCAGGTCGGCCAGCAGGAGCATGCCGAGGGTAGCGGCAATCAGCGGTTTACGCATGGAGCATCTCCGAAAATACAGGGAGTCAGGTGTAGTCATTGGACGAGAATTGCCTGCGCCAGTTCCAGGTCGCCGACGCTGTGCCGGGCGCAATCGTGACGTAAGGATTGCAGGGCCGCCTCCAGCCGCGCACCGCGGATCTGGCCGTCGCTGGCGACGAAGGCGGCGGCATCGTCGCGGGCCTGGCGGACCAGTTTGCGGTCGAACGGTGCGGTGGTGACCTGGCTGGTGACATAGCCGGTGATGACCAGACCTTGCGTGGTGGTATCCATGGCATTGGCGCTGGCCATGCCAACAACGGAGAACAGCAACGGCAACAGATAACGCATGGGCTCTACAACAGCTGGAAACATGGATGGCAAGGGTGGATGCGGCTGTGCCGGTGTGGACCAGCACAGCTGGGCGGCTCAGTCTGGATCAGAACGCCAGGATGGCCTGGGCCAGTTGCGCGTCGCTGGCCTGCAGGGCGGGCATTTGCGAGCGGATGTGCAGGAAAGCGCTTTCCAGCTTGGCGCCGCGGATGTCGCCCTGGCTGCCAACGAAGCTGGCGGCGTCGTCACGAGCGGCCTGGACGATCTTGTCGTCACGGAACGAAGAGGAAACATCGGAAGTGGCGTCGGTGGACGCGGCCACTGCGCCGACGACGGCGTCAGTGGTGACGACGAAGCTGGTGGCGTTTGCGGTGCCGGCCAGGCTCAGCATCAGAGCGGCGCCAATCAGGTATGTACGGGACATGATCGTGGACTCCTGGACTAGGGTCGGGTGGTTCTGCTGGTTCTGCTTATCGGACGCTCACACAGCTCGTCGCGGTACTTTTAACAGTGGGTTCTACCAGACTGTTAAGCCAAGCGTATCACGCGTTGATGTATCTGGATGTTAAATGAACGGCGCGCGAATAAACTGTACTGGTGAATTTTGATTTCATCAGAACTGTATGTGTTGCTCTGCGAAGGGCTCTAGTACGCGCCCTGAAAACAAAAAACCCGTCGCAGTCACCTGCAACGGGTTTTTGGAATTCGCGGTGCCGGCCGCAGCCGGCAAGCCGGTGCTTAGCGCCAGAAAGGCTTGCTCAGCTCTTCGTAACGCTGCGACTCGCTGATACCAGCGTCGGCCAGCAGGCGGGCGTCCAGGCGAGCCAGTTGACGGCGGCTGGCCATGCGACGCTGCCACAGCAGCAGGGTAGACAGGGCACGCAGCGGCAGCGAAGCGTTGGATTGCTGGGCGTTGCTTTCAAAAACCAGACCGGAACTGAGGGTACGTTCCATGATGTTTCATCCTTCCGCTTATGGCGGGATTAGGTAGTGATTTAACTGGTGCCCATGATCCTCCTTCGTCGTCCATAACAGTAGATACAGTTCAGTTGAAAGACGATGGCTCAGTTAACTGTGTAACCCTACTGTTGCACTCGAAATAGGCGTAACTGTACTGGTCTGCACTTTATTGGTGCGCTTTGGCTTGAAGAGCAGGATTTTCGGGAGAGGAAGGTTCGAAATAACCAGTACAGTAGTACAGTTTATTTCATGGTTGATGAGGATATTGGGCAGAAAAATTTGACTGCTGTGGCCCATTCGCGGGTAAACCCGCTCCTACAGGGTTTTGCACAGCTTTGTAGGAGCGGGTTTACCCGCGAAGAGGCCGGAACAGCAGAAGCAGGGCCGCTGTTCCGTACCAAGCCTGAATCAGCTAGCCAGCATGCGCCCGGTTTCTTCCAGGTTTTCGTGCCAGCTCAGGGCTTCGCGCAGGATGTGCGGGGTATGGCCGCCACGCTGGCAGGCGCGATCGAAGTAGTCGTTCAGCGCAGCGCGGTAGTCTGGGTGCACACAGTTGTCGATGATCGCGCGGGCCCGCTCGCGTGGCGCCAGGCCGCGCAGGTCGGCCAGGCCTTGCTCGGTGACCAGGATGTCCACGTCGTGCTCGGTATGGTCGACATGGCTGACCATCGGCACCACGCTGGAAATCGCGCCGCCTTTGGCAATCGATTTGGTGACGAACACGGCCAGGTGGGCGTTACGGGCAAAGTCGCCCGAGCCACCAATGCCGTTCATCATCTTGGTGCCGCACACGTGGGTGGAGTTGACGTTGCCGTAGATGTCGAACTCCAGCGCGGTATTGATACCGATGATGCCCAGGCGACGCACCACTTCCGGGTGGTTGGAGATTTCCTGCGGGCGCAGTACCAGCTTGTCCTTGTAGCGCTCCAGGTTGCCGAACACGTCGGCATTGCGGCGGGTCGACAGGGTGATCGAGCTGCCCGAGGCGAAGCTGAGCTTGCCAGCGTCGATCAGGTCGAAGGTGGAGTCCTGCAGTACTTCGGAGTACATGGTCAGGTCTTCGAACGGCGACTCGATCAGGCCGCACATCACCGCGTTGGCAATGCTGCCGATACCGGCCTGCAGCGGGCCGAGCTTGTTGGTCATGCGGCCAGCTTCGACTTCTTTCTTCAGGAAGTTGATCAGGTGGTCGGCGATGCCCTGGGTTTCGTCGTCCGGTGGCAGTACGGTGGACGGCGAGTCCGGCTGGTCGCTGATGACGATGCCGACGATCTTGGCCGGGTCGATCGGGATGGCGGTGCTGCCGATACGGTCATCGACCTTGACCAACGGGATTGGCGTGCGGGTCGGGCGGTAGGTCGGGATGTAGATGTCGTGCAGGCCTTCGAGGTTGGTGTTGTGCGAGAGGTTGATCTCGACGATCACCTGCTTGGCGAAGATCGCGAAGCTGGCCGAGTTGCCCACCGAGGTGGTCGGCACGATGTGGCCTTGTTCGGTGATGGCCACGGCTTCGATGACCGCGATATCCGGCAGTTTCAGCTGCTGGTTGCGCAGTTGCTCGACGGTTTCCGACAGGTGCTGGTCGATGAACATCACCTGGCCGTCGTTGATGGCCTTGCGCAGGGTGCTGTCGACCTGGAACGGCATGCGGCGGGCCAGCACGCCGGCCTCGGTCAGTTGCTTGTCCAGGTCGTTGCCCAGGCTGGCGCCGGTCATCAGGCTGATTTTCAGTGGCGATTGCTTGGCACGCTCGGCCAGTGCATGTGGTACGGCCTTGGCTTCGCCGGCGCGGGTGAAACCGCTCATGCCGACGGTCATGCCGTCCTCGATCAGACCAGCGGCATCAGCCGCACTCATTACCTTGCTGTGCAGGGAGGACAAGCGGATACGATCACGGTACATGGATTGTTATCTCGGGCTACTGAAGCTACTGCAGCGCAGTCTAGAGATTTCGCCCGTTGCCGTCCCACGACCATGGTCGTATGAGAAGCCTTGGAATAGAGCCGTTGATCCGGATCAATAAAAGAAAAGCCCCGGCCGTTTCTGACCGGGGCTTCCTTTATATCAGCTGGTTTGCAACGGCGGCTGTCACTCCACCGCCTTCACCATGTCTTCGATGACCTTCTTGGCGTCGCCGAATACCATCATGGTCTTGTCCAGGTAGAACAGCTCGTTGTCGAGGCCGGCATAGCCGCTGGCCATGGAGCGCTTGTTGACGATGATGGTCTTGGCCTTGAACGCTTCGAGGATCGGCATGCCGGCGATCGGCGACTTGGGATCGTTCTTCGCCGCCGGGTTGACCACGTCGTTGGCGCCCAGCACCAGTACCACGTCGGCCTGGCCGAACTCGGCGTTGATGTCTTCCATTTCGAACACTTGGTCGTACGGCACTTCGGCCTCGGCCAGCAGCACGTTCATGTGCCCAGGCATACGCCCCGCCACCGGGTGGATCGCATACTTCACGGTCACGCCGTTGTGGCTCAGTTTCTCGGTCAGTTCCTTCAGTGCGTGCTGGGCACGGGCCACCGCCAGGCCGTAGCCCGGGACGATGATCACGCTGTCGGCGTTGCTCAGCAGGAAGGTGGCATCGTCGGCCGAGCCGGATTTCACCGGGCGCTGCTCTTTCGAGCCTTGTGCCGCGCCGGTATCGGTATCGCCGCCGAAGCCGCCGAGGATGACGTTGAAGAACGAACGGTTCATCGCCTTGCACATGATGTACGAGAGGATGGCACCGCTTGAGCCGACCAGGGAGCCTGCGATGATCAGCATCGAGTTGTTCAGCGAGAAGCCGATACCGGCTGCCGCCCATCCCGAATAGCTGTTGAGCATCGACACCACCACCGGCATGTCGGCGCCACCGATTGGAATGATGATCAGCACGCCCATGATGAAGGCCAGGACCAGCATCAGGGTGAAGGCACTGTAGTGACCGGTGAAGGTGAACAGCAGGCCCAGGGCGATGGTGGTCAGGCCGAGGATCAGGTTCAGCTTGTGCTGGCCTGCGAACTGTACTGGTGCGCCCTGGAACAGGCGGAACTTGTACTTGCCCGACAGCTTGCCGAAGGCGATCACCGAACCGGAGAAGGTAATGGCACCGATGGCAGCGCCGAGGAACAGCTCCAGGCGGTTACCGGTGGGGATCGGGTCGCTGATCGCGGCAACGATGCCCATCGACTGCGGCTCCAGCACGGCGGCGATGGCGATGAACACCGCGGCCAGGCCGATCATGCTGTGCATGAAGGCGACCAGCTCGGGCATCTTGGTCATCTCGACGCGCTTGGCCATGATCGAACCGGCGGTACCGCCGACCAGCAGGCCGACGATGACGTAGCCGATGCCGGCGGTGGCGCTGCCGTTGCCAACAGAGAGCGCGCCCAGCTTATATATAAGGCCAACCGTAGTGAGGATGGCGATCCCCATGCCGATCATGCCGAACAGGTTGCCGCGCCGCGAGGTGGTCGGGTGCGACAGGCCCTTGAGCGCCTGGATGAAGCATACCGAGGCGACAAGGTAGAGAAGCGTTACCAGATTCATGCTCATGCTTACTTCTGCGCCTCGTTCTTGGCTTTCTTCTTGAACATCTCAAGCATGCGACGGGTGACCAGGAAGCCACCGAACACATTGACCGCGGCCAGGGCCACGGCAAGGGTGCCCATCAGCTTGCCAGCCGGGGTCACGGTCAGAGCGGCGGCCAGCATGGCACCGACGATGACGATGGCGGAGATGGCGTTGGTCACGGCCATCAGCGGCGTGTGCAGCGCCGGGGTGACGTTCCACACCACGTGATAGCCCACATAGATGGCCAGCACGAAGATGATCAGGTTGTAGATGCCATGGGAAATCAGCATGTCTTCCATTGTCGTGCTCCTTAGCCGTTCTTGCGGACGACTTGACCATCACGGCACATGAGGCAGGCCGCGACGATATCGTCTTCGAGGTTGATGACCAACGCGCCGTCCTTGTCGAACAGCAGCTTCATGAAGTCCAGCAGGTTGCGTGCATACAGCGCCGAGGCATCGGCGCCCACCTGGGCCGGCAGGTTGGTCGGGCCGACGATGATCACGCCGTTCTCCATCACCACCTGATCAGCCACGGTCAGTGGGCAGTTGCCGCCTTGGGCAGCGGCCAGGTCGATGACCACCGAGCCGGGTTTCATCTGCGCCACGGTCTCGGCGCCAAGTAGCGTCGGCGCTTTGCGGCCGGGAATCAGCGCCGTGGTGATGACGATATCCGCCTGCTTGGCGCGCTCATGCACGGCCTGGGCCTGGCGTTGCATCCAGCTGGCCGGCATTGGTCGGGCATAGCCGCCGACGCCTTCGGCGCACTCGCGCTCCTCATCGGTTTCGTAGGGCACGTCGATGAACTTGGCACCCAGCGACTCGATCTGCTCCTTCACGGCCGGGCGTACATCGGACGCCTCGATCACCGCGCCCAGGCGCTTGGCCGTGGCGATGGCCTGCAGGCCGGCAACGCCTGCGCCCAGGATCAACACGCGCGCGGCCTTAACGGTACCGGCGGCGGTCATCAGCATGGGCATGAAGCGTGGGTAGTGATGCGCAGCCAGCAACACCGCCTTGTAACCGGCGATGTTGGCCTGCGACGACAGCACATCGAGGCTCTGCGCCCGCGAGGTGCGTGGCGCCGCTTCAAGGGCAAAGGCGGTAATGCCGCGTTCGGCCATCTTGCCAATCAGCTCGCTGTTGAAGGGGTTGAGCATGCCCACCAGAAGGCTGCCGCTGTTGATCAGCGCCAGTTCCTGGTCGTTGGGGGCGACCACCTTGAGCACCAATTGGGCGCCGTAGGCATCGGCGGCGCTCCCCAGGGAAGCGCCCACGGCCTCATAGGCACTGTCCGGAATGCTGGCGTTGAGCCCTGCCCCCCGTTGGACGGTGACCTGATGGCCCTGGCCAATCAGTTTCTTGATGGTTTCTGGGGTCGCAGCGACCCTTGTCTCACCGGTCTGCGTCTCGAGAGGAACACCAATGTGCACGACTATTTCTCCTGCGGTGACCTTTTGTCTTTGTAAAAGCCAGCACACTTCGGATGGTGCGCTGGGGCGGCTGTGGAGCGCCAACCCGCCGAATCCCGGGCGGGCGAAGCATTTTGCAGACGAAGCCAGAGGCCTTCAACCGGTTCTGGAGCGAAACGAAGTTAAAACTACAAGTCACCCTGTGACCGTATGTCGCAACGATAAGGCTGCAGCCCGTCAAGCATGGGCTATTGGCAGCTTAGGAGAAAAAATCAAAAAAATTTCGCTCAATCCGCTTATGGCTTGGTGAATGTCGCAAAATAACCCGCAAAGCCGCGTAGTCATCAGGGTTAAAGGGCATTTTTTGGGCGTGCATAACAGTTTATGTATATGCGACAAATACATATATCTGTAGGTGTTTAAAATAATTGACTACGAAGTCAGTTTATCGCTCTCGCCGTATACGCCTGGGCTTGGCTCACCAGCCAGTCGCGAAAGGCGCGCAGCGAGGCCGACTCCACCTTCCGCTCTGGGATCATCAGATAGTAGGCCTTGTCGCTACTCAGGGCATGTCTGTTAGCGACCACCAATCTCCCCTCCTCCAACTCGCGCTGAATCAGGAACGGCGGAATCAGGGCGATGCCCATCTGGTGCATGGCCGCCTGGGCGAGCATCGAGAATAGTTCATAGCGCGGGCCTGTCATGTCGCGCTCTACATTCATGCCCACGCTGCCGAACCATTGCCGCCAGGCATAGGGGCGCGTGCTTTGCTGCAGCAGTGGCAGTTGCGCGATGCGGCGCGCCTCGAGCATGCCCTGCCCGCCCAGCAGCGCCGGGCTGCACACGGGTACCGGGTTTTCCCCCATCAGCCGGTGCGACTGGGTGCCGGACCAGTCGGCGTCGCCGAAATAGATAGCGGCGTCAAAGGTGGTGTCTGCAAACAGGAATGGCCGGGTGCGGTTTGTGAGGTTGACCGTGACCTCCGGGTGGCATTGCTGGAAGTCCTTGAGCCGCGGTAGCAGCCACTGGGTACCGAAGGTCGGCACCACGGCCAGTTCGATCACGTTGGCGCCCTGCTGGCGCATCACCGACAGGGTGTCGCGTTCCACGGCGTCCAGTTGGGCGGCAACCTGGCGGCTATAGGAAAGGCCGGCTTCGGTCAGCTTCACGCCGCGGCGCGAGCGGCGGAACAGTTCCACATTGAGGAAGGCCTCCAGGCCGCCGATCTGCCGACAGACGGCACTCTGGGTCAGGGCGAGTTCCTGGGCGGCCTTGGTGAAGCTCTCGTTGCGGGCCGCCGCCTCGAAGCAAACCAGGGCGGCGGTACTGGGGATCTTGCGGCGCATGTACGTCAACCTCACTTGTAAGGCTGTCAATATGGCGTTTTGCCGATTCACGAAGTGACAAATTATCACTAATTGGTGCGCAATCCTCGTTTGTCGCGGCGGCCGATCAGGCCTAGGCTCAAAGGCACAAGAAACTGCCCCCCTATTTCGAGGATTTCGCTCATGGCCGGTAAAGCAAGCTTCAACTGGATCGACCCGCTGCTGCTCGATCAGCAGCTCACTGAAGAAGAGCGCATGGTACGTGACAGCGCTTATCAGTTCGCCCAGGACAAGCTGGCCCCGCGTGTGCTCGAGGCCTTTCGTCATGAGCAGACTGATCCGGCGATCTTCCGCGAGATGGGTGAGGTCGGGCTGCTGGGCGCCACCATTCCCGAGCAGTACGGTGGTAGCGGCCTCAATTACGTATGCTATGGCCTGATCGCTCGCGAAGTGGAGCGTATCGACTCGGGTTACCGCTCGATGATGAGCGTGCAGTCGTCGCTGGTGATGGTGCCGATCAACGAATTCGGTACCGAGGCGCAAAAGCAGAAGTATTTGCCCAAACTGGCCAGTGGTGAGTGGATCGGTTGCTTTGGCTTGACCGAGCCGAATCACGGTTCTGACCCGGGCTCGATGATCACGCGTGCCCGGAAGGTCGATGGCGGCTACCGCCTTACCGGCAGCAAGATGTGGATCACCAACAGCCCGATCGCCGATGTGTTCGTGGTCTGGGCCAAGGATGATGCGGGTGATATCCGCGGCTTTGTTCTGGAAAAGGGCTGGGAAGGCCTTAGCGCCCCGGCGATCCACGGCAAGGTCGGCCTGCGCGCCTCGATCACCGGTGAAATCGTCATGGACAATGTGTTCGTGCCGGAAGAAAACATCTTCCCGGATGTGCGCGGCCTCAAAGGTCCGTTCACCTGCCTGAACTCGGCCCGCTACGGTATCTCCTGGGGCGCATTGGGTGCCGCCGAAGCCTGCTGGCACACCGCACGTCAATACACCCTGGATCGTCAGCAGTTCGGCCGCCCGCTGGCTGCCAACCAGCTGATCCAGAAGAAGCTGGCCGACATGCAGACCGAAATCACCCTGGCACTGCAGGGCTGCCTGCGCCTGGGGCGGATGAAGGACGAAGGTACCGCGGCGGTGGAAATCACCTCGATCATGAAGCGTAACTCCTGCGGCAAGGCGTTGGATATCGCCCGCATGGCGCGTGACATGCTGGGTGGCAATGGCATCTCCGATGAGTTCGGGGTGGCCCGTCACTTGGTCAACCTGGAGGTGGTCAACACCTATGAAGGTACCCACGACGTGCATGCACTGATCCTGGGGCGTGCGCAAACCGGTATCCAGGCCTTCTATTGATAAGGAGCCAGCCCATGGGCGCGCTATCACATCTGCGGGTGCTGGACCTTTCGCGCGTGTTGGCCGGCCCATGGTCTGGCCAGATTCTCGCTGACCTTGGCGCCGACGTGATCAAGGTCGAGCGCCCTGGCAGTGGTGACGATACCCGTTCATGGGGGCCACCTTTCCTCAAGGACGCCCAGGGTGAGAACACCAGTGAGGCGGCCTATTACCTGTCGGCCAACCGTAACAAGCGCTCGGTGACCATCGACTTTACCCAGCCCGAAGGGCAGCGCCTGGTGCATGAGTTGGCGGCGAAGTCGGATATCGTCATCGAGAACTTCAAGGTGGGTGGGTTGGCTGCCTATGGGCTGGACTATCAGAGCCTGAAGGCGGTCAACCCGCGGCTTATCTATTGTTCCATCACCGGCTTCGGTCAGACTGGGCCTTATGCCAAGCGCGCGGGTTATGACTTCATGATCCAGGGTTTGGGTGGGCTGATGAGCCTGACCGGTCGCCCGGAGGGCGAGGAAGGTGCGGGGCCGGTCAAGGTTGGGGTGGCACTGACCGACATCCTGACCGGGTTGTATTCCACGGTAGCCATTCTTGCTGCGCTCGCCCATCGGGACCAGACCGGGGTAGGCCAGCATGTCGACATGGCGTTGCTCGATGTGCAGGTAGCCTGCCTGGCGAACCAGGCGATGAACTACCTGACCACGGGCAACCCGCCTCGCCGCCTGGGGAATGCGCATCCCAATATCGTGCCTTACCAAGATTTTCCGACGGCGGATGGCGACTTCATTCTTACCGTGGGTAACGATAGCCAGTTTCGCAAGTTCGCCGAGGTGGCCGGGCAGCCGCAATGGGCGGATGATCCGCGTTTCGTTACCAACAAGCTGCGGGTGGCCAACCGGGCCGAGCTGATTCCATTGATCCGCCAGGCTACGGTGTTCAAGACCACGGCCGAGTGGGTGAGCCAGCTGGAGGCTGCGGGGGTGCCGTGTGGGCCTATCAATGACCTGGCGCAGATGTTCCAGGACCCTCAGGTGCTGGCGCGTGGGTTGGCGGTGAATATTCCGCATCCATTGGCGGGTAGCGTGCCGCAGGTGGCGAGCCCGATACGGTTGTCGGAGACACCGGTGGAATATCGCCGGGCGCCGCCGCTGCTGGGCGAGCATACCGAGATGGTGCTGGGGGAGGTGTTGGGTCTGGATACTGCTGAGGTGCAGCGCTTACGTGGTGCTGGTGTGCTCTAGAGGCAGCGGGTTTTACTGAAAAGCAGGGAGGCCGTCAGGCCTCCCTGCTTTGCTTTTAGGGTTTTGGCTGCTTGGTTGAGGCAGGGCGCTCAGGGGCTGTTTTGAGATGGTGTTGGCTTTGAGAGGTGCCTGCCTTGGGTTCTCTGGCGCCTACAAGATCGAGCGCCGCCCGCGCGGCGCATCGCCGGCAAGCCAGCTCCTACATCTGTTTCGGGCCAATGTGTCCTGTGCCGCCGGCGCGCGCCCCTTGTCGTTCCAGCTCGCTATAAAGGCGGGCGCCAAGGGGCCGAGTGCCTCGGCCCCAGGAGTGACTGGCCCGAAACAAATGTGGGAGCCGGCTTGCCGGCGATGCGCCGCGCGGGCGGCGCTCGATCGCATAGGCGCTGAAGGTGTTGTGGCGAACACCTGGCGGCCTTGATACGGTCTTTTACCCTTATATTTCAATTTCTTGAAATTAAAGGTTGACGGGCTTTCGAATCCCCTTATAATGCGCCCCACTTCCAGCGTAGTCGGAAAGCAAAACTCCTTGAAATTCAAAGAGTTAAGCGATTCAGGTAGTACTGGAAGCGCTTCGATCCTTCGGTCGATAGCGGTCGAGATGATGGTTGACAGCGCTTCTAAACGCTGTATGATTCGCCTCCCGCTACGAGAGATCGCAGCGAGTCAAGTGTTTGAAGCTAAACGAGTTTCTCGGCAAAAACTTCAAAATAAACGCTTGACAGCAAATGAGGAAAGCGTAGAATGCGCGCCTCGGTTGAGACGAAAAGTTCTTAACCAACCGCTCTTTAACAAATCGAATCAAGCAATTCGTGTGGGTGCTTGTGAGTACGG
>NZ_JYKS01000057.1 GCF_000935045.1 Pseudomonas sp. 10-1B
AACCACAGCGTTCAGGATCTGTGGAGGTCCTGTGGGAGCTGGCTTGCCGGCGATGGGCTGCAGAGCAGCCCCACTGGCCCTGTCAGGCCACCTCAGGCTCACAGCCCTTGAGTACCATGCGGATGATGGTCTCGGCCGCCGCGTCATAATCGCTGTCGGCCAGCTTGGCCTTGCCGGTCACTGCAGAAATCTGCCAGTCGAAATCGGCATAGGTCTGGGTCGCCGCCCAGATGCTGAACATCAGGTGATGCGCGTCCACATGGGCGATCTGCCCGCGGTCGATCCAGCGCTGGATGCACTCGATGTTGTGCCGAGCCTGTTCGTTCAACTGCTCCACCTGGTTCGGTGACAGGTGCGGGGCGCCGTGCATGATCTCGCTGGCGAATACCTTGGAGGCATGCGGCAGGTCGCGTGAGATGCGGATCTTCGAGCGAATGTACGCGCTCAGCACTTCCTTCGGATCGCCGTCGGCATTGAATGGCGTCGAGGCCTGCATGATCGGCGCGATGATGCTCTCCAGGACCTCGCGGTAGAGGTTGTCCTTGGATTTGAAGTAGTAATACACGTTCGGCTTGGGCAGGCCGGCCTTGGCCGCGATATCGCTGGTCTTGGTGGCGGCGAAGCCCTTGTCGGCGAATTCCTCGCTGGCCGCGCGCAGGATCAGTTCCTTGTTGCGCTCGCGAATGGTGCTCATGGTCAGGGATCTTCCTCGTGTCTGGCCACCTCTAAGAGGGATCGGGCATGGTAGCACCGCGCTCGACGGGCGCTCAAGGCAGCGGCTTTGGGCTAGAATCCGAGGCACTCACTCATCTGGATGCAGGCAAATATGGCAGGAAGCAGTCTACTGGTGCTGATCGACGACATCGCCACGGTGCTCGATGACGTCTCGGTAATGACCAAGGTGGCGGCGAAAAAGACCGCGGGCGTGCTGGGCGACGACCTGGCGCTGAACGCCCAGCAGGTCACTGGCGTGCGTGCCGAGCGCGAAATCCCGGTGGTGTGGGCGGTGGCCAAGGGCTCGATGGTGAACAAGGCCATCCTGGTGCCGGCGGCGCTGCTGATCAGTGCGTTCATCCCTTGGGCGGTGACGCCGTTGCTGATGCTTGGTGGTGCCTACCTGTGCTTCGAGGGCTTCGAGAAACTGGCGCACAAGTTCTTGCACAGCAAGGCTGAGGATGAGGCCGAGCATGAAGCGCGCAAGGAGGCAGTGGCCGATACCAATATCGACCTGGTGGCCTTCGAGAAAACCAAGATCAAGGGCGCGGTACGTACCGACTTCATCCTTTCGGCGGAAATCATCGCCATCACTCTGGGCACTGTGGCCGATGCGCCGCTGACTCAGCAGATCATCGTGTTGTCGGGGATAGCCATTGTCATGACCATCGGTGTCTACGGGCTGGTGGGCGGAATCGTCAAGCTGGATGACCTGGGGTTGTGGATGACCCAAAAGGCGTCACGCCTGGCCCAGGCGTTCGGTAACGGCATTCTGCGGGCAGCGCCGTACATGATGAAGAGCCTGTCCGTGATTGGTACGGCGGCCATGTTCCTGGTGGGCGGCGGGATTCTGGTGCATGGCATCGGGCCGCTGCATCATGCCATCGAAGCGTTCAGCGCAGGGCGTGGTGGGGCGTTGACCGGGGCGCTGCTCAACGGCCTGGCCGGGGTGGTGGCAGGTGCCGTGGTACTGGCAGTGGTGGCGGTTGCCGGGAAGTTGTGGCGGGCTCTGCGGCCAGCGGCCTGAGTTGTATGGCCGGGGCTTTGCCCCGGTTCGCGGGCTTGCCCGCTCCCACAGTACAGTGAATGTCCTGAACCTGTGGGAGCGGGCAAGCCCGCGAATGGGCCGCAGCGCGGCCCCTTGCTCAGGTCAGAAGTGAACCTTGACCAGGAAGCTCATGGTGTTCTGGTCGGTGGTGAAGGCATCGCTGTCCTTGATGCCATACTTGTTTTTCCAGTAGTCGTACTCGATACCTACGTACAGCTGCTTCTCGCCCAGGTGCAACGCCTTGCCCAGGTCATACTTGACCTGCGGGTTGAAGTGCAGGTTGGCCTGGTAGGTGCCACGGCGGTTCTCGTCGTTGTCCACCACCCAGTCCATGAAACCATCGATCAGCACGTCGGACGAACCGACCGGGATGGTGTACGACCACACCGGGGTGATCTGCCACACGTTGTCACCCGGGCGGCTGCCGTCGGTAGTGCGCTGGTAGAAGTTCAGCTGGAAGTAGTCGAAACCGGGGATGGCCAGGTCGAAGCCGGGGCCGATCAGGTAGGACTCGGTATCACCCTCGCCAAACTCGTAGGTCATGGCCAGCAGCACGTCCTTGATCGGGCCGAACTCCAGCTTCTGGTCGAAGATCTTGCCGAACGACAGGCGCGGGCTGATCTCGCCGTAATAGGTGTTGGGGCCGTTGTTGGCGTCCTTCTTGCCCTGGTAGAAGATCTTGTCGACGAAGATGAAGTTATCGCCGTACTTCCAGCCGTCGGCGTGCTCGAAGGTGACGGTTTGCTGGATTTCAGGGTTGACCTTGAAGTTCTTGCCCCACAGGTAGGTCAGGCTGTTGTTCTGCCATTGCAGCAGGTCGCCAGCGAAGGTGGTGCCGCAGGCCAGCAGGCCGCCGGCGAGGATCAGGCTATTGATGGTACGCATTGCGAGTGTCGCTCCCTTGGTTGATCTGTTGTCAGCGCTCTGTGTAGGCGCTTTTTTGTCTTTCGAGTCAGCTTTTTTCGATAGGCCATAGCTGTTTGGCAAGGGTTGAGCCAACTTTTCCGGGTTGGCAAAACGTTCCTGCTCGACTTCGTTCTGAACGGATGAAAAGGGTCTTTCAGGCTGGCAACACGTTGGCCAACCGCCCGAATTCATTGACTGAGCGGTCAGTAAACGCAGGCAGAATCCTTTCTGCCCTGATCGAGGGGGCGCGCAGATTACTGGCTTGCGCGCCGGGCCTCAAGCGCTCCGTCCTGGAGCGTGGTGCTACGAACTTGTGCGTTTGGTCAGCTTATTAGAAGTGCACCTTGATCAGGGCACTGGCGACGCTCTGGTTGCTGTCCAGGTTGCCGCGGCTGTCGATACCGTACTTGTCCTTCCAGTAGCTGTACTCGAAGCCCACGTAGAGCTGCTTGGCACCCAGGCTCAGCGCCTTGCCCAGGTCGTACTTGACCTGCGGGTTGAAGTGCAGGTTGGCGTGATAGGTGCCGCGGCGGGTCCGGTCGTTGTCGGTGACCCAGTCCATGTAACCGTCGATCAGAATGTCGGATTTGCCCACAGGAATGGTGTACGACCAGCCGGGGGTGATCTGCCAGACATTGTCACCGGGGCGGCTGCCCTCGGTGTTGCGCACGTAGAAGTTGAGGGTGAAGTAGTTGAAGCCGGGGATATCCAGGTCGAAGCCAGGGCCGATCAGGTAGGCCTCGTTGTCGCCCTCGCCACGCTCGTAGGTCATGGCCAGCAGCACGTCCTTGATCGGGCCGAAGGCCAGCTTCTGGTCGAATATCTTGCCGAACGACAGGCGCGGGCTGAATTCACCGTAGTAGGTGGTGCCGCCTTTGCTGGCGTCGGGTTTGCCGTTGTAGAAGATCTTGTCGACGAACATGAAGGTGTCGCCGTACTTCCATTTGTTGGCGTGCTCGAAGGTCACCGTCTGCTGGATGCTGGGGTTGACCTTGAAGTCCTTGCCATACAGGTAGGTCAGGCTTTCGCCGTGCCACAGCAGCCATTCGCCGGCGTGGGCGGGGAGAGTGGCCAGCAGGCTGCTGCCCAGCAAGAGGGACGAGGTGATGCGTTTCATGTTGTGGTTCCCGGACTTATTGTTTTTGTAGGGTTTTTTTGGCGCACAGGCGCCCCGGGCGGCCCATTCCGGCGGGCCGACGGTGTCGCGTTTACGGCGAGGCGAGGCAGGGGCGGCGTTGCGCCGCCCCCTTGGCTCAATGTTGGTGACAGGCGTTGTTATGTGCCGCGCGGTCGGCGCCACCGAGGATGTTGAACAACACGTTCAACACCAAGGCACTGACCGTAGCCATGGCGATGCCACTGTGGGTGATGGGTTCCATCCACTGCGGCATCTGCGCGAAGAACTCCGGACGTACCACGGGGATCAGGCCGAAGCCGACGCTCACCGCCACCAGCAACTGGTTGCGGCGGTCGCCGATGTCCGCCTCCTGGAGAATCTTGATCCCGGTGGCGGTGACCATGCCGAACATGGCGATGGACGCGCCGCCCAGTACCGCAGGCGGGATCGAGGCAATCAGGAAGGCCGCCTTGGGCAGCAGGCTGAGCAGGATCAGCAGCGCGCCGGCCACGATGGTGACGTAGCGGCAGCGCACCCCGGTCATCTGCACCAGGCCGATGTTCTGGGCGAACGAGGAGTGGGTGAAGGTGTTGAAGAAGCCGGCGATGAACGACGCGCCGGCATCGCACAGCAGGCCGCGGCGCAGCATGCCTGGTGTGACTTCGCGATCGGTCACCTTGCCCAGGGCCAGGAACATGCCGGTGGACTCGACGAAGATGATCACCACCACCAGGCACATGGACAGGATCGGTGCCAGGCTGAAAGTCGGCATGCCGAAGTGCAGTGGGGTCACCACTTGCAGCCACGGCGCGTCGTTCAGGCCCGACAGGTCGACCATGCCGATGGAACCGGCCAGGATGTAGCCCAGGCCCATGCCCACCAGCACCGAAACGTTGACCCAGAAGCCGCGCATGAAGCGGTTGATCAGCAGGATTACCGCCAGCACCAGGCCGGCTACCAGCAGGTAGATCGGTGAGCCGAAGCTGTCTGCTTCATGCCCGCCACCAGCCCAGTTGACCGCCACCGGGAACAGTGACAGGCCGATCGAGGTGATCACCGTACCGGTGACCAGTGGCGGGAAGAAGCGTACGACCTTGGACATGAACGGCGCGATCAGCATGCCGAAGAAGCCGGCGGCGATGGTCGCGCCGAAGATCCCCTGCAGGCCCACGCCGGGCATGCCGGCCATGGCTACCATGCTGCCGACGGCGGCGAAACTGGCACCCATCATCACCGGCATGCGGATGCCCACCGGGCCGATACCGAACGACTGGACGATGGTGGCGACGCCGGCGACCAGCAGGTCGGCGTTGATCAGGAAAGCGACTTCTTCACGGGACAACCCGGCGGCCTGGCCGATGATCAACGGCACGGCGATGGCGCCGCCGTACATCAGCAGAACGTGTTGCAGGCCAACCAGGATCAGTTGGAACAAGGGCAGAGGCTCTCGCGGCGGCGCAATGGGGATATACGCCTTGCGTGACTCGGACATGCAGCACCTCGAGTTTTGTTTTTATTCTCGGATCCAAGCGGCAAGCTCCAGGCGGCAAGCTTCAAGTAAAAGCTTGGTTTTCCGCGTTGGAGCCTGACGCTCGATGCTTGCTTGTTACGTAACACATGGAGCTTGAGGGCGGATTTACCGGCCTCTTCGCGGGCAAGCCCGCTCCTACAGGGGAGGGTGGTCCCCCTTGGCGCGGGTTGCCTGGCGAGGTGCTATCAGTTGACCGGGGCGCCTTTGGCGATCCAGTCGCCGACGAGCTTGCGCTCTTCGGTGGTCATCTGGGTGATGTTGCCCAGCGGCATGATCTGGCTGGCGACCGCTTGCGCTTGAATGCGCGCGGCCTGGGCCTGGATCTGCTGCGGGGTGTCGAACATCACGCCGGCAGGCGCGGCGCTGAACAGTGGGCTGGTCGGCTTGGACGAGTGGCACACGGTGCAGCGTTCCTGGATGACATTGTGGATCTTGTCGAAGCTGTCGCCGCCAGCCTTGGCCGTGGCCTGGGCAGGGGCTTCAGCCGGCGCGGCAGGTGCTTCGGCAGCCTTGGCTACGTCCTCGGCACGCTGCTCGGCAGCGGTCTTGCCACCGACAGCGGTAGCAGGCAACGGCTGGTACTCGATCTGCGCCGCAGCTTGCTCTGGGCTGACTGCCATCGGTTTCGGACCGGTGACGTAGGCCAGGCAGATCATCGCCAGGGCGCCGACCGGCAGGGTCCAGGCGTACTTGTTGCTGTCGTGGCGGGTGTTGAAGTAGTGGCGGATCAGCACCGCGGCTACTGCAATGCCAGCCAGGATCAGCCAGTTGTACTGGCTACCGTAGGTGCTCGGGAAGTGGTTGCTGATCATGATGAACAGCACCGGCAGGGTGAAGTAGTTGTTGTGGCGCGAACGCAGCAGGCCTTTGGCCGGCAGTACCGGGTCGGGCGTCTGGTTGTTCTCGATCGCCGCCACCAGCTGGCGCTGGGCCGGCATGATGATGCGGAACACGTTACCGACCATGATGGTGCCGATGATCGCGCCGGTATGCAGGTACGCACCACGGCCGCTGAACACCAGGCTGAAGCCCCAGCACGCGGCGATGATCAGCACGAACAGCACACCACCGAGCAGCGCTGGCTTCTTGCCCAGGGGCGAGTCGCACAGGAAGTCATAGATGAACCAGCCGGCGATCAGCGAGCCGATACCGATGGCCACACCTTCGGCACCGCTCAGGGTGCTGCCAGGGGCCAGCAGGTACAGCGTCGGGTTCCAGTAGAACACCACGCACAGCAGGGCGATACCGGACATCCAGGTGAAGTAGGCTTCCCATTTGAACCAGTGCAGGTTTTCGGGCATTTTCGGTGGTGCGAGCTTGTATTTCTCCAGGTGGTAGATACCACCGCCGTGAATCGCCCAGAGATCACCCGACAACCCATCGCGCGGGTTGCTTCGGTTCAGGTGGTTCTCCAGCCAGACGAAGTAGAACGATGCACCGATCCAGGCTACACCGGTGATCATGTGAACCCAGCGAATGCTCAGGTTCAGCCATTCGTGAAGGTGTGCTTCCACAGTATGTACCTCTTGCCGGTCACCCGCTCGGGCGATGCCTTTGCATGACCGACCTTTTCTTATTGGTGGGGATTGAGGATCAGCATCTGTTCCTCGGTGAAGTAATGCTCGTCGCAGTTGTTGCCGGAACCACTGCGATCAACCACCAGGAAGTCATCCCGCTTTTCGATCGTCAGCACCGGGTGGTGCCAGACGCCGCGATGGTAATTAACGCCCTGCCTGCCGTTACTGCGGAAGGCTCGGACCAAGCCTGATACAGGTGCATCGCCAACCGGCGCGACCACGATCAGAAAGGGGTTGCCGAGCAGCGGGATGAAAGCCTGGCTGCCCAGCGGATGGCGTTCCAGCATGCGCACGGTCAGCGGCATGTCCAGCGCGTCGGCGCGGAAGATGCTGATGATCGCCTTGTCTTCAGGCTCGGCGGTTTCGACCGTGGCGAGCTTGTGGAAGCGCATGGTCGAGCCGTTGTTGATCATGAAGTGGTCGCTGCCATCGGTTTCGATCACGTCTCCGAAGGGGGCGAAGGCTTCTTTGGTCAGGGGCTCGATCATCAGGGTGCGCATGCGGGTCTCTCTTATATGTTCGTTGTACTGAAAAAGATTCGGCTGTCGCTTACAGCTGCAGCAGGCGGAACAGGGCGATCAGGTTGATCTGCGCCAGGGCTTCCTTGAACTCGGCATCGGTATCGTTGTGGATGCGCTTTTCGAAGGAGGCGAGGATCTGATGCCGGTTGCTGCCTTTTACCGCCATGATGAACGGGAACTGGAACTTGGCCTTGTAGGCGTCGTTCAGCTCGGTAAAACGGGCGAACTCTTCGGCGGTGCACTGGTGAATACCGGCGCCGGCCTGTTCGTTGGTGCTCGATTCGGTCAGCTCGCCCTGGATGGCGGCCTTGCCGGCCAGGTCCGGGTGAGCGTTGATCAGCGCCAGCTGGTCGACGTGGTTGGCGCTGAGCAGAATGTCGCTCATGCGCTGGTGCAGCGCCTCGATCTCGTCCAGCTCGCCCAGTTGGCCCAGGTCGTAGGCTTTTTCGGCAACCCACGGCGAATGCTCGTAGATATCGGCGAAGGCCTTGACGAAGGCGTCACGGTCCAGGGCGGAAGGCTTGAGGGTGTTGAAGGCGGTCATCAGGCGTTCTCTTTCTTGTACGGGTGGGTGGTGTGCCAGTGGCGGGCGATGTCCACGCGACGGGCGAACCAGACCTGGTCATGGCTTTTGGCGTAGTCGACGAAGCGCTTCAGCGCGGCCAGGCGCGCCGGGCGGCCGACCAGGCGGCAGTGCAGGCCGATGGACAGCATCTTCGGTGCTTCGGCGCCTTCGGCGTACAGCACATCGAAGGCGTCCTTCAGGTACTGGAAGAACTGCTCGCCGCAGTTGAAGCCCTGTACCTGGGTGAAACGCATGTCGTTGGTGTCGAGGGTGTAGGGGATCACCAGGTGCGGCTTGCCGGTGGGGTTGTTCGGCTCCCAGTAGGGCAGGTCGTCGTCGTAGGTGTCGCTGTCGTACAGGAAACCACCTTCCTCCATTACCAGGCGGCGGGTGTTTGGGCCGGTACGGCCGGTGTACCAGCCCAGCGGGCGCTCGCCGGTGATTTCGGTGAGGATACGGATGGCTTCGAGCATGTGCTCGCGTTCCTGGGCCTCGTCCATGTACTGGTAGTCGATCCAGCGGTAGCCGTGGCTGCAGATTTCGTGGCCGGCTTCGACCATGGCGCGGATCACGTCGGGGTGGCGCTGGGCGGCCATGGCCACGGCGAAGATGGTCAGTGGCACGCCGCTGTCCTTGAACAGCTTCAGCAGGCGCCACACGCCGGCACGGCTGCCGTATTCGTACAGCGACTCCATGCTCATGTTGCGTGCGCCCTGCAGCGGCTGGGCAGCGACCATCTCGGACAGGAAGGCTTCGGACTCCTTGTCACCGTGCAGGATGTTGCGTTCGCCACCTTCCTCATAGTTGAGGACGAAAGACAGCGCGATGCGAGCGTTGCCCGGCCATTGCGGGTGAGGAGGGTTGTTGCCGTAACCGATCAGGTCGCGAGGGTAGTCAGCGCTCACTGCAGTCTTCCTTCTTGTGCGTTAGTGCGGGGGGTGGGCGGGCCGCGTCGGTATGTCGCACCACCGGATGGGCTGATTGTATACAACTTCTGAAATCTTTTGTAAGCCTGTTTTTCCGCATTTCTTCCCTTTTGTCGCCTCGAAGCGACCTGGAAAAACAGTGCAAGAAACCTGCCTGATTGGTCAGCTAATGACATTGGGGTCGGCACTGGCCCTGTATTTGCGACCGATGGGTCGGTTATGGGCAAGAATCGTGGGGTGCGGCAGAAGGGATCAAAAAATTGTGTACAATTTTGCGGTGGAATGTCTTAATGGCGTCATTCCCGCACATCGCAGGCCTGTTGGCGTGATGATGGCCGTGTATTTTTTGCCCACAGATTGAACAAGAGGCGACAAGCAATGGGACGTTTGACCACACACGTACTGGATGCCGCGCATGGTTGCCCGGGCAGCTCGATCAAGGTCGAGCTGTACCGAGTCGAAGGCCAGCAGCTGGAGCTGGTGAACACCGCCCTGACCAACAGCGATGGCCGCGTCGACGCGCCGTTGCTGCAGGGTGACGACTACCGCACTGGCGTTTACCAACTGCAGTTCAGCGCCGGCGACTATTACCGTGCCCGCGGCGTGCAACTGCCGGCCCAGGCGTTCCTGGATGTCGTCGTGCTGCGCTTTGGCATCGACGAGCAGCAGGAGCACTACCACGTGCCGCTGCTTATCTCGCCATACAGCTATTCGACCTATCGTGGAAGCTAGTTGGTCGCTAGAAGAATCTTCGTAGGTCCTTGGCCCGCTCTCACACTGGCGGGCTTTTTTTATTTTCGGATATTTGGCACTTCATCGCCTGGATAGAGAAGTATTCTCCCCGTTTTGTAGCGAGAATGATCATGGGGCGAGACAGCTATGCCGCCCGCAATGTTTGCAAATATAGCTACGATTGCAGCCCCTACTTGTTCGTTTGAGCCACTGTGATGAGCCTCCTTTGCAACCTCATACCATTCAAGGACTGTTTCGAAAAACATACTTGATTCGCTGATGCTCCTCCTCAGAGGCCTGGCGTCAGGCGTGAGAGGGGAGCCATTACCCAAGTGGTGGTGACTTTGGGATCTATTGATATAGCTTTCCCCCTTCCAGACTGGAAGGTTCTTGTCACCATTTGCCCCCATACGTTTGTTTATCACAACAACGGTTCTGCCATATACCGTTGATGTATCGACCTCCTCGTGCACTCGCTTGCGAATCGGTGAGAATTGCTCATAAGGCACATTGCCAGGGGAGACTATGTGCTTGATCGTGTTGCCCATGCCCTTGAGCACTTCCCAAATAGAATGCCCGTCACGGTCAACCCGGTTGATAGGGTCTCCCTGGCAGTAGGCGTATGCATTGATGCCGCCTCTTCCAAACGGGCTCACATTATCTGGGCTGCAGAATCTGCCCTGCGTCGGGCTGTACAGGCGGTAGCCGTTGCCAAGCGGGTAACAACTGGAAACCGGGTCCCGGAATTCGCCATTGAAACCAATCCGGCCTTTGCCTGCCGCTGCGTAGCCATAAGGGGTGTAGGCACAGGTGCTGAGCATCAGCATGCGCATTGGGACGTCTCTGGCAATTACGCCTGTGCAGTTTTGAGTATTTGTATCAGGCCCCGACGAATATCACACCTGGCAAAAATGTCAGTCCGGTGCGGTCAGTGTGGGAGCGGCCTTGCGTCGCGAAAGGGCTGCGCAGCAGCCCCAGAAATCTTCATCGCGGCACAGATCCTGGGGCCGCTACGCAGCCCTTTCGCGACGCAAGGCCGCTCCCACAGGGAGGCCGCGCCGGGAATGACAAAAGGGCGCCGAGGCGCCCTTTGTTGGTGCGGTTGAGGTCAGAGGAACACGAACTTGGCAATAAAGATCGCGCACAGCACCCACAGGCTGGCCGAGATTTCCTTGTACTTGCCGGTACCCGCCTTCAACGCCACATAGCTGATGAAGCCCAGGGCGATACCATCGGCAACCGAGAAGGTCAGCGGCATCATGATCACCGTGACGATCGCCGGAATGCTGTCGGTGGCCTCGTCCCAGTGAATGTGCGCCATGCTGCCCATCATCAGCATCGCCACGTAGATCAGCGCACCGGCGGTGGCGTAGGCCGGAATCATCCCGGCCAATGGCGCGAAGAACATCGCCGCGACGAACAGCAGGCCGACTACCACGGCGGTCAGGCCAGTGCGGCCACCAGCGGCCACGCCCGCAGCACTTTCCACATAGCTGGTCACCGGCGGTACGCCGACCACGGCGCCGAACACGCTGGAGGCGCTATCGGCCTTCAATGCCCGCGACAGGTTCTCGATACGGCCATCCGGCGCCACCAGGTTGGCCCGTTGCGCCACCCCCATCAGGGTGCCGGCGGTGTCGAACATATGCACGAACAGGAACGCCAGCACCACGCTGATCATGCTGACGTTGAACACGCCAACCACGTCCATGGCCATCCAGGTCGGCGCCAGGCTCGGTGGCATCGACATCACCCCGCCGAACTTGACCAGCCCCAGGCCCCAACCGGCCAGGGTGACACCGATGATGCTGATCAGGATCGCGCCGAACACCCGCTTGTAGCTGAGAATGGCGATCAGCAGGAAGCACACCGCTGCCAGCAGCGGCCCGGGCTCATGCAACGAGCCCAGCTTGATCAGCGTGGCTGGGCTGTCGACGATGATGCCTGCCGTCTTCAGGCCGATCAGCCCGAGGAACAATCCGACGCCGGCCCCCATGGCATGGCGCAGGCTGACCGGGATGCTGTTGAGCAACCATTCGCGCACTTTCGACAAGGTCAGGAACATGAACAGCACGCCGGAGAGGAATACCGCCCCCAGCGCCGTTTCCCAGTTGTAGCCCATGGTGCCGACCACGGTGTAGGTGAAGAAGGCGTTGAGCCCCATGCCCGGCGCCAGGCCCACCGGCCAGTTGGCGTACAGGCCCATCAGCAGGCAGCCCAGCGCGGCGGCGATGCAGGTGGCGACGAAGGCGGCACCATGGTCGATGCCGGCGTCGGCCATGATGTTGGGGTTGACGAAGATGATGTAGGCCATGGTGATGAAGGTGGTCACCCCGGCGATCAGCTCGGTCCTGACAGTGCTGCCGTGTTGCTTGAGTTTGAAAATCCGCTCCAGCCAGCTCGTTTCGAGCGGTGGGGCGAGATCCAGCGTAGGGGCTTCGGATTTGCGGCTTTCCACAGCGAGTACTCCTCAAGTCTTTCTTGTTGTTATGGAGCCATTTTCCTGCGCAATGCACTTGGCGGCTCCGCGAGGGAAGGCAGACGTCTGACCGTTTGTTGACTTTCAGGTCAAGAAGTCGCTCGGTGGATTATGCTTTTGTGTACAAATAAAGCAAATAATGTTTTATCTTTTGTGTGCGCAATACGTCGTACAACGGCTATATAGGTAAAACGCCTCCTGCGGAATCGCCTCAGCCTGTGTACAATGGCGCCATACTTTCTCTTCGTGCCTCGAGAGCCCATGAACGAACAGCTGCAACCTCTGAAAAAACCTGCGCGTGCCGGCAAGGCTGGTCGCAGTGGTACCCAGGATGACATCGTCTACGCGCATATTTTCGAGGCTATCCTCGAGCAGCGTCTGGCCCCGGGCACCAAGTTGAGCGAGGAAGCGCTGGGCGAGATCTTCGGCGTCAGCCGCACCATCATCCGCCGTGCCCTGTCGCGCCTGGCCCACGAGAGTGTGGTGTTGCTGCGGCCGAACCGCGGCGCGGTGGTGGCCAGCCCGACGGTGGAAGAGGCGCGCCAGGTGTTCTTCTCGCGGCGCATGGTCGAGCGTGCCATCACCGAACTGGCCGTGCAGCATGCCACCCTCGAGCAACTCAACGAGCTACGGCAGATGGTGCGTGAAGAGCGCGACAGCTTCTCGCGCGGTGACCGTGGGGCTGGCATTCGCCTTTCCGGCGAGTTCCACCTCAAGCTGGCGGAGGCCGCGGGTAATGCACCGCTGGTCAGCTTCCAGCGCAGTCTGGTGTCGCAGACTTCGCTGATCATTGCCCAGTACGAAAGCGGCAACCGCTCGCATTGCTCGTATGACGAGCACATGCAACTGATCGATGCCATCGAGGCGCGCGATGCCGAGCAGGCGGTGAGCCTGATGATGCACCACATGGACCACATCGACAGCAAGCTGAACCTGGACGAGGAGAGTGCCTCGGACGATCTGCATGCGGTGTTCTCGCATTTGCTGAAAAAGCCCAAGGTTTCGCTCAAGGGTTGATCGTTTGCCTGTTCAGGCACAGCACAGGCCTCACACCCTATCTGTGGGAGCGGGCATGCCCGCGAATCAGGCGCCGCGCCGTATGGCACCGGCTGCGCCGGTGTTCGCGGGCATGCCCGCTCCCACAGGGTCTCCTGCCATTTCTGGCCATCAGCCAAACGTCTGCTAAATTCTTGTGGGCAAACCTTCATCAAGCAGTTGGGCTTGCGCATCCATTGCGTTCCACTACTTGAGGAAAGGTCCATGACCATGTCTCTGGGTACACGAATGGGGGCCGAGCTGATCGGCACCTTCTGGTTGGTCCTCGGTGGCTGTGGCAGTGCGGTTCTCGCAGCCAGTTCCCCCATCGGCATCGGTGTTCTCGGTGTTGCCTTCGCCTTCGGCCTCACTGTACTGACCATGGCCTTCGCCATTGGCCATATTTCCGGCTGTCACCTCAACCCCGCCGTGTCGTTCGGGCTGGTGGTGGGCGGGCGCTTCCCGGCCAAAGAACTGCTGCCCTATGTGATCGCCCAGGTCATCGGCGCCATTCTGGCCGCCGGGGTGATCTACCTCATCGCCAGCGGCAAGGCCGGTTTCGAGCTGTCCGCGGGCCTGGCATCCAACGGCTACGCCGACCACTCGCCTGGCGGCTACACGCTGGGGGCGGGCTTTGTCAGTGAAGTGGTGATGACGGCGATGTTTCTGGTGGTGATCATGGGCGCCACGGACGCGCGGGCGCCGGCTGGCTTTGCCCCGATCGCCATCGGTCTGGCCTTGACCTTGATCCACCTGATCTCGATCCCGGTGACCAATACCTCGGTCAACCCCGCGCGTAGCACGGGGCCGGCCTTGTTCGTCGGTGGCTGGGCGCTGCAACAGCTGTGGCTGTTCTGGGTAGCGCCGCTGATCGGGGCTGCAATCGGCGGCGCGCTGTACCGGGGCCTTGCCAAAGAACCTTAGCGCTGGTGCACGCAACGCCCGGCGGCGTAGGTTTCACGTACGGTGCGGTCGTCGCCCAGGGTGGTGAGCACGAACAGGGTCTCTTCGATGCTGTTGGACTGCTGGATGCGGTAGTCCAGCAGCGGCGTGGCCTTGTAGTCCAACACCACGAAGTCGGCATCGTTACCCGCGCGCAGGCTGCCGATGCGGTCGTCCAGGCGCAGCGCGCGGGCGCCGCCGAGGGTGGCCAGGTACAGCGATTTGTACGGGTGCAGGCGCGCGCCTTGCAGTTGCATCACCTTGTACGCTTCGTTCAGGGTGTTGAGCAGCGAGAAGCTGGTGCCGGCGCCGACGTCGGTGCCCAGCCCCACGTTGACCTTGAAGCGCTCGGCCTGGGGCAGGTTGAACAGGCCACTGCCGAGGAACAGGTTGGAGGTGGGGCAGAAGGCCACGGCCGAGCCGGTTTCGGCCAGGCGCTGGCATTCGTCGTCGCACAGGTGCACGCCGTGGGCGAACACCGAGCGCTCGCCCAGCAGCTCGAAGTGGTCGTAGACGTCGAGGTAACCCTTCTGCTCGGGGAACAGCGACTTGACCCAGTCAATTTCCTTGAGGTTTTCCGACAGGTGCGTGTGCATGTACACGCCAGGGTGTTCCTTGAGCAGTTGCCCGGCCAGGGTCAGCTGTTCCGGGGTGCTGGTCGGGGCGAAGCGCGGAGTCACCGCGTAATGCAGGCGGCCCTTGCCGTGCCAGCGTTCGATCAGCGCTTTGCTTTCGGCATAGCCCGATTCGGCGGTGTCGGTCAGGTAGTCCGGGGCGTTGCGGTCCATCATCACCTTGCCGGCAATCAGGCGCAGGTCCAGGCGCTCGGCCTCTTCGAACAGGGCATTGACCGATTCCGGGTGCACGCTGCCGAACACCAGCGCGGTGGTGGTGCCGTTGCGCAGCAGTTCCTTGAGGAAGATCTTCGCCACCTGGTCGGCGTGGCCTTTATCGGCGAACTGCTTTTCGCAAGGGAAGGTGTAGGTATTCAGCCAGTCCAGCAGTTGTTCGCCGTAGGAGCCGATCATGCCGGTCTGCGGGAAGTGGATGTGGGTGTCGATGAAGCCCGGGGTGATCAGCGCATCCTGATAGTGCTCGACCGGGATGTCGGCATCCAGGGTCGGCAGCAGTTCGCTGGCGTGGCCAACGGCACTGATGCGGCCATCGTCGACCACCAGCAGGCCGTCTTCGAAGTACTCATGGGACGCCTCCAGGCCCACCTCGGCCGGGTCGGCGATGCTGTGCAGGATGGCGGCACGGTAGGCTTTGCGGGTAACGGTCATAACACACTCGTCAAATGGCTTGGCTGCGCCGGGAGGGCGGCAGCAACTGGGCAATGGGGCCGGCATTGGCGGCAGCGTCGTGCTGGCCGAAGCAGGCGTTGTAGGTGGCGATGATTTCGCCGGCGATGGACACGGCGATCTCGATGGGCAGCTTGCCCTTGACCTCGGCCAGGCCCATCGGGCAGCGCATGCGCGCCATCACCGCGTCGTCGTAGCCGCGCTCGCGCAGGCGGTGCTCGAACTTGACCCGTTTGGTCTTCGAGCCTATCAGGCCGAACCAGGTGAAATCGTTGCGCTTGAGAATGGCGGCGGTCAGTTCCAGGTCGAGCTGGTGGTTGTGGGTCATGACGATGCAATAGCAGCCTGGCGGCAGCTCTGCCACTTCGTCTACCGGCTCCTCGCTGACCACCTTGGTCACCCCGTCGGGGATCAGGGCAGGGAATTCCTGCTCGCGCGAGTCGATCCAGCGCACCCGGCAGGGCAGCGCGGCGAGCAAGGGTACCAGAGCCCGGCCGACATGGCCCGCGCCGAACACGGCGATCTGTGCCTGCACCGCGGCCATGGGCTCGAACAGCAGCACGGTGACGCCGCCGCAGCACTGACCAAGGCTGGCGCCGAGGCTGAAGCGCTCCAGGTGCGGGGTGGTGCGCTGCTCTTCGAGCATTTGCCGGGCGATGTGCAGGGCCTTGTATTCCAGGTGGCCGCCGCCGATGGTGTCGAACAGGCCGCTGGCGCTGACCACCATCTTCGAGCCGGCATTGCGCGGGGTCGAGCCGCGCTCCTCGATGATGGTCACCAGCACGCAGGCTTCGCCACGGGACTGGTGGTCGGCGAGGGCGTTGATCCATTGGTGCATGATGCAACCTCTCTATGTTGCGTCGCGATCCCTGTGGGAGCGGCCTTGTGTCGCGAAAGGGGCGCGCAGCGGCCCCAGGATCTGTGCAGCTTTGAAGATTTCTGGGGCCGCTGCGCGGCCCTTTCGCGACACAAGGCCGCTCCCACAAAAAAGCAGAGCGGCGGCGTTACTGGGTTACGGTTTCCAGTTCCGCTTCGGCAGGTTGCGCGACAGCCACCGCCTTGCGCATCTGCTCACAGCCCCACAACACACGCTCCGGTGTCGCCGGTGCATCCACCTGCGGCTGCACGCGATAATCGGCGAGGCTGGCCACGGCATCCTTGACCGCACACCAGGCGGCGATGCCGAGCATGAACGGCGGCTCGCCCACGGCCTTGGAGTGGAACACGGTGTCCTCAGGGTTCTTGCGGTTTTCCACCAGCTTCACCCGCAGGTCCAGCGGCATGTCGGCCACCGCCGGGATCTTGTAGCTGGCCGGGCCGTTGGTCATCAGCTTGCCCTTGGCGTTCCACACCAGTTCTTCGCTGGTCAGCCAGCCCACGCCCTGGATGAAGCCGCCTTCCACCTGGCCGATGTCGATGGCCGGGTTCAGCGAGTCGCCCACGTCGTGCAGGATGTCGGCGCGCAGCATCTTGTATTCGCCGGTCAGGGTGTCGACGATCACCTCCACGCAGGCAGCGCCGAAGGCGAAGTAGTAGAACGGCCGGCCGCGCGCCTGGTTGCGGTCGTAGTAGATCTTCGGCGTGCGGTAGAAACCGGTGCTGGACAGCGACACCTGGGCGAAGTAGGCCTGCTGCACCAGTTGCTCGAAGCTGACGATCTGGTCGCGCACGCGTACATGGCCGTTGCGGAACTCGACGTCTTCCTCGGTTACCTGGTAGTGCCGCGCGGCGAACTCGGTCAGGCGCTTCTTGAGGATTTCGGCCGCATTCTGCGCCGCCTTGCCGTTCAGGTCGGCGCCACTGGAGGCCGCGGTCGGCGAGGTGTTGGGCACCTTGTCGGTGTTGGTAGCGGTGATCTGGATGCGGCTGAAATCAACCTGGAAGATCTGCGCCACCACCTGTGCCACCTTGGTATTCAGGCCTTGGCCCATCTCGGTGCCGCCATGGTTCAAGTGGATGCTGCCGTCGGTATAGATGTGGATCAGCGCGCCGGCCTGGTTGAGGAAGGTGGCGGTGAACGAGATGCCGAATTTGACCGGCGTCAGCGCCAGGCCCTTCTTCAGGACCGGGCTGTTGGCGTTGAAGCGGCGGATCGATTCGCGGCGCTCGGCATAGTCGCTGCTGGCTTCCAGCTCGGCGGTCATTTCCTCGAGCATGTTGTGCTCGACGGTCTGGTAGTAGTGGGTGACGTTGCGCTCGGTCTTGCCGTAGTAGTTGACCTTGCGCACCGCCAACGGGTCGCGACCCAGATGGCGGGCGATATGGTCCATCACCTGCTCGATGGCGACCATGCCCTGTGGGCCGCCAAAGCCACGGTAGGCGGTGTTGGAGGCGGTGTTGGTCTTGCAACGGTGGCCGTGCACGGTGGCATCGCCCAGGTAGTAGGCGTTGTCGGAGTGGAACATGGCGCGGTCGACGATCGAGCCGGACAGGTCGGGCGAGTAACCGCAGTTGCCGGCCAGGTCGAAGTTGATGCCGTGCAGGCGGCCGTCGTCGTCGAAGCCCACGTCGTACTCGACGTAGAATGGGTGGCGCTTGCCGGTCATGGTCATGTCTTCGACCCGCGGCAGGCGCATCTTGGTCGGCTGGCCGGTCAGGCGCGCGACCACCGCGCACAGGCATGCCGGGCTGGCGGCCTGGGTTTCCTTGCCGCCGAAGCCGCCACCCATGCGGCGCATGTCCAGCACCACCTTGTTCATCGGCACGTCGAGTACTTCAGCCACCAGCTTCTGCACTTCGGTGGGGTTTTGCGTGGAGCAGTAGACGATCATGCCGCCGTCTTCGGTGGGCATCACCGAAGAAACCTGCGTTTCCAGGTAGAAGTGCTCCTGGCCGCCGATGTGCAGGGTGCCTTGAATGCGGTGCGGGGCGCTGGCCAGGGCGGCAACGGAATCGCCACGCTGGTGGGTGTGGCTGTCGAGCACGAAGTGCTTCTTGCGAAACGCCTCGACCAAGTCCAGTACCGGTTCCAGGTCTTCGTATTCGACGATGGCGGCCATGGCCGCGCGGCGCGCGGTGTCGAGGTCGCGGGCAGCCACTGCGAGCACCGGCTGGCCGAAGAACTCGACCTTGTCGATGGCCAGCAGCGGGTCGCCGGCCACCACCGGGCCGATGTCCTTCAGGCCGGGGATGTCTTCGTGGGTGATGGCGATACGCACCCCCTCGAAGGCATAGCACGGCGTGGTGTCGATGCGCAGGATGCGCGCATGGGCACGGTCGGCGGTGCGTGCATAGACGTGCAACTGGTTGGGGAATTCCAGGCGATCGTCGATGTACACCGCCTCGCCGGATACATGCTTGTCGGCGCTGTCGTGCTTGACGCTGCGGCCGACGCCGGTGGTCAGGTCCTGGCTGAACAGTTCGGCCATCTCGGCCTGGCTCTTGGCTACGTGATGGTTAGACATAAGCGGTCACCCGGGTTTCGATGTGCGGCGTTTGCTGTTCGATGAAGTACTTGCGCAGCAGGTTCTGTGCGGTCAGCAGGCGGTATTCCTTGCTGGCGCGGAAGTCGCTGAGCGGGGTGAAATCTTCGGCCAGGGCTTGGCAGGCACGTTCGATGGCTGCCTGGTTCCACGGCTTGCCGCGCAGTGCTGCCTCACAGGCGCGGGCGCGTTTGGGTATCGCCGCCATGCCGCCGAAGGCGATGCGCACACCGCTGACCACGCCGTCTTCGATGCTCAGGTTGAAGGCGCCGCACACGGCGGAAATGTCATCGTCCAGGCGCTTGGACACTTTATAGGCGCGGAACGCCCAGTCCTCGCTGGCGCGCGGCACGATGATCTTCTCGATGAACTCGCTGTCCTGGCGGGCGGTGATGCGGTAGTCGATGAAGTAGTCTTCCAGTGCCATGGTGCGTTGGCGCTCGCCCTGGCGCAGGACGATCTGCGCGTCCAGGGCGATCAGCAGGGGCGGTGAGTCGCCGATCGGCGAGGCGTTGCCGATGTTGCCGCCCAAGGTGCCCTGGTTGCGGATCTGCAGCGAGGCGAAGCGGTGCAGCAGGGCGCCGAAATCGGGGTATTCCTCGTTGAGTGCGCCGTAGCAGTCGGTGAGCGGGGTGGCGGCGCCAATTTCCAGGTGGCTGGCGGTTTTTTCGATGCGCTTGAGTTCGGCCACGTGGCCGACGTAGATCATCACCGGCAGGGTCTTGTGGAACTGGGTGACTTCCAGGGCCAGGTCGGTGCCGCCGGCCAGCAGGCGCGCTTCCGGGTGCGAGCTGTACAGCTCGGCCAGGTCGGCCACGGTCAGCGGTACCAGGCAGCGCTTGTCGCCGCTGTTCAGCTCGCCGGCCTGGGTCGGCGCAATGGCCTTGAGGCGGCTGATGGTCTGCGCCTGCTGGGCGTCGAACTGGTCGCGGCACGGCTGGCGACAGCTCTGCTCGGCGGCGTCGAGGATCGGCCGGTAGCCAGTGCAGCGGCACAGGTTGCCGGCCAGGGCTTCCTGGGCCTGGTGCAGGTCGGGGCCGCTGCTGTTCTTTTGCAGGGCGAACAGCGACATGACGAAGCCGGGGGTGCAGAAGCCGCATTGCGAGCCATGGCAATCGGCCATGGCCTGTTGCACGCTGTGCAATTGGCCCTGGTGCTTGAGGCCTTCGACACTGATCAGTTGCTTGCCGTGCAAGGACGAAACAAAGGTCAGGCACGAGTTGAGGCTGCGGTAGCGCAGGCTGTCGTTGCCCTGGTCGTCCTGGGTCAGTTCACCCACTACCACGGTGCAGGCGCCGCAGTCGCCACTGGCGCAGCCCTCCTTGGTGCCGGGTTTGCCCAGGTGCTCGCGCAGGTATTGCAGCACCGTCATGTTCGGGTCCAGGGCGTGCTCGCTGCGCAGCTCCTGGTTGACGAGAAACTGGATCACGGGGATAGCCTCGCAATGGTTTTATTGTTGTTGGGCGGACTCTAAGCAAGACCTGTCCAGCTGGTCAATATTTTTCTGACTCAAAGGTCAAGAAATTGCTCGTATGCATTCCCGGCCCAACACTTTGCCCATATCCCAAGCATAGATCGCGCCGGGCGTGTGGCGGCCTGGCAGGTCAAATAAACCGCCTGGCCCCTCTGCGCGATAACCGGCCAAGTACGCTACAATCCGCCCCTTGTGCCCAGTTCAATGATTTTGAAGGAAAACCATGACGTTCAAGGCCCCGGACAGCCTTTCCGAGCAGATTGCCGATTACCTGGCCGAACGCATCATCCGTGGCGAGCTGGCGCCAGGCGAGCGTATCCAGGAGCAGAAGGTCACCCAGGCACTCAACGTCAGCCGCGGCTCGGTACGCGAAGCGCTGCTGATCCTCGAACGCCGTCACCTGGTGGCGATCCTGCCGCGCCGGGGTGCCCACGTGACCGAGCTCGACGAGCACAGCGTGCGCAGCCTGTGTTCCCTGATGGGCGAGTTGTACATTCTGCTGGGCAACGCGGTTGCGCAAAAATGGCGCACCGATGCCGACCTGCGCCCGTTCCTGGAGATCCAGCAGCGCCTGCAGCACGCCCATGACCAGCTGGATATCAAGGCCTTCGTTGCCGACAGCTTCGCGGTCATGCGTGCCGCCTACCCGTTCGCCGACAACCCGTACCTGCAGGAAACCGTGGAAAACCTGCAGCCGGCCATGAGCCGCGCCTATTACCTGGCCCTGGACCAGCGCCAGGCCAGCACGGACGATTACCTCGAACTGTTCGCCCGCTTGCTCGACGCCGTGGTCGCCCGCGACCTGCCGCGCATTCGCGAGGTGCTTACCGCTTATTGCCAGCGCAGTTGCGAACTGGTGCTGGCGGCGCTGGCCCGAGGCTGACCGATGCGCTTGAAGTGCATTCGCCTGGCCGGGTTCAAGTCGTTCGTCGACCCGACCACGGTCAACTTCCCCAGCAACATGGCGGCCGTGGTCGGCCCCAACGGCTGTGGCAAGTCCAACATCATCGACGCCGTGCGCTGGGTGATGGGCGAGAGTTCGGCGAAGAACCTGCGCGGCGAGTCGATGACCGACGTCATCTTCAACGGCTCCAGCGGCCGCAAGCCAGTCAGCCAGGCCAGCATCGAGCTGGTGTTCGACAACAGCGAAACCACCCTGGTCGGCGAATATGCCGCCTACGCCGAGATCTCGATCCGACGCAAAGTCACCCGCGACGGGCAGAACAGCTATTACCTCAACGGCACCAAGTGCCGCCGGCGTGACATCACCGACATTTTCCTCGGTACCGGTCTGGGGCCGCGCAGCTACTCGATCATCGAGCAGGGCATGATTTCCAAGCTGATCGAGGCCAAGCCCGAGGAACTGCGCAACTTCATCGAGGAAGCCGCCGGCATTTCCAAGTACAAGGAACGCCGCCGCGAAACCGAGAGCCGCATCCGCCGCACCCAGGAAAACCTGGCGCGCCTGACCGACCTGCGCGAAGAGCTGGAGCGCCAGCTGGAACGCCTGCAGCGCCAGGCCCAGGCGGCCGAGAAGTATCGCGAATACAAGGCCCAGGAACGCCAGCTGAAGGCGCGCCTGTCGGCGTTGCGCTGGCGCGACCTGGATGAGCGGGTGCGCCAGCGCGAGTCGGTGATCGGTGACCAGGACGTTTCCCATGAGGCGCTGGTGGCCGAGCAGCGCAATGCCGACGCCAGCATCGAGCGCCTGCGCGACGGCCATCACGAATTGTCCGAGCGTTTCAACCAGGTGCAGGGGCGCTTCTACTCGGTGGCCGGTGACATTGCCCGGGTCGAGCAGAGCATCCAGCACGGCCAGCAGCGCCTGCGCCAGTTGCAGGACGACTTCAAGGAAGCCGAGCGCACGCGCCTGGAAACCGAATCGCACCTCGGCCATGACCGCACCTTGCTGGCCACCCTGGGCGAAGAGCTGGCCATGCTTGAACCCGAGCAGGAAATGACCTTGGCCGCCGCTGAAGAGGCCGCCGCTGCCCTTGAAGAGGCCGAATTGGGCATGCATGGCTGGCAGGAACAGTGGGACAACTTCAATAGCCGCTCCGCCGAGCCGCGCCGCCAGGCCGAAGTGCAGCAGGCGCGCCTGCAGCAGTTGGAGGCCAGTCTTGAGCGGTTGGCCGAACGCCAGCGCAAGCTGGGCGAGGAGCGCGAGCAACTGGGTAGCGCCCCGCAGGACGCCGCCATGCTCGAGTTGGCCGAGCAGTTGGCCAGCAGCGAAATGGTGCTGGAAGAGCTGCAGCTCTGCGAAGAGCAGGTGGTCGAGCGCCTGGAGGGCCTGCGCGAGCAACTGCAACAGGCCAGCCAGGCTCAGCAGCAGGCGCAGGGCGACCTGCAGCGCCTGGGCGGTCGCCTGGCATCGCTCGAAGCCTTGCAACAGGCGGCCCTGGAGCCGGGCGCAGGCGCTGCGGGCTGGCTGCACGGCCAAGGCCTGGAGCAACAGCCGCGCCTGGCAGAAGGGTTGCGGGTGGAGCCGGGCTGGGAGCTGGCCGTGGAAACGGTGCTCGGTGCCGATCTGCAGGCCGTGCTGGTCGACGATTTCAGCCGCCTTGATTTTGCCGGCCTGGAGCAGGGCGAGTTGCGCTTGCTGCTGGCCAGTGGCACCGGTTCGACATTGCCCGGCAGCCTGCTGGAAAAGGTCCAAGGCGGTATCGACCTGGCGCCCTGGCTAGGCCTGGTCAAACCCGTGGAAGACCTGGCCCAGGCGCTGGCGCAACGCGCGTCGCTTGGCGAAGGCCAAAGCCTGGTCAGCCGTGATGGCTACTGGGTAGGCCGGCATTTCCTGCGGGTGCGTCGTGGTGGTGAAGCCGAAGGCGGCGTGCTGGCGCGCGGCCAGGAGATCGAGCGCCTGGGCCAGGAACAACTGGAACAGGAAGCGGCGCTGGAGCAGCTGGAGCAGCAACTGCAGGCCCTGCGCGAGCAACAGTTGGACCTGGAAGAGCAGCGCGAACAGCTGCGCCGCCGCACCCAGGAAGAAAACCGCCTGCATGGCGAGCTGAACGCCAACCTGTCAGCCAGCCGCGCGCGCGCCGAGCAGGTCGAGCTGCGCCGTCTGCGCCTGCAGGAAGAACTGACCGAACTGGACGAGCAGCGCGCCCTGGAGCACGAGCAACTGGGCGAAGCACGCCTGCTGCTGCAGGATGCCCTGGAGCTTATGGCCCAGGACACCGAGCAGCGTGAGCAGTTGATGGCCCGCCGCGACACCCTGCGCGAAAGCCTCGATCGCGTTCGCCAGGAAGCCCGCCAGCACAAGGACCACGCTCACCAGCTGGCCGTGCGCTTGGGCTCGCTGCGTGCCCAGCACGATTCCACCCGTCAGGCCCTGGAGCGCCTGGAGCAGCAGGCCGCGCGCCTGACCGAACGCCAGGAACAACTGTGCCTGAACCTGGAGGAGGGCGAGGCGCCTCTCGAAGAGCTGCGCCTGAAGCTCGAAGAGCTGCTGGAGCGGCGCATGAGCGTGGACGAAGAAATGCGCCAGGCCCGCCTGCACATGGACGAGGCCGACCGCGAACTGCGCGATGCCGAAAAGCGCCGCACCCAGGCCGAGCAGCAAGCCCAGCTGCTGCGTGGCCAGCTGGAGCAACTGCGCCTGGAGTGCCAAGGCCTGGATGTGCGGCGCAAGACCCTGCAGGAACAATTGCTGGCCGATGGCTACGACCTGCAAGGTGTGCTCGCCACCCTCGAGGCCGAGGTCACCGAGCAGGGCACCGAACAGGAGCTGGAGCAGCTCGAGGCGCGTATCCAGCGCCTGGGGGCAATCAACCTGGCCGCCATCGAAGAGTACCAGCAGCAGTCCGAACGCAAGCGCTACCTGGACGCCCAGGACGCCGACCTGGTCGAAGCCCTCGATACCCTGGAAAACGTCATCCGCAAGATCGACAAGGAAACCCGCAACCGCTTCAAGGATACCTTTGATCAGATAAATGCCGGATTACAGGCACTTTTCCCAAAAGTTTTCGGTGGCGGCAGCGCTTATCTGGAACTGACGGGCGAAGATCTACTCGATACAGGGGTGACGATCATGGCGCGGCCACCGGGCAAGAAGAACAGCACCATCCATCTGCTGTCTGGCGGCGAAAAGGCCCTGACCGCATTGGCGCTGGTGTTTGCCATCTTCAAGTTGAACCCCGCACCGTTCTGCATGCTCGACGAAGTCGATGCGCCGCTGGACGATGCCAACGTCGGGCGCTACGCCCGCCTGGTCAAGGAAATGAGTGAAAGTGTGCAGTTCATCTACATCACCCATAACAAGATTGCCATGGAGATGGCGGACCAATTGATGGGGGTGACCATGCATGAACCCGGTTGTTCACGTCTTGTTGCAGTTGATGTGGAGGCGGCCATGGCCATGGTCGACGCCTGATGTGCGACGATGGGGGCACATTCTGTAGCGAAATGCCCCCGTCATGTGCGACAGACGGTGTAAAGTTGTCTTTGGTCGTGCTAGCTTAATGTCACTCGTTTTTTGCGTGGGTAAAACGCCTGTCAGAACATAGAGTTGGCGCCACGTGTTAAAGGGCTTTGAACCCTTTGTTTTCAAGCATATTTTTATAGAGGCACGGGATTACATGGAAATCGGTCTGCGCGAGTGGCTGATCGTCATCGGCATCATTGTCATTGCCGGGATTCTTTTCGACGGCTGGCGCCGCATGCGCGGCGGCAAAGGCAAGTTGAAATTCCGTCTGGATCGCAGTTATTCCAACCTGCCGGACGAAGAGGGCGGCGGTGCCGAAGTGCTTGGTCCGTCCCGGGTGCTGGATACCCACAAGGAACCTGAGCTGGATGAAAGCGACCTGCCGTCGCTCAGCGCCTCTGCGCGTGATCGTGAACGTGAGCCGAAGCCGGCCAAGGCCAGCAAGCGTGGCAAGCGCGCCACTGCGGCTGCCGATATGCAACAGGGCGACCTGAACCTGAGCGCCGAGCCGCGCGAGCCTGACCTGTTTGCCGACAGCGACGACGACTTTGCCGCCGACACCCCCCGCAACAGCGGTACGGCGTCTGCCAGCAGCAGCGTGAAGGAGCTGCCGCCGGCCGAGGAAGTGTTGGTCATCAGCGTGATCTCCCGTGACGAGGGCGGCTTCAAGGGGCCGGCGCTGCTGCAGAACATCCTCGAAAGCGGCCTGCGCTTCGGCGAAATGGACATTTTCCACCGTCACGAAAGCATGGCCGGTCACGGCGAAGTGCTGTTCTCCATGGCCAACGCGGTCAAGCCTGGTGTGTTCGACCTGGACGACATCGACCACTTCAGCACCCGCGCAGTGAGCTTCTTCCTCGGCCTGCCGGGCCCGCGTCATCCGAAGCAGGCTTTCGACGTGATGGTAGCTGCGGCGCGCAAGCTGGCCCACGAGCTCAACGGCGAGCTCAAGGACGACCAGCGCAGCGTGCTGACCGCCCAAACCATCGAGCACTACCGCCAGCGTATCGTCGAGTTCGAGCGCCGTGCGCTGACCCAGAAGCGCTGACAGATCCAGACGAAAGAGCAGCCTGAGGGCGTGCTGGTCGGTTCGGGTGTTGTTATCGCCTGTCCCGGCCCCATCGCCGGCAAGCCAGCTCCCACAGGGGTACCACTGTCCTCCTGTGGGAGCTGGCTTGCCGGCGATAGGGCCGGGACAGGTAGCAACAAACCCAGGCCCCGCACATCACCCCCAGGCTGCTCTTTTGCTTTGCAAGAGAAGAAACCCCATGACCGCCGAAACCCGTATCCACGAACTGCGTGCCGAACTCGACCAGCACAACTACCGCTACTACGTGCTCGACGAGCCCAGCGTGCCCGATGCCGAATACGACCGCCTGTTCAACGAGCTCAAGGCGCTTGAAGCCGAACACCCGCACCTGGTAACCCCCGATTCGCCCACCCAGCGCGTCGGCGGCGAGGCCTTGGCAGCGTTCAGCCAGGTGCGCCACGAAGTGCCCATGCTCAGCCTGGGCAACGCCTTCGAGGAAGCCGACCTGCGCGAGTTCGGCCGTCGCGTGGTCGATGGCCTCGACCAGCCTGGTGCCGTCGACTACAGCTGCGAGCCCAAGCTCGACGGCCTGGCCGTGAGCCTGCTGTACCGCGACGGCCAACTGGTGCAGGGCGCCACCCGTGGCGACGGCACCACCGGCGAAGACATCAGCGCCAACGTGCGTACCGTGCGCAATATTCCGCTCAGGCTGCAGGGCGAGGGCTGGCCGGCAGTACTGGAAGTGCGTGGCGAGGTGTACATGAGCAAGGCCGGTTTCGACCGGCTCAATACCGCCCAGGCTGAAGCGGGTGGCAAGACCTTCGCCAACCCGCGCAACGCTGCCGCTGGCAGCCTGCGCCAACTGGATTCGAAAATTACCGCCAGCCGCCCGCTGGAGTTCTGCTGCTATGGCGTCGGCCAGGTGTCCGAGAGCATCGGCGACAGCCACATCGGCATCCTCGAGCAGCTCAAGACCTGGGGGCTGCCCATCAGCCGCGAGCTCAAGCATGCCGCGGGCATTGAAGAGTGCCTGGCCTACTACCGCGACATCGGTGAGCGGCGCAATAGCCTGCCGTACGAAATCGACGGTGTCGTATTCAAGGTCAACAGCCTGGCCTCCCAGCGCGAGCTGGGCTTCCGCGCCCGAGAGCCACGCTGGGCGATTGCCCACAAGTTCCCGGCCATGGAAGAGCTGACCGAGGTGCTGGATGTCGAGTTCCAGGTCGGCCGCACCGGCGCGGTAACGCCCGTGGCGCGCCTGAGGCCGGTGAAGGTAGCCGGTGTGACCGTGTCCAACGCCACCCTGCACAACATGGACGAAATCGCCCGCCTGGGCCTGCGCATTGGCGACACGGTGATCATCCGCCGCGCCGGTGACGTGATCCCGCAGGTGATGCAGGTGGTGGTCGAGCGCCGTCCGGAAGATGCCCGTCCGGTGCAAGTGCCAAGCGAATGTCCGGTGTGTGGTTCGCAGGTCGAGCGCACCCAGTTGGTCAAGCGCAGCAAAGGCAAGGAAACCACCAGCGAAGGCGCAGTGTACCGCTGCGTTGGCCGCCTGGCCTGTGGTGCCCAGCTCAAGCAGGCGATCATTCACTACGTGTCGCGGCGTGCCATGGATATCGATGGCCTGGGCGAGAAGAGCGTCGAGCAACTGGTGGATGAAGGCCTGATCGGCTCGCCAGCCGACCTGTACAAGCTGCAGTTCGAGCAGATCGTCGGCCTGGAAGGCTTCGCCGAGGTTTCTACCCAGAAGCTGCTGGATGCCATTGAAGCCAGCAAGCGCCCGAGCCTGGCGCGTTTCATCTACGCGCTGGGCATCCCGGACGTAGGCGAAGAGACTGCCAAGGTGCTGGCCCGCTCGCTGGGCAGCCTGGCGCGTGTACAGCAGGCGTTGCCGCAAGTACTCACCTACCTACCGGACATCGGCCTGGAAGTTGCCTACGAGATCCATAACTTCTTCGAAGACGAGCACAACCGTAGCGTCATCAAGCAACTACTCGATAGCGGCATGCAACTGCAGGATGAAGGCGAGCTGGCTGCCGAATTCGCTGCCAGCACCACCCTGGCCGGCATGATCGCCAAGCTCGATATCGCCTCGGTCGGCCCGACCGGTGCCGAGAAGCTGGTGGCCAAGCTCGACAGCCTGGACAAGATCATTGCCGCTGACGGCATCGACTTGCGCCAGGCCCTGGCGGCCAAGCAAGCCGAAGCGGTGCGTGAGTTCTTCAAGGATGAAGCGAACCAGCGACTGGCACGGGATATCGAGGCGCAGCTGCAGGCGTTCGGCATGCACTGGAGCAGCGAGAAAAAGGTCGCCGAAGGCTTGCCGCTGGCTGGGCAGACCTGGGTACTGACCGGCACCCTGGAGCGCATGAGCCGCGACATTGCCAAGGAGAAGCTGGAAAGCCTGGGGGCCAAGGTGGCCGGCTCGGTTTCTGGCAAGACCCACTGCGTAGTGGCAGGGCCGGGGGCGGGTTCGAAGCTGGCCAAGGCCAGCGAGCTGGGGGTGAAGGTGCTTGATGAAGACGCCTTCGTCGCCTTCCTGGCCGGCCAGGGCATCACTATTTAAGTCCCTGCGCGCGTCCCTTGTGGGAGCGGCCTTGTGTCGCGATCGGGCTGCAAAGCAGCCCCGATAATTTATGCGACGGAGCTGGAAACCTGGGACCGCTCTGCGGTCCTTTCGCGACACAAGGCCGCTCTCACAGGGATCGCACATACGACAAGGCCGGTGCAGTACCTGTGGGAGCGGGCATGCCCGCGAACACCGGCAAAGCCGGTGCCATCCATCGCGTTGCCTGCTTCGCGGGCACGCCCGCTCCCACAGGTCTCGCGCCAGTCTCGCCTGCAACACCACCCCAACCCGGACAAGTCATTGAGAAATGATGACTTTTTCTCCACCCAGAGGTTGTATCTGCCCCCAAGACCGGTACAATGGCGCCACTCGCTGCTCAGCGAGGCATGTAGTGGTGGCCCCATCGGTCCCCCCGCATTGATTACCCGTTAACCTGGTCAGGCCCGGAAGGGAGCAGCCATAGCGGGAACATCGAGTGCCGGGGTGTGGCTGGTGGGGCCGCCTCCATTCTATAAGTCCTTGATTTTGCAAGGATTTCTCGCTCAAAAATCTCGAAGTGGACCAGTACCGTAGTACACCTAAGTGGTGCACCGTGCTCGGCATTCTAGTCGACTGTAATTCCCCAATCTAGGCTCATGCCCGTGCTGCCTGGGCACTAGTCGCGTCCGCTCGGTTGCTCTAATGTTAGAAATCCAATTCACTACAGGGCAGCAGCATGGATATTGCAGCACTCAACGGCGTGGTACAGGCGATCAACCTAACCAAGCAACTCGCCAAGGCTGCGTTTGATGGCAAGGTGGATGCTGAGGCAAAAGCGAAGATCGGTGAAGTCCTTGAAAAACTGGGGGACGTGCAAGATGGGATGTTCAATCTGCGGGAAGACCTGCATAGGCTCCAGCTAGAGCGGGATGACTTGAAGAAGAAGCTTGATGCTGCTGACTCGTGGCAACAGCGAGCGGCTACATACAAGCTTACGCAAACAGCAGGCGGTGCAGTCGTGTACATTTCGAATGATGAAACGCCCCATTACGTCTGTCCAAGCTGCTTCAACAAGAAGGAAATTCACCCGCTCCAAGACAACCGTACTGCCCGAGGCAAGTTCCGTTGTACTGGGTGCACAGCAGAATTCCCCATAAAGCCTCAAAGAGCAGCATTCAACGTGCAACCTGTAGCCCAGCATTGGAACGGCTGAGTTGACTGGCTAAGAACCTCTATCTCTCCGCGATTATACGTGAAGCCCCGCAGGTTAAGGTCTGCGGGGCCTTCTCGTTTTTGGATTTTACGTAGCTTTTGTACGTAGCAATCTTGCTGTCTTGATAACGCCAAGGAGCCATCAAGCTGCAAATGAGGCTCTACTAGCGCCCTCGCAGCAGAGAGGTGAATCAGGGGGGCAGCCCAATTGCTCTCCCTGGGTGTTTCTAGCCAGAATCTATTCTATCGAGTGCGAGTCACCATCGTGCCCCAGAAGGGGTGGCTCACTGCCGGATGGGAGGTCTTCAGCTCTGGACTGAGTTGCCCAAGTAATTTTCGTAATTTCACTGATCCGATCAACGATAGGCTTCAGGTTACCGCCGACCTTCTTCAGCATCACGCTACCTTCAACCGTCAGACCATAGAAGTGATCTAGGTCGGACATTTTCTTGTGCATTTCAGACTGTAGCTTTTCGAGCCTTTTTAGCAAACGGCGCTTATGCTGGTCCTCCAGCTCGGTATTGTCGCTAATCAATGTTCTCAGTTCGTTGATAAGAACTTGAATTCGATTAACATCACCTTCAGTGAATTCGTAAGAAAAGCCATTGGAAACAATGTTTGCAAATTTTGACTTCATTGCTTGAAGTCGATTGTTTGCAAGTTCTTGCTCCATCTCGGCGCATATTGAGTTTAGATATTCGGATAGTGCTACGCAGGCCGATGGGCGGTCGCCATCAATATTCCCAACTGAGGCGTACACCCTGATTAAATTGGCGTCCTCCATAGCGGAAATTAAAGCATAAGCCTCTAGAAGTTGTTCGTGCTCGCCCTTACCCCAACCTGGGGATTGCTCTACGGCCTCTAAAGCATATTCGCAAGCGCTCAATGCTGCCTGCTCAGGGGTTGTCTGGATGGTTTCTAATATGTGATCAGGGATGCTCATAAGCGCTCCGTGCAGAGTGTTTGCAGACGATAAAACAGAGGTGGCACTTTGTCACCTGGTCGCAAGAACGACTGGGTTGGATTAGGAGCGTAAGCGGTTAATCACGGAGGTTATGGCGTCGGCGTTTATGTCGAGGGCGTGTAAGGCTACCATTGCGTTGTCGTGGACGTTTAGAGACCCACGCTGACGAACCCAGGTGCTCAACTCCTCGATAGCGGCTCTCAGGGCTGTCTGGTTCATCATCAGAAGCTCTAGGGCATCGGCGGTTGCAGTGGCCTTGTCATCCATATCAGGGATTCCCTTATCCTAGCGGTGATGCACGGTCTTGGTAGCTTACAGGACGATATTGGTTAGGGGGGGAAGGCGCTTTTTCAGGGCAGGGATTTCTTAAGATTTTTTCTGCGGCACCTTGGTTGGGCGATAATCTTGCCTGCATTCCAGGGAGGAAAATATTTATAGATAACGGGCAATCGGTTGAAATCTCATCCTATGAGGGTCGATGCTTAACGCCTTTGCTCTGGCTACGCCCCCTCGCCACCTACAATCCAGAAATATGGTCGGCCATAGATAAGCCCCGCCGCAGGCGGGGCTGTGATAGCACTGTTACTCGTTGGTTACCTGCCCGGCCTTATGCAGTGCGTCTTTCGCATCCATCCAGGGCTGGAAATCCGCCTCTGTGAGGTCAGGCCCGTTACCCTTGAGGGACTGGTCAATCTTCTCATCGAGGACAGTGTATTCTTTCCTGAACTCTTCGTGGGCCGCGTCTAGAGCATTCAGTTGCCTAACCTTCTGCACCGTTGTGGTGCTGCACTGCAACAGTTCAGCAACTTTACGAATACTCTTCCCGTCCGCCAGCAGTTCGCTAATTCGATTATGCAGGTCAAGGTTAGCTGGACGGCCTTTGTACACACCCTCTGCCTTGCCTTTAGCGATGCCTTGGGCCTGACGGCGGCGTCGGTCTTCATAGTCCTTACGAGCTACAACAGCGAGTATGTCAAGCAACATACCGTTCACTGCCGCGATCATACCTTTGGTGAACTCGTCCATTCCCTGAGTGGGCCTCAAGGCCGCGTGGCTGGTACTTAGGTCCAGGGACACTACAGTCACCTTCTTTGCCGCGATCCTGGTCTTCAACAGTGCCCAATCATCCTGACTCAGCCTGGATAACCGATCTACCCCTTCGATCAACAGCACGTCACCCTCGTGGCTGTCGTCCAGAAGGCGGAACAACTGGGGGCGTTCAAGTTTCGCGCCGCTGGCATTCTCGATGTAGAAAGCAGCGATCTTGTGTCCTTGCTCAGCAGCGAAGTCGATCAGCGACTGCTTTGCCCGTGTTGCGTCCTGTTCGGTAGTAGAAGCTCGAAGGTAGGCGCGGATAAACATCGTAGTCCCCTCTGTGTCACTTTGAGTGTGTCACATAATACTGTGTCACGTAGGGTCAGTAAAGTCATTTAATGACACGAATTCAAGGACGATCAAAGCAAGCTTTACCCGGTAACCCTGTGGTACCTCAAGTACACCCGTAATGACACGCGAAGAGCTGCTAGGGCTACCTCTATTGAATTGCCGACCGGGGGCGAGCCATCGGGCACAGGGCCGCTAACGGGAACGGGGAAAGCAAATTCGCTGGCCCTACACTAGCCCCTGCAATGAAGGAGCTTACTTCTCCACGTTGGGAGAAAGTCCAGGCAGCTTGGAGGCTGAATGCCACCGAATTGCGGGATGTAAGGCCGTGTAGCGTCATTTGCTTAGCGCCTTCACCGTCAATGCCACGTAATTTGGGCCTTAGATGCTAATGAGAGCAGCGCATTTCCAGGAAAGATGCCTTTGGACAATTAGTTCGAAATTAGTTATGCGTCTAGTAAACGAAGGCTTGATCTGAAGGGGTTGTGGCGCAAAGTAGCGTTACCTGGTTTCGGGTTGAGCCGGCCGGGGTGGTGTCGTAGCGAGCAAGGTCAATCGTGGGTGAGCGTCTCGACGTCTGCAACGAGGTCAGACGGTTTGCACCCGAGTGCAGAGGCTAGCTTAAAGATGATGTTGATGGTGGGCTGGTGGACGCCCCTCTCGATAAGACTGACGTAATTGCGTTGCACATCGGCTTCCAGCGCCAGCTTCTCCTGCGTCAATCCTGCCTGCTTCCGTCTTTCACGGAGAACCTTGCCGAATGCCAAGCCTGCGTCCAAACCTTGCCCCCTCTGTATGAGGTTGCACTGTCGGTTCAAGGGTGGCCTGGGTCTTCACAGTATGCTGTGAATTTTGTCTATAGCATGGCATTATTGGCCTCGGCCGAGGCTGCCACCCAGCCCAAGCCTACCAGGTGTACCCTACTGTGAGAGGTTGAGTCCTCAATGATGTAGGCAGGGGGAGCGCGTTTAGTACGTGGAGTACGCGGGTGCGCCCTGTAAGTCAGTAAGTCAAGTAAGGCCGTAAGACATACTTTTTACTGATATACAGGAGCTTAACAATGACCAAACAAGATTCAGCGACCAGCATCGTCACCGGTCATCAGCAAGATGAGGCATCTCCACTCGCAAAAAATTTCCGTGCTAGAGGGGTGTGCTCAATGAAGCGGAAAAGTCAAGTAGTAAAAATCCCAAGGTATACATTCGAGGCTCTTGCTGCCTACACCGCGCTTGGCGAAGAAATAGTAGGGATTATGATTCTGCTATTGCTGCGAATGGATAGTGATCGTCGAGTCATGCTCGATATTAACTTGCTGCCTAGCTACCTAACCATCAGGCGTGATCGGGTAGATAATTCAGTGGCGCTCGTCATCAAGAAGGGATGGGTGCATTCAGTAGATCAGCAAGCGATGCGGGATGGGTTTCTCATCGGGACCGTTCCTTCAGTGTTCCTTGATTCGGACTTTGAAACTCTTATCGCGTTCTTCAATCCTCTCTTACCTAATACGTGTAAGCAGATATAACCATTCGTTGAGCTTTGAGTGGTTCTGATTCAATAGGGCAAGGATGCCCTTTCAATCCTGGTGGTATCAAGTGATTTAATTCGCATATATTATCTCGTTCTAATTACCGTGAATCGCAAGGAGTTATCAATGGCAAGGACCTTCCGTAATCCAGCAAACGGGCATACTGAGTCCATTAGTAGGGAGGCTAGTGGTTTAGTCGTGCTTTTCGGGCCATTGTACTTGGCCAGCAAGGGGCTCTGGGCGCACTTCTTCCTATGGCTATTACTGGTTGGTGGCTTCTCGCTGGCAACCGGTGGTCCAGGGATAATTATCGCCTTGCCCATAGCGATTGTGGTGTACGCCTTCAGCATCAATAGCATCATCGCGAACTCTTACCTGCGTAAAGGATGGCAAGAAGTAGTGGTTGAGTCGGACCACTCTACTGGCCAGCCAGTAATGAGTGTAGGTGGCCAGAGAGAATGTCCGTTCTGTGCTGAGTTGATAAAGATGCAAGCAGTGAAGTGCAAGCACTGTGGATCTTTGGTAAAGCCCCTGGTCTAAGTGTAAGGAGGCCTGATAGGGAAGCTTACTCAAGCAGGGTGTTGGTGCACCACTCCACCCTGTCCTGTAGAGTTGATGTTGCGCCTGGCGGCTATACTTTCATAGTGGGGCAGGAAGGCATAGCTCCACGAGAATCTTGATGTTCTCTCGAAGGTTAACTTGTGACGCATGGTCACGCCATAATATAGTGCAGGTTTCGTTTATAGAGTTTGTACTCAGCTAAGGGCGGGGTGGTGCTGCACACCTCCGTCCCCGCTCTGAAGAGTTGATAATGCGCCTATCGGCTCTCATTTCTAAGGTGGTGAGTGAAAGACCTCTTAGTGAGGACCAATTGTGGCTGAGGCCACAGCGTCACTCTGCACAGCAAGATGCAGAGCGGGAAGGGGCTCTGCTCGCCCTTGTTTCTTCCCTCTGCATAGAGTTCTATTCTTGCCTCACGGCATTGCTATTAGAGGGGGGCAGGGTGAGAAAGCCCCCCAAATCTTGGTCTGTAACCTCGTAGATACATGGTGACGTCCCGTCAGGTTGTACAACGGTCAAAGTCCTCAGCAGGGTTAAGATCAAGAGCGGGAGAGGGGCCTTGCTTGCCCCGTCTCTTGTCCCTGCTACTTAGAAGTGCCATCCGTGCTTCAGGCACAGCCTATCCTCTGTGGCGGCTACGCCACGATGGTAAATTCATAGAGGTAAATAATCTCAAAGCTCCGCTTTGGCACTTGCCTTTATATATATGCGGCCGTATTACTCCCCCCCTTCTGAACCGTAGCAGGCGGTTATGCTGCCTGCAAGGCTTCCAGCGCTGCTGCCTCGGCTTTCCACTTCCTGATCGTCTTCGGGTCAACCTTCGTCTCCTTTGCAATGGGCTTGACTTGAGCTCCGTCCCTTAGCATCTGCATCACCTTGGCTTTCATCGGATGAGCCAGGCGACCTTGTGCCTCTACGATTAGTGGCTGGGCGATATTCTTGTTCAGCTCCGCTTCGTATTCTGCTTCATACTCCTCAGCACTCTTGAATTGAGTTAGTGTGCGTAGATCGTAATTCAGTTTTTCCAGTACTTCAGGTTCTGGAGGGTTAGCATCATCGCAGTCTTCCCAGTCGTGAGTCTGTGTTGTAGGAGCTGCGACTGATTCAGATAAAATCCCGTTCATTTCATGGGTGAGCGAACTAGGGCGACTCTTCATCATCCATGGAATTATTAGTTTCACTGCTTTGAAGTAGCGTCTTGCATGCCTAGGTTTTAAATGTAGAAAATCTTCAATGGCTTCATTGTGTATTAATGGAAGATATTCCAGGATCGTCGCAAGGTTGCGCACTGATAACGGTGTGGATTTGCTGTCTGAATCGATAGGCCGGTCATGCCAGTCAAGTCTGGCGATGCCTTCGATAATGTCCATTGCGAATCTGGGGTAGCGGCCCCATGACGTACCCCAGCCGATGAAACCATAGAACGGATTCGCAATAGAGTTTGGCTTAGTCCCTCGTGTGCTCTTTTGTTTTCTCGGCTCTTCAGTGGTTGGGATCTGCTTTATTAGCCACCGATCGGCGTTGGTTGCTATTCGTGAATCTAAAGCGTGAAGTTCTTTTACAGAAAGAAGGCGTGTGTCGGTTGGTCTGTTGCTTTCGTTCATCTTGTCTCTTTGTCATTGGTTTTTATTACGGGCAATACCTCGCGTCTAATCAGCAAACAAACTTTATTAATCGGCCTTTTCGCAGGCAGCACGAAACCCGCTCTGCTCAGTGGCCTATTGGCTTGAACATGCGAGGTAAGGGGCTGGTAGGGGCATTGCAGTGGCCAGTGTCTCTGGCTTGTGAAAATAGTACAGCTTCTTTGCGTGAAGTCAAGCTGGTGAAGAGTATTTTTTGCTTTTCGAGTGGCATTTTCCTTAGTTACTATAGAACTTCTATAGCAACTAAGCCTTGTTGCTATAGAGTTTATGTAGCGCCAGCGCTCTACTGCTATAGAAGTTCTATCGTAAAACTCTCAGTGTCCTATGTCGTCATGCAGATTTATCTGCATCAGAGCCTCCAGCATCGCCTTCAGAGGGCTACGGCTGCCGTAAATGCTGAACGTTACTGCTCCGTCTTCGTGTCCAGCAATCCGTTTGATAAGCGAGTCCTGGACCCCGGCGTCACGTAGGTCATCGATGAGCGTATGTCTGAAGCTGTGAAAGGTCTTGCGGGGGTCGGTGATACCAAGTCTTGTCTTGTAGCGACCGAACCACTTCGACGGAGCATGGCCGAGCTTGCCCCGCACTGCTTCTAGCTCAGGGAATACACGATCAGCGCCGGTAGCTTTGACCGATTCAACATGCTGAAGCAGGCCCAGGTCCAGCAGGACAGGGTGCAGGGGAAGCACTCGTCGGCTGCTGGCGTTCTTGAGGTTCTGGCCTTCACGGCTGTCATCAATGCGAATGCACTGAATACCCTGGTGCTCAGTGAAGTCATCAATCCGCAACTGGCATAGCTCTTCCAGTCGTGCCCCTGTAGCTCTACCCATCAAAGGCAACCAGTAACGCCACGGGTGCTTGCGTGCTTCCTGCCGCAGCGCCTCATGACTCAGCAGTGTCGCCAAGTCGCTGCGGTCGAATGAGAGTCGTGCTTCTTTTGCCGACCCCGCCATGACCTTCATGCCAGCCAGAGGATTGTCAGTGACGTACCCGTTCGCTTTGCACCAGTTCATGAACGCAGTGAGCTTACGTAAGCGGTTGTTAATCGTGACGGCAGTGATGGTCTTGTAGGTGCTGCCTGACTCAATCACCTGCTTCAACGTCTTACCCTTGAACTCGGGACGTAGGTTGAAGTACTGGGGGCAGCGGCTGAGCCGTTCCTTTAGTAGACGAGCTTGCTGAGCACCGAAGGCTATCGCAGGCATATCACCCACCAGCTCGAATAGATCGGCTAGGGCACGCTCAATGTCATCGATGCTGCCTTGTCGCCATGTGCCACCGCGTTTCCCTTCTTCTATATAAAGCTTGGAAAGGGTGGCCAGGGTAGGGCCTTCACCTCTTGGCTTCTGTATGGCTGCTGGAACCGCCCCTGACACGGTCGGGACCGATACTTGAGGTGTCGCTTCACGCCACTGCTCACACAGCATACGCAGCGTTTCTGGGGCTGTTAACGGGTGCTCGCTCAGGTGGCGATTAACCTGCTGAGCTAATGACGATGCAAGGAAGAGAGCTGCCTGACGTTCACGTACACGCAGGGACAATCGAAGGGTGTGTCGGTTGGGGAATAGGTGCTTGGGTAATCGAAGGTTGAGGTAGTAAACGGACTGGCGGCGAACAATGTAGGCCATGAATGAACACCAGAGTGGACCAGTAAAGTGGACCAATTGAGTGGAACAATTCTGGTCACACCCGAGCCTTGAGCGACCGTGCTCGGTGTCTGCACGGGGCGATGGTCAACTACCTCATCAGCCTGAAACCCTTGCCCGATAAGGCCCGCCTTGATTCCCGAGCATGCTTGCATGCGATCTGGTCAGGCCCGGAAGGGAGCAGCCATAGCGGGAACATCGAGTGCCGGGGTGTGGCTGGTGGGGCCGCCTCCATTTCTGGGGTGTGAAAACCTCAATCAGCAATGAACGCTTTCGTTCTATCCCGCTTCTCGCCCAATGTTCCCGCCGCCGATAGCTTCATCAGCCGCTGGAATTTCGGGCAGGCCAAATGATCTTCCTCGGGGCACTGCGCGGCATGTCGTAAGCCTTTGCTCATTGCCTGCAGGCGCCTGATCCGTGCATCCAGTTCGTCGGCCTTGGCCAGTAGCTTGTGCCGGTCGACCTGCAGGTCCACCAGCATCGCCCCCACCTCATCCAGCGAGAACCCCGCAGCCTGGCCTAGGGCGATCAGCGCCAGCCTGTCTGCCACATCAGCTGCAAACTGCCGCCGCTGGCCATGCCCGGCGAGTGATTTGAGCAAGCCTTTCTTCTCGTAGTAGCGCAGTGTCGAAGCGGGTACGCCTGTGTGTCTGGCGACGTCGGCAATGTCCATTTCGGGCCCTTGACTTGAAGTTGACTTTAACTTCTATGCTGCGCGGTATGGTGATTACCGTCAATCTTCGAGGGCTTTTCAATGACGTTAACTGCGATGTTTTCAGCTGCCTTGCCAATTGGCATCGGTGCCACGGTGGTGATGGATTTGTGGGGACTGCTGCTGAGGCGGCTGGGTATTGCCACGCTGAACTTCGCCATGCTCGGGCGTTGGGCGGGGCATTTGCTGAAAGGACGTGTGCGGCATCAGGCGATTGCCAGGTCAGAGCCGGTGCGGCATGAACTGGCGTTGGGATGGGGGATTCATTACGCCATCGGCGTACTGTTCGCGATGCTGTTGGTTGGGGTTTTGGGGGAGAACTGGTTGCTGGCGCCTACCTTGGTGCCTGCGGTGGTGGTTGGTGTGGTGACTGTCGTGGCTCCATTGTGCTTCATGCAGCCGGTGATGGGGGCGGGGTTCTTTGCGTCGAAGACGCCGACACCTGCGCGTAACTGCTTGAAGAGCCTGGCCACGCATTTTGTGTTTGGCGTGGGGTTGTTTCTGAGTGCGGGTATTTTAGCGTTGCTGTGAGGGTGGGGCTGGGTTAAAGCGAGCGCACAATCAACATGCCTGCTATCAGCAGCACCAGAGCAAACCCTGCACCTATGCTGAACGGGATCAAAGCCTCCCAAGGGGAGAAGGCTCTGAGCTTGCGTAACTCTTCGTCGAGCAGTTCAGCTTCGCTTTTCAAGTGCTCATTGCGACCTTGAATGGCACGGGGCATATGCAGGTCCTAAATCTCGGATTAATGAAGGCTCAGAGCTTATTGGCCAAAGCCATGACCCCGGCGATGGTCGTGACAATCGCTGCCCCAACCCCCAGCGGATACCAAAACATCTCCCGTCCGAGCTTACGCGTTTCTGCGACGAGTTTGTGCGTCTCGGCTCTGAGTTTGCGGTTCTCGATTTGCAACTGTTCAAGTTCGAGGTATTCACGATCGTCCTGAAGCATCGGGCTGTCTTATTGAGTAGCGGCGAATGTGCCGTGGGGAGTGCCCGATTGTGTGGGGCAGGCGGATGCTGTCAGTCTGGCGTTTGAGCGCAAAGGCCAGTGATGTTGAGCTTGCAATAGAGATTATGAATACACTGCGCAATCCTGTGGGAGCGGGCGTGCCCGCGAAGAAGGCAACTCGGTGGATGGCACCGGCTTTGCCGGTGTTCGCGGGCTTGCCCGCTCCCACGGGGGGCTGGGCTGTATGCTTTCAAGAAGTGAGTAAGACTGTTGCTTCCACAGTGACCGAGCCGTCTTTGAATTTGATTCAGGTAGTTGTATCCACTGTGATGTGCCTGCCGGTATTCCAAGGGTCAGGGGCGAGCCACAGACATAGGGTCCGAAAAGCCCATCCCCCCATACCGCTGCAAAATCCGTTCGAGCTCCCCTGACTGCTTCATCCGTACCAGCGCCCGCAGCAGCCCTTGTGTCGGTATCGCTGGGTCATTGCGTACCATGCACCCCAAGTCCTGTTCCTCCAGCACTGCCAGCGCCTGCAGTTGCTGCTGCGCCGGCAGGCCCTGGTTGAACCACTGCAGCGACAGCTGGTTGCTTACCGCATGCCGGTAGCGCCCGGCTTGCAGTTTCTGCAGCACCAGCAACTGGTTGCGGCTGTCTTCGCGGCGCAAGCGGCCTTGGTCCAGCAGTGGTTGCAGGGTCGAATAGGTGTAGCCCAGCACTGTGCCGATAGCCTGGGGTGGCAGTTGCTCCGGGGGCTTCGGCGTGCTGTCGCCGACGCGGCCCACCAGCACATCACGCTGGCGAATCAGTGGGATGCTCCAGACAAAATCCCCCGGGCGGTCATTGAACCACTGGGTGCTGACATGGCAGCGCACATCGATATCACCGTTGTCCATTGCCTCCTGCAGGCGCAGGCGGGGCATCACGTGGTACTGGGGGTATACGCCCACTTCCTTGGCCAGCGCCTGCATCAAGTCATACAGCAGGCCTTCCACCGGCTGGTCACCTTCGATGCGCACCAGCGGCATGCTCCAGCTTTCGGTCACGGAAAAGCGCAGCACCGGCTGCTCCGCCACACTCTGGGTAGCCCAGACCAACAGCAAGGCCAGCAGTCTTCGCAAAGGCATATCCTCCCTGGACAATACGCACCCGTTTCATAGCTTAGACGAGCCGCGCAGGGTGCAATTTTGCCCCCGCTCCGCTAGCATTAGCGATCTTCCGCTCGATCAGGCTACGATGGTTTTTCGATGAGTTATCAGGTTCTTGCACGTAAATGGCGTCCGCGCTCGTTCCGCGAAATGGTCGGCCAGGCCCATGTGCTCAAGGCCTTGATCAATGCCTTGGACAACCAGCGCCTGCACCACGCCTACCTGTTCACCGGTACCCGTGGCGTGGGCAAGACTACCATCGCGCGGATCATCGCCAAATGCCTTAACTGCGAGACCGGCATCACCTCCACGCCCTGTGGCACCTGTTCGGTGTGCCGGGAGATCGACGAGGGCCGCTTCGTCGACCTGATCGAGATCGACGCCGCCAGCCGCACCAAGGTCGAGGACACTCGCGAACTGCTCGACAACGTGCAGTACGCCCCCAGCCGTGGGCGCTTCAAGGTCTACCTGATCGACGAAGTGCACATGCTCTCGACGCACTCGTTCAACGCCTTGCTCAAGACGCTGGAGGAGCCGCCGCCCTACGTCAAGTTCATCCTCGCCACCACCGACCCGCAGAAGCTGCCGGCGACCATCCTGTCGCGCTGCCTGCAGTTCTCGCTGAAGAACATGAGCCCGGAGCGGGTGGTCGAGCACCTCAGCCACGTGCTGACCGCCGAAAACGTACCGTTCGAACCGGATGCCCTGTGGCTGTTGGGCCGCGCGGCCGACGGCTCGATGCGTGACGCCATGAGCCTGACCGACCAGGCCATCGCCTTTGGCGAAGGCAAGGTGCTGGCTGCCGATGTGCGGGCCATGCTCGGCAGCCTCGACCATGGCCAGGTCTACGGTGTGTTGCAGGCGCTGCTCGAAGGCGATGCCCGGGCCTTGCTGGAGGCCGTGCGCAATCTCGCCGAGCAGGGGCCGGACTGGGCTGGCGTGCTGGCCGAGATGCTCAATGTGCTGCACCGCGTGGCCATTGCCCAGGCACTGCCAGAGGCGGTGGACAATGGCCAGGGCGACCGAGACCGGGTACTGGCGCTGGCCCAGGCGCTGCCGGCCGAGGACGTGCAGTTTTATTACCAAATGGGCCTGATCGGCCGCCGTGACCTGCCCTTGGCGCCGGACCCGCGTGGCGGCTTTGAAATGGTCCTGCTGCGCATGCTGGCGTTCCGCCCGGCCGACACCGACGACGCGCCGAAGCCGGTACTAAAGCCGGTGGGGATCAGCCAGGCCACAGCTGATCCTGCAACACCGGTGGCAGCGCCAGCGGTTGCCGTGGCGCCGCCAGCCGTTGCTGCCGTGGAAGCTGTTGCACCGGTTGCCGCGCCACCGGCCCAGGCGCCTGCGCCGGTCGAGCCAGCGCCGCAGCCGGTTGTCGAGCCGCAACCGGTCGTTGAGCCTGCCCCAGTGATCGAGGCCGAGCCGGAGCCACAACCAGAGCCGGCTGCAGAGGTGATCGACCTGCCCTGGGAAGAGCCTGCTCCAGCGCCTGCGCCGGTTATGGCTGAACCCGAGCCTGTGCCGGTACCAGCGCCTGCGCCAGTAGCGACAGCCCCAGCCCCGCAGGCCGCCCCGGCGCACGATGACGAGCCGCCCTTCGACCCGTCCGCCTATGCAGCCGTGGGCATGGACCGCGACGATGAGCCGCCGCTGGACGAGGATTACTATGGCGGCGAAAGCGACCCGGTCGGTTTCAGCTACCTGGACGAACTGGCCGAACACGTCCAGGAAGAAGCGCCCAAGCCTGTAACGCAACCGCTGCCAGCGGCCAAGCCGGCCACTGGCCTGGCCCTGCAATGGCTGGAATTATTCCCACAGTTGCCTGTGTCCGGGATGACAGGCAACATCGCGGCAAACTGTACGCTGATTGCCGCCGAGGGCGATGACTGGCTGTTGCACCTGGACCCTGGCCAGGGCGCGCTGTTCAACAGCACCCAGCAGCGGCGCCTGAACGAAGCGCTCAACCAGCACCTGGGGCGCACGCTGAACCTGCGCATCGAACTGGTCCTGCCCGAGCAGGAAACCCCGGCCCAGGCCGCCGCGCGCAAGCGTGCCGAGCGTCAGCAGGATGCCGTCACCTCGATCGAGCAGGATCCGTTGATCCAGCAGATGATCAAGCTGTTCGGCGCCAAGGTCCGGCAGGATACTATTGAGCCTGTAGAAGCCCTGGCCAATCAGGGCCAGTAATGGATAACCATGCGGCCGGCCCGGTGCCAGGCCGCATCACATGACCCAATCGAGGTATACCCCCATGATGAAAGGTGGCATGGCCGGCCTGATGAAGCAGGCCCAGCAGATGCAGGAAAAGATGCAGAAGATGCAGGAAGAGCTGGCCAACGCCGAAGTCACCGGCCAGGCCGGTGGCGGCCTGGTGAGCGTGGTGATGACCGGTCGTCACGACGTGAAGCGCGTCAGCATCGACCAGAGCCTGATGTCGACAGATGAAGACGACAAGGAAGTGCTGGAAGACCTGATCGCCGCTGCGTTGAATGACGCCGTGCGCAAGGTCGAGCAGAACAGCCAGGAGAAGATGGGCAGCATGACCGCCGGCATGCAACTGCCACCGGGCTTCAAGATGCCTTTCTAAGGGCATTGCGATAGCGAAAAAACCGCCGCTGACAACAGCGGCGGTTTTTTTTTACCTTGTGAAAGCAGGTCCGGCCCCATCGCCGGCAAGCCGGCTCCCACAGGTCATGTGTAAAATTCCAATACAGCGCGATACCTGTGGGAGCTGGCTTGCCGGCGATAGGGCCTGCTGATTTGACGCCACTGCCCCCGCTGGGTATAAACCGCCTCTCATTGAATTGTCAGGCCTTTCCCATGAGCTTCAGCCCCCTTATCCGCCAACTGATCGACGGCCTGCGCATCCTGCCAGGTGTCGGCCAGAAAACCGCCCAGCGCATGGCCCTGCAACTGCTCGAGCGTGACCGCAGCGGTGGCCTGCGCCTGGCCCAGGCCTTGACCCAGGCCATGGAAGGCGTTGGGCATTGCCGGCAGTGCCGCACCTTGACCGAGCAGGAGCTGTGCCCGCAATGCGCCGACCCGCGCCGCGACGATACCCAGCTGTGTGTGGTCGAGGGGCCGACCGATGTGTATGCGGTGGAGCAGACCGGCTACCGTGGCCGCTACTTCGTGCTCAAGGGCCACCTGTCGCCGCTGGACGGCCTGGGGCCTGAGGCGATCGGGATTCCGCAGCTGATGGCGCGGATCGAGGAGCAGGGCACCTTTACCGAGGTGATCCTGGCGACCAACCCGACGGTGGAGGGGGAGGCGACGGCGCATTACATCGCCCAATTGTTGAGCGAGAAGGGGTTGGTGGCATCGCGGATTGCCCATGGCGTGCCGCTGGGCGGCGAGCTGGAGCTGGTGGATGGCGGGACCTTGGCCCATGCCTTTGCTGGGCGTCGGCCGATTTCGCTCTGATTTGAAATTGCAGGGGGCCGCTTTGCGGCCCATCGCCGGCAAGCCAGCTCCCACCTCGACCGCATAGGCCTCAAGCCCTGTGCAGTACCTGTGGGAGCCGGCTTGCCGGCGATGAGGCCAGCCCAGGCAATACAAGACAGTTGCTCCCACAGGATCGCTGCAGTCCTGAAGGCAGCGCTGTCCCTGTGGGAGCTGGCTTGCCGGCGATGGGCTGCAAAGCAGCCCCAAAATCCAACTCAGTATTCGCTGAGAGAAAACTCGGTCAGGCAGAACGTCGGGACCCCCGCCGCCTGCAGCCGGCGCGACCCATCCAGTTCCGGCAGGTCAATGATCGCTGCTGCCTCGAACACCTGCGCACCCGTCCGGCGCACCAGGTTGGCCGCCGCCAGCAGGGTGCCGCCAGTGGCAATCAGGTCATCGAAAATCAGCACCGAATCCCCTTCGCACAAGCTGTCAGCATGTACTTCCAGGAAGGCTTCGCCGTACTCGGTCTGGTAACCCTCGCTCAGTACGTCAGCCGGTAGCTTGCCTTGCTTGCGGAACAGGATCAGCGGCTTGTTCAATTGGTGGGCGATGATCGAGCCGATCAAGAAGCCCCGTGCGTCCATGGCACCGATGTGGCTGAACTCGGCCTCGACATAGCGCTCGATGAACTGGTCGGCCACATAGCGCAGCCCGCGCGGCGACTGGAACAGCGGGGTGATGTCGCGGAAGATCACACCCGGTTTGGGGAAGTCCACTACCGGGCGGATCAGGGCTTTGAGGTCGAAGGCGTCGCTGTGCATCGTTGCGGGTATCCTGGGAAAACGAATGCCCAAGTATACCCGCTAATCGCCGGCCTCAGGCCTCGATTGCACCACCGGCCAGCGCGCAGAGCTGAATCGGGTCGAGGATGTGCACCTCTTTGCCTTCGGCGCGAATCAGGCCGTTCTGCTGGAAGCGGGTGAACACCCGGGACACGGTTTCCACCGCCAGGCCCAGGTAGTTGCCAATTTCGTTGCGCGACATGCTCAGGCGGAACTGGTTGGCCGAATAGCCGCGGGCACGGAAGCGCGCCGACAGGTTGACCAGGAAGGTGGCAATGCGCTCGTCTGCGGTTTTTTTCGACAACAGCAGCATCATTTGCTGGTCGTCGCGGATTTCCCGGCTCATCACCCGCATCAGTTGGCGTCGTAGCTGCGGCAACTGCACCGACAGCTCGTCGAGGCGCTCGAAGGGGATTTCGCACACCGAGGTGGTTTCCTGAGCCTGGGCCGAAACCGGGTAGGCCTCGGTGTCCATGCCCGACAGGCCGACCAGTTCGCTGGGCAGGTGGAAGCCGGTGATCTGCTCTTCGCCGCTGTCGCTGAGGCTGAAGGTTTTCAGGGCGCCGGAACGTACTGCGTAGACCGAGCCGAAATTGTCACCCTGGCGGAACAGGAACTCGCCTTTTTTCAGCGGCCGTCCACGTTTGACGATTTCATCCAGTGCATCCATGTCTTCCAGGTTCAGCGAAAGAGGCAGGCACAGGGGGGCCAGGCTGCAATCCTTGCAATGGGCCTGGTTGTGTGGGCGCAGTTTGACTGGCTCGGACATTTTCATTCGATCCTTGTGGGAAAGCACACATAAGACGTAAGGGTAACTCACGGCGTAGGTTGTAGGCCAGCGTGCGCTATTGTGGTGCGAGCTGGCCAGGCCCAGGCGGGTGCGCGCCGGGGCTTTCGCTGTGCCCATAGTGTGCCTGACAAGGAAACTTGTCCATGCGGTTGAACGACTCGGTTTTCAGATAACCCGCGAGAAACGCTGGCGGTTGTGCATCGCCAGGTAGGCGTCGAACACCATGCACACCGAGCGCGCCAGCAGGCGGCCGGCTGGCAGGATGCGGATGCCCTTGTCGTCCAGGCGGATCAGGCCGTCGCGCTGCAAGGTCAGCAGCTCTGGCCAGAGGTCGTTGAAGTAGCCGCGAAAATCGATGGTGAAGGCCTGTTCGATCGGCTCGAAGTCCAGCTCGAAATGGCAGATCAGCTGCTGGATCACCGCCCGTCGCACACGGTCGTCGTGGTTGCACAGCAAGCCACGCTGGGTGGCCAGCTGAGCGTTGGACAGGCTGTCCTGGTAGGTGTTGAGGTCGCTGCTGTTCTGGCAGTACAGGTCGCCGATCTGGCTGATGGCCGATACGCCCAGGCCGATCAGGTCGCAGTGCCCGTGGGTGGTGTAGCCCTGGAAGTTGCGTTGCAGGGTGCCTTCTTCCTGGGCGATGGCCAGTTCGTCGTCGGGTAGGGCGAAGTGGTCCATGCCGATGTAGCGGTAGCCAGCCGCGGTCAGCTGGTCGATGGTGGCGTGCAGCATCTCCAGCTTGGCGGCCGGGCTGGGCAGGTCGTTGCTGTCGATGCGCCGCTGGGGCATGAAGCGCTCGGGCAGATGGGCGTAGTTGAACACCGACAGGCGGTCGGGCTGCAGGCGGATCACTTCCTCGACCGTGCGGGCAAAGCCTTCCGGGGTTTGCTTGGGCAGGCCGTAGATCAGGTCGAGGTTGACCGAGCGAAACTGCAGGGTACGCGCGGCCTCGATCAGGGTGCGGGTCTGCTCCAGGCTCTGCAGGCGGTTGACCGCGCGCTGCACGGCCGGGTCGAGGTCCTGCACGCCCAGGCTGACGCGGTTGAAGCCCAGTTCGCGCAGCAGGCCCATGGTCGACCAGTCGGCTTCGCGGGGGTCGATCTCGATGCCATAGTCGCCAGAATCGTCGTCCGGCAGGTGGAAGTGCTGGCGCAAGGTGGCCATCAGTTGGCGCAGTTCCACATGGCTGAGGAAGGTTGGCGTGCCGCCGCCGAAATGCAGTTGTTCAACACGCTGTTTAGGGTCCAGGTGGCAGGCGATCAGCTGGATTTCCTGCTCCAGGCGCTGCAGGTAGGGCGCGGCGCGGGCACGGTCCTTGGTAATGACCTTGTTGCAGGCGCAGTAGTAGCAAATGTTGGCGCAGAACGGCACGTGCACATACAGCGACAGCGGGCGCACGGCCCGACGGCTCTCGCGCAGGGCGTGGAGCAGGTCGAACGAGCCCACCTCGCTGTGCAGTTGCACGGCGGTCGGGTAGGAGGTGTAGCGTGGCCCGGCCAGATCGTAACGGCGGATCAAGTCGGTATCCCAACGTAGGTCGTCGAGCATGAGGGCGGTCCCCGGAAAGAGCAGCAGTGTTCCGGAGTCTATGGGCGTCTGTAGGAAGCCGTGTTGATTTGTATCAAGGGCATTGGGGCTGCTCTGCAGCCCTTCGCGGGCAAGCCCGCTCCTACAAGGGAATCGCGAACGCCTGTAGGAGCGGGCTTGCCCGCGAAGGGCCGCAAAGCGGCCCCCATCAATGCCCCATCAACCAATGCTGGTGCGGCCCCGGCAGGGTCCACACCCCAAACAGCATCACCAGCACCCCGCCAGCCACCCGCACGCTGCGCCGTCTCAACAAAGCGTTTACCCGCTCCGCCGCCAGCCCGGTAGCCAGCAACACCGGCCAGGTGCCTACCCCGAATGCCAGCATCAACGCCGCGCTGTACCCGGCATTGCCCTGGCTGGCCGCCCACAGCAAGGTGCTGTACACCAACCCGCACGGCAGCCACCCCCACAAGGCCCCCAGCAACAACGCCCGGGGCAGGCTGGACACTGGCAACAAGCGCGACGCCACTGGCTGGATATGCCGCCACAACCCGCGGCCCAGCGCCTCGATACGAGTCAGCCCGCTCCACCAACCGGCCAGGTACAGCCCCATGGCGATTAACAACAGCGCCGCCACCACCCGTAGTGCCAGTGCCGCCGGGCTGCTGGCCACGGCCCAGCCGGCCAGCCCCAGCAACAGCCCGGCGCAGGCATAACTGAGAATGCGCCCAAGGTTGTACGCCAGCAGCAGGCGCAAGCGCCGGCCACGCTGTTCGGGTGGGATGGCCAGGGTCAGCGCGCCCATCAGGCCGCCGCACATGCCCAGGCAGTGGCCACCGCCGAGCAGGCCAAGGATCAACGCCGAGCCAAGCAGGGGAAGCACGTCAGGCACGGGGTGGTGGTTCCTTGTCGGCGTCGGCCGCGGCTTCGTCAGGTTTTACCGCCGCCTGGTGGCGCGGGTCCTGGTCGTCGAACAGGATACTGTGGGCGGGGCTTTCAAGGTCGTCGTACTGGCCGCTGTCCACCGCCCAGAAGAAGATGTACACGGCCACGCCGACCAGCAGCAGGGCTGCGGGGATCATGACATAGAGGGCGGGCATGGCGTTCTCCTTGCGTGTTGCGCTGCGTCGATCGCGGGCAAGCCCGCTACAGGCATGCGGGTCAGGCGCAGGGCATTGAGCACCACGATCAGCGAACTGACCGACATGCCGATGGCCGCCCATACCGGGGTGATCCAGCCAAGCGCGGCGAACGGCAACATCAGGCCATTATACAGGGTCGCCCACAGCAGGTTCTCGAGGATGTTGCGGCGGGTGCGGCGGGCCAGGTCGAAGGCTTGCACCAGCGCCTGCAGGCGGTTGGACAGCAGTACGGCGTCGGCGCTGGTCTTGGCCAGGTCGGTGGCGCTGCCCATGGCGATGCTGATGTCGGCGGCAGCCAGCACCGGCACGTCGTTGACACCATCGCCCAGCATCAGCACCTTGCGCCCAGCCGTCTGCAGCGCCTTGAGCCGGTCCAGCTTGTCGTCCGGGCGCAGGCCACCAATGGCTTGGTCGATGCCCAGCTGTGCGGCCACTTCGGCGACCATCGGCGAGCTGTCGCCCGACAGCAGCAGCGTGCGCCAGCCCCGCGCCTTGCAGGCGGCAAGCAGGGCCGGGGCATCGTCGCGCAGGCGGTCGTCCAGGCCGAACCAGGCCAGTGGCCCTTGGCGGTCGCCCAGCAGCAGCCACTGGCCACGCGGTTCTGGTACGGCGGGGATTTCCGCGCCGCTCAAGGCGCAGACGAAGGTGGCCTGGCCAATGCGCAGGCGGTGGCCGTCGACCAGCCCTTCCAGGCCCAGGCCAGGCACGGTTTGTACATCGTCCGCTGGTGTGGCGGTACGCCCAAAGGCGCGGGCGATGGGGTGTTCTGAGCGGTTTTCCAGGGCCGCGGCCAGGGCCAGGCAGCGGTCGGCGGGCAGGCTGCCGAGCGGCCGGATGTTGCGCAAGGTCAGGCGCCCCTCGGTCAGTGTGCCGGTCTTGTCGAAGATCACCGTGTCGATCTGGTTCAAACCTTCCAGCACATGGCCGCGGGTCACCAGCAGGCCCAGCTTGTGCAGGGTGCCGGTGGCGGCGGTCAACGCTGTCGGCGTGGCCAGGGACAGCGCGCAAGGGCAGGTCGCCACCAGCATGGCCAGCACGATCCAGAATGCCCGTGTAGGGTCCAGGTGCCACCACCACAGGCCGATGGCCACGGCGGCCAGCAGCGAGAACAACAGGAACCACTGCGAGGCCCGGTCGGCGATTTCCGCCAGGCGCGGTTTTTCGGTCTGGGCGCGTTCCAGTAGGCGGACGATGGCCGATAGCCGCGAATCGTGGCCAAGGGCTTCTACTTCCACGTTCAGGGTGCTTTCGACATTCAGGGTGCCACCGGTGACCCGCTCGCCAACCCGGCGTGGTTGTGGCAGGTATTCCCCGGTCAGCAGCGACTCATCGACGCTGGAGCGGCCTTCGACGATGCGCCCGTCGGCGGGGATGATCGCGCCTGGCAGCACTTGCACCGTATCACCGCGCTGCAGCTCGCTGAGCAGGATGCGCTCGCTGCGGCCGAGGGCGTCCAGGCGCAGGCACGAGGCCGGCAGCAGGTTGACCAGCTGCGCAGTGGCTGCTGCGGTGCGTTCGCGGGCGCGGCGCTCCAGGTAACGGCCGGTGAGCAGGAACAGGGCGAACATGCCCACGGTGTCGAAATACAGCTCGCCGCTGCCGGTGATCGCGGTCCAGATACCGGCGCCGAAGGCCAGGGCGATGGCCAGCGACACCGAAACGTCCATGGTCAGGTGGCGGGTACGCAGGTCGCGTGCCGCGCCCTTGAAGAATGGCGCGCAGCTGTAGAACACGATGGGGATGGTGAGGAACAGCGCCACCCAGCGCAGGATGGTGTGCAGCTCGGGCGACAGGTCGATGTTGAATTCCGGCCAGGTGGCCATGGTCGCCATCATCGCCTGGAACCACAGCAACCCGGCCACGCCCAGGCGGCGCAGGGCGCTGCGGTTCTCGCGGGCCAGCTGCTCGGCGGCCTGGTCGGGCTGGTACGGATGGGCGGCGTAGCCGATCCGGCGCAGTTCGGCGAGCAGGCGTGAGAGCGGCAGTTGGCGGTCGTCCCAGCTCAGCAGCAGGCGGTGGTTGGACAGGTTCAGGCGTGCCTCGGCGACGCCGGGCAGGTTGCGCAGGTGCTTTTCGATCAGCCAGCCGCAGGCGGCGCAGCTGATGCCTTCGACCAGCAGGGTAGTTTCGGCCAAGTCGCCAGCATGGTGGACGAAGTTTTGCTGTACATCGCTGCGGTCGTACAGGGCCAGCTCGTCTTGCAGCTGCTTGGGCAGGGCTTCGGGGTTGGCGCTGTTGTCACTGCGATGTTGGTAGTAGTGCTCCAGGCCACCGGCGACGATCGACTCGGCCACCGCCTGGCAGCCGGGGCAGCAGAACTGCCGGGGCTCGCCGAGAACCACGGCGGTGAAGCGGCTGCCAGTCGGGATGGGCAGGGCGCAGTGGTAGCAGGGGGTGGGTTGGGTCATCACATCATTGCCTTGCACATCGATCGGCCTGAATCAAACCCTGTGTAGGAGCGGGCTTGCCCGCGAATGCGTAAGGCCTGGAAACAACGTTGCCTGAGCTATCGCATTCGCGGGCAAGCCCGCTCCTACACAGGGAGAGGTGGTGCGGTTATTGGTGTTCGGCACCTTGCAGGGCTTCATCACCCAGTTGCAAGGTCACACCATGCTCGACCTTCTCCTCTTCGAACAACCGCCACACCTGCCCAGCCTCGCTGCCCAGCAGCTCGACGAAGCGGCGCCCGTCGACCTTGTCCTCCAACTGCCCCACATAGCGCCCTGCCTCGACCCGGCTCAGCAGCACCTTGCGGTCTTTCTCCGGCTGGGTCGGCGAAATCAGGTTCAGCTCCAGGCTCTGCGGGTCACTGTTGCCGGTCAGGCGCAGGTCCACTTCGCCGGTCAGCTCGTCCAGGTGCACATTGGCCTTCAGGCCCAGGTTCTGCGCCAGCAATTCACGGTCCAGCGAGCGGTTGATACCCTTGCCAGCCTCGTAGTAGTTGTCGTTCACCAGGTTGTCCGGGTTGTGCACGGCAATGCTGACCATGGTCAGGCTCAGGCACACCGAGGTGGTGAGGATGCCGATGATGATCCAGGGCCAGAGGTGCTTGTACCAGGGGCTGGCGGCGGTGGCAGGCATTGTTGGTTATCTCTCTTAGCGGATCTGTGGGCCAATGAAGCGGCTCTTGGCTTCAACCTGGGCGTCGCTGTCGTCGGCGCTCTTGAGGATGAAGGTGATTTCGTTGGTGGTCGATGGCAGTTTCTCGGGGGCGACCGACAGCTGCACCGGCAGGCTGACGATATCACCGGCTGCCACGCGGATCTCGCGTTGGCCTTCGAGCTTCAGGTCCGGCAGGCCGGCGGCATCCAGCACATAGACGTGGTCGCGCTGGTCCTTGTTCATCACCTTCAGGCTGTACACGTTCTCGATCCGGCCCTGGGCGTTCTCGCGGTACAGCACGCGGTCCTTGCTGACGTCGAAGCCGACCAGCGAGCGGGTGGCGAAGGCGGTGGCCAGGCCGATGATCATCACCAGCAGTACCACGGCATAACCGATCAGGCGTGGGCGCAGCATGTGGGTCTTCTGCCCGGACAGATTGTGCTCGGTGGTGTAGCTGATCAGCCCTTTGGGATAGTTCATCTTGTCCATGATGTTGTCGCAGGCGTCGATGCAGGCGGCGCAGCCGATGCACTCGATCTGCAGGCCGTCACGGATGTCGATGCCGGTGGGGCATACCTGCACGCACATGGTGCAGTCGATGCAGTCACCCAGGCCCTTGGCCTTGTAGTCCAGGTCCTTCTTGCGCGGGCCACGGGTTTCGCCACGGCGCGGGTCGTAGGAAACGATCAGCGTGTCCTTGTCGAACATCACGCTCTGGAAGCGCGCATAGGGGCACATGTACACGCACACCTGCTCGCGCAGCCAGCCGGCGTTGCCGTAGGTGGCGAGGGTGAAGAAGCCGACCCAGAAGTAGGCCCAGCCGTCGGCCTGGCCTGTGAAGAATTCGATGGCTAGTTCACGGATCGGCGAGAAATAGCCGACGAAGGTCATGCCGGTGACGAAACCGATCAGTAGCCACAGGCTGTGCTTGGCGAACTTGCGCAGGAACTTGTTGCCGCTCATGGGCGCCTTGTCCAGCTTCATGCGCTGGTTGCGGTCACCCTCGGTGACCTTTTCGCACCACATGAAGATCCATGTCCACACACTTTGCGGGCAGGTGTAGCCGCACCACACCCGGCCGGCGAACACGGTGATGAAGAACAGGCCGAAGGCGGCAACGATGAGAATGCCCGAGAGCAGGATGAAGTCCTGCGGCCAGATGGTGGCGCCGAAGATGTAGAACTTGCGTTCGGGCAGGTTCCACCACACGGCCTGGTGCCCGCCCCAGTTCAGCCATACGGTGCCGAAGTACAGCAGGAACAGTATCGCCCCGCCGACCATGCGCAAGCGCCGGAACAGGCCGGTGAAGGCACGGGTATAGATTTTCTCGCGGGAGGCGTAGAGGTCGACGGAATCCTTCCCTTTGTTGGCAGGCGGGGTGACGTCATGTACCGGAATTTGCTTGCTCATCATCAAGTCCCACGGCAGTGGAGAAATGCCGCGGCCAGTGCGTGCCGGCCGCAGTCTCGCGCAATCTGCTAGCGCTCTGCGGTCCATGATACGCCGCTGATGGCAGTATGGGACCGCACTGCGACCTTTAGTCGCGTTGGGTTCGTGGTGTGAATCGTGTTATGGCGGGTGTCAATTGATCCAGGTCATTTGCCTGCGAGAAATGCAGTGCCTGTGCCGGCCTCTTCGCGGCTAAAGCCGCTCCTACAATTGATCGCAATCGTCGTAGGAGCGGCTTTAGCCGCGAAAGGGCCAGGCCTGCTTACTCGGCCTTGGCCGGCTCAGCCTGATGCGACAGGCTGTAAACATAAGCCGCCAGCAAATGCACCTTGTCATTACCCTGCATTTGCTCCTGGGCCGGCATCTGCCCCTGGCGGCCATAACGGATGGTCTGCTGCAGCTGGGCAAAGCTCGAACCGTAGATGAACGCCTGCGGGTGGGTCAGGTTCGGCGCGCCCATGGCCGGCGTACCCTTGCCCTCCGGCCCGTGGCAGGCCACGCAGTTGGCGGCGAAGATTTTCTGGCCGTTCTCGGCATCGGCCTTGGCGCCTTCCGGCAGTGTGCGGCCATCCAGCTTGCTGATCACGAACGCCGCCACGTCAGCCACGCCCTGGTCACCGATCACCTCGGCCCAGGCCGGCATCACGCCGTGGCGGCCGCCCATGATGGTGGCCTTGATGGTGTCCGGCTCGCCACCCCAGCGCCAGTCGTTGTCGGTCAGGTTGGGGAAGCCGAAGGCACCCTTGGCGTCGGAGCCGTGGCACACCGAGCAGTTGGAGGCGAACAGCCGTGCACCCATTTTCAGCGCCTGTGGGTCCTTGGCCACATCGATGATAGGCATGGCGGCGAACTTGGCGAAGATCGGCCCGAAGCGGGCGTCGGCCTTGGCCATTTCCTTTTCCCACTCGTGCACGCCGGTCCAACCCGGCTGGCCGTTGGAGAACTCGGTCTGCTTGTCGTTATCCAGGTACGAGTAGCCCGGCAGGATGCCTTTCCAGTTGCCCAGGCCCGGGTACAGCACCAGGTAGCCGAGGGCGAAGACGATGGTGCCGACGAACAGCCAGAACCACCATTTCGGCAGCGGGTTGTCGTATTCCTCGATGCCATCGAAGGCATGCCCGACGGTTTCGTCGGTGACCTCTTCGTGCTGGCCCTTGCGGGTCGACAGCAACAGCCAGGTCAACGAGAAGATGGTGCCCAGGGTCAGGACGGTAACGTACAGACTCCAGAAGGTTGTCATTGTTGTTTGCTCCCAGAAGCTTTTGCTTGCTCGACGTGCTTGCTGGCCTCGGGATCATCCGCGAAGGGCAGTTGGGTCGCTTCGTCGAAGTCCTTTTTACGCCGTGGGTTGAACACCCACAGCGCCAGGCCCACGAAGGCCACCATCACCACGACGGTGCCCAGGCCGCGAATCATCCCGATATCCATCAGCGTCACCGTTTGCTCTTGATGATGGTGCCAAGACCCTGCAGGTACGCGACGATGGCGTCCATTTCGGTCTTGCCCTTGACCGCGTCGCGCGCGCCGGCGATGTCGGCATCGGTGTACGGGGTGCCGAGTGTGCGCAGCACTTCCATCTTCTTCGCGGTGTCCTTGCCGTCGAGCTTGTTCTCGACCAGCCATGGGTAGGACGGCATCTTCGACTCCGGTACCACGTTGCGCGGGTTGTACAGGTGCGCACGGTGCCAGTCATCGGAGTAGCGGCCACCGACCCGGGCCAGATCCGGCCCGGTACGCTTGGAGCCCCACAGGAACGGGTGGTCCCACACGCTTTCACCAGCCACCGAGTAGTGGCCGTAGCGCTCGGTTTCGGCGCGGAACGGGCGGATCATCTGCGAGTGGCAGCCCACGCAGCCTTCACGGATGTAGATGTCGCGGCCTTCCAGTTCCAGCGCGGTGCGCGGCTTCATGCCTTCGACCGGTTTGTTGGTGACGTCCTGGAAAAACAGCGGGACGATCTGGGTCAGGCCACCGACGCTCACGGCGATGACCATGAAGAAGGCCAGCAGGCCTATGTTCTTCTCGACGGCTTCATGCTTCATCAGTGCGCTCCCACGACGACGATCTTGGCGGCTTCCTCAGCCTGTGCCGGGTTGGCGGCACGTATGGTACGCAGCGTGTTGTAGGCCATCAGCAGCATGCCGGTGGCGAAGAACGCACCGCCCAGGGCGCGGACGATATAGCCAGGGTGGCTGGCCTGCAGGGCTTCGACGAAGGAGTAGGTGAGCGTGCCGTCATCGTTGATGGCGCGCCACATCAGGCCCTGGGTGATGCCGTTGACCCACATCGAGGCGATGTACAGCACGGTACCGATGGTGGCCAGCCAGAAGTGCGCGTTGATCAGGCCGACGCTGTGCATCTGCTCGCGGCCATACAGGCGCGGGATCATGTGGTACACGGCACCGATCGAGATCATCGCCACCCAGCCGAGGGCGCCGGCGTGGACGTGGCCGATGGTCCAGTCGGTATAGTGCGACAGTGAGTTCACGGTCTTGATGGCCATCATCGGGCCTTCGAAGGTGGACATGCCGTAGAACGCCAGCGAAACGACCAGGAAGCGCAGGATCGGGTCGGTACGCAGTTTGTGCCAGGCACCGGACAGGGTCATCATGCCGTTGATCATGCCGCCCCAGCTTGGCGCCAGCAGGATGATCGACATCACCATGCCCAGCGACTGTGCCCAGTCGGGCAGGGCGGTGTAGTGCAGGTGGTGCGGGCCGGCCCAGATGTACAGGGTGATCAGTGCCCAGAAGTGCACGATCGACAGACGATACGAGTAGATCGGCCGCTCGGCCTGCTTGGGCACGAAGTAGTACATCATGCCCAGGAAACCGGTGGTGAGGAAGAAGCCCACGGCGTTGTGGCCGTACCACCACTGGATCATCGCGTCGGTGGCGCCGGAGTAGGCCGAGTACGACTTGAACAGGCTAACCGGCAGCGAGATGTGGTTGACGATGTGCAGCATCGCCGTGACCACGATGAAGGCGCCGTAGAACCAGTTGCCGACATAGATGTGCTTGGTCTTGCGCTTGACGATGGTGCCGAAGAACACCAGCCCGTAGGTGACCCAGACGATGGCCAGCAGGATCGCCAGCGGCCACTCGAGCTCGGCGTATTCCTTGGTGGTGGTGTAGCCCATCGGCAGGGTGATCAGCGCGCCGACGATCACTGCCTGCCAACCCCAGAAGGTGAAGGCGGCCATGCTGTCGGAGATCAGCCGGGTCTGGCAGGTGCGCTGCACCACGTAGTAGCTGGTGCCGAACAGCGCACAGCCCCCGAAGGCGAAGATCACCAGGTTGGTGTGCAGCGGGCGCAGGCGGCCGAAGCTGGTCCAGGGCAGGTCCAGGTTCAGTTGCGGCCATACCAGCTGCGAGGCGATGAAGACGCCGAGGCCCATGCCAAGGATCCCCCAGACCACCGTCATGATGGCGAACTGGCGGACGACCTTGTAGTTATAAGCAGTCGGACTGATTGCTGTGCTCATGCTAAAGGTTCCACGGTTTTGATGTTCTTGTTGGTCGAAAAATCGGCGCCAGTATTGATAACCACCGTGGTTACCGCAACGCAACTTTGGTACGCCGACCCGTGTCCGAGCCCGTCCACTGGTGTCCCGTAGTGATCGGGTCTGGACGATTGTACACAAATAAATATTTGTAATGTGTACCGTTTTTCGCCTTTTTCTGATCGATCGGTCAAGCTTTTTTTCGGGACGGCACCAGGCTATGCGCCGCGTCTGCTTCGCTCCTTCGGGAGTGAAGCCCACTGTGGCAACAAGCTTAGTTCTGTTCGGAGGGGGTGCAAGGGAGGGGAGAGGCGGGGTATGGCTTGGGTGTTGTGGTGGGGCGGATATCGAGCGCCGCCCGCGCGGCGCT